>NZ_JOFV01000001.1 GCF_000718325.1 Oerskovia turbata
TGCCTACCTGGCTCCAGCACTACAACCTAGAACGACCCCACCTCGGCATCGGCGGCCTACGACCCATCGACCGAGTCAACAACGCAACGAGTCAGTACACCTAGGTGGGAGTGCTGCACGAAGTGCCGGACAGTCGCACCTTAGCGGCACGACCGAGCAGTGCCCGTTTCGATCCCGATCAAGGCGGCGGTGCCTCTTGAAGCCGAATCGCCTTATCTACTGTGTAGATCCACCTGGGCACATTCTCCTCGAAGGTCTCGCGACTGAACTTCAGATCGTGCATCCAGAGCCCTGCCCGCCCAGGTGACAAGTCGCTGCGAACTGACGGTCTCGACGCCGGAACGTCGACAGCACCTACCAAATCGCAGAGGTGACCCCGTCACAGGGGTGTGCCATTACAGCGAGCGCGGGATACGAAGCCACCCACTTGGTCGCTTTGGAACGCCTGCGTACTGACTGCTGTCTTTGAAGCAATAAAACTCACGAGACCGTCCGGCGATATGCGCTGACGGGAGACCAATGGCGATCCGGAGGGCCTGGAGTCGTCTCGCACAAAGGTCCGTCACAACAGGACCCTCGTCACGGTCCGCTTTAGGAGCGTCCAGGGGCGAGTCGTGTGGTGCCCGAACCTGGTGGACGTGATCAATCGCGCTTGCGCGCTTGCTATAACTAGGGTACTAGTCATTGTCTGCGCGTTCCGGAAATGCAAACTGTTTTGTAAATCCCTCCCTAATGCCTAGAAGCTCGAATTCTGAGGATGGAACTACGACGTGCTTTCGGGTATGGCCTGGCGTATCCGGCCTACTCACGAAACTAACTACGTACTGGAAGTAGCTGACGCTCACAGGCGTAAGGGAGCCGCCACGCAGGTCAAACTCAATCGCGTCGAGGAGTTCGATCACGCCGGCAGAAAGGTCCGAACGCTGGTATGATTTCACCAGAGATACCACGTTATCCGCAAATCTGTTCCAACTGCGTGGAGCGGCGACTTCGTCTAAAAGTCCTTCCTCAACGAACATTCGGAACCGCTTTAGTACAGCTTCGGCTGCGTCGGTCTCGGGCCACGGTGAAGATCTCACCTGACTCGATGCCGCGTCGAATGCGGCGATCATCAATTCGATCTGCTCAACGCTGGCCTTCAAGTGTGCAGCGAGGCGCAGTCGTTTCCAATCCGCATGCTCCCCTTTGTAGACCAGATCATGAGTAACCTTGCCCCAGGCCCACTCGAATGCGGTTACGATCTGAACTTCGAAGACTAGTTCTCCGAACCCAGGTTGCTTCTCTGATGCGACTTCGGGCTGGACGTTTCCATACCATCTCAGCCCGTCGAATCTGAAGGTGGATGGATCCTTCCTCGTGGACCAGCGGGCGCGGACCTCGCTCCTCGAGAAGGCGCCATCGAGAAATGCCAGGACTGCGTCTTCGTGCTCCACGAGTGGTACGACGATGGTAGCGGCGTATAGGTCGTTTACTTCAGACCAGGAGTTGAACCTCCCCGTGTCAAGTTTTTCGGCAAGCGACTCTTCGTTTTTTACTCGATCCAGGAATAGGTAGCCGTTCCTCTTGGCCATTGGGCGGAGAGTCTTCTGAACGTAGCGCTCGACCTCGCGAACCACCGGTAGGGCTTGGTTGTACGCGGTCCGCACGGACTCAGGCGTCACCTTGGTCCTGCTTTGCAAGGATTACGTTCTTCAAGATGCGGATGCGGTCGCGCCGTTGTGCTGCGTCATTTGATGCAGACCTTGCCGCGTCGTAGTAGCGGCGCCCGTCCTTGTCGCCACTTCGAGAGTCTTCACTGCCAACCTTGACCATGAAGGCTGTGAGTCGCTCGATCACAGTCGACGGTTTGGGTAGTTCATTATCGCGCTGCAATTCGAGGACGGTGCCGTAAAGCGAATAGAAGTCCGCCTGGTTGCGCAATCTCTTGGTATCGGGGTTGGCGAGGATGCCTTCTTGGAGCCCCTTTAGTGCCTGTATTGTGTCGCGGAACTCTTGTTCGACTTCCGACTGACGCTCCCATTCTTCTTCTTTTGCGCTGTAGGCCGCATCTAGGTCGTCTTGGGACTGGCTGGCGACGCCGTTCTCGGTGAGTAGCAATAGTTGTGCAACAAACTCGACGTCCTTCATTTGGCGCCGCGACTGTGTTGCAACACGGGGAAAGTCCTTGGCCAGTTCCTCTTCCAAGTATTCGGCAAGGCGTTCGGTTGCACCAACAAATTGGCCTGAGTACTTCGCGTGTCGAAGTTCTTGACGGGTAAGGCGGGCAACATTCTTGTTAATTCGGTCAAATATGTTGCTCAGAGTGCCCTCATCCGTAGAGGGGAGTTGCTCGATTGAGAACTGGTAGCGATAGAAGTCGCGCTTCTCATCGGACGTAAGATCTGAGAAATAGGCTCCTCGGAGCCGTTCAACGGTTGCGGACTCGCTAACCGGGAATGCGCCTTCCAGAAACTCAATTACAGCCGACAATCGCTGTTTTCCGTCAACCACAGAGTACTCGGTTGTCCCGTCGTCCTGGATGTCCTCGTATAGAAAGATCGCAGGTGCCGGATATCCAAGAAGGACTGTGTCAATAAAGTAGTCTTTGTAGGGTTGTGACCAGACGCTCCGCCGCTGGTACGGCGGGTCGAGCTGTAGTAGGCTGCGCTTATAGAGATCCCAGAACCATGCAATCGATTGCGTCGTTAGTCTTCGGGTAGTTGCCATGTCTCCTCGGTCCTGTGCGCTGCCTTGACCTGTGACTATAGCGGAGCACTCTCGTGCGCACGGGGCCAGCTCTGAGGGCGTTGCCGACCGACTGAAGTTGCGGTTTCGTAGCACTTGACGATCAGGGGCGCCCGCGTCGTGGCCTGCGCTTCGCTCGCTGCGCGCGCTTAGGGAGCGCGGGCGTGCTCGGGACGCTCGACCACATCGAACGGCTCTCCTGAGTCTTCGCCATCGCGACGACGAACTCTCCCGCGTCGATTTGCCCGGCCGCCCAGCGAACGCCTGCTTCAACACAATTCTCGCGCTGCACCGTTCGGGCCTCGACGAGCGGTACGTATTGCCGAAGCGGGACTTGGTGCACGGGCTCGGACCTGCGCGAGGTCGCGCGTCGGGCGGTGCTCGAGCTGGGGACGTCGTTCGACGAGCGGGCGCTGCGGGACGTCGCCACGTCGGGACGGTGGAAGCCTCAGGCGGACGTCGGTCAGTACCTCTGACCGGTTCGCCGGGTTGTCGTCGGTCGCCGTCGCGCATCGCCGCAGACGCTCGCGCCGTCGCGACATGTCCGGTCCGCCCGAGATGAACCGGCCGGTCGTGCCCATTGGTGGAAGAGTGTCCCCGTGACCTCGAACGACGCCGACAGCGCAGACGACCAGCCGAGACCGTCCGGTGCGTTCGCCGCAGCCCCCGACGTCGACTCGGTCTTCCCCGCGCGGCCGGCACCGGACCCGGCCGACCCGGCTGGCCCGTCAACGCCCCAGCAGCCCGGCGACCTCGACGCGGAGCACGAAACGCACCAGGACCCCGCCCCCACCCGCCGCCCCTGGTCGTTCGTTCGCGAGGTCGGCATCATCGTCGTCGCGGCGCTGATCATCTCGTTCCTCATCAAGACGTTCCTGGTCCAGCCGTTCGTCATCCCGAGCGAGTCGATGGAGGACACGCTCATCGAGGACGACCGGGTCCTGGCGTCGCGCCTCGTCCCGCGGTTCCTCGACGTGCACCGCGGCGACGTCGTGGTCTTCAAGGACCCGGGCGGCTGGCTTGCGAGCCAGCCGCAGAACGAGTCGACGGGGCTGGTCAAGGCGGGGGAGACGTTCCTGACGTTCATCGGGATCCGTCCGGTGGACGCGAACGAGCACCTCATCAAGCGGGTCGTCGGCGTGCCGGGGGACCATGTGACGTGCTGCGACGCGCAGGGTCGGGTGTCGGTCAACGGTGTGCCGATCGACGAGACGTACATCAAGGCGGGTTCGGCCCCGAGCGAGGTCCCGTTCGACGTGACGGTGCCCGAGGGGCACCTGTTCGTCCTGGGCGACAACCGTCAGAACTCGGGGGACTCTCGCTACAACACGGACAAGCCGGGGCAGGGGTTCGTGCCCATGGAGAACGTGGTGGGCACCGCGGTCGCGAAGGTGTGGCCGCTCGACCGGGCCGCGTTGATGCGCAACCCCGGCAGCGTGTTCGAGGACGTCCCGGCGCCCTGAGCGGACTCACCCGCCCGACGATCCCGCCGCCCGGGCGCTCCGGCCCCGCATCCCCTAGCGTGAGGGCACTGCCCGCACGCAGAAGGGACTGCCCGTGTCGTGGAGCTCGGCCCGACCTGTCGGGGGACTGCGCCGTGCGGCGCTCGGGGCGACGGCCGCAGCGGTGGCGCTGGTGGTGGTCGCGGGCTGCACGGGATCGCCCTCGGCGTCCCCGGGCCCGACGCCGGAGCGCCCCTCCGCGGGCGCCTCGCCGTCGGAGCGGACCACGCCGGCACCCGCACCGGCCCCCAGCCCGACATCAACACCGACACCCACGCCCACCCCGACTCCGACGCGTGCCGCGTCGAACGTGCCCATGACGCGTCTCGCGCCGGGCGAGAACCCGCCGCAGTTCGTCATCTTCTCGTTCGACGGCGCCGGGTGGCACGACCGCTGGACCGAGTTCCGTGAGGCGGCGGCACAGGTGAACGCGCGGTTCACGGGGTTCCTCACGGGCATCTACCTCCTCACGGACGACCACCGCGACGCCTACACGGGTCCGGGGCATCCGACGGGCAAGGCGTCGGTGAGCTTCGGGGGTGACGCGGCGACCGTGACGACGCTCGTGGGCGACCTCAACGCGGCGTGGATGGAGGGGCACGAGATCGGGACGCACTACAACGGGCACTTCTGCGCCGACAACCCGCCGGGCGGGGCGTCGTGGTCCACGGCCGACTGGAACAGCGAGCTCGACCAGTTCTTCGGGTTCTGGAACGGCTGGCAGCAGATCGACGGCCTGCAGGGCACGCCGCCGCTCGCGATCCCCGCGTCCGAGGTCAAGGGTGGCCGGACGCCGTGCCTCGAGGGGAGCTGGGACCAGATCGCCCCCGCGTGGGCGGCGCACGGGCTGACCTACGACTCGTCGATCCCGGGCAGCGGCATCGCGTGGCCCAGGCAGGAGTACGGCGTGTGGGAGTTCCGCATGCAGACCACGAGCTCCCCGTCGCTCGGCAGCGTCATGGCCATGGACTACAACTTCTGGTACAAGTTCAACAAGGCTCAGAACCAGCCGGAGCGGGCCCCGGAGATCCGGGCCGCGGTCCTCGACACGTACCGCCACATGTACGACGCGGCCTTCACGGGCAACCGTGCTCCGGTGCTCGTGGCGAACCACTTCAACCAGTGGAGCGGCAACGCGTTCAACCCGGCGGCCAAGGACTTCATGCTCGAGACGTGCGGCAAGCCCGAGACGATCTGCGCGACGTACCAGGACGTCATCGCCTGGATGAACCTGCAGGACCCGGCGGTGCTCGCAGAGCTCCAGGCCCGCCCGGCGGTGTACTGAGCCGTGGTCACGAGCGCGGGGCTCCTGCTCTACCGGGTCGCGGACGACGGCGCGGTCGAGGTGCTGCTCGGCCACATGGGCGGGCCGTTGTGGGCCCGCAAGGACGAGCGCGGGTGGACGATCCCCAAGGGTGAGCACGCCCCCGGCGAGGACGCGCACGACGCCGCGGTGCGCGAGTTCACCGAGGAGCTGGGCTCGCCGCCGCCCGACGGCTCCGAGGTCGACCTGGGCGAGGTCCGGCAGCGCGCGGGCAAGACGGTCCGGGCGTGGGCGCGCCGCGCCGACCTCGACGTGAGCACCGCGGTGAGCAACACGTTCGAGATGGAGTGGCCGCCGCGCTCGGGCCGCCGGGCGACGTTCCCGGAGCTGGACCGGGTCGCGTGGGTGCCGCTCGCGCGGGCGCGCGACCTGGTGGTCGCGGGTCAGGTGAGCCTGCTGGACCGCCTCGAGGAGGCGCTCACGAACCCCTGAGGTGCCCGACGACGGAGCGCGCCCCGGGCGACCACCTCTCCGTCGTGAGGTGGCCGCCCGGGGCGCGCGGCGCCGTCGGGCAGGGGGGTGCGTTGGCGGCTAGCCTGCGAGGCCCGAGACGCCCGTCAGCTCGTTGGGCACGACGTCGAGCGTGGTGCTCGCGTAGACCTCTCCGGACTCGACGTCGACCGCGTGGACGGTCTTGGTCGCGGGGTCGGTCACGTACGCGGTGTGGTCGAGCACGAAGAGCGTGGGGCGCGGTGCCTGCCAGTCGTCGGGCTCGGTCCAGGCGCCCGTCACGGGGATCGTGCTGGTGATCGCGCCCGTCGCGGGGTCGATGACGCGCAGCGACCCGTCGGTCCCGAGGACGAGGGCCTCGCCGTGCGGGCCGCGGCCGAGCGAGCGGAACGAGTAGCTCGCACCGGTCTCGACCAGGGTGATCTGCTTGCTCACGGTGTCGACGAGCGAGACGCGCGTGGGGCGTTCGAGCTCGGCGTCGGGGTCCGCCTTGTAGTCGCCGAGGACGACCGCGGACTCCTCGGACCCGGCCTGGTTGCCGATGCGGCCGTACGCGTCGGCCGACGCGATCTTGGTCAGCTCGCCGCCCGCGTAGACGACCACGCCGTCCTCGCAGCCCACGACCACGGCCTCGTCGGACGCGACGGCCTCGCCGTGCACCCCCGGGCAGGCGTCGGTGCGCGCGATCTCGTGGTGGCCGCTGTCGAGGACGACGACGCTCGACCGGGCGTCCTCGGTGCCGTCGGTGACCAGCAGGTTCCCGTTCTCGAGCTCGACCGCGACGCCGTGGTGAGGCGACGGGGTCGTGTACGTGGTGGTCTTCGGCGTGCCGTCGGCGAGGTCGTGCGGGTCGAACGACTCGACGAGCCCCGAGCCGTCGTTGAACAGGACCGTGCGGCCCGCGTGGCGGACGACGTGCCCGGGGTGGTTCGCGGCGAACTCGACCTTCGTGAAGGCCGGGTCGGACGTGTAGAAGTGCGAGTGGTTGCCGTGCGCCTCGCCCCACGTGCCGAGGTCGAGGACCCGGAACGCGTCGCCCGCGGAGACGATCACGTGGCGTTCGTCGCCTGCGGGGTTGAGGCGCGTGAAGCCGTCGACCGGGAGGTCGGCGACCTGTTCGAGGCTCGTGCCGTCGAGCACGACGACCCCGCCGTCGTAGGTCAGGGCGATGCGCGGGGTGTCGGTCGCGGCCTCGGTCCCGTGGCCGCCCTGCTCGTGCTCGTGCTCGTGCTCGTGGTCGTGCTCTGCCGCGTCGGACGCGGCGGGTGAGGCCTCGCCCGTGGCGCAGCCGGCGAGGACGGCGGCGGGCAGGGCGAGGGCGATCCCCAGGGCGAGGCTGCGGTGTCTGGTGCTGGTCATGGCGTCACGGGACCCTGACGGGTCCCACCGTCCTTCCGGTAGGTGGATGGGTTCCGACGCAGGAGCGACGGACCTCGCACACCGTAGCAGAGAATGAGAATCACTCTCATTCTCAATCGACAGGGGTCCGCTCGACGTGCCGGAACGTCCGGCGCGCTGCTGACGACCTGCAGTTCTCCGGGGGGCTACGACGCCGGCGGTGCCGACGGTGCCTGCGGTGCGTGCGGTGCCGACGACCCCGCCTCGACGGTCGGCGTCGCGCCCTGCGGCACGCGGCGTCCCCGCTGGACGAGCCGGACCACCGCCCCGACGAGCAGCACGACGAGCGCGACGTTGCGGACCGCCGCGAGGAGGACGATCCACGGTGTGCCGACCGTGAACTCCCAGTACGCGACCGGGTAGAGCACCTGGGTCAGCACAGCGGTGCCCAGGACGGCGAGGGCGGGAGGCGACCAGACCGGCCGTGCGCCCGGCCCCGCGAGCGCGATCGCGACGGCGACCGGGGGCCCGATCCACGCGACGAACTGCGGCGAGCCCACCTTGTTGAACACGATGAGGCTCAGCAGCAGCGCCGTCACCGCGAGGAGGAACACGTCGGTGCGGGCCTCGGGCCGGCGGCGGACGGCCCACCAGGAGGTCGCGGCGATCGCCACGACCGCGAGGGGCAGCAGCACGTCGAGGAGCCTGCCGGTCGTGCTCGTGCCGGGACCGAGGATCTCCAGGGTGCGGATGTCGGGGTTCATCCAGACCCGCCACTGCGGATCGACGAGCCGCAGGACGCTGAACGGCGTCGCGAACACCGACTCGGACTGCAGGCCGCGCGAGTCCTGCGTGCCGAACACCCCGAGGACCCGGGCGCCCGAACCACCCGCCAGGGCGAGCGCGACGACCACGACGCTGACCGCCGCGCCGGGCAGGATCACGGTGCGCCACGGGCGCCTCGCGGTCGTCAGGAGTGCGACGACCACGGCACCCGGCGCGATCTTGACCCAGGCGCCGAACGTCGCGATCGCCGTCGCGACAGCGGGCCGGCGGACCGCGACCGCCAGCGAGACGACCAGCAGCGCCCCGGCCACGCCGTCGAGGCGCCCCAGGAAGATCGGCCCGAGCGCGACGAGGAACAGCAGCCACCACCAGGCCGCGACCCGGCCGCGCCCCGGCAGGCGCGCGAGGAACCAGAGCGCGACCGCGTCGAGCACGACGACCAGGGCCAGGAACTGCGCGTAGTACGCCTCGAACGACGTGCCGACGACGGCGGGGGCCGACACCGGCAGCAGGGCCCCCACGGGGTACACCCAGTCGTAGTCCAGCACGGGCCAGATCCCGCGGTCCCAGCCCGCACGGGCCCAGTACCAGTAGAGCTGGACGTCGCCCGAGATCCGGTACCCCCAGGTCAGGGCGTCGACGATCAGCCAGGCGTGCACGAGCGCGAAGCCCGCGACCAGGGCCCAGGGGGAGCGCAGCATCCAGGCGAGGAACCGGCGTCCGGTCGAGAGGGGCCGGGCGGCGGTGGTCTCGGGCACGGGCTCATCGTCGCACGACGGCGCCACGCACGGAGGGAGAGCAGGGCGCCGTGGACGGGGGCGCCGTCGGGCACGAAGAAGCGGCCCGCCCGGACGGAGAGGAGGCCCGGGCGGACCGCTGGGTCGCGCGGTGAGGCAGCACCGCGCGACGCGAGGAGGAACGACTCAGGCGCGCAGGATCAGCGCATCCCCCTGACCGCCGCCGCCGCACAGCGCGGCGACGCCCACGCCGCCCCCGCGGCGCTGGAGCGCGAGGGCCAGGTGCAGGGCGAGGCGCGCGCCCGAGGCCCCCACGGGGTGGCCCAGGGCGATCGCGCCGCCGTCGGCGTTGACGACCGCGGGCTCGACCCCGAGGTCCGCGATCGACTGGAGCGCGACGGCCGCGAAGGCCTCGTTGATCTCGACGAGGTCGAGCTCGTCGGCCTTCATGCCCTCGCGTTCGAGCGCACGGGTGATCGCGCGCGCAGGCTGGGAGTGCAACGAGTTGTCGGGGCCCGCGACCTGGCCGGCCGACCGGATCTCGGCGAGCCAGGTGAGGCCGCGCGAGACCGCGAAGGCCTTGCTGACGACCACGACCGCCGCGGCGCCGTCGGACAGCGGCGACGAGGACCCGGCCGTGATGGTGCCGTCCTTCACGAACGCAGGACGCAGCCCCGCGAGCGCCTCGACCGTGGTGCCGGGACGGATGCCCTCGTCGTCGGCGACGACGACCGGCTCGCCCTTGCGCTGCGGGACCGTGACGGGCGCGATCTCCTCGGCCAGGCGGTCCTCCGCGCGGGCCGCGGCGGCGAGGGCGTGCGAGCGGGCCGCGTACTCGTCCTGCTCGGCGCGGCCGATGCCGCGCGTCGCGCAGCCGCGGTCGGTGGCCTCGCCCATGATCTGGCCGTCGAACGGGTCGCGCAGGCCGTCGTGCGTGAGCGAGTCCGCCATGGTCACGTCGCCGAACGCGAAGCCCTTGCGCGAGCCGAGCACGAGGTGCGGCGCGTTCGTCATGGACTCCTGGCCGCCCGCGACGACGACGGACGCCTCGCCCGTGCGGATCAGGCGCGCCGCGTCGATGATCGCGGTCAGGCCTGACAGGCACAGCTTGTTGATCGTGACGGTCGGGACGTCCCAGCCGATCCCGGCGGCGATCGCGGCCTGGCGGGCGGGGCCCTGCCCGCCGCCCGCCTGGATGACCTGACCCATGACGACGGCGTCGACGTCGGCCGCCTCGACCCCCGCCGCGTCGAGCGCTCCGCGGATCGCGTGCGCACCCAGCTCGTTCGCCGACAGGGACGCGAGCGCGCCCTGGAAGCGCGTGAACGGCGTGCGCGCGCCGTGCAGGAGGACGGGGACGTGTGCGTCGTTGCTCATGAGGTGCTCCGTGGGAAGGGTCGAGGTCGGGCGGGTGCGGCGCTCCCGGTACGGGGGAGCGCCGCCGACGAGGGGCTACGCGAACGCGGAGACGCCCGTGATGTCGCGGCCCACGATGAGGGCCTGGACGCTCTCGGTGCCCTCGTACGTGTGCAGGGCCTCGACGTCCGCGAAGTGCCGCGCGACGCGGTTCGCGAGCAGGATGCCGTTGCCGCCGAGCATGTCGCGCGCGCTCGCCGCGATCTCGCGGGCGCCGCGGGTGCACGTGTACTTGGCGATCGACGCCTGCGGGCCGCTCAGCGTGCCCGCCTCGTCGAGGCGCGTCATCTGCGCGACGAGGAGCTGCATCTGGGTGAGGGTCGAGAGCATGCGGGTCAGGCGCTCCTGGACCATCTGGTTCGCGGCGAGCGGGCGCCCGAACTGGACGCGCTGCTTCGCGTAGGCGACGGCCGTCTCGTAGCAAGCGGTCGCATGCCCGACGGCGGACCACGCCACCCCGAGGCGCGTCGCCTGGAGCACGCGTGCGGTGTCCTTGAACGACCGGCCGCCCGGGAGCATGGCCGAGGCCGGGACGAAAACGTCGGTCAGGACGATGTGGGCCTGCCAGATCGCGCGCAGCGAGACCTTGCCCTCGATGGTCGTGGCCGCGTAGCCCGGGGTGTCCTGCGGGACGAGGAACCCGTGGACCTGCTGGTCCTCGGTGGACCGCGCCCACAGGACCGTGACGTCGCCGCACGACCCGAAGCCGATCCACTTCTTCTCGCCGTCGATCACGTAGCCCTCGACGCCGTCGCGGGTCTCGCGGCGGGCCGTGGTCTCGAGCGAGACCGAGTCCGAGCCGTGCGTGGGCTCGGTCAGGGCGAACGCGCCGAGCTTCTCGCCGCGCGCGAGCGGGCCGAGCCACGCGGCCTTCTGCTCGTCCGAGCCGAGGAGCTGGATCGAGCGGAGCGCGAGGCCGCCCTGGACGCCGCAGATCGTCGCGACCGAGCCGTCGCCGCGCGACATCTCCATCTCGGCGAGGCCTGCACCCATGAGGCTGATCGGCGGCGCGCCGGGGACGTCGACGCCGTCGCGCAGGAAGTCGAGCTCTCCCATGCGCTTGGCCAGGCCGAACGGGACCTCGGCACGCTCCCAGTACCCGTCGATCACGGGCAGGACCTCGTCCTGGACGAACGTGCGGACCCGCTGCTGAAGGTCGCGGTCTGCGGGGGTCGCGTCCGAGAACGCGCCGGCGTAGTCGATGTCGAGGGGCTGCGAGAGGTCGTAGTCCGGCTCGGTCACGGTGCGGCGGACGGGGTTCTCGATCGTCATGGGGGTGCTCCCGGGGCTCGGGCCGGACGTCGGTGTCGGGCGATGCTCCCATGGTGCGTGATATCGCGTCTCAGGTCAAGAGACGGAGTATCAGTCCCCTTGTCTGGCCGCCTCGACGAGGACCGGCAGGTGCTGTGCGGCGAGCCGGAGCGGCTCGTCGTCGCCCGAGACGCGGCTCAGCAGCTCGGCGCCCTCGAGCGTCGAGAGCACCGTGCAGGCCAAGGAGTCTGCGGCGTCGTCCGGGAGCCCGCCGCGGCGGAGCTTGTCGGCGATGAGGGCGCGCCAGTCGCGGAGTGCGTCGTCGGAGGCCTGCTGGAGGAGGGGGGAGCGGCCGATGAGCTCGAGCGCGGTCGCGGCGACGGGGCAGCCGTCGGTCCACTCCGACTCCCGCAGGGTGTCGGCGAGCAGGAGTGCGCAGCTCGCGACGGCCTCGGCCGGGTCCTCGGTGCTCGCGAGCCCCTCGCGGAGCAGCCGGGCGAAGTCGTCGGCGCCGAAGCGCAGGGCCTCGGCCGCAAGCTCCTCCTTGCCGCCCGGGAAGAAGTGGTAGAGCGACCCGAACGTGGCTCCCGCGTCCGTGGTGATCCGCTTGATGCTCGTGGCCTCGTAGCCCTGGCGCTGGAGCAGGGAGGCGGTCGTGGTGACGAGTCGGGTCCGGGTGTCGGGCGCGGTGGAGGTCTCCGTCGTGCCGTCGGGGCTGCTCATGCCTCAAGCGTACCCCCTGTTAGAACGATCGTTCTAGCGTCTGCTACGGTCCACTAGAACGATCGATCTAGTGGAGGCGTGATGCAGCAGCACCCAGGACCGGGCACCGACCCGAACCCTCTGACCCAGGAGCACCCGGGATTCGCCCGGATGTTCGCGCCGGGACGGCTGACCGTGGGCCTGTTCCTGCCGCTCTGGCCCTACGCCGGGGACATGAGGGGCATGGCCGGCCAAGGCGAGGTCGTCCGCCGTGCCGACGAGTCCGAGCTTGCCGCGCTGTGGGTCCGGGACGTCCCGCTGAACGTGCCGGGCTTCGGTGACGTCGGGCAGGTCTACGACCCGTGGACGTACCTCGCCTGGCTCGCCGCCCGCACGAGCAGGCTCTCCCTCGCCGCAGGCAGCGCGGTCTTCTCGCTGCGCCACCCGATCGACCTGGCCAAGCAGGCCACCTCGATCGACCACCTCAGCGGCGGACGGCTCGTGCTCGGGGCCGCCTCGGGAGACCGAGGGCAGGAGTTCCCGGCGTACGGGCTCGACCTCGCGACCCGGGGGAAGCGGTACCGCGAGGCCGTCGAGTGGTTCCGGGCGCTGACCGAGTCCACGAGCCCGACCCTCACGGGCGACCTGGGGCATCTCGACGGGAGCGTCGACCTGCTCCCCAAGCCCGTCGTCCGCCGGGTCCCGCTCGTGGTCACGGGCTCGTCGCAGCAGACGCCGCAGTGGATCGCGGACAACGCCGACGGCTGGCTCGTCTACCCCGGGGCGACCGTCACCCAGGACGGACCGGCCGCACTCGGGCGCAAGATCGCTGCCTGGCGCGAGCTCGTGCCGGGCGGTGCGTTCCGCCCCGTCGCGACCAACGAGTGGCTCGACCTCGTCGAGGACCGGAGCTCCAGGCCCACCGCCTTGCGGGGCGGGTTCGTGCTCCGCACCGGGACCGACGGGTTGCTCGACCTGCTGCAGCGCTGGCAGGACGCGGGCGTGAACCACGGCGCGCTCGGGGTCCAGCACGGTGCTCGCCCCGCGTCCGAGACCGTGCAGCAGATCGTCGAGGAGGTCGCCCCGCACTTCCCTGCGCTCCTCGGACCGGCGCCCGAGGCTCCCGTGTGGTGACCCGTCAGGTCGGCGGGACCCCTCCGGTCGGCGCGCCAGTTCCGGTCGGCGCGCCCGCGGACGCGCTCGCGACGTCGTTCCACGGCGCGATGCGCCGTTTCCCCACGGGCGTCACGGTCATCACGACCGCCACGGCGGACGGGCCCCACGGCATGACGGCGAGCGCCGTGCTGTCCGTCTCGCTCGATCCGCCGACCGTCCTCGTCTCGCTCGACCACCGCTCCCGCACGTGCGAGATCCTGCGCAGCCGGGGCGCGTTCGCGGTCAACGTGCTTGCCGACAGTCAGCACGAGGTGGCGAGCCTGTTCGCCCGCTCGGGCGGGGCCGAGGCGTTCGACGGCGTCGACTGGCACGTGCTGCCGGGTACCGGGACGCCCGGCCTGGCCGGCGTCGTCGCCTCGCTCGACTGCCGTGTGGTCGAGAGGTTCGACGTCGCGGACCACCAGATCGTCGTCGGTCGGGTGGTCGGCGTCCACGGGCGGCCGGACGTCGAGCCGCTCGTCCACCTCGACCGTGCCTACGGGACGGTCGTGCGGAGGTGAGCCGCGCCGGGACGAGCGACACGGCCGCGGGCTCGGCTACGGCCGCGACGGCCGAGCGAGTCGGGACTCCGGTCGGCCCGCTCTGGGTCGTCACGGAGGGTGAGGTGCTCGTGCTCGCGGGCTTTGCCCCCGACCTGGAACAGGTCACGGGCGCGCTCGGGGTGCCGACGGTCGCGGCGCGGGTACGGACGCGGCAGGAGGGGGCGAGCCGGGCCGCAGCAGCTGTGGCGGCCTATCTCGAGGGCGACCTCGGGGCGCTCGACCGCGTCGCGGTGCGTCAGCCCGGCACTCCTCGGATGCAGGACGTCTGGCGCAGGCTCCGCGCGGTCCCCGCAGGCGCCACGACGACCTACGGGACGCTACTCCCGGAGGCGCCTCGCCTGGCCGCGAGGGCGTGCGCGGTGAACCGTGTGACTCTGTTCGTCCCGTGCCACCGCGTGCACCGGGCCGACGGCCACCTGGGCGGCTACACGTGGGGGCTGGAGGTCAAGACCTGGCTGCGAGACTTTGAGGCCTCGTCCCCTACGGGAGGTTCCTGACGCGGCCTCAGCCCTGCGCGGCCGCGATGTTGACGAGCCAGCCCACGCCGAACCGGTCGACGCACATGCCGAACGCGTCACCCCACGGCGCGACCTCGAGCGGTACCGTCACGGTCCCGCTCGACGACAGCCTGTCCCAGTAGCCGCGCAGCTCGCCGTCGTCGGCCTGCTCCCCGCTGAGCGACACCGAGATGCTGGAGCCCGACGTGTACTCCATCGAGCTCGGGGTGTCGGCGGCCATGAGGACCAGGCCGTTCGGCGCCTCGAGCTGGGAGTGCATGACCTTGTCGGCGTCGGCCGGGTCGTCGGCAGCCTGGAAGTCCGCGAACGTGCTGATCGTCAGCTCGCCACCGAACACGTCGCCGTAGAACTCGATCGCTGCACGGGCCTCGTCCCGGAAGTTCAGGTATGGGTTGAGTCGAGTCATGGTGTCGCCTTCTCCGTCGAGATCGTCCGCCTTGCCGCGTCGTCCCGGCTGCGGCCTGCCCTCGGGCCTGCGCCGGCCCGGACGTGGTGCGCCCCGCGCGAGCAGGGGCGCACCTTCGAGTATCCGCCCGGACCAACGGGACGCAAGAGGTGACGCGAAGGGCCTGATCAGGCCTGCCCGCCGGACGAGGCGGTGGGAGACGCAGCGGGCGAGGCGCCTTCCCGGAGCAGCGCCTTCGAGCGCCGGTCGATGCGCCACCACACGAAGAACCCGACGAGCGTGAACGCGCCGTAGAACACGTACATGAACGCCGACGCGTAGAACCCGGCGTCGATCAGCAGCGGCACGCCCACGATGTCGACCGCGACCCAGATGAGCCAGAACTCGACCCAGCCCTTGGCCATGCCGTACGTCGCGAGCAGCGAGCCCATGAAGATCCAGGCGTCGGCCCACACGGGCTCGTACGACTCCAGGGCACGGAAGAGCGGGGTCAGCAGCGCGGTCCCGGCCACGAGCGCGACGACCAGGAAGACGCGCTGGCGCCACGTCGCCCAGCGCGGCTCCACGGCCACGCCGTGGCTGTCGGCCTCGGCCTCGCCGAGGCGGTCGCGCGTGCGGCGCCACTGCACCCACCCGTACACCGACACGACGACGAACATGACCTGCCGTCCGGCCTGGCCGAGCAGGTTGACGGGGTTGGGCGTCGCGAACACGGCCCCGAGGAACACCGTGAGCAGCAGGAGGTTCCCGACGATCCCCACGGGCCACGCCCAGATCTTGCGGCGCATGCCACCGAGCGCGGACGCCAGCCCGAACCCGTTGCCCACGATCTCGCGCCACAGCAGGTGCTGGTCGCCGATCGTGAGCTGCGCGTCGAAGAGCGCGTGGATCAGGTCCATGGGGTGTTTCCTCGTCGTCCCGGGCGCGTCGGCTCCGGGGTGAGGGCGGGCGGCGGGTCGGCGCGCCCTCCCGGGCTTCCCGACGGCGTCGCTCACCACGGCCGGACCGCTACCGCCGGTCGTGGGCGGGCTCGACGGATCGTCGTGCCCGACCCGGCCGGGGACGGCCGTGCCGCACGTGCTTCCTCCCATCCGGACTTTCACCGTCGGTCCTGGAGTTCCACCAGGTCAACCGCGCGTGGGCGCGGGTCGCGGACTGTCACCGCCGGCTCGGAATTGCACCGACCCCGGAGCACGTTCGTGCGTACTGCTTGCTGTGTGCTGCAACCGCCGATGCTACCCGGGCATTCCCCGGGGCCCGTCAGCGCGACGCTGAGTGCATGATTCGGCGGCGACACGCCCGGCGAGTCGCGGCCGAGTCACGCACTCAACGCGTCGCGGACCGCTCGCGCGACCTCGTCGGGGTCGGCGTCCGCGTCGAGCACGGTCACGACCACACGCCGAGCGGGTGCGTCATCGGTCCGTGCGGCGCCGTCCTCCGAGCCGCGCGCGGGCGACGTGGACGCGGGGGCGGGCTCCGCCGTCGGGCCGACGGGGTTGCGGGCCGCGCGACGCAGGTCCGCGAACGCCTCCTCGAGCTCGGGGCGCAGGTCCTGGTCGGGGTCGCGCAGCCAGCGGCGCAGGATCGCGTTGTGCACCGCGACGACCGACGCCGCGAACGCGACCGACGCGGTCGAGTTGCGGGTGTCCGCAGGCAGCGAGTCGCGCAGGTAGGACGTGAACGCGCGCTCGTAGCGGTGCGTCGTCACGAGCTCGCGGTCGCGCAGCGCAGGCACGTCCTGCAGCAGGCGGTGCCGTGCGACCGACGTCTCGCGCTGGCCCACGTGGTGGTCGAACACGAGCCGAGCCGCCCGGCACACCTCGACGTACGGGTCGACGTTCTCGAGCTCCTCGGGCGTCACGCCGCGCGCCGCGGGACGCGTCTCGCCGAGCAGGACCACGACCGCGTCCAGGAGCAGCTCGTGGTCCGCGAAGACCACGTCCTCCTTGGAGCGGAAACGGCGGAAGAACGTGGCGCGGCTGATCTGTGCGGCGTCGGCGATGTCCTCGACCGTCGTCTGCTCGTAGCCCTTGCGGGTGAACAGCTCGATCGCCGCGTCCACCGCCTGCGCGTGCGTGTTGCTTCGTGCGGCACTCATGGACGCCGACGCTACACGCCGCGCGCGGCAGCCGAGCAGCGGCGGGGGGCGGTGGGCGCGCTGCGTTCGTCAGGTGGTCGGCGGAAGGTCGCCGCGCGAGAGGCCCGACGGCGTCGCTACAGTGACGAGAGAGGCGGCGGCAGGCGGTGCGACCGGGAGGCGACGCGGATGACGGACGGCGACGAAGCCAGGGCGAGCGACCCCGACGAGGGACGCGTCGAGGGCGGTGAGAGCACGGCGCGCTCGTGGAAGAACGTCGACCACCACGCCCAGCGGGACGCCATGAGCGACCGGTTCGCGCGCGGCGGCCCGGCGGACTTCCTCTACGGGGCCGTGGTGTCCGGATTCATGCTCGCCGTCTCCAGCACGCACTCCGCGTCGGACGACTTCGTGATCCTCGCGGTCGCGGGCGTCCTCGTCGGGTACTGGGCCGCGCACGTGTACGTGTCCGCGATCGGTGGCCGCTTCCGCGACTCCGACCACACCATCGCCGAGCGGCTCAGGCTCGCGGCGTCGGAGGAGGTGTGGGTGCTGATCGGCGGGGTGCCGGCGCTCGCGGTCTTCCTGGTCGGCAGGGTGTTCGGGCTCGGCGTCACGGACTCCGCGCTGATCGCGCTGTGGTTCACGGTGCTGATGCTGGGAGTGGTCGGCCACCTCGCGGCGCACCGTGCGGGTGTGCGCGGCTGGGCGCTGACCGTGGAGACCGCGGTCGCGGCCGGGTTCGGGCTGCTCATCATCGGGTTGAAGACGCTGCTGCACTGAGGTGCGGTGGCGCCTTGGCTACGGCGAGCTGGTCAGCTCACCGCACGCCAGCTCGACCGCGAGCGTGTTCCCGGGCGGTGCGAGCGGGCACGCCCACGCCGGGTCGTACGCGCACGACGGGTTGTACGCGAAGTTGAGGTCGACGACCAGGGGCGCGACGCCGTCGGGCCCCGGACGGGTCGACGCGGACCCCAGGTCCGCGCCCTTGATCGTGTCCAGCAGGTACCGCCCGCCGCCGTACGTCGCGGTCGACCGGTCCTTGACCGGCACGAACAGCCCGCCGCCGTACGACCGCAGCGCCCACACGTCGAGCGACCCCAGGCCCGGGAGGTCGAGGCGCCCGACGCGCTCGAACGGCACCACGCCGTCGGTGCCCGTGGGGACGTCGAGACGGGCGGCGTCGGGGGTGCCGCACGCGGGGTCGGGTACGAGCGGCACCTCGAAGCGCAATGCTGCGTCGTACGGGGCGACCGGGACCCCGGTGAAGGTGGGGCGGTCCTCGGGCAGGATCGGCGACGCCGGGTGCTCGGCCAGCAGGGCGTCTCGCGACGCCACCCAGCACTCGTGCGCGGCGGCGGGGTCCTCTGCCGCCAGGTCGCGGACGTGCGCGTACAGGTGCTGGACGCGGCGGCGCCAGTCGACGACGTGCAGCTCGGTGATCATCTGGCCAGGGTGCCAGCCGGGGCGCCACCCGGCACCCTGTCGGACGTGGTCGGCGGTCGCTAGTGACCGGCGCCGAGGTTGCCGGCGAGACGGCCGTGACGTGCGGCGCTGTCGGCGTTCATGCCGACGATGGTGACCGTCTTGCCGCGGGCTGCGTACTTGGTGGTGATGGCGTCGAGCGTCGCGACGGTGGAGGCGTCCCAGACGTGGGCGCCGGTCATGTCGATGACGATGTTCTTCGGGTCACCGGTGTAGTCGAACTGGTAGACGAGGTCGTTGGAGGAGGCGAAGAACAGCTCGCCCTCGACGGCGTAGACGCGCTGGTCGTCGGCGTCGGAGGCGTCCAGGCGGGTGACGGTGGTGAAGTGCGCGACGCGGTGGGCGAACAGGACCATCGCGACCAGGACGCCGACGACGACGCCGTAGGCGAGGTTGTGGGTCGCGACCGTGACCGCGACGGTGGCGATCATGACCGCGGTCTCCGACTTCGGCATGCGCTGGAGGGTGCTGGGCCGCACGGAGTGCCAGTCGAACGTGCCGACCGAGACCATGATCATGACCGCGACCAGGGCGGCCATGGGGATGATCGCGACGACGTCGCCCAGGCCCACGACGAGGATCAGCAGGAAGACACCGGCGAGGAACGTGGAGATGCGGGTGCGCGCCCCGGAGACCTTCACGTTGATCATGGTCTGGCCGATCATCGCGCACCCACCCATGCCGCCGAAGAAGCCGGTGATGATGTTCGCGGCGCCCTGCCCCCACGTCTCCCGGGTCTTGTCGGAGTGCGTGTCGGTGACGTCGTCGACGAGCTTGGCCGTGAGCAGGGACTCGAGGATCCCGACCAGGGCCATCGCGAGGGCGAACGGGGCGACGATGCGCAGCGTCTCGAGGTTCAGCGGGACGTCAGGCAGGAACAACGACGGCAACGATCGCGGCAGCTCACCCTGGTCGCCCACCGTGGGGACGGTGATCGCGGCCAGCACGGTCGCAGCCGTCAGGAGCACGATCGCCACCAGCGGGGCGGGGACGACCTTGGTCCAGCGCGGCATCAGGACCATGATGACCAGGCCGACCGCGACCAGCGGGTAGACCATCCACGGCACGCCGCGCAGGTGCGGGAGCTGGGACAGGAAGATGAGGACGGCGAGGGCGTTGACGAACCCGACCATGACGGAGCGGGGGATGAACCGCATGATCTTCGCGATGCCCAGGAGGCCCAGGACCACCTGGAAGACGCCCGCCAGGATCACGGTCGCGATGAAGTAGTCGATGCCGTACTCCCGAGCGACCGGCGCGATGACCAGGGCGACGGCACCGGTCGCGGCCGAGATCATCGCGGGGCGCCCGCCCAGGAACGCGATCGAGACGGCCATCGTGAACGAGGCGAACAGGCCCAGGCGCGGGTCGACCCCCGCGATGATCGAGAACGCGATCGCCTCGGGGATCAGCGCCAGGGCGACGACCAGGCCCGCCAGCACCTCGGTCTTGAGACGCCGCGGGGACCTCAACGCGGCCAGCACGGAGTGCGCCTGGTCGGCCTCGGGGGCCCCGGTCGAGGGCTGTGGGTGAGGGGCGGGATCGGGCAGGGACGCCCGGGGCTCGTCGGACACGGTGAGTGTCTCCGTTCAGGTGCTCGGGGCGCGCGAGAGCCCCACGGCCCGGGCGCACGGCCCGGCCCAGATGGACAAGACAGGGGGCGCGCAACGGTGCGCACGAAGTCGAGGGTGGGCCGACGTCGGCAAGGGGGCGCTCGCGCCGACCCGGAACCAGACTCTACCCTAACGTGAGGGTAGAGTTGGCGGCGGAGAATCAGGGGAGACTGGACGCATGAGCGAGCACAGCACGACGACGACCGGCGAGGCCACCATGCACATCGGGGCCGTCGCCGAGCGCACCGGGCTCTCGCTGCGCACCCTGCGCCACTACGACGAGGTCGGCCTCCTGCGCCCGTCCGGGCGCACCGACGGAGGCTTTCGCCTCTACACCGAGCCCGACGTCGAGCGGCTCCTGCTCATCCGCCGCATGAAGCCCCTGGGCTTCACGCTCGAGGAGATGTCCGACCTGCTCACCGTCGTCGACGAGATCGCGGCCGCCGCGGGCGACCGGTCACCCGCGCTCGCCCAGCGGCTCGAGGGCTACATCACGGCCGCGCAGACCCGCCGGGAAGAGCTCGCGCGCACGCTCGACATGGCCGACGAGTTCATCACGCTCCTGCGCGACCACCAACCCCACGAGGAGACCCGCTCATGAAGAGAACGTCCCTGCTCTGGTTGGCCGTCTGTGCCGGAGCCATCGTCGCCACCCTGCTCGTCATCTCGCTCCTCACGGGCTAGGGGTGTCGCCAGGATCGCAGGAGTCGCTGGACGACTCGCCGACGGCGCTGGTGACGAGCCTGAAGCGTTCCCTGGGACTCTTCGACGCCGTGGTGATCGGGTTGGGCTCGATGATCGGAGCGGGGATCTTCGTCGCACTGGGTCCTGCGGCCGACGTGGCGGGATCGGGGCTGCTGCTCGCGCTCGCCGTGGCGGCGGTGATCGCGTTCGCCAACGCCACGTCCACGGCCCGGTTGGCGGCGTTGTACCCGGCCTCGGGCGGGACGTACGTGTACGGGCGCGAGCGGCTGGGACCGTTCTGGGGCTACCTCGCCGGGTGGGCGTTCATCGTGGGCAAGACGGCCTCGTGCGCGGCGATGGCCCTCACCGTCGGGCTCTACGTCTGGCCGCAGCACGCCAACGCGGTCGCCGTGGCTGCGGTCGTCGTCCTGACGACGGTCAACTACCTCGGGGTGCAGAAGGCCGCGTGGGTGACGCGCGGCATCGTGGCCGTGGTGCTCGGGGTGCTCTGCGCCGTTGCCGTCGCATCCTTCTCGGGACCGGCTTCCGCGCAGTGGACCCCGCTGGGTGACGCCACCGTGACCGGGGTGCTGCAGGGCGCAGGCCTGCTCTTCTTCGCGTTCGCCGGCTACGCCCGCGTCGCCACTCTCGGCGAGGAGGTGCGCGACCCGGCTCGCACGATCCCGCGGGCTGTCGTGATCTCGCTGGGTGTCACGCTCCTGCTCTACGTGCTCGTCGCAGGTGCAGCACTCCGGCAGCTCGGTCCCGAGGGCCTGGCTGCTTCACCCGACCCGCTCGTCGACGTCGTCCGCCTGGCCGGTGCACCGTCGTTGGCCCCCCTGGTCCAGGTCGGTGCCGGCGTCGCCGCTCTCGGAGCGTTGCTCGCCCTGATCCTCGGTGTGTCTCGCACGACGTTGGCGATGGCCAGGGACAGCTACCTGCCCCGGTCGCTGGCCGTCGTGCACCCGCGCTTCCAGGTCCCGCACCGGGCCGAGGTCGTCGTCGGTGTGATCGTGGCGCTCGTGGCAGGTACCAGCGACGTGCGTGCGGCGATCGGGTTCTCCTCGTTCGGCGTGCTGGTCTACTACGCGATCGCCAACGCCAGCGCGCTGACGTTGACGGCCGCGGAACGCCGACCTCCCCGGGCGGTCCCGCTGGTGGGCCTGGTCGGGTGCCTCGTCGTGGCGGCTCTCCTTCCGGGGGCGTCGGTCCTTGCCGGGGCGGGTGTGCTCGCCGTGGGGGCTGTCGCGTTCGCCCTGACCCGTGGTCCGCGTCGGCGGTCCGGCGCCGGCTGACGTCCCGCGCGCCCGTCCCGGGACGCGGCGGCCCAGCGGCGTCCCAGGGCACCTCAGCGGCGGCCCAGGGCGGCTCAGTGGTGCAGCCGGTAGAACCGGAAGAAGCCGAACCCCTCGATCGGCAGCACCTCGACGCGCTCGAACCCGGCGTCGAGCGCGTACCGTTCGAGCGTCGCGGGCCGCATGACGGTGCCCGTGCCGACCGACGGCGACGACGACAACCCGTCGGGCAGGCACACGAACTGGCTGAAGCCGTACATGAGCCGCTCCACCTCGTCTCCTGGCGCGGCGAACTCCTCGGCGACGGCCTCGTCCATGACGACCACGGCGCCGTCGGGCAGGACGGCGCGCCGGACGGCGGACAGGACCTCGACCGGGCGCGGCATGTCGTGCGTGCACTCGAACGCGAAGGCCGCGTCGAGCGGCACGTCCGCGGGCAGGGCCGCGGCGTCCGCGGCATGGAACACCACGCGGTCGGCGACGCCCGCGGCGTGCGCGTTCGCCCGGGCCATGTCGACCGAGGGGCCGTCGACGTCGTACCCGTCGAACCGGGCCTGCGGGTAGGCGCGTGCGAGCGCGACCGTCGACCACCCTGCCCCGCAGCCCACGTCCGCGACGCGCGCGGTGGGCCGCGACAGGACCGCGTGCAGGTCCGGCGCTCGGCTGAGAGCCCCCGCGAGCTCGTGCTCGAACCACGGCCGGTTGAGGTCCGCCTGCGCCTCGCGCGCGTCCGCGCCGAGCCGCTCCCACGACACCCCGCCACCGTCGCGGTACGCGTCGAGGAGCTCGTCGAACGTCCGCCCCACGGCCGCGAAGAGCCGCGGCAGCGGCGCCAGGTACGCGAGGCTGTGCTCGTCGGTCAGCACCTCGGCGGGGCCGGGCGGCAGGGCGTAGCGTCGCCCGGCACCACCCGGCGTGCCCGACGGCGGAGCGTCACCCTGCGCGGGCCCCCGTGCGTCGGGTGCCACGAGCGTGAGGATCCCCGCGACCGCCTGGCCTTCCAGCCACTCGCGTGCGTAGCGCTCCTGCGTCCCCGTCCGGGCAGCGAGCTCGGCCGTGGTCGCGGGCCCGTCGGCCGCGAGCGACCGGTACCAGCCGAGCCGGTCACCCAGGTAGACCGAGAAGACGTCGAGGGCGCCGAGCGCCGACGTGAACAACCGCTCGGCGAACTCGTCGGCCCCCGACCCCTCGCCCGACGGGCCGCCGGGGGTGCCGGGGCCGCTCGGGCCACCGGGGCCACCGGGGCTGCCGGGGGTGCTGACCGGGACCTGCGGTGTCGTTGACATGACTGCTCCGTCCGTCGAGGACGCGCTGCCCGCGGTCGTCGTCGACGCGCGGACGCACGGACCACCTCCAGCGTAAATCCGTTGCGCCCCCGTGGGACCATGCACAGCATGCTGGTCACCCTCACGACGACCGCCGGTGCGCCGGCCGGGTCCGTCGAGCACGGAGCCCCCCTGACGGACGCGACCGACCTCGGGTACCTGCTGCACAAGCACCCGGCACGGGCCCAGTCGTTCGACCTGCCCGTCGGCACCGCGCACGTCTTCTACCCCGAGGCCGACGCCGCCCGCTGCACGGTCGCGCTGCTGCTCGAGGTCGACCCCGTGGGGATCGTGCGCAACAAGCGGTTCGGCGGGCGCGACGCCTTCTCGCTGGCCCAGTACGTCAACGACCGCCCCTACGCGGCATCCTCGATGCTCGCGGTCGCGCTCGGGGCCGTGTTCCGCACCGCGATGACCGGCCGCTGCGACGCCCGGCAGGCGCTCGCGGACGGCCCGGTCCCGCTCGAGATCCACGTCCCCGCCCTGCCCTGCCGGGGTGGCGCACGGCTCGCCGAGCGCCTGTTCGGACCCCTCGGCTGGATCGTCGACGCGACGCCCGAGCCGCTCGACCCGACCGTGCCCGAGTGGGGCGACTCGCGCTACGTCGACCTGCGCCTGACCGGGACCGCGCGCCTTGCCGACGCCCTGCACCACCTGTACATCCTGCTGCCCGTGCTCGACGACGCCAAGCACTACTGGGTCACGGGCGACGAGGTCGACAAGCTGCTGCGCGCGGGCGAAGGATGGCTTGCCGAGCACCCCGAGCGCGACCAGATCATGCGCCGCTACCTCGCGCACCAGCGCCGGTACGTCGAGGACGCGACCGACCGGCTCGTGACGCTCGACGGCGTCGCGCCGCCGGAGGACGACACCACCGAGGGTGAGGTCCCCACCGCGGGGAGCGACGCCGTCGGGCAGGGGAGTGCGCCCACGCTCGCCCGGCAGCGTGCCGAGGCCGTGCTCGCGGCGCTGCACGAGGTCGGGGCGAGCAGCGTCGTCGACCTCGGGTGCGGCGAGGGCGCGCTCCTGCGCCTGCTCGCCGCGGACCGCCGCTTCACGCGCGTGCTCGGGACCGACGTCGCCGCGCGCGAGCTCGAGCGGGCCGCGACCCGGCTGCGCCTCGACGACGCGAGCGACGCCGAGCGTGAGCGCGTACGGCTCGTGCAGTCCTCGCTCACGTACCGCGACGAGCGGATCGCGGGCTTCGACGCCGCGGTGCTCATGGAGGTGATCGAGCACGTCGACCCGCCACGCCTGGGTGCGCTCGAACGCGTCGTGTTCGCCGAGGCGAGGCCGGGGACCGTCGTCGTCACGACGCCCAACGTCGAGTACAACGCGCTGTACCCGTCTCTCGAGGAGCACGGGCACCGGCACGCCGACCACCGGTTCGAGTGGACGCGCGCCGAGCTCCAGGCCTGGGCCGACGGCGTCGCGCACCGCCACGGGTACGCGGTGACGTTCCGCGACGTCGGGCCGCAGGACGTGGGGCCGCGTGTGCTGGGCGCACCGACGCAGATGGCACTCTTCACGCTCGGGTTGTCAGAACGAGCGAGCACCGGAGACCACGCTGGTTCTGACAACTCCCAGGACGTGACCGACCGGAACGAGGCGAGGGCATGACCGAGCAGCACGAGACCAGCGGGGAACCGCGCGTCCTGGCCGTCCCCGAGCTCTCGCTCGTGGTGCTCGTCGGGGTGTCCGGGTCCGGGAAGTCCACGTTCGCAAGCGAACGTTTCGCGCCGTTCGAGGCCGTGTCCTCGGACTTCTGCCGGGGACTCGTCTCGGGGGACGTCAACGACCAGTCGGCCACGTCCGCGGCGTTCGAGGTGCTCGAGACCATCGTGAGCAAGCGCCTGGAGGCCGGCCGCCTGACGGTCGTCGACGCGACCAACGTCCAGTCCGCGGCGCGCAAGAACCTCGTCGCGCTCGCGCGGGCGCACGACGTCCTGCCCGTCGCGATCGTGCTCGACGTGCCCGAGTCCGTCGCGATCGAGCGCAACCGCTCCCGCCCCGACCGCGACTTCGGCGACCACGTCGTGGGGCGTCAGCGCCAGGCTCTGCGCGCCTCGCTCAAGTCCCTGAGCCGCGAGGGCTTCCGCAAGGTCCACGTGCTGCGCGGCGTCGACGAGATCGAGCGCGCCACGATCTCGCGCGAACCGCTGCTCAACGACCTGCGCGACCAGACCGGGCCGTTCGACGCGATCGGCGACGTGCACGGCTGCCGCGCCGAGCTCGAGACCCTGCTCACCGAGCTCGACTACGTGATCGAGCGCGACGACGCGGGCCGCCCGGTCGACGCCGCGCATCCCCAGGGGCGGCGCGCGATCTTCCTGGGCGACCTCGTCGACCGCGGGCCCGACTCGCCGGGCGTGCTGCGCCTCGTGATGGGCATGGTCCGGGCGGGGCACGCGCTCGCCGTCCCCGGCAACCACGAGCACAAGCTCGTGCGCGCGCTCTCGGGGCGCAACGTGACCGTGAGCCACGGGCTGGAGACGACGCTCGCACAGCTCGCCGAGGAGCCCGAGGAGTTCCGCCAGGACGTCGAGACGTTCTGCCGCGACCTGGTCTCGCACCTCGTGCTCGACGGCGGTCGGCTCGTGGTCGCGCACGCGGGCCTCAAGGAGTCGTACCACGGGCGGGCCTCGGGCCGGGTGCGCAGCTTCGCGCTCTACGGCGACACGACGGGCGAGACCGACGAGTTCGGCCTGCCCGTGCGCTACCCGTGGGCGAACGAGTACCGCGGCCGGGCCATGGTGCTCTACGGGCACACGCCCACGCCCGAGGCCGAGTGGGTCAACAACACGATGTGCCTCGACACGGGCGTCGTGTTCGGCGGCAAGCTCTCCGCGCTGCGCTACCCGGAGAAGGCGCTCGTACAAGTGCCCGCGGGCCAGGTGTACTACGAGCCGGCGCGCCCGTTCCTGCCGGATGCGGATGCCGTGGAAGCCGGCCCGCAGCGCGACCCCGACGTCCTCGACGTGACCGACGTGCTCGGCCGCCGCTCGGTCGTCACGGGCACGCGCGGGCGCATCACGATCCCCGAGGAGAACGCCGCCGGGGCCCTGGAGGTCATGAGCCGCTTCGCGACCGACCCGCGCGCGCTGCTGTACCTGCCCCCGACCATGAGCCCCGTCGCGACGTCGCAGCGCCCCGGCTACCTCGAGCACCCCGAAGGTGCGTTCGACGCGTACGCGAGCGACGCCGTCGGGCAGGTCGTGTGCGAGGAGAAGCACATGGGCTCGCGCGCCGTGGTCCTCGTGAGCCGTGAGGCTCACGGGGCCTCGGCCCGGCGCTTCGGCGTCGACGCCCAGCCGGGCGGGCGCGGGGTCGCGCACACGCGCACGGGCCGCCCGCTCGTCGACGGCCCGACGGCGCAGGCCCTCCTCGAGCGCGTCGCGAAGGCCCTCGACGGGGCCGGGGTGTGGGACGAGCTGGACGCCGACTGGGTCCTGCTCGACGCGGAGATCCTGCCCTGGTCCGCGAAGGCCGACCAGCTCATCCGCGACCAGTACGCGAGCGTCGGGGCCGCGGCCCGGGCCGTCATGCCCGCGGCGCTCGCGGCGCTCGACGCGGCCGTGGCCCGCGGCGTGGACGTCGGGGACCTGCGGGCGCGCACAGCGTCGCGGGCCGAGGACACCGAGCGGTACACGCAGGCCTACCGGCGCTACCGCTGGCCCGTCGACGGCCTCGACGGCGTGCAGCTCGCGCCGTTCCAGGTGCTCGCGAGCGGGTCGAGCGTGGGGGGAGAGCCGACCGGTGCGACCTATGCGACGCGCGACCACCTGTGGCACCTGGGGGTCGCCGACCGGCTCGTCGAGGTCGACCCCGTGCTCTTCCGCACGACGAGGCGCCTCGTGGTCGACCTCGACGACGAGGCCTCGCGCGCCCAGGGCGTCCGGTGGTGGGAGGAGATGACCGACGCGGGCGGCGAGGGCATGGTCGTCAAGCCGCTCGCCAACCTGGTGCGCGGCCCCAAGGGGATCGTCCAGCCAGGGCTCAAGGTCCGCGGCCGTGAGTACCTGCGGATCATCTACGGCCCCGAATACACCCAGGTGCACCACCTGGAGCGGCTCCGGGTCCGGTCGCTGGGGCGCAAGCAGTCGCTCGCGCTGCGCGAGTACGCGCTGGGGCTCGAGGCGGTCGAGCGCGTGGTCGCGGGCGAACCGCTGTGGCGGGTCCACGAGGCCGTCTTCGCGGTGCTGGCCCTCGAGTCGGAGCCGGTCGACCCGCGGCTGTGAGCGCACCGCGAACCTGTCAGAACGAGCGTGACCTCCAGGTCACGCTCGTTCTGACACGTCGGCGGGGGAGCGGGGATCAGGCGGCGAGGTCTCCCGCGGGGTCCAGCACGACGACGGTGATCCCAGGGGGCGCCGCGACGACCGTGAGATCTCCCGAGGCGTCGACGTCGACGTCGAGCGTGCCGCCGCCGATCCGCAGCCCTCGGACCGACAGGGCTCCGAGGAGCGCGGGGCGGGCGGGCGTCAGCTCGACGACGCCGGCCGGGACGTCGACCCGGAGGCCGAGCGCGGAGGTGACGAGCGAGACCGCCGTCGTCGCGGCCCAGGCCTGAGGCGAGCACGCCGTGGGGTAGGCCAGGGGACGCGCGGTCGATCCGCCGGGGCCGTGGGCGCCGGACTCTCCGCCCCAGAGCTCGGGCAGCCGGAAGTCGAAGGCGGGAGCCGCGGCCACGAGGCCGCGGGCCAGGCGACCGGCGACGTCGGGGAGCCCCTCCGCGACGAGGCCCGCGACCGTGATGGCGGTGTCGTGGGGCCAGACCGACCCGTTGTGGTACGAGATCGGGTTGTAGCGGGGTGAGGCGCTCGACATGGTCCGCAGCCCGAACCCCGAGTCCAGGTCCGGGGCACCGAGCCGCTCCGCGACGAGCCGAGCCTCGGCAGCGTCGACGATCCCCGTCCCGAGGAGGTGGCCCATGTTGGAGCCGACCGCGTTGGCCCGCCGCGCGTCGGGCCCGAGGGCGAGCACCGGGTACGACGGGCCGTGGCCGTGCTCCCAGAAGTGCTCGCGGAAGCGCGTGGCGAGCCGGTCGGCCCAGTCCCGCCAGTGCTGACCGTGGTCGCGGCCGAAGGCGTCCGCGAGGTCGGCCGCGGCCTGGGCGGCCTGGTAGGCGTACGCCTGCACCTCGGCGAGCGCGACGGGGCCGTCGATGAGCACGCCGTCGGCGTCGTGCACGGCGTCGCCCGAGTCCTTCCACCCCTGGTTCGTCAGTCCTTGGGCGTCCGGGACGTAGCGGACGAAGCCGTCCTCGTCTGGGGTCGCGTGCTCCCCGAGCCATGCGAGCGCGGCGTCGAGGTGGGGCAGGAGCGCCTCGATCTCGCGAGCGTCCGCCCCCCACCGCCAGGCCTCCCACAGCAGGATGATCCACAGGCATGTCGCGTCCACGGTGCCGTAGTAGACGGGGGGCAGGAACTCGGCGACCTCCGGGTCGCGGAGCTCGTGCAGGATCTTGCCGGGCTGCTCTCCCGTGGTCGGGTCGACGACCTGGCCCTGCCGTCGGGCGAGCGAGCGCAGGGTGCCGAGCGCGAGGTCGACGTCCACGGGGAGAAGCATCCGTGCGGACAGCAGGGAGTCCCGGCCGAACAGGGTGAGGTACCAGGGGCTGCCGGCGCACAGGTAGCGGTCCGTCGGGTCGTGCTGGTCGGTGCGCACGAGGGCGTCGGCGTCGGCGAGGGACCGGGCGACGAGGCGGTCGAGGAGGCCGTCCGGGGTCGAGACGGCGAGCGAGTCGGTGAGGGGAGGGGCAGGGGTGGGGGCCGGCGTCGACGGGGTCACCGTGGCGCGCGCGGACCACGGGGCGCCGTCGAGGACGACGTCCCACGTGGCGACGACCTCGTGCGAGTCGTCGTCGACCTGGAGCGTGTCCGGCCGGGGGTGAAATTCGACCGCGGGGCTGCCGTGCGTGGCGGGCCAGGTGGCGCCGCCGTCGAGCAGGGTGGGCGTCGAGGGGCGCGCGACGCTGCCTGCCCGCGCCGAGCTGACGGACACGCCGTCGGAAGCGAGGCGGATCTGGACGGTCGTGCGCAGCCCGCGCGCGTCGGCGCTGAGGAGCTCGATCGTCTCGACGAGCCGGCGGCGGTCGACCTTCCGTCGGCGGCGCAGCCGCACGGAGGCGTCGAGGTCGAGGCCCGCCGTCGCGGTGCCGTGAGCGGTCCCGACATCGGGCAGGAGAGCGACGAACTCGGCCGTCGACGGGTCGCTGAGCGTCGCGGAGACGGGCTGTGCCTCACCGTCGCCGACGCCGACCCAGAGCGCCGAGACCATGCGACGGTCGTCGAGGTAGTAGCCGTGGATCGCGCTGTCGCCGATGTCTCCGGAGCGGTCCGAGACCACGCATGCCGGTGCGGCGAGAACCGTGACGAGATCAGCCAGGAGGGGCTGTCGGGGTGTGGTGCTGGGCATCGTGCTCCTTGGAAGGGTCTCGCGGGTCGGTTGATTTGACCGTTCAAATTCGTTAACGTCCACCCTAGTTGCTGGGAATGAGCCCATCAACCACACCGGGCACCGACGCCAGGTGCCTTCGAGTGGATCGAGGAGTCATGAAGAGATCACTGTCTGCCGCAGCACTCGTCGCCGTCGCGGCGGTCGCGTTCGCAGGGTGCAGCACGGGAGAGTCCGGGCAGGAGTCGTCCGAGGGAGGGCGCGGCCCGATCACCTACGCACAGGGCAAGGACACCTCCGGCGAGCTGCAACGGATCGTCGACGCCTGGAACGCCGACCACCCGGACGAGAAGGTGACCTTCGTCGAGCTGCCCGAGTCGGCCGACGACCAGCGCACGGCCTTCGTGCAGGACTTCCAGGCAGGCGCGGGCGCGTACGACGTCGCGGGGCTCGATGTCGTCTGGACCGGCGAGTTCGCCGCGCGCAAGTGGCTCCTTCCCCTCGACGACATCGACACCAGCGCACTCTTCGAGTCGACCGTGGCGTCGGGCTCCTACGACGGGACGCTCTACGCCGCCCCGTTCAACACCAACGCCGGCTTCCTCTACTACCGGACCGACCTGCTCCCCACCCCGCCCACGACCTGGGCCGAGCTCGACGCAGCGTGCGACGTCGCCACCCAGGCCGGGATCGGCTGCTACGGCGGCCAGTTCGCGCAGTACGAGGGACTCACCGTGAACTTCTCCGAGGCGGTCAACTCGGCAGGCGGTGCCGTCGTCGACGAGAACGGCGACGCCTCGCTCGACACCCCTGAGGCAGCAGCAGCGCTCCAGCACATGGTCGACGGCTTCACGAGCGGGCGCACCCCCGCCGAGGCCATCACGTACCAGGAGGAGGAGGGGCGCCGCGCGTTCCAGCAGGGCAACCTGCTCTTCCTGCGCAACTGGCCCTACGTCCACGGCCTCGCCAGCGAGGAGGGCGAGGACTCCGTCATCCAGGGCAAGTTCGGCATCGCGCCGCTGCCCGGCCTCGACGGCCCCGGCGCCTCGACGCTGGGTGGCTACAACCTCGCCGTGTCCAAGGCGACGGACAACCCGGAGACCGCCAAGGACTTCATCCGGTACATGCTCACCGAGGACGTCCAGCGCAAGGTGCTCACCGAGATGTCCGGCGCCCCCACGGTCAGCGCCCTGTACGACGACCCGGCCCTCCAGGAGCAGGTGCCCTACCTCGCGACGCTCAAGTCGGCCCTCGAGGAAGCCGTCCCCCGTCCCCAGGCCGTCGCCTACAGCGAGCTGAGCCACCTCGTCTCGACGCAGGTGTACTCGGCGCTCCAGGGCAAGACGTCCGTCGAGGACACGCTCGCATCGCTCCAGAAGGACATGCAGAAGCTCATCGACGAGAGCGCCGACAAGTAGGTCGTCGGGGAGAGCCAGCCGAAAGGAAGTGAGATCGTGACAACGCTCCTCAAGCCGTCCGTGTCCGACGGCGCCTCCGCGCCCGACGGCGTCACCCGCCGTCGTCGTCGGACGACCGGTGACGGAAGGCTGGCCTTCTGGCTGGTTCTCCCGACCCTCGTCATCCTGCTCGCGGTCATCGGGTACCCCGTGGTGAAGGCCGTCTTCCGGTCCTTCTTCGACGACCCGATCTCGCGCGAGCCCGAGTTCATCGGCCTCGCCAACTACACCGACGCCCTGGTCGGCGACGGCGCCGCCGAGTTCTGGGGCGCGATGCGCGTGACCGCCTTCTTCACGGTCTCGACGCTGCTGCTCGAGATCGTGATCGGCCTCGCGATGGCGCTCGTCATGAACCGGACGTTCCGCGGACGAGCCTTCGTCAGGGCGGCGATCCTCGTCCCGTGGGCCATCCCGACGGCGGTGTGCGCGGTCCTGTGGCGGTGGACGTTCGACGCCAACGGGATCGTGAACCACCTGCTCGGGACCCAGGTCCTGTGGACGGGCTCCGAATGGCCCGCGAAGTGGGCCATCGTCTTCGCGGACACCTGGAAGACCGCGCCCTTCATCGCGCTCCTGATCCTCGCGGGCCTCCAGGCCATCTCGGCCGAGGTGTACGAGGCGGCGAGGGTCGACGGCGCGGGCCCGGTCCGCCGGTTCTTCTCGATCACCCTGCCGCTCGTGAAGCCCGCACTCGTCGTGGCGGTGCTCTTCCGGATGCTCGACGTCCTGCGGATCTACGACCTGCCGAAGATCTTCACGGGGGGAGCGAACGACACCACGACCATGTCCATGCTCGTCGTCCAGGAGTCCATCGGGAACCTCAACGCGGGAGCGGGGTCGGCGCTGTCGACGCTCACGTTCCTGTTCATCTTCGCCATCGCCTTCCTCTACATCCGCAGCCTCGGAGCCAAGGTGATGGACGGCCACGCAGGAGGTATGAAATGAGCACGACCGCCCTCTCCCGCAAGCGTCGGCGCACGGCGCGCACGTTCGCGGACCGGGTCTGGTTCGTCCTGGGCATCGGCCTGCTGGTCGCGTTCTGCCTCGCCCCGTTCTACTGGATGCTCGTCTCGAGCCTCAAGGCGCCGACCGCGATGTTCAACAACGAGCTCTGGCCCTCGAAGATCTCGACCGAGAACTTCGAGGCGGTCTTCAGCGGCGGGAGCGACTTCACCAGGGCCCTGTGGAACTCGTTCGTCGTGGCGGGGTCGACGACCATGATCGCCATGCTGATCGGCGTCTTCTCGGCGTACGCGCTGACGCGGCTGCAGTTCCGCGGCCGCAACGTGGTGCTCGCCGCGGTGCTGGCAGCGTCGATGTTCCCGGGTGTGGCCATCCTGACGCCGCTCTACCAGATGTTCGCCGACTGGGGGTGGATCAACACCTACCAGGCCATGATCGTCCCCGACATCTCGTTCGCCCTGCCGCTCGCGATCTGGACGCTGACGACGTTCTTCAACCAGATGCCCTGGGAGCTGGAGCAGGCGGCGAAGGTCGACGGCGCCACACCGGGCCAGGCGTTCCGGAAGATCATCATGCCGCTGGCAGCCCCCGGGCTCTTCACCACGACGATCCTGGTCTTCATCACGGCGTGGAACGAGTACCTCATCGCGTCCAACGTGTCGATCGACGCGAGCACCAACCCGGTCACGGTCGCCATCGCGAAGTTCACGGGCGAGTCGCAGTTCGAGCAACCGTTCGGCACCCAGATGGCCGCCGGGGTGATTGCTACGATTCCCCTCGTCCTGATGGTCCTGCTCTTCCAACGGCGCATCGTCGCCGGACTGACCGCTGGAGGCCTGAAGTAGATGACCAACGACCCCCCGGCGGCGTCCCGGCCGACCGTGCGGACGATCGCCGACCGCGCCGGGGTGTCGTACCAGACGGTCTCGAACGTCCTGAACTTCCCCGAGAGGGTGCGTCCGGCGACCCGTGAGCGCGTGCTCGAGGCGATCCGAGAGCTCAACTACCGACCCAACGCCGCGGCACGCTCGCTCGCGATGAGCACGACCAGGCTCGTCGCGCTGCGGGTCGGTGACGGTCGGCAGAACGAAGCCTCGATCCTCGACCCCTTCATGCGCGAGCTCGCCCGCATCGGCGGGCAGCACGGGTACCGGCTGGTCCTGGACTACGCCCCGGAGGACGACGCCGCGCAGATCGCGTCGTTCGAGGAGCTCCACGCGCGCCAGGCGGTCGACGGGGTCGTCATCCCGCAGACGCACGTCGGTGACCGGCGGCCCGCGTGGCTCCTGGAGCACGGTCTGCCGTTCGTCGCGTTCGGCCGGCCGTGGGGCGACCTGGACGCCGTCCACTCCTGGGTGGACGTCGACGTGTCGCTCGGCATCCGGATGGCCGCAGAGCACCTGCGCGACCTGGGGCACACGCGCATCGCGTTCCTCGGCGCGCCCCTGGACGGGGGCCTCGAGGACGCGCGCCTCGCGGGCTGGCGTGGCGTGGTCGAGGACCTCGTCGACCCTGGCACGCTCGCGAACCTGCAGCGGCTGGTCGACCAGTCCTGCCCGGCAGGCCCGGTCTCTGACCTCGTGAGGTCCGCCGCGCCCACCGCGCTGATCACGCGCGACGACTCGTACGCGGTCGAGGCGTCGCACATCCTCGAGCGGCTCGGCCTGCGGGTCGGCCGCGACATCGCGGTGGTCGGTTTCGACGACTCGGAGCTGGCCCGGCGTGCGAGCCCGCCCCTGTCGTCGGTCGCCCAGCCCGTCTCCGAGGTCGCCGAGCTGATCTGGGAGTCCCTCATCGATCAGCTCGACGAACGGCCGAACCCGCCGCTGCACCGGATCGTTCCCCCTCGCCTCGTCGTGCGCGAGTCCTCGGCGCACGCGCTCGGACGCTGAGGTGAGGAGGGACGCGCTCGCCCCCGGCTCCGGCGACGTGTCAGAACGAGCGTGACCTCGAGGCCACGCTCGTTCTGACAGGTGTGGGAGTCAGCCCAGCGTCGAGAACGAGCTCAGCGCGAGCGCCGAGAACAGCGCGATGGCGACGAGGACCGAGCCGGCGACGAGCCAGCCGTTCGCCCGCTCCGACGGGTCGGACGACGCGCCGGGGCGACGTTCCTGCGGGCGGGGCGCTCCGCCGTCGGGCCGGGAGGCGGGGGAGGGGCCCGCAGGGCGAGCCGACGTGCGCGCGCGGCGGGCCGTCGTGTCGTGGCCGCGGAGTGCGACGCGGATCGGCGTCGAGGTCGTGACCTGCGTGGTCATGGCTTCCTCCCCAGGAAAGTTGGCCGCCCTCGCTGTCGCGGGGCGTGCCACCAGTCTCTTCGGGGCGGGGGTGCGGGCACATCGGCCCTCCGAACCATCCTCGGCGGGGGGCCTGTCCTCCCGGAGGATGACGGGCGCCCGTCGGATGGGGGACATCCCTTCCGGGACGCCCCTGAGCCGGGGGCAGGGTTCAGCGCGGGGCGTTGCGCTGGTGGTCGATGCGCTGCAGGTAGCGGATCTCGCGGAAGCCTACCGCCACGGCGACGAGCAGCGGGAACCAGGCCCACGTGCGGCCCCTGAGCAGCGAGAACAGGCTCACCAGCCCGACGACGGCGCACCCGAGCACGGTCAGCAGGCTCGCCCAGCGGATGCTCTTCATACGGTCCTCGGCTTCTCGGTTGGGCTCGCTGGTCCAGGGGGTGAGGCGGGGGCGAGCACGACGCCCTCGATGCTGCGGACCGCCATGCGCAGCGCGTCGCTGCGCGACGTGCAGTCCTCGGTCACGACCGACCACGCGTTGAACAGGGTCCACCAGAGCGTGCGCTGGTCCCACGAGACCGTGAGGGTCCGGTCGAACACGCCGTCTCGCTGCCCGCGCTCGAACAGGTCGCGCACGGGGGCCTCGGCGGTGTCGCTCTCCTGCCAGAACGCCTCGTCGTCGGCGAGCAGCGGGTCGGCGAACAGCAGCATGTACCAGGGGCCGAGGTCGAAGTACTCGACCACGAGGCGGCGCAGGGCGGTCGCGGGGTCGCCGTCGTCGAGGCGCGCGGCGCGGATCGCGGCGCGCGTGCGGTCGAGGGCCTCGGCGCCGACGGCGCGCATGAGGTCGGCGCGCTCGGGGAAGTAGCGGTGCAGAGTGCTGCGCCCGACCTGGGCGGCCTGGGCGACCTCGCCGAGGGACGCCGCCTGGTTCGAGCTGAACACCGAGACCGCGGCGTCGAGGATCGCGCGCCGTGTCCGGGCGCGCGCGCCCGTGGCGGGGGCGTCGGGCGGGGTGCCGACGCTCGTCTCGTCCGGTGCGGCGTCGGTGTCGCTTGCTGTCACGTGCTCAGCGTAGCCGTCACGCGATGGGACGGGCCTTGTCTAAAATGGGACACCCATGTTCCACTGGAGCATGGCCGACAACGACCCCGCGCCCACGACCCAGCCGGCCCCGACGGCCCGGGCGACCGGACCCACGGACAACCCGACGACGGAGCCCAAGGGGCCGCTGCTCCCACGCCTCAAGATCCTCTGGACGTTCGTCACGCCTCACCGCAGGACGCTCGCCGTCGGACTCGCGCTGGGCCTCGGCGCGACGGCTGCGAGCCTCGCGACCCCCATGGTCACCAAGGCCGTGCTCGACACCCTGGGCACGGGCGCCTCGCTCGTCCCGGCCGTGAGCCTGCTGATCGGTCTGCTCGTCGTGGGCCTCGTCCTGGGGATGTGGCAGTGGATCCTGCTGGGCGCGCTCGCCGAGCGCGTCGTGCTCGACGCCCGCACCTCGATGGTCCGCCGCTTCTTCCGGGCCAAGGTCGGGGCGCTCGGGTCGCGCCCCACGGGCGAGCTCGTCACGCGCGTCACCTCGGACACGGTCCTGCTGCGCGAGGCCGCGTCGTCGAGCATCGTGAGCCTCGTCAACGGCGTCGTGAGCCTGGTCGGCACCGTCGTCCTCATGGCCGTCCTCGACATGGTGCTGCTCGGGACCACGCTCGCCGCGATCGTCGTCATCGGCATCCTCGTCGGCCTCCTCATGCCGCGGATCGCCAAGGCCCAGGAGCAGGCGCAGGAGTCCCTCGGCCGTCTCGGCGGCGTCCTCGAGGGCGGCCTGCGGGCCCTGCGCACCATCAAGGCGAGCCGCGCCGAGGAGCGCCAGATCGACCGCGTCGTCGCCGACGCGCAGGACTCCGCGCGCCACAACCTCAAGGCCGTCCGCACAGGGGCCGTCGCGTGGACCATCGCAGGCGGCGGCATCCAGCTCGCGATCATCGTGATCCTCGCGCTCGGGGCGTGGCGCGTCGACCAGGGGCTCCTCGCGGTCTCGAGCCTGGTCGCGTTCCTGCTCTACGCGTTCCAGATCGTCGACCCCGTCACGACCCTCACGCAGAACGTCACCGAGCTCCAGGCGGGTATCGCGGCCGCGGGCCGCATCCGCGAGGTCGAGGCCATCGAGACGGAGGAGCCCGAGCGCACCTCGGGCGCACCCGGGCGAGACGCCGCGGGGAGCCGCGTGCCGTCGTCGGGCCCGGGGACCTCGCTGCCCGACGGCGCCGCGCACCACCCCCCGCACCTCGCCGCCGCGGAGGCCGAGCCGCCCGTGCTCGCGTTCCAGGACGTCACAGCGCGCTACCTGCCCGGCGGCGAACCCGTCGTGCGTGACCTGACGTTCGAGGTTCCTCGACGAGGGCAGGTCGCGATCGTCGGGCCGTCGGGCGCGGGGAAGACCACGACCTTCTCGCTGCTCCTGCGCTTTCTCCAGCCCGAGTCAGGGACGCTGCTGCTCGACGGTCGGCCGTACTCCGACTACACGTTCGACGAGGTGCGCTCACGCATCGCGTACGTCGAGCAGGAGACGCCCGTCGTGCCCGGCACGATCCGCGAGAACCTCCGCCTCTCCGACCCCGCCGCGTCCGAGGATGCCATGTGGGACGCGCTCGCCAAGGTGCGTCTGGACGCCAAGGTGCGCTCGCTCGCCGACGGGCTCGACACGTCGCTCGTCGGGACCACGGTCTCGGGCGGCGAACGCCAGCGCGTCGCCCTCGCCCGCGCGGTGCTGCACGCGCCCGAGGTCCTGCTGCTCGACGAGGCCACGGCCCAGGTCGACGGCCTCACCGAGGCCGCCGTCCACGCCGTGATCGAGGACCTGTCGCAAGACCGCGCCGTCGTGACGATCGCCCACCGGCTCTCGACCGTGATCGACGCCGACCAGATCCTCGTCATGGAGGACGGGCGCGTGCGGGCGCGCGGCACGCACGCCGAGCTGCTCGCGACCGACGAGCTGTACTGCGACCTCGTGGCCGCGCTGCGGATCTCGACCGAGGCGTCCGCGGGGGTCGAGGTGCTCTGAGACCCGTCAGGGCGCACGGCACGAGATGCTGCTCGTCGTCGGTCGACGGCCCGCCCGGGCGACGACGAGGACCATCTCGGCGGGGTCGGGCTCAGCCGAGCTGCGCGAGCCCCTCGACCGCGATCCTCTCGAACGTCGCCTGGTCGGCCGCGAACTGCGAGTCGGCGACCGGCCAGTGCAGGACGATCTCCGTGATCCCCTGCTCGCGGTACGCGGCCGCGGTCCGCACGAACGCCTCGACCGAGTCGAGCGGGCGGTCCGGCGTGAAGCCCGTCAGGAGGATGCGCTCGATGCCGCGCGGGTCGCGGCCCGCCTCGGCGCACGTTGCCTCGAGCCGGGCCACCTGGGCGCCCACGGCGGCACGCGAGGCGGCCGGTGTCCCGTCCTCCCCGACGGCGGCGTCGCCCGTCGTGACCCATGCCTGCCCGTAGCGGGCGGCCAGCCGCAGCCCGCGGGGCCCGGTCGCGGCGATCGCGAACGGGATGCGCGGCGACTGGACCGGGCCGGGGATCGTCCGGGCCTCGTGCGCGCGGTAGTGCCCCTCGTCGTGCGTGACGGCGGGCTCGGTGAGCAACCGGTCGAGCAGCGCCGTGAAGTCCCGCAGCCGGTCGGCGCGCTCGCGCGCCGACCATCCGCTGCGACCCAGGACCGTCGCGTCGAACCCTGTGGTGCCGGCGCCGAGCCCGAGGGTGATGCGACCGTCCGACAGGTCGTCGAGGGTCATGAGGTCCTTGGCGAGCGTCACGGGCTCGCGGAAGTTCGGCGAGGTCACGAGGGTCCCGAGCCGCATCCGCTCGGTGACCCCGGCCGCCGCCGCGAGCGTGGGCAGCGCACCGAACCAGGGGCCGTCGCGGAAGGTCCGCCACGACAGGTGGTCGTACGTGTACGCCGCGTGGAACCCCAGGTCCTCGGCACGGCGCCAGACGTCGCGCCCCTCGGACCAGCGGTAGATCGGCAGGATCACGGTGCTCAGTCGCATGGCCCGACCCTACGGTGCCGCGGGCCGCCGGGTCCGGCTCGAACCGCGCCGCCGAGGTGTGATGTGCTGTCCGGAGCTTCGTCCACGCACCACCGGAGGTTCCTCATGGCTGTCGTCGTCAACGTGTCCCACCGCTTCCCGCGCACGGGATCGCGCGCCGAGCAGCTCGCTGTCGTCCGTGGCGACTGGCCCGTGCCCGAGGTCGACACCCCTGAGGCCTTCGCCGACTCCGACGACGCGCAGGAGCTCCTCGACGCGGCGGACGTCCTGATCGCGGCGGCGGGCAACGAGGTCGTCGACGTCCAGCGCATCACGGGGCTCCAGGTCGACGAGGGCGGGCACGTGCGCTTCGAGACGGTCGACGAGCCGGTCCTCGTGGGGATGATCGGGCAGCGCCTGCGGCCGGGGGCTGCCTGGGAGCCGGGCGAGAGCTGGCCCGTGAAGCTCGCCGAAGCGACGGGGGCCGTGAGCGAGTACCTCGACCTCGTGGGGGGACCGGTCCGGGAGGAGCCCGCACCGGTGGCTGCCGGCGCACCCGAGGCCGCGGGCGCACCGGAGGGCGCGGCCTCGGCGACGGCAGGCGACCCGTCCGACGATCTCGAGCTCGGCGGGTTCCGCCTCGCCCTGGGCGCTGACGGGAACCTCGTGGTCACGGCCCCGGCGGGCCGTTCGGTGACCGTGCTGGCTGCGCGCGAGGCGTGAGCCGGGGCGTGCGGGAGCGCGACCACAGCACGCGTGGCGACGTGGCAAGGTGGACGCCATGACGATCGACCTCCGCATCTTCACCGAGCCCCAGCAGGGCGCCACCTACGACGACATCCTCGCGGTCGCGCGCGCGACCGAGGAGCTCGACTTCGACGCCTTCTTCCGCTCCGACCACTACCTCGTCATGGGGGACGGCGACGGGCTGCCCGGACCGACCGACGCCTGGACCACGCTCGCGGGCCTCGCGCGCGAGACGAGCCGCATCCGCCTGGGCACGCTCGTGTCGTCGGCGACGTTCCGCCACCCGGGCGTCCTCGCGATCCAGGTCGCGCAGGTCGACCAGATGTCGGGCGGCCGCGTCGAGCTGGGCCTGGGCGCGGGCTGGTTCCCGCAGGAGCACTCGGCGTACGGCATCCCGTTCCCGGCCAAGCGGTTCGGGCTCCTCGAGGAGCAGCTCGCGGTGATCACCGGGCTGTGGGAGACGCCCGTGGGGGAGCGGTTCGACTTCGCGGGGGAGCACTACACGCTCACGGACTCCCCGGCGCTGCCCAAGCCTGCGCAGTCGCGCGTGCCGGTCATCGTGGGTGGTCACGGACCGCGTCGCACCCCGGCGCTCGCGGCGCGCTACGCGACCGAGTTCAACGTCGCGTTCCCCGACCCGGGCGTGCTGGGCGACCGCATCGAGAACGTGCGCGTGGTGTGCCAGGACGCGGGTCGCGACCCCGACGACCTGATCTGCTCGGCGGCGTTCGTGGTGTGCGTGGGCAAGGACGAGGCCGAGTTCCGGCGTCGCGCCGAGGCGATCGGCCGCGCCCCCGAGGAGCTGCGGGTCAACGGCATCGCGGGTACGCCCGCCGAGGCCGCGGACAAGCTCGCGGCCGCGAGCGAGCAGGGCGCGACGCGCTTCTACCTGCAGGTCCTGGACCTCGCGGACCTCGACCACCTGGAGCTCGTCGCGCGCGAGGTGAGGCCTCAGGTGAGCTGACGTCGGCCTCCTGCCCGACGGCGGAGCGCACCTTCTTCCCGAGGGTGCGCTCCGCCGTCGGGCGCGTCGTGGTGCGAGGCGGGCGCGAGCGCGGTGACGGGCTGGGGGCGTGGGACGGGGCTGTCCACGCCCTACCGGCCGGTAACGGGCGGGGCGGGGGCGGCAGTACCCTTCCCTTCGGCACTTCACCAGAACTTCACGAACGGAGCCCCCCTCATGGCAGCACTCGGCTGGAAGATCCACGGAGACGGGAAGCGCGTCGAACCCGGCGCCGTGGTCAGCACCGACGAGCGCCTGAGCTGGCCCCGCACGATCGGGATCGGCATGCAGCACGTCGTCGCGATGTTCGGCGCGACGTTCCTCGTCCCGCTCCTGACGGGCTTCTCGCCCGCGACGACGCTGTTCTTCTCCGCGATCGGGACCATCGGGTTCCTGCTCGTCACGCGCAACCGTCTCCCCAGCTACCTCGGGTCGAGCTTCGCGTTCATCGCCCCCATCACCGCCGCGACCGCCTCCGGGGGGCAGTCGGTCGCCGTCGGCGGGATCCTCGTCACCGGTGTGGTGCTCGCGCTCATCGGCGTCGTGGTGCACTTCGCGGGACCGCGCTGGATCGACCTGACCATGCCGCCCATCGTGACCGGCACGATCGTCGCGCTCATCGGCCTCAACCTGGCCCCCGCAGCCTGGAACAACTTCCAGCAGTTCCCCGTCACGGCCGTCATCACGCTGGCCTCGATCATCCTCATCACCGTGCTGTTCAAGGGCATCGTCGGGCGCCTCGCGATCCTGCTCGGCGTGGTCGTCGGCTACGTCGCGGCCTGGATCCAGGGCGAGGTCGACTTCGCCCCGGTGCGCGACGCGTCGTGGTTCGGCTTCCCCGAGTTCGTGACGCCGACGTTCGACGTCGCCGTGCTCGGCCTGTTCGTCCCGGTCGTGCTCGTGCTCGTCGCGGAGAACGTCGGCCACGTGAAGTCCGTCGCGGCCATGACGGGCAAGAACCTCGACGACCTCACGGGCCGCGCCCTGTTCGCCGACGGCCTCGCGACGACGTTCGCGGGCATCGGTGGCGGCTCGGGCACCACGACGTACGCCGAGAACATCGGCGTCATGGCGGCCACGCGCGTCTACTCGACCGCGGCCTACTGGGTCGCCGGCGCCACGGCCCTGCTGCTGAGCATGTCGCCCAAGTTCGGTGCGCTCATCGCGACCATCCCCGCGGGAGTGCTGGGCGGTGCGACGACCATGCTCTACGGCATGATCGGCATCCTCGGCGCGCGCATCTGGGTGCAGAACAAGGTCGACTTCTCCGACCCGGTCAACCTGACCACGGCGGCCGTCCCGCTCATCGTCGGCATCGCGAACTTCACGTGGGTCGTCGGCGACGTGACGTTCGAGGGCATCGCCCTGGGTACGGCGTCGGCCCTCGTGATCTACCACCTCATGCGCAACATCGCCCGGTGGCGCGGGACGTCCCAGGAGCCCGCGAGCCCGGCGTCGGTGCCGGGCGGCACGGAGATGGCGGACCGCTGACCCTGGTGCCGCAGCCGAGGCCGGTCCGGCCCCCCTCGGGCAGACCTCGGCTGCGGCAGCCGGAGACCGGCCAGCTCTAGAGCTTGAGCCCCAGCACGTAGCCCTCGTCCGTCGGCACGCGTTCGAGGCCGAGGTGCTCGTAGAAGCCGATCGCCGACGTGTTGGTCTCCGAGACACCCAGGTGGACCCCCTGGACGCCACGTTTCCGGAGCGCGTCGAAGAGCACCTCGAGCAGGCGCCGCCCGTTGCCTCCGCCCTGGGCCGCGGGCAGCAGGTCGACGTGGAGGTGCGCGGGGAAGAGGTCGAGCACCGCGCGCTCGGCGGTCGACGGGGAGTGCAGGGTCTGCACGAGGCACGCGTCGTCGGTGTCCGAGGGGAAGGAGCCGATCGGGTAGCGGGCACGCAGGGCCGGCCACCAGTCCCGCGCGCAGCGTTCCTCGAACGCCGCCGTGTCGACCGTGCCGACGACGTACCCGAGCGCACCCGTCCCGTCGTCGACCACGAACGCGAGCTCCGGCTCGAACGCCAGGTACGCCCCGAGGTAGATCTCACCGAGCAACCGGGGGTCGCGATACCTCGCCGTGGCGTCGCCGCCGTCGTCGCCGGTCCGCAGACAGATGTCGTACAGGCGGTCGACCTCGCGAGGGTCGGTGGTGCGAGCTGGGCGGATCGGGAGGGAGACCATCGTGTGCCGGACCGTTCGAGAGCAGGGAGAAGGATGCGCCGCGCCCAGACAGTAGTCGCGAACCCGGCGCAGGGCCACCGGGGTCGGCGTGCTGCCGGGGAGCACGGTCAGCCTCCGACGGCGGGGGCCTCGTCGGCGGGTGCCTCTTCGACGGGCGGTGCCGGCGGGACGTAGGCCGCCCGCGGCGTGATGGTCTCGACCCCGACGCACTTCGCCGGGTTCACGAGCGGCACCGCGGGGTCGATCTCCACGAGCTCCTCGTCCACGAGGTTCACGAAGTTCTCGCCCAGCACGAGGTCGACGCCCGCGTCGACCCGGTCGTCGAGGACGAGCACCGGGTCCTGGTAGTGGGCCGCGAGCGTGTACGCCTGCGCGATCCCGGCAGCGCCGAACGAGATCTGGGTGCTGCGCTGCGTCGTGTTCTTGCCTTGTGGCGTCTTCAGGTCGCCGACCATGGTGACGGTGAAGCCACGGTTCTCGAGGATCTGCCGGTTGGCCGCGGCCATCCCGCCCTTGCCCGAGGCGTTGAAGATCCGGACCTGCACCTCGCTGTAGGGGATCGGCAGCGTGCCTTCGGCCACGCAGGGGGCCTTCACGTCGGCGATGGCGTCGTCGACCTTGGGCGAGCTGAACGTGCGGTCGAACGGCGGTTCCACGGCGCCCGTGTAGACGGCGAGGGCGCCGATGCCGGTGATCGCGAGGAACGCGACGAGCAGCCCGAAGACCACGGCCTGTCGCTCGTGCATGTGCCGTCGACGGACGGATCGAGAGGGGTCGGAGCCGGGCTGCGTGGTCACGCCAGAAACCTACCCGACCGCGGGGGCGTTGAGCATGAGCACACGAGCGTGCAGGATGGCCCGCTGCTGCAGTGCTGCGCGGACGGCCCGGTGCAGGCCGTCCTCGAGATAGAGCACCCCCTGGTACTCCACGACGTGCGCGAAGAGGTCACCATAGAACGTCGAGTCCTCCGAGAGCAGGTTGTCGAGGTTCAAGGTCCGCTTGGTCGTCACGAGCTCGTCGAGCCGGACCTGCCGGGGCGGGACGCTGGACCAGTCCTTGGGCGTGACCAACCCGTGATCCGGATACGGGCGCCCGTCACCCACGGCCTTGAAGATCATGCGGGCCAGTCTAGGGGGACGCCTCGGCGGGGTGCTGCGGATCGTGCCCCGGTGCCCCACAACTCCACAGGCCCCGCACATCCGGCCGTCACCACCCGGTCGGGATCCGGGACCCCGTCACGCACCTCCCACGTCCCGGCGCCGGAACCCGACGAACGCGACCCCGACGAGGGCCGTGGCGACCCCCGTCAGGGCGAGGACGGGCCCGAGCGAGAACGGGTCGAGCGGAACCTGGGGCACGTGCGTGAACGGGGACAGGTCACGGACCCACTGCGGCAGCCCGAACAGCTCGCCGAGCTGCCCCACGACCAGGAAGACCGTGACGACGCCCCAGCCCAGAGGGACGAGCCGCGGCCACCACCCGTACAGCACGAGCACGAGCCCCGCGACGACCAGCGCCGCAGGGACCTGCACGAGCCCGGCACCGACCGCGTCGGCGAAGGCGCTGCCCCACCCGCCCGACACCAGCGCGCGCCCCAGGCCCATCATGAGCCCGGCCCACAGCGGGACGGCGGCGACGCCGACGACCAGCAGCACGACCGACGCGGTCAGGTATCGCGTCCGGGACGTGCCCGTCGCGAGCACGAGCTCGGTGCGGCCGGAGGTCTCCTCCGCGTGGACGCGGGACACGAGCGTCACGGCGAACGCCGCCGCGGCGATGCCGACGAAACCCATGATCGCGACCTGGAAGACCTGGGCGAGCGCCCCGGCTCCACCGAGCTGCGCGATGATCTGCTGCATCTGCGGGGACGACCCGGCGAGGTCGTCGACCGAGTCCAGGAGGAACCCGACGAGCAGGCAGTACGCCCCGACGCCCAGCGTCCACGACACGACGCCGGGGAGCTGGAGCCGTGCCGCGAGAGCGAGCGGGCTCGTGAGCGACGCCGAGCCGGCCGGACCCGGGCGGGGCTGGAGGAGACCCGCACCGAGGTCTCGCCCGAGCGAGAGCCGGGCCGCGACCGCCACGCACACGACGAACAGTAGGAGGCACAGCAGCGCGGGACCCCAGGCGTTCGCACCGAACGGGTCGATCTGCTGGGCCCATCCGACGGGGGTGGCCCAGTGCAGCCAGTCCGCAGAAGGTTCGACGTCGGCCACACCGCGCAGCGCGTACCCCGCGACGAGCAGCAGCACGCCGATCGTGTTGGCCGTCCGCGAGGACGTCGCGACCTGCGCGCACACGGCCCCGATGCCCGTCCCGGCCAGGCCGAGCGCCGCGAACTGCAGGCCGAACGCGACGGACGAGACGCCGTCGGCCCCTTGCGTCACGTACAGCCCGGTGACGAGCGCGCCCGTCACCACGGACGTCCCGGCCGCGACGAGGACCCCTGTCGCGAGCGGGGCCAGCGACCCCACGCGGGCGGCGCGCACGAGCTCGAGCCTGCCCGTCTCCTCCTCCTTGCGCGTGTGGCGCACCACGGTCAGCACGGCGAGCACGCCCAGGAGCAGGGTCAGGAACAGGCCCACGCGCCAGGCGGCCGTCGAGGCGACCGACCCGGTGTGCTGGAGCGGCCCGAGCAGCGCGAGGAACGCGCTGTTGGTGCCCATGCTCGCGGCGAGCTCGTCGCGTTCGGCCTGCGTCCCGTACACCGTGGCGATCGACGAGTACGTGACGGTGATCATGACCAGCACCACGACGACGTACACGGGCAGCACGACGCGGTCGCGCCGCAGCGCGAGGCGGGTCAGCGCCGCCGTGCCCGCGAACGCTCCGCGCAGGGACAGCGGAGGGGAGGCCGCGGGGCGGGGCGCGGCGGCGGCCGGACCGGCGGAGGTGAGCGCGGTCATCGCAGCGCCTCGCCGTCGAGCAGGGCGAGCTCGTCGCCGTACTGCCGCAGGAAGAGCTCCTCGAGGGACGGGGGCGCGATCGTCAGGCCGTGCGGCGCCAGGTCGGCGAGCGCGCGCGTGACCTGCGGCAGGGCGTCGTCGTCGACGTGGAACGTCACGTGCGAGCCGTCGACGGCGAGGTCGTGGACCCCGTCGAGCGCCCCGAGGGCACCGGTCGACGGTGTCCCCGAACCCACCGTCACGACGACCTTGGAGCGCGTGAGGTGCCGCAGCTCGCGCAGCGTCCCGGACTGCACGGCCCGGCCTCCCCGGATGATCGTCACGGTGTCGCACAGGGCCTCGACCTCGGCGAGGATGTGGCTCGACAGCAGGACCGAGGTGCCGCGGGACGTGGCCTCGCGCACGCAGTCCTGGAACACGGCCTCCATGAGGGGGTCGAGGCCCGACGTCGGTTCGTCGAGCACGAGCAGCTCGGCGTCGGCGCTCAGCGCGGCGACGAGCGCGACCTTCTGCCGGTTGCCCTTGGAGTAGGTCCCGGTCTTCTTGGTCGGGTCGAGCTCGAAGCGCTCGAGCATGCGGGCCTTGCGCCGTTCGTCGACGGTCGCGCCGCGCAGGCGCAGCAGCAGGTCGATCGTCTCGCCGCCCGAGAGCTGGGGCCAGAGCATGACGTCGCCCGGGACGTAGGCGAGACGCCGGTGCAGGGACACGGCGTCGCGGAACGGGTCGCCGCCCAGGAGGGTCGCGCTGCCCGAGTCGGGTCGCAGGAGGCCGAGCAGCACACGGATGGCCGTGGACTTCCCGGCGCCGTTGGGCCCGAGGAAGCCTGCGACCTCTCCGGCACGGACCGTGAGGTCGAGCCCGTCGAGGGCCTTGGTCGTGCCGAAGGACTTGTGCAGGTCGTGGATCTCGACGGCCGGCCCAGGGGTGGCGGTCGTGCGTGCGGTCGTGGTCATGGTTCCTCGTCGGGTGCGGGAGGGCGGGCGGAGAGAGTGGGGTGGGGGCCGCGGTCGGGCGGGGCGGGGCCCGGTGCCCGACGGCGCCGCTCGCCCAGGGGGCTCGGCTGCGGACCGTGTCCGTAGTCCTGGGCTACGGTGCCGACGCTGCGGCCTGCTCGCCGGGTGGAGGTTCGGCGTACCGCAGGTACGCGTCGAGGAACCTGCGGTCGGTGAGGAACCCGCCGGTGAAGAGCTCGATCGACGGCAGGCCGTGGCGGTCGACGTACCCCCGGATGACGGACCCGGTGTCGCCCGGGTCCGTGGGCGGGTGGAGCGTGAGGTCCAGGAGGACCGTCCCGAGCGACTGCGTGACGAGGTACCGGGCGCGTGCGCGCTCGTCGAGCGAGGGCTTGATGGTCCCCGTGGCGACCCCGTCCGCGATGTAGGCGACGGCGTCGTCGATCATGCTCTCGACGAACGAGCGGGCGAGGTCGCCGCCCTCCTGGAGGCTGCGCAGGACGTAGCCGAGCACGGGGCCGAACTCCTCGATCGAGGCGAGCTGCGTGAGGACGTCCACGGGGCCGCTCCGCGAGCCGTGCTCGTCGCCCAGGACGTTGCGCTTGTTCTCGCGGATGACGACGAGGACGTGCTCGTCGCATGCTCGGCGCAGCCCTTCCTTGGACCCGAAGTGGTGGATGACGAGCCCTGGGCTGACCCCGGCGTCGGCCGCGATGGTGCGGACCGGCACCCGGAAGCCCTCGGACGCGAACCGGAGCAGGGCGGCGTCGCGGATGCGGGCACGCGCGGTGAGGTCGGGGGCGTCGGGCGCCTCCGTCTCGTCAGGTGCTCGCGGGCCGGTCCTGGTCGGGACGGGCTCGTCGATCCGTGATGCTGAACGCATGTTCAACACGCTAAACACGCGTTCAGCAGGATGCAAGAGGTGGTGCGTCAAGAAGGCGTCAAGGTTCGAGGTCGCCGAGGGCGTGGCCGGAGGTGCCGGGAGTCCGCCGCGAGGATGACGGTCGTCCTTCCGGGAGCGGACCCGCGGATCAGGGGCGGACCAGGGGAGTCCCCGATGTGCGCGCGCCGGGCCCGGGCGTACCGTCGAAGCATGAGCCACATCCTCGCCAGACCGCGCCGCGGCGCCGTGATCGCCGGCGTCTGTGCGGGCCTCGCCCGCCGCTTCGACATCAGCCCGACGCTCGTCCGCGTCATCGCGGTCGCCTCGTGCATCCTGCCCGGACCGCAGATCCTGGCCTACGTCGTGCTGTGGATCATGCTGCCCCGCGACCCGGAGTGACAGGGGGCGCCGCGGCGCGGCACGTCGTCCTCGTCAGAGCCGCAGCGCCAGCCACCGCTGCGCATACCGGTCCTCGTTGAACGCCGGGACGTCCACGTACCCGCGCCGTGCGTAGAGGGCGAGGGCCTCGACGAGGTCGTGCCGGGTGTCGAGCCGCACCACCACGGCGCCCAGGTCCCGTGCTGCGGCCTCGGCCGCGCCGAGCAGAGCGCTCGCGACGCCTCGGCCACGGAACGCCGGTTCGACGAAGACGCGCCGGAGCTCCGCGGTCGGCTCGGTGGCGTCGGGCGCGAGCTCGACCCCCGCGCACCCCACGGCCACCGGGCCGTCGCCGCCGTCCGCCCAGGCGAGGTGGAACGAGCCGTCGGGAGCGGCGAGCCCTGAGTCGTCCTGAGCGGCGAAGCCCGCTGCGAGGTCGTCCGGCGGCGTCGCGTGGCCGTAGAACCGGTCGCTGACCTCGGTGTAGTACCGGAACAGGATCGCCCGGGAGTCCGGCGCGTGGACCGGGTGCTCGGCGACCTGCCAGGCCGCCGCTCGGTCGACGGGGAGCGTGCGGTCTGCGTGGGGCACGCTGGTCAGTATGCACCGACCCGGTCTCCTTCTGGACCGTTGCCCGAGGCTTTTGTCCGACACAGGTCGGCATGGCACCATCCGAGGGTGCGCTCCCACCCCACCCGATTCGTCCTGCTGCCCCTCGGTCTCGGCGTCGTCGCCGTGACGCTCGCAGGTTGCTTCTCCACCGCCTCGCCCATGGCCACCGCGGAGCAGACCCCTGCTGCCGCAGCCCGTGCGACCCCCCGACCGACGTTCGACGGCTCGACGAGGGAGGGGGTGCTCCTGCAGGCCGCGTCGGCCGAGCTCGACCCGGGCGTCCTCCCGGCAGGGTTCCGCTTCGTCGAGACCGTCGACCTCGACCTCGCAGGATCCACGAGCTCGGTCTACGTGCAGGGGCAGCCCGAGGACCAGGGGCCAGGCCTGTACGTCCACGCGATGCACGCGGGCGTGACCGTCGAAGGTCTGGGTGACGGCTGGGTGTTCGAGGAGGTCCCCGAGCTCTCGGGCGAGGAGACCGTGACCGTGGCCTCGCACCCTGAGGGGCTGGAACGCACGGTCGTCTCGATCGACGCGTCCCCGGCCGGGACGGTGCGGCTCATCGGCGACGGTGTCCCGCGCGACGAGCTCGTCGCGACCGCGGGTCGGCTGCTCAGCAGCGTCGACGACCTGGGCTGAGAGCCCGGGGCGATGAACCACGAAGGGCCCGCAGCGCAGGCTGCGGGCCCTTCGGTCTGCGGAGGATGGGGGATTCGAACCCCCGAGGGCTTTTAACCCAACACGCTTTCCAAGCGTGCGCCATAGGCCACTAGGCGAATCCTCCGTGCTGCAGCGTCGACCCACGCGGGGCGTCAGGCAGCGTGTCGAGAATACCGGACGCCGGGCCTGCGACCGAATCGGCCCGTCCCGGGGCCGCGCGGCGCCGTCCTTGAGGGCCGGTTTCAGACGACCGGCACTCCTGGGCTAGTCTGGGTCCAGACCCCTCGTGCGGCGCTAACTCACTGAACTCCCCCAGGGCCGGAAGGCAGCAAGGGCAGGTGGGCTCTGGTGGGTGCACGGGGGGTCCTTGCATGTCCCGGCCCAGGTGGCTCCGGGGTGTGGCCTGCGTCATAGCCGACCTGGTGATATCGCCACAGAACATGACATGTCGCCCGCGAATGACCATGATGCGGACGAAATTCCGTCCACTATCTGGAATATCGACCACTGCAGTGGTTTTGAGGCGTCGAGCGTGCGCATCATGGAGCCATGACCCGCACCACGAGCACCGAGCTCACGACGCACCGCGCAGCCGCCTGCTGCCGAATGTCGTGTCGCTCCGTCCTGCGTGGCGCCGGTCGAATGTGCTGTCAGCTCTGACCTGACCCCAGCACCGCACCGCCCGCTCCGCGAGCGCAGCCCGGAGACGACCGGAGCCCGCGCCGCAGCGCCCCGCCTCATCCCTTCCTGAACCACCGACCACCGGTGACGTGTCCTCGCGACGCGCGCGCCGTCGTCGGGCAGGAGGACGTTCCACCTCCCACACCGTCACCACCGTGACGCCCCCACGGACGCCCCGCGACAACCGCCGGCGCCCGTCACCGGAAGGACAGACCATGCTCCGCAAGAACCTGACCCTCGCCGCCTTCGCGGCCACCGCCGCCCTGACCCTCGGCGCGTGCGCCACGACGCCCGCCGACAGCGGCGCCTCGGCAGGCGGCGCGGACGACGTCGTGAAGATCGGCGTGGTCGGCGCAGCCGACGACAAGTGGGCCGTGTTCGAGAAGGTCGCCGAGGAAGAGGGCCTGAACATCGAGATCGTCGACTTCGGCGACTACCAGCAGGCCAACCCGGCGCTCGCGCAGGACCAGATCGACCTCAACCAGTTCCAGCACCTGCAGTTCCTCGCTGGGTACAACGTCGAGGCCGGCGACGACCTCCAGCCGATCGGCGCGACCGCGGTCTACCCGCTCGCGCTCTACTCGACCAAGCACACGGCGCTCGCGGACATCCCGGCGGGCGGTGAGATCGCGGTCCCCAACGACGCGACCAACCTCGCCCGCGCGCTGCTCGTGCTCCAGGAGGCCAAGCTCATCGAGCTCAAGGACGGCGGCAGCTCGCTGTCGACCGAGGCCGACGTGCTCCCGTCCTCGAAGGTCAAGGTCACCCCGGTCTCGGCCGAGCAGGCGCCCATCGCCCTCAAGTCGGTCGACGGTGCCGTCGTCAACAACGACTTCCTCGCGGACGCCGGGCTCGAGCCCGAGGACGCCCTGTTCCAGGACGACCCCGACTCCGCGGTCTCCGAGCCCTACATCAACATCTGGGTCGCGCGCGCCGAGGACAAGGACAACGAGACGCTGCTGAAGATCGCCGCGCTCTCGCAGAACGAAGAGGTCATCGCTGCCGAAAAGAAGGCCTCGGCGAACTCCGCGGTCATCAAGGACAACTCCGCGGCGGACCTCCAGAAGATCCTCGCGGGGATCGAGGAGAACTACCGCGCCCAGGGCTGAGCCCTCGGCACGAGCCACCGGTGCCCGACGGCGTCGCTCACCCGACGCCGTCGGGCACCGGTGTGCCCTCGCCCACGCACCACCCGCGTGTTGGACTGTCCGTACACGCCTGTCGTCCCCCCGCACACGATGCGCGGCCGCGCGGCCCTCACGAGGGGCCCGGCCGTCGCACCCCCGCACGAGAGGTTCCTCCGTGAGCACCACCTCGGACACGATGGTCCGTTTCCGCGACGTGACGAAGGTCTTCGGGACCGGGTCGTCCGCCGTGGCGGCCGTCGACGGCGTCACCCTGGACATCCGGGCAGGTGAGATCTTCGGCGTCATCGGCTACTCGGGCGCGGGCAAGTCCACGCTCGTCCGGCTCATCAACGCGCTCGAACCCGTCACCAGCGGGAGCGTCGTCGTCGACGGCGACGAGGTGAGCGCGCTCTCCGAACGCGAGCTGCGGCCCGTGCGGGCGAGCATCGGCATGATCTTCCAGCAGTTCAACCTGCTGTCCTCGCGGACCGTCGCCGGGAACGTGGCCTACGCGCTCAAGGTCGCAGGCTGGGACAAGCCCCGGCGCGAGGCCCGCGTCGCCGAGCTGCTCGAGTTCGTCGGCCTGTCCGACAAGGCCACGGCCTACCCGTCGCAGCTCTCGGGCGGGCAGAAGCAGCGCGTCGGGATCGCCCGCGCTCTCGCGACGTCGCCCAAGCTCCTGCTCGCGGACGAGGCCACGAGTGCCCTGGACCCCGAGACCACGCGTGACGTGCTCGCGCTCCTGCGCCGCGTCAACGCCGAGCTCGGCGTCACGATCGTCGTCATCACGCACGAGATGGACGTCGTGCGATCGACGTGTCACCGCGTCGCGGTCATGGAGCACGGCAAGGTCGTCGAGGTCGGCGAGGTCTACGACGTGTTCTCCTCGCCGCAGGCCACCGCCACCAAGAAGTTCGTCGGGACGGCGCTGCGCGACCGCCCCGGCCCCGAGGCGCTCGAACGCCTGCGGCGACGGCACCCCGGGCGCCTCGTGACCGTCGGTGTCCACGAGGACGGGACCTCGGGCGCGAGCCTGACGCGGCTCCTGCGCGAGCACGGGCTCGACGGCGCCGTGGTCTTCGGCGGCATCTCCGAGATCGGGGAACGGCCCTTCGGCTCCCTCACGCTCGAGCTCGCGGGCGACGACGCCACGATCACGGCCTTCCTCACCGAGCTCGCGGCGACCACCGACGTCGTGGACCTCGGCACCGCCGCGGACCCGCGCGACGACCCGCGTGTCGTGGCCGGGGCGAGCGACGAGTCCGGCGAGGTCGACGACGCGACCGGGGCTCCGCCGTCGGGCCGCGTCGACGAACCCGACCCGCGCGACGCGTGGCAGAGCGAGAGATGGCCCGGGACGGGAGGCCCCGGCGGCACCCAGGGCACCCAGCCCGGTGACTTCGGCGGCGCACCCGGCACGTTCGGAGGGAAGCGATGAACCGCGACTGGTCCACCCTGCTGCCGATCCTGTGGGACGCGCTCGGAGAGACGCTCTACATGGTCTCGATCGCGCTCCTCGCGGGCGGGCTCGGCGGTCTGATCCTGGGGCTCGCGCTCTACTGCACGCGCAAGGGCAACCTGCTGGCCAACAGCGTGGTGTTCAACGTCCTCAACGTGCTCGTCAACATCGTCCGACCCATCCCGTTCATCATCTTCCTGACGATGATCTACCCCGTGACGCTCGCGGTCGTCGGGACCACGATCGGCACCGAGGCGTTCATCCTGCCGCTGTCCGTCATGACGGCGTTCGGGACCTCCCGCATCGTCGAGCAGAACCTCGTGAGCATCGACCCGGGCGTCGTCGAGGCCGCGCGCGCCATGGGCGCCTCGCCGTGGCGGATCATCCGGACCGTCCTCATCCCCGAGGCGCTCGCTCCGCTCATCCTGGGCTACACGTTCATCTTCGTGGCCGTGATCGACATGTCCGCGATGGCGGGCTACATCGGCGGCGGCGGCCTGGGCGACTTCGCGATCCGGTACGGCTACCAGCGCTACAACTGGGCCGTGACGGCCGTGACGGTCGTCGTCATCATCGTGATCGTGCAGGTCGTGCAGTTCTTCGGCAACTGGCTCGCGCGCAAGGTCCTGCGGCGCTGACCCGCGGTGCGGGCTGTCAGCCACGCCGTCTAGAGTTGCCGGGGTGAGCACCGCCCTGTACCGCCGCTACCGGCCAGAGACCTTCGCCGAGGTCATCGGGCAGGACCACGTCACCGGACCCCTGCGGCAGGCACTGCGCAGCGGACGCGTGAACCACGCCTACCTCTTCTCGGGCCCTCGCGGCTGCGGCAAGACGACCTCGGCGCGCATCCTCGCCCGCACGCTGAACTGTGCGCGCAACACCGAGGAGACGCCCATCGACACCCCCTGCGGGGAGTGCTCGTCGTGCATCGAGCTCGCGCGCGGGGGGTCGGGCAGCCTCGACGTCATCGAGATCGACGCGGCCTCGCACAACGGTGTCGACGACGCCCGTGAGCTCCGCGAGCGCGCCACCTTCGCACCCGCCCGCGACCGGTACAAGATCTTCATCCTCGACGAGGCCCACATGGTCACGCCGCAGGGCTTCAACGCGCTCCTCAAGCTCGTCGAGGAGCCCCCGCCGCACGTGAAGTTCATCTTCGCGACCACCGAGCCGGACAAGGTCATCGGGACCATCCGCTCGCGCACCCACCACTACCCGTTCCGCCTCGTCCCGCCGGACGTCCTGGGCCCCTACCTCGAGCAGCTCTGCGCCGCGGAGGGCGTGACCATCGGCACGGGCGTCGTGCCGCTCGTCGTCCGCTCGGGCGGCGGCTCGGTGCGTGACTCGCTGTCCGTCATGGACCAGCTCATCGCGGGCGCCGAGGCCGGGAGCGTCGACTACGAGCGCGCCGTGGACCTCCTGGGCTTCACGCACGCCTCGCTGCTCGACGACGTCGTGGAGGCCCTCGCGGCCCGCGACGGCGCGAGCATCTTCCGCGTCGTCGAGCAGATCATCACCACGGGGCACGAGCCGCGCCGCTTCGTCGAGGACCTCCTCGAACGCCTGCGCGACCTCATCGTCATCTCGGTCTCCGGCGGTGCCGCGGACGCGGTGCTGCGCGACGTCCCCTCGGACCAGCTCGACCGCATGAAGACCCAGGCGCAGAACCTCGGCGCGGCCGAGCTCTCGCGCGCCGCCGACCTCGTCAACGCCGCACTCACCGAGATGAGCGGCGCCACGTCACCCCGCCTGCACCTCGAGCTCCTCTGCGCGCGCCTCCTGCTCCCCGGGGTGGACGACGGCGCCGCGGGGCTCGCAGCCCGCATCGACCGGTTGGAGCGGGGCGGCCTGGGAGCCGGCGGCCTCGCACCGGCCGCCTCCGCGCCACGGCCCGGCGGCCCTGAGGGGCTCGTCGCGGCACCCCGCGTCGCACGGGTCGAGGACGCCGCGCCCGCCGCACCCGTCAACGGGCTCAGCGGGGCCGCCGCCGCACGGGCTGCGCTCCAGGCCCGCAAGGCGGGGGAGGGGGCTGCTGCTGCGCCCGCTGTGCCCACTGCTGCTGTGCCCGCCGGGACGTCGGCTCCGGGTGGGAGCGACGCCGCCGCCGAGGCGGTCCCCTCCAGCGCACCGGTCGAGAGCGACGACTGGCCCGTCGTGGTGCCCGTCGGCACCGTCGAGCCCGCGACCAACGAGCCAGGAACCGCCGCGCGCGCGGCAGCTCCGGTCGACGCCGCCGACACCTTCGGGGTCTCTCCGGTCGAGGGTGACGGCCAGGACGCCGGCGGCACCACGCCCCTCGGATCCGTGACGGCTCCCGGCGACGTCCGGGTCGATCCCGCGCCCGCACCGGCTCCTGCGGCGCCGGCTCCGGCTCCGGCTCCGGTGGTCACGGCGCCCCCGGCCCCCGCTGACCCGCCGACCGCCCCCGCCCCCGTGGTGACGCCTGCACCCGCGGCGAGCGACGCGGACGCGCTCAGCACCGACGTGCTGCGCCGCCGCTGGCCCGAGGTCCTCCAGACCCTCAGCTCGAGCCGTGTCACCTGGTCGCTCGTGAGCGGCAACGCTCAGGTCGGGGAGCTCACGCCGGACACCCTGTACCTCGCGTTCCAGACGCCCGCGCTCGCACGGACCTTCTCCACGTCGCGCCACACGGGAGCCGTCCAGGAGGCCGTCTACCAGACGCTCGGTTTCCAGGTCCGGGTCGAGGCCCGCCTCGACGAAGGGGGCGGCTCGGGCCCGAGCAACCCCGCACCCGTCGCGCCCCCCGCGCCCCACCACGACGAGCCGTCCGGCGCCGGAGAGCCGACCGGTGGCAGCACGTCGACCGGCGCAGGCCCGGCTGCGCCCGCCCAGGGCGGGCCGGCCGCAGACACGGCCGTTCCGCACGCGACCGTTCCGCACGCGACCGTTCCGCCCACGACCGTTCCGCCCACGTCGGCGGAACGCGTCGGCGTCGTCTCGGCCCCGACGGCGCCGAACCCTTCTGCAGGCCACCATGGGACTGGTGGCCCGGACGGGACCAGCCCCGCGGGGGCCGGCCTCGCCGCGTCCTCGCAGCACAGCAACGTCGCCCTTCAGGAGCGCCCCGCCGCCCGGTCCGCAGTCGCGGCCCCACCGGCCCACGAGGTCGAACCGGCCGTCAACGCGGCCGACGAGGCCTGGCTCGCAGGCCTGCCCGTGACCGAGCCCCCCGCCGACCTCGACGAGGACCACGAACCGCCACCCGCGGACGTGCGGCGAGCGGCGCCGTCGGGCAGTGTGCAGCGCCCCGCCGTTCCGCCGGCTGCCTCCGCTCCGTCGGCGCCCAGCGCACCGACGCCCGCCGGGCCCGCGCCGGGCGTGCGCGAGACCCGCCGCCAGACGCTCGAACGGCAGGCCGCCGAGCAGAAGGCCCGGCAGTCGGCGGCGCGCGTCACGGTCTCGATGGACGACGACTCGCCGTCCGACGACGACCCGGACCTCGCGTCGTCGGGCCTGGTCGGTGCCCCGCTCGTCGCACAGCTGCTCGGCGGCGTCGTGATCGACGAGACCATCGACACCGGGATCTGACCGTGAGCCCGCGCGGGGAGCTCCACCACGTCGAGCTGTGGGTCGAGGACCTCGACGCCGCGGAGAGCTCGTGGGCGTGGCTGCTCGACGAGCTCGGCTACACGCGCTTCCAGACGTGGGCCTCGGGCCAGAGCTGGCTGCGCGGAGCGACGTACATCGTGCTCGAGGCGAGCCCGGCCGCCCGCGCCGCGAGGCACGACCGCCTGCGCCCCGGCCTCAACCACCTGGCGTTCTCGGGCGGGCGCCGCACCGAGGTCGACGACCTGGTGACGCGCGCGGCCGAGCACGGGTGGAGCCTGATGTTCGCCGACGCCCACCCCTACGCGGGCGGCCCGCAGCACTACGCGGCCTATCTCGAGAACGCCGACGGCTTCGAGGTGGAGATCGTCGCGGCCGACGACTGACACGACGACTGTCGTGCGCCCCGTGCCGCCCGCGCGCCGGACCGCGGAGCCGGCGGCGCCACGTAGGCTGGGGGCGTGTATGAAGGCGCGGTCCAGGACCTGATCGACGAGCTCGGCCGACTCCCCGGGGTCGGCCCCAAGAGTGCCCAACGCATCGCGTTCCACCTCCTCGCGGCCGACGCCGCGGACGTGCGACGGCTCGCCGACGCGCTCACCGAGGTCAAGCTGCGCGTGCGCTTCTGCGAGATCTGCGGCAACGTCGCGGAGTCCGAGCAGTGCCGCATCTGCCGCGACCCCCGGCGCACCGCCGAGGTGATCTGCGTCGTCGAAGAACCCAAGGACGTCGTCGCGATCGAGCGCACGCGCGAGTTCCGCGGCAAGTACCACGTGCTCGGCGGGGCCATCAACCCCATCGACAACGTCGGCCCCGACGACCTGCGCATCCGCGAGCTCCTCACCCGGCTCGCCGACGGCGCGGTCCAGGAGGTCATCCTCGCGATGGACCCCAACGTCGAGGGCGAGGCCACGGCGACCTACCTCACGCGCATGCTCTCGCCCATGGGGCTGCGCGTGTCCCGCCTGGCGTCCGGACTGCCGGTGGGTGGAGACTTGGAGTACGCCGACGAGGTGACGCTCGGCCGGGCGTTCGAGGGACGGAGGGTCGTCAGTGGTTGAGACCGAAGAGGCCGTGGGGTCTGACCTGCGGTCCGTCGCGGCCTCGGTGTCCGCGCAGGCGCGCACCTTCCTCACGACGACCGCCGAGGTCGCGTCGGGCGCGGCCCCGGAGGCTGCCATCCCGCTGCTGCTCCTCGCCACGTCGGACCTGCTCGCCGCCGGTGCACGGCTCGGCGCGATGATGGACGTCGTCCCGGACCAGCGCTTCGAGCCCGACGCCGGGCCCGAGACCGACCTCGACCCGTTGCGCGAGGGCCTGGCCCGGCTGCTCGACGGCCTCGACGACTACCCGGAGATCGAGGACCCCGTGCTGGGGGCCGTCGTCGGGCAGGCTTCCGTGTCCGGGGACATCGCGTGCATCGCCGAAGCCCTCGCCAAGGGGCTCCAGCACTACGACTCGGGCCAGGAGCTCGAGGCCCTGTGGTGGTGGCAGTTCTCCTACCTGTCGCTGTGGGGCGAGCGCGCTGCGAGCGCGCTGCGCGTCCTGCAGCTCGTGCTCGCGCACCTGCGGCTCGACGTCGAGGACGACGTCGCCGCCGAGGCCGAGTACGACGCGCTGCACGCCTGAACTGCGGCCACCCGCGGCCACCCGTGTCCCCCGGTGTTGCCCGGGCAGACGCTCGACGGGCGCGACCAGCAGGTCGCGCCCGTCCTTGTTCCTGTCCCCGAGCCCCTGCTCGGGATCAGGCCACGCGCGTCCCGCGCGGCAGCTTCGCGGTCGGGATGCGCAGGCGCCGCACCGCGACGACCACGCCTCCGGCCCCGAGGAGCAGGTTCGCGCCCAGACCCCACGGCCACACCACGGAGTCGTCCGGCTCGGGGGCGTCGACGGGCGACACGTAGCCGGGGCCACCGCCGCACCAGTCCTCCTCGGGCGGCGGGCCCGTGCGGGCGTAGCGCACCCCGGTGCGGATCATGCTCAACGGGTCGGACATCGAGTAGTACGCCTCGTCGCTGTCCGCGTAGGTGGGTTGCGGTGCGGCGTCCGCGACGATCACGAACGGGTTCACGGCGAGGAGCCACCAGGTGCGTTCGGTGTGGACCCGTGCGCTCTCCATGGTCTGCCACTCGCACTCGATCGGGCCCACCGACTCCCAGTCGTTGTCCGCGGACACCGTCCACACCCGGATCTCCTCGGTCTGGGTCACCAGCGACGTCGTGAGACCGAACAGGATCGGGCTCACGATCGCCAGGCCTGCCACGGTCAGGTAGGTGAGCACGGCGGACCCGGACGTCTTGGTCGTGAGCGCGGAGAACCCGAGGCCGATCGCGCACACGACCGCGAGGAGCACCGCGAGCAACAGCACGGTCGTGACCAGCGAGAGGAACGGCACGCCGCCCGCGACGAGCGACCACGCGATGAACGGCACGCTCACGACGAGGAACGCGAGCGCCGCGCTCCACGCGGCGACGAGCTTGCCGACGACGATCTCTGCCGCCGTCAGGAGCGTCACCTGGAGCGTCGCGAGCGTCCCCGCGTTGCGATCCCCGTTGATCGAGGAGGCGCTGAGGGTCGGGGCGACGAGGAGCCCGAGGAACAGGACGAAGAACACGACAGCGCCGAACACGATCGGGCCGTAGAGCACCTCGTCGGCGGCGTCGTCGGTCCAGAAGGCGAGGGCCCCGGACGTCAGGAGCGTGATGCCGCCGACGACCACGAACCACACCACGAGCGCGATCTTCCACCGGGTCGAGCGCACGCGCTGGCGCAGCTCGAGGGCCGCGACGGTCTTGACGCCGTGCCACGACAACGACCAGTCGCCCTTGGCCGCGGGGATGGTCGGGACGGGGGACGCTGCCTCGACCGGGGTCAGGGGGTGCTGCACGGTGCTCATCGACGCTCCTCCTCGAGGGCGAGGTAGGCCTGTTCGAGGACGCTCCCGGCGGGGGCGCTCGCGACCACGGGGACCCCGGCGACGACCGCGTCGCGCAGGAGGGCCGCTGCCGAGGTGTCGCTGTCGAGGTCGACGAGCGCGGCGCCGTCGGGCTCCGTGCCGAACGCGACCCCCACGCCGGTGAGCCACGCGTGCAGCGCGGCCGGGTCGAGCGCGCGCACGCGCCACGTGCGGCGCGTCGTCGCTGCCTCGCCCACGGACTCGGACGCGACGGTGCGCCCGCGCGAGAGGAACACGGCGTCGTCGGCCATCTCGTCGAGCTCGGTCAGGACATGGCTCGAGATGAGGACGGTCTTGCCGCGCGCGGCGAGCTCGCGCACGAGCACGCGCAGGTCGACGCGCGAGCGCGGGTCGAGGCCGCTCGCGGGCTCGTCGAGGAGCAGGACGTCGGGGTCGTGGACCAGTGCGCGGGCCAGACCCAGGCGCTGCTTCTGCCCGCGCGACAGGACGCTCGCCGGAAGGTCGGCGTACTCGGTGAGGTGCACCAGGGCGAGCAGCTCGACAGCGCGCCCGGCCGCCACGTGGGCGGGCATGCGGTACGCCGCGGCGAACGTCGTGAGGACCTCGCGGGCCGTGAGGGAGTCCCACGTCCCGAACGCGTCGGGCATCCACCCCGTGCGGGCGCGCGTCGCCAGACCCTGCGTGACGGGGTCGAAGCCCGCGATACGTACCGAGCCGGCGTCGGGCGTGAGCAGGCCGGCGAGGACGAGCAGGAGCGTCGTCTTGCCCGAGCCGTTCGGCCCCACCAGGGCCGTCACCCGGCCCGGCCGCGCCACCAGGTCGACGCCGTCGACCGCGCGCACCGCCCCGAACGCCCGCCGCACGCCCTGGGCGACGATCCCGCCGAGCGCGGCGTCGCCGTCGGGCGCGCGCTGCACGTCAGGTGCCGCCGGAGGCGTCGCGGGCGGACCTGCCTGCCCGGGTGGTCGGTGGTCTGCTGGATCCCCCTGGGGAGCCTCTGTGCTCGTCATGGCGCCGAGCGTAGCGGTGCGGGCCGGGGCGCGTGGTGCCCGACCGGGTGACGTCCGCCGGCCGCTCGTGGGTCGCCGGGTGCCCCGCCCGGTGCCCCGCCCGCCGTCGTGCAAGACTTCCGTGTGACCTGGGACCTCGCCGCGACGCCGCCTCTCGTGGCGCACGCGCCCCTCGCCGCAGGAGACGGGATCGTGCTGCCCGGCTCGGGCGGCCTCGAGCTCGACCTCCTGACGATCGCCCTGCTGGTCCTCGCGGGCCTCACCGCAGGGTGGATCGACGCCGTGGTCGGCGGGGGAGGGCTCGTGCAGCTCCCCGCCCTGTTGCTCGTCCCCGGGATCAGCCCCGTCCAGGCCCTCGCGACCAACAAGCTCGCGAGCATCATGGGCACGTCCGTGAGCGCCACGACGTACTACCGGCGCGTGGGGCCGGACCTGCGGACCGCGGGTCCCATGGCGCTCGCGGCGCTCGTCGGGGCGGTCGGTGGGGCCGCGCTCGCGTCGAAGATCCCCGCCGAGCTGTTCGAACCCATCATCCTGGTGGTCCTGATCGCCGTGGCGGTCTACACGATCGCGAAGCCCACGCTCGGGCACGCCACGAACCTGCGCTGGGAGGGCAACGGGCACCGGTGGGCCGCCGCCGGGATCGGGCTCGCGATCGGGTTCTACGACGGGCTCCTCGGGCCGGGCACCGGGACCTTCTTCGTCATCTCGCTCGTCAGCATCCTGGGGTACGCGTTCCTGCCCGCCTCGGCGCTCGCCAAGATCGCGAACTTCGCGACCAACGCCGGGGCGCTCATCTTCTTCGTCCCCTACGGCGCCGTGCTGTGGGGCTTGGGCCTCGCGATCGGTGCCGCGAACCTGCTCGGCGCGTACATCGGGGCACGCATGGCCGTGGCCAAGGGCAGCGGGTTCGTGCGGGTCGTGTTCGTCGTCGTCGTGGGGGCGCTCATCTGCAAGCTCGGGTACGACGTCGTCACGAGCCTGGGGGAGTGAGCGTGCGCGAGGAAGGGGTGTCGGGCGGGGCTGGTCATGAGGGGTCCGGCCGGCCGGGGCCGAGACGGGTGGTCCGGTCCGAGACGGGTGGCTGCGCGACCGCCCGGGAGATCCGTCTCGTGCGGAGCCACCCGTCTCGCTTGTGGCTGCCCTCGTCCTCGACCTCGACGGGACGCTCGTCGACCATGTCGGGTCCGCGCGGGCGGCGCTCGCGGCCTGGCTCCCGGGCCTCGGCGTCGAGGTGACCGACGAACTGGTGACGGCGTGGTTCGCGGCCGAGGAGAAGCACTTCCGCGCGTGGCGTTCACGCGAGATCAGCTTTGCGGAGCAGCGTCGGCGGCGTCTGCGCGACGTCCTGCCGCTCACAGGCCTCGACACGAGTGTCGACCTGGGGAGCGACGCCGAGCTCGACGGGGTGTTCGTCGGCTACGCCTCCCACTACGAGGCGTCGTGGACCGCGTTCGACGATGTGGAGCCGATGCTCGCGGCGCTCTCGGACCTGCCCGTGCGGCTGGCCGTCCTGACGAACGGGACCGACGAGCAGCAGCACGCCAAGCTCGGCGCTGTGGGGCTCGCCGGCCGCCTCGGTCCCGTGTTCACGGCTGAGCGGCTGGGCGTCGCCAAGCCCGAACCGCGGAGTTACCTGCGGGTGTGCACGGCGCTGGGGGTGGCCCCGGGCGACGTGCTGCACGTCGGGGACCGGTACGACCTCGACGTCGTCGCGGCGCGGGCGGCCGGGCTCCGCGCCGTGCACCTGGACCGGACCGGGCAGGGGCCGCACGACGAGCCCGCGCGCATCACGTCGCTGGCCGAGCTGGTCTTGCGGGTGGGGGCGTGACGGCGCCGGAGGGGTCCGTGCGCGAACGCCCCCGCCGCCGAGAACGGGATGGAGGCCGCCGACGGCCCGGAAGCGTCCCGAACCTCGTTCTCGGCACCTGACCAGCACGGCGTCAGCGCTGGTCAGCGCACGACACCCGTTTCCGGGTGGCCGCATCCTGAGCCCGCTTTCCGCGGCCATGACCCCCGGGGCTATCATCGACCGACTCGTAAAGCACCCGGCGGGCCGTTGAGAGAGACGGAGGCCGGCGACGTAACGGAGCAGCAAGTGGCACTTGTCGTGCAGAAGTATGGTGGCTCGTCGGTCGCTGATGCGGACAGCATCAAGCGGGTGGCGAAGCGCATCGCAGAGACCAAGCGGGCCGGACACGACGTGGTCGTCGTGGTCTCGGCCATGGGGGACACGACGGACGAGCTCATCGATCTCGCCCAGCAGGTCACCCCCCTCCCTCCCCAGCGCGAGATGGACATCCTGCTCACGGCAGGCGAGCGCATCTCGATGTCGCTCCTGGCGATGGCGATCAACAACCTCGGTGTGAAGGCGAAGTCGTTCACGGGCCAGCAGGCCGGTGTGATCACGGACGCCGTGCACGGCAAGGCGCACATCGTCGACGTCGTCCCGCACCGAATCCGCGAGACCGTCGAGAAGGGCTCGGTGGCGATCGTCGCCGGGTTCCAGGGCGTCACGCAGAGCACCAACGACGTCACGACGCTCGGCCGCGGCGGCTCGGACACCACGGCCGTGGCGCTCGCGGCGGGCCTGAGCGCCGACGTGTGCGAGATCTACACCGACGTCGACGGCGTGTTCACCGCGGACCCGCGCATCGTGCCGACGGCCCGCAAGATCGACCACATCTCCTACGAGGAGATGCTCGACATGGCGGCGAGCGGGGCCAAGGTCCTGGTGCTGCGCTGCGTCGAGTACGCGCGCCGTTACGGCGTGCCCATCCACGTCCGTTCGTCGTTCTCGACGAAGGCCGGGACGATCGTGTCGAACGACGCGCGCTCGGTGCCGAACGTCCCCCAGCAGGCTCCCGGCTCCCCGGCCGGCAACGAGGCAGAGGTCATCATGGAAGCTCCGATCATCTCCGGCGTCGCGCACGACCGCAGCGAGGCCAAGATCACCGTCGTCGGCGTCCCGGACGTGCCGGGCACGGCCGCACGCATCTTCGAGGTCGTGGCCGGTGCGGGCGCGAACATCGACATGATCGTCCAGAACGTCTCGGTCGCGGCCACGGGGCTGACGGACATCTCGTTCACGCTGCCCATGGACGACGGCGCCCTCGCGACCACGGCCCTGGACGCCGTGCGCGAGGAGATCGGCTTCGCGTCGCTCCAGTACGACGACCAGATCGGCAAGGTCTCGCTCATCGGGGCGGGCATGAAGTCGAGCCCGGGCGTCTCGGCGCAGCTCTTCGGTGCGCTGCGCGACGCGGGCATCAACATCGAGATGATCTCGACGTCGGAGATCCGCATCTCGGTCGTGACTCGCGCGGACAGCCTCGACGACGCGGTGCGGGCCATCCACACCGCGTTCGAGCTGGACGGCGAGAGCGAAGCAGTCGTCTACGCCGGCACCGGCCGTTGAGCGAGGAGAGAATCATGAGCAACCAGAACTCTGCAGGCCTCGTCGTCGGCGTCGTCGGGGCGACCGGTCAGGTCGGTGCCGTCATGCGCCGTCTGCTCGAGGAGCGCGACTTCCCGGTCGCGCAGATCCGCTACTTCGCGTCGGCGCGTTCCGCGGGCAGCACGCTGCCCTGGAAGGGTGAGGACGTCGTCGTGGAGGACGCGGCGACGGCCGACGTCTCGGGCCTCGACATCGCGCTGTTCTCCGCGGGCGGCGCGACCGCCAAGGCGCAGGCCGAGCGCTACGCGGCGGCGGGCGTCGTCGTGATCGACAACTCGTCGGCGTGGCGCATGGACCCGGACGTCCCGCTCGTCGTGTCCGAGGTCAACCCCGAGGCGATCCACGAGGCTCGCAAGGGGATCATCGCGAACCCGAACTGCACCACGATGGCCGCGATGCCGGTCCTCAAGCCGCTCGCTGACGAGGCCGGTCTCGAGCGCCTGATCGTGGCGACGTACCAGGCGGTCTCGGGCGCCGGGCTGGCGGGCGCGGCAGAGCTGAGCGACCAGGTGGTCGCGGGCGCAGCGCAGGACCTCACGGGCCTCGTGCACTCGGGCTCCGCGGTGGACCTGCCCGCGCCGGACAAGTTCCCCCGGAACATCGCGTTCAACGTGGTGCCGCTCGCGGGCTCGATCGTGGACGACGGCGAGGAGGAGACCGACGAGGAGAAGAAGCTCCGCAACGAGTCCCGCAAGATCCTCGGCCTGCCTGACCTCCTCGTGGCGGGCACGTGCGTGCGCGTCCCGGTGTTCACGGGCCACTCGCTCGCGATCCACGCCGAGTTCGCGCAGGCGATCACGCCGGACCGTGCGCGCGAGCTGCTCGCGGGCGCCCCGGGGGTTGCGCTCTCGGACGTCCCGAACCCGCTCGAGGCTGCCGGTGCCGACCCGTCGTTCGTGGGCCGCATCCGTACGGACCAGAGCGTGCCGGGCGGTCGTGGCCTGGTGCTGTTCGTGTCGAACGACAACCTGCGCAAGGGTGCCGCGCTCAACGCGGTGCAGGTCGCGGAGCTGGTCGCGGCGGACCTCGCGAGCAAGGCCTCGACCCCGGCGTGACCCGGCTGTCAGAACGTGCGTGACCTCCAGGTCGCGCTGGTTCTGACACGGATCACGCAGAGCAGTGCCCGACGGCGCCCCTCACCTTCTGGTGGGCGGGCGCCGTCGTGCTGTGCGCCGTCGCGCTGTGCGCCGTAGTACTTGCTCAGCCTCCAGAGCGATAGGTCAACTCGGTTGCCACGTCCTCTGGATGTGTAAATTCTGGGCGCCAGATTTTACCCATGACGTAGTCTCTCGGCATGGCCTGGAACCCTGACGAGCCGTACGACACCCTGCCTCTGCTGCCTCCCGGGGTCGAGGTCGAGACTCGGCGTGTGCTGAAGGCGACGATCGAGGCGCGTGACGCGTTGGCTCGCTTCGACGCGCGGGCGCGGGCGCTGCCGAACCCGACGGTGCTCCTCAACGCGATCCCGCTTCTCGAGGCGCAGGCGAGCTCGGAGATCGAGAACATCGTGACGACTACCGACGAGCTGTTCTCGGCGGTGGCCACCGACTCGACGGCGTCGCCGGCGGTGAGGGAAGCGTTGCGGTATCGCACCGCCCTGAGGGCCGGGTTCGACCAGGTGGGACGAAGGCCGCTCTCTGCGCGGACGGCTGCCGAGGTGTGCACGGTGATCCGGGGGCATGACGAGGGATTTCGTCGGGGCGAGGTCTTCATCGGGGACCCGCGGTCCCGGCGTCGCGTCTACACGCCTCCCGCGGGCCGTGAGGCGCTCGAGCTGCTGCTCGACAACTGGTCGGTGTTCCTCAACGAGCCGTCCGACCTCGATCCCCTTGTCCGCATGGCGGCCGCGCACTACCAGTTCGAGGCGATCCACCCGTTCACCGACGGCAACGGCCGCACGGGTCGCATCATGAACATCCTGATGCTGTGCGACGCGGGTCTGCTGCACCTGCCGCTCCTGTACCTGTCGCGATACGTCATCGAGACCAAGGGCGAGTACTACCGCCTGCTCGGGCTCGTGACGTCCGACGAAGCGTGGGAGGAGTGGGTGCTCTACATGGTCGAGGGCGTGCGATCCACGTCGGTGCGGACGGTCGGCCTGATCGAACGTGTCGAGGCGGTCCAGGCGCACCTCGTCGACGAGGCGCGGAAGGCGCTCGGATCGGTGAACCACGACCTGGTCGCCCTCCTGATGGAGCACCCCTACGCGCGGTCCCGGGACGTCATGGAGAGGTGTGACGTCTCGCGCCCGACCGCCGCGAAGTGGCTCCGGGCCCTGGTCGCGACGGGCGCTCTCCAGGAGATGAAGGTCGGGCGAGGGGTCCTGTTCATCAATGTCGAGATGATGAAGGCCCTGTCCTGACCCTTGTGCCCGACGGCGCCCCTCACCTTCTGGTGGGCGGGCGCCGTCGCGCTGCGTGCCGTCCCCGAGAAGTGAGTTGTGGCCCCTGATCCGAGGTGATCAGGGGCCACAACTCACTTCTCGTCGTGGAAGCCCTTGCGCTGGGGGAGGGTTCTGTGGTTCATTACTCATGTAATGAACCACGGAACGTGCGATCGACGAGAGGATGGGCCCCATGTTCGACGGACCTGAACCCATCTACCTGCAGATCGCCCAGCAGATCCGCGCCCAGATCCTGAGCGGCGACCTCGCCGAGGAGGAGCAGGTCATGTCCACGACCCAGTACGCGACGACGTTCCGCATCAACCCCGCGACGGCCGCCAAGGCCTTCGCGGGGCTGGTCGACGAGGGGGTCCTCTACAAGCGCCGTGGCGTCGGCATGTTCGTCGCGACCGGAGCCCGCGAGAAGCTGCTCGCCGAGCACCGCGACCGCTACTTCGCCGAGGTCCTGCGCCCCGCGCTCGTCCAGGCCGACCTGCTGGGCATCACACCCGCGGAGATCGTGGACCACGTCCTCGGCCGCGACGTCGCAGGGTCCTCACGGTCCGCCGGTTCCGCCGGTTCCGTCGGCCCTGCCGCCAACCACCCCCCGACGGGAGAGACCTCATGACCGCCCCCACCCGCCCCGAGCCGTTCGGTGTCGAGCTCCGGGACGTGACCCTGAGCTTCGGCAAGGACGAGAAGCGCCCCGCGCTCGACGGCCTGAGCCTCCAGGTGCGGCCCGGCACCATCACGGGCCTGCTGGGCCGCAACGGCGCGGGCAAGACGACGGCCCTCTCGCTGATCGCCGCCATGCGTCGGCCTGACGCCGGCACGGTCCTGGTCGACGGCGAGGACCCGTTCGAGAACGCCTGGGCCATGGCCGGCACGCAGCTCGTCCGCGAGAGCGGCGACACGATCGCCGCGACCAAGGTCGCCGACAGCCTGGGCTACTACGCCGAGCTGCGCGAGCACTGGGACGCGGACCTCGCGGCCCGTCTGATCGACCTGTTCGAGATCGACCTGCGCAAGAACCCCGAGGACCTCTCGCGCGGCAAGCGCTCGGCGCTCGGTGCGGTCATCGGGCTCGCGTCGCGGGCGCCGCTGACGATCTTCGACGAGGTGTACCTCGGGATGGACGCGCCCAGCCGGTACGCGTTCTACGACGCGCTCGTCGAGGACTACACGGAGCACCCGCGCACGATCGTCCTGTCGAGCCACCTGATCGACGAGGTCGAGCGGATCTTCGAGGACGTCGTGATCGTGGACAAGGGGCGGGTGCTCCTCGCGGAGAGCGTCGAGTCGGTCCGCGCCAGGGGAGTGAGCCTCACGGGGGCCGCTGCCGTGGTCGAGCAGTTCGTCGACGGCCGCCGCGTGCTGGCCCGCCAACGCCTGGGCAGCACGGCCCAGGTCACGCTGTTCGGCACGCTCGACGAGACCGAGCGCACCGCGGCGACCGAGGCGGGCCTGGAGCTCGGCGCGGTGCCGTTGCAGGACCTGTTCGTGCACCTGACCCGAGAGGAGCGGTCATGACCGAGAACCTGACGGGCCCCACGGCCCTCACCGACCGCGAGGTGCAGCGTGCCACGGTGCGTCGCGCTGCCGAGAGGCGGGCGCTGCGCAGCTCGGCCTGGTCGATGTGCGCCGGGACGTGGCAGATCGGCGCGTGGTTCTGGGCGATCGTGCTGATCATCGCGGGCATCATCGGCTACGTCGAGGTCCGCACCGACATCCTCGACGGCAGCGTGATCGACGGCGTCGTGAACGGCTCGGCGAAGTTCTTCCTGTTCGTCATGGGCATCGTCACGCCCCTCGCCATGATCGCGGTGCACGTCGCGGCGGGGGGCACCCGCCGCTCGTTCATCCGGTCGACCTGGTTCACGGCGGTGTTCCTCGGGCTCACGTTCGCGGTCGTGGGGGCGGCGCTCGGCTACGTGGAGTGGCTCGTGTTCCGGGCGCAGGGCTGGTCGCCCGGGTTCGACCGTGCCCAGCTCTACGCCGACGGCGGTCAGGTCGGCACCGCCTTCCTGGTGCAGCTCTTCTTCTGCAGCGTGTACTGGCTCGCGGGCGCGGCGGTCGGCATGGGGTACTACGGCTTCGGCGTGTGGCGCGGGAGCTTCACCCTCCCGCTGTTCCTGCTCCCCATGGTCCTCGTCGAGCTCGCGTTCCAGAGCGGCTACTTCGGCAGGCCGTTCGCCCAGGCGGTCGGTCTGGCCGATGCCCAGGTGCTCACCGCGGTGGCAGGCGGTCTGGTGAGCCTCGCCGCTGCCGCGTTCGCGTTCCACCTGGTCACGAGGTCGGTGGCCATCGCTCCCGTCACGACCTGACGGCCCTGGCGTCCCCGACGCCTTAGCGCGCCGTGTCCCCGAACGGGGACCGGCGTACCCACCACAGCGTTCATCCCGTCCGACGGACGGCTCCCGGTCCACCGGTGCGCCGCCCGGCGGGCGAACACACCCTCAGGGAGGTCGCCATGACCACCGCACATCCTGTCCCGTCCGTCCCGCCTTCGGCCGCGTCGTCGCTCTCGGCACGCTCCTCGCAGTCGGCCGTCACGCTGCCCGACGGCGCCGCACCGGCGATCGAGGTCGTCGCCCTGCGCAAGGCGTACGGGAGCACCGTCGCCGTGCGCGACGTGAGCTTCGCCGTCGGGCAGGGGGAGATCTTCGGCATCCTGGGCCCCAACGGGGCCGGCAAGACGACCACCGTCGAGTGCCTCGCGGGGCTCCGGCAGGCCGACTCCGGGAGCGTCCGGATCCTCGGTCTCGACCCGCAGTCGGAACCGGCCTCGGTCCGCGAGCTCCTGGGCGTCCAGCTCCAGGAGGCCGAGCTCAACGAGCGCATGACCGTGGCCGAGGCGCTACGGCTCTACGCCTCGTTCTACGAGGACCCGGCCGACACGGCCGAGCTCATGGACCTGCTGGACCTCGCCCCGCACCGCGACCAGCAGTTCGCGAAGCTCTCGGGCGGGCAGAAGCAGCGGCTCTCGATCGCGCTCGCGCTCGTCGGGAACCCGCAGGTCGCGATCCTCGACGAGCTGACCACGGGGCTCGACCCGCAGGCCCGCCGGGCCACCTGGGAACTCGTCGAACGCGTGCGCGACCGGGGAGTGACGATCCTGCTCGTGACGCACTTCATGGACGAGGCCGAACGGTTGTGCGACCGCCTCGTCGTCATCGACCAGGGTGTCGTCGTCGCGGCCGGGTCGCCGGCCGAGCTCATCGAGTCGGTCGACTCCACGCGTGTGCTGCGGCTGCGGGTCGAGCCTCACGAGGAGGACGGCGTGCTCGGCGTCCTCGGCGGCCTCGCGGACGTCCGGGCCGTGACGCGAGCGGGCCGCGAGATCGAGGTGACGGGGACGCGGCGGGTGCTGCCCGCCGTCGTGCTGGCCCTCGCGGAGCGCGACGTCGTGCCCGACGTCCGGACCATGACCCGCTCGCTCGAGGACGTGTTCGTGCACGTCACGGGCAGGACGTACGACCACACGGGGGCGACGGGCCCCGCCACGACCGCAGACCGGTCCGACGACGACCGGTCCGAGACCGAGGGAGCAGCGCGATGACCACGCAGACGGCACGGACGACGACACAGGGCACGCGGCGGTCGGCCGGCCCCCGGCGCCGCAGGATCGCGGGCACGGGGTGGCACGGCCTGCGGACGCTGACCCTGACCGAGGCCCGGCTGCTGCTCCGCGACCCGGGGACGGTCTTCTTCGCGCTCTTCTTCCCGACGGTCCTGCTCGTCGGAGTGGGCTTCGCGTTCCCCGGCATGCAGGACGTCATCACCGACGCTCCGCCGCCCTGGGAGGGGCTGACCGCGGTCGCGGTCTACGTCCCCGTGGCGCTCGCGACCGCGCTCGCGACGGTCGCGCTCACGACCCTGCCTGTCTACTTCGCGACGTTCCGCGAGAAGGGCGTGCTGCGCAGGCTCTCGACGACCCCCATGAAGCCGCAGGGGCTCATCGGGGCGCACCTGTTCATCAACCTGGTGACGGTCTGCGTCGCGGCGCTGCTCGCGGTGGTCGTGGGGAGCGTGGTGTTCGACCTCGCGGGCCCCACGAACCTCGCGATCGTCCTGGGGAGCTTCCTGCTGGGGATCCTGTCGATGTTCTCGATCGGGATGCTCATCGCGTCGCGCGCCGGGAAGGCGAGCACAGCGTCGGCGATCGGGATGACGCTGTACTTCCCGATGCTGTTCCTCGCGGGCATGTGGACGCCCGGGCCGGTCATGCCCGAGGTCGTGCAGACCATCGCCGGGTACACGCCGCTCGGCGCGGCGACGCAGGCCATGACGACGGGCTGGTTCGGGACCGGCGTCCCGGTGTCGCAGCTCGTGGTCATGGCGGTGTGGACCGTGGTGCTGCTGCCGCTCGCGGCGAGGCTGTTCCGCTGGTCGTGACGTCGGGCTCCCGGACGACGGGTCGGCAGGACGTGTCAGAACCAGCGAGACCCCGGGGTCTCGCTGGTTCTGACACGAGCGCCTCACGTCGGGCGCTCGGGGAGTGAGACAGCACGCCGACACCTCGAAACCCCTGTGCTACGGTCCTCGGGTGAACATGGTTCGTCGGTATTGGCGCTTTACGCTGGCTCCTGGAGGGGCCGAGCGGGCGTTCGCCTGACCAACCTTCCCCGGAGCCAGCACAGGGCCTTGGACGCAGACCGCGTCCGGGCCCTTCGTCATTCAGACGGGCCGACTCCGGACACAGAGCAGGCCGCGCGGCTCCGTCTGAGTCACCTTCAGATCAGGAGCCCTCGCATGACCGCCACGACCTCGACCGCCGTCCCTGCAGAGACCGTCGACGAACGTCACCACGAGACGACCACGTCGCCCACCGGTGCAGGTGACACCATGGAACGCGTGACCTCTCACCCCGAGTACGAGCTCCAGGCGCCCACGTCCGACCTGCGCATCCGCGCCCTCGACCCGCTGCCCGCCCCCGTCGACATGCTCGCGGAGCTGCCGCTCGGCGCGGCGCGCGGCGACCTGGTCACCCAGTCGCGCCGCGAGATCCGTGACGTCCTCGCGGGCGACGACGACCGTCTGCTCGTCATCGTCGGGCCGTGCTCGGTCCACGACCCCGAGGCCGCTCTCGACTACGCGCACCGCCTCGCGGCCGTCGCGAAGGAGCTGTCCGAGGACCTCGCGATCGTCATGCGCGTGTACTTCGAGAAGCCGCGCACGACGGTCGGCTGGAAGGGCCTCATCAACGACCCCGACCTCGACGGGTCGCACGACGTCAACCGTGGCCTGCACCTGGCGCGTGAGGTCCTGCTCGGTGTCCTCGACGCGGGTGTCCCTGCGGCGACCGAGTTCCTGGAGCCCACGAGCCCGCAGTACATCGCGGACGCCGTGTCGTGGGGGGCGATCGGTGCGCGCAACGTCGAGAGCCAGGTGCACCGCCAGCTCGCGTCGGGCCTGTCGATGCCGGTCGGCTTCAAGAACGCGACCGACGGCGACATCCAGATCGCGGTCGACGGCTGCATCACGGCGGCGAGCGAGCACACGTTCTTCGGCACGGACGGCGCGGGTCGCGCCGCTGCTGTGGAGACCGCGGGCAACCCGGACTGCCACATCATCCTGCGCGGCGGCCGCAGCGGCCCCAACTACGGGCCCGACGACGTCGCGTCCGCCCTGCGCGTGGCCGCGGCCTCGGGACTGGGCGGGGCCGTCGAGCACGGTCTGGTCATCGACGCGAGCCACGGCAACTCGGGCAAGGACCACGTGCGTCAGGCCGAGGTCGTGCGCGAGGTCGCGACGCGCATCGCCGAGGGGGAGGCCGGGATCACGGGCCTCATGATGGAGAGCTTCATCGTGGCCGGGGCGCAGGCGCCGGCTCCGCGAGGGCTCGTCTACGGGCAGTCCGTGACGGACAAGTGCATCGACTGGGACACCACGGCCGAGCTGCTCGGAGAGCTGGCCGAGTCGGTGCGGGCGCGCCGGGCGCTCTGAGTCAGGGGGCGGTGCTGCTCGGGGTGGTCCAGGCGCCGACCTCCACGGTCGCCCCGTCGAGGATGTCGACGCCGCCCTCGCCGCCCCTGTGCGAGGTCACGGGCAGGCGGACGGCGTCCGCGCCGATCACGGTCTTGACGAGGAGGCTCGTCGTCAGGTCCGGGTCGTCGGCCGTGGACATCGCGCCCCACCGGACCAGGGACTCGACGGTCCGGCCGGGGAGGACGACGACCCGGGCGGTGCTGCCGCCGTCCAGGTAGGGCTCGAGGGTGACCTCGGGCTCGGTGCCCGAAGCGCGCAGGAAGCTCAGCGCGGGACGACCGTCCACGGCGCACGGCGCGCCCGAGTGGTTCGTCGCTCGGAGGATCGCGAAGCGGGACCCTGCTGCGGCGTCGAACCCGACGAGCTCCGGGGTGAGGTCCGGGCCGGTGCAGGCAGGGATCCCGTCGGCGGCGGCAGCCGCGGCGTCCGCAGCGTCCTGCTCGGCGAACGCCGGGTCGGGTCCGGCGGGTGCGAGGTCGCTCACCCAGCCCGTCCGGGACGTCTCGTCGCCGTCGACCACGAACTGGATGGGGCGTCCGAGCAGCTCGGCCTGGCCTGAGGCGCGCAGCCACGCAGCCGTGGACGCGGGGTCCCCGGCGACGCGGACCGTCAGGACTGGAGGGTCGCCGTCGCCCGCCGGGGCGTCCTCGATCGAGGGACCGGCGTCGTACGAGACCTCGGTGACCTCGTCGCGCGCGGAGGCCTCGGCGAGCAGCGCGACGGCGGGCAGGGGCGGGGGCGTGAGGTGGTGGCCGCCGAAGTACCGGGCACGGGAGTCGTCGGTCGAGAGGGAGACGATCCCGTGCCCGAGGTCCTGGGCGGCCTCGGCGATCGTGGTGAGCCCGGCCGGGGAGCGGACGGTGACTGCCGTGGTCGTCGCGTCGGCCAGGACCGAGGTGGCCCCGGCGTCGAGGAACCCGACGCCGGCGGCGACCGAGTACATCCCGGTACCGTCCATCCCGACGCGCAGCGTCGCGCCGGTCCCGGGGACCTGGTTGACGACCCAGGTCTCGTGGAAGCCCCGGATCCCCGCCTCGACGAGAGCGGCGCGCGCCCTGTCCGCGGTGTCCTGCGAGGCCTGGGGGCCTGTGAAGCTCTCGAGGTCGATCGTCATGACGAGCCGCAGGACCGGGACGTCGAAGCCGGGCTCGTCCGTCTCGGTCTGCTCGATCTCGACCAACTCGACGCCGTCGAGCGCCCTGACCTTCTGCTCGAGCGCGGCGACGGCCTCCTCGTCGGAGAGCGGGGCGGGGGTGCTGGCGGCGTTGCCGGGACGGTTCACGGCCCAGAGGGCGAGGACGACCAGCACGACGAAGAGCACCGCCACGACCAGGTGCTCGGGCTGCGCCCGGGGGGTCTGCGGCGTCTCGGTCACCCCGCGAGGGTAGCGGCTCCCGATCGCTGCCGGTCGTGACCCATCCGCCGACCCGTCGGTGACGAACCTCAGGTGCCTCGGTCGTCGCGGGAGGCCCACGTGCCGCGGGTAGTCCGCCGGTGCGCCGCGTCGGCCTGCCTGAGGCAGACTGGGCGGGTGCCACCTGTGAGGACGAGCGAGCCCGACGCTCTCGATGCTGCGCTCGCTGCGTGCGCCGGGGGCGACCCGGACGCGTTCGCGCCGGTGTACGACGCGTTGGCCCCGGCCGTCTTCGGCACGGCCCTGGGCGTGCTGCGCGACGACGACCATGCGGCCGAGGTGACCCAGGAGGTGATGATCGAGGTGTGGCAGACGGCGGTGCGCTTCGACGCCTCACGGGGTTCGGCGCGCACGTGGGTGGTCACGATGGCCCGACGGCGCGCGGTGGACCGGGTGCGGTCGGAGCAGTCCCGCCGGGTCCGGGACCAGAAGGACGTCGACGGCCGTCTCGCCGGTGGCGGGCACGACGTCGTGGCGGAGGAGGTCGAGCAGCTGCTCGAGTCCGCTGCGGTGAGGCAGTGCCTGGGGAGCCTGACCGAGACCCAGCGCGACGCCGTCGTGCGTGCGTACTTCGGTGGGTTGACGTACCGGGAGGTGGCCGTGGAGCTCGGTGCAGCCGTGCCGACCGTGAAGTCGAGGATCCGCGACGGGCTCCTGCGCCTGCGTGACTGCCTGGGGGTGAACCGTGGTTGACGGCACGGGGCACCCACGCGTCGGCGCGCAGGGCCCGGGCGGGCCGGGCGAGTCTCGTGACCTGCTCGCGGCCTACGCGCTCGACGCGGTCGACGATCTGGACCGCCGCCTGGTCGAGCGGTTGCTGGCCGCCGACCCGGAGGCGCGTCGTGAGCTCGACGAGCACCGCGCGGTGGTCGCGGCGTTCACGGTGGACGCGCCGCCGCCCGTGGCGCTGCGCGAGCGTGTGCTCGGGAGCATCGCGTCCGTGCCGCAGGTCGCCGAGCCTCCCCGCGGCGCGGGCGCGGCCGGCACGTCCGGCGGGGCGCGCCCGGGCACGGCGCGGCGCCCGCGGAAGCGGTGGGCCGTCGTCGCGGTGGCCGCCGCGGCGGTCGTGGCCGTCGCGGTCCCGACGTCGCTCGCGATCCAGGCTCGACAGGAGCAGGTCCGTCTCCAGGCGCAGGCCGACGCGCTCGCCTCGATGCTGGCCGACCCGACGGCCGAGATCGTCCGCGGGGAGATGGTGGGGGGCGGGGACGCGAGCGCGCTCGTCTCGGGTGACCGGGTGCTCTTCTCCGTCACGGACCTGCCGCAGGCGGGCTCGGCGGAGGACTACCAGCTCTGGCTCGTGGACGGCGAGGAGATGATCTCGGCCGGGGTGTTCGACGCGCGGGACGGGTCGGCGGCCCTGCTCGTCGATGCCGCCGGGAGTGCGGGTGTCGCGGTGACCCGCGAGCCGGCGGGAGGCTCTCCGCAGCCCACGAGCGACCCGCTCGTCGTCCTCGAGACGTGATACTCGACACCGGATAAGGAACCCTGGGAATACGGGGTTGAGATACCCGCTCTCGGGTAATTCCTTGGTCCGATTCCGGATATATGCCAGGGTTTGTGCAAATCTGGGTATTGGTGATGCAATACGACACGTTCCCACCTGTGTCGTCGTGCGAAGGCGCTCCGACATCACCCCGGAAGGAATCCACCACCCGTGAAGAAGCTCCTGGCGAGCGGCGCTGCCGCGCTGCTCGCGCTCGGCGGACTGGTCGCCACCGCGGCCCCCGCCACCGCCCACACCCCCCGCGTCATCGCGGACTGCTCCGGCCTCGAGGTCGACCTGAGGGCCTATTCCGACGACGCCAACTCCGTCGTCGTGAAGGTCGACGGAGAAACGGTCACGAAGGACACCTTCAAGCGTTCGTACGCCACGTCCTACACCTTCCCCGACACGACCGTCGGCCACACGTGGGAGGTCGTCGTCAAGGCCTCCGACGGCAAGCGGTTCGACTTCCGCGACGACGGCAGGACCAAGCCGTGCGCAGGCACCTCGACGCCGAGGCCCGGCAAGGAGGTCGGTCTCTATCTCTACCAGAAGAACGACTTCGCGAAGCCGGCCTCCTGGACGAACTCCGGGCCGCAGACGCTCGTCGACCACCGGCCGGGCACAGAGTGGTACACCACGTTCCCGACCGACCTGCCGACAGGGGTCTGCGGCGACGGCTGGGCCGTCCAGCAGGACAGGGTCAGGCAGGACGGCACGTTCGACTGGCCCGGGACCATCACCCCGCCGACGTCGGCCCTGGGCGGCGTCCTCGTCGACTCGAAGCACCACGACCTCGGTGACCTGATCGAGGTGCCGGCGTGCGACCAGGAGTCGGCCCCGCCGCGCCCGTCCAGGCCTGCACCTGAGACGCCGGCTGAGCCCGTGACCCCGGTCGTGCCGACCGTCGGCGACGTGTGCACCGCCGAGGGGCAGGACGTCGAGCTCCCGACGGACACCGAGGAGGTCACCTACGAGCGCTCGGGCGACACCGTGGTGGCCCGACCGGCCGCCGGGCGCACCCTGGCCGCCGTCGAGGGCTACGTCCTCGCCGAGGACGGCTCGTCCGCGACGTTCGCGATCGACCGGGCCGCGGCCGACTGTGCACTGGTCCCGGGCGAGATCGGCGCGGTCTGCGAGGCGGACACCCCCTACCTCGGCTACGAGGTCTTCCTGCCCGAGGGCTACGTCGCGGACAGCGACCGCCCGCTGAGCATCACGTTCCTCCACCCCGGCGACGGCGAGGACCACACGGTCGAGGGCCTGCCGCTCGACGGCACGCTCCTGTGGCCCGGCGCCTCGGCGAGCGAGCCGCTCTCGTGGCCCGGGTGGGAGCGTCAGGCCGACGGCACGTACACCGAGACCGACGGCAACTACGCGTGGACCCGGTCGGGCGTCGAGGTCCTGTTCGAGGTCAACCCGGGCTGGTCGACGACCGTCAGCTACCCCGAGGCCACGGAGGCCTGCGCGAACCCGCGCGTCCTGGCGGCGACCGGCCCGCTGGAGGGTCCCGCGACCCCGGCGAGCGCCGAGAAGCCGACCGGCCCGTCGCTCGCGGCGACCGGCGCGACCGTCGGCGGAGCCGCCTTCCTGGCGCTGCTTCTCGTCGGTGGCGGCGCGGGGATCATCTGGGCACGGCGCCGGGCGAACGCCTGACCTGCTGAGGTGAGCGGTGCCCACCGACGACGGGTGGGCGCGAAGAGGAGCCGACCGCTCCGGGCATCCCACCCGGTGCGGCCGGCTCCTCGCTCGTCGTCCCCGTGAGCGGCTCGCAGGCCGGTGAGGACCGGCCGCCGCGGCACGGGGACAACCGCGGCGGCCGGCGTCGGGGGTCACATGGTCGGCATGAGGACCGTGTCGAGCAGGTAGACCGTGGCGTTCTGCGTCATGACGCCGCCGCAGATCACCGTGGCGTCGTTGACCATGAGGTCGTCGCCCGAGCCCGTGACGGTCACGGTCCCGCCCTGGACGGTCTCGTGCTCGCCCACGACCTGGTCCGGGGTGAGCTGGCCGGGCACCACGTGGTACGTGAGGATCGAGGTCAGCGTGTCGGAGTCGGTCTTGAGGCTCTCGATGGTCGCGGGGTCGATCTTGGCGAATGCGTCGTCGACCGGCGCGAACACCGTGAACTCGTCGCCGTTGAGCGTGTCGACCAGGTTCACCTCGGGGTTGAGCTGCCCGCTCACCGCGGCCGTGAGGGTCGTGAGCAGCGGGTTGTTGGAGGCGGCGACCGCGACCGGGTCGGTCGACATGCCCGTCACGGAACCGGCGCCGTCGGGGACCTGCTCGGCGTAGGCGGCGCAGCCCGGTCCGACGAGGTTCGCCGCGGGGTCGACCTCCATGGTCTCCTCGGACATCTCGTCGCTGGGGGTCGTCGACTCCGCCGCGCTCGACGTGTCGTCGCTCCCGCCGTCGGTGTCGGAGCTGCAGGCGGACAGGCCCAGGATCGCCAGGGTGGCCATGCCGACCACCGCGTATGAGGTACGGGTTCGAACGTTCATCGGTCTCTCCTCGTTGTCGTCGCCCCCTCAGTTGCGGGGGCGTCTTGCACGAGGTTCGGAGCGGTGCGCCGGCCGGATGGGTCCGATCTCCGACGAACTTCCTCGCCCATCCGGACCGCCTTCCGCGCCGAACCCGGGCCATGGAAACCCTCGTGCTCATCGGCCTGATCGGTGGCCTCATCACCGGCATCTCGCCGTGCATCCTCCCGATGCTCCCCGTGATCTTCTTCGCGGGGGGTGTGCAGGGCGCCCGCGGCACCGTGGCCGCAGCGCCCTCTCCCGTGCCCGACGACGCAGCGCCCACCACGGACCCGTCGCCCTCGGCGGGGGCCGGTTCGAGTGCCCCGACCGCCTCGCTGTTCGCGGGCGTACCCGGCGCGGTCCAGGTCGGTGCGCGCGGCCAGGTCGTCACGGCGGTCCGCCCGGACGGCGGCACGGCGCCGGGTGGCACGCCCGACCCGACCACTCCGGGCGGGGCGCCGCCCACGGACGGTGAGCGGCGCCGTCGGGCGGGGACGGGGAGCGTCGGCGACACCGGAGAGGGCAGGGACGCGCGCCGCTCGTGGCGGCCCTACCTCGTGATCGCCGGGCTCGTCGTGAGCTTCAGCGTGTTCACGCTGCTCGGTTCGCTGCTCCTCGGGGCGCTCGGGCTCCCGCAGGACCTGCTGCGCTGGGTGGGTCTGACGCTGCTCGCGGTGATCGGGGTGGGCATGATCGTGCCCCGGTTCGAAGAGGTGCTCGAACGGCCGTTCCAGAAGATCGCGGCGCTGGGGTCACGGCGCGGTGCGCGCAGCCAGGACCGCGGGGCGTTCGTGCTGGGCCTGGGCCTCGGGGTCCTGTACGTCCCGTGCGCGGGACCGGTCCTCGCGGCGATCACGGTCGCGGGCGCGACGGGGAACATCGGACCGGAGACGGTTGCGCTCACGGTGTCGTTCGCGATCGGCGCCGCGGTCCCGCTGCTCGTCTTCGCGCTCGCGGGACGTCGCGTGGCCGAGCGGGTCAAGGCGTTCCAGCGCCACGCGCGCGGGATCCGCGTGGCCGGTGGCGTGGTCATGATCGCGCTCGCCGTCGGGCTCGCGTTCAACCTGCCCGCGTACCTCCAGCGCGCGCTGCCCGACTACACGGGCAGCCTTCAGGAGCGCGTCGACGCGTCCGGGACGGTGCGCGAGGCGCTCGACCTCGGCGGGATCGTCACGGACGAGAACCGTGAGCTGTCGAACTGCTCGAACGGTGCGCCAGAGCTCGAGGACTGCGGCCCGGCCCCGGCGCTGCGCGGCATCGACACATGGTTCAACACCCCTGGCGACCAGCCGCTCGCTCTCGACGACCTGCGGGGCAAGGTCGTCCTCGTCGACTTCTGGGCCTACTCCTGCATCAACTGCCAGCGCGCGATCCCGCACGTCAACGCCTGGTACGAGCAGTACAAGGACGTGGGCGAGGGCTTCGAGGTCATCGGCGTGCACACGCCCGAGTTCGCGTTCGAGCGAGAGACGCGCAACGTCGTCGCGGGTGCCGAGGACCTGGGCGTCACGTACCCGGTCGCGCAGGACAACTCCTACGCGACGTGGACCGCGTACCGGAACCGCTACTGGCCCGCGCAGTACCTGGTCGACGCCGACGGGACCGTGCGGCACATCCGGTTCGGCGAAGGTGGGTACGAGGACACCGAGGGCCTGATCCGCGAGCTCCTCGCGGACGCGAACCCGGACGTGGACCTGCCCGCCGCGACGTCGGTCGAGGACGGCACCCCCGACGGGTCGACGACGCCCGAGACGTACCTGTCGGTGGGCAAGGTCGGCAACTACGCGGGCGAGCCGCGCTACGCCGCCGGAGAGCAGGGCTTCACGCTCGCCGACGAGCAGGCTCCCGACACGTTCTCGCTGGGCGGGACGTGGGGCGTCGACTTCCAGGGCGCCACCGCGGTGTCCGACGACGCCCGCGTCCGCCTCGCGTATCGCGGCACGGACGTGTTCAGCGTCCTGGGCGGCGAGGGGACGGTCAGCGCGACGGTCCGGGACACGGCGGGGAAGGTCGTCGAACGACGCGAGATCGACGTCTCCGGGAACCCGACGCTCTACCCCGTGCTGGAGGGGGACGCACCGAGCCAGGGGATCGTCGAGCTCGACGTGCCCGCCGGGATGCAGGTCTTCACGTTCACGTTCGGGTAGGCCGGGTGAGAAGAGGGCGCGGACTGAGACCGCGCGTTCCACCAGACGACCCCTGTCGTGGCCTTAGATGGAAGGGGTGGACCATGAGAGGGTGCTGAGCCTCTCCGAGAACCTGACCGAGCAGTCCCGCGCAGCTCGCACCAAGGTCGACGGCACCCGACACCCGTGGCGCTACCTCGTGGCCGCGATGCTCGCCGGCGCCTACATCGGCGTCGGCGTGGTCCTCATGGTCGCCACCGCAGGCCCGTTCCTCGCGGCAGGTGCCCCGGCCGAGCGGCTCGTCGCCGGCGGCGTGTTCTCGGTCGCGCTGACCCTCGTCGTCTTCGCGGGGGCCGAGCTCAGCACCTCGGCCATGATGATCCTGACCCAGGGAGCGGTGACCCGGACGATCCCCGTGCGCTCCGCCGTCGGGACGTTGCTGTTCTGCTTCGGTGGGAACCTGCTCGGCTCCATGCTCTTCGGCTGGATGGTCGTGCAGTCGGGCATCCTGCACACCAACGCCGCCGCGGGCAAGATGATCGCGTCGATGCTCGCGGGCAAGGGGCACGAGACCGGCGGTCAGCTCTTCTTCCGCGGCGTCCTGTGCAACGTCCTGGTGTGCGCCGCGATCTGGGCGTGCGGACGGCTGCGCTCCGAGGCGGGCAGGGCCATCGTCATCTTCTGGGCGATCTTCGCGTTCATCTCCTCGGGGTTCGAGCACGTCGTCGCGAACATGACGACGTTCAGCATCGGGCTCTTCAGCCCCGAGGCGCTCACGACGTGGGGCGAGTTCGGGCGCAACCTGCTGTTCGTCGGGCTGGGCAACGTCGTCGGAGGTGCCGTCGTGGTCGGGCTCGGCTACACCGCGGTCGCGGGGCGGCGCCGGCCTGTCGCGAGCGGCACCGACGCCGTCGACACCCTGGTGAGCGGGCCCCTCGCGGAGCGCGACGTCGAGGCCGTCCGGGTCGGGAACGGCGATCGCTAGTCTCGTCAGATGGACCGCCCACCGGGTGGTTTTCGGCGGAATTCCGGGGTTTGTTCGCCAGGAAAGTCCGGAAAAGATGCACACATGGGACGGATCAGGTAGCGGATTCTTCGCAAGGTGTCGGAATTCACCGCCGTCCATGGCATGATCCCCGATCATGGGCATCAGGACGGTGGTGGATCTCACACAGGTCGACGAACCTGCCTGGCCCACGCTCGCGCGGATGTTCCAACGTCCGGGCGTCGAGGTCCTCGCACCTCCCGAATGGGCCCCCGAGGTCCTGTACCGCCTCCAGATCACGACCCGCTCGACGTTGGGAGCGCTTGCGCTCCACACGGGGGGAGTGCTGGTCGACCACGGCTGGCTGCGGCTCCTCGGCGGCGGCGCCTACGGCCTGCCGGACCTCGCCACGATCAACGGGCTGGGCGACCCGGCCGAGGGCAGCGTCGCGCCGCAGCGACTCGTGGTCGCGTTCGACGTGCTCGGGGGGACGTTCGCCGTCAACGGCGGCGGGCTGCCCGGGCCGCTGGGCGACGTGCACTACTTCGCGCCCGACACGCTCGAGTGGCACTGCCTGGGATTCGGGCAGGGGGCCTTCACCGAGTGGGCGGTCAGCGGCGGTCTCGGCGAGTACGTCGCCGACCTGCGGTGGCCGGGGTGGCAGCGGGACGTCGAGGCCCTGCCCCCAGACATGGGGCTGAGCGTCTACCCGCCGCTGTGGTCGGGTCAGGGCGCGGGGTCCTGGGTCGAGCGACGGGCCGTGCTGCTCGAGGGCCTCGCGGTGTGGCACCACGAGCTGGCCGAGCGTATGAGGCCCCTGGACGACGACGCCACGCTGGTGAACCCCGCGACCGACGGCTGCTAGGACCGGGGCCGTTCCTCGGCAGGGACCACTCGCGTCGATAGTTGTATACAAGTACGCAGGATGTGTGAAACGATGGCCGCATGACCAGCGCCCCGACGACGTCGTCCGTGCCGCGCGACGAACCCCTCGCCGCCGTCCGCCGCCAGTCCGGCGCCCGCGCGGTCTACGAACTCCTGAGGTCCCGCATCATCGACGGCTCGCTCGCGGCCGACACCCGGCTCACCGAACCCGTCCTCGCGGCCCAGCTCGGCGTGAGCCGCACGCCCGTCCGCGAAGCCCTGCGCCTCCTCCAGGCCGAGGCCCTCGTGGTCGAGCAGCCGACCGGGGGAGTGCGCGTCGCACCCCTCGCGGTCAACGACCTGCACCGGGTGTACGACGTCCGCGCCCGCCTCGAAGGACTGCTCGCCCGGGACGCGTGCGAACGCGCACAGCCTGCCGACGTCGCTCGACTCTCCCGGCTCGTCGACCTCATGGACACCGTGCGCGACCACGAGGACGAGGTCCTGCGCATCGGAGCCCAGTTCCACGGCGAGATCGCGACCCTCGCCGACAACCGCTGGTGCTCCGAGCTGCTGCGCCAGATCCGCGGGCACGTCGACCGCTACCGCTCGCTGTCCGCACGCGAGCGCGTCGGGACGACCGACCACGTCGACGAGCACCGCGCGGTCGCGTCCGCCATCGCGAGCGGCGACCCGGACGCCGCCGAGCGCGCCATGCGCGAGCACATCGAACGCAGCGGCGCCATGGCCGCCAAGGCCCTGGGCGAGGCGCCACCGCCCGGCTGACGACACCGCGCGCCCCAGCGGGCCCCCGCCGACCGCAACCGGCACCCTCGGGCCCGAGCGACGCCGTCGGGCAGGCCGCACCTCCCGCGCACCTCAGCACCGCACGCACCACGCAGACGCACCAGACCACCGGAGGCACCGATGCCCACGACCCACCACCTGCGCACCCACCGCTCCGCGGAGAACCTCGCCCGCACCGACCAGCTCGCGTGGAAGCTCGCCGAGCTCGCGACCGACCCGGTCGAGGTGCCGGACGACGTCGTCGACATGATCGTCAACCGCGTGATCGACAACGCGGCCGTCGCGGCCGCGAGCCTCACCCGCGCCCCGGCCGTCGCGGCTCGCGGGCAGGCCCTCGCGCACCCGTACGAGCCCGGCGCGACGGTCTTCGGTACCCCGCTCGCGACCCGCACGAGCCCCGAGTGGGCCGCCTGGGCCAACGGCGTCGCGGTCCGCGAGCTCGACTACCACGACACGTTCCTCGCAGCCGAGTACTCGCACCCGGGGGACAACATCCCGCCCATCCTCGCGGTCGCCCAGCACGCGGGCCGCGACGGGGCTGCGCTCGTGCGCGGCATCGCGACGGGCTACGAGATCCAGGTGGACCTGGTGCGGGCCATCAGCCTGCACGCGCACAAGATCGACCACGTCGCACACCTGGGCCCGTCGGCCGCCGCAGGGATCGGGACCCTGCTCGGGCTCGACACCACGACGATCTTCCAGGCGATCGGCCAGGCCCTGCACACCACCACCGCGACGCGACAGTCCCGCAAGGGCCAGATCTCGACGTGGAAGGCCTACGCGCCGGCCCTCGCGGGCAAGGTCGCGGTCGAGGCGGTGGACCGGGCGATGCGCGGGCAGACCTCGCCCGAGCCGATCTACGAGGGCGAGGACGGCGTGATCGCGTGGCTGCTCGACGGCCCCGAAGGACGCTACGACGTCGTGCTGCCGTCGCCCGGCGAGCCCAAGACCGCGATCCTCGACACCTACACCAAGGAGCACTCGGCGGAGTACCAGTCGCAGGCGCTCATCGACCTGGCGCGGGCCCTGCACGCCGAGCACCCGTGGCTCGCGGACCCTGAGAACGTAGCCAACATCACCATCCACACGAGCCACCACACCCACTACGTGATCGGCTCGGGCGCGAACGACCCGCAGAAGTACGACCCCACCGCGTCGCGCGAGACGCTCGACCACTCCATCCCGTACATCTTCGCGGTCGCGCTCCAGGACGGCGGGTGGCACCACGTCGACTCCTACACGCCCGAGCGAGCCGGCCGCGCCGACACGGTCGCGCTGTGGGGCAAGGTCACCACGGCCGAGGACCCCGGGTGGACGCGTCGCTACCACTCGGTCGACCCGGCCGAGAAGGCGTTCGGCGGCCGCGTCGAGATCGAGCTGGCCGACGGCGGGCGGATCGTCCGCGAGATCGCCGTCGCCGACGCGCACCCCCTCGGCGCCCGCCCCTTCGCCCGTGCGCAGTACGTCGCCAAGTTCCGTCTCCTCGCCGAGGACGTGCTCGAGCCCGCCGAGATCGAACGCTTCCTCGACCTCGCGCAGCGGCTCCCGTCGCTCACCGCCGCCGAGGTGCGCGAGCTCTCGATCGTCGCGCGACCCGGGCTGCTGGACACGGTCCCCGCCCCCACGGGCATCTTCGAGCTGGGCCGCCCGCCGCACGACCCCACCCGCTCGACCACCGCAGGAGGCAACTGATGCTGTACTCGCACGCGACGCCGTCGGACAAGCGCGCCACGCTGCGCGCCCGGCTCGCAGCCGGAGAGCTGCTCCAGCTCCCCGGGGCGTTCAACCCGCTCTCCGCACGCCTCATCGAGGACAAGGGCTTCGACGGCGTGTACATCTCGGGCGCCGTCATCTCGGCGGACCTGGGCCTGCCGGACATCGGCCTCACGACCCTCACCGAGGTCGCGACCCGATCCGGGCAGATCGCGCGCATGACGAACCTGCCCGCGCTCGTCGACGCCGACACCGGCTTCGGCGAACCCATGAACGTCGCCCGCACCATCCAGACCCTCGAGGACGCAGGCGTGGCCGGCTGCCACATCGAGGACCAGGTCAACCCCAAGCGCTGCGGCCACCTCGACGGCAAGGCGACCGTCGACCTCGAGACCGCGACCCAGCGCATCCGCGCCGCGGTCGACGCCCGTCGCGACCCGAACTTCCTCGTCATGGCGCGCACCGACGTCCGGGCGAGCCTCGACGGTCCTGCGGGGCTGGCGACCGCGATCGACCGCGCCAAGGCGCTCGTCGACGCGGGCGCCGACGCGATCTTCCCCGAGGCCATGCGTGACCTCGCCGAGTTCGAGGCCGTGGCCGCCGCGGTCGACGTGCCCGTGCTCGCCAACATGACCGAGTTCGGCAAGTCCGAGCTGTTCACCCGTGACCAGCTCGCAGCGGCCGGCGTGCAGATCGTGATCTACCCCGTGACCCTCCTGCGTAGCGCGATGGGGGCCGCGGAGCGCACGCTGGACATGATCCGGGAGACCGGCACGCAGGACGGGGTGGTCGGCGAGATGCAGACGCGCGCGCGGCTGTACGAACTGGTGGACTACGCCGGCTACAACCACTTCGACACCGAGATCTTCACCTACCGGCCGTAGGGCGCCGGGGTTGTCAGAACCAGCGAGGGCTGGGGCCCTCGCTGGTTCTGACAACCCCTGAACGCAGCAGCACGACCCCGCATCACGAAGGAGTGAGCACATGACCACCAGCACCCCCGCGCAGGTCCCCGAAGACACCGAGGCACCCGCGACCGCCCCGGGCACGGCGTCACCCGCCCCGGCAGCTCCCGACCCCGAGATCCGCAAGGGCCTCGCGGGCGTCGTCGTCGACACGACGTCGGTCTCCAAGGTCAACCCCGACACCAACTCGCTGCTCTACCGGGGCTACCCCGTGCAGGAGCTCGCCGCGCGCAAGAGCTTCGAGGAGGTCGCCTACCTCCTGTGGCACGGCGACCTGCCCACGCCCGAGCAGCTCGCCGAGCAGACCGCCGTCGAGCGCGCACACCGTGCACTGCCGGGCGCCGTGCGCAACGCGATCCTCGAGCTCCCCACGACCTGCCACCCCATGGACGTGTGCCGCACCGCCGTCTCGGTCATCGGCGCGCACGACCCGACCGCCGAGGACTCGTCCCCCGAGGCCGAGCACGCCAAGGCGCTGCGCCTGTGGGCCATGCTGCCCGCGGTGGTCGCGCTCGACCAGCGCCGACGCCGCGGCCAGCAGATCGTCGACCCCGACGAGGACCTCGGCTACGCCGAGAACTTCCTCCACATGACCTTCGGCGAGGTCCCCGACGCGTGCGTCGTGCGGGCCTTCGAGGTGTCGATGATCCTGTACGCCGAGCACTCGTTCAACGCCTCGACGTTCACGGCCCGCGTCATCACCTCGACCCTGTCCGACCTGCACTCGGCCGTCACGGGCGCGATCGGCGCCCTCAAGGGAGCCCTGCACGGCGGCGCGAACGAGGCCGTCATGGCGACCTTCGCCGAGATCGGGACCGCCGACCGGGCCGCCGCCTGGCTCGACCAGGCGCTGGCCGACAAGCGCAAGATCATGGGCTTCGGTCACCGGGTCTACAAGCACGGCGACTCCCGCGTCCCGACCATGAAGAAGACGCTCGACGACCTCGTCGCGCACCTCGGCACCGACGAGGCGACCGCGCTCGACGCGCTCTACGACGCGCTCGAGGCCGCCATGACCGAGCGCAAGGGCATCCTGCCGAACCTCGACTACCCGACCGGCCCCGCCTACCACCTCATGGGCTTCGACACCCCCACCTTCACGCCCCTGTTCGTCGCGGCGCGCGTCGTGGGCTGGACCGCGCACGTCGTCGAGCAGCGGTCCGCGAACGCCCTCATCCGGCCGCTCAGCCAGTACGTCGGGCAGGCGCAGCGCGAGGTGCCGTAGAGGGGGGTGCGGGACCACGGCCCGGGCCCGGGGCTCCGGCTCCGGCCGGGCTCGTGCCGGGGCCGGTCAGGCGCGGAACGCCACCAGGGCGTCCCGGTCGACCGGCCCGGCGGACCGGACGATCTCCTCGACGCGCTCCATCTGCTCCCAGACGTTGACCGTCATGCCCGCCTGGACCCTGTCGCCCGCGACCCAGAACGCGACGAGCTCGTGGTCCTCGAGGGACCCGCTCACGACCACCTCTGTCCCGGCCGGGTCCTCGACGAACCCCAGGTACTCCATGCCCACGTCGTACTGGTCGGAGAAGAAGTAGGGCAGCTTGTCGTAGGGCTCGCGCGAGCCCAGCATGGCGCGCGCCGCGTGCGGCCCGGTCTCCAGGGCCACGGCCCAGTGCTCGACCCGCAGCGGGCGGCCGTAGCGCGGCGAGGGGACGCTCGCGATGTCTCCCGCGGCCCACACGTCCGGGGCCGACGTCCGCAGGGTCGCGTCGACGGCCAGCCCGCCACCCAGGCTCGCGTCGCGCAGGTCGATCCCCGCGGCCTCCGCGAAGCCGACGTTGGGCGTCACTCCCACACCGACCACGACGACGTCGGCGGCCACGTGCGTGCCGTCCGCGACGTCGAGCCCCGTGACCCGCCCCTCGCTGCCCGTGATCCCCACGACCTGGGCGTTGCGGTGCAGGTGCACGTCGTGGTCCGCGTGGACCTTGCCGTACATCTCTCCCATCAGCGGGCCCAGCACGCGCCCGAGGGGGTGCACGCCGCGCCCGACGACCGTCACGTCCAGGCCGAGGCTGCGCGCCGAGGCCGCGACCTCCATCCCGATCCACCCGTCACCCACGACGGCGAGCCGGCCCGCGCCCTCGCGGGCCGAGGCCTCGAGCGTCGCGGCGAGCAGGTCGGCGTGCTCGATGGTGCGCAGGTAGTGCACGCCCTGGAGGTCCGCACCGGGCACCGCGAACGAGCGCGGTGTCGATCCCGTCGCGAGGAGCAGGCGCGCGTAGGGCAGCGTCGTCCCGTCGATCAGCGTGAGCGAGTGCGCGTCGACGTCGATCCCCGCGGCGCGCGTCGCGGTCCGCAGGTCGACGTGGTGGTCGGCGTACCACTCCTCGGACAGGGGGAACAGGACGTCGCGCTCGGCCTCGCCGCGCAGGTAGTCCTTCGAGAGCGGTGGGCGTTCGTAGGGCCGGTGCGGCTCGCTCGAGACGACCACGAGGTCGCCGTCGTACCCCTCGGTCCGCAGGGACTCGGCGGCCTTCGCGGCCGCCAGGCCGCCTCCGACGATGACGATCGGCTCCTCAGCCATGACGACGACCTCCGACGCTGGGGGTGCAGGACCCTCATCGTGACACCGGAACGGGGGACCCGCATAGGGCCGTCACCCTCGGCGGACAGGGCGGTCACCCTCGGCGGGTGGGGCGTCACCCTCGGCGGACAGGGGCGTCACCCTCGGCGGGTGAACGGGGGGGGCGGGAACGACGAAGGCCCGGAGTCCAGTGGACTCCGGGCCTTCGTGCTGGTCGGGGTGACAGGATTTGAACCTGCGACCTCGTCGTCCCGAACGACGCGCGCTACCAAGCTGCGCCACACCCCGATTGCTCCCGTGGCGACCGGCCTGCGGAGGGTCCTCGAAAGGTCCCGCCAAACCTGCGCGCTGGAGCCTGCCTAGAATAGCCGACGTTTGCCCCTGCGACGAAACCGGCCCCTCAGTGCGTGCTCACGGTGCCGTGAGGGTCACGAGCGTCGCCTCCGGACGGCACGCGAACCGGAAGGGCGCGTAGGGCGAGGTGCCCGCCCCGGCCGACACGTGGAGCCAGGTCGAGTCCTCGCCGCCGGGGGCGTCGGGCCGCGCCCCGGGCCAGCCGTGCAGGCCCTTGGCCCGCCCGCGGTCCAGGTCGCAGTTGGTCACGAGCGCCCCGTAGAACGGGACGCAGAGCTGCCCGCCGTGGGTGTGGCCGGCGAGGATCACGTCGGCACCGTCGTCGTGCATCTGGTCGAGGACGCGCACGTAGGGCGCGTGCACCACGCCCATCCGCAGGCCCGACGACGCAGCGTCCGTCCGGCCGTCGCTCGCCGCTTCGTCGCGTGGGGCAGGAAAGACGTCCCTGTCCAGGTGCGGGTCGTCGACGCCCACGAGGTCGATGTGCACACCTCCGACGTCGATCGCGTCGCGGCGGTTGGTGAGGTCGATCCAGCCCGCGGCGCTGAACGCGGCGGCCAGCCTGTCCGCGGGGAGCCGCGGCGGGTCGATCTTGTGGAAGATCCGCGCGTCGGGCAGCAGGTACCGCGCAGGGTTCTTGGGCGAGGGCGCGAAGTAGTCGTTCGACCCCATGACGAACGCGCCGGGAGCGCTGCTCAGGAGCGGCTCGAGGGCGTCGAGGAGGGGCTCCAGCGAGTCCACGTGCGCCAGGTTGTCCCCCGTGTCGACCACGAAGTCGGGGCGAAGGGTCGCGAGCGACCGGATCCACTCGATCTTGCGCTCCTGCGTGGGCGTGAGGTGAAGGTCCGAGAAGTGCAGGACCCGCACGTCGGACGCCCCCCGAGGGAGCACCGGGACCGTGACCTCACGCAGCGTGAAGAGCGTGGTCTCCAGGTGGGCGTAGGCGAGCGCCCCCGCTCCGGCAGCGGCGAGAGCGCCGACGCCGACGAGTGCGGGGTGCACGCGGGCCCGGGTCAGTCCTGCTCCTCGTCCGTCGTGCCGGTCTGGCCGCCACCGTTCCCGTTGCCGCCACCGTTGTTGCCGCCACCGTTCCCGTTGCCGCCGCCGTTGTTGCCGCCACCGTTCCCGTTGCCGCCGCTGTTTCCGGTCTCACCGTCGCCCGGCGGGGTCGTGGGGGTCGGGGGAGCCTGGACCTGGCCGACCATCTTCGGGTCCGGCGCCGGGAACGGCTGGGCAGGGGTGCCTGCGAGGACGGTGTTCATGTAGTCACGCCAGGTCGGCGCAGCGAGGTCCGACCCGAACCACCACTGCTTGCCGACACCGTTGATGACGAAGCGACCACGTCCGTTGCTGCGCATCTCGACGTTCTTCTCGGCGTTGCCGATCCAGACGGCCGTGGAGACCTGCGGGGTGTAGCCGACGAACCAGGTGTGGGTGTTGAGGTTCGCGGTACCGGTCTTTCCGGCGCTCGGGCGTCCGTCGAGCTGCGACTTCTTGCCCGAGCCCTGGGTCATGACGTTCTCGAGCGCGTAGGTCACGGTGTTGGCCACCGCGGGGTCGATCGCGGCCGTGCAGTTGGCCGAGGGGACCTCGAGGTCGTTGCCCTCCGCGTCGACGATGCGGGTGATGGCGATGGGGTCGCAGTAGGTGCCGCCGCTCGCGAACGTGGCGTAGGCCGCAGCCATCTGCAGGGGAGAGGACTCCTGGGTGCCGATGACCATCGACGGCATCATCTTGACGCCGTTCTCCTTGTCGGCCGTGACGGCCGGCTTGAAGCCGATGGCCTCCGCGGTCGACTTGACGTCGCACAGCCGCAGCTGGGCCTCCATGGTCGCGTAGGCCGTGTTGATCGAGTTGTACGTCGCGCGCAGGACGGTGATGTTGCCCTGGTCGTTCTTGCCGTCGGAGTTGCTGGGGCTCCAGGGCTTCGGTTCGTTGCGCACCCGCGCACCGCACCAGTCGAAGTCGGTGTTGTTCCATGCGCGCTTGTTCGCGCTCACCGTCTCGTTGAGCGTGTGGCCGGACCTCAGCCACTCGGCCAGGAGGAAGGGCTTCCAGGTCGATCCGGGGGAGAAGCCGCGCGAGGAGCCGTGGGCCTGGTCCGCGCTGTAGTTCTGTGCCGTCGTGCCAGGCTCGGGTTCGAGGGCGGCGTCGTACGGTCGGTTCTGGGCCATCGCCAGGATCTTCCCGGTGCCGGGCTCGATCGAGACGATCGCGTCCTCGATGCCGCTCGGGTCGTCCGTCGGCACCGCTGCCAGGGCGTTCTCCTCGGCCGCGGCCTGCATCGCGGGGTCGAGCGTCGTCGTGATGTCGAGGCCTCCGCGGTAGAGCAGGGCCTTGCGGTCCTTCTCGGTCTCGCCGAAGCTCGGGTTGGAGATGATGACCTTGGTGACGTAGTCGCAGAAGAACGCCGCACCGTTCGCGGCCTCGCAGCCGACCTGCACGGGCACGACGTTGAGCGTCGCGGGCACGGGCAGCGCGATCGCCTCGTCGCGCTCCTGCGCCGTGATGTAGCCCTGGTCGTGCATGGCCTTCAGCACCAGGTCGCGACGCTCCTGGGACTTCGCCGGGTTGGTCACGGGGTCGTACTTGCCGGGGGCGTTGGTCACGCCGGCGATGGTCGCCGCCTCGACGATGGTGAGGTCGGACGCGCTCTTGCCGAAGTAGTGCTGTGCTGCGGTCTCGACGCCGTAGACACGGACGCCGAACTGCGCGATGTTGAGGTAGCCCTGGAGGATCTCGTCCTTCGTCATGCGCTTCTCGAGCGAGATCGCGAGCTTGGCCTCGCGGGCCTTGCGCTCGATCGTGTCGTCCTTGACGGCCTCAGCGGCGATGGGGTCCTCGTCGCGCACGGCCTGCTCGATCAGGACGTTCTTCACGTACTGCTGCGTCAGGCTGGACCCGCCCTGCTTGGCGCCGCCCGAGGCGTTGTTGAGCGCCGCGCGCAGGGTGCCCTGCGTGTCGATCCCGCCGTGCTCGTAGAAGCGTCGGTCCTCGATCGCGACGACCGCGTTCTTCATGTGCTCGGAGACCTGGTCCAGGGGGACCACGATGCGGTTCTCCTGGTAGAAGGTCGCGAGCAGCGTGGTGCCGTCCTTCGCGTAGACGCGCGACAGCTCTGCCAGGGGGCCCGGCTCGAGCTCGTCGGGCAGCTCCTCGAAGATCTGGGCGCTGCTGTCGGTGACCTGGCTGGCGCCCGCCGCGAGGGGGATCAGCAGTCCCGCGCCCAGCACGCCGCCGACCCCGGAGACCAGGACGAACGCCAGCAGCAGGGCGATGAGCTGATAGGCGTTGACTTGTCGACGGGGACGCGCAGGGGAAGCCATAGGCGCAAGCCTACGGGAGGGCGCCGACGCTCCTCCGGGGATTGCGGCCCCACCGCGTGTGCGGGTTGTGTGAGCATCCGTGGGCCGGTTCGGGGAGCAGGTGTGACCTGTGCGCGGGCTGGATGGCGACTACGCTCGGGCCCATGGCAACCACCTGGGAGTACGCGACCATCCCCCTCATCATCCACAACACGAAGGCAGTCCTCGACCAGTGGGGCTCGGACGGCTGGGAGCTCGTCCAGGTCGTCACGGGACCCGACGGCAACGGCCTCGTGGCCTACCTCAAGCGCCCGACCGGCGAGAAGTAGTGGCCGGCGTCGTCGACGCCCGGCTCGCCGAGCTGGGCATCACCCTGCCCGACGTCGCAGCGCCCGTCGCGGCGTACGTCCCCGCGGTGCGCACCGGCCGGTACGTGTACACCTCGGGTCAGCTCCCGTTCGTGGCGGGCGCCCTGCCGGAGACCGGCAAGGTCGGTGACGGCGACGGGCTCGTCGCACCGGCCGACGCTGCCGGCTACGCCCGCACGAGCGCGCTCAACGCGGTCGCTGCGGTCAAGGCGATCGTGGGGGACCTCGACCAGGTCTCCCGGATCGTGAAGGTCGTCGGGTTCGTCGCGAGCGACCCGTCGTTCACGGGTCAGCCGGCCGTGATCAACGGTGCCAGCACGGTGCTCGGGGAGGTCTTCGGCGAGGCGGGCATCCATGCGCGCAGCGCGGTGGGCGTCGCGGTGCTCCCGCTCGACTCCCCGGTCGAGGTGGAGCTCGTCGTCGAGCTGGAGGACACCGCGGACGCCTGAGCCACGCTCCCGGGACGGCGAGAGGCCGGTCGCGCCACCCTCGGGTGGTGCGACCGGCCTCTCGACGTCTGGTGCGTCCGCGGTCAGCGTGCCCGGCGCTCGAGCCGGTCGACGTCGAGCAGGACGACCGCACGGCCCTCGCGGCGGACCCACCCGCGCGTGGCGAAGTCGGCGAGAGCCTTGTTGACCGTCTCGCGCGACGCGCCGACGAGCTGGGCGAGCTCCTCCTGCGTGAGGTCGTGCGCGACGCGCACGCCCTCGTCCGTCTCCTCGCCGAAGCGGGTCGACAGGTCGAGGAGGGCCTTGGCGACACGTCCGGGCACGTCCGAGAACACCAGGTCCGCGAGCGTCTCGTTGGTGCGGCGCAGGCGTCGGGCCAGCGCGTTGAGCAGGTGCTTCGCGACGCTGGGGTGCTTCTCGATCCACTCGATGAGCTGCTCGTGGCGGAGCTCGTAGAGCAGGGCGTCGGACACCGAGCTGGCCGTGGCGGTGCGTGGCCCCGGGTCGAAGAGCGAGAGCTCTCCGAACATCTCGCCCGGACCGAGGATGGACAGGAGGTTCTCCCGACCGTCGTTCGAGCGGCGGCCGAGCTTGATCTTGCCCTGTGCGATCACGTACAGCCGGTCGCCGGGCTCGCCCTCGCGGAAGAGCACGTCTCCACGGGTGAGCTCGATCTGCTGCATCGAGTCGAACAGCGTCCGGGTCTCTTCGCGGTCCATGGTGGCGAAGAGGGGGGCCGAGAGCACTACGTCGTCGTCCACGCGATGTCCTTCGAGTGTTGAGCGGACTTTCCCGGCATGAGCCCGTCTGCATCGGCGGAGTTCGAGCGAACCGGTACTCGTGATTCCTCCCACAAGTCTGCCTCATGCGCGCAACTCGGACCGCCACCGACCCTGCGGGAGCTGCGCGCAAGGCGTGGGAGAGGCGTGTGGGTGGGGCCGAGTAGGCTGCCGAACGTGACCACTTCGGGCGGTACCTCGAGTCCTGCACCAGCCCCGCACGCCGAGTCACGGCTCGCCCTGGTGCGACGAGCACGGCGGACCAACCGCGAGCTGGCGTCGACCTATCCGGACGCGCACTGCGAGCTGGACTTCACCACGCCGCTCGAGCTGTTGATCGCGACGGTCCTGTCGGCGCAGACCACGGACAAGCGCGTCAACCTGACCACGCCGGAGCTCTTCGCCCGCTACCCGGACGCGGCCGCGTACGCGGCCGCGGACCGGGAGGACCTCGAGGACATCCTGCGGCCCACCGGCTTCTTCCGGGCCAAGGCGCAGTCGGTCATCGGGATCGGGCAGGCGCTCGTCGAGCGCTACGACGGTCAGGTCCCCCGGAGCCTCGACGACCTGGTGACGCTGCCCGGCGTCGGGCGCAAGACCGCCAACGTCGTGCTGGGCAACGCGTTCGGCGTCCCGGGGCTGACGGTCGACACCCACTTCGGGCGCCTCGTGCGCAGGCTGGGGTGGACCACCGAGGAGGATCCCGTCAAGGTCGAGACGGAGGTCGGAGAGCTCATCGAGAAGCGCGAGTGGACCATGCTCTCGCACCGGCTGATCTTCCACGGACGCAGGGTCTGCTTCGCGCGCAGGCCGGCGTGCGGGGCGTGCACCATCGCGCAGCTGTGCCCGTCGTCCGGGGTCGGTGAGACGGACCCGGTGGTCGCGGCGGGCATGGTCAAGACGGACTGAGCCCGCTCAGCCCCGTGTGGTGGGCAACCAGTCCAGCAGGAGGCGCGTGACGTCGTCGGGCGCCTCTTCCGGGAGGAAGTGCCCCACCCCTTCGAGGACCTCGAAGCGCAGCGAGCGCGAGACGGCGGCGGCGTCCGCGTCGGTGAGCTCGCGCCGCAGGAAGCCGTCGGCCCCGCCGTGGACCTGGAGCGTCGGGATGGTGATCGGTCGGCGCAGCGCGCTGCGGAAGCGGCGCCCGTCGGGCCGCGGCGCCGAGCGCACCGACCAGCGGATGGCCTCCATCGCGGAGTGCGCCGCGAACGGGATGCGCATGACCGTGCGGTAGGTGTCCACCGCTTCAGGGGTGAACGGGGTCGTGGCCCCGGCGGCCAGGACCCGGCCGACCAGGTCGTCCTGCGTGAGGGCCCGCTCGGGGAACGTCGGGAGCTGGGCGAACGCGAGGTGGCGCTGCGCGAGCGGCGTCAGGAGCCTGCGGCCCGACGTGTGGACGTGCGAGGGGTGCGGGGCGGCGAACGCCGCGACACCCGCGGTCACCGCGGGCTGGAGCGCGGCCATGGCCCAGGCGAGGCCGCCACCGGTCCCGTGCCCGACGACGACGGCGCGGTCGGCACCCAGCGAACGGACCACGCCCGCGACGTCGCGCGTGCGGGTCGGGGCGTCGTAGCCGATCGGAGGCTTGTCCGACGCGCCGGTGCCGCGCAGGTCCATCGCGGCGACCCGGTAGCCGGCCTCGGCGAGCGCCTCGAGCTGGTGCCGCCACGCCCACCAGAACTGCGGGTAGGAGTGCAGCAGGAGCACGAGGGGGGCGTTCGAACCGCCGCCGCGGGACTCGGGGCCCGCCACCGCGAGGTGGAAGCGGGCACCGTTGGCGGGCACGAACTCGTGCCGCCAGGGGCCGTCGACGAGGGCTGCGGAGAAGTCGCTCGAGTCGGTCGTCACCCGGACGAACCTACCTGCTCGCTCGAGGCAGTGTGTCCGGTCGCCCCGGTCCCCGGCGCGTCGCTCGTGCCCTCGTCCGCGTCCGCGTCCGCGTCCGAGGCCGCGGCCGTGCGTCGGTCCTTGGGCGGGTCGAAGCGGTAGCCGACGTTGCGCACCGTCCCGATGAGCTGCTCGTGCTCGGGGCCGAGCTTGGCACGCAGCCGACGCACGTGGACGTCGACCGTCCGGGTGCCCCCGTAGTAGTCGTAGCCCCAGACCTCCTGCAGGAGCTGGGCGCGCGTGAACACGCGCCCCGGGTGCTGCACCAGGTACTTGAGGAGCTCGAACTCCTTGTAGGTCAGGTCGAGCGGGCGTCCCCGCAGGCGTGCCGTGTACCCGCCCGCGTCGATCGCGAGCTCGCCCGCCGAGATCTCCTGCGGGACGTCCTCGGCACGGCCGTGCGACGAGCGCTCGATCACGAGCCTCAGCCGGGCCTCGACCTCGGCCGGGCCCGCGTGCTCCAGGAGCAGGTCGTCGGCCCCCCACTCGGCGGTGACCACGGTCAGGCCGCCCTCCGTCAGGACGAGGACGAGAGGGACCGTCAGGCCGGTCGCGTGGAGCAGGCGGCAGGTGGTGCGGGCAGCCGCGAGATCGCGGCGTGCGTCGAGCAGCACGACGTCCGAGTCGGGCGCGTCGACGAGTGCCGACGGCTCCATGGGTAGCACCCGCAAGCGGTGCGACAGCAGTCCCAGCGCAGGCAGGATGTCGACGGACCCACCTGTCGCCGGTGTCAGGATCAACAGCTCTGCCACCGACGCACCTCCTCCCAGTGACCCCCGAGGAGGCCGGAATCATTACCGTAGCGCGTGGAACAGGGGTCGACGGGGTGACCAAGGCCTGTGCGCTGTTACAACCTTGTTTCGTGTTCTCGTGCGGCGTCATCTGGGAGACTCATGTTCGTGCTCAGCCTCTGCGGACCCGGTGCCGCCCCCGCAACCTCGCCGCTCGCGTCGCCGGGGGAGTGTGCCTAGTGGGCCTCTCCTCACGTGCCGTCGCCACGTCCGTGGTGGCCGCGGCGGTCGCCGCCGCCGCGTTCTTCGGACTCGTGCCCCTGACGATCGCGGCCGCCGTGCTCGTCGTGCTGGTCGCCGTCGGGTGGCCCGCGCTGCTGGGGCAGCCCGCCCCGGGCGGTTCGGGTCTGGTGATCGGTCTGACCGGTGTCGGCGCGGTCGCCGCGGTGTTCGCGACCGACGGCGAGCCCGCGCTGCGCAACCTGCCGCTCGTGCTCGCGATGGGCATCGTGCTGGCGTTCGTCGCCGAGATGCTGCGTCGGGACGGCCGTCCGCGGCTCGTCGAGTCGCTCCTGGGCACCGTGAGCGGGCTGGTCGTCGCGGTCTCGGCCGCGGGCTGGATCGCGACCGACCGTACCGACGCCGGGGCGGAGCTCGTGGTGACGTGCGCGGCGACGCTCGCCGTCGCGTCCGCGATCTCGGCGCTGCCGCTCGCCGGGTGGTGGAGCTCGATCGCGACGGTCGCCGCTGCCGCTGCGGCCGGGGGCGGCCTCGGGTACGTGCTGCCCGAGGTCGCGATCAGCAACGGGCTGTGGACGGGCATCGTCTCGGGGATGCTGGTCGCGGGGCTGCGCGCCCTGTTCGACCAGCTGCCGGCCCTCGAACGCAGGCAGGCCGCAGTTGCTGCGACAGTGCTGCCCGTGACGGTCGGGGGGATCCTGGTCTTCGTGGTCGGTCGCGTGGTCGTGGGCTGAGCGACCTGCCGCACGGCGGACCTGCCGTGCTGCTGTCCGAGAGAGAGGTCGACGCCATGGTCTGGCGCATCGTGGTCCTGGTCGTGGTGCTCGCTGCGAGCGTGCTGCTCGGGCTCTGGTGGCAGCGCCGGCAGGGAGTGGTCCGCGCAGCCCGGCACGCGCACGAGGACGGCGCGGTCGACTGGGCGGCCCTCGGCATCGTGCTGGGGGAGCACCGGACGTTGGTGCAGTTCTCGAGCGAGTTCTGCTCGCCCTGCCGGCACACGGCCCGCGTGCTCGACGAGGTCGTCGCGGCGCGCACCGACGTGACACATCGCGAGATGGACGTCGACGAGCACCACGATCTCGTGCGAACCTTCGGCATACTGCGCACTCCGACGGTGCTCGTCCTCGACCCGTCCGGTCGAGAGGTCGCTCGGATGAGCGGCAGCGTGAACCGGGCCCAGGCGGTCGAGGCGCTCGACGTGCCCGCCGGGTCCGTCGCCTGACACCGCTCGCCCACCGGGGCGGGCCGACCGAGGAGCCGCCATGTCGCACGACCCGCACCCTTCTTCGAGCGTGGCCCCGGGCATCGACCCGCGGGGCCCTCGCGTCGGGGCCGGGATCACCGCACTGCTGCTCGCCGTGACCCTGCTCCTGGGCGCCTCCCAGGCGGGGCTGTGGTTGCTGACGTTCGTCGCGCTGAGCTTCCTGCTGGGGGCGTTGCGCGGCGCGCAGGGCACGTGGCAGGGCTGGGTCTTCAAGGCGCTCGTCCAACCCAGGCTCGGCCCGACGGCGGAGCGCGAGGACCCGCGTCCGCCCCGGTTCGCGCAGGGTGTCGGGTTCGTCATCACGGGGGTCGGCGTGGTCCTGGGCTTCACGGTGTCGCTCGTGGCCGTGCCGGTCGCTGCGGCGCTGGCCCTGGTGGCGGCCGTGCTCAACGCGGCGTTCGGCCTGTGCCTGGGGTGCGAGATGTACCTGCTGATCCGGCGGTTCGCGCCCGCCCGCTGACGTCTCGCGGCGGCACGGAGGCGCCGCGGCGTGGGAGGCGTAGGGTCGTGCGGTGCCTGCGCAGAACATGTCCTCGACCACCGTCCCGCCCCGGATCAAGCGGCTGCGTGCCGGGGTCCGTCACCCGGGCGACGCCGAGGGGATCGGCGCGGAGGACCGCCGCCACGACGAACGGTTCGAGGGGGGCGACCTGTCCCACGCGGACCTGTCCGACGTCACGTTCGAGCGCTGCGACCTCGTCGGCCTCTCGCTGCACCACGCGGACCTGCGGGCCGCGACGTTCAGCGAGTCCCGGCTCGAACGGATCGACGCACCCGTCCTGAGCGCCCCGCGGTCCGTGTGGCACGACGTCGTCGTGGCCGGGTCGAGGATAGGGTCGGCGGAGCTCTACGAGTCGGGCTGGCGGTCGGTCGAGCTGGTCGACTGCAAGCTCGGGTACGTCAACCTCCGCGGCGCGACGGTCCGCGACCTGCGCCTCACGCGGTGCACCGTGGACGAGCTCGACCTGACGAACGCCCAGGCCACCCGTGTCGTGTTCGAGGACACCTCGGTCGACCACCTCGTCCTGGCCGGCGCCCGGCTGGCGCACACCGACCTGCGCGGGGCGACGCTGCGCCGGATCACGAGCATCGAGAGGCTCGCGGGGGCCACGCTCAGCCCGCCCCAGCTCGTCGAGATGGCGCCGCTGTTCGCGGCGGAGATCGGCATCCGCGTCGAGGACTGAGCACGGGGTCCGGCTGAGACCGCCACCCCGGGGCGAGTCCCGGCGCCCACGCCCCGCCACCGTGCCGCGAGAGGCGAGGTGCTCGCGCGGGGCGAGCACCGCCGTCGGGCAGCGGGGGAACGCGTGGCGAGGGCCACGGAGCGTCAGTAGACGAGGGCCTGGGCCCCCGGGCGCAGCGCCTCCTCGACGAACACCGACGCCCCGGCGATGCGGACGCCCGGCAGCAGGTCGGCCTCCGTGATGCCGCGTCGCACCGCACACTGCGTGCAGACCGTGACCGTCCCGGCGGACAGGATCACGTCCAGCAGGTCCGGCAGGGCCGTCGCGTGCTCGAGCTCGAGCTCGCTCGCGCGCCCCGGGAGCCCGAACCACGAGGACTCCCCGGTCAGCCACACGCTGACCTCGACCCCGGCCGCGACCGCGGCGGCCGCGACCGTGAAGGCCTGGTTGGTCGCCTCGGGGCGTTCGAGGCCCGCGGTCGACTTGACGACGAGCGAGCGGGAGACGGCGGCCGGGGCGGCCGAGGACAGCGGCGGGACGGGCTGGGAGGTCACGTGCGCGAGCCTAGAGGCCGGACGGTAGGATCGGCGACATGTCCACGCATGCACTCGAACTCATCTTCCTGGGACTGCTGATCGCCGCGACCGTGACCATCACGTGGTTCGCCGGGTTCGTCGTCTACAAGCTGTACAAGGGTCAGCGCTGACCTGAGCGTCGCTCCGGGCGTCCGCGCCCGGTGGGACCACGGTCCCGCTCCCCTCGTCGTCGTCACCGGTCCGCTGGGACCGTCGGAGGTACCACCAGATGGCTTTCGCGTTCCCTGAGGGGCTCGCCCCCGAGGCCTACCCGCTCGCGTGGCTCGTGGGTTCCTGGCGCGGTGAGGGAGTCATCGCCTACCCCGGGATCCCCGAGACCCCGTTCGTCCAGGACGTCGTGTTCGACCACGACGGCGGCCCGTACCTGCGGTACGAGTCGACCATCCGCGTCCTCGAGGCCGAGGTTCCCGAGACCGTGCCGGAGGACTGGACCACTGACGACACCGCCGCACCGCCCGCTCACCCGTCGAGCGACCAGACCGAGCCGAGCACCGAGGGACACCTCGCGCCCGGCCGCATCTGGTCCACCGAGACGGGCTACTGGCGCGTCTCCCCCGAGCGCCCCGAGGGGCTGCCCGAGGACAAGTCCGCGATCGAGGTCATGATCGCGGACCCGTCGGGCCGCATGACCCTGTACCTGGGGGTCGTCGGCAACGGTCGGGTGGACCTGTCGAGCGACGCCATGATGCGCACGGCCACCTCGGCCGAGGTCACGGCGTCGAACCGGCTCTACGGCAACGTCCAGGGCCAGCTCCTGTGGGTGTGGGAACTGGCGGCCTTCGGTCAACCGTTGCAGTCGTACGCGTCGGCGAAGCTGGACCGCCTCTAGCCCTCCGACGCATGAGGCACGGCCGACGCCACCGCGCGGCCGGACGGACGTGCGCCCACCGGCGCCGAGGAGGTTGTTGCACCGTGACCGCTGGACCTGACGACGCCCCCCAGACCGACCCCGCGGTCCGGACGAGCCCGCTGCTCTCGCGCCCCGGCGCGGTCGCGGGCTCCGGCCCCGACGCGGGCGTCGCCTGGCACTACGGCGACCCGACGGGCGAGCAGCGTGCGCTCGGGTCGGGCGGTGCGGTCGTCGACCTCTCGCACCACGGCGTCGTGCGGGTCACGGGCCCCGACCGCCTGACGTGGCTCCACTCGATCACGTCGCAGGACCTCCTGGGCCTGGCGCCCCGCACCTCGACCGAGCTGCTCGTCCTGAGCCCGCAGGGGCACGTCGAGCACGCGGCAGGGGTCGTCGACGACGGCGAGTCCACGTGGCTCGTGACCGAGGGCTCGCACGCCCCGGCCCTGGCCGCCTGGCTCGACCGGATGAAGTTCTCGCTGCGCGTCGAGATCACCGACATGAGCGACGAGATCGCCGTCCTGGGCGAGCCCCGCGACGCGGAGGGCGTGGAAGGCGAGCCCGTCACGTGGCGCGACCCCTGGCCACGCACCGCGCCAGGCGGCACGCGCTACGGTCCCGCGGACGACGAGCACCCCGGCGCCCACCGCCCGTGGCGCCTGGTCCTGGTGCCCCGCGCCGAGCTGCCCGACGCCGTCGCGTCCCGAGAGGCCGCCGGGTGGCGGCTCGCCGGGACCTGGGCGAGCGAGGCCCTGCGCGTCGAGGCGTGGCGTCCCCGCCTCGCGACCGAGGTCGACCACCGCTCGATCCCGCACGAGCTCGACTGGCTGCGCACCGCGGTCCACCTGCACAAGGGCTGCTACCGCGGCCAGGAGACCATCGCGCGCGTGCACAACATGGGCCGTCCGCCGCGGCGCCTCGTGATGCTCCACCTCGACGGCTCGGGACACCTGCTCCCCGTCGCCGGCGCCGAGGTGCGCCTGCCGGGCGGCTCCCCGGGGCCGGACGGGGTGGTCGCGCCCGGCCGTGCCGTGGGGGTCGTGACGTCCGTCGCCCGGCACCACGAGCTGGGTCCGGTGGCGCTCGCGGTCCTCAAGCGCAGCGCCCCCGAGGACGTCGAGCTCGTCGTCGACTGCGACGGGGGAGCGGTCGCCGCGGCCCAGGAGGTCGTGGTCCCCGGCGAGGGCGTGTCGGTCGACCGGCCTGCGCCGCGCGGTCCGGTCGCACGAGGCGTCACCCCCAAGGGCGCGGGCGCACCCCAGAGCATGATCTAGAACAGAGTCTGAGGACCGTGCCGGGACTCCGGCACGGTGGGACGCGGTGAGCAGGAGCACATGACGCAGGCGCGGGAGTCGGCCGGGGGAGCGACGCCCCCGGAACCGGGGGCGGTCGAGACGGCCCGCAAGGCGTTCCGCCGGCTCGTGCTCCGCGCCCGGCTGCGGCAGGGGACCTCCCGGGTCCGGGTCGCGTTCTGGCCCATCATCCAGGCCTCGCTCGCCGCGGGCGTCGCGTACGGGATCGCGCACTACCTGCTCGGTCACCCGTACCCGTTCTTCGCCCCGGTCTCGGTGTGGGTCTGTCTCGGGTTCAGCCAGGACCGGCAGGTCCGCAAGGTCGGCGAGCTCGCGATCGGGGTCGCGGTGGGCGTGGGCCTGGGGGACCTGGTCGTCCACTTCATCGGGTCCGGCTGGTGGCAGGTCGCGGTCGTCCTCGCGTCGTCGGCCCTGGTCGCCCGCTTCATCGACCGCGGCGCCCTCCTCGCGACCCAGGCGGGCGTCCAGGCCATCGTCATCGTGGGTCTGCCCGCGACGCAGACGGGCGGCCCCGGGGGGCGGCTGGTCGACGCCCTGGTCGGAGGCGCGGTGGCGCTGCTCGTCGCGACGCTCACCCCGGGGGACCCACGCCGTCGGCCCCGGATCCTGGGCGACGAGGCGACGACCGAGCTCGCGGAGACGCTGGAACTGCTCGCCCGTGGCTTCCGCTCGGGCGACGTCGACGACCTGGACGCCGCGCTCGTGCGCGGGCGCGCGTCCGAGCCCGCGCTCGAGGAGTGGCAGGCCACCGCGACGAGCGCCCAGGAGCTGTCCCGGGTGAGTCCCGTGGGGCGCAAGCACCGCACCGAGCTGGGCGACATCGAGCGCAAGGCGGTCCTGGTGGACCGTGCCATGCGCAGCGTCCGCGTCCTGGCCCGACGCGCACGCCCGGTCGCGGGGGCCGACCACGACCTCCTGCCCGTCGCGGCGATCGTCGACCGGTTCGCGGCCGGCACGCGCGTCCTGGCCGAGGCGATCGGCGCGGGTCGCGACCCGTCGACCGCGCGCGAGATCCTGGCCGACACGGCGGCGGCAGCCGACCCGCGGACGGTCGGTGCGGGGGACTGGCAGGTCCAGTCGCTCGTGATGCTGCTGCGCTCACCGATCGTGGACACGCTCGAGGCCGCGGGGATGTCTCCCGAGGACGCCCGGGCGGCCCTGCACGAGCTCTGACCGGACGCCCCGGCGCGCCGGGAGCACGTCGCGAGCACGCGGGGAGCACGCTCGAGCACGCCACGGCGCACATGCGACAGATCCGCAGGACTGGCACGCGTGGAGGTCTACGCAATCCGGGCGTTGGCCGGTACCTTCGGGGGATGGAGGTTTCCGTCAGCGCCCTGCGGGCCGAGCTGAAGTCGTGGATCGAGCGGGCGCGTGACGGGGAGGACGTGGTGATCACCGAGCGCGGCGTCCCGGTCGCCCGGCTGAGCGCGATCGGCAGCGCGGACCTGATCACGTCGCTGACCCGAGACGGTCTGCTGTCCCCGGCCGTCGAGGAGCGGCCCGTGCACACGCCGCCCGCTCGCCCGGCCGCGAAGCAGTCGGCGATGTCGGGCCTCGTGCGCCGCATCCGCCGCTGACCCGGCGCACCCCATGGCACTGGTCTACTTCGACGCGAGCGCGCTCGTGAAGCTGTGCGTCTCGGAGCCCGGCTCCGAGCTCGCGAGCGCCCTGTGGAACCGGGCGGACGTGGTCAGCACGAGTCGCCTGGCGGACACCGAGGTCCGGGCCGCGCTCGCTGCGGGCGAGCGCGCGGGGGTCCTCGACTCCGTCGAGCGGGCTCAGGCGCTCGCCACGTGGGAGAGGCTGTGGCCCGCGCTGCACCTGGTCGAGGTCTCGCCCGAGATCCTGGACCGGGCGAGCGTGCTCGCGGGGGGCGACGGGCACTCGCTGCGCGGCGCGGACGCCGTGCACCTGGCCTCGGCACTGGTGCTGCGTCACGAGGACGCGATCTTCGCGGTGTGGGACGAGCGTGTCGCGAGCGCGGCGCGCGCGGAGGCGTTGCGCGTCCTGCCGTAGGCTCGTGTCGTGTTCGGTGCAGCCCAGACCCTCGTCTACCTCGTCCTCTTCCTCGCGGTGTTCGTCGCGCAGCTCGTCGCGCTCGTCGATGCCGCGAGCCGCCCCAAGAACGCCTACACGGCCGAGGGGAAGCTGACCAAGAACATCTGGCTGCTCATCCTCGGCGTCTGCGCCGCGCTGGGCTTCATCGCCCTGCCGCCCATGGGGGCGAGCGTCGGCTTCCTCAACATCTTCGCGGTGGCGCCCGCGGTGATCTACCTGGTCGACGTGCGTCCTCGCCTCAAGCCGTACGGCCGGGGCTCGGGTGGCTCCGGCGGTTCGGGTGGCAACCGCGGCGGACGTCCGGGCGGGTGGTGAACCCCGTGGTGCTGCGCTCCGCCGCTCCGCTCGCGGAGGTCGTCCGGGGCGACCTGGTCGAGTCCGTGCACCTGGGGCACCTGGTGACGCTCGACGCCTCGGGCGCCGCAGAGCTCGTGGTGGGCGACCCGTCGACCGTGATCTGGCCCCGGTCGTCGGTCAAGCCGTTCCAGGCCGTCGCGATGCTCCGCAACGGGCTGTCCCTGCCGCCGCGCCTGCTGGCGCTCGGCGCTGCGAGCCACAACGCCGAGGCCTTCCACCTGGCGGGGGCGCGCGAGATCCTCGCGGGGGTCGGGCTCGACGAGTCGGCGCTGCGCAACACTCCGGACATGCCGGTCCACCCGCCTGCGGCGTTCGCCTGGCAGGAGCAGGGGAACGGCCCGGCGTCGATCACGCAGAACTGCTCGGGCAAGCACGCGGCGATGCTCGCGACGTGCGTCGCGGCCGGCTGGGACACCGCGACGTACCTGGACCTCGCGCACCCGCTGCAGGTCGCGATCCGCGAGACCGTGCTCGAGCTCACGGGTGACGACGCCGCTGACCTCCACGTCACGGTCGACGGTTGTGGGGCGCCGCTCTTCTCGACGACGCTGCTGGGCATGGCGCGGGCGTTCGGGCGGTTGGCCGCCGCGCCGTCGACCGCCCCTGGGGGGCCCGAGGCGCTGGTCGCGCGCGCGATGTCCTCGTTCCCCGAGATGGTCGGCGGGACGGGGCGGGACGCGACCGAGGTCATGCGAGCCGTGCCGGGCCTGGTCGCCAAGGACGGCGCGGACGGCGTGTACGGTGCGGGCCTGCCGGACGGGCGGGCGCTCGCGTTCAAGGTCCTCGACGGTTCCCCTCGCCCGCGCCCCGCGGTGCTGGTCGCGGCGCTGGCGGCGCTGGGGGCGGGCGCCCTCCCGGGGGCCGACGGCGCCGCGCTCGACCGCGTCGGCCGTACCCCGGTCCTGGGTGGCGGAGAGCCCGTCGGTGAGGTGCGGGCCACGTTCGGACCGGGCCGCGCGGCATGAGGGCGGTCCTGCAGCGTGTGACGCGCGCGAGCGTGAGCGTGGGCGGCGAGGTCGTGGGCAGCATCGACCGGCCGGGCCTGGTCGTGCTCGTGGGCGTGACGCACGACGACGGGCCTGCGCAGGTCGAGCTGGTGGCGCGCAAGGTCGCCGAGCTGCGGATCCTGCGTGACGAGCGGTCGGTGCTCGACGAGGGTGCACCTGTCCTGGTCGTCAGCCAGTTCACGCTCTACGCGGACACCAGGAAGGGGCGGCGTCCGTCGTGGAACGGCGCGGCGAGGGGGGACGTGGCCGAGCCGCTCGTCGCCGAGGTGGTCACCGCGCTGCGTACGAAGGGCGTCGAGGTCGCGACCGGTGTGTTCGGTGCGGACATGCAGGTCGAGCTCGTCAACGACGGCCCGGTGACGATCCTGGTCGAGGCGTAGCGGCCCGTCGCCCGCGGAAACCTACCGTTCGTACCGTTTCGAGCGATTCACCGGTTAGGTAAGGGAAATCCCTTATGTGACCGCTGTGAACCGTGTGGAAGCCCCGTACATCTTTCGCGCGCGACGCTGGCTAGGTTCGGAAGTGCCCAGCCGCTGGGGTCCGTTCCGAGACCCCCAGCACCTGGGGCTCCGGAACGGACCGGAGTCAGCGCACGGAAGACGAAGAGGCCTCCCTTTGCACGCATCCCGCAACAACCCCTCGCTACCACGCCGCACCCGCCGTGCCGCCGGTGCCGTGGTGACCGCGACGACCCTCGCCCTCGTGGCGTCGGGCCTGGTCGCGGCAGGCACCGCGACGGCCGCGCCGGCCGCACCCGCCGCGGTCAGCCCCAACGGTGACAACGACATCAACGGGTACCGCAACGTCGGCTACTTCATGTCGTGGGCTCCCGAGAACTACGGCTACACGGTCAAGGACTTCCAGGAGTCCGGCCAGGCCGACCAGATCACGCACGTCAACTACGCGTTCGCGAACATCCACCCGACCGACCTGACGTGCTTCATCTCCGACAAGGACGGGTCGCCCGCCCCCGGCGGCAACGACGGGGCCGGTGTCGCCGGTGCCGACTTCGTCGACGCCGTCAGCGCGGCCGACTCGATCGACGGGGTCGCGGACTCTGCCGACCAGGCGCTCGCCGGGAACTTCAACCAGCTCCTCAAGCTCAAGGAGAAGAACCCCGACACCAAGGTGCTGGTGTCGATCGGTGGCTGGACCTGGTCCAAGTTCTTTTCGAAGGCCGCGGCGACGCCCGAGTCCCGCGAGAAGTTCGTGTCCTCGTGCATCGACCTCTACCTCGAGGGCAACCTGCCGGAGATCGACGGTCGCGGAGGCGCGGGCGCAGCAGCCGGCCTCTTCGACGGCATCGACATCGACTGGGAGTGGCCGGGGGCCCCGGACTGGTCGCAGCACCCCGAGAACTTCGTCGACCCGGTGAACGACAAGGCGAACTTCACGGCGCTGCTCGCGGAGTTCCGCGAGCAGCTCGACGAGTACGGTGCCACGAAGGACAAGGAGTACCTCCTGTCCTCGTACATCCCCGTGAACCCGACGGTCATCAACGCCGGCTGGGACGCCCCGGCGATCTTCGACTACCTCGACTACGGCAACATCCAGGGCTACGACCTGCACGGTGGCTGGTCGCCGAACCTGGCCGGGCACCAGTCCAACCTGCACGACGACCCGACCTACACGGGCGAGATCTCGGTCGAGCAGGGGATCGACCTGTACCTGAGCCGTGGCGTCGACCCGCAGCAGATCACGCTGGGCATCCCGGCGTTCGGCCGTGGCTGGACGGGCGTCGTGGCCGGCGACTCGGACGGTGCGTGGCAGTCCGCCGCGGGCGTGGCCGAGGGCACGCACGAGCCCGGGTACAAGCAGTACTTCGAGCTGCGCGACCTGGGCACCGAGTACTTCGACGAGACGACCGGTTCGTCCTGGCGCTACGACGGCAACGAGTGGTGGACGGTCGACACCCCGCGCGCCGTCGAGTTCAAGGCGAAGTGGGTCGCGGAGAAGGGCCTGGGCGGCTCGATGTGGTGGGACCTCGCAGGTGACTACGAGGACGAGCTGGTCGGTACGGCCGCGGACGTCTACCGCGCGTCGCAGGCCGGCCCGGTCGACTCGGACGCTCCCGGTGGATGCTACGGCGACTGGACCACGGCGGGCATCTACACTGCTGGCCAGGTGGCGTCCCACCAGGGCGTCAACTACCAGGCCAACTGGTGGGTCCACACCAACGCACCGGGCACCGAGACGCACTGGAGCCCGTGGCGCGTGGTCGGTTCCTGCGTCTGACCTGACGCGGTAGCGGCCTCTGCCCTGCGCAACCTGACGCCGTCGGGACCACGACCTGCCTGTCGTGGCCCCGGCGGCGTCCGCGCGTCCGGGGGGGTGGGGGGGCGGGGAGCGCGGCTCAGCGGAGCCAGCCGCGCCGTTTGATGTACACGAGCGGGATGACCGCGGCGACGAGCGTCACGAGCACGACCCACGGGAACCCGAGCTCCCACTCGAGCTCGGGCATGCGCGTGAAGTTCATGCCGTAGAACGACGTGATGAGCGTGGGTGGCAGGAACACCGCGGTGATGATCGTGAACACCTTGACGATCTGGTTCTGCTTGACGTCGAGCGACGTCATGATGGCCTGCTGGAGGTAGCGGACCTTGTCGTGCTCGAAGCTCGCGTGCTCCTTGACGCCGTCGACGTCCGCGATGAGGGTCTCGACCAGGCCCGCGAGCACGGGGTCGGTGTCGGCGATCTCGCTGCGCAGGTGCCGGGCGGCGCGGGCGAGGGAGAGCTGGGACTCCTGGGTGCTGGAGACGATCTCCTCGGCCCGGTTCATGCGCGAGATGGTGCCCTGCATGTCGGTCACGCCGATCTCGCGCCCGCGCCGGTCGTAGCCGAGCGTGGCCTCCTCGATCTGGTCGGACATGTCCTCGAGCAGGTCGCTCGCGTGGTGGATGACGCGTTCGGCGGCCTCGTTGAGCGCGTACAGCAGCGCGTACGTGACGCCGTACGACGTCCGTGTCAGTCGGGGCGTGCGCCGCATGCGGGCGATGGCCTTGTCGAAGATCGGGTAGTACCGGCTGGGCTGGAGGGTCACGACACGTTCGGGCGACAGCGCGAGCATGAGGACCTCGCGCTCGACGTGCTCGCCGCGCCGGTGGGTCGCCACGACCGGCAGGTAGACGTGGTCGTCGGTCTCCCACACGCGCCCTGACGCCGGGGAGAAGTCGACACCGACCTCTGCCGCACGCTCGAGGGCGCCCGGGTCCCCGGACGCGACCTGGAGCCAGCGGGCGCGCAGGGCCTGCGGGTCGAACCGCGGCGCCGGCCGGGCCGGTGCGGGCGCCCGGCGAGCGGCGCCGTGGGCCGGCGTCCCGGTGCGGGGAGCATCGGCGATCGCGGGCGTCGCCGCGGTCACGGTGCCACCACCGTCTCTGCCGCGAGCTGTGCGTCCGTGCCCGACGACGTCGCACCCGCCGGTGCGGTCGTCGTCACCAGGGACGCCGGGACGGGGGCGTCGTCGTGCCCTGCGGCCAGCAGGTGCGTCCCGAGGAGGGCCGTGCAGATGAACAGGTACAGGCCGATCGTGAACGTGATCGACTGGCGTTCGAGGTCGGGGCGGCGCGCGGCGGGCGCGGGGGGCGTGGCCCGGTTCGTCCGTGGTGGTGCGGAGCCCTTGCGAGTGGTCGTGGGGCAGGGTGCACTGAGGTGTGTGCTCGTCGACATGGTGGTCCTTCCCGGCGCCGTGCTCTCGACGGTGCCGACCGGACGCCGGGCCGCCCTGCGTGCGGGCAGGGCAGGTCCTGGCGAGGGGGTGACGGTGCATGGAGCGCACTGGCGACCGCCCCGAGGGCCGTGCCGGGATAGCCGACCGGAAGGGTCAGCGGGCAGGGTGGAGGGGAGCGAGCGCGCAGTGCGGGGATCTATGACTGCTGCCGTCCGGCATCGCTCTCACCTCCTTCTCATCTGCTTCTGGTTCCGTGCTCGTCTGAGATACCGAGATCTCTCGGCAGAAGCAGACAGAGGAACGAGGTCACCCTAGACCTGGTCGAAGGACCCGGCAAGCCGCCCCGGCGGAAGCCACCGAAGACACCGACGGGTAGCAGGACAGGATGCCCGCCTTTACGTCGGGTTGTTAACATTCCTGAGAGTCGTCCGGCCATCGTTGCCCCGGACGGGAGGGTCTGACATGCCAGCCAGCCAGCAAGAAGTCCTGACCTCAGATCAGGTGCGTACGTCCCGCACGTCCACCGAGCACCGGCCCGAGCGGCTCTCGTCGCGGCGGGCAGAGATCGACCTCGCGCTCTCGGCGGTCGCCGAGGGGCGGGGCGCGTTCGTCTGGACCGGCGAGCCCGGCATGGGAGCGAGCACCACGCTCGAGCGTGTCCACGAGGCGCTCCACGGGGCGAGCGGTCCGCACCCTCCTCTCGTCCTGAGGGTCGCCCAGGGCGTGGGCCCGCAACGTTCCGGCGGCGCGGTGCGTTCGCTCGTGTCTCAGGTTGCCCAGGTCACCGGGTGCGCGGTCCCGGACCGGCTCGTGCGCCCGCTCGACGTCGCCGACCCGGAGTACGGGTACCTGCCGGAGGTCGGCGCGGTCGCGCTCGCCGAGTACCTGGAGGAGGCGGTGCCGGACCGGACGGTCGTGCTCCTCGCCGACGACCTCCACCTGGTCGACGAGATCAGCCGCGCCGTCGTCGTCGGGCTCGTCGCCCAGCGCCGCGCCGCGCTCGTGCTCCTCGCGACCGCCGTCCCCGGCGGCTTCGACCGCCCGCTGCCGTACCCCATCGAGGTGCGCGAGCTCGCGCCCCTGGGACCGCCCGAGGCGCTGCACCTGCTGCTCGTCGAGGAGCGCCTGGCCGTGGCCCCGCACGTCGCGGCGCGGCTCGCCCAGAACCTCGCGGGCAACGCGGCGGCGATCGCCCAGACGGCCCGCCTGCTGTCGAGCGAGCAGCTCGCGGGCACGGCGATCCTCCCGGACCCCCTGCCTCCCGTGCCCGCGGTCCGCACGCTGCTCGGCGACCGGCTCGACGGGCTCGCTCCCGAGGAGCGGCGGGCGCTGCTCGTCGCGGCGGTCGCGGTCGTCGAGCGCACGGACGTGCTGCTCGCCGCGTCGGGGCTGAGCATCGAGGAGGTGCTCGACGGGCCGCTCTCGGGGCAGCTCTCCCTGGTCTCGGGTCGCTTCGCGTTCACGGACCCCAGGGTGCGCTCGCTGGTCCACGGCGACGCCCGCCTGGCGGACCGCACGGCCGCGCACCTGCAGCTGGCGGCGGTCCATGCTGCGGTCGGCGAGGACGACATCGCGACCTGGCACACGGCACTCGCGACCCTCGCGGGGGACCCGACGCTCGCGCCCGGCCTCGTGTCCCTGGCCCAGCGGCTCCTCGATCGCGGCGACGTGGTGTGGGCCCACGAGGTCGCGCGCGAGGCTGCGAGCCAGGCTGCCGCCACGGACCGCGGAGAGGCGTACGTGGTCGCGGGGACGGCCGCGCTCCAGTCGGGTCACGTCCACGACGCGGCCGACTGGCTGCGGCGGGCCGCGCGCTGCGAGGGCGGCGTGAGCTCGGCCCACATCCTCGGCCCGCTCGTCACGGCGCTCACGCACGTCCAGGGCCAGGTGCCCGACGACGTGATCGCCCCGTTCCTCGCGCTCGCGGACAACGACGACGCCTGCACCTGCTGCGTCGACCACGAAGGACGGCCCCGTGACGCGGCCGGTGGATGCGAGATCGGCGACGTCGTGCGAGGGCTGACGAGCGCGGCGACGCTGCACGCCGAGCGCGGCGACGGCGTCGCCGCGTCCCAGGCGTTCGACGCGGCGAAGCGGCTCGCGCGGCGGTGCACGCAGGGCGTCGGCGGGCTCGACGTCGTGCGGTCGTGGCTCGCCAACTACGGGGTGGGGGAGCGCGGCAAGGGGGCCACCCTGCCAGGCTCGTGCCTCTCGCCGGAGCAGGAGGCGTACGCACAGGTCAGCCGCGCGATCTCCCTGGCCGACGAGGACGCCCTGGACGTCGCCGGCCAGGCACTGGCCAGCGCGGTCGCGAACCTCGCGCCCGTGCGGAACGGTGGCCGGTGGTTCGACGCACCGTCCGGGGCCGTGACCCCGTACGTCGAGGCGCACCTTCGCCTGGCGCAGGTGCTCGTCCACTTCTGGTCGGGGAACATCACCAAGGCACGCCGCGAGCTCGAGGAGGCGGCGTTCCGCCTGCCCGTCGGGCTGCCGTTCGCGGGGACCGGGGTCGCGGTCGCACGCCGCCTCGACATGGCGGTGCACGGCAGTGTCGGGACGGTCGCGACCGCGCTCGAGGAGACCTGCTCGTGCCCGACGTCGCGGCCGGTCAGGCTGGGCCTCCTCGTGGACCGGGCCATCGGTGCGTCGTTCGCGCGCCACCACACCCAGGCGGCGACGCTGCTCGAGCTGGCCGCCGAGACGGACCGGCGCGACTGCGCCCACATGCTGCACCTGCCCGGAATGGACGACGTCGAGGCCTGGGTGCTCGCCGGACGTCCCGACGCCGCCGAACGGGCGCTCGCCCGACGGCGCGTCGAGGCCAAGGACCTCTCCCCGGCGAACCGGGTCGCGACGCTCGCCCGCGCAGAGATCGCCCTGGCACGCCCCGAGGACGCGGTCGCGCTGCGCGACGTGGTCGCCTCGGCGGGCCGGGGGATCGCGTCGCCGTTCGAGCACGGACGCACCGAGCTCTGTCTGGGGCGGGCACTGGCCCGCTGGGGCGACCTGCCCGCGGCCCACGAGCACCTGCTCTCCGCGGTCGAGCTCCTCACGCAGTCCGGGGCGTGGGCGTGGGCGCGGCAGGCCCAGGGAGAGCTCGCCGGCGTCCTCGAGCACCTCCATGCCCTCCAGGTCGCTTCCGCGCGCACCGACCACCCGCCCGTGCCGACCACGTCGCCCGGGGGAGGCGGCCCGCACACGGGGGCTGCGCCGTCGGGCAGACCGCGCCTCGCCGCACGCGAGAGCGACGTGTCCGACGACGCGCTCGACGAGCTGCGGGCCCGCTGGGCCGACGAGCTCACCGAGCGCGAGCTCGACGTCGCGCTGCTGGTCGTCCAAGGGGGCTCCAACCGTGAGGCCGCGGACCAGCTCTACCTGTCCGTGCGCACCGTCGAGGTGCACCTGGGTCGCGTCTTCCGCAAGCTCGGGGTGCGCTCGCGGGTCGAGCTCGCGGTGCTCGCGCACCGGGTCGGTCGATGAACAGGACGGGTCGCGGTACCGGCGCGACCCGTATGCCCCGCGCGGGTACGTAGGGGGGAACACCTACGCGCCGCTGTGCGTGTACGCGAGGTGAACACTGTGGGAAACGCTGATTCACGAGGGCAGGGTCGCTCCCTAGGGTCGGGGTGTTCCTGGGCAACGACGTCCGGGTCACCGGGCACAGAGCCCCCAGCCAAGTGAGGCAGACACATGCGACTGAGAACACCACGAGGACGCGCGAGGAAGGTGGCAGCAGGACTGACCGCAGCAGCCATGCTCGCGACGTCCCTGGTCGCCGGCACCGTCGCCGCGACCGCGACCCCCCTCCCCTCCGCAAGCCCCCTCCCCGCAGCCACCACGACCGCCGCGACCGGCGACAGCGCGATCAACGGCTACCGCAACGTCGCCTACTTCACCCAGTGGGGTGTGTACGGGCGCGACTTCAAGATGAAGGAGCTCCAGGACTCCGGAGCGGCCGCCGACCTGACGCACCTCAACTACGCGTTCGGCAACATCCACCACCAGACGCTCACGTGCTTCGAGGCCAACAAGGCGCAGGGCACCGGCCCCAACGGGTCCGACGGCGCGGGCGACGCCTGGGCCGACTACGGCATGGGCTACACCGCGGCCAACTCGGTCGCGGGCGTGGCCGACACCTGGGACCAGCCCCTCGCCGGCTCGTTCAACCAGATCAAGCAGCTCAAGGCCAAGAACCCGCAGATCAAGGCCCTGCTGTCGATCGGCGGCTGGACCTGGTCCAAGAACTTCTCCAAGGCCGCCGCGACCGACGCGAGCCGCAAGAAGCTCGTGTCGTCCTGCATCGACCTGTACCTCAAGGGCAACCTCCCCGTCATCGACGGCCGCGGCGGGCCCGGCTCGGCGGCCGGCGTGTTCGACGGCTTCGACATCGACTGGGAGTGGCCCGGCTCGCTCAACGGCGAGGCCGGCAACATCGTCGACGTCGCGAACGACAAGGCGAACTTCAAGGCACTCCTCAAGGAGTTCCGCACCCAGCTCGACGCCTACGGCGCGACTACGGGCAAGAAGTACCAGCTCAGCGCGTTCCTCCCGGCCAACCCCGAGGACATCGCGTCGGGCGGCTGGAACGACCCCGAGAACTACCAGTACCTCGACTTCGGGAACATCCAGGGCTACGACCTGCACGGTGCCTGGAACAAGACCCTCACGGGGCACCAGGGCAACCTGTACGACGACCCCACCGACACCCGCCCCGCGAACCGCCAGTACAGCGTCGACAAGGCCGTCAAGGCCTACCTCGACGCCGGCGTGCCCGCGAAGCAGCTCACCATGGGCCTCGCGATGTACGGACGAGGCTGGAAGGGCGCGACGTCGTCGGCCCCCTGGGGCGTCGCGACCGACGCAGGCCCCGGCACCTGGGAGGCCGGCAACGAGGACTACGACAAGCTGAAGAACCTCGGCACCGGGTACTACGACCCGGTATCGGTGGCCTCGTGGCGCCACGACGGTAACCAGTGGTGGAGCTTCGACGACCCGAAGTCCGTCGCGGTCAAGGGCGACTACATCGCCGCCAAGAAGCTCGGCGGAGCCATGTGGTGGGACCTCACGGGCAACCAGGACGGCTCGCTCCTCAAGGGGCTCGCGACGAAGTTCCGCGCGGCACCGGCCGGGCCGGTGATCGGTGACCCGACGGGCGGCGGCGGCACGACCGGCGGGACGACGGGTGGGACCACTGGTGGGACCACTGGTGGGACCACCGGTGGGACCACTGGTGGGACGACGGGTGGGACCACTGGTGGGACGACGGGCGGCACGACGGGTGGGACCACTGGTGGGACCGGGACCGAGTGCGCTGCGGCGTGGACCGCGACCGGTACCTACCACGGCGGAGCGACGGTCTCCCACAACGGCAAGAACTACAAGGCCAAGTGGTGGACCCAGAACGAGACCCCCGGCACGGCCGGTGGGCCCTGGGAGCTCGTCGGGACGTGCGGCACCTCTGGTGGGACGACCGGTGGGACCACAGGTGGGACGACCGGTGGCACGACCGGTGGGACGACAGGTGGGACCACAGGTGGGACGACCGGTGGCACGACCGGTGGGACGACAGGTGGGACGACCGGCACCGGGACCTGCACCGCCCCCGCCTGGTCCGCCACGGCGGTCTACGTCGGTGGGGCCCAGGTCTCGCACAACGGCCAGAAGTACACGGCCAAGTGGTGGACGCAGAACAACGTCCCCGGGGCCGAGCAGTACGGCCCGTGGCAGGCGCTCGGCGCCTGCTGAGAGCTGAGCCGGGGGGCGGGATCCCCGCCCCGCCCCCCGGCTCTCTCCTCACGACCCCCGCCGAGGACCGACGCCGAACGAGGCTCCGTCACCGGCGGGTACCACGCAGCGGTTCACCGCTGCCGAACCCGAGGTCCGGCCGACCGGCCGACGTCTGCTCCGGCCGACCTCGGGTTCGGCGACCTTCCACCTGAGGTCCCCGATTCCCCCTGATCTCCGCCGGGCCCCGCCCTGCGGTCTTTCGGCGCTCCACGCACACCGCGCGTTGCGCTCCGCACAACGAAGGCAGATTCGATGCACGTGAAACTCACCGGGCACCGCGCCCGGGTCGGCGCGGCCCTCGCGACCACGACGGCACTGCTCGCGACGATGCTCGTCGCGGCCGCCACATCGTCGGCCGCAGCCGCCGACTGCGCCCCGGCCTGGTCGGCGACGGCGACTTACACCAACGGCGCGACCGTCTCGAAGGACGGCGTGAACTACTCGGCGAAGTGGTGGACCCAGAACAACGTCCCCGGCGCCGAGGCGTCCGGCCCCTGGGCCTCCCAGGGGGCGTGCGGGACGACGGGTGGCACGACCGGCGGGACGACGGGTGGCACGACGGGTGGCACGACCGGCGGGACCACGGGTGGCACGACGGGTGGCACGACGGGTGGCGCGACCGGCGGGACCACGGGTGGCGCGACCGGCGGGACCACGGGTGGCACCACGAACCCGGAGACCCCTGCGACGGGCCACGAGGCGTGCCGTCCGGACGGCATGTACAAGACCCCGGGCGTCGACGTGCCCTACTGCGACGTCTACGACTCGGCGGGCCGTGAGAAGCTCCCCAACGGGCTGGACCGCCGGGTGATCGGCTACTTCTCGAACTGGCGCACGGGGGCCAACGGTCAGCCGCGCTACCTCGCGAGCGACATCCCCTGGAACAAGCTGTCGCACATCAACTACGCGTTCGCGCACGTTGGCCCCGACAACAAGATCTCGGTCAACGCCCAGGCCGCGGGCAACGCGTCGACCGACATGACGTGGCCCGGGGTCGCCGGGGCCGAGATGGACCCGACCCTGTCCTACGCGGGGCACTTCAACCTGCTCGCCAAGTACAAGAAGGCGAACCCGGGCGTGAAGGTGATCCCCGCCGTCGGGGGCTGGGCCGAGACCGGTGGCTACTTCGACGCCGACGGCAAGCGCGTCGCGTCGGGCGGCTTCTACACGATGACCGAGTCCCAGGCGAAGATCGACACGTTCGCCGACTCGACGGTCGCTTTCATCCGTCAGTACGGGTTCGACGGCATCGACATCGACTACGAGTACCCCACGTCCAACAAGGGCGCTGGCAACCCCGACGACTTCGCGTTCTCGGACGCCAAGCGCGGGCAGCACTTCCAGGGGTACGTGAACCTCCTCAAGACGCTCCGCGAGAAGCTCGACGAGGCGGGGGCCGAGGACGGCGAGTACTACATGCTGACGACCGCGACGCCGTCGTCCGGGTGGCTGCTGCGTGGCATGGAGGCCTTCCAGGTCGTCCAGTACCTCGACTACGTCAACCTCATGTCGTACGACCTGCACGGCGCATGGAACGAGCACGTCGGCGGCAACTCGCCGCTGTTCGACGACGGCAAGGACCCCGAGCTCACGGCCGCCGGCGTGTACACCGCGTACAAGGGCATGGGCTATCTCAACGGCGACTGGGCCGCGCACTACTTCCGCGGCGCCATGCCTGCGGGCCGCGTGAACCTCGGTGTCGGCTTCTACACGCGCGGGTTCCAGGGCGTCCAGGGTGGCACCGACGGCATGGGCGGCAAGGCCGTCCCGCCCGCGGGCTTCACGTGCCCGGCGGGGACCAACGGCAAGTGCGGCTACGGCGCCGAGGGCGTCGACAACCTCTGGTTCGACTCCGACCCCATGGGCAACGCCGTCCCGGCAGGCGTGAACCCGATCTGGCACGTGCTGAACCTGCAGAAGGGGATCGCGGGCGACTACGCGGCGTCGTACAAGGTCCCGACGACCGTCTCGGGCTCGTACGTGCACCACTTCGACCCGGTCACCAAGAACGAGTGGTGGTGGAACGCGAGCAAGAAGGTCTTCCTGTCCGGTGACACGACGCAGGCGATCGGCGCGAAGACGGACTACGTGGCCGACACGGGCCTCGGCGGCGTCATGATCTGGGAGCTCGCGGGCGACTACGGCTACAACCAGACGAAGGGCCAGTACGAGATCGGCCAGACCATGGTCGACCTCATGCACTCGAAGCTCAGCACGACGACCGCGTACGGCGCGACCAAGGCGAACGCCGACCGGGTCATGCCGAAGCAGGCGATCGACATGAGCATCGACTACACGCAGTTCGCGCTCGGCGACAGCAACTACCCGATCAACCCCAAGGTCGTGTTCACCAACAGGTCGAAGACCGCCATCCCGGCGGGCGCGACCATCTCGTTCCAGTACGGCACCACGGACACGGGCGAGATGAGCGACTGGTCGGGCATGAAGACGACGACGACCACGCAGGGCCACACGGGTCCGAACGTCGGCGGCCTCCAGGGCGACTTCCACACCGCCGAGTTCACGGTGCCCCTCGGCGGGATCCCCGCGGGCGGGAGCATCACGAACCAGCTCAAGTGGACCATGCCGATCGCGCAGTTCTCCAACGTGATCGTGACGATCGGCGGGGCGTCCTACTCGACGACCTACGACTTCCCGCGTGGCGTCACCGTCGTCGAGCCGACGGGTGGGACCGGCGGCACCACGGGTGGCACGACCGGCGGCACCACGGGTGGTACGACGGGCGGGACCACGGGCGGCACAGGTGTCTGCACCGCGACGGCCTGGTCCGCCACGGCGACGTACACCGGCGGCGCGCAGGTCAGCCACGCAGGGCGCACGTGGACGGCGAAGTACTGGAACCAGGGGGACACCCCGGGGGCTCAGCAGTGGGGGGCCTGGACCGACGGAGGTGCGTGCTGACGCCTCGTGACCACTGACCTCCGTGGGGTGGGCGGGCGGGCGCCTCGGCCGCCCGCCCGCCCCACGGACGTCGTCGGGTACGGGATTACCCGTACCTCCCCGGCAAGGATGTGGGATTCCCTCATCTCTCTTTCCGGCAGCCATCAGTAGCGTGAAATCGTCCGAGGCCCCGGCGCGACCCTCCCCAGTGGGTCACGTCGGGGCCGACCTACATGAGTGAGGCAGTACCCGTGCACCAGCACCGTGTGATCCTTTCTTCGGCCGCAGCAGCGGCGGATTCCCCGCAGGCCCGACGGCGTGGCGCCGCACGTGCGCGTCTGGTCCCGTTCGTCGGGGTCGTCCTGGGAGTGGGGCTCCTGGCCTCGGCGTGCTCCGGTGGTGGAGCGACGGACAAGGGCACCGCGAGCACCGACCCGTCCGGTTCCGGACCGGCGGCCGCCGACACCCACGACGAGCACGAGGGGCAGCACACGAACACCGTGGACGTCGGCCCCCTGGCTCTCTTCGCAGCCGACTACTGGTCGGTCGTGCAGCCCTCCGAGGGGCTCACGCAGGTGCGTGCGGGCGGGTGCCCCGAGTCGGAGGCGTGCCCGAGCTTCGACGTCCTGAACGGCGACCCGGTCGCCGACGTCGACACGACCCAGGCCTACGTCCCCGAGGGGGCCTTCTGCCCCGGGACCGGCAAGTTCACGGTCGGCGCGTCCACGGAGACGAGCAAGCTGGACGTCGAGATCGACGGGCAGCCCGCGACCCTCACGCGCTTCGAGCTGAGCTGCGTCGACGCGTCGGGTGCCGAGCAGATGACGGTCGAGCAGATGCAGTGGTTCGTGCCGGACTCACCCAACGGGCCCACGCTCATCGCGGACCGCTGGGCCTTCGAGGGGCTCGAGCAGCGCCTCTACGCCGCGACGTGGGCGACCGCCTCGGCCTAGCGTTCGTGGTGCCGCGCGGAATGACCGGCGCGTGAGCTCCGCCGCACAGCACGAAGGCCCCGGTGATCCTCACCGGGGCCTTCGTGCTGTACGGGGCGCAGTCCGTCAGGCGTTGCTCTTGCGGCCACGACGCGCGACCAGCACGAGCCCGCCACCGACCAGCAGGAGCGCGGCGCCGACGCCGACGAACGTGCCGACCGTCGCGCCCGTCGCGGCGAGCCCGCTCTCCTCGGCGCCTGCCTTGTTGGAGACGGTCGTGGCCTTGCCCGGAGGCGTCGTCTTGCCCGGAGGGTTCGTGGCGCAGCTGGGGGTCGACGGCGGGTAGTCCACCGTGACCGTGGCCTCGGGGTTGACCTGGAAGAGGACGTCCACGGTCGGGCGGACCCAGCCGAAGGTGCCACCCTCGACCCACTCGCCGTCCTCGAAGACCCAGCCGGGCCAGCCCGTGGGGTTGCCGGCGGCGTCCACCGTGGCTCCGGGCCACAGGACACGACCGGAGAGCGGCAGCCCGGCCTGGACGACGTTCGCGCCCGACGGGTTGAGCCACGTGATGGTGACGGTGTCGTTCGGGGTGCCCGTCACGTCGACGTCGTACTCGAGGTAGGGCACGTCGCCGTCGCACACGGGCTGGAGCACCGTGAGCTCGATCGTGGGGGGAGGCGTGGTGGGGACGTAGTCCCCGCTCGTCTCGGTCGGTTCGGGGGTGTCGACGGTGGCGGTCGCCGCGGGGCCGACGAGAGCCGTCGCGCCCACGAGCCCTGCGACGAGGAGCCCCCGCGCCCAGAGTGTGGTCCTTGAAGTGCTCATGGCGTCTTCACCAGTCTTGGTCGTGGCGGTCGATGAACGGGAGGGTCGAAGCCTCGGCGTGCCTTCGTACCGTCACTGGACCCTGAACTTTTGAGGGTAGCGACTATCGGTCGCGATGTGGACGGTTGTCCGGGTGAAAAGACATTCCTGGGAAATCGTTGTCTCGCCGTGATTCTTCGGCGGTCATCCGCAGGCGGGGACCTCGAACGTCGTGAGCCCCGGCTGGTCGACGGTCGGGGTCGACCAGAGGTCGATCCACCGGGTGCCCGACGGGTCGCCGTCGCCCGTGGTCGCGACCGTGAACGTCACGCTCGTGCTCTGCCCCGGGGCGAGCTCTCGCGGGAGCGTCGCGACGGCCCGGCCCTGGTTCTCGACGACCTCGCTGCCCGTGAGCGTCCCGTCGGCCGTCACGTTCAGGATGCGCCCACCGCGGGGTGGGTACAGGAACAGGTCGGTGCGGATGTTCCCCGGCGGGGTCCCGGCGATCCCGCCACCGGTCACGTACCAGGGCAGGTCGGTCGCGGCGTCTGCGGGGGCCGTCGACGTGAGGTCGACGCGGAAGGTGTCGGCGCGTCCTGACGCCGTGCACTGGCTCCCCTCGTGCGTCACGGCCGTGTCCAGGTAGTAGCTCATCTTGCCGGCGGTCGCGTCGTTGAAGAAGACGCCGACGGCGTCCGCGGCGCGCTCGGACGACGAGATGTCCCCCGAGACGACGGTGTCGGCGAGCATCGACTGCTCGTCCTCGTGCCTCGACCACACCAGGGCGCGGTGCTCGCTCGTCGCACGCTGGACCGCGCCGAGCAAGCTCTGCGGGTCCGTGTCGCCCGACAGCGCGGTGGTGAGGACCTGCGCGGCCACCGCGGCGAAGAACGTGTCCGTCTCGGGACCGGGCTCGAGCTCCGCATAGGCGTCGGAGAGCAGGACGTCGACCGCGTTGCCGGCGTCGATCGGCACGCCGGCGACGTCGATCGGGCCGGTGGCCTCGAGCAGGTACGAGAGCGCGACGGGGTCGAGCGTCAGGACCCCGTCGACCCCCTGCCCCTTCGAGGCCTCCCACATCGCGGCGGCCAGGGGGGCTGCGGTGGGGAAGTCGGGCGTGTACACGGTGTCCTGGACGTAGACGGCCATGTTCGGGCCGAAGAGCTCCTCGTCGGCCGGGGCCAGGGGGGAGATGCCCTCCGGGAACGGGCCCACGTCCTGCGTCGAGGCCTGGTCGAGCAGCGTGATGCGCCCCGCGTCGGTGCCGATCACGGCGAACGACCCGGGGATACCACCGGGGGAGCGGAGCTCGGCGCTGTTGAGCGCCATGACGAGGTACGTCCGTGGCCCGTCTGCCCCGAGCATCGCGGGCAGGAGCGTCGTCGCGCGGTCTGCGGTCGCCACGAGGCCCTCGAGCGTCCAGACCTTGTCCTGGAGGTCGGAGACCGGGCCGGCGAGCGCGTCCTGCAGCGCGGTCACGTCGATGTCGCCGACGCGCCCGACGACGGTCGACATGGTGTCGGCGGCCTCGGCGACCGCCGGCGCGGCCGCGGTGAGGGGGGCGAGGTCGACCGTCCCGCCCTGGACCTGGATCCCGCCCTCCGAGACGAGCGTCGCGGCCCCGGTGAGGGGAGGCAGGACGTCCTGCGTGATCTCGTCGACCGCCCAGGCCGCGGTCGAGAACGCGCTCACGTCGGCGCCGACGAACGGCAGACGGCCAGCCACCCACCACAGGGGGCCGTCGGTGTGCCTGCGAGCGTCGGCCGTGAGGGGCTGGACCTCGGCCAGCGCGGCCTCCGCGGCGGCGCCGTCACCGGCGCGCAGCGCCTCCTCGACCGCGGGCAGCCGGTCGATCGCGTCGGTCAAGGACGAGCGGGCGGCGAGCGCGTCGCGCACCAGGAGGCCCGCGCACACCAGCAGACCGACCAGGACCAGGAAGATCGTGAGGACGATCCAGCCGGCGCGACGCCCCGTGCGACGCGGACGGCGCGAGGTCGGTGGCGTCGTCGGGCCTGCGTCGTCGGTGGCGCTCATGGCATCAGGGTAGAGGCATGATCGGAGCAGCACGCGCAGGCGCGGGCCGCGCGGGCCGACGGTGGTCCGCGGCGCTCCTGCAAGGATCGACGGTGCCACGACACAGGGAGGTTGACGATGCCGGCCATCCCACCTGGAGCCTCAGTGACGCCCCCGACCCGCGACGACGCCTGGTTCGAGGCGCTCTTCACCGCGCACACGACCGCCGTCTACCGCTACTTCCGGCGCAGGCTCCCCGCAGGTGCGGGAGGCGCGGCCCCCGACACGGAGGACCTCACCGCCGAGGTCTTCGCGACGGCCTGGCGGCGCCGGGAGGACGTCCCCGAAGGAGCCGAGCTGCCGTGGCTCTACCGCACGGCCGGCTTCGTCCTCGCCAACCACCGGCGCAAGATGCGCCCCGTCCTCGTGGCCGACGTGCCCGAGGAGGCCGACGACGTCGACCCGCAGTCCCTCGCGCTGTCCGACGACCACGTGCGCCGCGTGCTCGGCGTGCTCGCCCCGCGCGACCGGCGCATCCTGCTCCTCAACGCCTGGGACGGCCTCACGGGCGACCAGCTCGCGCAGGTGCTGGGCGTGAGCCGCGGCGGCGCGGACGCAGCCCTGTCCCGGGCGCGCTCCCGCCTGCGGGACGCCTGGGCTGCGCAGGCGCGCGCCGGCGACACGGGCGAGGTACCCGTCGCCCAGGTCCGCGCCCGCGCCGTCGTGCAGCCCGTACCTCCGTCGCGGCCCGTGCAAGAGACCGGGCCGTGACGACACAGACGGGGTAGAGGATCCGGGCCCCCGGATCGACGAGCTGGAGGCTCCCGATGAGCACCGACGACCAGGCCCCTGGAACCGCACCCGACGCCGGTCGGACCCCGGACGAGGCGTACGAGCGCGTCCGTGACGCGGACCCGGCCGCGACCGTGACCCCCGACCTCGCGGCCATCGCCGCGAGGGACGCGACCGTGCGGGCGCACCTGGGCGCCGCCGTGGCCCCCGTCACCGACGACGGGGGAGAGCACGCCCTCGCGACCGGAGCGACGCCGTCGGGCCAGGACGAGGACGGGCCCGACGAGCTCGCCGTGCACCGCGAGCGCAGGCGACGCCGCGTACCACTGGTCGGCGCCGTCGCGGCGGGTGTCGCGGGCGTCCTCGCGTTCGGCGTCGGCGGGTACGCGCTCGGGAGCGCGGGCGGCTCAGGAGGTGGGGCCTCGGTCGCGACCGCGGACGCGCCCATCACCCTCCAGGACTTCTCGGCGGGCAGCCAGGGGGGCGCACCCGAAGGGGTGACCATGGGAGCCGCCGACGCGAGGATGTCCAGCATGCCCGGTTTCTGGGGGCGGACCGTGTTCACGTCCGCAGGGCTCGGGACCGAGGGCACGTCGGCCCCCGCGTGGGCGTACGACGCCGCAGGCACCTTCTCGGCCGAGACAGCGGCGAAGGTCGCCGCGGCGCTGGGCGTCGCGGGAGAGCCGCGGCAGGAGTACGGGTCGTGGACGGTCGGACCGAACGACGGGCAGGGGCCGACCGTGAGCCTCCAGCCCGACGGGACGACGAGCGTCTCGTTCAACGACCCGGGCAAGGACCCGTGGGCGTGCACGGTCGTCGCGACCCCCGGGAGCGACACGGCGACCACCGAGGAGATGGCGATCGACCCGCAGGCCGGGTGCGGTCAGCCGGACCTCGGGCCGGCGCCCTCGCCCGACGCCGCGATCGCGACGAGCAAGGACGTGCTCGGCTCGCTGGGCCTCGAACCGGCCGGCTACGAGTACGCGACCGAGTCGTACGACGACGCCGCCGCGATCCTCGCGGTCAGCGCGTCCCAGGTGGTCGACGGCCAGCGGACCGGGGTCGTGTGGAGCCTGACCTACTCGGGCGCGGGACTGTCGTCGCTCTACGGGTCGCTCGCGCCGGCCGTGCCCATCGGCGACTACGACGTGGTGAGCCCCACCGCGGCCGTCGAACGCCTGGGCGACCCGCGCTTCGGGAGCCCGGGGGTCATCGCGTACGCGCGCGACGGGCACGCGATGACGATGCTGGAGGGGGCCACGACGGACGTCGCCCCGGTCGAGCCCGAGGTGCCGACCGTCCCGCCGACCGTCGGCGAGGGCGCGGCCGTCTCGTGGCCCGTGGACGAGGTGACCATCACCTCGGCCCGCCTCGGCTGGGCCGTGCACCACCAGGCCGACGGCGGAGCGGTGCTCGTGCCGTCGTACGAGCTGAGCGACGCCGAGGGCAGCACGTGGTCGGTCATCGCGGTGGCCGACGACGAGCTGGACTTCTCCCCGGCCGGCTGACGCCCGGCCCGGCCCTGCCCCGCCCGGCCCTGCCCCGCCCCGCCGAGGGTGACGTCCCGCCCCGCCGAGGGTGACGTCCCGCCCCGCCGAGGGTGACGTACCGGGGTGCCGAGGGTGACGTACCGGGGTGCCGAGGGTGACGTACCGGGGTGCCGAGGGTGACGTACCGGGGTGCCGAGGGTGACGCGTGAGCGTTGCCCTCGGCACCTTTCTTTTGTCGTCGATCCCGAGAGTCGGAGTAAACCCCCTCCGGCTTTTGATTGACCATCGACAGAAGGGCGGTTAGGGTCGCTGCACGGCCACCAGCCCGGCGGGACCGGGCACGCCTCGTTCACGCGAGCGTGCCCGCCACGGGACGGAGCCCGTCGAGGGCGACGAGGCCCCCGACTCCGCACTTCGGTCCTGCCAGCGGGGACCGACGGGACCAGGAGCGACGATGCACCTTTCACCCCACCAGCCCACCTGGGACCACGGCCGCACCGGCATCTGGTTCGTCGGGGCACGAGGATCCGTCGCGACGACCGCCACGCTCGGCCTGGCCGCGATCGCCTCAGGGCTCAGCGCCCCCACGGGCTGCGTCACCGTGCAGCCGCCGCTCGACACGGTCGCCCTCCCGGCGTTCACGGACCTCGTCGTCGGCGGACACGACATCAGCGACACCCCGCTCGGCAAGCGTGCCGAGATGCTCGTCGAGGCAGGCATGATCCCGTACCGCCTCCTCGAGGCCGTACGCCCCCAGCTCGACGCGGCCGACGCCGAGATCAGGCCCGGCTACGACCCCGCCCACCGCACGGGCTCCCAGGCCGCCGCGGCGCAGCGCCTCGCCGCCGACATCGTCGACTTCCGCGAGCGCCACGGCCTGGCCCGCGTCGTCGTGGTCGACCTCGCCTCGACCGAGCCCCTGCCGGACCCGTCCGCCGAGCTCGACGACCTGGAGCTGCTGCGTGCCGCGATCGAGGACCCCGAGCGCGAGGTCCTGCCCGCGAGCTCGGTCACCGCGTACGCGGCGCTCCTCGCGGGGGCACCGTACGCAGGCTTCACGCCCTCGGCGAGCATGAACCTGCCCGCGCTGCACGCCCTCGCGGCCGAGCGCGGCGTGCCGTTCGCGGGGCAGGACGGCAAGACCGGTCAGACGTGGCTCCGCTCGGTCCTGGCCCCGGCGCTCGCGGCCCGCGGGCTGCGCGTGCTGTCCTGGGCCGGGTCGAACCTCCTCGGTGGTGGCGACGGCGCGACTCTCGCGGACCCGCACGCGGTCCAGAGCAAGCTCGTCTCGAAGAACCGCGGTCTGCAGGACCTGACGGGGACGAGCGTGACCCCGCTGCACATCGACAACGTCCCCGACCTGGGTGACGTCAAGGTCGCGTGGGACCACATCCACGTCGAGGGCTTCCTGGGGTCGCGCCTGACCCTGCAGACCACGTGGACCGCGTACGACTCGATGCTGGCTGCCCCGCTCGTGCTGGACCTGGCGCGTCTGCTGGCGCTCGCGGACGCGGCGGGCCTGTCCGGTCCCGTGCCGGAGATGGGCTTCTTCTTCAAGGACCCGTGGGGTTCGCACGTGCACGCGTTCGCGGAGCAGACGCGCGAGCTGGGGGTGTGGGCGCACCGGACGAGCGCGCAGGCCGACCAGGCACGGGCCGGGGTCGACGAGCCGTGACGCTGCGCGACTACCTCGACCTGGTCCGGGCGCCGGCGGTCCTGTCGGTCCTGGGGGACACTCTCGCCGGCGCGGCGGCTGGCGGGCGGCTCGGCCCCGCACGCCGCTCGGCCGGGCCCGGGGCCGACGTGAGGCCGTGGCGCCTCGCCCTCCTGCCGTTGTCGTCCGCGTGCCTGTACGCGGGCGGGATGGCCCTCAACGACTACGCGGACCGTGAGCTCGACGCGCTCGAGCGCCCGGAGCGCCCGCTGCCCTCGGGGCGGGTCTCGCCCGCGCAGGCGCTCGGGGTCGCGTCAGGGCTCACGGTCGCGGGGCTCGCGCTCGCTGGGGTCGGGGGCGGGCGTCGTTCGTTCGCGCTCGCCGTCCCGCTCGCGGCGAGCGTGTGGACGTACGACCTGGTCGCGAAGAACCATGCGACCGGTCCTGTCGTCATGGCGGCCTGCCGGGGACTGGACGTGCTCATGGGGGCGGGTGCGGGACGGGTGCGCGCGGCGCTCCCGGCGGCGGCAGCCCTCACGGTGCACACGGCCGGGGTCACGGTCCTCTCGCGCGGCGAGGTCCACGGCACGACGCAGCCCGTCGCGGCCGCGGTGGCCGCGGGCACGGTGGGCGTGGCGGTCTCGGTCACGGTGGGTGCGCTGCGTTCGCTGCGCCCGCGCCCGACGGCGGGTGGCACGCCGGTCCCGGCAGGCCGGGCACGCGCCGTCGTCCCGGCGGCGGCCGCGCTGGTCTCTGCGGGGGTCTACGTGGCGTCGTGCCTGCCGAAGCAGGTCTCGGCCGTCGCGCTGCCAGACGCGGCCGGCGCGTTCACGGCGACCAAGGCCGGCATCCGGGCGATGGTGCCGCTCCAGGCCGCTCTCGCGGCGCGGGGCGGCAGCATGGGGGTGGTCGCGGTCCTCGCTGGCGTCGAGGTCGCAGGCCGTGCTCTGCGAGCCCGAGGGCGGCGCAGGGTGAGCCCGAACCCGGGCCTGAGCGAGTCATGACCGAGCCCCTTGCGCCGTCCCAGCCGGTCACCTCCGCCCCTCGCATGCCGTTCACCCTCGGCTACGGCACCAACGGCTTCACCGACCACCCGCTCGACGTGACGCTCGACGTCCTCGCGCACGAGGGGTACGGCGCGGTGGCGCTGACGCTCGGGCACCCGCACCTGGACCCGTTCGCGGACGACGCGGACGTGCAGGTCGCCCGCCTGCGCGGTCGGCTCCAGGACCTGGGGATGCGGGTGGTCGTCGAGACGGGCACGCGCTTCCTGCTCGACCCGTTCCGCAAGCACCACCCGACGTTCCTCGACCCCGACGAGGCGCTCGCGGACCTGCGGGTCCGCTTCCTGTGCCGCGCGGTCGAGGTCGCGGCGGGCCTTGGCGCGGAGTGCGTGTCCTTCTTCTCGGGCGTCCTGCCCGCGGGCACGACGGCGGAGCAGGGGTGGGATCGTCTGCTCGCCCGGGTGCCGCGCGTCGTGGCCCACGCCCGCGACCACGGCGTCCGGCTCGCGCTCGAGCCCGAGCCGGGGATGCTCGTCGAGACCGTCGCCGACGCGCTGCGGCTGCGCGAGGACGTCGGGTCCCCCGCCGAGCTGGGGGTGACGGTCGACCTGGGGCACTGCGTCGTCGTCGAGCCCGACGGGGTGCGCGGCGCGCTGCTCGCCGCGGCCCCGCACCTGCTCAACGTGCAGGTCGACGACATGCGTCCCGCCGCGCACGAGCACCTGCCCTTCGGGGACGGCGAGCTCGACCTGGCGCTGGCGCTGGGCACGCTCGGCGAGATCGGGTACGCGGGGGTCGCGGCCGTCGAGCTGCCCCGGCACTCGTACGACGCCCCCGGGCTCGCGCACCGCAGCATGGCCGCGATGACGGGTGCCTGGGCCGCGTGGCACCAGACCACCGCAGGTTCCGCATCCACACCCCAGGAGGCACTCCGATGACCACCCCCGACCTGACCGACGCGCCGGGCGCCGCAGCGACGACGAGCCCGCCCGCCGCCGGCCACCCCGGTGCCCTCGTGGGCCTGCTCACCGACGAGCAGGCCGCCTGGCTGGCCACGGCCTGCGGCGAGATCGCCGCGGACCCGGGCTCCGCCGTCGGGCACCTGGCACGCGCCGGGCGGGCCGTGGGGCGCACGTCCCTCGACCCCGTCGCGGACCCCGCCGGGGTCCTGCACGGGACGCTCGACGACGCCGCGCGCGCCCGCCTCGTCGTGGCGCTCGCGGGCGCCCTGCCCGCCGACGGCGAGTCCCTCGCGACGCGGCTGACCGAGACCTACCAGCGCGGGGACACACCCGAGCGGCGGGGTGTGCTGCGCGGGCTCGACGCGCTGACCCTCGCCGGGCCGCCCGGAGAAGCCCTGCCGCCTCCCGTGGCCCGCGCCGGGACAGCGCTCGCGGCCGACGCGCTGCGCGCCAACGACCAGAGCCTCGTGGCCGCCGCGGTCGGACCGTTCGCGGCCGCGCACCTCGACGACCACGCGTGGCGCCACGCGGTGCTCAAGCTCGTGTTCATGGGCGTGAGCCTCGGCGCGGTCGCCGGGCTCGACGACCGCGCCGACGACGAGCTCGCGCGCATGGCCCGCGACTTCGCGGCCGAGCGCCGGGCGGCGGGGCGCGTCGTGCCCGACGACGTCGCGCGCATCGCGCCGGGCCCCCCGTCCGCAGAATCCCCGACCATCGACGGCAAGGACGCCTGATGCGCATCTTCGACCCCCACATCCACATGACCTCCCGCACGACCGACGACTACGAGGTCATGTACGCCGCGGGCGTCCGCGCGCTCGTCGAGCCCGCGTTCTGGCTCGGGCAGCCGCGCACGACCGTCGGGTCGTTCCTCGACTACTTCGACGCGCTGCTGGGGTGGGAGCGGTTCCGGGCCACGCAGTTCGGGATCCGCCACCACGCGACCATCGCGCTCAACCCCAAGGAGGCCAACGACCCGCGCTGCACCCCGGTGCTCGACGAGATCCCGCGCTACCTCGCCAAGGACGGTGTGGTCGCGGTCGGCGAGGTCGGCTACGACTCCATGACGCCCGCCGAGGACGAGGCGTTCACGCGCCAGCTCGCGATGGCGATCGACGCCGAGCTGCCCGTCATGGTCCACACCCCGCACCGCGACAAGCTCGTGGGGACCCGCCGCACGCTCGACGTCGTGCGCGAGTCGGGGATCGCCCCCGGGATGGTCGTGGTCGACCACCTCAACGAGACCAACGTCGCGCTCGTCAAGGACGCCGGAGCCTGGATGGGCTTCTCGGTCTACCCCGACACCAAGATGGACGAGCACCGCATGGTCGCGATCCTGCTCGAGCACGGCACCGAGCGCGTGCTCGTCAACTCGGCCGCGGACTGGGGACGCTCCGACCCGCTCAAGACGCTCAAGACCGGGCGGGCCATGCTCGCGGCCGGGTTCAGCGACGACGAGGTCGACCAGGTCCTGTGGCGCAACCCCGTGGCGTTCTACGGGCAGTCGGGGAACCTGCTGCTCGACCCCGTGCCCGGGTTCGTCGAGGGCGAGGCCCCCGCCGCGACCGCGAGCTACGAGGGCAGCTCGGTGCTGCGCGGGGCCCGGGTCTGATGCAGCTCTCGTACTGCACCAACGTCCACCCCGCCGAGGACCTCGACGGCGTGGTCGACCAGCTCGCCCGGTACGCCGGGCCCGTGCGCGAGGCCGCCGGGCTCGACGTGCTCGGGGTCGGGCTGTGGCTGCCGGCGTCGCTCGCGCACCGCCTCTCGGCGTCGCCGCGCGCAGCCGAGGACATGGCCCGGCTGCGGGCGGCGCTCGACGAGCACGGCCTCCAGGTGCACACGCTCAACGCGTTCCCCTACGGCGGGTTCCACGACGACGTCGTCAAGCTCGCGGTCTACTCGCCCACCTGGGCCGACGCCGAGCGCCTCGCCTACACGCTCGAGTGCGCCGAGGTCCTCGCGGCCCTCCTGCCCGACGGCGTGGACGGGTCCATCTCGACGCTCCCGCTCGCCTGGCGCGAGCCGGACGGGGTCGCGTGGTCGCCCGCCCAGGACGCCGCGGCGACGCGCGCGTTCGAGGACCTCTCCGCGGGGCTGCGCGACCTCGCCGCCCGTACGGGCAAGGTCGTGCGCGTCGCGGTCGAGCCCGAGCCCGGCTGCGTGCTCGACACCGTCGAGGACGTCGTGACGTGGCTCGAGTCGCGGCTCGCGTCCGACCCGGCCGGTCGGGGCGACGACCCGGCCGGTCGGGGCGACGACCCGGCGAGGGAGCAGGTCGGCGGCGGCATCGATCCCGCGTTCGTGGGCGTCTGCCTCGACACGTGCCACCTCGCGGTCTCGTTCGCCGACCCGGCCGCCGCCGTCGAGCGGATCACGGGGGCCGGCCTGCGCGTCGTCAAGGTGCAGGCCTCGGCCGCGCTGCACCTCGCCGAGCCGTCCGCGCGGGGGGCGCGCGACGCCGTCGGGCAGTTCGTCGAGAAGCGCTACATCCACCAGGTGCGCGAGCTCGCGCCGGGCGGTGACGTGCTGCCCGCCGACGACCTGCCCGACGCCCTGGGCGCGGGCGCGGCACCCGGGCTACCGGGGGAGGGGCCGTGGCGCGTGCACTTCCACGTGCCCCTGCACCACGAGCCCGCCCCGCCGCTGACCGCGACGACCGACGTGCTGCGCGACGCCGTCGCGGCCGTGCGCGCCGCCCCGCACGGCGACGAGGCCCACCTCGACGTCGAGACGTACACGTGGGCCGTGCTGCCGCCCGGGTCGCCGGCATTCCCGGCCCCGTCGCCCTCGGCGGACGAGGCGTCGCCCTCGTCGGGCGAGTCCGTCACCCTCGGCGGGCCGGGGCGTCACCCTCGGCGGGCAGAGGCGTCACCGTCGGCGGACCGGCCGGGGCCGCCGGGGTGGCAGGCCGAGCCGCTCGTCGCCGGGATCGCCGCCGAGCTGCGGTGGGCCACCGAGAACCTGCTCGGGACCGTGCCCGCCGCAGGGCCCGCCGCCGTGCCCTTCACCCGCACCCCTCAGACCTCAGGAGTCCCCGCATGAAGCCCGTGCTGCTGCTCGACGTCGTCGGGCTCACCGCCAAGGCCCTCGCCCACATGCCCCGCCTGCGCCAGATGGCCGCGGGCGGCTGGCAGACCCAGCTCGCGACCGTCCTGCCCGCGGTCACGTGCACCGTCCAGGCGACCATGACGACGGGCCTCGCCCCCGCCCAGCACGGCGCCGTGGGCAACGGCTGGTACTTCCGCGAGCTCGGCGAGGTGTTCCTCTGGCGCCAGCACGACAAGCTCGTCTCGGGCGAGAAGATCTGGGAGGCCGCCCGGCGCGCGAACCCCGACCACCGCACCGCGAACGTCTGCTGGTGGTACGCCATGGGCGCCACGACCGACGTCACCGTCACGCCCCGCCCGATCTACCACGCCGACGGGCGCAAGTCGCCCGACGCGTACATCCGCCCGCCCGCCCTGCACGACGAGCTCACCGGGCGGTTCGGCGAGTTCCCCCTGTTCACCTACTGGGGTCCGACCGCGGCGATCACGTCCTCGGCCTGGATCGTCGAGGCGACCAGGCACGTCCTGCGCACCCACTCGCCCGAGCTCACCATGGCCTACGTGCCGCACCTCGACTACGACCTCCAGCGGTTCGGCCCCGACGCCCCCGAGGCCGACGCCGCCGCGGCCGAGCTCGACGCCGTCCTCGCCCCGCTGCTCGACGACGCGGCCAACAACGGCGTCGCGGTCGTCGTGGTCTCCGAGTACGGCATCGCCGAGGCGAACCGGCCCGTGCACCTCAACCGCATCCTCCGCCGCGAGGGCCTGCTCGAGGTCTACGTGCAGGACGGCAAGGAACAGCTCGACCCCTGGACGTCCAAGGCGTTCGCGGTCGCCGACCACCAGGTCGCGCACGTGTACCTCGACGACCCGTCCCGCCTCGCGCGCGTGCAGGACCTGCTGCGCAGCGTGCCCGGCGTCGACGAGGTCCTCGACCGCGAGGCGCAGGCCCGCTACGGCCTCGACCACCAACGCTCGGGCGATCTCGTCGTGGTCGCCGAGCCCGGCGCCTGGTTCACCTACTACTACTGGCTCGACGACGCCCGCGCCCCCGAGCACGCACGCGGCGTCGACATCCACCGCAAGCCCGGCTACGACCCCGCCGAGCTCTTCTTCGACCCCGCCGACCCGCTCGCCAAGGCCAAGGCCGGCATGAACCTCGTCAAGAAGAAGCTCGGGCTGCGCTACGCCATGAGCACCGTCCCGCTCGACGCGTCCCACGTGCGCGGCACGCACGGTCGGCTGCCCGACTCCTCGGCCGACACGCCCCTGATCCTGTGCTCGGAGGCCCAGATCCCGGCGTCGGTCGCCGCCCTCGTCGAGCGCGGGGGACAGGTGCCCGCCGCGGCGATCAAGGGCCTGGTGCTCGAGATGCAGAACCTCGGAGCGAGGGTCTAGGTCGGCCGCCCGCCCGGGCGGCACAGAGCTGTCAGAACGAGCGTGAACATGGGGCCACGCTCGCTCTGACACGGTTCCCCCGGTGCCCCGCGGGCATCCGGGGAAGCCAGAAGGGCGCGACCCGTGGGTCGCGCCCTTCGTCGTCCCGTTCGACCCGTGGGTTGTCAGAACGAGCGTGATCTCCGGACCACGCTGGTTCTGACAGCCCCAGGCCCCAGGAGTGGTGTCAGAACGAGCGTGGCCCCATGCTCACGCTCGTTCTGACACGTCTTGCCGAGGCGTCAGCCGCAGCTGATCGCCTCGTACCCGGCTTCGTAGGGCGTCGTGACCGTGATGCCGTCGACGACCGCGGTGCCCGTGACCGTCGCCGCACCGGCGTCGACCGCGGTCGTCCGCGCGCTGAACGACTGCGAGGCCGACCTGCCCGGCGCGACGTTCTTGAACGTCTTGGACCCGAACGGTGTCTCGACCACGACGTCGGCCTTCACGTCGCCGTCGTTGACCGCCCGGACCGCGACCTGCGCCTTGCCCGCGACGCAGCGCGACTGCGCCGTGACCGTGAGCTCGACCGACGCGTCCAGGGTCGACACCCCGACCGTCTGCCAGCGCTTGCCCGCGCTCGCGTTGTGCAGGTGCAGGACGAGCAGCTCGCCCGTCCCGGCCTCGGCCGCGGCAGCGGACCGGTTGACCGTGACCGGGGCGTCGTCGGCGCCCACGAACAAGAGCTGACCACCGCCGCTGAACCAGTACGCGGGGTCGTACGGGTCGCCCGTGAACGGGCCGACCCGGTCGATCGACTGGTCGGGCTGGATGCCGTAGTACGAGTACGTCGCGACCGTGAACGACGGCACCGTGCCCGGCTCGATGCCGAGCTCGCCGATCGCGACCGGCACCACGAGCACGTTGCTGTCGAAGACCGACGTGTCGACGTCCGCCCAGACCGAGTTGACCGGCTCGAGCAGCACGCCCTCGCCCGCCCCGTACTCCTCGCCGTCCGGACCGGTCCAGTCCTTGAGCGTGTACGTGGTCGCCAGGGTCAGGTCCGACTCGTTGTACTTGCGGACCACGGTCTCGAACTCGGCCGACCCGTCGCCGTCCACGTCGGTCTCGACCGACGGGAACATCACGGCGCCGAGCGAGGCCCAGTCGCCGTCCACGGCCACGCCGATGCCGATCCGACCGTCGCCCGGATCAGCGCCTGCGGCCGCGTACTGCGGCGCGCTCGACGTGAAGCCGACCGCGCGGATGTCACCCGACGCGACCGCCGAGGCCGACGAGCCCTCGGCAGCGTCCGCCTCGAGCCGCGGGCTCGTCGCCTTGAGCTCGAACGGCGCCACGAGCGACGTCCAGCCACCCGAGGCCACGCCGCGTCCGTCGAGGTCGAGCTCGGCCGACGTGTCCTGGTTCAGGAAGGTGACGTCCTTGCCCGTCAGGTCGCTCACGAGCCTCGGCGCGGCCTGGACCGGGACGCGCAGCTCGCTGCCCGAGTCCGGCGTCAGGACCAGGCGCCCCGTGAGCATGCCGACGAAGTCGCGCGGCACGCCCGAGGTGGTCTCGGCCGACGTCGGGTCGAGCTGCTTCGCGAGCGTCGCCGGGTCGGCCGTGAGGGTCAGCGTGACCGTCCGGGTCTGCCCCGCGGGGATCGTGAGGTTCGCGGGCGAGACCGTGATGCTCGCGCCCCCCGCGGAGCTCGACGTCGTGAACGCCGCCGCGTACTTCACGGTCTGCGAACCCGTGTTCTGCACGTCGACCGTGCGGCGCTCCTTGACGGTCTTGTCCGCCACGGGCACGAGCCCGTACGACACCGAGACGAGCTCGGAGTCCTGCGCCGAGAAGGCGAGGGTCGAGTTCTTCACCGCGTCGACCGCGTCCACGCGACCCGACCCGACCCGCTCGGGGCCGTACGCCGTGCCCGTGCCGCCCTGGCCCGTCCACACGTCGTGCGAGGCCGTGTTCATGACGGCCGTCTTGACCTGCTGCGCGCTCCAGCCCGGGTGGGCCTCCTTGACGAGCGCCGCGATGCCCGCGACGTGCGGGGTGGCCATCGACGTGCCCGACTTGATGCCGGGCTGCGTCAGACGACCCGAGGCCACGGAGGAGATCCCCGTGCCCGGTGCGGCGACGTCGGGCTTCACGACGCCCAGCGAGCCGTGCACCCCGCGCGACGACCCCGCGTTGAGCGTGTCCCCGATCGCGGGGATCTCGACGAACGACGAGTTCGCGAGCGACGGGCCGAGCGTCAGGACGACGCCGCCCGCCTCGATCGCCGGACGCAGCGCGTCGTGGCTCGGGCCCGTGAGCTGCGCGCCCGGGATGCCCGCGTTGCCCGCGATCCCGGCCGCGAAGACCTCGAGCTCGGACGACAGCAGGACGCCGACCGCGCCCGCGGCCTGCGCGTTGTTGAAGCGCGTCGCGCTCCCGCACGCCCGCGTGGCGTCGTCGTCGTCCCAGTAGAGGAATGCGATCCTGCCCGCCGTGGCGGAGGCCTGGGCCGGCGTCAGGGGCGTGCACCCGCTGACCGTGGCGCCCAGGAACGCGACCTCCGCGGTCACGTCGGTCGAACCCGTGTAGCTCTGCGAGTTCTGCGCGGGGTAGGAGCCCGCGACGCCGGCAGGGGCCGTGACCTCGACGCCGTCGAACGTCTGGGTGTTGCCCACCGAGTTCGCGACCGTGAGAGCGGTGCGCGCGTTGCCGGGCGAGCCGCCGACGTCGGTCACGTCGCCCGCGTTGCCCGACGCGACCACCGCGAGCGTGCCCAGCCGCGAGAGCTGGTCGATGAACAGGTTCTCCGGGTCGTCGGCCGGGCTGTTGTCCGAACCGAGCGACAGGTTGACGATGTCGAGACGGTCGGACAGGTCGCCGTCACCGTCGGGGTCGGCCGCGAACTCCAGCGCGTCGACCACGACGCTCGTCGAGCCGCCCAGGTCACCGAAGACCTTGAGCGCGTACAGGCCCGACTCCGGGGCCGAGCCCGGCCCGACCGTCCAGTCGGAGATGTCCGTGAGGGTCGTGTAGTCGCCGTCGAACGTCGTCCCGTCGGCCAGGACGCCGTAGCCGCCCGTCGTGCCGGCGACGTGCGAGCCGTGACCCGAGCCGATCGAGTCGAGCGAGTCGATCGGGTTCTCGTCCGGCGTCGGGATCAGCGACGTGCCCGGCACGGTGCCCGACGCGTCGTAGTCGTACCCCGCGAAGTCGTACCCGCCGAGGTACTTGGCGTCGTCGAACGTCCCCGCCGGGACAGGGCCCTGACCCTTGACGCCGTACGCCTCGTCGTACGCGGCCTGCGTACCCGGGCCGCCGAACCCGGCGTGCGTGTAGTCGATGCCCGTGTCGATGATCCCGATCCGGACGCCCTGCCCCGTGTGGCCCGTGCTCTGCCACGCCTCGAGGGTGCGCGTGAACGCGTCGGTGCCCTTGTTCGACGGCTTCTTGGGGATGATGCGGTAGACCGTGACGACCTTGTCGTCGGCGGCCAGGGCCCGCACCTGCTCGGCGTCACCCGTCACGACGACGCCCGGTACGAGCCTGCTCGTGACCGACACCTGCTGGGGTGCGCCCGCGGCGCGAGCACTGCGGGCGTTCGTCTGCGCGGGGACGACGGTGTCCGCGAGGCGCTCGACGACGGCCTGGTTGTCCTCGACCTGGGCCGGGCTCGCGCCCTGGTCCGCGAGGTCCGCACCGGACGGGGTGTCGAGCTGGACGAACGCGGTCACGGTCCCCGAGGACTCGGCGAGCGACGGGGCGACCTTGCCCGCCTCGCTCTCCGTGGGGGACAACGAGGTCGCGGACCTCGACGTGAGGTCTGGGCCGGACGGGCCGGCGGGATCGGACGGCAAGGACGCGGCGGGCAGCGTCGATGCTGCGACCACCGCCAGTCCTGAGAGAGCAGCTAACAACGAACGGCGCTTCATCGACACTCATTTCCCCGGTACGGACCGGTGGCGTTGAAGGTGCGTGGTGGTTCCCCCCGTGGTGGTCGCCGACGGCTGTGTGCAGACGACCGTGCCTGCACGCTATAGGTGAAGTCCGACGCCCGCGCGCTGCGCGAACGTCATCGAACCAGGACCGACCGGTCAGGGGCCCCGGACCGAGGCAGCCGGGACAAACCAGGACAGGGCGCGCTGCGCCCCCTACGATCGGTCCGGGGGCGCGGAACACCGGGGTTTCGCAGACGGTCCTCACCCACGTGTCGACGTCGTCCGCGGGGCAGCGGTCGACCCGGCCCACGCTGTGAAGGAGCACCACATGTCACGTCGAACGACCCGTATCGCAGCCGTCTCCGCGGCGATCCTCGTCGCCGGGGCGTTGAGCGCGACGCCCGCGCTCGCCGACGGCCCCGAGGGCCCCGACCTCACCTCGAAGTCGTTCACGGCCGAGGAGGAGGTCTGCTCGGTCATCGCCCAGCCCACCCCCGCGGGCCAGGACGTCGCCTTCACGCCCGCACCGACGGTCCAGTGCTTCGACACGTTCGGCGAGGCCATCGAGTCCGCCACGGGAGTGCCCGTGACCGACCCCGCCGTCGAGGCCGGGGAGCCCGAGGCCCTGCGCGCCTTCGCCCAGGACCTGGCGGACCAGGCGCAGTCCCGCGTCGCCGACCCGGGGGCCAAGGCCGCCGCACCGGGCACCACCATGATGCTGGGGGTCGCGTACAAGGGCGCCAACCACACCGGGGGGAACAAGGTCTTCTGGAGCAACGGCGGCTACGGCTGCATGACGGGCAACACGTACGGGTTCCCCAGGCTGTCGCCCTACCTGATGAACAACAACATCAGCTCGCTGAACGCCTACGCCGGGTGCTGGGCGACCCTCTACGACCTCGAGAACTACGTCAAGGGCACCTCGACGAACTGCGTCCCCTTCTGCGCCACGCTCGGCTCGATGAACGACCGCGCGTCCTCGATCGTCTTCCGCCCCGCAGGCAGCGGCATCGACTGACCCCTGCTGGCTCGCGCCGGCTCTCGCCCGCGCCGGCCGTCGGGCACGTCGCTCCTCGAACGGCGTGCCCGACGGCGCGTCAGGCCTCAGCGCTGTCGGGTCCGGCCGAGCGCCTTGGCGGCCTCGACCAGCAGGAAGACCACGATCGCCAGCCCGAGCGTGATGCCCCACTCACGCAGCCCGATCGGCGCGGAGCCGAACCACGAGTGCATGAAGGGCGCGTAGACGAACACGGCCTGGAGAGCGAGCAGCGAGCCGGCCGAGTACCAGATCGCCCGGTTGCCCTGGAGCACCGCGGGCGTGATCGACGAACGGTCCAGGAACCGGCAGTTGAACAGGTACGCGAGCTGGCCGAGGGCCAGCATCGTCACGGCCGTCGTCTGCGCCTCGGCCACGCCCATGCCCTGGTCGCGCTCGATGAAGTACACCGCCATGGTCGCGCCGCCGATCAGGACCGAGACCAGCAGGATGCGACGCAGGTAGGCCGCGGTGAGGATCGAGGCCTTGGCGTCACGAGGAGCACGGGACATGACGTCGGGCTCGGCACGCTCGTTCGCCAGGGCGAGCGACAACGTCACGGCCGTGACCATGTTGATCCACAGCACCTGCACCGGCTGGAGGGGCAACGCCCACCCGAGCAGCACCGCGACCAGGATCACGAGCGACTGCGCCCCGTTGGTCGGCAGCAGGAACAGCACCGACTTGCGCAGGTTGTCGTAGATCCGCCGCCCCTCCTCGACCGCACGCTCGATCGTGGCGAAGTTGTCGTCGGCGAGGACGACCTCGGCGGCCTCCTTGGTCGCCTCGGTGCCCTTGATCCCCATCGCGACCCCCACGTCGGCCTGCGTCAGCGCCGGGGCGTCGTTCACGCCGTCCCCCGTCATCGCCACGACCTGCCCGTGCGACTGGAGCGCCGAGACGATCCTGATCTTGTGCTCGGGGCTCGTGCGCGCGTAGACGTCGACGTCCTCGACGACCGCGCGCAGCTCCTCGGTGCTCATGGCCTCGAGCTCGGAGCCCGTGAGGACCTTGGTGGCAGCGGGTGCGTCCCCGTCGCGGACGATGCCCATCTCCCGCGCGATCGCGAGCGCGGTGCCCGAGTGGTCGCCCGTGATCATCTTGACCGTGATCCCGGCGTCCTGGCACTGCGCGATGGCCTCGACGGCCTCGGGTCGAGGAGGGTCGACGATCCCGACCAGGCCGACCATCTCGAGGCCCGCGTCGACGTCCTCCGGTGCCAGGTCCGTGCTTCCCGGTGCCGCCGACGTCCGTGCCGCGGCCAGCACGCGCAGGCCCTGTGCGCCGATCTCGTCGACCTGGGCCGACCAGAAGTCACGGTCGAGCGGCTCGGGAGCCCCGTCAGGACCCGTCTGGGTCGAGCAGCGGTCGAGCACCCGGTCGGGGGCTCCCTTGACGAGCACGTGAAGACCCCCCTCGGGGTCCTCGGTGAGCGTCGCCATGTACTTGTTCTCGGACTCGAACGGGACGAGCGCGACACGCCGCCACCCGGCCGGGTCGAGGCCGGCCTTGAGGCCCAGGGTCCGCAGCGCGCCCTCGGTCGGTTCGCCCACGAGGCGCCAGCCGTCGCCCTCCCCGGCGGGATCGTGGACGATGCGTGCGTCGTTGCACAGCATCATGACCTCGGTCAGGCGCCGCAGGTCCGGGTGCTCGGGGAGCGGTGCGGGGGACCCGTCGAGGCTGACCTCGCCGTCCGGGGCGTAGCCGATCCCGGTCACCGCGAACTCGTGCCCGGCGGTGCGCACGGTGCGGGCCGTCATCTCGTTCTTGGTCAGCGTCCCGGTCTTGTCCGAGCAGATCGTGGTCACCGAGCCGAGCGTCTCGACGGCGGGCAGGCGACGCGTGATCGCCCGCCGTCGGGCCATCTGCTGCACACCCAGGGCGAGCGTGATCGTCACGAGGGCCGGCAGGCCCTCGGGGACGGCCGCGACCGCGAACCCGATCGCCGCGGACACGAGCTCGGGGGTCTCGAACCCGTGGAACACGCGCCCGATCACGACCATGACCACGGCCATGACGAGGATGATGACCGCGAGCTTCTTCCCGAACGCGTCGAGCGTGCGCGACAGCGGGGTCTCGAGCGAGTGGACCTCGGAGATGAGGGTCTGGATGCGGCCGATCTCGGTCGTCTCGCCCGTCTCGACGACGACCCCCGTCCCGGTGCCGGCCGAGACGAGCGTGCCCGAGAACAGCATGCTCGACCGGTCGCCCACGCCGGCCTCGGCGGGTACCGCGTCGACCGACTTGGACGCGGGCACGGACTCGCCCGTGAGGGCCGACTCGTCGACCCGGAGATTGACCCCCGTGAGCAGGCGCAGGTCGGCGGGGACGCGGTCACCCGAGCGCACCCGCACGACGTCACCGGGAACGAGGTCGTCCGCGTCGACCTGGGCCCACGCCCCGTCGCGGCGGACCTGGGCGTGGACCGAGAGCATGCCCCGGATGCCGTCGAGGGCCTTCTCGGCGCGCCCCTCCTGGATCAGCCCGATCGCCGCGTTGATGACCGCGACGGCGAGGATCACGGTGAAGTCGATCCAGTCGCCCACGATCGCCTTCAGGACCGCGGACACGAGCAGGATGTAGATGAGGACGTCGTCGAACTGCGAGAGCACGCGACGCCACCACGGGGTGCGTGCGGCCGGGGCCAACCGGTTGGGGCCGACCTCGGCGAGCCGGGTCCGTGCCTGCTCGGCCGTGAGGCCGGCGTCGCTCGACCCGACCTCGTCGAGCACGGACTGAGGCGGGAGCGCCCAGGGTGTCTGGTCGGCAGTCGCGGGGACGAGAGGGGTGTCCGAGGCTGTCATGCCTCTCATTCAACGCCCGCTCGTGGTCGAGCACCCGGCGAGGCGCCGAGGTGGGACGAACCGTTCCATCCTGACCGAGCGCCGTGCGGTCGCGGTGCGGTTGCCGCGCGGTCCGGCGCGGCCGGGCCGCGTACGCCGGGCGCGGGCACCGAGGTCCTCCTACCGTGAGGAGTGGCCGCGCAGGGTGTGCGACCGTGAGGAGGACGTACCGTGCTGGTCTCCACCATGAACGATGTCCCGGGCCGGACCGTGCAGCAGGTCGTCGGCGAGGTGACCGGCCTGACCGTCCGGTCGCGCAACGTCGGCGCCCAGATCGGCGCGGGGCTCAAGTCGATCGTCGGCGGCGAGCTCAAGGGGCTCACCAAGCAGCTGCAGCAGTCCCGAGACGAGGCCGTGGCCCGCATGGTCGAGGAGGCCACCGCGCAGGGGGCCAACGCGATCCTCGCGATGCGCTACGACAGCGACGAGGTCGGCAACGGCTACCAGGAGATCGTGGCGTACGGGACGGCCGTGGTGCTCGCGCCCTGACGGGCCCGGGCCGGCGGGGCCTCGGCAGCGCAGTGGCCCGGCGCCCGGTGCTCGACGACGCCTGGACGCTCGCCGCACGGCTCACGGCCGAGGTCGGGTTCCCGGTCGAGGTGGAGGTCGTCGCGTCGCGCTGAGCGTCGTGGGACGCCGCTGCGGGCCCGCGACCTCCGGGTTACGGTCGAGAAGGTAGCCGACGGCTACCTTCTCGAACCCCCGAACCCGCACGAAGGAGCCACATCATGGCAGTCCGCACCGCCCGCACCGCGTGGAACGGCACGCTCATGGAGGGCACCGGTCAGGTCGAGCTCACGAGCTCGGGGACCGGCACGTTCGACGTCAGCTTCCCGCGCCGTACGGCTGACGAGGCCGAGGGCATCACGAGCCCCGAGGAGCTCATCGGCGCCGCGCACTCCTCCTGCTACGCGATGCAGCTCTCCGGGGTCATCGGCGAGGCGGGCGGCACGCCGGTCGCGCTCGAGGTCAAGGCCGACGTCACGCTGTCACCGGACCCGGCCGGTGGCCTGCGCATCTCGGCGGTCGCGCTCACGGTCCGCGGCGAGGTCGAAGGCCTCGACGAGGCCGGCTTCCTCGCGGCGGCCGAGAACGCCAAGGCGACGTGCCCGGTGTCCAAGGCGCTGACCGGCGCGACGATCACGCTGGACGCCGCCCTGGAGTCGTAGCGGTCCGGAGGGCCGTCCGGCTTCCGTGTCAGGCCGGCAGCAGCGGTGGGCTCTGCGCGCCCGCGCCCTCGACGAGGCCACCGACGACCTCGGTGACCGTGGCCCGGGCGTCGTGCACCGGGGCCCACCGCAGCAACCTCCTGGCCCGCGCCGTGTCGAGCACCGGCACGGCGAGCGCGACGTCGAACCAGCCCGGGTCGAGCGGGACCAGCCTGGCCGTCCAGGCCAGGGCGACGACGCGCCGCAGGGACCCGGGCGACACCTCGCGCAGGCTTCCCTGCGACACGATCGCGGCGACGTCGGGCCCTGTGAGGACGTCCGGTGCGGCGACGTTGAACGTGCCCGGGTGCCGGCCCACGAGGATCTCGCAGTAGGCGTCCGCGAGGTCGTCGGCGTGGACGACCTGCAGGCGCATGCCGCGCGGCCACACGAGCGTCGGCAGGTGCCCCTTGCGACGCAGCGGCGCCGGCAGCAGCCTGCCGAAGAACAGCCGCGCCACCTCGCTCGCCGCGTCGCGCTGGAACGTGAACGGCGCACGCACGCGCGTCACCACGACCCCCGGGTGCTCGGCCGAGAACCGGTCGAGGAACCCCTCGACCTCGGCCTTCTGCGCGCTCGACACGGACCCCGCGATCCCCGCGGTCGGCCAGTACTCGTCCCGGGGCGTGTCGTCGAACGCGGGCGAGCACGCGCTCGCGCACGACGCGACCACCAGGTGCCCGACGCCGGCCCGCGCCGCCGCCGCAGCCACACGCCGCGTCCCCTCGACGTTGACGCGCGCGAGCTCCTCGCGGTCGTGCGCGGGGTCGATCGCCCACGCGAGGTGGACCACCGCGTCGGCACCCACGAACGCGCCCGCGAGACGCGACGCCACGACCTCCTCGGGGTCCGTGAGGTCGCAGCGCGCCCACTCGGCGGTGTCGAACGGCGGCACGACGGTGCTCGACCCGTCCGCGCGCGGCACCCGGCTCGCGACCCCGACGACCGACGTGACCACAGGGTCACCCGCGAGCCTGCGCAGCAGGGCCGAGCCCACGTTCCCGCTCGCCCCGACGACCACGACACGCATGAAGTCTCCTCTCGACGTCCGCTTCCCCAGGCTACCGACCCGCCGCCCGCCCGGCCGGGGGAGCGCCCGCCTTCACCCTCTGCGCCGGGGACCTTGCGACGGTCGCGCGCGACGTCGGGGTGCTGCTCGTGGTCCTTGGGGTCGCGCTCGCGGCCACGACGTTCGCCGCGCACCGGCAGCGGGTGCGGAGCCCGACGAGGCTGCAGCCGGAGCTGGTGCTCTAGGGACGTGTCAGAACGAGCGTGGCCTGGAGTGCTCGCTCGTTCTGACACCGAGCGGCGACCTTGCGTCGGGTTCGTCAGACCGGGACAGGTTCGTGGCGCGGACGTCGATGACTTCTCCACGCCGTGATGGTCTGTAGTACACCGAGCACCGACTCCTGGAAGGACGACACCATGGGGAAGCTGACGTTCGCCATGAGCACGAGCCTGGACGGATACGTCGCCGCGCCCGGCGGCGACCTCGGCTGGAGCGTGCCGAGCGACGAGCTCTTCCAGTGGTGGTCCGACCGCGTGGGAGCGACGGGCCTGTCGCTGTACGGACGCGTCCTGTGGGAGGTCATGAGCCCCCACTGGTCGACCGCTGACCAGCAGCCCGGCGTCACGCCGGCGCACGCCGAGTTCGCCCGTCGCTGGCGGGACGTGCCGAAGGTGGTGTTCTCCTCGACGATCAGCGAGGTCGACGGGAACACCCGTCTGTTCAGCGGCGACGCCGTCACCGAGATCGCCCGGCTCAAGGCCGAGGCAGACGGTCCCCTGGACGTCGGCGGGGCCACCCTCGCCGCGGCGGTCATGCGGGCCGGGCTGGTCGACGAGTACGTAATCGTCACCCACCCGGTCCTGGTGGGCGGCGGCACACCGTTCTTCACGCCCTTGGACGCCTGGGTGGACCTTGACCTCGTGGAGACCCGGACGTTCCCCGGCGGTGTGCTCCTGACCAGGTACGAGACCAGGCGGTAGGTTCGGCCGTCGGGCATCCTGCCCCAGCCCCGTCCCACGCGGGACCCCCGATCCCTGACACTCCCCGGACGCGCGTCCGCGGCCTGCGGGAGTGGTGGGAGAATCGCCGACGTGACTGCTGAACTCGACGCCGCAGGAGCCCCCGTCCCGCCCGAGCGCACGGAGGCGGACGCCCAGCACGCCGCGAAGGCGGCGGCCGCCGAGGAGGCCGCGCGGTCCGCGGCCCTCCGGGAGGCGGAGCGTGAGGCCGAGCGCGCGGCGGACGCGGCGCGCGAGGCGATCGCGGCCGCGGTGCGCACCACGACGCGCGGCATCGTCGACTCCTCGACGCGGCGCCGGGCCGAGTACTCGACCGACGCGTCGAACTACCGCGTCGTCCCCGAGATGGTCGTCTTCCCGGTCTCGACCGACGACGTCGTGGCGACGCTCGACGTGACGCGCGAGCTGGGTGTGCCGCTCACGGCGCGCGGCGCGGGCACGTCGGTCGCGGGCAACTCGATCGGCCCGGGCGTCGTGATCGACTTCTCGCGGCACGTGAACCGGGTCCTGTCGGTCGACCCGCAGGCGCGCACGGCACGCATCGAGCCGGGTGTCGTCATGTCGACGCTCCAGAAGGCCGCAGCCCCGCACGGTCTGCGCTTCGGCCCCGACCCGTCGACGCAGAACCGCGCGACGCTCGGCGGCATGATCGGCAACAACGCGTGCGGTCCGCACGCGGTCGCGTACGGGCGCACCGCGGACAACGTGGTCGAGCTCGACGTGGTCGACGGCACGGGCCGGCGCTTCACCGCAGGCAAGGGCGACCCGACGTTCGCCGCGGTCCCGGGCCTCGCGAAGCTCGTCCAGGACAACCTCGCGCTCATCCGCACCGAGTTCGGGCGGTTCGGTCGCCAGGTCTCGGGGTACTCGGTCGAGCACCTGCTGCCGGAGAACGGCTCGGACCTCGCGAAGTTCCTCGTGGGCAGCGAGGGCACGCTCGTGACGATCCTCGAGGCCACGGTCGCCCTGGTCCCGGTGCCGAGCGCGCCCACGCTCGTCGTCCTCGCCTACGAGGACATGCCGACGGCGGCCGACGACGTCCCCGCCCTCCTGTCGCTGAGCCCGCTCGCGGTCGAAGGGCTCGATGCGCGCCTCGTCGACGTGGTGCGCCGCGCCAAGGGCGCCGGCTCGGTCCCGGAGCTCCCGCCGGGCGGTGGCTGGATGATGGTCGAGGTCGGGGGAGCGACCCCCGAGGAGGCGTACGCGAACGCCGAGGCGATCGTCGCGGCCTCCGCGTCGACGTCGACGCGCATCCTGCCCGCCGGTCCCGACGCCACCGCCATGTGGCAGATCCGGGCCGACGGCGCCGGGCTGGCCGGGCGCACGCCTGCGGGCGAGCAGGCGTGGCCGGGGTGGGAGGACTCCGCGGTCCCCCCGGAGAAGCTGGGCGCCTACCTGCGCGACCTCGACGCGCTCATGGCGCGCTACGGCGTCGACGGCCTGCCGTACGGGCACTTCGGTGACGGGTGCGTGCACCTTCGCATCGACATCCCGCTCGAGTCGTCGGGCTCGGTGCTGCGCACCTTCATGACCGAGGCCGCCGAGCTCGTGGCCAAGTACGGCGGCTCGCTGTCCGGTGAGCACGGCGACGGCCGCGCACGCTCGGAGCTGCTGCCCGTCATGTACTCGGCCGGCGCCATCTCGCTGTTCGAGCAGGTCAAGGCGCTGTTCGACCCGCAGGACGTCCTCAACCCCGGGGTGATCGTGCGGCCCGACGCGGTCGACGCGGACCTGCGCCGCCCCCAGGCGCTGCCCGTGCTGCCGACCAGGGGCGGCTTCTCGTTCAGCCACGACCACGGCGACATGACCCAGGCCGTGCACCGCTGCGTCGGCGTCGGCAAGTGCCGTGCGGACTCGTCGGCGTCGGGCGGGTTCATGTGCCCCTCATACCAGGCGACCAAGGACGAGAAGGACGTCACGCGCGGACGGGCGCGCGTGCTGCAGGACGCGATCAACGGCACGCTCGTGGGCGGCCTCACGTCGCCCGAGGTCCGTGACTCGCTCGACCTGTGCCTGTCGTGCAAGGCCTGCTCGGCCGACTGCCCCGCAGGCGTCGACATGGCCCAGTACAAGGCCGAGGTCCTGCACCGCACCTACCAGGGCAAGCTGCGCCCCATGAACCACTACGCGCTGGGCTGGCTGCCGCGCTGGGCGCGCCTCGCAGGCATGATGCCGCGCGTCGTCAACGCGGTGCTCGGCATCCGGCCGCTCGCGAAGCTCGTGCTCAGCCTCGGCGGCATGGACCCGCGCCGTGAGGTGCCGAAGTTCGCCGAGGTCCCCTTCCGCACGTGGTGGAAGCGCGGGGGCGCGACGAACGGGGTACCGGGGCTCGCCGTCGGGCAGACGCCCGGGCGGCCCCAGGCCGGCAAGCGGCCGCAGGTCGTGCTGTGGACCGACTCGTTCAGCGACGCGCTCGCCCCCTCGGTGCCGCAGTCCGCGGTCGCGGTGCTCGACGCCGCGGGCTACGACGTGATCGTGCCCGACCAGCAGGCCTGCTGCGGCCTCACCTGGATCAGCACGGGCCAGCTCGACGGCGCCCGCAAGCGCCTCGAGAACCTGCTCCAGGTCCTGGGGCCGTTCGCGGTCAACGGGATCCCGATCGTCGGGCTCGAGCCCTCGTGCACCGCGGTGCTGCGCTCCGACCTGCTCGACCTCTTCCCCGACGACCCGCGCGCGAAGGCCGTCGCGGGCGCCACCCACACGGTCGCCGAGCTCCTCACGCGCCCCGAGACCCGGCCCGCGCCCGAGACCTGGCAGGTCCCCGACCTGTCCGACGTCACGGCCGTCGTCCAGCCGCACTGCCACCAGCACTCCGTCATGGGCTTCCAGGCCGACGAGAAGCTGCTGCGCGGCGCCGGCGCCACGATCGACACGCTCGCCGGGTGCTGCGGCCTCGCCGGGAACTTCGGCATGGAGAAGGGCCACTACGACGTGTCCGTGGCGGTCGCGGAGAACGCGCTCCTGCCCGCGCTGCGGGCCGCCGGGCCCAACGACATCTTCCTCGCCGACGGGTTCTCGTGCCGCACCCAGGCCGACCAGCTCGGCGGCGTGCAGGGCAAGGCGCTCGTCGAGCTGCTCGCCGAGCGGCTCTAGGACAACCCCTCGGGGGCGTGGCCTGCGTCCCCGCGCTGCGGGTCCCCGACCCCCGGGCCCCGACCTGCCACGTGAACGGCGCGAAGTCGGCGGACTCGTCGCGCCACGAGGGCCTGCGCGCGGCGTACGCCCAGAACGGCAGCGCGACGAAGACCACGCTGAGGCCGACGAGCAGACCCACGTACGTCGTCGGGCTGCCCACCTCGACCTGCGCGGGCGGCACGAAGCTCACGACCAGGGCGAGCGTCGCCGCGAGCAGCCCGCACCCGCCGATGACCCATACGCCCACGATGCCGCCGGGCACGCGGTAGCGCCGCGGTCGGCCCGGCTGGGAGTAGCGCAGGGCGATCACGGCCGCGAACATCAGCACGTACGCGACGAGGTACAGGATCACGGTGAGCTGGCTCAGGAGCTGGTACGCGGCCTGCACCGACGGCAGGATCACGAACATGACCGACAGGACCGTCACGACCGCAGCCTGGACGAGCAGGATGCGCGACGGCATGCCCGCCCGGTTCGTGCGGTGGAACCAGCGCGGCAGGTAGCCCGCACGCGCGACCGACAGCAGACCCGTCGCAGGGCCCGCGACCCAGGTCACGACGCCCGCGAGGACCCCGACGGCGAGCATCGCCGCGAGGACCGGCCCGGCCCACCCGATGCCCGCCCAGGCGAGCAGCGTGTTGAAGGCCGTGAGCAGGCTCTGCGTCAGGTCGATCTGCCCCGTCGGGATCACCACGGCGATCGCGAGCGTCCCCAGCACGAGCACGACGACGGCCCCCAGCGCCGCCACGAGGATCGCGATCGGGTAGTTGCGGACCGGGTTCCGGATCGAGCGCACGTGCACCGCGTTCATCTCCATGCCCGCGTAGAACAGGAAGATGCCCGCGGCCAGCACGATGTTGGAGAACTTCGACAGGTCCGGCACGAACGCGCCCCACGAGAGCTCGACCTGCGACGGGTTGCCGCCCGCCAGGTACGCGGCGGCCAGCCCGATCAGCAGCGCGGCCGGCACGAGCGTCCCCACGATGCCGCCCCACTTCGCGACCTGGGAGAACGACGCCACGCCGCGCAGCGCGATGAGCGTCGCGAGCCAGAACACCCCGAGCACGACCGCGAGCACGAACACCTTGTCGCTCGACACCTGCGGGGCCGCCGCGGCGTCCCCCGTGTAGGCGAGCGTGACCGCGGCGAACGTGAGGATCGTGGGGAACCAGATGCAGCCCTCGATGAACACCATGAAGATCGCGAGGAACCCCCACCGGCTGCCGAACGCCTCCCCGACCCAGCGGAACATGCCCCCCTCCTCGGGCCAGCCCGTCGCGAGCTCGGCCGCGACCAGCCCCACGGGGGCCAGGAAGAACAGCGCCGCGAACAGGTAGTAGAACGTCGACGTGAGCCCGTACTCGGCCTCGGCCGGCAGCCCGCGCAGGCTCACGACCGCGACGATGTTCATGACGGCGAGAGCGGCGACCGTGATGGTCCCCGCGCCGGGCGTCCTGCGTGCTTCGCTCACGTGCTGGGCCTCTCCTGCGACGGGCTGGTGCCGGGGGTGTGGTGCGAGGTCGTGGCCGACGGCGCGACTCACGCATCGTGGCACCGGGGGAGCGGAGGCGCGCGGGGAGGGCGCGGCTGCGCTGCGGGCTGGCAGCATGGTCGGCATGGAGTTCCAGGACGTCGTCCGCCGCCGCCGCATGGTCCGACGCTTCACGGACGAGCCCGTCCCGCCGCAGGCCGTGGACCGCATGCTGCGCAACGCGGTCCGTGCGCCCAACGCGGGCTTCACGCAGGGGTGGGCGTTCGTCGTCCTCGACACGCCCGACGGCGTCGCGCGCTTCTGGTCCGCGACCTCGCCGCGCGCAGTGGTCGGGCCGGGCGACGGCGGCGAGGGGGCTGACGGGGCCGCGCGCGGGGCCCGCGAGAGCCGGTGGCTCGCAGGGATGCGGACGGCCCCCGTGGTCGTCGTGGTCCTGACGTCGCGCGAGGCGTACCTGCGGCGGTACGCCGAGGACGACAAGGCGCGCGCGGCGGCGCAGGCCGCGGGCGAGGGGGACGCGCCGTGGGACGTGCCGTACTGGCACGTCGACGCGGGCATGGCGTCGCTGCTCATGCTCCAGACGGCGGTCGACGAGGGGCTGGGCGCGTGCTTCTTCGGGGTGCCGCCGGGACAGGTCGAGGCGCTGCGGGAGACGTTCGAGGTGCCTGCCGAGTTCCTGGTGACCGGGGTGGTCGCCGTCGGGCATGCGGCGGACCCGGCACCCCGGGAGGGCGCGGGGGGACCTGGGACGGGCGTTGCGCCGTCGGGCGGGTCGCCGACGCGGCGCCCGCGCCGACCGCTCGAGGACGTGGTGCACCGCGGCGGATGGTGAGCCCGCGGTGCACCTGTCGCCGGGGTGCACCTGTCAGAACGAGCGTGACCTGGAGTGCTCGCTCGTTCTGACACGTCGGCACCCTGCGAGGAGTTGTCAGAACGAGCGTGACCTCTGGTGCTCGCGTGTTCTGACAACCGGGTTGACGGGGTCAGGCCCTGTGGGACCGGTCGATCGCGCGGTGCAGGTCCGCGAGCTCGTCGCGGGCTCGTACGTCCGCGGGGAGCTCGGACCAGTCGTCGAGCGTGTCGAGGTCCACCGCGGTCCCGGTCCGCTGCACGACGGCGGCGCGCACGCCCCGGCGCTCGGCCTCGGCCAGGTGCGCCTCGAGGCTCTCGACACCGAAGCGGAACGTGAACGGTGCGTCGGCGTCGAGCACCAGGAGGTTGGTGCCCGACCGGGTTCGGTCGGTCGCGACGACGACCGGTGCGTCCTCGGCGAGCAGGGCCTCGACGTCGTCGGTCGCGAGCGCCGGGAGGTCGGCGTGGGCGACGAGGAGCCGGACGGGTCGCACAGCCGTGGCGCAGGCAGCCTCGCCCGCCGGGTCGGCCACGAGGCTCGCGACGATCTCCCGCCCGACGTCGAGGGCGGCGTTCAACCCCGGACGGCTCGCGGGCTGCAGGACGATCTGGAGGCGACCGGGAGCGTCACCCTCGGCGTTGTCGCCGTCGCCCTCGGCAGGTGGGTCGGTCACCCTCGGCAGGGGAACCGGCTCGGCCAGGTTGCCCAGCGCGCGCCACGTAAAACGAGGGTCCGACGTCACCACGAGCACCCGCTCCACCGACTCGCTCGCGAGCAGCGTCCCGACCACGTACCGCGCGAGCACCCCGATCAGCCGGCTGCGCTCGGCCGGGTCGAGCACGGTCGCGAGCCGCGACTTGCCCGAGGAACCGTCGCGCAGCGGCACCACGGCCACCACCCGCTGCCGGGCCGGGGACGCACCCGCCGCACCCGTACCGGTGGGGTGAGCGGCGCCGTCGGGCGTCATGCCGATGCCGCGAGCAGCTCGCGCGCCAGGCGCTCGCGGCCCTGCGCCCCACCCATGACCGTGTCCGTCACGAGGACCTCGAGGCCCAGGGCCTCGATCGCGGGCGCGAGGTCGCGGTCGGCCTCGTCGATGCACATGACGTCGACCAGCCCCACGTACAGGCGCGCGACGCCGAGCGCCGAGACGTCGTGCCCGAGGCTCGCGAGGACCGACGCCGCGGGGCCCTTGAGCGCGCGCCCGCCGACGATCGGGCTCACCGCGACGCGGCGGGCCGCCGAGGCCGCGAGGGCGTCGCGCACGCCCGGCACGCTCAGGATCGGCTCGATCGACAGGAACGGGTTCGACGGCGCGATCACCAGCAGGTCCGCACCGGAGACCGCGTCGAGCACGCCCGGTGCGGGGGACGCGTGCTCGGCCCCGACGAACGTCAGGCCCAGGACCTCGTCGCGGTGCTGGCGGGCGACGAAGTACTCCTGGAAGCCCAGCGACCCGTCGGCCGTCTCGACGACGGTCGCGACGAGGTCGTCCGTCATGGGGAGCAGGCGCGAGCGGACCCCGAGCGAGCCCGTGATCTGCGCGGTGACCTCGGTCAGCGTCGCCCCGGCGCGCAAGCGGGCCGTGCGTGCGACGTGCGTCGCGAGATCCTTGTCGCCCAGCGTGAACCACGTGTCCTCGCCCAGGCGCCGCAGGGCGTCGAGCGTCGCGTAGGTCTCCCCGGCCAGTCCCCAGCCGCGCACGTCGTCGGCGAGGCCCGCGAGCGTGTACGTCACGGTGTCGAGGTCCGGGCTGATCGCGAGGCCGTGCAGCTCGACGTCGTCGGCCGTGTTGACCACGACCGTGAGGTCGGCCCCCGCGAGCTCCATGCCGTGAGCGAGCTTCGCGCCACCCACACCGCCTGCCAGGACCGTCACCCGCACGTCGTTCACCACCGGTCGAGCATAGTTCGGTCGCTTGGGGCGGCGGCCCCGTCTCGCGCCTGTGGCGCGGCGGCGTGGTCAGAGCAGCGGCAGCATGCGCCCCAGGTCAGGGACCGAGTCCGAGGTGTGGAGCGGTGCGAGCGCACGGGCCAGGTCGTCGACGTCGTAGGGGATGCGGCCCGTCGCGAGGCGCACCCACAGGCGCGGGTCGACGACCTCGAGGCTCCAGCCGCCGCGCGCCACGACGATGCGCAGCAGCTCCGCGGCGACCAGGTCCAGCGCGCCGCGGTCGACGGCCTTCTCGGCGACGCCCGGCAGGCTGCGCTCCAGGTCGTCGGCGTGCACGACGAGCTCGACGAGGCGCGAGACCACCATGTCGCGCAGCGTGATGGGGCCGCGGCGGGCCTGGACCACGGTCTCGGTCGGGGCGAGCTCGTCGAGACGTGCGAACGCGCGCCGCGCGTACCCCGACACGGCGGTCAGCCGGTCCGCCGCGATCTCCTCGTCGAGGGCGCGGGTGACCTGGGCGATCTGCTCGGCGCGCTCGGGGTAGGTGCCGAGGTACTCGGCGAGCGTGAGCGGGTTGGTGCCGGGGGCGACCGGGCCCGCGGCCACGAGCGCGTCCATGGCACGGCCGAGGTGGGACACGAGCTCGCCCACGGTCCAGCCCGCCAGGACGCTGGGCTGGTCGACCGCGTCGTCCAGGGTGTCGTCGAGCGACCCGAGCCACCTCTCGAGGCGGTCCCACTGGGTACGGAGGGCTGCGGTGGCCTCGGCCAGGTCTGCGGTCATGGGGACATCGTGCCGGGTGCGGGGCGCGGCGTCACGTGCGGTGCGAGGGGTGGACGTCCGGGGCGGGGCGCACATCGTCCTCAGACCTGCGCGCGCTCCCCGAGGAACTGCGTGACCATGGGCCCGAGCTGGTCGAACTCGATGAGGAACCCGTCGTGCCCGAACTCCGAGTGCAGAAGACGCAGCGGCTGCGCGCCCGGGATGCCCTGGGCGATCCGTGCGGAGTGCTCGGGGAGGAACAGGCGGTCGGTGTCGACGGCCACGACGAGCGCGCGGGCCGTGATCTGCCCCAGGGCGGCGTCGACGCCGCCGCGGTCGCGACCCAGGTCGTGCGTCAGCATGGACTCGGTCAGCACGACGTAGGAGTTCGCGTCGAAGCGGCGCGAGAGCTTGTCGCCGTGGTGGTCCAGGTAGGACTGGACGGCGTAGCGGCCGTCGGTGAACGGGTCCTCGCCGCCCTGCGGCAGGCGGCCGAAGCGCTCGTCGAGCTCGCGGGCGCTGCGGTAGGTCGCGTGCGCGATCTGCCGGGCGATGCCGAGGCCCACGTGGGGGCCCTGGTCGTCGGGCACGTCGTAGTAGTCGCCGCCGCGGTACTGCGGGTCGGCGCGGATCGCGCCGAGCTGGGGGTGCGCCCACGCGATCTGGTCGGCAGACGTCTGGGCGCCCGACGCGATGACCGCGACCGACTCGACCGTGATACCGGCCTCGGGGCCGAGGATCGCCCACTCGAGCACGCGCAGCCCGCCCATGGACGCCCCGATCACGAGCTCCCACGACGAGATGCCGAGGGCGCGTGCGAGCTCGATCTCGACGGCGACCTGGTCGCGGGTCGTCACGCGCGGGAAGCGCCCGCCCCAGGGGCGGCCGTCCGGCCCGTCCGACGCCGGGCCCGTGGTGCCCTGGCAACCGCCGAGCACGTTGGGCGCGACGACGAAGTACCGGTCGGTGTCGATGGGGGCGCCCGGCCCGACCATCGCCTCCCACCAGCCCGCGGACAGGTGGCCGGGTCCGGCCGGGCCGACGACGTGCGAGTCCCCGGTCAGCGCGTGCAGCACGAGCACGGCGTTGGACCCGTCGGGGGCGAGCGTGCCCCAGGTCTCGTACGCCACGCGCACGTCCGGGAGCCGTCCACCGGCTTCGAGGTCGAACGTGCCGACGTCGGCGAAGCGACGGTCCCCGGCGTCGTCCCCCTCGCGCCACGCGGCCGAGGCCGGGACGGGCGCCTTGGCCCGGGCGCGCGAGTCCGACCCGCGCAGCGGGCGCGGGGACGCGGGGGGAGCCGGAGGAGTCATCGTCGCCCACTGTACGGCCGGGGCACCGGGCGCGCCCCGGCCGTCCAGAATCGTCATCGCGTGTCCCGGTGCCCTACTCCGCCGCGACCGAGGCAGCGGTCGCGGCGTCGGACCCCAGTGCGGCCTTCGCGGCGGTGAACCCTGCCTCGAGGTCCGCGAGGATGTCGTCGACGTGCTCGATCCCGACGGACAGGCGGACGAGGCCCGGCGTGACGCCGGCCTTGACCTGCTCCTCGGGGCTGAGCTGCGCGTGCGTCGTGGACGCCGGGTGGATGACGAGCGAGCGGACGTCGCCGATGTTGGCGACGTTCGAGTGGAGCGTGAGCGCGGACACGAACGCCTGCCCGGCGTCGGCGCCGCCGTCGAGCTCGAACGTGACGATCGCGCCCGCGCCGCGCGGCGTGTACTTCTGCGCGTTGGCGTACCAGGGGCTCGACGGGAGGCCTGCGTAGCCCACGGACACGACGTCGTCGCGCGACTCGAGCCACGCCGCGACGGTCTTGGCGTTCTCGACGTGGCGCTCGACGCGCAGCGACAGGGTCTCGATGCCCTGGGCGATGAGGAACGCGTTGAACGGCGAGATCGCCGATCCGAGGTCCCGCAGGAGCTGGACGCGTGCCTTGAGGATGTAGGCGAGGTTCGCGCCGAGGATGCCGTCGACGCCGAGGTCGCGGGCGTACACGATCCCGTTGTAGCTGGGGTCGGGGGTGTTGAAGTTCGTGAACCGCTCGGGGTCCTTCGAGAAGTCGAAGTTCCCGGAGTCGACGATCACGCCGCCGATCGCCGAGCCGTGCCCGCCGAGGTACTTGGTCGCGGAGTGGATGACGATGTCCGCGCCGAACTCGATGGGGCGCAGCAGGTAGGGCGTCGCGACGGTGTTGTCGACGATGAGCGGGACGCCGACCTCGTGCGCCGCGGCGGCGACGGCCTCGATGTCGAGGACGTCGGCCTTCGGGTTGGGGATGGTCTCGGCGAAGAACGCCTTGGTGTTCGGGCGGGCCGCGTCGCGCCATGCCTGCGGGTCGTGCGGGTCGCTCACCCACGTGGTCTCGACGCCGAGCTTGGCGAGCGAGTACTGGAGCAGGTTGTACGTGCCGCCGTACAGCGACGGGCTCGCCACGACGTGGTCGCCTGCCTCGGCGACGTTGAGGATCGCGAACGTCGTCGCGGCCTGGCCCGACGCGAGGAGCAGGGCACCGACGCCGCCCTCGAGGTTGGCGATGCGGTTCTCCACGACCTCGGCCGTCGGGTTGCCGATGCGCGTGTAGATGGGGCCGAGGTCCTTGAGGGCGAAGCGGTCGGCGGCGACGCCCGCGTCGGGGAAGACGAACGACGTGGTCTGGTAGATCGGCAGCGCGCGGGCCCCGGTGGTGGGGTCGGGCGTCTGGCCGGCGTGGATCTGGCGGGTCTCGAAGGACCAGCGGGGCTCGGTGCTCATGGTGGCTCCTTGGGGGTGCGGGGGAGGGAGCCGCAGGTGCGTCCGGTGGCCTGGTTCCGGGGCGGTCCGCGGCGGGGCAGTGGGGGACTGGTGCGCACGCGGTGGGCGGGTCCGGCCGGACGTCGGGGGCTGCGGCTGACGGTCGTCGTCAGGTCGCCGGTCCGAGGTGCGTCCGGGTGCCGCCCGCAGGGCAGGCGAACGTGCGCTGGGGGTCAGCTACACATTCGGCGGCAGGTCATGTCCCGAGAGTAGGTCGGCATCTCATCCGGCGATACCCCCATCTCGCCATGCGAGACTCAAGAGGTCGATCTTCACCCAGGGGCACCCCCTGTTCACCCGTGTGCCGGGTCGCCTCCCCGGGGGCCGCCGGAGAGACTGGACGTCGGCCGCGATCGTGGCCCGCGGCCACCGGTCCGGCCGACTCGTCCCGACGACGCATAGGAGGAGCGTGACGATCTCACACCCTTCCCCCCAGCAGGCAGCACCCGCCCGACGGCGTCGCTCACCCCAGGAGACCGGTGCACCCCGTGTTGCGGGTCGGCTCGCGGTCGTCGCGGCCCTGACCGTCACGCTCACCGGCGGGGTCGCCCCGATCGCGGTGGCCGATCCTGCCGACGACGGCTCCGGTTCGACCCAGCAGGACGAACGCTCGGTCAACCAGCGCGTGGCCCAGATCGAGGCCGACCTCGCGGTCCTCGCCGGGCAGCGGGACGACGCCTGGATGCGCGCGGGGCTCGCCGCCGAGGACGCCACCGACGCGCAGATGGAGCTCGAGGCCGCGAAGGCCGAGGTCGAGGCCGCGCAGGCCGCGCTCGACGAGGCCGAGGCCGGAGAGGCCGGAGCGCGGTCCGCCATGGGGGCCACGTACCGCGCGTCGCGTCAGTCCGGCGGCTCCCTCGACGCGCTGCGTGTCGTGCTCGACGCCGACGAGCTCGACCAGATCGTCGCGTCCGAGCAGGCCGGGCGGCTCACGGGCCGCAAGGTCCAGGCCGTCGCCGACGGGCACCGCACCGCACGCGCCCTCGCGGACGCCGCACGGGCCCGGTCGGTCGCGGCCCAGGAGGAACGGGCCGCCGCCAGCGAGCGTGCCGACCAGACCCTGACCACCGCCCTCGAGGCACAGCAGGGGATCGACGGAGCGGTGCGTGCCGCCACCGCGCGCCGTGACGAGCTCCTCGCGGACCTCGCGGCAGCACGGGCCACGACCGTCGAGGAGGAACGCGCGCGCCAGGACGCCCTGGACGCCGAGCGCCGGGCGGCGGCCGAGGCGCAGGCGCAGGGCGACCGTGGTGGCCAGAGCGTGCCGTCGCCCGGTGCGGGCGGGTCGGGGACGACCGCTCCGCCGTCGGGCGGGGGCAGCGTCGCGCCGCCGGTGAGCCCGCCGGTGACTCCGCCCGTGACGCCGCCGGTGACCCCGCCCGTGACTCCGCCCGTCACACCACCTGTGACGCCCCCGGTGACACCGCCGGTCACTCCGCCCGTGACCCCGCCGGTCACTCCGCCCGTGACCCCGCCGGTCACTCCGCCCGTGACGCCCCCGGGGTCGGGGGCGGCCAAGGGCCAGGCCGCGGTCGACTGGGCTCGTTCCAAGATCGGCGCCGACTACCTCTGGGGCGGCAACGGCCCCGCGTACGACTGCTCGGGGCTCACGTCGCAGGCGTGGTCGAGCGCGGGCGTCAACATCACCCGGACCTCCCGCTCGCAGTACGCGAAGGTGGCGAAGGTCGGCTACGACCAGCTCCGCCCCGGGGACCTCATCTTCTACGGCCGGAACACTCAGGACCCGAGCACGATCTGGCACGTCGCGATCTACGCGGGCGGCGGCCAGATGATCGAGGCCTCGCAGCCCGGGGTGCCCGTCCGGATCACAGCGGTGCGCTGGACGAACACCATGCCGTACGCGGGTCGCCCCTGACCTGTGCCTGACCGTGGCCCCTGACCGGGGCCCGCACGAGCCACCACGGACGAAGGCCCGGTCCCCCTGAGGGGACCGGGCCTTCGTCCGCCGTCGGTGCGGTGCGTCCGACGAGAAGCGTCGTCAGTGACCGGGGGTGTGGTACCCGCTGTCGATCGCGCGCTGGATGGAGCGCTCGATCTCGGCCTCGGCCTCGGCGCGACCGGTCCAGTGGGCGCCCTCGACGGACTTGCCCGGCTCGAGGTCCTTGTAGACCTCGAAGAAGTGCTGGATCTCGAGACGGTGGAAGTCCGACACGTCGTCGATGTCCTGGCGCCAGGCCGCACGCTGGTCGCCCGTGGGGACGCACAGGACCTTGTCGTCGCCGCCGGCCTCGTCGCGCATGCGGAACATGCCGAGCGCGCGGCAGCGGATCAGGCAGCCGGGGAACGTGGGCTCCTCGAGGAGGACCAGGGCGTCCAGCGGGTCGCCGTCCTCACCCAGGGTGCCCTCGATGAAGCCGTAGTCGTCCGGGTAGCGCGTCGAGGTGAACAGCATGCGGTCAAGACGGATGCGACCGGTCGCGTGGTCGACCTCGTACTTGTTGCGCTGGCCCTTCGGGATCTCGATCGTGACGTCGAACTCCACTGTTCTCCTCCAGTTGAACCGGCTCACCCGCTCGGTCGCGGTGTGGCGGTCGTGAATCGGCTGTCGTGCGCACGCGGCCCCGGCCGTCGCGGCCGGTGAACCCGGCCGGGTGGTGTGGACCACGAGGTTCCAGGCCAGCATGCGCCCTCTAGTGTGACACGAACGGCCCGGGTCGGCGGTGGCCGGACCCCGAGGACTCCGCGCTTCTGGGTGATAATGCGCACGTGAGCGACGCCCTCCGGGCGTCGACGGCAGGCGGGAAGAGGGACGAGATGGGCTGGGCTGCACGCACCGGGATCACCGCGGGGATCGTGGTGGTCCTCGCGGGCGGCTACCTGACGGCGGACGCGTACGACGTCGTTCCCGGTGTCCTGACGACGGCCCCCGCTGTGGCCCCCGCCGCGCCCTTCCCGAGCCCTCCCGGTGCCGTCGACTCGGCGTCACCTGCACAGACGCTCCCGGTCCTGGACGAGTCGGCCCCGTTGCCCGACGCCGCGGAGATCTCCGCCTCGCTCGACGCGCTGGTCGAGGACCCGCGGCTCGGCAGCCGGGTGGGCGGTGTCGTGATGGACCGGATCACGGGCGAGGTGCTCGCGCAGAACGGCGCCGACACCCTCATGGTCCCGGCCTCGACCCAGAAGGTCCTCACGGCGGCCGCGGCCCTCGCCTCCCCGGGGCCCGAGGTGACGCTCACCACGAAGGTCGTCGAGGTCGACCCCGGCACGATCGCCCTCGTCGGTGGCGGCGACATGATGCTCGCGGCCGGTGCGGGCGATCCGTTGGCCGTCAACGGCCGGGCAGGGATGGCGGACCTGGCGACGCAGGTCGCGGGCGAGCTCACGCTCACCGGGCGGACGACCGTGCGCCTCGTGGTCGACGACCGCTACTTCACCGGCCCCCCGGTCAGCCCCGCGGTGTTCCCCGGCAACGTGACGGCGGGCTACATCGCCCCCGTGACCTCGGTCGCGGTCGACATCGCCCGCCTCAGCGACGCGGAGTACGCCAGGCGCAGCGCCGACCCGTCGCTCGCCGCGGCGGAGGTGCTCGCGGCGCGCCTCACCGAGCTGGGCATCACGGTCGAGGGCGCTCCCGTCCGTGGTGAGTCCGCCTCGGCGGCCAGGGTGATCGGGTCGGTCGAGTCCGCACCGCTGAGCGAGATCGTCGCGTACTTCCTCGAGCACTCGGACAACACCATCACCGAGGTCGTGGGTCGCCTCGTCGCGATCGACGCGGGGCTGCCCGCGACGTCCGACGGCGCCACGCAGGCCGTGGCCGCGAGCGTGTCGCGCCTCGGGGTGGACCTGACGGGCGCCGTCCTCGCGGACTGCTCGGGGCTCGGGGACGGGTCCGCGGTCTCGGCCGCGCAGCTCGCCGCGGTGGTCGACCTCCTGGCCGACCCGGAGCAGCCGGGACTGCGCGCCGGTGCGGTCGGGCTGCCTGTCGCCGGGCTGTCCGGCACGCTCGACGACCGCTACCTCTCCTCACCCGGCCGGGGCGTGGTCCGGGCCAAGACGGGGAGCCTGCCGAACGTCACGTCGCTCGCGGGGACGGTCGTCACGGCGCAGGACCGCCAGCTCGTGTTCGTGCTGCTCGCGGACGCCGTGCCCGACGGCGCCACGTACGGCGCGCGCCTGCTCATGGACGGGTTCGTCGGGAGCCTGGTGGGCGCGGAGGACTGACGCCCGCCCGCCGAGGGTGACGTTCCCGCCCGCCGACGGTGACGCTCCCGCACCCCGACGGTGACCGTTCGCGCTCACCGGCTACGGTGGGGCGATGACGTCTTCCGTGGTCGGCGCGCCGCTCGTCGACTGGACCTCTGCCGCGCAGATCGCCGCCCGGGTCGCGCCCCCCGGGCCGACCGCCTCGCGCGACGAGCTCGCTGCGCTCGTGGAGGGCCTGCGCGAGGCGGCGTCGGCCGCGGTGCCGCACGTCCTGCGCGTCACGCGCATGGTGCCGAGCGGGAGCGTCTCGCGCGCCGAGGCGACCGGTGACCCGACCGCGGCCCTCTCGCAGGTCTTCGTCGTCGACCGGTCGCGGTGGGCGAGGGCCAACACCGAGGTCATGGCGAGCCTGACGGACGGTGTCGCGGAGTCGCTCACCGGCGCCGGCGACAAGCCCGTCTCGGCGACCACGGCGCTCGTCGGGGCGGCCCAGGTGGGAGCGGTCCTGGCGGCGCTCTCGAGCCGCGTCCTGGGTCAGTTCGACCCGTACAGCGCGCACGGTCCGGCTGACCCCGGACGCCTGCTCCTGGTCGCCCCGAACGTCCTGCAGCTCGAGCGCGACCTCGACCTGGTCCCGGCGGACTTCCGTCTGTGGGTGTGCCTGCACGAGCAGACGCATGCGCTCCAGTTCGCGGCGGCCCCGTGGCTCGCGGAGCATCTTCGGGCCTCGGCCCGCGAGCTGCTCGTCGGTCTCTCGGAGTCCTCGCGGCAGCTCGCCGAGGCGCGTCTGCGCGACAAGCTCGCGACGGCCGGCCGGGTCGTCCTGCGGGCCGTGCGCGGGCAGGAGGGCGGGGTCGCCCACGGGCTGCTCACGTCCGACCAGCAGCGTTCGCTCGCGGAGGTGTCTGCGGTCATGGCCCTCCTGGAAGGGCACGCCGACGTCATGATGGACGCCGTCGGGCGTGCGACCGTCCCCACCGTGCGCCGGATCCGGGCGCAGTTCGAGGCGCGCCGCGACGGGCAGGGCAGCAGCACGCTCGACACGGTGCTGCGCCGCTTCCTCGGGATGGACGCCAAGCTCGCCCAGTACCGCGACGGTGCGGCGTTCGTGCGCGCGGTCGAGAGGCAGGTGGGGCGCGACGGGCTCAACGCGGTGTGGTCGACCCCCGAGCACCTGCCTGCCGCCCGCGAGATCGCCGACCCCGGGGCCTGGGTGCGCCGGGTCCACGGCTGACGCGCCCGTGGTCGGTCCTCGTCCTGCCGAGGCGGCGGCGCGTCGCGCGGTGCGCAGCGCGGTCCACGACCTCGGGCCCGGTGCGTTCGTGCTCGTGGCCTGCTCGGGCGGTGCGGACTCGCTCGCGCTCGCGGCCGCGACGGCCTTCGTCGCCTCGCGCGACGGGTTGCGTGCGGGGGCCGTCGTGGTCGACCACGGGCTCCAGCACGGCAGCGCGGAGGTCGCTGCCGTCGCGGCGGCGCAGTGCAGCGCGCTCGGGCTCGACCCGGTCGAGGTCCGGCGGGTCGAGGTCACGGGCGCTGGCGGGCTGGAGGCGGCGGCGCGCCGCGCGCGCTACGCCGTGCTCGACGACGTCGCTCACCGGACGGGTGCCGCGGCGGTCCTGCTGGGGCACACCCTGGACGACCAGGCCGAGTCCGTCCTGCTGGGGCTCGCGCGCGGGTCGGGGGCCCGGTCCCTCGCGGGCATGGCCGCCGTCCGCGGGACGTACCGGCGTCCGTTCCTGGGGCTGCGGCGGACCGACACCGAGGACGTGTGCACCGCGAACGGGCTGGCCTGGTGGACCGATCCGACGAACGGAGCGCCCGACGTCGCCCCGTCCCAGGGTCCCGTCCGGTCCCAGGGCGCCACGCCGGTCGCGAGCGCGGCGGACCCGGGCGGCCCGGCCACGCTGCCCGCCGTGGCCCTGCCCCTGCGCTCGCAGGTGCGTGCACGTGTCCTCCCCGTCCTCGAGGACGTGCTCGGACCGGGCGTCGCGGTCACCCTCGCCCGGACCGCCGACCTGCTCCGCGAGGACGCCGACCTGCTCGACGAGCTCGCGGGCCGGCTGCTCGACGACGCGCGCGTCGTCGAGCCTGCCGACGCGGGGCCGCGCCCGCGCGTCGCTCCTGTGGTGCTCGACACCGAGGTGCTGCGGTCCGCCCCGGCCGCGCTCCGCCGTCGGGCGCTGCGACGGGCCGCGGCCGAGGCCGGGAGCCCTGCCGGATCTCTCTTCGCGAGCCACGTCGCGGCGCTCGACGCGATGATCACCGACTGGCGCGGCCAGGGACCCGCACACCTGCCGGGAGACCTTCGGGCACTGCGGACCCGTGGGAGACTCTTCCTACGGCCCGCGCGTACCCCCTCGCCCGAGCGAACCGTGCCCGCCGAGACCCCAGCAGAACCAGCACAGGAGTGAAACCCGTGGACTCATCCGACGTCGGCAACGACCTCGAGAACATCCTCCTCACCGAGGACCAGCTCCGCGGGAGGCTGGTGGAGCTCGCCGAGCAGATCGACCGCGACTACGCGGGCAAGGACCTCCTGCTCGTCGGCGTGCTCAAGGGCGCCGTCATGGTCATGGCGGACCTCGCGCGCCTGCTGCACCACGACGTCGAGATGGACTGGATGGCCGTCTCGTCGTACGGGTCGGGCACCAAGTCCTCGGGCGTCGTGCGCATCCTCAAGGACCTCGACGCCGACCTGACGGGCCGTCACGTGCTCATCGTCGAGGACATCATCGACTCGGGCCTGACGCTGTCGTGGCTGCTGTCGAACCTGCGCAGCCGCGGCCCGGCCTCGGTCGAGGTCGCCGCGATGCTCCGCAAGCCCGACGCCGCGAAGACCGAGGTCGACGTGCGCTACATCGGCTTCGACATCCCCAACGAGTTCGTCGTGGGCTACGGCCTGGACTACGCGGAGAAGTACCGCAACCTGCCGTTCGTGGGCACGCTCGCCCCGCACGTCTACTCGTCCTGACGCGCTCCACCGTGCCCGCGCGGGGACGGGGGGAGGGGGCCACGGCACGTCGTCGTGCGCCCTCCTCGCGTCACGCGCGGGCCGCCCGCGGCCCCGGCCGCCACCCGTTGCGGACGTCGCTCGTCGACGCAACGCCCTGGGCGAACAGACCAGCCAACTGCCAGGTTGTGCGTGTAACTTCACTGGCGGAACCATTGCGCGAGTGGAGGGATACGGGGAATCGTCCCCGTCGCCGATGAACATCAAGAAGATTCTCAGCGGACCGATCATCTGGATCGTCGTGGGCCTGGCGATCCTCGGGATCGCCTTCATGGCGTTGTCCGGGCCCAGCGTCCACCGTGTCGACACCTCGACGGGCCTCGAGCTCCTCCAGGACGGCAAGGTCGAGCAGGCCCTCATCGTCGACGGCGACCAGCGCGTCCAGCTGACGCTCACCGAGGACTACGAGGTCGACGGCACGTCCCAGGGCAAGAGCGTGGAGTTCTTCTACGTCGCACCCCAGGGCGAGGCCGTCGTGAACGCCGTCACGGAGGCGGACCCCCCGAAGGGCTACAACTCCGAGATCGCGCGTCCCTCGTTCCTCGCGTCGGCCCTCTCGCTCATCCTGCCGTTCCTCATCATCGGTCTCGTCTTCTGGTTCCTGCTGTCCCGCATGCAGGGCGGCGGCTCCAAGGTCATGGGCTTCGGCAAGTCCAAGGCCAAGCTCGCGTCCAAGGACACCCCGCAGGTGACGTTCGCCGACGTCGCAGGTGCGGACGAGGCCGTCGAGGAGCTCCACGAGATCAAGGAGTTCCTCGCCGAGCCCGACAAGTTCCAGGCCGTGGGCGCGAAGATCCCCAAGGGGGTGCTGCTGTACGGGCCTCCCGGGACCGGCAAGACGCTCCTGGCGCGCGCCGTCGCGGGCGAGGCCGGCGTGCCGTTCTACACGATCTCGGGCTCCGACTTCGTCGAGATGTTCGTCGGCGTCGGTGCGAGCCGGGTGCGCGACCTGTTCCAGCAGGCCAAGGAGAACTCCCCGGCGATCATCTTCGTCGACGAGATCGACGCCGTGGGCCGTCACCGCGGTGCCGGCATGGGCGGCGGGCACGACGAGCGCGAGCAGACGCTGAACCAGCTCCTCGTCGAGATGGACGGGTTCGACGTCAAGACCAACGTCATCCTCATCGCCGCGACGAACCGCCCCGACATCCTCGACCCCGCGCTGCTGCGCCCGGGCCGCTTCGACCGGCAGATCGCGGTCGAGGCCCCCGACCTCAAGGGCCGTGAGGCGATCCTCGCGGTGCACGCGCTGGGCAAGCCGATCGTCCCCGAGATCGACCTGGCCGCCGTCGCCCGCCGCACCCCCGGCTTCACGGGCGCCGACCTGGCCAACGTCCTCAACGAGGCCGCGCTGCTCACCGCGCGCTCGGGCGCCCAGCTCATCGACGACCGCGCCCTCGACGAGGCGATCGACCGCGTCATCGCCGGCCCGCAGAAGCGGACCCGCGTGATGAACGTCAAGGAGCAGAAGATCACGGCGTACCACGAGGGCGGTCACGCCCTGGTCGCCGCGGCCATGCGCTACACGGACCCCGTGACCAAGGTGACGATCCTGCCGCGCGGTCGCGCCCTGGGGTACACCATGGTCATGCCGCTCGAGGACAAGTACTCCACGACGCGCAACGAGCTGCTCGACCAGCTCGCCTACGCGATGGGTGGCCGCGTCGCCGAGGAGCTCGTGTTCCACGACCCGACCACGGGCGCCTCGAACGACATCGAGAAGGCGACCGCGATCGCCAAGAAGATGGTCACCGAGTACGGCATGAGCGAGCGCGTCGGGGCGATCAAGCTCGGCACCGGCGCGGGGGAGCCCTTCATGGGCCGCGACATGGGCCACACGCGCGACTACTCCGAGTCGGTCGCGGGCACGGTCGACCACGAGGTGCGCCGGTTCGTCGAGGCCGCGCACGACGAGGCCTGGGAGGTGCTCGTCCAGTACCGCGACGTGCTGGACCACCTGGTCCTGGAGCTTCTCGAGAAGGAGACCCTGAACCAGGCCGAGCTCGCGCAGATCTTCGCCCCGGTCGTCAAGCGTGACCCTCGTGAGGTCTGGCTCTCGAGCGAGCAGCGCGCCGTCTCGCACCGTCCTCCGGTCCTGACCGACGCCGAGAAGGCCGCCATGCCCAAGGACCCGTCGGGCGAGCCGATCGTCGTCCCGCAGGACGAGGCCGCGGCCGCGAACGACGAGCTCCCGCCCGAGCGCATCAGCGAGGTCCCTGCGGACCGCCTGGTCGACGACGGGCAGGTCTGACGTGACCGCACGGGTCGAGCAGGGCCTGCGGGCCGCGGCGGACGTCCCCGAGTACGACGAGGAGCGGGCGCGCGCCGCAGTGCGCGAGCTTCTCCTGGCCGTGGGGGAGGACCCGGACCGCGAGGGCCTCCAGGAGACCCCCGCACGGGTCGCCCGCGCCTACCGCGAGATCTTCGGGGGACTGCGCCAGGAGCCCGCCGACGTCCTGACCACCATGTTCGACCTCGGCCACGAGGAGATGGTGCTGGTCAAGGACATCGAGGTGTACTCGACGTGCGAGCACCACCTGGTGCCGTTCCACGGGGTCGCTCACGTGGGGTACATCCCGAACGCCGACGGCCGCATCACGGGGCTGTCCAAGCTGGCCCGGCTGGTCGACGTCTACGCGCGCCGCCCCCAGGTCCAGGAGCGGCTCACGACGCAGATCGCCGACGCCCTGGTCGAGCACCTCGAGCCGCGCGGTGTGATCGTCGTGGTCGAGTGCGAGCACCTGTGCATGTCCATGCGCGGCGTCCGCAAGCCGGGTTCGCGGACCGTGACGTCGGCGGTGCGCGGCCAGATGCGTGACGGCGCCACGCGTGCCGAGGCCATGAGCCTGATCCTCGGACGGTAGGCACGCAGCAGTGCGGTACACACAGCACGACGGCGAGCTCCCCGGCCTGCCCTTCGCGGGGGCCGGCCGGACGCTCGTGATGGGAGTCGTCAACGTCACGCCCGACTCCTTCTCCGACGGTGGTGAGTGGTTCGAGCCGCGTGCGGCGATCGAGCACGGCCTCGAGCTGCTCGCCGAGGGGGCGGACGTCCTCGACGTCGGGGGCGAGTCCACGCGTCCGGGTGCGGGGCGCGTGCCCGTCGAGGAGGAGCTCGCCCGGGTCCTGCCCGTGATCTCGGCCCTCGCGGACCGGGGAGCCGTGGTGAGCGTCGACACGACGCGGGCCACGGTCGCCGAGCAGGCGGTCGCGGCAGGCGCCCGGATCATCAACGACGTCTCGGGGGGGCTCGCGGACCCGGAGATGGCCGCGGTCGCGGCCCGCACCGGGGCGGTGTTCGTGGCCATGCACTGGCGCGGTCACGCGGACGTCATGGACGACCTCGAGGTGTACGACGACGTCGTGACCGACGTCCGGGACGAGCTCGCCGTGCGCGTCGAGGCGCTGCGCGCGGCCGGGGTGCGCGACGACCGGATCGTCCTGGACCCGGGCCTCGGCTTCTCCAAGGCGGGCTCCACGAACTGGCCCCTCCTGACGCACCTGGGCACGCTGCGCGGACTCGGGTTCCCCGTGCTGGTGGGCGCGTCCCGCAAGCGCTTCCTCGGGCACCTGCTCGCCGGGCCGGACGGCACGCCCGCCCCGCCGCTCGAGCGGGACGCGGCGACCGCCGCGATCACGGCCCTGGCTGCCGCAGAAGGGGCCTGGTGCGTGCGAGTGCACGCGGTCCGGGCCTCGGCGGATGCCGTACGTGTCGCCGCCGCGTGGACTCGGGCCGGTCGGACAGGGGAGGATGCGAGCGGGGGATCGGTCGTCTCGGCGCCAGCCCCCCGGGCCTTCGCGGGGGCAGGCGGTGCCGGTCACGGCTCCCTGCCTGCGACGACGGACAGCGCGGGGCAGGGCACGGACGACCACGGAACGAACGACAGCGACGACAGGAGTACGACGTGAGCACAGCGTTCGCAGGGGCGGTGCAGGGGACCGACGGGCGCCCGCTCGACCAGATCCGGCTCACGGGGCTCAGCGCGACGGGCCACCACGGCGTGTTCGAGCACGAGCGCCTCGACGGGCAGCTGTTCCGCGCGGACGTGGTGCTGCACCTGGACACGCGCCCGGCTGCGGCAGGTGACGACCTGGCGGACACCGTGAGCTACGCGGTCGTCGCCGAGGACGTCGTCGCGGTGCTCGCCGGTTCGCCCGTCGACCTCATCGAGACGGTCGCCGAGCGGGTCGCCGCGGCTGCGCTGCGCCACCCGGCGGTCGTCGCGGTCGACGTCGCGGTCCACAAGCCGCAGGCGCCCATCGCCGTGCCCTTCGACGACGTCGAGGTCGTCGTCCGTCGTGACCGCGTCAAGGTGCCGGTCGTGCCCGACGTGGCCCCCCGCGTCGTGCCCATCCCGGTCGGGTCGATCACCCCGGCCGTGCTCGGGAACGTCGCCGTCACGGAGCCGGCCGCGCCGCAGGACCAGCACGTCGTCATGCCGCCGTCGATCCCGCCGGTCTCTCCCGCACCGGCGCCGGACCGCTCGCCCGACCAGGGCGTCTTCGCCGCCACCGCCGAGGACCTCGGTCCGGCAGCCGACGACGTGCCGCACACCGGCGGGGTGTCCGACCAGGAGTTCGTCGACGCCCTCGACTCGTTCTACAGCGCCCCCCAGGACGCGCTGAGCGCCCCTGCGGAGAGCTTCGAGCCCGTGGTGGACGAGCCCGGCCCGGTCGCGCAGACCGACCGGACCGACCAGCCGGTCCCCGAGGTCGCGGCAGAGCCCACGCCCCTCGCGGAGGCGACCGTCCCCGAGGCGGTCGTGGCGCCGTCGGACGTCGGGGAGCCGGCCAGCGCGCCCGTCGCGGAGACTTCCGTCGCACCGCCTGCGGCGTCGGACGCCCCCGCGGTCCCCGCCACCCTCGCGGAGCACGAGGTCCCGGCGCCGGGCACGCTCGCGGAGCGCGCGGCACCCGTGGTCGACGGACCGGACGCGTCCGGTGGGCACCCCCTGCCCGACGACGTCGCACCCGTCCCGCACCAGGGCGCCGCCGAGAACTTCCCGGGCGAGCAGGCGCAGCCGATCGCCGCACCGGTCCCGGCCGAGCCCTCCCCGGCGTCGGAGCCGGGCGCCGTCGCACCGCCCCCGGCAGCGTCCTTCGCCGCCGCGGCGTCGAGCGGCGAGACGGGCCCCGTCCCGCCGCTGCCGGAGCCAGGACCGCTCGCCGTCCCGGCACCCTTGCCCGTGCGCGCGGCCCCCGAGGTCGCCGCGGCGCCGGCCGAGCCGACGCCCGCCGCGGCGCCGGCCGCTCCCGAACCGGAGCCCGTGCCGGCCCCCGTGCTCGACCGTCTCGACGAGGCCCCCGCGGGCTTCGTGCCCGTCGTGCTGGCCCTGGGCGCCAACCTGGGCGACGCCCAGCAGACGTTGCGCGACGCCGTGACCGACCTCGACCGGATCTCGGGCCTCGAGATCACCGACGTGTCGCCGCTCGCGCGGACCGCGGCCGTCGGCGGCCCCGAGCAGCCCGACTACCTCAACGCGATCCTGCTGGCTCGCACCACGCTCGCGCCTCGTGCGCTCCTGCACGCCATCCAGGGGGTCGAGAACGCCCACGGGCGGGTCCGCGCCGAGCGCAACGGACCGCGCACGCTCGACGTCGACCTGATCGTCTTCGGCACCGTCACCGAGTTCACGGAGGACCTCGAGCTGCCCCACCCGCGGGCGCACGAGCGTGCCTTCGTGCTCGAGCCGTGGTCGCAGATCGCGCCGGACGCGGTGCTGCCGGGCCTGGGGGGTGGGCCCGTCGCCGCGCTGGCGGCGACCGCACCGGACCGCGGCGGCATCCGTTGGCTGGCCCTCGACTGGCTGACCGACGCCGAGCCCGAGCCCGAGGCCGCCCCGGTCACGGTCCGCACCGACGAGGCCCCGGCGGCTCCTGCGGTTCCCCCGGCGGCTCCCGCCGTGGCGGCTCCGACACCCCAAGCGGCAGCGACCCCCGAGGCGCAGGATGCCGCGGTGGTGCCCGAGCAGGAGCGGACCACGGCCGCCACGCAGCCGCCCGCTCCCGACGGCGCGGCACCCCCCACGACCCCGCAGGACGCCGTCACACCCGTCACACCCGCCGCGCCCGCGCCCGCGCAGGCCCCGGCGCACCCGTTCGTGCCGGAGCAGCCGGCCGCTGCGCCGGTCCAGGCACCCACCCCGCAAGCCCCGGCCCCGACGCCCGAGCGGGCGGCGGAGGAGGCGGGCCCGTTCGTCCCGGCCTTCCACCCCGTGCACCCGCAGGACGGGCAGGAACCGCCGCATGCCCAGGTGCCGCCGCTGTGGGCCGACGTCTCCCAGTCGGCCCCTGCGGTCGAGCAGCGAGCCCAGGTGGCACAGGCGCCGGCAGCCCCCGAAGAGCCGGTGACCCCGCAGTTCCACCCTGTGCACCAGACCCCCGCGAGCCCGTTCGAGCCGCAGCCGGACCCGGTGGCCGCTGAGCAGCAGGGCTCGCAGCCTGTCCCGCCGTCGCCGCAGGCTCCCATCACGGGTGTGCCCATGTCCTTCCCGGCCGAGCTGCGCGGTCCGTCGAGCTGATGCAGCGCACCAAGGTCACGACGCTCCTGCTCGTCTCGGTCGTCACGACCCTGATCGGGTGGCTCGTCGTCGTCGGGCTCGAGCGTCGGGGCACGTACCTGCCGCACGTGCCCTGGATCGTCGACGTGGCCCTGGTCGGGCTCGCCGCCGGGGTGTTCTGGGCAGGCTGGGCCGTGCGGTCCTACCTCAAGGGGCGGCGCCCGTCGCTCGATGCCTTGCGGGCGGCCCGGACGCTCGTGCTCGCCAAGGCGGCGGCCCTCACCGGTGCGCTGCTCGCGGGCTGGTACCTCGCGCAGGTCGTCGCCGTGCTGGGGGACCTCGCGATCGAGGCGCGGCGCGACCGTGCGATCGCGGCGGGGGTCGCGGCCCTGTGCGCCGTGGTGCTCGCCGTCGTCGGGCTCGTCGTGGAGACGTTCTGCCAGGTCCCGCCCGACGACACCGACCCCGCGAGCGACGGACGGTCGCGCGCCGGCGGCGAGGCCGATCCCGAGGCCGGCACCACGGCCTGACGCGAGGTCGGTCTTCCGGCCGACGCGCGGGCCGTGCCCGGATGGGAAGATGGGGACATGACGGACCACGCCTTCGACCTGGCCTCCGCACCGGACCAGGACCCAGCACCGGGCCAGACCCCAGCGACCGAGCCCGCCCCCCAGGCCCAGACCGGCCAGGCCCCGACCGGCCAGGCCCCGACCCGCGAGGCGGCCAGCGGCCCCTTCGACCCGCCGGGCGTGCACTGGCAGGGCGTGTCGAGCCGGTTGATCTCGGCGCGGCTGATCACGGTCGGCATCTTCCTGCTCGTGCCCTTCGTGCTGGGGGCGGTCTTCGCACTCGTGTTCAGCCTGGTCTGGCTGTGGGTCGTGCCGGCCGTCGCGCTCGTGATCGGGATCTGGTGCGTGGCCGTGGTGCCGCGCCAGGTCCGGGCCATCGGCTACGCCGAGCGTGACGACGACCTGCTGATCCGCAAGGGCGTCATGTTCCGTTCGCTCGTCGTCGTGCCGTACGGCCGAATGCAGTACGTGGACGTCCAGGCAGGCCCGCTCGCGCGCAAGTTCCGCATCGCCCAGGTCCAGCTCCACACGGCGTCGCCCGCGACGGACGCGTCGATCGACGGCCTGGAGCCGGCCGAGGCCGAGCGCCTGCGCGACCGGCTCGCCTCTCGTGGAGAGGCACGGTTGGCCGGGCTATGAGCGAGAGCACCACGCAGCCCGACGCCCCACCGACCGACCTCACCTGGCACCGCGTCCACCCCGTGACCCCGGTGGTCCGGGGCTGGACCGTCATCGCGGTCCTCCTCGTCGTCGTCGGCAACCAGACCCTGGACGGCCTGCCTGCGGGGCAGAACATGCTGGCCGGCAACCGCTGGTGGCAGATCCTGGGCGGGATAGTCGTCGTCGGTCTCATCGGCCTCGGCTACTCCGCGCTCGCCTGGCGCATGACGACGTACGCGATCGACGACGAGTCGGTCCGCCTCCACACGGGGGTCCTGTTCCGTCAGCAGCGCAAGGCGCGGCTCGACCGGCTCCAGGCCGTGGACATCGTGCAGCCGCTCGTCGCCCGCCTGTTCGGGCTGGCCGAGCTCAACCTGGAGGTCGCGGGCGGCTCGGACTCGGGCATCAAGCTGGGCTTCCTCAAGCTCGACGACGCCAACCACCTGCGTGCCGAGCTCCTCGCACGCGCGGCAGGGCTCCGTGTCGGTGGCGCACCCGCGCGGACGGCCGTCCCGGGGGCCGGACCCGCCGGCGCGCCGGTCGGCCCGGGCGAGCCGTCGGCCGGTGAGGGGCCGGGAGAGCCGGGCGCCGTCGTCGGGCCTGCCGACCTCGGAGCGCCCGAGGCGCCCGAGCAGCCAGTCCTGGAGGTCCCGCCGGGCCGCCTCGTCTGGTCGCTGGTCCGCACCGCCGCGATGATCGTCCTGGTCCTCGCCGTGCTGGGCCTCGTCGGGGTCGCGATCGGCACGCGCGAGATCGGCACGCTCTTCACGGCGCTGCCGCTGGTCCTGGGCGTCGGCGGCTACCTGTTCGGCCGGTTCACGCGCGAGTTCAACTTCCGCAGCGCGATCTCGCCCGACGGCATCCGGTTGCGCCACGGCCTGCTCGAGACACGCTCGCAGACCATCCCGCCGGGCCGTGTGCAGGCCATCCGGCTCACGCAGGGTCTCCTGTGGCGCAGCGCCGACTGGTGGCGCGTCGAGGTCAACGTCGCGGGCTACGGCCTGAGCGCGGACGGCACGACCAACAACAGCGTCCTGCTGCCCGTCGGGACGCGGGACGAGGCGCTGGGCGCCGTGTGGCTCGTCCTGCCGGACCTCGGCACGGCCGACCCGCGCGCCCTGCTCGACGAGGCCCTGTCCGGGATCGACGCCGGTGATCACTTCACCACGGCGCCGCGCCGGACCCGCGTCCTCGACCCGATCGCGTGGCGCCGCAACGGGTTCACCGTCACGGGGCGGGCCCTGGTCCTGCGGCGCGGGCGCCTCGTGCGCCGCGTCGAGATCGTGCCGCACGAGCGCACGCAGTCGCTCGGCCTGCAGCAGGGGCCGTGGCAGCGGCGCCTGGGCGTCGCGACGTTCGCCGTGCACTCGGTGCCCGGCCCGGTCACGCCGACCGTTCCGCACCTCGACCAGCACGTCGCGGGAGCGCTCATGGACGAGCAGGCGCGCCGCGCCCGCGAGGCCCGCGCGCACGCCGGGCCGGAGCTGTGGATGCGGCGGGAGGAGGTCGCGGCCGTCGTCGAGACGATCGAGGACGACGACGCGGAGACCGCGCCGTACGCGGAGACCCTGCCGTCCGCAGCGACCTCGACGCCCGCACCAGCGCCGGACGACCAGCGCGGGGACGCACGTGAGTGACGGCCGGCGGCGCCCGGGGCGCCTGGGCGTGGGCGTGGTCGGCGCGGGCCGCGTCGGCGCCGTCCTGGGCAGCGCGCTGCGCGCCACGGGCCACGCGGTCGTCGGCGCGAGCGGCATCTCCGAGGCGTCGCGCGAACGCATCGAGCTCCTCCTGCCCGGCGTGCCCGTCCTGGAGGTCGAGGACGTCGTCCGGCGCTCCGAGCTGGTCCTCCTCGCCGTGCCCGACGACGCCCTCCCGGGCCTGGTCTCGGGCCTCGCCGAGGTCGGGGCGTGGCAGGGCGGGCAGATCGTCGTGCACACGTCGGGCCGCTACGGCGCGCGCGTGCTCGACCCGGCGCGCGCCCAGGGCGCCATCCCGCTCGCGATCCACCCCGCCATGACGTTCTCCGGGACGTCGCTCGACCTGTCGCGCCTCGAGGGCACGACGTTCGCGGTCACGGGACCGGCGCCCGTCCAGCCCATCGGGCAGGCCCTCGTCGTCGAGATCGGTGGCGAGCCCGTCGTGGTCGAGGAGGAGGCGCGGGGGCTCTACCACGCGGCCCTCGCGCACGGTGCGAACCACCTCGTGGTCCTTGTCGCGCAGGCCGCGCAGGCCCTCGAGGCGGCGGGCATCGAGCAGCCGGGGCGCGTGCTGGCCCCGCTGCTGTCCGCGGCGCTCGACGGCGCGACCCGGTCGGCCGACGCCGCCGGAGGGGCAGGTCCCGGTGCCATCGCGGCGCTCACGGGCCCCGTGTCCCGCGGAGACGTCGGGACCGTCGCGGAGCACCTGGAGGTGCTGCGCGTCCTGGCCGTGACCTCGGCCCAGGAGATCGCGCCGCGCGTCGCCGCGACCGACGTCCCCGCGTCCTACCGCGAGCTCAGCCGCGGAGCCACCAGTCGCGCCCTGGCCGCCGGGCGCATCGACGCCCGCCAGGCCCAGGAGCTGCTCGACGTCCTCGAGGAAGGCCAGTGATGTCCGTGCCCACACCCCCCGCGCCGGGCGGGCCGCGTGTCGTGCGCACGCGCGACGAGCTGCGCGCGGCCCTGACGACCCCGGCCGGGGCTGCCGCCGACGCGCCTGCCGGTGCGACGCCGTCGGGCAGCGGGGGCGAGCGCCCCGTCGGGGAGCCCGGTGCCACGGCCCGCGAGCGGGCCGTCGTCATGACCATGGGTGCGCTCCACGACGGCCACCTGCAGCTCGTGCGCGCGGCACGCGAGCGCGTGGGACCGACCGGGCACGTCGTCGTGACCGTCTTCGTGAACCCGCTGCAGTTCGGGCCCGGCGAGGACCTCGACCGGTACCCGCGCGACCTCGACGCCGACGTGGCGCTCCTCGCGGGGCTCCCTGAGCCCGCGCCGGGCCGCCCCGCCGTGGACCTCGTGTTCGCGCCCCCCGTCGAGGAGATGTACCCCGGCGGCGACCCGATCGTGCGCGTCACGTCCGGACGCATCGGCACCGTGCTCGAGGGCGCGTTCCGCCCCGGCCACTTCGACGGGGTGCTGACCGTCGTGCTCAAGCTCATGCACCTGACCAGGCCCGACGTCGCGTTCTACGGCGAGAAGGACGCGCAGCAGCTCCTCGCGATCCGCCGCATGGTCGCCGACCTGGACGTCGACGTCGAGGTCGTCGGCGTCCCGATCGTGCGCGACGACGACGGCCTCGCGCTGTCCTCGCGCAACGCCTACCTCTCCGAGGCCGAGCGCGCCGACGCCCTCGCGCTGAGCCGGGCACTGCGGGCCGGAGCGGCCGCAGCGGCCGCCGGTCAGGGCGCCGCAGCAGCCATCGAGGTGGCCTCGGGAATGCTCAACGAGCACCCCGGCGTTGTGGTCGATTACCTCGCACTGGTCGACCCGACTACCGTGGACGACCTGGAACCGGAGTACGTGGGACCCGCACTGCTGCTCGTCGCGGCACGCGTGGGCACCACCCGACTGATCGACAACCTGGCCGTGGACGTGGCAGACCCCGCCGCGTGCACGGCCCGCCCAGGAGGCACGCAGTGACCCAGACGGGACCGCAGGCCGGCACGCGCCGCCCCGCTTCCTTGCAACGACCCATGATGATCGGGAAGATCCACCGCGCGACCGTGACGCAGGCGGACCTCCACTACGTCGGGTCAGTGACCGTCGACGTGGACCTCCTCGAGGCCGCCGACATCATCTCCGGCCAGCAGGTCGACATCGTCGACGTCACCAACGGCTCACGCCTGACGACGTACGCGATCCCCGGCGAGCGCGGCTCCGGCAAGATCTGCATCAACGGTGCCGCCGCGCACCTCGTGCACCCCGGCGACACCGTGATCCTCATCGCCTACGGCATGATCGCCGACCACGAGGCGCGCCACTTCCTGCCGAACGTCGTGTTCGTCGACGGGGACAACCGCATCGTCGAGGTCAGCGAGGAGCCCGGCCTCGTGCCCGAGGGGTACGACCTCGAGCCGAGCGGCCTGCCCATCGCTCCGTTCCAGTCCGCCACGGCCGAATGACCCAGGCCGCGGAGGCGCACGTCTCCACCGAGGGTGCGCCCGCCGCAGCCCCCGGCACCGCTCCCGTCGAGGCAGCGACCAGGGCGCGTGCGCCCCGCCGCCTGGCCCGACGGCTCGCCGCCCCCGCCCCTGGCTGGACGACCACGGTCGACGCGATCGTCGTCGGCTCCGGCATCGCCGGCCTCACGGCCGCGCTCGAGCTGCGCACCCAGGTGCCGCGCGTCCTGCTCGTGACCAAGGGCGAGCTGTCGTCCGGGTCCACGGTCTGGGCCCAGGGCGGCATCGCCGCGGCGCTCGACCCCTCGGACTCCCCGGCCGCGCACCTCGAGGACACGCTCGCCGCAGGCGGCGGGCTGTGCGACCCTGCCGCGGTCGAGGTCCTCGTGACCGAAGGACCCGAGCGGGTGCGCGAGCTCGTCTCGCGCGGCGCGAACTTCGACCTGGCACCCGGCGGAGACATCGCCCTCACGCGCGAGGGCGGCCACCACGCCGACCGCATCGCGCACGCGGGCGGCGACGCCACGGGCGCCGAGATCTCCCGGGCACTCGTCGCCCAGCTCGAGGCAGTCCTCGCCGACCCCGGGATCGAGGTCATCGAGAACGCGCTCGTGCTCGACGTCCTGACCACCGCGCCCGACGCCCCGGGCGGCGAGCGGGCGTGCGGCGTCACGCTGCACGTGCGCGGCGAGGGTTCGCGTGACGGCGTGGGGGCCGTCCTCGGCCGGGCCGTCGTGCTCGCGACGGGCGGGATCGGGCAGGTCTTCCGCTCCTCGACCAACCCGCCCCAGGCCACGGGCGACGGCATGGCCGCCGCGCTGCGGGCCGGTGCGACGCTCGGCGACGTCGAGTTCGTCCAGTTCCACCCGACCGTGCTGTGGCTCGGGCTGGGCGCCAAGGGCCAGCTCCCGCTCATCTCCGAGGCCGTGCGCGGTGAGGGCGCGATCCTCCTCGACACCGACGGGCACCGCTTCATGCCCGCCGTGCACCCCATGGCCGAGCTCGCGCCGCGCGACGTCGTCGCGCACGCGATCGTGCGGCAGATGGCCGCGACCGGCTCGGACCACGTGCTGCTCGACGCCCGACACCTCGGCGCGGACTTCCTCCGCAGGCGCTTCCCGACCATCACCGAGCGGCTGCTCGACCAGGGCATCGACCTCACCGAGGAACCGATCCCGGTCGCGCCCGCCCAGCACTACCACTCGGGCGGCGTCGTGACCGACCTCCACGGCCGCTCGACCCTCGACGGCCTGTACGCCGTGGGTGAGGTCGCCTGCACGGGAGTGCACGGGGCGAACCGGCTCGCGTCGAACTCCCTCCTGGAGGGACTGGTCTTCGCGTACCGCGCGGCCCAGGAGATCACGGCCCGGGTGGCCGCCGGCGAGCTCCCGCTCGGGACACCCGTCGAGCGCGCCGGAGCGGCGGCCCTCGTGCCGGCCGCGGCACGCTCCCGGGTCCAGTCCGTCTCGTCGGCCGGTCCGGGCGTGATCCGCAGCGGCGAAGGGTTGCGTGCCGCGGCCGACAGGCTCGCGGCCGTCCGTACCGACGCGCACCGGTCCACGGACGTCGTCGCCGCGCCGCAGACCGCCGAGTGGGAGACGACCAACGTCCACCAGGTCGCGACCGTGCTCACCGAGGCTGCGCTCCTGCGCGAGGAGAGCCGCGGTGGCCACTTCCGGACGGACTTCCCCGAGGTCGAGCCCGCATGGGCGCGGCGGATCGAGATCACGTTGGGGCCCGACGGCGAGCTGCGGGTCGTCTGAGCCGCTCGCCCGCCGAGGGTGACGGCCCGGTACGCCGAGGGTGACGTGCGTGCCCGCCGAGGGTGACGTGCGTGCCCGCTGAGGGTGACGGCCCGGTGCGCCGAGGGTGACGTGCGTGCCCGCCGAGGGTGACGTGCGTGCCCGCTGAGGGTGACGGCCGAGTCATGAGGTGGCCATCAGGAGGTGCTGCGCGTCACCCTCGGCGGTCGCCCGCGTCACCCTCGGCGGTTAGGACCGTCACCCTCGGCGGTCAGGACCGTCACCCTCGGCGGGCGGTAGCGTGAGCGCCGTGAACTCTCCCTCTCTCATCGAGCCAGGTCTCGACCCCCGGTGGGTCGCCGACATCGTGACGCGCGCCCTCGACGAGGACCTCGGCCCCACGCCCGGCCGGGACGTGACCACCCAGGCCACCGTGCCGCCGTCGGGCACGGGGACGGCCCACCTCGTGGCGAGAGCCGACGGGGTCGTGGCCGGGCTCGTCGTCGTCGAGGAGGTCACCCGGCAGGTGGCACAGCGCTTCGGGCTGGCACCCGTGACCGTCACGTTCACCGCCCAGGACGGCGATGCGGTGACCCGTGGTCGTGTCCTGGCGGCCCTCACGGGCCCCGTCCAGGTGCTCCTGACCGCCGAGCGCACCCTGCTCAACCTCGCGAGCCGTGCGAGCGGCGTCGCGACCGCGACGAGGGCCTGGGCGCGCGAGCTCGACGGCACCGGGGCGCAGGTGCTCGACACCCGCAAGACGACCCCCGGCCTGCGGGCACTGGAGAAGTACGCGGTCCGCGCCGGCGGCGGCACGAACAAGCGCATGGGGCTGTACGACGTGGCCATGGTCAAGGACAACCACGTCGTGGCGGCCGGTTCGGTGAGCGGCGCGATCGACGCGGTGCGGGAGATGTTCCCCGACGTCCTGATCCAGGTCGAGGCCGACACGACCGACCAGGCCCTGGAGGCCCTCGACGCGGGTGCCGACTTCCTGCTGCTCGACAACATGCCCACGCCTGTGCTCGCCGAGACGGTGCGGCTCGTGCGCGCGCGGGAGGGCGCCCCGGACGGCCCGGCGAAGATCGAGCTCGAGGCGACGGGCAACCTGACCCTCGACCGGGCGCGCGAGGTCGCCGGGACGGGTGTGGACTACCTGTCGGTGGGCGCCCTCACGCACTCGGCGCCCATCCTCGACCTCGCGCTCGACCTGATCGGCTGAGGTGTCGGGCCTGGCCAGGTCAGCAACCGGATCGGCCCCGCCAGGCATGGCCGGCCCGACCGGGACGGCCGGCCACAGGGTCGGAACCCTCCCTGCCGGGCCCCGGTAGAATCGTCGCGTGACTTCCCCCGATCCCGCTGCTGCCGCCGTGCCCGCCGCCGATGCCGCTCCCGTCGTGAACCCCGCCCCGGCGGAGGTCGAGGAGACGGACGACCTCCCCGAGCAGCTGCGGGTCCGGCGCGAGAAGCGTGAGCGTCTCCTGGCGCAGGGTGAGGAGGCGTACCCGGTCTCGGTACCTCGTACGCACACGATCGCCCAGGTCCGTACGTCGTACGACCATCTCGAGAGCGGCCAGGAGACGGACGACGTCGTGGGGGTGGCGGGCCGTGTCGTGTACCTGCGGAACACGGGCAAGCTCTGCTTCGTGACGTTGCAGGACGGCGAGGGCAACCGCCTCCAGGTCATGCTGAGCCAGGCCGTGGTGGGCGAGGAGTCGCTCGCGGCGTTCAAGGCGGACGTGGATCTGGGTGACCACCTGTTCGCGCACGGCCGGGTCATCAGCTCGCGTCGCGGTGAGCTGAGCATCTTCGCGGACGAGTGGAGGATCGCCGCGAAGTCGTTGCGCCCGCTGCCTGTGCTGCACAAGGAGCTCGCGGAGGAGAGCCGTGTCCGTCAGCGCTACGTCGACCTGATCGCGCGGCCTGCGGCGCGGGACATGGTCCGTCTGCGCGCGGCGGTCGTGCGGTCGTTGCGCGAGAACTTCCACGAGCGTGGCTACCTCGAGGTCGAGACCCCGATGCTCCAGACCATCCACGGTGGTGCGGCGGCGCGTCCGTTCACGACGCACATGAATGCGTTCGACATGGAGCTGTACCTGCGGATCGCGCCGGAGCTGTTCCTCAAGCGTGCGGTCGTGGGTGGCGTGGAGCGGGTGTTCGAGATCAACCGCAACTTCCGCAACGAGGGTGCGGACTCGACGCACTCGCCGGAATTCGCGATGCTCGAGGCGTACGAGGCCTACGGTGATTACAACACCATGGCCGACCTGGCCCAGAACCTCGTCCAGCGTGCTGCTCAGGATGCTCTGGGAACGACGACGATCGAGCTTCCGGACGGCGAGCGGTACGAGCTCGGTGGTGAATGGGCGCAGCTCAAGATGTACGACTCGTTGTCGGCGGCGCTGGGGGAGGAGATCACCCCGGAAACGTCTGTGGAACACCTGTCCAAGATTGCCGACCGGCTCGAGATCTCGTACGACACGAAGCGTGTCGGCCACGGCAAGCTCGTCGAGGAGATCTGGGAGCACATGGTGGGCGACCACCTGTATGCCCCGACGTTCGTGCGCGACTTCCCGGTCGAGACCTCTCCTTTGACGCGTGATCACCGCACGGTCAAGGGGCAGGTCGAGAAGTGGGACCTCTACGTCCGTGGGTTCGAGCTCGCGACGGCCTATTCCGAGCTCGTCGACCCCGTGATCCAGCGTCAGCGTTTCGAGGCGCAGGCGGTCCTCGCGGCGGCGGGCGACGACGAGGCGATGCGCCTCGACGAGGACTTCCTCACAGCGATGGAGTACGCGATGCCGCCGTCGGGGGGCATGGGGATGGGACTCGACCGCCTCCTCATGGCGCTGACCGGTCACGGTATCCGCGAGACGATCCTCTTCCCGCTGGTCAAGCCCGCGCAGTGAACTCGCGGGCGGGTGACCGCCCGAGGTGCCCCAGGTGCAGTGCCGCGCGCCGCGTGGGACGCGTGCGGGGCGCAGGCCGACCGGTCGGCGCCCCGCACGCTTCCGGCGGTCGTAGACTGGCCCGCATGAGCGATTTCTGGCCGGCCGTCTATGCCCTGATCCCGTCGATCGGGGTCGGCATCCTCTTCTATTTCGCGATGCGCGCGATCATCCGTGCGGACCGTAACGAACGTCTCGCCATGGCCGAGCTCGACGCGCAGGCGGAGCGGGCGGAGGTCGCCGCACGGACCGCGGGTGATTCTTCGACGACTTCTGCCTAGCCGCGACACGCTCTTTGACTTTGACGTCATTCCCTCGTAATGGCACACTTCGAGATACCAGCATCAATTCTCGAAGACGCGAGGTAGCACAGTGGCACAGAAGGTCCAGGTAATTCTCGTCGACGACGTCGACGGCGGAGTGGCGGACGAGTCCGTGACGTTCGCTCTCGACGGCGTCTCCTACGAGATCGACCTCAGCTCGGCTCACGCCCAGGAATTGCGCGACGCTTTTGCGTCGTGGGTCGGTCACGCACGCAAGGTCACGCGCGGCGGTGCTCGCCCCGCAGCGCGCAAGGCGCGTTCTTCTGCAGCGGGCCCGTCGCGTGCGACGGAGATCCGTGAATGGGCGCGCGCGAACGGTCACACGGTCAGCGAGCGCGGTCGTATCTCGGCCGACGTCCAGCAGGCGTACGACGCGGCGCACTGATTCTTCGCTGTTTCTCGTCAGGGGCGTCCTGACCTGTTCTCCGTTCTGCGGAGGTCGGGTCGGGGCGCCCCTGAGGCGTGTCCGGGTGCTACTAGGCTCTGGTCATGACCTCCATCTCGACATCGTCCGTGGCTTCCGCTCCGGACTCGCGGACCCTCTGGCTCGGCACGTACCCCGACGGCGCGGCGCCCGGGAGCGGTGAGGGGATCTGGCGGTTGTCGGTCGACGCGTCGACGGGCGAGCTGGGTGATCCGGTGCTCGCGGCCGTGTCGCCGTCGCCGTCGTTCGTCGCGCTCGCCCCGGGTGGCGAGCGCCTGTACGCGGTGTCGGAGACCGAGCAGGGGACGGTCAGCGGCTTCGAGGTCACGCCGGACGGGGGGCTGGCGCCGTCGGGCACGGCGCTGAGTGGGGGCACGTACCCGTGCCACCTGGTCGCGACGGACGACGCCGTGCGGGTCGCGAACTACGGCGACGGCACGTTCGCGGTCCTCCCGCTCGACGCCTCGGGTGTCCCGACGGCACCTCTGCGCCTGGGGCACCGGGGTGCCGGGCCGGACGCGGCCCGTCAGGAGGGGCCGCACGCTCACTTCGTGGCGGAGGTCGCGGGGGAGCCGGTCGTGGTGGACCTGGGCACGGACGAGCTGCGCGCGTACCCGCGGTCTCTCGTGGACGTTCGCTCTCTGGCCGAGGGGCCCGACGGCGCCGGTCCGGCCCGTGTCGCGGCCACGTTCCCGGCGGGGGCCGGCCCGCGGCACCTCGCGGTCCTCGAGGACGGGCGCGGCGTGCCGGCCGCGCTCTTCGTCGCGACCGAGCTCGACGCGCGTGTGTACGTCCTGGTCCCGTCGAGCGAGGGTTCCTTCGAGGTGGCCGCCTCTGTCGAGGCCACGGCGGCACCGGTCCCCGTGGGCGGCCGCAACTACCCCTCGCACGTCGCGCTGAGCGAGGACGGATCGCGCCTGTTCGTCGCGATCCGTGGTGCGGACGTCCTGTCGACGTTCGCGGTCTCGCGGACGTCCGCGGGGCCCGACGGCGCCGCTCCTGTCCTCGAGCACCTCGCCGACTCCCCGCTCGGCGGGGCGTGGCCGCGGCACTTCGCGGTGCTGGCTCCTGCGGGCCAGGGCTCCCCCGAGGCTGATCTGGTCGTGGTGGCGAACCAGAACTCGTCGAACCTCACGGTCCTGCGGATCGACCGGGCGGACGGTGCGGGCACGCTCGTCGACGAGGTCGCGATCCCCGTCCCGGCCTGCGTCGTGGAGGCCTGAGCGCCGTGAAGGACTCGCCGCGCATCGCGATGCTCTCGGTGCACACCTCTCCGCTCGACCAGCCCGGCACGGGTGACGCGGGCGGCATGAACGTGTACATCACGGAGCTGTCGCGGGCGCTGGCGCGTCGCGGGGCGAAGGTCGAGATCTTCACGCGCGCGACGTCGTCGGCGCAGCCTCCGGTGGTCGAGGCCGAGGACGGCGTCCTGGTGCGCCACGTCGTGGCCGGTCCGTTCGAGGGGCTCGACAAGAACGACCTGCCCGGTCAGCTGTGCGCCTTCACGGCAGGGGTCCTGCGGGCCGAGGCGCGTCGGGACGCGGGCTGGTACGACGTGGTGCACACGCACTACTGGTTGTCGGGGCAGGCGGGCTGGCTCGCTGCCGACCGGTGGGACGTGCCGCTCGTGAACTCGATGCACACCATGGCTCGTGTGAAGAACGCGGCCCTCGCACCGGGGGACGCCCCGGAGCCGCTCGGCCGGATCATCGGCGAGGAGCAGGTCGTGGCGGAGGCCGACGCGCTCGTGGCGAGCACTCCCGAGGAGTTCAAGGACCTCGTCGAGGAGTACGGGGCGGACCCTGCAAAGGTGCACGTCGTGCCTCCGGGGGTCGATCTGGAGCTGTTCTCGCCGCCTGCCCGGGGTGAGACGAAGGAGTCGCTGCGGGCCGCGCTCGGGCTGCCCACGACGGGTCGGCTCGTGCTGTTCGCGGGTCGGGTCCAGCCGCTCAAGGCTCCGGACGTCCTGGTCCGGGCGCTCGGCGTCCTCGCGGACCACGACGAGCCGCTGCCGACGCTCGTGGTGCTCGGGGGGCCGAGCGGGCGGATGACGGCTGTGCGTGAGCTCGAGGCGCTGGCTTACCAGATGGGGGTCTCCGACCGGGTGATCGTGCGGCCCCCGGTGCCGCGCGACGAGCTCGTGCGTTACTACCGGGCCGCCGACGTCGTCGCGGTGCCGTCGCACAACGAGTCGTTCGGGCTGGTCGCGGCCGAGGCGCAGGCGTCGGGCACGCCCGTGGTGGCGGCGGCCGTGGGCGGGCTGCGGACGGTCGTCGAGGACGGCGTCTCCGGGATCCTGGTCGCCGACCACAACCCGTGGACCTGGTCGAGCACGTTGAGGGACCTCCTCGCTGACGATGCGCGCCGCGCGGAGCTCGCGGTGGGGGCTCGGCGCGTGAGCGAGCGCTACGGCTGGGACGCGACCGCGGAGGCCGTGCTCACGGTGTACGAGCAGGCGGCCGAGGCGCGGGCGCGCAGGCCGCGCTGAGGGGTGCTCGTGGGTTCCGGCGACGAGCGCAGGGGCGGGCGTCAGCCCCGACGCTCCAGGACGAGCACCGGGATCTCGCGGGCCGTGTAGTCGTGGTGCAACGCGTGGTGCGCGCGACCATTCCCGGGTCGTCCGTCGCCGAGGGATTCCCGTTCCGTAGATGTTCGGTGACCATTTCCCGGGACAGCGCTGCCACGGCCGCTGCGGTACGGGATGATGGTCACCATGACCTACACCCTCGTGCTGCTCCGCCACGGCGAGAGCGAATGGAATGCCAAGAACCTGTTCACCGGCTGGGTGGACGTCGCACTCTCGGAGAAGGGCGTCGAGGAGGCGAAGCGCGGCGGGAGCCTGCTGACGGACGCGGGAGTGCTTCCGGACGTCGTGCACACGTCGCTGCTGCGTCGCGCGATCACCACGGCGAACCTCGCCCTGGACTCCGCGGACCGTCACTGGATCCCGGTGAAGCGCTCGTGGCGCCTCAACGAGCGCCACTACGGTGCGCTCCAGGGCAAGGACAAGAAGCAGACGCTCGCCGAGTTCGGCGAGGAGCAGTTCATGCTGTGGCGTCGTTCGTACGACGTGCCGCCGCCCGCGATCGAGCTGGGCTCGGAGTTCTCGCAGGACACGGACCCGCGCTACGCGGACGCCCCGGTCGTGCAGACCGAGTGCCTCAAGGACGTGCTCGAGCGCGCCCTTCCCTACTGGGAGGGTGAGGTCGTCCCCGACCTCAAGGCGGGCAAGACGGTCCTCGTCGCGGCTCACGGCAACTCGCTGCGCGCGATCATCAAGCACCTGGACGGCATCTCGGACGAGGACATCGCGGGCCTCAACGTGCCCACGGGCATCCCGCTCGTCTACGAGCTGGACGAGAACCTCGTCCCCGTCGTCAAGGGTGGGAAGTACCTCGACCCGGCTGCTGCGGCGGACGCGATCGCCGCGGTCGCGAACCAGGGTCGCTGATCGTCCCGTCGCTCTGACGCGAACGCCCGACGGCGCCGCCCCCCTCGCGAGGGGAGCGGCGCCGTCGGGCGTTCGCGTGGGTGACGGGTGCCGTGCTGCTCGCACGGACCGCGCCCGGCCGACGGGCCGGCCCTTCGCCGCCAACATGCGGTTGACGCACCACGAGCATGCGGTTGGCGTCGAGAAACGCGTGATTCTCGACGCCAACCGCATGCTCGGCAGCGGGAGGGGGCCGGGTACCCGGGACCCGGGACCCGGGACTTCGGAGGGCTGGCTAGGCGCGTGCGGCCTGGCCGCGGTCGTCCGCGAAGTCGCCCGTGACGAGGTAGGTCACGCGCTTGGCGATCGACACGCCGTGGTCGCCGAACCGCTCGTAGTACCGGCCCACGAGGGTCACGTCGACCGTCTCCTGGGCGGTGCCGGTCCAGTCCGGTCCCAGAAGAGCGGCGAACGTGTCCTGGTGGAGGTGGTCCAGCAGGTCGTCGTCCCGCTCGACGTTGGCCGCGACCGTCAGGTCCCGGGTCGTGAGCAGGGTCGTGGTGCGACGCGCGACGCGGGTCGCGGCGTCGTGCATCTGGGAGAACGTCCCCTCCAGCAAGGGGTGGATCGCGTGCGCCGGGTAGCGGCCCCGCGCGACCTGGGCGACGTGCCGGGCGAGGTCGCCCATGCGCTCCAGGGTCGCGCTCATGCGCAGGGCGCTCACGACGACGCGCAGGTCCGTGGCGACGGGTTGCTGCTGCGCGAGCAGCAGCACGCACCGCTCGTCGAGCTCACGCTCCAGGGCGTCGATCGCGTGGTCCGACGCGATGACGGACTGCGCGAGCTGGAGGTCTGCGGTGAGCAGCGCCGTCCCGGCTCGACTGATGGCCGACTCGACCAGCCGACTCATCTCGGCGAGGTCGTCGCCGACCTGCTTGAGCTCGGCCTCGAAGATTTCCCGCATCGCTTCCCTTTCCTGGTGACCAGCAGAGTCCACCATGACAGGTGCGGTGAACGGGGAGATGAACGGTCAGGTGAACGCTGGGACGACGCCACGTGAACTCTTGGACACGCGTCGGCCTGCCGGGCCAAGCTGGTCGGGTCGCCCCGGGGGACGACCGTACGCTGGTGCCGTGGAAGGAATCCAGGAGGGCATCGGGCTGCTCGTCGCGGGAGTCATCGGGCTCCTCGTCGGCGTCTTCGCGACGCTCGCGTTCCGGTTCAGCGAGCGCACGCTGCGGCGCATGCCCGACGAGGAGGCGCCCGAGCTCGACGAGGGGCTGGTCCGTGTCCTCGCGGTGCTGCGCTCCGCGGCCGTCGTGCTCGACGCCGAGGGTGAGGTCGTGCGGGCCAGCCCGCCGGCCTACGCGCTGGGCGTGGTCCGTGGGGACGCGATCGTGCACGCCCCGATCCTCGACATGATCGAGGAGGTCCGGCGCGACGGCGTGATCCGCGACGAGGAGCTCGAGCTGCCGCGCGGGCCGGTCGGTCGCGGCATGGTCATGCTCCAGGTGCGCGTCGCGCAGGTCGGCCCCCACCACATCCTGGTGCTCGCGGAGGACCGGACCGAGGCACGTCGTGTCGACGCGATCCGCCGTGACTTCGTCGTCAACGTGTCGCACGAGCTCAAGACGCCCGTGGGCGCGCTCGCCCTGCTCGCCGAGACCGTCCAGGACGCCGCCGACGACCCCGTCGCGGTCCGCCGCTTCACGGGGCGCATGCAGCAGGAGGCGACGCGCCTGTCCGCGCTGGTGCAGGAGATCATCGAGCTCTCTCGCCTTCAGGTGGCCGGCGCCCTCCAGGCGGTCACGGCCGTGCCCGTGCGCGGGGTCGTGGAGGAGTCGGTCGACCGTGCCCGCACCAACGCCCAGGGCAAGGGCATCGTCCTGACCGTCGGCGGGGACCTCGATGCCGTGGTCTACGGGGACCACGCGCTGCTCGTGACCGCGGTCCGCAACCTGCTCGACAACGCGGTCGCCTACTCGGGGGAGAACACCCGCGTCGGTGTCGGGGTGAGCGTGGTCGGCGACCTCGTCGAGATCGCGGTCGTGGACCAGGGCATCGGGATCTCCGAGGGCGAGCAGCAGCGCGTGTTCGAGCGCTTCTACCGGGTCGACCCCGCACGCTCGCGCGACACCGGTGGGACGGGCCTGGGGCTCAGCATCGTCAAGCACATCGCGGCCGACCACGGTGGCGAGGTGACCATGTGGTCCGAGCCGGGGCGCGGGTCGACGTTCACGCTGCGCATCCCGGCGGCGAACCCGACCGCCGAGGGCTTCCGGAGCGGCACGGACCCCGACGGGCAGGACGTGGCAGAGCCGTCCGACGCGTCCGGCCCTGCGGGCGTCCGCCCCGCCGACACCGACGCCGCGGCTGAGCCCGACCGTCCGACGGACGCCGACGCCGACGCCGACGCCGACGCCGCGCACGCCGACCCGACCGGCGCCGGCGCTGCGGGCGTCCCGGCCGAGCCCGACGGCCCCACGAACCCCGGTCCGACGCCCACCCGGGCACAGGCCGCCCAGACAGCTCCCCATCCGGGCACGTCCCCCAGAACCAAGGAGGTGGGTGCGTGACGCGCATCCTGGTCGTCGAGGACGAGGAGTCGTACCGCGACCCTCTGACCTACCAGCTGGCCCGTGAGGGCTTCGACGTCGTCGAGGCGGCGACGGGGCCCGAGGCCCTGGCCGCGTACGACGCCGGGGGAGCGGACCTCGTGCTGCTCGACCTCATGCTCCCGGGGCTCAGCGGCACCGAGGTGTGCCGGGAGCTGCGCCAGCGCGGCAACGTGCCCGTCATCATGCTCACGGCCAAGGACTCGGAGATCGACAAGGTCGTGGGTCTCGAGCTCGGGGCCGACGACTACGTGACCAAGCCGTACTCGTTCCGCGAGCTCCTGGCGCGTGTCCGTGCGGTGCTGCGGCGCCAGGGCAGCGCCGAACCGGCCGCCGAGCCCGAGGTCGACGGGGCGCTCGAGGTCGGGCCCGTGCGGATGGACGTCGACCGGCACGTCGTCACGGTGCACGGCGAGCTCGTGTCGTTCCCGCTCAAGGAGTTCGAGCTGCTCGAGCTGCTGCTGCGCAACGCCGGACGCGTGCTGACGCGCGGCCAGCTGATCGACCGGGTGTGGGGTGCCGACTACGTGGGCGACACCAAGACGCTCGACGTGCACGTCAAGCGCATCCGCTCGAAGATCGAGCCGGACCCTGCGACGCCCCGCTACCTGCTCACGGTCCGTGGCCTGGGCTACAAGGTGGCCGACGGCGCCGCGTAGGCGGGGTGCGCGGGTGCACCTGCCGGGGAGCGGGGCCCGCAGCGGGTGACACGGGCGGCACCTCCGCCGGCCGCCGGCCGGGGCCCGCTCGTGTCAGGTGGGCGGCGGGCCTGCGGGCGGACCACTGGGCGGTCCGTCGGGCGGTGCGTCGCGGTCGCCGCGCCGCCGGGGCCGTCCGATGAGCGCACCTCGCCGCTCGGCGGGCGTCTTGGGAGGCTTCGGCGGTTTGGGGGGCTTGCGCCCGTCGCTGCCGTAGAGCTCGTCCCACTGCTCGGAGATGGACTCGGTGACGCGGCGCGTGACGTGCTGGGTGAGTGCGAGGCGCGCCTGTGCGCGTTCGGCGCGCAGGATCGCGGAGTGCTCCTCGCGCAGGGCGATCACTGTGGACAGGGCCATCCCGATCATCACGACCGAGAACGGCAGCGCGATGAGGATGGCAGCGGTCTGGAGCGCGCTGAGTCCACCCGAGATCAGGAGTGCGACCGCGAGGAGCCCGGACAGCACGGCCCACAGGATGCGGTTCCACACCGCGGGGTGCGGATCGCCGCCCGAGGTCAGCATCCCGACGACGAACGAGCCCGAGTCGGCGGACGTCACGAAGAACACTCCGATGACCGCGATCGCGAGGACCGTGAGGACGGCTCCGCCGGGCAGGTCGCCGAGGAGCTGGAAGAGCACGGTGTCGGTGTCGACGCTCCCGTCCGGGCCCACGAGCCCGCCGTCGCCGAAGATCTGCCGGTACAGCGCGGAGCCGCCGAAGACCGAGAACCACAGGAACGTCACGAGCGTGGGGACCAGGAGCGTGCCCATGACGAACTCGCGGATGGTGCGGCCGCGCGAGATGCGCGCGATGAAGACGCCCACGAACGGGGCCCAGGAGATCCACCAGCCCCAGTAGAAGATGGTCCATGCCGACTGCCACTCGAGGCCGGCGTCGCCCTGGAAGGCCGTGGTGTCGAACGTGAGACGGATGACGTTCTGCAGGTAGTACCCCATGGACTGCACGTAGTCGCGCAGCAGGAACAGCGTGGGGCCGACGACGAGCACCGTGAGGGCCAGGACGCCCGCGAGGATCATGTTGCCGTTGGACAGCCACTTCATGCCGCGTCCCAGGCCGGACGCGACCGAGAGCGTCGCGACGGCCGTGATCCCGACGATGAGCCCGATCTGGAGCGCGAGGCCCGGCTCGGCGACGTTCAGGTAGCCGAGGCCCGCCCCGATCTGCAGGACCCCGAAGCCGAGCGAGGTCGCGACGCCGAACACGGTGCCGAGCACCGCGAAGACGTCGACCAGGTCGCCGAGGCGCCCCTTGACCCGGTCGCCGAGCAGGGGTTCGAGGGCCCACCGGATCGAGACGGGCCGCCCCTTGCGGTGGATCGCGTAGGCGAGCGCGAGGCCTGCGACGACGTAGATCGCCCAGGCGTGCACGCCCCAGTGGAGGTAGCTCTGCCCCATCGCGGCCTGTGCGAGGGCCGCGGGCTCGCCCGTGACGCCGGGCTTGGGCGACGCGTAGTGCGTCAGCGGCTCGGCGGCTCCCCAGTACACGAGCCCGATCCCCATGCCGGTCGCGAACAGCATCGCGAACCATACGGGCAGCCGGAACAGCGGGGCCTCGTCGTCCTTGCCGAGCACGATGTCGCCGAAGCGGCTCAGCCCCATCCACAGCGCGAAGATGACGAACCCGGCCACGATGAGCACGTAGTACCAGCCGAACGCCCCGATCACGTCGGCCTGGAGCGTGTCCAGGACCGCGGTCGTCCCGTCGGTGAAGACCATCGCGAGGAGCACGAACAGCAGGATGAGCCCCGCGGCGGGGTAGAAGACGCGGGGGTACATGCGCCCGGGCGGGGCGGGCAGCACCGCCGTGCCCGACGACGTCGCGTCCTCGGGTGCGGGGGCGGCGCCGTCGGCGGCCGTGGCCTGGTCCGTGGTCGAGGCGGTCGTGGTGGCCTCCGGCTCGCCCTCGGCCGGGTGCGGCTGGCTCGTGCCGTCGTCTGTCACAGGGGTCCTCCTGACGTCCGTCGTGGTGCGGTCGTCGATCGACCTCGGATCGCCGGACCGTGGTGCGTCCCGGTGACCTGTTCCCACCAGACTTCCCGACGCGTACGGGCAGGGCAACCGCTGGCGTGCGCGCGGGGTGTGCTCTGCCTCACCGGGTCACGGGGAGGGGGCGGAGCGGTGGTGCCGACGGAGACCGCCGTCGGCCGACCGCCGCTCTGTCCACAGGCCGCAAGAGTCTGTGCACTGTTCATCCGTCGTTCACCCGGAGCACCGGAGCGCGTCACCCGGGCTGCTTAGCGTCGTTGTTGTCACCGGCGCTCGCTGGTGCCTCCGCGTTGACAGGATGGAAGAAGAGAGTGAAGCTCAGCCGATTCACCCGCGCAGGTTCCGCAGCAGCCGTCGGTGTGCTCGCGTTGACGTTGGCAGCGTGCGGCTCGAACAGCACCGACTCCGGTGGTGGCGCTGCCACCGACGGCGCAGAGAACGGCTCGACCGAGGACCTCACGGGAACGCTTGCCGGCGCGGGCGCCTCGTCCCAGGAGAAGGCCGTGGCCGGCTGGATCGCCGGCTTCGGTGACATCGCTCCGGGCGTGACCCTCAGCTACGACGCGGTGGGCTCGGGCGGTGGCCGGGAGCAGTTCCTGTCCGGCGCGACGCAGTTCGCCGGGTCGGACGCCGCGCTCAAGGAGGACGAGCTCGCGACCGCGACCGACCGCTGCTTCGGCGGCGAGGCCATCGAGGTCCCGCTCTACATCAGCCCCATCGCCGTGATCTACAACCTGCCCGGCCTCGACGCCGAGCACCTCAACCTCTCGGCCGCGACCCTCGCGAAGATCTTCAACCGCGAGATCACGACCTGGAACGACCCGGCGATCGCCGCGGAGAACGAGGGCGTGACCCTCCCCAGCACCGCGATCATCCCCGTCAACCGCTCGGACGAGTCCGGCACGACGGAGAACTTCACGGAGTACCTCGCGGACGCCTCGAACGGCGCCTGGCCGCACGAGGCCAGCGGTGACTGGCCGCTGTCCGGCGGACAGTCCGGCCAGGGCACGCAGGGCGTCGTCGACACGGTCACGGGTGCCGAGGGCGCCATCGGGTACGCCGACGCCTCGCGCGCCGGCGACCTGGGCACGGTCGCGATCAAGGTCGGCGAGGAGTACGTGCCGTTCTCGCCCGAGGCCGCGGCCAAGGTGGTCGACGCCTCGCCGCGCGCCGCGGACGCGACCGACAAGCGCCTGGTCGTCGAGATCGACCGCACCACGACCGAGCCCGGCGTCTACCCGCTGGTCCTCATCTCCTACTCGCTCGCGTGCGACACCTACGACAAGGCCGAGGACGCCGCCAACGTCAAGGCGTACCTGACCTACGTCGCCAGCGAGGAGGGCCAGGCCCGCGCGGCCGAGCCGTCCGTCGCCGGCTCCGCCCCGATCTCGGACGCGCTGCGCACCGAGGTCCAGGCTGCGCTCGACTCGATCAGCGTCAAGAGCTGACCGAACACCTGAACACGGTCACTCACCCAGGGGCGGGTCACGTCGAGGCACTGCGCCCGACGCGGCCCGCCACGGGTGCGTGACCACCGGAACGTCCGTCCCACCACCGCCGCACCTCAGTCATCGGAGCATCAGTGGCCGTCACCTCTCCTCCCTCCACCCGAGCCGGGCTCGAGTCCGAACCCACGGTCCCCGTGACCAAGGGCGGCCTGGCGGGCCGTCTCTTCGCGGGCCTGTCGACGGGTGCCGGGATCCTCATCCTGCTCGTCCTCGCCGCGGTGGCCGTGTTCCTCGTCATCGAGGCGTGGCCGGCCCTGACGGCGAGCCCCGAGGAGCTCCAGGAGATCTCCTGGTTCAAGGCGGACTCGCTGCTCGCCTACGTCGGGCCTCTGGTGTTCGGCACGCTCCTCGCCTCGATCCTGGCGCTCCTGATCGCCGTGCCGGTCTCGGTGGGCATCGCGCTGTTCATCTCGCACTACGCGCCCCGGCGTCTGGCGCAGGGCCTCGGCTACCTGATCGACCTCCTCGCGGCCATCCCGAGCGTCGTGTACGGCCTGTGGGGCGCGTTGTGGCTGCTCCCGATCCTCAACCCGTTCTTCACGTGGCTGAGCGGCACGCTCGGGTTCATCCCCTTGTTCGAGGGGTACCAGGCCCCCGCGAAGAACATCATGTCGGCCTCGATCGTCCTGGCCGTCATGATCCTGCCGATCATCACGGCGGTCTCGCGCGAGGTGTTCCTCCAGACCCCGGTCCTGCACGAGGAGGCCTCGCTCGCGCTGGGGGCGACCCGCTGGGAGATGGTCCGCATGGCCGTCCTGCCGTTCGGCCGCTCGGGCGTGATCAGCGCGTCGATGCTGGGCCTCGGGCGTGCGCTCGGCGAGACCATGGCCGTGCTCATGGTCATCTCGCCCGGGTTCCTCTACTCGCTGTTCCTGCTCAAGCCGGGCCAGCAGCAGACGATCGCCGCGAACATCGCCTCGAAGTTCCCTGAGGCCAGCGGCCTCGCGGTGAGCACCCTCATCGCGACGGGCCTCGCGCTGTTCGTCATCACGTTCGTCGTCAACATGATCGCGCGCTGGATCATCGCGCGCCGCAAGGACTTCTCGGGAGCGAACTGATGACGGCCACCGACCTCACCCCCACCACGCCCGCCGCCCCCGACGGCTCGGGCTCCCTCCAGCTCGTCCCGGCGCAGAAGCGCCTGCCCCGCTGGGCCCCCTGGGCCTTCGCCCTGGGCGGTGTCCTCGTCGCGTTCGCGGTCCTCGCGCTCGCCGGGAACCCGACCGTCGCGGGGGTGCTGGGCCTCGGCGCGGTGCTCTACGCCGTCGGGCTGACCGTGACCTCGCGGTTCGTCGAGGGCGCCCGCTGGGCCACCGACCGCCTCGCGACCACGCTCGTGACGTTCGCGTTCCTGCTCGCGCTGATCCCGCTCGTCTCGCTGCTGTGGATCGTGGTCTCGCGCGGCGCCGAGCTGTTCGGGGCGACGTTCCTGTCGACCGACATGGTCGGCGTCTACGGCGACATGACGAGCGGCGGGATCTGGCACGCGATCGTCGGGACGCTCCTCATCACGGGCGCGGCGACGCTCATCTCCGTGCCGATCGGCCTGCTCACCGCGATCTACCTCGTCGAGTACGGGCGCGGCCCCCTCGCCCGCTGGATCACGTTCCTCGTGGACGTCATGACGGGCATCCCGTCGATCGTCGCGGGCCTGTTCGCGTTCTCGCTGTTCACGCTGATCTTCGGCCCCGCGTACCGGGCCGGGATCATGGGCGCGGTCGCGCTGTCGCTGCTCATGACCCCGGTCGTGATCCGCTCGGTCGAGGAGATGCTGCGCCTGGTCCCCAACGAGCTGCGCGAGGCGTCCCTCGCGCTGGGTGTGCCCAAGTGGCTGACGATCGTCAAGGTCGTGCTGCGCACGTCGATCGCCGGGATCGTCACGGGCGTGATGCTCTCGATCGCCCGCGTGATCGGGGAGACCGCGCCGCTGCTCCTCACGGTCGGCCTCATCACCCAGGTGAACTGGGACCTGTTCGACGGCCGCATGGCGACCCTGCCGGTCTTCGCCTACCGCCAGTACGAGCAGGGCGGCGTCGGGATCGACCGGGCGTGGGCCGCGGCCCTGACCCTGATCCTGATCGTCATGCTGCTCAACCTGATCGCCCGGCTCGTCAGCCGCCTGTTCTCACCCAAGACCGCTCGCTGAACCGAGCCCACCAGCCTGTCCGGGCACCGCACCCCGCGGGACCGGACACCGGAAGGAAGCACATCATGTCGAAGCGAATCGACGTCTCCGACCTCAACGTCTACTACGGCGACTTCCTCGCCGTGGAGGGCGTGACCATGGCGATCGAGCCGCGCTCGGTCACGGCGCTGATCGGCCCGTCGGGCTGCGGCAAGTCGACGTTCCTGCGCACGCTCAACCGCATGCACGAGGTCATCCCGGGGGCGCACGTCCAGGGCAAGGCCGTCATGGACGGCCAGGACCTCTACGCGCCCGACGTCGACCCGGTCGCGGTCCGCCGCCAGGTGGGCATGGTCTTCCAGCGGCCCAACCCGTTCCCGACCATGTCGATCAAGGAGAACGTCCTCGCGGGAGTGCGCCTCAATAACAAGCGCATCTCCAAGTCCGACGCCGAGGAGCTCGTCGAGACGTCGCTGCAGGGCGCGAACCTGTGGAACGAGGTCAAGGACCGCCTCGACCGTCCCGGGTCGGGCCTGTCCGGCGGGCAGCAGCAGCGCCTGTGCATCGCGCGCGCGATCGCGGTGCGCCCGCAGGTGCTCCTCATGGACGAGCCGTGCTCGGCTCTCGACCCGATCTCGACGCTCGCGATCGAGGACCTCATGGCCGAGCTCAAGGACGAGTACACGATCGTCATCGTGACGCACAACATGCAGCAGGCGGCCCGTGTGAGCGACCGCACGGCGTTCTTCAACATCGCGGGCACGGGCAAGCCGGGCCGGCTGATCGAGATGGGCGACACCGCGACGATGTTCTCGTCGCCGACCGAGCAGGCCACGGAGGACTACATCTCGGGCCGCTTCGGGTGACCTGGCGGCACCCGCACCGCCCGTGACGCACGACGGCGAGGCCCCCTTCCAGGAGGGGGCCTCGCCGTCGTGCTGTCTTGCGTCGCCGGTGCCGGCACCGTTGCCGGACCGGCGGCCGTCGATCAGGGCAGGTAGTCCTGGTACTCCTCGAGCGCGCCGTTGACGACCGGGACCTGGACGGTCTCGGACTCGCCCGAGCTCGCGGTGACCGTCACGGAGATCGTGGCGCCGGGGGCGGCGTCGACGTTCCCGAACTGGGCCTCGAACCCGTCCTCGACGCCGATGTAGACGGTCTCGCCGGCCTCGAGCGGGATGTCGACCGGGTCGGTGCCCTCCGGGGCGATGGTGATCTCGACCGGCTCGTCCGAGTCGTTCGCGGCCCCGCCCAGCAGCGTCCCGGGCTCGCCCTCGGCGGCCGAGACGATGAGCAGGTTGAGCGCGCGGACCTCGTCGGTGAGGTCGACGCGGATGCCGTCCGACGGCGAGTAGGCGATGTCCGTCGTGATGGGTGAGCAGGCCGACACGGCGACGGCGCTCGCCACGATCACGGGGATCGCGAGCATGAGCGACCGGCGCGGCGTGGTCGGGCGGGACGGGGTGCGGGTCACGTGCGCTCCAATGTGCTGCGGTCAGTCTCGGTGTGCTCAGGGGGTGTGCTCGACGAGGTTCTCCGCCGCCGGCGCCCCCCTGGGCGCAGATGATCACAGCCTAGTCGCTCCCGGAGGTGTCCGGCCCGGTGTCTCCCGGAGCGTCGGTCGGCGCGGCGTCGGGTCTCCCGAGGCGGGCCGCAGCCCGTCCGGAGCCGTCAGGGCGTGGGAGGTATTCGTGCCAGGACGTCCTCCGGAGGGCCGCACGACCAGGAAAAACGCTGGGACGGTGCGCCTGCCGACCTGGGCAGGGGCTCGGAACGGAGGGACCCCCGTGGTAAGATCGACCTCCGCGAAAGGGGACATCTGCAGATGACGTTCACAGTAGGCGAGACCGTTGTCTACCCACATCACGGTGCCGCAAAGATCGAAGAGATCAAGACCCGCACCATCCGCGGGGAGGACAAGATCTACCTGAAGCTCAAGGTGGCTCAGGGCGACCTGACGATCGAGGTCCCGGCGGACAACGTCGACCTGGTGGGCGTCCGCGACGTCGTCGGCCAGGAAGGCCTCGACAAGGTCTTCGAAGTTCTTCGCGCACCATACACCGAAGAGCCGACCAACTGGTCGCGCCGCTACAAGGCCAACCTCGAGAAGCTGGCCTCGGGCGACGTGATCAAGGTGGCAGAGGTCGTCCGCGACCTCTCGCGACGTGACGCGGACCGCGGCCTCTCGGCCGGGGAGAAGCGCATGCTCGCGAAGGCTCGACAGATCCTGGTCTCGGAGCTGGCCCTGGCCGAGCACACCGAGGAGGACAAGGCCGAGGCCATCCTCGACGAGGTCCTGGCTTCCTGAGCAGAACCCTCACCCACGCACCACCGACGACGCACGGACCGCCAGCGGTCCGTGCGTCGTCGTCGTTCACGCCGACGTCCGCGTGAGGAGGCGCTCACCGCGCCCCGCGTGAGGAGGCGTGGGGGCGACTTCTCACGACCGCTCGTCTCGTCAGCGGGCCGAGGACGGTCCGCAGGCCGAGATCGTCTACCGTGATCGGTGTGACGACCCTCGCCATCCTGACCGCCGCCGGCTCCGGTACCCGCCTCGGCTTCGACCTTCCCAAGGCCCTCGTCCCCCTGCGCGGTCTTCCGCTGGTCCTGCACGCGGCCCGCCGCCTGACCGCCTCGGGCGTGGTCGACGCGCTCGTCGTCACGGCACCGAACGGGCTCGTCTCGGTCATGTCGGACGTCCTGGAGCACGACCCGCACGTGAGCGTGCCCGTGGTCGTCGTGGCGGGCGGGACCACGCGCCAGTCGTCGGTCGCGGCGGGCCTGACGCGGGCCCGTGCCGACATCGACACGGTCGTCGTGCACGACGCCGCACGGCCGCTGGCCCCGGCCGCGATGATCCGTCGCGTCGTCGAGACCGTCAAGGCGGGTCACCAGGCCGTCATCCCCGGGCTCGCCGTGACGGACACCGTCAAGATCCTGGCCCCGCGCGGCCCGGCCGAGGGCTCCACGCTGCCCGCAGGGGTGGACCGGGTCGCCGCCACCCCGGCGCGCACGCTGCTGCGCGCCGTCCAGACGCCGCAGGCCTTCGACCGGGCGCTCCTGGTGCGCGCGCACGCCGCAGGAGCCGCACGGGCCCGGACCGAGGCCACGGCCGCGACGGACGACGCGTCGCTCGTCGAGGCGCTGGGGGAGGACGTGTTCGTGGTCGAGGGCGACGAGCTCGCGATGAAGGTCACGACCGCACGCGACTTCTACTACATCGAGAAGCTGCTGACGGAGGACGTGCGATGAACCTGCCACGCACCGGCATCGGGACCGACGTCCACGCGTACGCCCCGGCGGGCGAGGAACGCGAGCTGTGGCTCGCTGGACTGCACTGGCCCGGGGAACGCGGCCTGGCAGGCCACTCGGACGCCGACGTGGCGGCTCACGCCGCGGCCGACGCCCTGTTCTCGGCGGCGGGGATCGGGGACCTCGGCTCGAACTTCGGGACGAGCGCCCCGGAGTGGTCGGGGGCGAGCGGCGCGTCGCTGCTCGCCGAGGCCGCCCGGCGGGTGCGCGCTGCCGGGTTCGAGATCGGCAACGTCGCGGTCCAGGTCATCGGCAACAGGCCCCGCCTCGGGCCGCGCCGGGCCGAGGGCGAGGCAGCGTTGAGCGCCGCCGCCGGGGCGCCCGTGACCCTCACGGCGACCACGACCGACGGCCTGGGGCTGACCGGCCGCGGCGAGGGCGTCGCGGCCCTCGCGACCGCGCTCGTCGTCCGGACCGGCTAGCGGTCTCGACCGGCTCACGAGAGACGCCCTGGGACACCCGGGCGGTTCCGGGCCAGGACCCCCGGGCCCCGCCCGAGCGCCCCAGGACGGGCCGGGTCAGGTTGTCGGCAGCCAGATGCGCATGGTCGACGGCCCGCGGTTCGCCCAGTCGTGGTAGGGGGTCAGGACGACGTCGAGCAGCTCGTCCGCCGGACCCGAGCCGCCCCCCTGGCCGTCCCGATCGGTGCGCGGGCTCTCCGCGTAGGGCCACGCGCGGTCGGTCGGCGCAGACCGCCGCCCCGTCGCGATCACGAGCCCCTGCTCCTCGCGCAGCGGCAGGGAGGGGTCGACCACGAGCTCGGCGACGTCGTCGACCGTCTGGTCGAGCGACTCGGCGCACAGCACCTCGGGGCCGCGCTCGACCGCGACGCAGCCCCGCACGGCATCGATCCTGTCGTCGGCCGTCACGACCCGTGGCGACACGTCGAGCTCGAGGCGCACCTCGTCGCCCGCGAGGAAGGTCCGCCGGACCTCTGCGGTGCCCGGCTCGACGCTCCAGGTCTCACCGCCCGTGGACAGGCGGGCAGAGGCCGACCACGCCGGCACCCGCACCCGCAAGGACCAGTCACGGCCCGTGTCCCGCAGCACACGGAGGACCACGACCCCCGAGTCGGGGAAGTCGGTGTGCACGTCGACCTCGACAGGTGTGCCGTCCGGCAACGCCGTACGGATCTGCGCGTCGGCGTACTGGTGCACCTGGAGGCCGTCCTCGTCGACCGTCGCGAAGTACGCGGCGAGGCTCGCGAACGTGCGTGCGACGTTGGGCGGGCAGCACGAGACCTCGAACCAGGGGGCCCGCAGCGAGGACGAGGCGCGCACGCTCGCGACGTCCGCGGGTGCGACGGCTCCCGGGACCCGCTGGTGCAGGGTGTTCGTGTAGTAGAACGATGTGCCGTCGTGCGCGGGGGACGTCGCGACGACGTTGAAGAGCGTCCGCTCGACCAGGTCGGAGTAGCGGGCCTCACCCGTGGCGAGCAGCAGCCGCCAGCTCGTCATGATCGAGCCGATCCCGGCGCAGGTCTCCGCGTACGCCCGGTCGGGGGGCAGGACGAAGTCCTCCCCGAAGGCCTCGTCCTGGTGGTGCGAGCCCTGCCCGCCCGTGAGGTAGGTGCGCCGGGCCACGGTGTTCTGCCACTGCGTCGCGACCGCGCGCAGGAGATCGCGGTCGCCCGTGTCGGCGGCGACGTCGAGAGCACCGGCCGCGAGATAGTTGGCACGCACCGCGTGCCCCCGGAAGACGGTCGCCTCACGGACCGGCTGGTCGTCCTGGAAGTAGGAGCGGCCGAACTCGATGTCACGCAGCGTGCCGTTGCCGTGCCGCTCGACGAACAGCGCAGCCTGGTCGAGATAGCGACGCTCGCCCGTGACCCGGGACAGCTCGGCGAGCGCGACCTCGATCTCGGCGTGCCCGCAGATCCCCTGCCGGCCGTCGGGCCCGAACACCGCGCACACGTGGTCGGCGGCCCGCCGGGCCACGTCGACCAGGAGCTGGTCGCCGCCCGTGCGGGCGCGGGCCACCGCGGCCTGGATCAGGTGGCCGTAGCAGTACAGCTCGTGCCCCCACTCGAGGTCCGAGTAGCGGTCCCCCTGGCCAGGCCGGCCGAACATCGTGGACAGGTAGCCGTCCGGCTCCTGCACGGCCGCCACGCGCCGGACGATCGCGTCGAAGCGGGCGTCGAGCTCGCCGTCGGGCCTCCTGCCCAGCTCCCAGGCCATGGCCTCGAGGAGCTTGTACACCTCGGAGTCGGAGAACTCGCGCCCGCGGCGGGCCGCCGGGAGACGGCCCTCGACGGCCGCGTCGAAGTTGCCCAGCCACCCCTCCTTCTCGAGCCAGTGCTCGATGTGGGCCAGCGTGGCCACGCGGTTCGTCTCCTGGCGGTCGGCCCAGAACCCGCCCGTGATCCGGACTTCGTCGAGGCCGAGCGGACGCAGGACCGACGAGCTGGGGACGACCGGTCGGCCGCCGGTCGACCGACTGGTGGTGGTGGTCACGGAATTCCTCCGGTGAGGTCGATGCCCACGAGGATGGGCGAGGTGATGGGTGGGACGGGACTGCGCGGTGACCCGGAGGTCAGCCCTTGAGCGCGCCCGACATGAAGCCCTGGACGTAGTGCCGCTGCAGCAGCAGGAAGAGGACGACGCACGGCAGGGCGAGGACGACCACGCCCGCCTCGGTGGCCCCGTAGTCGACGATGCCCATGATCTGCTGGCGCATGTTGGCCACGGCCAGCGGGAGCGGGAGCTTGGACGAGTCGGAGATGAGGATCAGCGGCGCGATGAAGTCGTTCCAGGCCGCGAGGAACGCGAAGAGGCCGACCGTGATGAGACCGGGCTTGACCGCCGGCAGCAGCACCCGCCGCAGGGCACCGAACGACGTGCACCCGTCGACGAGGGCCGCCTCCTCCATCTCGGTGGGGACGGACTCGAACGAGATCCGCATCATGAAGGTCGCGAACGGGAGCTGGAACATCGTCAGGACCAGCGCGAGCCCGAAGAGCGAGTTCTGCAGGTGCAGGGCGTTCAGCAGGACGTAGAGCGGGATCAGCAGGGTCGCGTAGGGCACCATCAGGATCCCGAGCGTGAGCATGAAGAGGATGTTCTTGCCGGGGAACGCGAAGCGGGCGAACGCGTAGCCGCCGAGGAGCGAGGTCACGAGGGTGAACAGCACGGTCAGCCCGGAGACCACGACCGAGTTCAGGAGGTACTGCCCGATCCCCGCCTGGTAGCCGGCGAGGGTCACGTAGTTCCCGAACCCCCAGCCGTCGCTCTGCGCGCTGCCGGCCTGCGGCGAGACCGATGCGACACCGGCCCAGATGAGCGGGAAGAGGAAGATCAGGGCGAGGCCGCCCGTGAAGACGTAGTACGGCGTACGCAGCGCGAGGCCGCCGAGCGTCGTGGTCGGGGTCGCACGCACGACCCGGCGTCGTCGCCGTGCCGGCGTGGGGGGCGCGGCGGTCACGGACGGAGGGACGGGAGCGGACGGGGTGTCGGTCGTGGTGGGCATGTCCGGGGTCCTCACTTCTCGTCCGTCTGGCGCATGCCGCGGAACTGCAGGGCGTTGATGACGATCAGGGCCAGGAGCACGAGGATCGACAGGGCGGCAGCGCGGCCCAGGTCGTTCTGGCCCTGGAACGCCATGTTGTAGATCAGCTGGACGACCGTGATGGTGCTGTTGTCCGGGCCGCCCTTGGTCAGGATGTAGAACTGGTCGAACGCGAGCAGCGAGCCCGTGACGCACATGATCGTGCAGAGCATGAGCGAGGGGCGCAGGAGCGGCAGGGTGATGCTCCGGAAGATCTGGAACGGCTTGGCGCCGTCGATGCGCGCCGCCTCGTACACCTCGCCGGGGATGTTCTGCAGACCCACCAGGAGCAGGAGCATGTAGAAGCCCGCGAACCGCCACACGATGAGGAAGACGGTCGACCACAGGGCCGCGGTGGGTGTGCCCAGGAAGGAGATGGGCTCGTCGACCAGGCCGAGCTTCTCGAGGAAGGGGCTGATCGGGCCGGACTGGGGGGAGTAGAGCGCGTAGAACAGGAGCGAGGCGGAGGCCAGGCCGAGCGCGCTGGGGACGAGGAACGCGGTGCGCAGGAACCCCTTCCACCGCGTGCTCTCCTGGACCAGCAGCGCCATCCCGAGCCCGAGGCCCAGGAGGAGGACCGTCGCGATCACGGTGTACTTCAGCGTGAAGACGATCGATGGCCAGAAGTACTTGTTGGCGACGACGTCCTGGAAGTTCTCCGGGAAGTTGGGGCCGCGGTTGCCCGCGAGCAGGGGCCAGTCGGAGACCGACATCTGCACGACCAGGAGGATCGGGACGATGAAGAAGAGGCCGACGAAGACGGCGGTGGGCATCGCGTAGAGCCAGCCCTGGGCCCCCCGACCGCGCAGGGCGTTGCGCGTGCGGCGGCGCCCGGCCGGGCGGGCTGCGGGCCTCGGGGTGCTCACGGGGGCCGTGGTGTGCGTGGTCACGGGAGTCCTCTCTGACTCGGGTGGACCGTGGTGGGTGCGCCGGTGCGCACCCACCACGGTGCTCGTCCTCGACGGACGGAGCTGGTTACTGGTCGAGGACGGCCGTGATCTCGTCGTTGTCGGCGTCGATGTTCTTCGCGTCGCCGAAGACCGCTCCACGGACGAGCGTCAGCCACGGGCTGTCGGGAGCGTTGAACGCCTGCTGGAAGTTGATCGCGACGGGCGTGCTGCCCTTGGCCGCGACCTCGTTGATCGTCACGAGGCGCGGGTCGACGGCCGCGTACTTGTTGTCGGCCAGGTCCGCACGCGACACGACGTCGTTGTTCTTGGCCAGGACCTCGACCTGCGCGTCCTCGCTCGTGAGCCACGAGAGGAAGTTCCAGGCGGCCGCCTCGTTCTTCGAGTCCTTCGAGATCCCGATGCCGTCACCGCCCACGAACGTGGACTCCCCGCCGTCGGGACCGGGGATCGGGGCGACGCCGACGTCGACCGTCTCGGCCGCGGTCGACAGCAGGGTCGCGGGGTACGGCATCACACCGACCTTGCCCTCCTGGAAGGGGCCGGTCCACGTCGCGCCGGTCTCGTCCTTGGTGCCGGTGCCGATCGCCCCCGAGTCGACCATGTCCTTGTAGACCGCGTAGACGTCCTTGGCGGTGTCGCTCGCGAGCAGGGACTCGGTGCCGTCGGCGCTCAGGACCTGGTCGCCGCCGGCCCAGACGGACGGGAACCACGTGAAGAGCGTGCACCCGCCGCAGTTGCCGCCGAAGTACGTGCCGGACACGCCGTCCTTGCCCAGCCCGCTGATCGCCTTGGCGTGCTCGCCGTACTCCTTGAGCGTCGTCGGGGGCTTCTCGGGGTCGAGCCCGGCCTCGCGGTAGAGGTCCTTGTTGTAGAACATGACCGAGAGGTCGAGGACGAACGGCAGGACGTGCTCCTGGTCCTCGTACGTCCCTGCGTCGACGTGGCCCTGCGCGAGCTCGTCGGCGTAGGGAAGCCCGTCGATCCGGTCGGTGATGTCGGTGAACAGGCCTTGGGAGGTCCAGTTCGGGACGTAGACGATGTCCGCCGCGAAGAGATCCGGGAGGCTGCTGCTGCCGGCCGCCGCGCCCACCTTCGCGACGTAGTCGTCGTTGGGCGTGATGGTCAGGGAGACCTGGTTCTTGTGGCTCGCGTTGTAGGCGTCGACCAGGAGGGTGGCCTGCTTCTCCATCGGGGCACGGGTCCACAGCGTGAGCTCCGTGCCGTCGTCGATCCCCTCGGGCGAGTCGCTCGCGGCGGCGTCGCCGCCGGACCCGCTGTCGGTGTCGTCGGCGGGCGAGCACGCAGCCAGGCTCGTGGCCAGCATGCCGACCGTGAGGAGGGTCGCCAGCGGGCGGACTGCGCGGATCGACTTCCGTGTGGTGCTCATTCGAGCCTCCAAGCTCTCTTCGTTGAGGGTGGTACGGGGGTGTGCGGGTGCTGCTGTGCACGTCCAGGGGGCCTGCACACGGCGACGAAACCGTTTCGGAAGCAGGTCATGGAGATCTGACGATCGTGACAATCCTGCGTCCGTGACGAGCTCAATCCGCGTGTTGAGGCCGCTGGGAGCAGGTTAGCGCTCACACGGCCTCTCGCGAAATCCGCCGAAAAGGTTTTCTGAGACTATTGCGGAGTGAGGGAGCCGTCAACCCTCTGAGGGGGCTACAGTTTCGTCACGACCTCCGGACCCACCAGGGGCCTGGAACATCTCGAGGGAGCAGGACGATGGTGCGCGAGGACGAAGGGGGAGCCCTGCCGGTCGACCGAGCCAAGCGCTCGGTCACGCTGACCGACGTCGCCCGGCTCGCAGGCGTCTCGGTGGCCACGGCCTCCAAGGCGCTCAACGGGCGTGACCAGGTCAAGGCCGAGACCAGGACGCGGGTCATGGAAGCGGCCGAGCGCCTGTCGTTCCAGCCCAACGCGCTCGCCCGTGGGCTGCTCGCGGGCCGGACCGGCACGGTCGGCCTGCTCACGAGCGACCTCGAGGGACGCTTCGTCATCCCCATCCTCATGGGCGCCGAGGACGCGTTCGGGGCCGGCCGCGTCTCGGTCTTCCTGTGCGACGCGCGGGGCGACTCGATCCGCGAGCAGTACCACCTCCAGGCGCTGCTCTCACGTCGCGTCGACGGTCTGATCGTCGTCGGGCGCCAGACGGACCCGCGCCAGTCGTTGGGCCAGCGGCTCCCCGTACCCGTGGTCTACGCCTACGCGCCGTCCCAGGACGACACGGACCTCTCGATCGTCCCCGACAACGTCGCGGGCGGTCGGGTCGCCGTCGAGCACCTCATCGCGTGCGGGCGACGGCGCATCGCGCACGTCTCGGGCGACCCCACGTACGCGGCAGCCCAGGACCGCGCCGCCGGCACCACCGCGGCGCTCGCGGCAGCGGGACTCGAGCTCGCGGGGGACGGCGTGCTGTTCGGGGAGTGGTCGGAGAGATGGGGACGGAGCGCAACGGCCATGCTCCTGGCCAAGGACCCGTCGATCGACGCGATCTTCGCCGCGAGCGACCAGATCGCCCGGGGCGTGCTGGAGACCCTCCGTGAGCTCGGCAGGGACGTACCGGGCGACGTCTCGGTCATCGGGTTCGACAACTGGGAGCAGTTCGCGCTCGGCGCGCGACCCGAGCTCACGAGCGTCGACAACAACCTCGAGGTCCTGGGACGCTACGCAGCACAACGCCTGTTCGCCGCGATCGACGGCCAGCGGGCGTCAGGGGTCGAGAAGCTCCCGTGCCGCCTGGTCCCGCGGGAGTCGACCTCACCGCTCGGAGCGCTCGGTCCCTAGGCGTGACCCGCCGTCACCCGACGGGCGTCACGACCAGGCTGTCCGTCACCGCGCGGGCCTGCGCGGCGCCGTCGGCGTCCTGCGTCGCGAACGACTCCGTGACGAACGCGAACGCGGTCCCCGCCGTGGTCGCGACCTCGACGATCGTCTCGACCTGGGAGACCTCGATGCCGTCGACCGTGCGGGTGCCCCCGAACCGGTGGGCGGGAAGCCCGGCGAGCTCGATCGGTCCCGGCTGGGTCGGGTCGACGGTCCAGTCCGCGGTCCCCGCCAGGAAGTCGGCAGCGGCGGCGGTCCGCTCGACGAGCGTCGACCCGCCCGGGGCCTCGGTCGTGACGACCACGTTGGCCGTGAAGCCCGGGTCGCCGTACGGCTTCTGCGCACGGACGACGAGAGGCACCTCCTGCCCCGCCCGGTCCCAGCCCGCGGGTACCGTCAGCGTGACCGAGACCCCGTCGGCGACGACCACGACGCTCTGCGAGGTCGCCGCAGGCGGCGGCGCCTCGTGCGTCGCGCCGCCGCACCCCGCGAGCAGAGGCACGAGCAGCCCGCAGGCAGCGACGAGGGAGAACGGGCGGTGCGAGCGAGCCACAGGTGTCCTTTCGGGCCGGGACGGGCTCCGACGGGAGCCGATCCTCCCAGCCTGCCACGCCCAGGTCGTGGCACGGCCCGTTCGCACGCCCCCCACGTGCGAAAATACGACATTGAAGGCATGGTGGACAGCGACGACGACGGGGCGTTCCTGCCCCGCCGTGCTGCCGGAGCGTGGTCATGAGGGAGGTCGACGATGAACCGCATGTCGATCGAGGAACGTCGGGCGCAGATCGTCGACGCAGCGATGTCGATCGCCGTCCGGGACGGTGTCGAGGCCGTGACGGTGCGCGGGGTCGCGGCCGAGGCCGGGATCTCGTTGGGGACCGTGCACTACTGCTTCGAGGACAAGGACGCGATGCTGCGTGCCATGGGGCACAGCGTCGCGGTCGTCGCCTCGGACCCGGTGCGCATGGCCATGGACCCCACGAAGGACATCCGGACCATCGCCCACGCGGCGGCCGACGGCCTGTGGGAGGGCCTGACGCCGCGCCGGCACATGCGGCTGCTGACGTTCGAGTTCGCCACCGCCGGGTCGCGCAACCGTGCGCTGCGTCCCGTCGCGAAGGCGCACCTCGAGCAGACGTGGGCCATGACGCAGGGCATCCTCGACCAGCTCGCCGAGATCGCGAACATCACGTACTCGATGGACACGCCCTTCCTGTCGCGCATCGTGGCGGGGTACATCGACGGCATCGAGATCGCGTGGCTCGTCGAGCAGGACGACGACGCCGCGATCCGCAGCTTCCACGCGCTCGCCGACTACGTCCTGTCGCTCGTGGTGCACCCCGACGGCGCGGCTCCGGGCGCAGGACCTGACGACGGGCGGCCCGACGGCGCCGCCCCCGCCGCGTCGTAGGCGCACCGCACACCGTGCGCATCCCGTGCGGCGCGTCCACCGCGGGGTGCACCGTGAGCCGTGCGCCTCAGCGCGGCCCGAAGACCTGGTCCGTGTAGGGGTTGGCGAACACGCCGCCGGGGTCGGCCTGGGCGCGGACCCGGCGGAAGGCCTCGAAGCGCGGGTACCGCTCCGCGAGGTCCTCGGCAACCAGCGTGTGGAGCTTGCCCCAGTGCGGTCGCCCGCCGACGTCCGCGACGATCTTCTCGACGCCCTCGAAGTAGCGCTCGTGGGGGAGGCGCACGTACTGGTGGACCGCGACGTAGGCGCTGTCGCGTCCGTGCGCGGTCGAGAGCCAGACGTCGTCCGCGGCCGCGAAGCGGACCTCGACCGGGAAGGGGACGTTCTCGCCCGAGGCGCGGACCCACGAGTCGATCTCCTCGAGCACGTTCACGAGCTCCGCGCGGGGGACCGCGTACTCCATCTCGCGGAAGCGCACCCTGCGCGGCGACACGAACACCTCGTGCGAGGGCGCGACGTACGTGCGCGGGGCGAGCGCACGCGCCGACAGGGCGTTGATCCGCGGGGTCGCGCGCGGCACCGCGGTCGCGACGCGGTTGACGACCTCGAACAGCCCGTTGGACAGCAGCTCCTCGTCGACCCACGACCGCGCGCGCGTCACCGCGCCCGGGCGCTCGCCCCGGGCCGTGCGCAGGACGGCCGCGGCCTCGTCGTCGGGCGCGAGGCGGTCGTTGCGCTTGGTGAGCGCCCGGCGCGTGTGGGGGAACCAGTAGAACTCGACGTGGTCGTGCGCGTTCTCCAGGCCCTCGGCGTCGCTGCCACCGCCACGTCCGCCCGACGCCGTGCTGAGCTCTTCGAGGACCCGGTCCAGCGGCCAGGGCTCCTCCTGGGCACGCAGGTGGAACGCCGGGACCACGTCGAGCGTGACCGCGGCCAGCACGCCCGTGCTGCCCAGGCCCAGGCGGCTCGCCTCGAACAGGTCGGGGTTCTCGTCGGGCGTGGCCTCGGTCACCGAACCGTCGGCGCCGACCACGCGCACACCACGCACCTGCGTCGCGAGCCCGCCGAGCGAGGCTCCCGTGCCGTGCGTGCCGGTCGAGATCGCGCCCGCGACCGACTGCCGGTCGATGTCCCCGAGGTTGCGCATCGCGAGGCCCGCGGACGCGAGCACCGCGTTGAGCCGGTGCAGACGGATCCCGGCACCCACGGTCACGCGCGCCCCGGTCTCGGTGCGGGTCACGTCCTCGACGGTGCCGAGCGCGTCGAGGCTCACGAGCACGCCGTCGGTCACGGCCGCACCCGTGAACGAGTGCCCCGCACCGACGGCCCGCACGCGCAGGCCGTCGGCGGCGGCCCGACGCACGACCTCGGAGAGCTCGTCGGTGTCGCGCGGGGCGACGCGGTGCAGGGGAGCGGCGGTCTGGTTTCGCGCCCAGTTCGTCCATGAACCGGGAGCCTGCTGGCTCGTCACACACGCACTGTCTCACGAGGGGTAGGTTTCCTTCCATGACGACGACGCCCGTGCAGCGCAGCACGCAGGACCCGTCCACGCCGTCCTGGTCCCGAGGACGGGTGAGCCCCGAGGGGCAGGGGGCGCACGACGCGTCGGCCGGGGCCCGCACCCTCGGCGACCGGCTGTCGGCCGCGACCGAGCGCGTCCCGGGGCCCGTCGCGGTCGTCGACCTCGACGTGTTCGACGCCAACGCGCGCGAGCTCCTGGCCCGCGCGGGCGGCGTGCCCGTGCGGCTCGCGTCCAAGTCGGTGCGCGTGCGCCCCCTCGTGCGGCGCGCGGGCGAGCTGGGCTTCGCAGGGATCATGGCGTACTCGCTCGCGGAAGCCCTGTGGCTCGTCGAGGAGGGCGCGCGCGACGTCCTGGTCGCGTACCCCACGGTCGACCGCCGGGCGCTCGCCGAGCTCGCCGCGGACCTGGCGGCCCGCCGCGAGATCACCCTCATGGTCGACGACGTCGCGCAGGTCGCGCTCGTCGCCGCGGCGCTCGCGGGCCACCACCCCGGCGTGGACGGCGGTGCGGCACCGGACGGGCCGCCCGTCCTGCTCTGCCTCGACGTCGATGCGTCGCTGCGCCTGGGCCTCGGCCCGTTCACGGTCCACCTCGGGACCCGCCGCTCACCCGTCCACACGGCCGCCGAGGCACGAGCCCTCGCACGGGCCGTCGCGGACACCCCGGGCCTGCGCGTGCGTGGCCTGATGTTCTACGAGGCGCAGGTCGCGGGCCTGCCCGACACGAGCCCCGCCGTACGGCTCGTCAAGAAGGCCTCGGTCGCGGACCTGGCCACGCGCCGGGGCGAGGTGATCGCCGCGGTGAGCGACGTCGTCGGGCACGACCTGGAGCTCGTGAACTCCGGCGGGACCGGGTCGCTCGAGTCGTCCGCCGCGGACCCGGTCGTGACCGAGGTGACGTCGGGCTCGGGGCTCTACGCGCCCGGGCTGTTCGACGGCTACCGGTCGTTCGACCCGCACCCGTCCGCGTTCTTCGGCCTCGACGTCGTCCGCGTCCCCGCACCCGGCTACGCGACCGCGTTCGCGGGCGGCTACGTGGCCTCGGGACCCGCCGGGGCGCTGCGCGTGCCACGCGTCGTGGAGCCGGGCTGGCGGCTCACGCCCTCGGAGGGCGTGGGCGAGGTCCAGACGCCGCTGCGCGCCACCCGCGGGGCCGAGCGACGGCTCACCGTGGGCGACCGCGTCTGGTTCCGGCACGCCAAGGCCGGCGAGCTCATGGAACGCTTCGACCGCGTGCACCTCGTGCGCGGCGACCAGGTCGTCGAGGAGGTCCCCACCTACCGGGGCGAGGGGAAGAACTTCGGCTGACGGCGTCGGCGACGCTCCCCGAGGTGCCGACCGTGACCACGAGCGAGGCCGACGGCACCGACGAGCACCGCCCCCACGAGAGGGCGGGTTCTGCCGGGAGGGGTGCACCCCGGTAACCTTTGGTCGTGAGCCTTCGACTGTTCGACACCGCGACGCGGGACGTGCGCGCCTTCATCCCTCAGACCCAGGGTGAGGTCGGCATCTACCTGTGCGGTGCGACGGTCCAGTCGGCGCCGCACATCGGGCACATGCGCTCGGCCGTCGCGTTCGACGTCCTGGTGCGCTGGCTGCGCCGCACAGGCTCGCGCGTGACCCTCATCCGCAACGTCACGGACATCGACGACAAGATCCTCGCCAAGTCCGCCGACGCCGGCGAGCCCTGGTGGGCCTGGGCCGCGACCTACGAGCGCGAGTTCACCGCGGCCTACGACGCCCTGGGCGTCGCACCGCCCACCTACGAACCCCGCGCCACCGGGCACGTCACCGACATGGTCGAGCTCATGCAGCGGCTCGTCGACACCGGCCACGCCTACACGACCGGACCCGGCGACGTGTGGTTCGACGTGCGCTCGTGGGCCGACTACGGCTCGCTCACCAACCAGCGGCTCGAGGACCTCACGCCCGCACCCGCGGACTCGGCCGAGGAGTCCCTCAAGCGCGACCCCCGCGACTTCGCGCTCTGGAAGGCCCCCAAGCCCGGCGAGCCCGCCACGGCCTCCTGGGACACCCCGTTCGGGCGCGGACGACCCGGCTGGCACCTCGAGTGCTCGGCCATGGCCCACCGCTACCTCGGCGGCACGTTCGACATCCACGGCGGCGGCCTCGACCTGCGCTTCCCGCACCACGAGAACGAGCAGGCCCAGTCCCGCGCCGCCGGCGACGGGTTCGCCCAGTACTGGCTCCACTCCGCGTGGGTCACGCAGGGCGGCACCAAGATGAGCAAGTCCCTCGGCAACGGGCTCCTCGTCCGCGAGGTCCTGCGCACCACGAGCCCCGCCGTCCTGCGCTACGCGCTCGCAGCCGTCCAGTACCGCTCGATGCTCGAGTGGACCCAGGACACCGTGAGCGAGGCCGAAGCCACGTGGGAGCGGCTCAGCGGGTTCGTGCAGCGCGCGACCGAGCGCGTCGGGACGATCGACCTCGACGACGTGCGCCAGGCCGAGCTCCCGGCCGCCTTCGTGGCCGCCATGGACGACGACCTCAACGTGCCCGCCGCGCTCGCGGTCGTGCACGAGCACCTGCGCGCCGGGAACTCGGCCCTCGCCGACCGCTCCCCGGCCGCGGACGCCGTCGCCCGGCACCACCTCGTCGCCCTCCGGGCGATGCTCGACGTCCTGGGGCTCGACCCCGCGGGCGAGCGGTGGGCCGACGCCGGGGACACCCGGTACCGTCAGGCGCTCGACGCGGTCGTCACGGCCGAGCTCGACGCCCGCGCACAGGCACGGGCAGCACGTGACTTCGCCACCTCCGACGCGATCCGGGACCGCCTCGCGGTCGCCGGGATCGTCGTCGAGGACTCCAGCGACGGGGCCCGCTGGTCCCTCGCTGCACGCCAGGGCACCTGACCCGGAACCCTGGACGGCAGGACGGGCCCACCCGGGCCCAGGGTCCGCCACCACAACTTCACTCGCACACAACGACCGACGGGGCAGACCCATGGCTGGAAACTCACAACGACGCGGCGCGACCCGCAGCAGCAACAAGAAGGGCGCCGTCGCCGGCACGGGCGGCAAGAACCGCCGCGCCCTCGAAGGCCGCGGCCCGACGCCCAAGGCCGAGGACCGCACCTACCACAAGGCCCACAAGGCGAAGGTCGCCGCCGAGCGCCGCGACGCCACCTCGACCGGCCCGCGCGCGCACGACGCCAAGAGCGCTGCCCGCGGCGGACGCCCCAGCGGGCGCACGCCCTCGCGCACGACCCGTTCGAGCAGCGCGAACGAGGTCGTCAACGGCCGCAACGCCGTGCTCGAAGCCCTGCGCGCCTACATCCCGGTCTCCGCGGTGTACATCGCGACGCGCCTCGAGGCTGACGACCGCACCAAGGAGATCCTGAACATCGCCTCCGGGCGCGGGTACAACCTCCTCGAGGTCACCAAGGCCGAGCTCGACCGCATGACCGACGGCTCGGTCCACCAGGGCGTCGCGATCCAGGTCCCGCCCTACGAGTACGCCGACCCCGAGGACCTGCTCGACCGCGCGCACGAGGCCGGCGAGCCGCCGCTCATCGTGGCCCTCGACGGTGTGACCGACCCGCGCAACCTCGGTGCCGTGCTGCGTTCCGCGGGCGCGTTCGGGGCACACGGCGTCCTGGTGCCCGAGCGTCGCGCGGCCGGCGTGACGGCATCCGCGTGGAAGGTCTCCGCGGGCGCTGCGGCGCGCGTGCCCGTGGCCCGCGCGACCAACCTCGTCCGCACGCTCACCGAGTACAAGGCCGCCGGTTGCTTCATCGTGGGGCTCGACGGCGGCGGCCCGGTCGCCGTGGGCGAGCTCGCGTTCGGCAAGGACCCGCTCGTGCTCGTCGTCGGCTCCGAGGGCAAGGGCCTCTCGCGCCTCGTCCGCGAGACGTGCGACGTCGTCGCCTCGATCCCGATCCTCTCGGACGTCGAGTCCCTCAACGCCGGTGTCGCCGCCGGGATCTCGCTCTACGAGGTCGCGCGCCTGCGCTCCGCCGAGGACTGAGTCCCCGCCTCGTTCGTCCAGGACGCCCCGTCGCGCCACCTTCCCGGGGGCGCGACGGGGCGTCCTGCGTCGGCGGCGTGCGACGCCGGCGGCGCGTCGCTGGCCGTGCGGGGGGCCGCCTGGCGGGGCACTGGGGCTGGTGGTGACGCAGGGCGCCCCGGCCGCGACTACTCCTGCCGGTCGACCTCACCCGGGGCGAGGCCCAGGATCGCCTTCTCGTCGGGGCGGTGCCGCAGGACGTTCTCGACGTAGGAGGCCGTGGCCTCGGGCATGGGGATGTCGCGCCCGGCCTTCTCCGAGATGAACCAGCGGTGGTCGAGGATCTCGTGGAAGAGCTGGGCCGGCTGGAGCTTGCGCCGCAGGTCGCGCGGCACCGCCTGGATGGTCGGCTCGAAGACCCCGCTGAGCCAGTCGTGCGCGACGAACTCCTCGTCGTCGTTCTGGCGCTCGGCGGCGGCCCGGTAGGAGTCGAGGTCGTTGAGGAGGCGGCGTGCCTGGTTCTCCTGGACGTCGAGGCCCGTCAGGCGCAGCAGGCGGCGCGCGTGGTGGCCCGCGTCGACGACCTTGGGCTGGATCTGGACGGTCGTGCCGTCGATGTCGGTCGTGATCGCGAGCTCGCCCACGTCGAAGCCCAGGTTGTTGAGGCGTTCGATGCGCGCGGCGACGCGCCAGCGCTCGTCCGAGGCGAAGGTCTCGGCGTTCGTCAGGGCCTCCCAGAGCTCGTCGTAGCGTGCGACGAGCGCGTCACCCACGAGGATCTCGTCGATGTCCTCGTCGAGCAGCTCGCCTGCCGACAGGTCCATGAGCTCACCGATGATGTTGGTCCGGGCGAGGTCCACGTCGTAGCTGCGCTGGCCCGGGCTCAGCTCGCGGTGCAGGTCCCCGGTCTCGGCGTCGACGAGGTACGCGGCGAAGGTCTCGGCGTCGCGCCGGAAGAGCGTGTTGGACAGCGACACGTCGCCCCAGTAGAAGCCGATGAGGTGCAGGCGCACGAGCAGGACCGCGAGGGCGTCGATGAGCCGGGTCGCGGTGTCCGGCTGGAGGGCCTGGCTGAAGAGCGCGCGGTAGGGGAGCGAGAACTGCAGGTGCTCGGTGATGAGCACGGCTTCGAGCCGTTCGCCGTTCGCGTCGCTCCGGCCCGTGATGACCCCCACGGGCACGACGCTGGGGACGTCGAGGCGGCTGAGCTGGCGCAGCAGCTCGTACTCGCGGTACGCGACGGACTCGCCGATCTCCTTGATCGCGATGACGCGGCCCGAGAGCCGCACGAAGCGCACGATGTGGCGCGAGATACCGCGGGGCAGGGCGGCCAGGACGCTGTCCGGCCACTCCTCCAGGGGGATGTCCCAGGGGAGGTCGAGCAGTGCTGGGTCGGGGGCTGACGCGGTGATCTGCAGGTTCTGCACCATGACAGGTCCTTTCTCCGCGGTGGCCGGTCGCGTGCGGGGGCGTGGTGGCGCGGACGTTCCGCACCACCGGGAAGGATATGCGAAAGGGGGCGGCCCCGGCTGTCGCCGAGCCCGCCCCCGTGTCGCTGTGGGTCAGCTGAGACGCAGGCCCGTCGCGGTCGAGAAGATGTGCGTGTTGCCGGGACGGATCGCCACGTAGATGCGCTCGCCCTTGGCGGGCACGTTGCGCGGGTCGACGCGGACGATGATCTGGTTGTCGCCGGCACCCGAGTGGATGTCCGCGTTGGCTGCCAGGTCGCCCTTGAGGGTGCCGTAGACGAACGCGTCGGAGCCGAGCTCCTCGACGATGTTGACCTCGACCGGGAAGGCGCTCTCGTTGGCCTGCGAGGTGACCTCGAGGGCCTCGGGGCGGAAGCCGAGCGTGATCTTGCCCTTGTCGGCGTCGGTGATCTTGGCGGCGACGTCGCGCTCGAGCGGGATGCGGGCCGGGCCGACCTCTGCCAGGCCGTTGTTCACGGCGAACGTGCCGAGGTTCATCGCGGGCGAGCCGATGAAGCCGGCGACGAAGACGTTGGCGGGGGTGTCGTACATGTCGCGCGGCGTGCCGACCTGCTGCAGGAGGCCGTCCTTGAGGACCGCGATGCGGTCACCCATGGTGAGGGCCTCGGTCTGGTCGTGCGTGACGTAGACGGTCGTGACGCCGAGGCGACGCTGGAGCGACGCGATCTGCGTACGGGTCTGGACACGCAGCTTGGCGTCGAGGTTCGACAGCGGCTCGTCCATGAGGAACACCTGGGGCTGACGCACGATCGCGCGGCCCATGGCGACACGCTGACGCTGACCACCCGAGAGCGCCTTGGGCTTGCGGTCCAGGTACTCGGTGAGGTCGAGGATCTTGGCGGCCTCCTCGACGCGCTGGCGGATGTCCGCCTTGGGCGTGCCGGCGATCTTCAGCGCGAAGCCCATGTTGTCCGCGACGGACATGTGGGGGTACAGCGCGTAGTTCTGGAACACCATCGCGATGTCGCGGTCCTTGGGCTGCACGTCGGTGACGTCGCGGTCACCGATGAAGATGTGCCCGCCGTTGACGTCCTCGAGGCCCGCGAGCATGCGGAGCGACGTCGACTTGCCACAACCCGAGGGGCCGACGAGGACGAGGAACTCGCCGTCCTCGATGTGCAGGTTGAGCTGGTCCACCGCAGGACGCTCGGTCCCCGGGTAGAGCCGCGTTGCGTGGTCGAAAGTGACCGTAGCCATGATGGGTACATCCCTCCACCGGCAGGTACGTGCCGGACGATCCGTTGTGTAGTGACGTGCCGCGCTTTCACGTGGTGCGTGTCTGCTGTGACACAGAAGAAGTCGAACTGCCAGGGCTTCCGGTCACCCGGGGGACCTGGTGGTCCGACGTCATCGTTGCTCGGCATCCTACCCCTGGTTCCTGAGTCCTCCGTCACACCCGGGTCACGTCCGGGTCACGGTCGTGGTCGTCAGGGGTTCTCAGGGGTTCTCAGGAGTCCAGCAGGTCGGCGAGCGTGGTCAGTGCGGCCGCGGCGCCGGCGGGGTCGGCGACGCGGTACGTGGCGAGGGTCTCGCCCTCGCCCACCTTGATGCCCACGTCGGCCGGGCCGAGCACCGCGAAGGCCCGCTCGTCGGTCACGTCGTCGCCCAGGTAGAGCACGGCGGGGGAGCCGAGCCGCGCGCGCAGCGTGTCGAGCGCGATGCCCTTGGAGGTCCTGGTGACCGCGATCTCGACGACGTTCTTCCCGGCCATGACGTGCGCGCCGAGCCGGTCCCCGAGCTCGACGGCAGCGGCCGACGCGGTGTGCGCGGGCCCGACGGGTGACAGGCGGGTGTGGAGCACCGCGGCCGAGGGCTTGTGCTCGACCCAGGCACCCTCGATCGGTGCCGCGATCTCCTCGAGGCCGGATGCGACGTCGGCGAGCAGGTCGCGCTGCGCCTCGTCGAGCGCGACGGGGACGAGGCGGACGCGTGCCGCCGTCCCGTCGGCACGCACCGAGCGCTCGTCGTCGGTTCCGTCCCGCAGCGGTGCGAGCACCTCGCCCGTCTCTGCCCCGTGGCTGCCGACGAGGAGCGCACCGGGCGGCGGCGAGGCGAGGTGCGCGAGGTCCTCGATCCGGCGGCCCGACACGAGCGCGACGCGCACCCGGTCGGGTCCGCACGCCGCGAGGCGCGCGAGGGCTGCGGCGGCGGCCGGGGTGGGGCGTGACGCGAGCGGGTCGTCCCCGAGGGGGGCGAGGACCCCGTCGAAGTCGCTGGCGACCAGGACGGGTCCGGTCCCTGCGTCCTGGTGGGGCGTCGCGGCGGCCGCGAGGGTCGCGAGGGCCACGCCGAGGTCGGCGGGTCCGCCGACCTCGGTCTGAGAGGTTCCCGACGCCGTCACGCGCCTTCCCCTTCGACGGGTGCCTCGTCCGTGGGGCGGGACGGGGCGTGGGTGCGGGGCGTGTCGCGCGAGGGCATGGCCTGGAGCACGCCGAGGAACGACTCGGACCACTTCGAGACGTCGTCGGCGAGCACGCGGCGGCGCAGGCGGCGCATGCGCTTGCGTTGCTCGCGCACGTCCATGTTCGCGGCCGCGACGATGATGTCCTTCATGCCGTCGATGTCGTGGGGGTTGACGAGCAGCGCGCCGCCCGCGAGCTCGTCGGCGGCCCCCGTGAACTCCGAGAGGACCAGGACGCCGCGGTCGTCGGAGCGGGCCGCGATGTACTCCTTGGCGACGAGGTTCATGCCGTCGCGCAGCGAGGTGACGAGCATGACGTCGGCCGCGAGGTAGAGCGCGGCCATCTCCTCGGGCGGGTAGGAGTGGTGCAGGTAGTGGATCGCGGCGTGGCCGATCTCGGCGTACTCGCCGTTGATGCGGCCCACGAGGCCTTCGACCTGCTCGCGCAGCTCCTGGTAGGCGCCGACGTTCTCGCGGCTCGGGCTCGCGACCTGGACGAGCGTGACGTGCTCGACGTCGATGCGCCCGTCCTGGAGGATCTCGCCGTAGGCCTTGATGCGGTGGCGGATGCCCTTGGTGTAGTCGAGGCGGTCGACGCCGAGCATCATGCACTCGGGGTCGCCCAGGTCGGCGCGGATCTCGCGCGAGCGGGCCTGGACCTCGGGGGTCCGGGCGAGCTCGTCGAACGTCCGGGAGTCGATCGAGATGGGGAAGGCCGCGGCGCGGACGTTGCGCGAGGGGCGGTCCTCGTCGCCGGGGACGGTCACGATGGGGCCGCGGGTCGTGTAGCCCGTGAGGCGGCGCACGGCGCGGATGAAGTTGGACGCGTCGCCCGCGCGCTGGAACCCGATGAGGTCGGCGCCCAGGAGCCCGTCGATCACCTGGCGTCGCCACGGGAGCTGCTGGAAGAGCTCGAGCGGTGGGAACGGGATGTGGTTGAAGAACCCGATCTTCAGGTCGGGGCGCTGCTCGCGCAGCATGCGTGGCACGAGCTGGAGCTGGTAGTCGTGGACCCAGACGGTCGCGCCCTGCTCGGCCTGCGCGGCGGCGGCGTCGGCGAAGCGCTGGTTGACGCGGCGGTACGCGTCCCACCACTGCCGGTGGAACGCGGGGGGAGCGATCACGTCGTGGTAGAGCGGCCAGAGCGTGTCGTTGGAGAAGCCCTCGTAGTAGCGCTCGATCTCGGTCGCGGACAGCGTCACGGGCACCAGGCGCATGTCGTCGGCGTCGAACGGGTCGACCTCGAGGTCAGGGGCTCCGGACCAGCCGACCCAGGCGCCGTCGGACTTCTGCATGACGGGTTCGAGCGCGGTCACGAGTCCCCCGGGGGAGCGCTTCCAGTCGACGTGCCCCTCGTCGTCGACCGTGAAGTCGACGGGGAGCCGGTTGGACACCACGACGAGGTCGTAGCCGTCTTTGCCAGTCAATGGAGATCTCCTTGGTATTCGGTTGAACTTTGGTGAAACTCCACCCAGGTTATCGGTGTCGCGTCCTGCGTGCTCCCGGGAGCGCAGGGCAGGGCCCCGATTTGTCGATACCTTGACACCATGGAGGAGGCCAGCAGCAGACCAGCCGACCCGGCGCACGACCCGGCGCTCGACCCGGCGCGGAGCAGCGGTGCCGCGCGGCGCGGCGGCCTGCCCACGGGCAGCGAGGTCGGCGGGTACCGCATCCTCGCGCGGCTCGGCGCCGGCGCGATGGGCGCGGTCTACGAGGCCGAGGACGGCGGCGGGAACCTCGTTGCGATCAAGTTCCTGCACGCGCACCTCGACGTCGACGCGCAGGGGCGCGAGCGCCTTCGCCGCGAGGCCGTCGCCCTCCAGCGCCTGCGGCACCCCGCGGTCGCGCAGATCCTCGACGTCGAGCTCGACGGCTCCGAGGCGTTCATCGTGACCGAGCTCGTCGACGGCCCCAACCTCGAGGAGGAGATCGCGACGGGCGGCCCGCTCGACGCGCGCGACCTGTTCGAGCTCGCGGACCAGCTCGCCGAGGCGCTCGAGGCGGTCCATGCGGCAGGGGTCGTGCACCGCGACCTCAAGCCCAGCAACGTCCTGGTGACCGAGAACGGCCCGGTCCTCATCGACTTCGGCATCGCGCACGGGCTCGACGAGGCCCGTGCGACCTCGACCGGCCTCGTCATGGGCACACCGGGCTACCTGGCCCCCGAGCTCCTCGAGGGCGCGGCCCCGAGCGCCAACAGCGACTGGTGGGGCTGGGCGGCGCTGCTCGCGTTCTCCGCGACCGGTCGCCCACCGTTCGGCATGCGCCCGGTCGAGGCCGTGCTCGCGCGCGCCCGGTCGGGAGAGGCGGACCTCGACGGGCTGGGGCCGCGGACGGCCGCGGCGCTCGCGGCGGCGCTGCGGGCGGACCCGGCCTCCCGGCTCGGCCCGTCGGAGGTCGCCGCGGTCCTGCACCGCGTGGCCCAGGAGGGAGACGGCCCGACGGCGTCGCCCGCCACGGGCGCGACGGCGGTCGTCCCGCACCACCTCGGGGGAGGGGGGAGCGCCGGTGGTGGGGGCAGGGCGGCCGGTGGCGCGGCGCTCGCCGGTACCGCCGCCGTGGCCGCCGCCGGAGGCACGCTCGCCGCTGCCGAGCGAGCGGCCGCCGTGGGGGCCGCGGCGCCCGCTGCCGCGAACGGGGCCGGCGGTGGCGCGGTGGCCACCGCGGGTGCCGGTGCGTCCGGTGCCGCGGCGACCGTCGCCCTGCCGGCCTCGGCCGGGGACGTCCAGCCGACGAGCGTCGTCCCGACCGTGCGCTCGGCAGTGCCCGTGCCGCGGCCGACCCCGACCGCACCGTCGATCCCGCCGCTCGCCGCGACCCAGATCATCGCGAACGACGGCCGGACCGTCGCGGTGCCGACGATGCCGCCGACCAGCATGCCGCCGACGGCCATGTCGCCGACCGCGGTGCAGCCCGCCGTCCAGCAGCCCACCCTGAGGCAACCCCCGGCCCCCTCGGCGCCACCCGGGGCGTACCCGCCCGCCCAGGGCCCGTACCCCCCGCCGTCCCAGGGCCCGTACGCGCCGCAGCCCGCTCCTCCCGCGGACGCTCCGGCGTCGGGCAGGCGGAAGGGGCGTGGCGCGCAGGTGGCCGGAACCGAGGGTGGCGACCCGCTCGACGCGTTCGGCCAGCCCCTCGGCGAGGTGTCCGCGTCCGGCTACGCCCGACCCGCCCACCGGCGGCGCGCCGGGACCGTCGCGGCCCTCGGGCTGCCGCTCGTGCTGCTCGCCGGGACGTACCCGGGCATCGCGTTCGTGCTCCTCGCCGTGGTCGTGGTCGTGCTGCGCGTCGTCGGGGTGGGGGCTGACTCGTTCCACGGCCGTCGCGAGCGCAAGGGTGTCCAGCGCAGCGACGGCGTGCGCTCGGTGGTCGCGGTGCCCTGGTACGCGCTGCGCGCGGTCGTCGGCGCCGTACCCTCGCTGCTCGTCGCGCTGTGCGGGGGCGTGCTGCTCGTCGTGGGCTCGTGGTGGCTGCTCGCGCCCGGGATGCTCGTCCTCGCGCCGCAGCAGACCGTCGAGGCGCGGTCGGTCGGCGGCGCCAACGAACCCTGGGTGTTCACGGTCGTGCTGTGCGTCGCGATGGTGGTCACGGTGCTGCTCGCGTGGTTCGGGCCGCTGTCCGGCCTCACCCGGTACGGCGCGCGCACCACGCTCGCGCACGTGGCCCCCGGCCGCGTCGGGGCGATCTTCCTGGTCCTCGCCGGGCTCGTCCTCGCAGCGATCGTGCTCTTCCCCCTCGGCGACGGGGCGCCGATCGACTGGGCCCCCTTCCCGGGACCGCCGCCCAGCCTGTGACGCCCCGCGACTCACCGGAAACTCTCAGAATGCGCGGGTACCCTGAGCCCGTGACCAGGACGTCCGCCCCGGGAGCGCCGACCGGCGCGACCTCCGGGACAGCCCCGAGCGAGGCCGCACCCGCGGCCCGCCCGCGCGCGCGCACGGACCGCCCCGAGCGCCTGCTGGGGCGGTCGCTGACCGCCGCGACCTCGCTCGTCGTCGCAGGCTTCCTCCTGGTCGTCGGGACCCTGACGCTCCTCGCCGACCGCGGGTTCAGCCTCGTCCACCAGTGCGTGCCCGCCCCGGGCGGCTGGGGGGTCGCAGGCGTGCACCTGGCCCTCCTGCGGGAGACCGCCGACTGCCCCGCCGGCACCGCCGCGCTCGGGGGAGACCCCACCCGCGTGGTCACGGTCGTCGGCGTGCTCGCGCTGCCGGTGCTGCTCGCCCACCTCGCGCTGCTCCTCGCCGGGTGCGGGCTGGCCGCCGAGGCCCTGCGCGTCCGTGACCGGGCGACCGCCGTCCTGAGCCCGCGCCGCGCCGTCGCCCTCCTGCGGGCGCCGCTCGCACCCGTCGCCCTCTCGTGCCGGCAGGTCGTGCGGTCCGCGACCAAGGTGCTGCACCACCTCGCGCTCGCCGCGGTGCGCTCCCTGCGCGGGCCACCCGCCGCGCTCGCGGCCGCCTGACGACTCGATCCCGACTCGTCACCGCCGCGCGACCCGGTGCCACCCGCACCCTGGGCACGCGTGGCACGGACCGCTACCCTCGCGACCAGTGCGCCCCCGCGTGGGGCCGCGCCACCACACGACCTCCAAGGACTCCCATGTCGAACGAACCCCGTCAGACCAAGGCCGACCGCCGCGACGCTGCCCGCGCCGAAGCCCTCGCGCTGCGCGAGGCCCAGGCCAAGCGCGACAAGCGCAACCGTGCGATCACCATCGGCGCCCTCGTCGGTGGGCTCGCCGTGCTCATCGGCGCCTTCCTCTGGGTCTTCATCCCCGCGATGAACCAGAAGGAGGCGCGCACCACCGCACCCATGACCGGTGTCACCGCCCCCGCCACGGCCAACGACACGGGCGGCATCCCGATCGGCACGGACGGCGCCGCCGGGACCAGCACCGAGGGCGCCGTCGAGCTGGGCGTGTACTTCGACTACATGTGCCCCATCTGCGGTGACTTCGAGCAGGTCAACTCCGCCTCGATCGACGAGATGCGCGAGGCCGGGGACATCACCCTCGTCCAGCACCCCGTCGCGATCCTCAACCGCATGACGAACGCGCAGGAGTTCTCCACCCGCTCGGCCGCCGCTGCCGCGTACGTCGCCGAGCACGCCCCCGCCCAGTTCAACGCGTTCAACTCGGCGATGTTCGCCAACCAGCCCGAGGAGAACAAGGAGACGCTGACCGACGCGCAGATCGCGGAGATCGCCAAGACCGCGGGCGTCCCGGCCGACGTGGCCGACGAGATCGCCGCGGGTGCAGCGGTCGACGAGTTCGGCGACTGGGTCGAGGGCGCCACGAACCTCGCGACGCAGAACCCCGACCTCGCCAACCCGCAGACCGGTGGCTTCGGCACGCCGACCATCACGATCAACGGCGAGCGCTGGGACGGCAACTGGACCGACCCGGCCGAGCTCAAGAAGGCCGTCGAGGCAGCCAAGGGCTGACCTGCCCGGTCGCTCGCGGTGCGCTCGCGGCAGCGTGCGTCGGTCGGCGTCCGTCCCTGGTGAGGGACGGACGCCGACCGACCGCTCGCCCCGCGTCCACCGCACGCCCGGCACCCGGTAGGCTGTTCGCGCACCTCACGGTGCCGCTGCCCTCCGGGTGGCGTGCCGCCTTAGCTCAGCTGGTAGAGCACTCGCCTTGTAAGCGAAAGGTCGTCGGTTCGAACCCGACAGGCGGCTCCGGTCCCACCACGCAGGCCGGCGTCGTCCGGGGACGTCGGCGGCCTGAGCCCGACCCCGACCCCGAGCGCGGTCGCGGTCGCGGTCGCGGTCGCGCGGCGCCGCCCGGCCGGCCCGTCTACTGCGACTGCACCGGCGTCAGCGCGGGCGCCTTGGGCTCGCGCAGGTCGCCCGACGAGTGGCCCCGGAGGCGTCGCGTCGCCCACGGGTACACGTGCACGCGCACCCACTCGGCGTTCTGCCGTGCACGGTCGAGGAGGGGGACGGGGGGAAGGGGCGACAACGGGTCGTCCCACGCGGCGTCGTCGGGCGCCTGGCCGAGGCCCACGAGCGCGGCCTGGGCCACGCGCTGGTGCCCGTCGGGCGTGAGGTGGATGCGGTCGTCGGACCACATGCGCCAGTCGTGCAGCGACGCCATGCCCCACAGGTCCAGGACGTGGGCGCCGTGGCGGCGCGCGATCGACCAGATGTGCGCGTTGAACACGCCCACCCGGCCGCGCGTGAGGCCCACGAGGGGCGAGCCCGACGTGTCGAAGCCCGTGCCGAGCAGGACGTCGATGCCCTCGGCACGCAGGCGCCCGACGGCATGGTCGAGGTTGCGGGCCAGGCGGTCGATGTCGGCTGCGGGGCGCAGGATGTCGTTGCCGCCGCCGACGAGGCTCACCAGGTCGGGCTTGAGCGCGAGCGCTGCCGGGACCTGCTCCGAGAGGATCGAGCGCAGGAGCCGGCCGCGGATCGCGAGGTTGGCGTACTCGAGCGGTGCCCGGCCTGCGGCGCTGCGTCGCGTCGACAGGTGCCCTGCGAGGAGGTCGGCCCAGCCGCGCTGGCGGTCCGGGTCGTTCGGGTAGGGGTCCCAGAGTCCTTCCGTGAACGAGTCGCCGATCGCGACGTAGCTGGCCCAGCGGGGCGCGTTCTCATCGGTGGGGTGCGAGGTGGTCACCGGTCCATTGTGTGACACGGGGCGCGGGGCGTCCCGTGAGATTCCCGACGGCGCAGCGCGGCCCCGGTGGCGCGGTGCGGTCGTCCGAGGTCGCGCCGTGGCCTGCGGTGGCCCGCCCTGGCACGCTGTGCCCGGCCCGCCGCGTCAGGTCGTCGGCAGCGTCCAGTCGACCGGCGCCGACCCCTGGGCCACGAGCAGCTCGTTGACGCGCGAGAAGGGCCGTGACCCGAAGAACCCGCGGCGAGCCGACAGCGGGCTCGGGTGCGCGCTCTCGACGACCGGGGTGTCGCCCAGGAGGGGCTTGAGCGTCGCGGCGTCACGGCCCCAGAGGATCGCGACGAGCGGCTGGTCGCGGGCCACGAGCGCGCGGATCGCGGCCTCGGTGACGGCCTCCCAGCCCTTGCGGCGGTGCGAGCCGGTGTCTCCCGCGCCGACCGTCAGGACCCTGTTGAGCAGCATGACGCCCTGGTCGCTCCACGCGGACAGGTCACCGTGCACGGGCGTAGGGGTGCCGAGGTCGGTCGCCATCTCGGCGTAGATGTTCTGGAGCGAGCGCGGGACGGGGCGCACGTGCGGCTGGACGGAGAAGGACAGGCCCATCGCGTGCCCGGGGGTCGGGTAGGGGTCCTGGCCCACGATCAGGACACGCACGTCGGCCAGCGGTCGTTGGAAGGCACGCAGGACGTCCGACGGCGCAGGCAGGTACGGGCGTCCGGCCGCGGCCTCGGCGCGCAGGAAGTCGCCCACGGCCCGCAGCCGGGGCTCGACGGGGGTCAGCGCCTCGGCCCAGTCCGGGGCCATGATCTCGGCGAGCGGGCGGTGGCCGCCGGTCGCGGGGACCTGCTCGAGGGCGTCAGGGGACGGTACCGGGGACGGTGGCGTCGCGAAGCTGTTCACGCGGCGAGGGTACGCGAGCGGGTGAATGACATGGTTGTGGTTCGCGCGTAGGCTGGTGCGGTCCAGGTGCCTGCTCCCGAGAAGCGGGCCGCGTCCCGACGAGTGAGGATCTTGCCCATGAGCGAAGCGTTCGCCGCGACCGAGCACCTCGTCGCACCCGCTGAGCCGGACGACGCGGCCGCCACGGAATCGGGGCTCTCGGCCCGCGACCAGGAGATCCTGGCCTTCGAGCGCCAGTGGTGGAAGTACGCCGGTGCCAAGGAGCAGGCGGTCCGTGAGCTCTTCGACATGACCGCGACGCGCTACTACCAGGCACTCAACACCTTGATCGACTCCCCGGCCGCTCTTGCGCACGACCCCATGCTCGTCAAGCGTCTGCGGCGGATGCGGTCCACCCGGCAGCGCGCGCGGTCGGCCCGTCGCCTCGGCGACATTTAGTCGCTGGGCCAAGTCGGGCTAACCTGTCGGCGTGAGCAAGAGCGATTACCCCTACGCGCCTGACGAGTTCGACGTCCCCGCGCCCGAGGGCGCACCCGTGGGGGTCTATCGCGCTCCGCGCAGCGGCTGGAGCAAGACGTGGCCCTTTCTCCTCGTCGCCGTGATCTTCGCAGGTCTCGCGGTCGGGGGGGTCGCCGCGATCTCCGGCGGGCTCGGCCAGAAGGCCCCGGTGGAGGCCGACAAGCCCGCGGCGGAGCAGCCGGCCGACGGCGCGGCCGTGGAGGAGCCCCCGGTCACGGAGGAGCCACCGGTCGTGGAGGAGCCCCCGGTCACGGAGGAGCCCCCCGTCACGGAGGAGACGCCGACGGCCCCCGCCACCGACCTCACGGCCCTGCTCGCCGTCGCGGACAAGGGTGCGTACGTCCGGGTCCTGAACGACGGTGGGCCCGCCGGTGAGGCACGGACCGGCAAGGACGCGCTGGACGCGCAGGGCTTCACCCAGACCAAGGCCGAGGACTACCCCGGCGACTCCGGCCTCACGGTGAACACCGTGTGGTACACCGAGAACCGCAAGGAGACGGCGACCGCCGTCGCGGCGATCCTCGGCATCCCGGCCGAGCAGATGACCGAGACGCAGGTGCGCGAGGGGGACGTCGTCGTGGTCCTGAAGTCGGCACTCACCCCCGCTCCCTGATCGCCCGGTCCCGCCGATCCTGCGCCTGGCCCGTGCTTTCCTCGTGTGACCTCTGCCACTAGGCTCGATCCCACCACGGGGCGTCCCATGCTCCGCTGCTCGCACCCGGTTCGTACGCACGAGGAGACGTTGATGGCACAGGGCACCGTGAAGTGGTTCAACGCCGAGAAGGGCTTCGGGTTCATCACCCCCGCCTCGGGCGGGCCGGACCTCTTCGTCCACTTCAGCTCGATCCAGAGCGACGGCTACCGCTCGCTCGACGAGGGTCAGCAGGTCGAGTACGAGCAGGGGCAGGGACAGAAGGGCCCCCAGGCCGAGCAGGTGCGCGCGCTCTGAGCGCCGTGACCCCCGCCCGGCACCTGACCGAGGTCGACGTCGTCGTCGTCGGGTCGGGCCCCAACGGGCTCGCGGCGGCGGTGACGTGCGCCCGGGCCGGGCTGTCCGTGCGCGTCCTGGAGGCGCAGCCCACGGCCGGCGGGGGATCTCGCACGCTGGACCTCGGGCTGGCCGAGGGCATGGTCCACGACATCTGCTCGGCCGTGCACCCCATGGCGTGGGCGTCGCCCTTCTTCCAGGCGTTCGACCTGCCGTCGCGCGGTGTCGAGCTGCTCGTCCCGGAGGTCTCCTACGCCCAGCCGCTGCCGGGCGGTCGCGCGGGGATCGCCTACCGGGACCTCGACCGGACCGTCGACGCTCTGGGACCCGACGGCGCCGCGTGGCGCTCGCTCCTCGGCTCGCTGTCCCGGCAGCCCGGGCACGCGGTCGCGACGGCGCTCGGTGACAAGCGCAGCATCCCCGCAGGCCTCCTTCCGCGCGGGGCGCCGACCGCGGCCCGGTTCGGCCTCGGGGTCCTCGAGCAGGGCACGGGCCTGTGGGACCGGCGCTTCGTGGGGGACGTCGCACCGGCTCTCCTCACGGGGGTCGCCGCCCACGGGATCGCCCCCATGCCCTCGCTCGCCTCGGCCGGGGTCGCGATGCTGCTCGCCTCGCTCGCGCACACCGACGGCGGCTGGCCCATCCCCCGAGGGGGGTCAGGAGCGATCATGACCGCGCTCGTCGCGGACCTCGAGGCGCACGGCGGCCAGGTCGTGACCGACCACCCGGTCCGCTCGGAGTCGGACCTGCCTCCAGCACGCGCGATCATCTTCGACACCACCCCGCGCACGGTCGTCGAGGTCTTCGGGTCCCGCCTGACCGGCCGGGCCGCCCGAGCGCTCACCGCGTTCCCCTACGGCAACGCAGCGGCCAAGGTCGACTTCGTCCTGCGCGGGCCGGTGCCGTGGCAGCACGCCGACGTCGGGAGAGCGGGAACCGTCCACGTGGGTGGAACGCGCGCGGAGATGGCCGCCGCCGAGGCCGCGGTCGCGGCAGGCACGCACGCCGAGCGCCCCATGGTGCTCGTGAGCGACCCGACGGTCGTCGACCCGTCCCGCCTCGTGGGCGACCTGCGGCCCCTGTGGGCGTACGCGCACGTCCCCGCCGGCTCCACGCTCGACGTCACCGAGGCGATCACGGCGCAGATCGAACGCTTCGCACCCGGCTTCCGCGACGTCGTCGTGACCTCACGCTGCGTGCCTGCCGCGCGCATGAGCGAGCACAACGCCAACTACGTGGGTGGGGACATCGCGGCGGGGGCCGTCAGCCTCTGGCGCGTGATCGCGCGCCCGACCGCGCGCCTCGACCCCTACGCGACCGGCCTCGACGGCGTCTACCTCTGCTCGGCCTCCACGCCCCCCGGCCCCGGTGTCCACGGGCTCGGCGGCTGGTACGCCGCGCGGCGCGTGCTGCACCGCGAGTTCGACCTGCCGCACCCGCCACGACTGGCCCCCTGACGCCCGGCCCGGGCGGCGCCGTCGGACAGGGTCGAACGACGCTCAGGGAAGCGCCGCGCCTGCCGTGCGCTGCTCCTCCAGCTCGACGAGCGTCAGCACCACGAGCGCCGAGCTCCACGTGAGCGGTGCGACCGCCGCAGGGGAACCGTCCGCGAGAACCTTCTCCGGGATCGCGCCCGAGGCCGTCCGATGGGTGTCGAGCCAGTCGAGCCAGCTCTCCGCGGCCCCGACCTCGCCCGTCGAGGCGCCGGCCAGAGCGAAGAGCGCCGTCTGGGGCGTCCACGAGATGCCGTCGGTGCGCCAGCCCGCCCCCGGCGCCACGCCGCCGGCGGGCCGGAGCATCGACATCACCGACGACCGCCACGCCTCGTCGGCCCCCTCCAGGGCCGTGGGCTGGAACGGCGGCAGGGCGAACGTCGTCGCCGCGTCCTGCGGGCCGCCTGACGCGTGCCGCGGATAGCCCCGGGGGCCGAAGCGCCCCTCGATCGCCGTGCGCAGACGAGCGGCGGCACGAGCGGCGTCGGCCGCCGACGCCCACCGCTCGTCGTCGGCATAGATCGAACGAGCCGCCTCGAGGCCCGCGAGCAGGGGCGCCGCGGTGCCGAGCGTGAGCTCGGTCGGGCGGACCTCCCAGTAGTCGCTCGACGGGGGTGGCAGGTCCGTGTCCTCGTCGAGCAGGGTGAGCACGTGAGCGGTCGAGGCGTCGACGAGCGGGCCGAGCCGATCGTGCGCCGCAGCCCGGTCCTGCGGGTCGTCGACCTCGTCGAGCACGATCCAGGCCGACCACAAGGCCCACCCGTTGCCGTCCGACTGGCCGCCCCGGTCGTCCGGCACGCCCGAGGCGTCAGGTCGGTAGCGCGCCTGGAACGACCCGTCGGGCTCCTGGACCGACCGCAGGAAGTCCAGGACCCGCAGCGCGTCCCCCACGTGACCGGTCCGGGCATAGGCCGCCGCCGTGAAGGACGCGTCCCGGGGCCAGACGAAGCGCCACTTCGGGGAGGGGGCCGCGAGCGAGGCGCCGTTCTCGAGCGTCAGGGCGTGCAGGTCGAGCAGGGCGTCCTCGCCGAGCTCCTCGAAGCGCGTGCCGGCGCCCGGGAGCCGGCCGTCCGCGAGCCAGGCCCGGGAGGCGCTCGCGGCGTGCTCGGCAGCCTCGGTGTCCAGGAGCCGGTCCGCCGAGAGAGGAGAGCCGGCGACCACCGTCAGCCGGTCGACCTCGCCGTCAGCCGGGTCGAGGCCTCCGGCGAGCAGCGCGGGATCGAGCGCGGCGGGGTCGAGGACACGGCTGCCGTCGAGGTAGGTGGCCGCCATGCCGTCAGGAAGGCGGAGCAGGGAGCCGTCCCCGGCGGTCGCGACGCCGTCCTGGTAGAGGTCGACGTGCACGTCGGTCGGCAGGGACGCGGGGGTGGCACCCGCGGTCACGAGCACCACGACAGGGGCGATCGCTGCCCCGAGCACCGCCAGTCGCCACCGCGTCGTCGCGAACCTCACAGTGCGCATCCTAGGACGAGCCGGACGCTCGCCGTTCCGCTGCGGGCGATAGGGGACACCTGGCCTTGCACTCGCCCCTGCCGAGTGCCAATAATGGCGTTAGCACTCTCGGTATGAGAGTGACAGGTTTCTCTGGTCGTCAGGTGAGGCCCGCGAGTCGGCGTGACATGAACGCCGGCGTGCGCGAGCCGTCCGTCGCGGGCGCCGACCGACCGTCACACGCCACCAGCGGAGGATCAATCCCCATGGCAAAGATCATCGCCTTCAACGAGGAGGCTCGTCGCGGGATGGAGCGCGGGCTCAACGTCCTCGCCGACACCGTGAAGGTCACGCTCGGCCCCAAGGGCCGCAACGTCGTCCTCGACAAGAAGTGGGGCGCGCCCACCATCACCAACGATGGTGTGAGCATCGCCAAGGAGATCGAGCTCGACGACCCGTACGAGAAGATCGGTGCGGAGCTCGTCAAGGAGGTCGCCAAGAAGACCGACGACGTCGCGGGTGACGGCACCACCACCGCGACCGTGCTCGCCCAGGCGCTCGTGCGCGAGGGCCTGCGCAACGTCGCCGCCGGGTCCAACCCGATCGCCCTCAAGCGCGGCATCGAGAAGGCCGTCGAGGCCGTGACGGCCCAGCTGCTCGTCGCCGCCAAGGACATCGAGACCAAGGAAGAGATCGCCGCCACGGCCGCGATCTCGGCCGGTGACCCCGCGATCGGCGAGCTCATCGCCGAGGCCCTCGACAAGGTGGGCAAGGAAGGCGTCATCACCGTCGAGGAGTCGAACACGTTCGGCCTCGAGCTCGAGCTCACCGAGGGCATGCGCTTCGACAAGGGCTTCCTCGCCCGCTACTTCGAGACCGACCCCGAGCGTCAGGAAGCGGTCCTCGAGGACCCGTACGTCCTGATCGTCGAGTCGAAGATCTCGAACGTCAAGGACCTGCTGCCGCTGCTCGACCAGGTCATGAAGGCCGGCCGCAGCCTCCTCATCATCGCCGAGGACGTCGAGGGCGAGGCCCTGGCCACCCTCGTGCTGAACAAGATCCGCGGCACGTTCAAGTCCGTCGCCGTCAAGGCACCGGGCTTCGGCGACCGCCGCAAGGCCATGCTGCAGGACATCGCGATCCTCACCGGTGGCCAGGTCATCTCCGAGACGGTCGGCCTCAAGCTGGAGACCGCGACCCTCGACCTGCTCGGCCAGGCGCGCAAGGTCGTCGTCACCAAGGACGAGACCACGATCGTCGAGGGTGCCGGCGACGCCGACCTCATCGCGGGTCGCGTGAACCAGATCCGTTCCGAGATCGAGAAGTCGGACTCCGACTACGACCGCGAGAAGCTCCAGGAGCGCCTCGCCAAGCTCGCCGGTGGTGTCGCTGTCATCAAGGCCGGCGCCGCGACCGAGGTGGAGCTCAAGGAGCGCAAGCACCGCATCGAGGACGCCGTCCGCAACGCGAAGGCTGCCGTCGAGGAGGGCATCGTCGCCGGTGGTGGCGTGGCCCTCATCCAGGCCGGTGCCGTCGCGTTCGACACCGCCGCGATCACCGACCTGGTCGGCGACGAGGCGACCGGTGCGCAGATCGTGCGTGCCGCGATCGACGCCCCGCTCAAGCAGATCGCGATCAACGCCGGTCTCGAGGGTGGCGTCGTGGCCGAGAAGGTCCGCAACCTCCCCTCGGGCCACGGCCTGAACGCCGCGACCGGCGTCTACGAGGACCTGCTCGCCGCAGGCGTCAACGACCCGGTCAAGGTCACGCGCTCCGCGCTGCAGAACGCCGCGTCCATCGCAGCGCTCTTCCTCACGACCGAGGCGGTCGTCGCGGACAAGCCGGAGAAGAACCAGCCGATGCCCGGTGGCGACGGCGGCATGGGCGGCATGGACTTCTGATCCGTCCGCTCACGCGGCCGGGCTCGTAGGAGCCCGCGCAGCTGACACGAAGGGCCGTCCGGCCAGGGAGACCTGGCCGGACGGCCCTTCGGCGTCTCCGGGCCCCCGAGGGGGACGTGCCAAGGCCCCGAGGGTGACGCCCGTGACTGCCGAGGGTGACGTGCGTGCCTGTCGAGGGTGACGCCCTTGGCTGCCGAGGGTGACGCCACGACTCCGAGGCTGACTGGCACCCCTCGGCGGAGGCAGGTCACCCTCGGCGGTCGGGTGCGTCACCCTCGGCATTGGTCGGCGTCACCGTCGGCGGTCGGGTGCGTCACCCTCGGCGGGGTTGGGGTTGGGGTTGGGGTTGGGGGCAGGCGGGCACGGGGGCGGTGGCGAGATGGCAGATTGTCGGCATCTGTCCGTTCCGTGGACGCCTCTTCCCAGGCGGGCAGCGTGTGTGCTTAGGTCTACCTCAGTGAGGGAAGGTTTACCTAACTCATTCAACTAACTCGCTTCACACGCCTGGCTCTGGGGGGACCATGGGACTGCCGACGATCGCCGCCTACGACGGCCCGGCACCGCACGAGTACCCGAGCAACCGCGTGACGTGGCAGGTCGACCCTGCCCGTGCGGTGCTCCTCGTGCACGACATGCAGCAGTACTTCGTGAACGCGTTCGACCCGGCGTCGCCCGCCCTGCGGGCCGCCGTCCACAACATCTCGCGGCTCGCCGCGACGGCGCGCGAGATCGGTGTCCCGGTCGTCCTGACCGCCCAGCCACCCGCGCAGCGCCCCGCCGACCGCGGGCTGCTCACCGACTTCTGGGGTCCGGGCATCCTGGACGACGGGTCGGACGTCGTGATCGACGAGCTCGCTCCGCAGCCGGGGGACGCCGTGCTGACCAAGTGGCGCTACGACGCGTTCGTGCGCACCGGGCTGCGGGACCTCCTGCGCGAGCAAGGACGGGACCAGCTCGTCGTGACGGGCGTCTACGCGCACATCGGCTGCCTCGTCACGGCGTGCGACGCGTTCATGCACGACGTCCAGCCGTTCCTCGTCGGCGACGCCGTCGCGGACTTCTCGCTCGCCCACCACCGCCAGGCCCTCGCGTGGGCGGCGGACCGGTGCGCGGTCGTCGGGACGACGGACGACGTGCTGACCCGTCTCGGGGCGCACGTCCCCGCGGTGGTGGGGGCATGAGCACGCGGGTCGCTCTCGTGACCGGTGCCGCGGGCGGCATCGGGGCTGCGGTCGTGGGTGCGCTCGCGGCGCAGGGCTACGTGGTCGTCGCGGGAGACCTCGACGGCGCGGTCCCGACGACGCCGCCCGGCAAGGCGACGGAGGGCGCCGTCGTCCCGGTGCGCCTCGACGTGACCGACGAGCAGGACGTCGTGCGCCTGGTCGGCTGGGTCGAGGCCGAGATCGGCCCGCTCGAGGTCCTCGTGAACGCCGCCGGTGTCCTGCACCCCGGCGTCGTGACCGAGTCCTCGCTCGCGGACTGGCAGCGCATGCTCGCGGTCAACGCGACGGGCGTCTACCTCGTCTCGCGCGAGGTCGCGCGATGTCTGTCGGAGCGCCGGCGGGGCGCGATCGTCACGGTCGCGTCGAACGCGGCAGGCGTCCCGCGCGTCGGGATGGCGGCGTACGCGGCCTCGAAGGCGGCGGCGTCGAGCCTGACCAGGTCGCTCGGTCTCGAGCTCGCGCCGTACGGGGTGCGCTGCAACGTGGTCTCGCCGGGCTCGACCCGCACGCCCATGCTCGCGGCGCTCGCCGGGTCCCCAGGGCCCGACGACGTCCCCGTCCTCGACGAGTCGGCCGAGGCCCGCGTCGTGGCCGGGGTGCCGGAGGACTTCCGGCTCGGCATCCCGCTCGGCCGGCTCGCCGAGGTGCAGGACGTGGCCGACGCGGTCGTCTTCCTCGTCTCGGGAGCGGCCCGGCACATCACGGTGCACGAGCTCGTCGTCGACGGCGGCGCCACGCTCCGCTGACGTACCCGTCCCCCCGCACGACCTCTCGCACGTCACCCTGCTGACGACCTCGCAGGTTCACGTATCCATCGACATCGACGAGGACGCCACATGACCGGCTTCACCGTGCTCGACCCGGCAGAGACCGTTGTCGCGCCCGACCCGGCGCACGCCCGCCACCATGGTTCACCCAGCGATGCGCCCGACGCCGCCGCCCCCCTCGGGCACGGCGAGTTCCGTCTCGCGTCGCCCGACGTGGGTCTCGTGGCGCACGGCGTGCGCGAGCGCCTCGACGTGCCGTCGTGGGACGGCCCGACGGTCGCGGCCGCGGCACGCGACCTGCTCGCCCGGGCGGCCTCCGCGCGGTGGGCGGGGGAGCCCGCGCCCATCCTCGTGGGGACGATCCCGTTCGACCCCTCGCGCCCGGCGCACCTCGTCGTCCCGGCGCACCAGTCCTGGCGGCCCGTGGTCGCTGCCGGTGCACCGGGCGAGACCATCGAGGAGGCCCCGCTACCCGTCGCCCGGCCCGAGGGTGCGCTGCCCGGACGTGACGACGTGGTCTTCCGCGCCGCCGTCGGGCGGGCCGTGTCCCGGCTCGAGGACGGCGTGGCCGAGAAGGTCGTCCTGGCGCGCACCCTCGACGTGTCCGCGGCGGGTCCGCTCGACCGTGGCGTGGTGCGTGCCGCGATGCGGTGCGCGAACCCGGACGCGTACGTGTTCGACGTCGAGCTGCCCGGCGACCAGGGGCACCTGATCGGGGCGAGCCCCGAGCTCCTGGTCTCGGTGCGCGACGGCGTGCTGCACAGCCACCCGCTCGCGGGCTCGGCCCCGCGCTCGGCCGACCCCGAGGAGGACCGCGCGACCGGGCAGCGGCTCCTGACGTCCGAGAAGGACCTGCGCGAGCACGCGTTCGTGACCGCCGCGATCCGCGAGGTGCTGCGCGCGTACGTCGCCCACGAGGACGACCTGGACGTTCCGACGTCCCCGGAGCTCGTCGCGACCTCGCACCTGTGGCACCTCGGCACGCCCGTCACGGCGCGTCTGCGGCCTGGCGTCTCGGTGCTCGACGTCGTCTACGCGCTGCACCCCACGCCCGCGGTCTGCGGGCACCCGCAGGCCGCGGCACGCGAGCTCATCGGGTCCCTCGAACCGTTCGACCGTGGCTTCTACACGGGCCTCGTCGGCTGGGCGGACCAGGCCGGGAACGGCGAGTGGGCGATCGTGCTGCGCTGCGGCGTGGTGCGCGGCGCGGACGTGCGGCTGTTCGCGGGGGCGGGCGTCGTCGTCGGGTCCACGCCCGAGGGCGAGCACGCCGAGACCGCCGTGAAGTTCTCGACGCTGCTGTCCGCGCTGGGCGTGGTCTCGTGAGCGTCGAACTCGCGCGCCCGGCGCCGTTCGTGCTCGACGGCGTCGTACCGTTCCCGGCCGACGTCGCCGAGCGCTACCGCGCGGCCGGGTTCTGGACGGACCAGACGCTCGGCTCGCTCGTGCGCGACGCAGCCGCCGCACGGCCCGACGCGACCGCGCTCGTCGACGCGGCCCGCAGCATGACCTACACGGACCTGGACCGTGCGGCCGACGACCTCGCGCACGGCTTCGCGGCGCTGGGGCTGCGCCGGGGCGACCGCGTCGTCGTGCAGCTACCGAGCGCGAGCGAGCTGGTCGAGGTGCTGGTCGCGCTCGGACGCTCGGGCGTCGTGCCGGTCCTCGCGCTGCCCGCGCACCGGCGCACCGAGGTCGAGTACTTCGCGGCGCACACGGGCGCGGTCGCGCTCGTGACCGGTGGCGTCGAGGCGGGCTTCGACCACGCGGCCCTCGCCCGGGAGGTCGCCGGGACCGTGGCCTCGGTGCGGCACGTCGTCGCGACCCCCGCGGCGCACGCCGAGCGGCCGGACGCACCCAGCCCGTTCACCGCGCACTCCCTCGACGACCTGCGCCGGGCCGACCTGACCGCGGTCCGCGGACCCTTCGAGGACGCCGCCCACCCGGCCGACGTCGTGCTCCTCCAGCTCTCGGGCGGGACCACGGGCACGCCCAAGCTCATCCCGCGCACGCACGCCGACTACCTGTACTCGGTGCGCGAGAGCGCGCGGATCTGCGGGCTCGGTCCGGGCTCGGTGTACCTCGCGACGCTGCCCGTCGCGCACAACTACGCCCTGACGTCGCCCGGTGTGCTCGGGGTGCTGCACGCGGGCGGGACCGTCGTCCTGTCCCCGCACGGCGCCCCGGACACGGCCTTCCCGCTCGTCGAGCGGCACCGCGTCACGCACGTCGCCCTCGTGCCGCCGCTCGCGCACGTCTGGGCCGCGTCGCCGCTCGTCGCCGCGCACGACCTGTCCTCGCTCGAGGTCCTGCAGGTCGGGGGAGCCAAGCTGGGGACGAGCGCGGCCGAGCGCCTGCTCGACGTCTTCGGGGACACGCTCCAGCAGGTCTTCGGCATGGCCGAGGGGCTCGTCTGCTACACCCGGGCGGGCGACCCGCGCGAGGTCGTCGTCGGGACCCAGGGACGGCCCGTCTCTCCCGCTGACGAGGTCCTCGTCGTGGACGACCACGACGAGACCGTGCCGCCCGGGCACCCCGGGCACCTGCTGACCCGCGGCCCGTACACGATCCGCGGCTACTACCGGGCGCCCGAGCACGACGCGCGCTCGTTCACGGCCGACGGCTTCTACCGCACGGGCGACCTCGTGGTGCGCGACGCCGCGGGGTACCTCACGGTCGTCGGGCGCGCGAAGGAGCAGATCAACCGCGGTGGAGAGAAGATCGCCCCCGCCGAGGTCGAGAACCACCTGCGCGCGCACCCCGACGTGCTCGACGCGAGCGTCGTCGGCGAGCCCGACGAGTACCTGGGCGAGCGGGCGGCAGCGCGCGTCGTGCCACGCCCCGGGACGGTCGCGCCGACGGGTCCCGTGCTGCGCCGGTTCCTGCGCGAGCGCGGCATCGCCGCCTACAAGATCCCCGACCGCTTCGAGACCGTCGAGGCGCTCGCCACCACCGCGGTCGGCAAGGTCGACCGCACCCACCCGGCCCCCGCTCCCGCGGCCGCCGGCACCGAACCCCGCACCCAGCCGTGGAGCACGCGATGAGCAACCCGTCCCGCACGCAGGACCCCCGCACGCAGGACCGCCGCCGCACGGCGCACGACGTGGACGTCGACGTCCTGGGTGTCGGCTTCGGGCCGTCGAACATGGCCCTCGCGATCGCGATCGAGGAGCACAACGCGAGCGCCCAGGCACCGTTGCGCGCGGTCTTCCACGAGCGTCAGGCGACCTCGCGCTGGCACCACGGGATGCTCTTCGAGGACGCGCACATGCAGGTCGCGTTCGCCAAGGACCTCGTGACGCTGCGCAACCCCACGAGCGACTACTCGTTCCTCGCGTTCCTGCACGAGCAGGGCCGCCTGACCGACTTCCTCAACCGGGGTAGCTTCGCGCCGTTGCGCGTCGAGTTCGCGGCCTACCTGCGCTGGGCCGCGGCCCGTCTCGCGGGGTTCACGCGCTACGGCTCGTCGGTCGAGTCCGTGACGCCCGTGCACGACGGCGGGAGGGTCGTCGCGTTCGACGTCACCGTCGCGGGGGAGCACGGTACGAGCAGGACCAGGGCCCGTGACGTCGTCGTCGCCGCAGGCCTCCAGCCCCGCCTCCCGGAGGGCGTCGTCGAGTCCGGCCGGGTCTGGCACAACCAGCGCCACCTCGACCGCGTCGCGCTCGCAGGCCACGACGTGCGCCGCGCCGTGGTCGTGGGCGCAGGGCAGAGCGCGGCCGAGATCATGATCGACCTCTACGACCGGTTCCCCGGCGCCGAGGTGCACTCGGTGTCGCGCCGCTACGGCTTCTCTCCCTCGGACTCGACGCCCTACGCCAACTCGGTGTTCGACCCGGGCGCGGTCGACGTCTTCTACGACGCCCCGCCCGCCGGGCGCGCGCAGCTCATGGCGCACCACCGCAACACCAACTACTCGGTCGTCGCCGAGGACACCATCCGCACCCTGCACGAGCGCGAGTACCGCGACCGGTGGCTCGGGCGCGGGCGCCTGCACTGGCACCGCTGCACCGAGGTGCTCGACGTGCGGGACGCCTCGGCCACCCCGACGGACGGCCCGGCGGGAGGTGCGGTGGACGGTCCGGCGGGACGTCCGGTGGGCGGCCCGGTGGCTCTGACGCTCGCCGAGAACCTCACGGGGACGACGGCCGTCCTCGACGCCGACCTCGTCGTGCTCGCCACGGGCTACCGCCCCCTGGACCCGGCGACGCTGCTCGGCGGCGCGACCGACCTGCTCGGTCGCGACGCCGACGGGGCCCTGGACCTGCACCGCGACCACCGCGCCCGCCTCACCGCGCCTGCCGACGCCGGGCTCTACCTCGTGGGGCAGTCCGAGCACTCGCACGGACTCGGCTCGACCCTGCTGTCCACGCTCGGGGTCCGCGCCGGAGAGGTGCTCGCGTCGGTCCTGGCCCGCCGGGTCGACGGCGCCGGGTCCGCCGGGCCCGCCGCGCACGTCCCGGACGAGACGGACGGCGAGACGGACGGCGAGACGCGCGCGGCGCCGTCGGGCACGGGCCGCCTTCTGCCCGGCGGGCGCGTCCTGCCCGACCCGCTGGTCGTCCGATGAGCCTCACCACGACCGACCTGCGCGTCGGCTACGGCAGGCGCGACGTGCTCCAGGGCGTCGACCTCGAGATCCTCCAGGGCGAGCTCACGGTCATCGTCGGGCCCAACGGCTGCGGCAAGTCGACCCTGCTGCTCTCGCTCGCCCGCGTCCTGCGACCCACCACGGGGACGGTCGAGCTCGACGGGCAGGTCGTCACGTCGATGCCGCCCCGCGAGGTCGCCAAGCAGCTCGCGTTCCTGCCGCAGGCCCCCGTCGGCCCCGACGGCATCCGGGTGCGCGACCTCGTGGCCCGCGGACGACACCCGCACCAGGGGTTCCTGCGCGCGCTGTCGTCCGAGGACCACCGGGTGATCGACGAGGCGCTGCTCGCGACCGACACGCTCGACCTGTCGACCCGGCGCGTCAACGAGCTGTCGGGCGGGCAGCGTCAGCGCGTGTGGATCGCCATGGCGCTCGCGCAGGAGACGTCGCTGCTGCTGCTCGACGAACCCACGACGTTCCTCGACGTCGCGCACCAGCTCGACGTCCTCGACACGTGCGCGCGCCTGCACGACGAGGGCCGCACGGTCGTCGCGGTCCTGCACGACCTCAACCTCGCCGTGCGGTACGCGACCCGGCTCGTCCTCATGAAGGACGGCGCGGTCGTGGCGCACGGGCGACCCGAGGAGGTCCTGGACGCCGACGTCGTCCGGCACGTGTTCGGGATCCGCGCCCACGTCGTGACCGACCCCGAGGGCTGGCCGCTCGTCGTCCCCGTCCGCTCCGACGTCCTGGCCAGGCGTTCGCCCGCACGCACCCGCGCACCACACCCCGCCGGAGGACCCGCATGACGCACCCGACCATCACGCGCGAGCAGGTGCTCGCGGACCTCGTCGACGTCCTCGGCGCGGGCGGACCGGCCGCGCACGAGATCGGGCTCGACGACGACCTGACCGACCACGGCCTCGACTCGGTGCGGCTCATGGCCCTGCTCGAGCGCTGGCGCGCCGCGGGCCACCCCGTGGAGTTCGCCCAGGTCGCGGCCCGGCCCACGCTGCGCGGCTGCCTGCGCGCGCTGGGCGTCGCCGCCTGACGCCGCGATGCCCACGCACCCCCTCCGATCCACCGCACGACCTCGCCAGACCCACCTCAAGGAGAAGCCCAGCATGTCCAGCACCCGAACCCTCACCACCGCACGTGGTACCCGGACCTCCCGCGCCACCGCCTGGTTCCTCGTCCCGGCCCTCGCCGCGGTCCTCGCCGTGGGCGGGTGCGCGGGCGGCACGTCGGCGGCCGACGAGCCCGCCGGTTCCTCGGCGGAGGCGGGCACCCGCACGGTCGAGACCGCGTTCGGGACGGTCGACATCCCCGCGGACCCGCAGCGCGTCGTCGCCCTCGAGGGCGGGGCGGGGCCGCTCCTCGAGGCGGGCATCGTGCCCGTCGCGACCGCGGACGGCGACTGGGCCGAGTCGTACCTGCCCGAGGAGTTCGAGCAGGTCGCGGACCTGCCGATCGTGATGGGCGCGGACGGCTGGGACTACGAGAAGATCGCGTCGCTCGACCCCGACCTGATCGTCGGGTTCGTGCGCGGCGGCAAGGAGGAGGAGCTCAGCGCCGAGAAGAAGGCCGACTTCGACAAGCTGTCGCAGATCGCCCCGACCGTCCTCGTCCGCGCCACGGGCTCTGCGACGGTCAAGGACGCGTCGGTCGCGATCGCGAGCGCGCTCGGAGCGGGCGAGGACGCCGAGGCGACGAAGGCCGAGTACGACGCGCGCGTCGCGGAGATCAAGGAGACGTACGGCGACGTCATCGCGGCCAACACGTTCGCGGGGCTCGACTCGTTCGAGGAGGTCACGGTCTACTCGCAGATCTCCTGGCTCGGTGGGATCCTCGCCGACATCGGTGCGCCCCTGCCGCAGGTCGTGGCCGAGGAGACGGCCGAGAACGGCGTGTTCCTGTCCGCCGAGCAGCTCGGCCAGGTCGCCGACGCGACCGTCGTGCTGACCGAGCAGACCGTCGACGGCCGGCCCGGCCCCGGGGCCGAGGAGCTCGAGGCCACCTCGACGTACCAGTCGCTCCCGGCCGTGACCGCAGGCCACGCGTACGGCATCCGCTACTTCTTCGCGGACCGCTACAGCCTGGCGCTCGACGTCCTCGACCAGCTCGAGGTCGTGCTCAAGGACCTCCAGGGCTGATGACGACGCCCTCCGCCCCCGCCCTCGTGCCGTCCGGCGCCGCGCCGACGGCCTTCCCGCTCACGACCGCGCAGCTCGGCGTGATCGGCGCGCAGCTCGTGCGCCCCGGCACGACCGCGTTCGCGGTGGGCGAGGTCGTCGAGATCACGGGCGACGTCGACACGGGTGTGCTCGCGCTCGCGGTCGAGCTGGTGGCCGGGGAGACGGAGGCGCTGCGGACGGCCTTCGTGGTGTCCGACGACGTCGCGCAGGTCGTCCACCCGGCCGGCGGTCCCGCGCTCACGAGGGCGCGTGCGGACGCCGCGACCGGTGGCGTGCGGGTCCTGGACCTGTCGGGGGTGCCCGAGGCCCGGGAGCGCGCGGCCGCTCTCGTCGAGACGGACCGGGCGCTGCCCTTCGCGCTCGACGTCCCGGGGCTGGCCCGCCAGACGATCGTCCGCCTCGACGCCACGACCGTGTGGTGGTCCCTCGTGGTGCACCACGCGATCCTCGACGCGTACGGGATCACGCTCGTCGTGCGCCGCGTCGCCGAGGTCGTCACCGCGCTCACCTCGGGTCGCGACGTGGGCCCCAGCCCGTTCGGGAAGGTCGCGGACGTCGTGGCCGAGGAGGCCCGCTACGCGGGCTCGCCCGAGCGGGAGCGGGACCGGGAGCACTGGGCCTCGCGGGTGGGCGCCCTCGACGGCGGTCCGGGGAGCTTCAGCGACGGGCCCCTCTCGGAGACGGCCGCCGGTCCGGTCCCGGCCGACGCCGTGGTGCGCGTCGCGCACGAGGCGGGGTGCGCCGTCGGGCCGCTCGAGGAGGTCGCCGCGCGGTCCGGTGCCGGGTGGCCCGACGTCGTCGCGGCCACCTTCGCGGTGCACCTCGCGCTGGTCGCGGGGCGCCGCCGCGTGGGCGTCGCGATGCCCGCCATGAACCGCATGGGGTCGGTCGCGGCGGTCGTGCCGACCATGCGCGTCAACGTCCTGCCGGTCGTGGTCGACGTCGCGCCCGCGCAGAGCGTCGACGAGCTCGTGACACAGGTGCGCGAGCGCGTGGGCGAGCTGCGCCGGCACGGGCGCTACCCGGCCGAGCAGATCGCGCGCGACGCGGGCTCGGCCGTGACCGCGGCCGAGCTCAACGTCAAGCTCTTCGACCACGACCTGCGCTTCGGCGCCGCCGTCGGCCGGCTCCGCAACGTGGCCGAGGGGCCCGTCGACGACCTCGCGGTCTCGGTCGTGCGCGTCCCCGGGCCGGACGGCGACGAGCTGCGCCTGACGGGCACCGCACCCGCACGCCTCTTCACCGCGCCCGACGTCGCCGCTCGCCTGCGCGAGCTGGCCCACCTCCTCGAGAGCGTGGGCCGTGCCGCGCCCGGTGCGCGCGTGGGGAGCCTCGGCCTCGCGCCCGCGGCGACCGAGGCCGCGATCGTGGCCGCCTCGACCGGAGCCGCGCTCCCCGGGGACGTGCCGCCCCCGCTCGCCGGGGCGCTGTTCGACCAGGCCGTGGCCCTGCGCGGGGACGCCGTGGCGCTCGTCGCGCGCGAGACCTCGACGTTCCGCGCGCTCGACGAGCGCGTCGCGCACCTCGCCGGACGGCTCGTCGCGGCCGGAGCCCGCTCCGACACGCTCGTCGCGGTCGACCTGCCGCGCGGCACCGACTACGTGGTGACGCTGCTCGCGCTGCACCGCTGCGGGGCCGCCGCGCTCCTGCTCGACGACCGGACCCCGCCCGCGCGACGCCTCGCGCTCGCCGACCGGCACGAGGCACGGCTCGTCGTCGCCGACGTCACGGGTCTGTCGCTCCACAGCGGCGACGGCTCCCTGTGGACGGGGCGCGTCGTCGTCGGGCCGCGCGGGGACGCCGCCGCCCGGGGCGAGACGCCCCTGCGGCACGCGCTCGACGTGCCCCGCGACGCGCTCGCCTACGTCCTGCACACCTCGGGCTCCACGGGCGAGCCCAAGGCCGTCGGGATCAGCCACGGCGCGCTCGCGCAGTTCCTCGCCCATCACGCTGCGCAGGTCGTGCCGCGCGCGGGCCGGTACCCGGCCCCGGCGCAACGCGTCGCGCAGACCATGCCGCTCGTGTTCGACGGCTCGTGGGACACGCTGCTCACCCTGTTGCTCGGGCACGAGCTCCACCTGCTCGACGTCGAGCAGTACCGCGACCCCGGGACCCTCGTGGACCTCGTGGTCGAGCGCGGCATCCACCGCCTCGACCTCACGCCCACCGTCATGTCGGCCGTCGTCGAGGCCGGGCTGTTCGCACGCGACCACTCCCTGCGGACCGTGTCCGTGGGCGGCGAGGCCTGCCCGCCCGCGCTGTGGACCACGCTGCGCGCACAGCCAGGCCTCGACGTCCTCAACCTGTACGGGCCCACCGAGTACACGGTCGACGCCGTGGGCGCGAGCGGCGCCGACGCGGACCAACCCGTGATCGGGCGGCCGCTCAGCGCCACGGCCGCCCTGGTGCTCGACCAGCACCTGCGGCCCGTGCCCGACGGCGTGGTCGGTGAGCTCTACCTCGCCGGCCCCCAGCTCGCGCGCGGCTACCTGCGCCGCCCCGACCTCACGGCCGAACGCTTCGTCGCGAACCCGTTCGGGACGGCGGGGGAGCGCATGTACCGCACGGGCGACCTCGCGCGCCGCGACGCCGACGGACTGCTGCACTACGTCGGTCGGCGCGACCACCAGGTCAAGATCCGCGGGTTCCGCGTCGAGCCCGGCGAGACCGAGGCCGCGCTGCTCGCGCTGCCCGACGTCGCGCAGGCGACCGTGCAGGCGCGCAGGTCCGCGCTCGGCGCGCGCCTGGTGGCGTACGTCGTGGGCCCCGGGCTGACGGGCGACGCGCTGCGCGCGGCGCTCGCGGACGTGCTGCCCGAGCACCTGGTGCCCTCGGCCGTCGTGGTGCTCGACGCGCTGCCGCTCACGACCAACGGCAAGCTCGACGTCGCAGCGCTCCCGGACCCGGCCCTCCTCCCGCCGCTGGAGCCCGGCGCGCCGCTGGAGCCCGGCGCGCCGAGGGTGACGCCCTCGCCCGCCGAGGGTGACGGGATCGCCCGCCGAGGGCGACCGCACCAGGCGCCGACGGTGACCGACGTGGCCCTGGCGTTCGCCTCGGCCCTCGACAGCGGCCCCGTCCCGCCCGACGCCGACTTCTTCGCGCTCGGCGGCGACAGCATCCGCGCGATCCACGTCGTGGCACGACTGCGCGACAAGGGCTGGCGCTCGAGCGTGCAGGACGTGTTCGAGCAGCGCACCGTCGCGGGCGTCGCCGCCAGGTTGCGGCCCCTCGTCGTCACCGACGGCCCGACGGCGCAGCGCCCCTCCGGCGCCGACGCCGCGCGGGTACCGGCGACCGCGGACGCGGCAGCCCCTCTCCTCGACCTCGCGCCCGGCGACCTCGACCGCCTCGGCGCACTCCTCGGCGACCGCCGACGCACACGGAAGGCACGACCATGAGCTCGACCGAGGACATCGAGGCCGTCTGGCCCCTCACCGCGCTGCAGCGCGCACTGACCGCGCACGCCGGGCTCACCGACGGGCACGACCCGTACGTGGGGCAGACCCTCGTCGAGCTGCGCGGCCCCCTCGACGGCCCTGCCCTCGAACGCAGCCTCGACGCGCTCCTCGTGGCCCACCCGAACCTGCGCGCGGGCTTCGCGGTCGACGACGACCTGGACCCGGTCCAGTTCGTCCCCAGCCAGGCCACGGCCGAGGTCGTCTGGTACGACGCGGACGTCCGGGGCCCGGTCGGGCTCTCCGGCACCGTCTCGGCGGACACCGACGACGCTCTCGGGGCCGACCGTGCCCTGCGGGTCGCGACCCGTGCGGCGGCCGAGGCCGAGCGGTCGCTCCCGTTCGACCCGGCCGACCCGCCGCTCGTGCGCTTCGGGGTCGTCGCGCTCGGCGCGGCGCACCACGTGCTGGTCGTCACGAGCCACCACCTGGTGCTCGACGGCTGGTCGATGCCGCTGCTCGTGCGCGAGGTCGCGCGCCTCTACGGAGCCGAGCTGTCCGCCGAGGGTGACGCACCCGCCCGCCGAGGGCGACCGAGCTCGGCGCCGACGGTGACCGCCGTACCGCCGACGGTGACCGACTCACCCGCCGAGGGTGACGCCCTCGACCCCGCCCTCGACCCCGCTCGAGGCCGGTTCGTCGACCACCTCGTATGGCTGGGACGGCAGGACGCCGACGCAGCACGCACGCACTGGCGAGAGGCCCTCGCCGACGTCGAGCCGTCCCCCTGGCCCGTGTCCGCCGCGTGGACGGCGACGGACCGAACCCCCGTGGACGCGTTCGCGACCCACCGGACCCTCGCCACGACCGCCGTCGAGGCGATCCGCAGGGGAGCCCGCGCCCAGGGCGTCACGTCGGCCACGCTCGTGCGCGCCGCCTGGGGCCTGACCGTCGCGGCCCACGCCGGGTCGACCTGCGCGACCTTCGCCGTCCCGGTCGCGCTCCGCGGCCCCGACGTCGCGCACGCCGACGAGATCGTCGGGATGCTCACAGAGTCGGTCGTCGCACGCGTCGGCGCCGACGCCGCCACGACCCTCGGCGAGGTCGTCGCCGACCACTCCCGCCGGTGGAACGCCTCGTGGGAGCACCAGCACGTCGGGCTGCGCGGCATCCAGGCAGCGACGGGGTCGGAGACGCCCGTCGCGACGACGCTCGTGTCGTTCGAGCAGACGCCCGGCGCCGGCGTGGTCGCGCCGACGGTCGTCGGCCTCGACCCCGTGCACCTGCGCGTGCTCGCGACGCACGACGCCACGCACTTCCCCCTCGCGCTCGCGGTCGACGCCAGCCCCGACACGTGGGACCTCGCCCTCGACGCGCACACGGCCGCCTTCACGACGACGGCCGCCGACGCTCTCCTCGCGACGTTCGAGCGGATCCTCCTCGCGATCGCCACGAACCCGGGCGCGCGGGTCGCGAGCCTCGACCTGGTCCCGCGGCGTCCCGACGGCGTGACCTCGGACGGCGCGACCGCCGCGGGCGCACTCGCCGGCACGGCGGCCGCCCCGGCAGCCGGTCGCGTCCCGACGAGCCCTCCCGCCCTCGTGACCGACGTCCTCGCCGGCTCGATCGCGCGCCACCCGCACGCGGGCGCGCTCGTCGTCGGGGACAGGCGGTGGACGTTCGCCGAGCTCGACCTCGCGATCACGCGCGCCGAGCGCCGCCTCACGGCGTGCGGGGCCCGGCCGGGCGACGCGCTCGCGATCGACCTGCCGCGCGACGAACGGATCGTGCACGTGATCCTCGCGGCCCTGCGCCGCGGCCTGGCCGTGACGCCCCTGCCGCACGGGGCGCCCGAGCGCCGCGCGCACGTCCTGCGGATCAGCGGTGCGCGGCTCCTGTGGGACGAGTCCGGGCCGCGCTCCCTCGACGCGGCGCCCATGCCCGCCCGCAGAGCGACGGACGCACCCGGGGCGAGCACCGCCGTCGGGCCCGACGACGCGCCTGCGGCGGCCCGGACGCCTGAGCCGAGCACCGCCGTCGGGCACGACCTGCCGCCCGCCCCCGACGCCGCGACCCTGCGCGCGTGCGTCGGCAGCATCATCTTCACGTCCGGCTCGACGGGCGAGCCCAAGGGGGTTGCCGTGGGGCAGGACGCGCTCGCGCACCTGCTGGACCGGCACCGCACCGAGCTCTACCCGCCGGGCGAGCGCCTGCGGGTCGCGCACACCGCGGCGTTCTCGTTCGACGCGCACTACGACGCGTTCCTCGCGCTCGCAGCGGGCCACGAGCTGCACGTGCTCGACGAGGACGTGTTCCTCGACCCGGTCGCGCTGCGCGACTACGCGCGCGACCAGCGCATCGACTACCTCGACTTCACCCCGACCGTGTGGACCGCGCTGCTCGCGGGCGCCGAGTGGGCGCGTCTGCCGCGGATCTGCGTCGCGGGCGGCGAGGCGTTCGGGCCCGCGCTGTGGACGCGGATGCGGGAGCTCGCGGCGCGCACGGGCGCGCGCGTCGTCAACCTGTACGGCCCGACCGAGGCGACCGTCGACGCCCTCGCCGCGGACGTCGCGGACACGGCAGAGCCCGTCGTCGGGCGACCCGTGGGGCGCACCCAGGCCGTGGTGCTCGACGCCGCGCTGCGCGAGGTCCCCGCCGGCACCGTGGGCGAGCTGTACCTCGCGGGACCGCAGCTCGCCGAGGCGTACCTGGGGCGCGCGGGCCTGACCGCGAGCCGCTTCGTCGCCCGCCCCGGCGGCGCCTCGGGGGAACGCATGTACCGCACGGGAGACCTCGCGCGCCGCGCCGAGGACGGCACCCTGAGCCTGCTCGGCCGCAACGACGACCAGCTCTCGCTGCACGGGTTCCGCATCGAGCCGGGCGAGGTCGAGCAGGCGCTCGTCGCGCTCGACGGCGTGGCCGAGGCCGCGGTCGTGCTCGCCGAGCACCCGCGGTGGGGTGCGCGCCTCGTGGCGTACGTGACGGGAGCGGGCCTCGACCCCGAGGCCCTGCGCGCCGCGGCCGCGGACCGCCTCGCGAGACACCTCGTGCCGACCGCGTTCGTCACCCTCGACGCCCTGCCGCTCACGCGTCACGGCAAGCTCGACCGCCGCGCGCTGCCCGCGCCCGACTGGGACGGGTCGCGGACCTCCGGGGGTGGGGCCGGTGGTACCGCGTCCGCCGGGCGGGCCGCTGCCGAGCCGACGCCCGTCGAGGCGCAGGTCCACGCGGCCGCCGCGCGCGTCCTGGGCGGCGACGGCGTGGGCCTCGACGAGAGCTTCTTCGCCGCGGGCGGTGACAGCATCGACGCGCTCCAGCTCATCGCCGCGCTGCGCCGTGAGGGGCTCGTCCTCTCGCCCGCGGACCTGTTCGCGGCGCGCACGCCGCGCGAGATGGCCAGGCGCGTCCGGCCCGACGGCGCCGCGCCCGCTGGTGGGTACGTCGCCCCGGGTGCTGGGGCAGGGGCAGGGGCAGGGGCAGGTGCGGGTACGGGTGCTGGCGCGGGGGCAGGTGCGGGGTCGGCCCGGGGCGACGGCGCCGCCGACGTGCTCGTGGCGCTGACGGACGCGCAGGCTGCCGCGTTCGACGAGCACGCGCGCGCGGTCGTGGCGGGCGCGACGCGCGTCGTCGACGTGCTGACCCTGACCCCGACCCAGCTCGGCATGGTCGCCGAGGCCGCGCGTGACGCGGTCGACGCCTACCGCACCACGACCCGGTTCACCGTGACCGGGCTGGGCGACGACGGGTCCGCGCGGGTCGCGGGTGCGGTGCAGGCGCTCGTGGCCCGCCACGCGAACCTGCGCAGCGGCGTGCTCCAGCTCGACCTGCCGGCGCCCGTCTTCTTCGTGCCCGACGCTGTCCAGGTACCGGTCGCCGAGCACGACGGCCGCGGGCTCGACCCGGTGGCGCTGGCCGCCCTGCTCGACGAGGTGGACCTCACCGAGCGTTCGCGGCTGGGTGACCTGTCGTTCGCGCCGCTCGTGGCGGGTGCGGTCGTGCGGACGGGCGAGGACGAGCACGTCCTGGTCCTCGCGATGCACCACCTGTTGACCGACGGTTGGTCGGTGCCGCTCCTGGCGCAGGACCTGCGGAGGACTCTCACGTCGGACGCAGCGGTGGGCGCGGGGGCGGATGGCGTGGCGGGTGCGGCGACGGGCGACGAGGCCTCCGTGGAGGTGGCCCGTGCGAGCGACCCGTCGTTCCGTGACTACCTGACGTGGCTGCGTGACGCGGAGTCGACCCGTGCCGAGGTCGAGGCCTTGTGGCGGGCGGAGCTCGCCGGGGTCGTGGAGCCGTCGCTGCTGGGCGCGCTGCCCGCTCCCGCGCCGACGGTGACCGACTCACCCGCCGAGGGTGACGGACCTGCCCGCCGAGGGCGACGCACCGAGACGCCGACGGTGACGTGCCGGCCCGCCGAGGGTGACGCGCGCGTCGTGACGACGCTCCCCCCGGGGACGGAAGGGCTCCGGGAGGCTGCCCGCCGCGCCGAGGTCACGCCCGCGACCGTCGTCCAGACGGCATGGGGCCTCGTCGTCGCGGCACTGACCGGGCAGCCCGAGGCCGTCGTGGGCTCGACCGTCGCGGGTCGCCCGACCGACCTGGAGGGCGCGGACCGCATCATCGGCATGTTCGTGAGCTCGTCACCGGTCCGGGTCCCGGCCGGGGCGCACGTCACCGCCGACTCGCTGCTCCAGGACGTCCAGGCGCGACAGGCTCGGCTCCTCGCCGCCCACCACGTGGGCCTTCCGTCGATCGCCCGGATCGTCGGCCACTCGCTGTTCGACACCCTCGTGGTCGTCGAGAGCTACCCGCGCGAGACGGCCGCGGTCACCGTCGGCGGTGACACGGTCACCCTCGGCACGAGTGTCGGTCACCCTCGGCGGGCCGGCATGTCACCCTCGGCGGGCGGGGGCGTCACCCTCGGCGGGTGGGGGCGTCACCCTCGGCCCGTCGACGTCGTTCCCACCGGGGGCCACGACGCGACGCACTACCCCGTGACCGTCACGGTCCTGCCCTGTGCGGACGGCGGGCTCACGATCGAGCTCGAGGAGCGCCCCGGGGTGCTCGACCCCGCGGTCAGCGCCGTCCTCCCGGCCGCGCTCACCGCGGCGGTCGAGCACCTGGCCCGCGGCGGCGCCCTCCCGACGGCGCACGCCCTCGTCGGTGAGGTGCGCGTCCCACGCCCGGCACCCGCCGAGCCTGCACCCCGCACCGAGTCCCTACCCGCACCCCGGACCGACGCCCAGGGCGACGCCCAGGGCGACGCGAACATGCCGGTGAGCGGCGCCGTCGGGCCGCGTGACGGCCACGCGGGCGAGCGTACCGAGCGTGTCCGTGCGGAGATCGCGCGCGTCCTGGGTGACGACGTCGGCCCGACGACCGACTTCTTCGCCGCGGGCGGCGACAGCATCAGCGCGATGCAGCTCGTCGGTGCGCTGCGAGGACGAGGGCTGGTCGTGACGGTCGGGGCGGTCTTCACGGGCCGCACGGCGGCGGGCATCGCCCTCGCCGCGACCGAGGTCGAGCCCGCTCCCGCGCGACCGGCCGCCCGCACCGTCGAGGTCACCGAGTCGGGCGACCTGCCGCTCACGCCCGCGCTCGCGTGGCTCCTGGAGGCCGGCGGCGACCACCGCGGGTTCGTCCAGGTGCGCGTCCAGCGCACGCCCGCCGGCCTCGCCGAGGACTCGCTGCGGGCGGCGCTCGGGGCCCTCGTGGAGGCCCACGGCGCACTGCGTCTCGCGGTGCACGACGGCGCCGCGCGTGTCCTCGACGTCGCCTCGCCCACCGTCGTGGCCGGGGCGGGCGACGTCCTGCACGTCACCGACGGCCCTCTCACCGAGGCGCTGCGTGGAGCGGCGGCGCAGGTCGACCCGGCGGCGGGCCGGGTCCTGCGCGCGGTCTGGGACCGGGGGGCTCGCGAGCTGGCCCTCGTGGCGCACCACGTCGCGGTCGACGCCGTGTCGTGGCGCATCCTCGTGGACGACCTGCGGACGCTCGTCGCAGGCCGTCCGTTGCCGCACGCGTCGGCGAGCCTGCGGGCCGCGGCGTCGGCCATGCACGACGAGGCCGCGCGCCGGGAGGGCGAGGTGCCCGCGTGGGTCGACGTGCACTCCGGCGAGGCCGTCTCGCTGACGGCTCGACCGCTCGACCCGGCGCTCGACACGGTGTCGAGCGCTCGCGAGGTCGTCGTGCGTCTCGGTGCCGACGACACCCGGCTCCTGCTGGGACTCGCCCCCGAGCACCGCACGGACCACGTGCTGCTCGCGGCGTTGTCGCTCGCTGCTGCCGACGTGGCGGCTGCCGGAGCGGCACCCGCCGACGCGGCATCCGACGTGGCGCCGGGCGCGGCACCTGACGTGGCGCCGGGCGCGGCGTGGGCCGGCGCGGACCTCGTGGTCGAGACCGAGGGGCACGGGCGACGCCTCGACGGCGAGGGCCCGGACCTGTCGCGCACGGTCGGCTGGTTCACGACGACCTGGCCGCTGCGCCTCGCCGCGGTGCCCGGGGCGACGGCGACGGCGCACCTGCGAGCGACGGCCCGACAGGTCGCCGCGGTCCCGGGGGACGGCCGGGCGTACGGGTTGTTGCGTCACCTGGCGCCGGGCACGTCGGTGGTGTTGCGCGATGCCGCGGTGGCCTGCCCGCCACAGGTCCTCGTGAACTACCTGGGGCGTGAGACGGAGAGCGTCGACGACTGGGGGAGCGTGGCCGACGCCGCGCACGTCGAGTCCACTCTCGACCTGCACGCCGACCTGCCCCTGTCTCACCCGGTCGAGCTCAACGCGTACGTGGCCGACGGCGCCGCCGGGCCCGAGCTCGTGGCGCGCTGGCTGCTGGCCCCGGCGGTGTCCGGGAGCGGCACGGCGTCACCGTCGGCGGGCGATCCGGTCACCGTCGGCGGGCCGGACGGTCACCCTCGGCGGGTGGGGGCGTCACCCTCGGCGGGGGAGTCGGTCACCCTCGGCGAGGGCGTCGGCTCGTTCGGCGAGAGGCTGGTCGAGGCGTGGGTCCGGCACCTGCGCGCGCTCGTCCGCGGGGCCGTCGCCGAGGCCCACGACGACGCCGGCTTCTCCGACGGCCGGGCGACGACGCTCCCCACGGGCGTCCCGTGGCCGCTCACCCCCGTCCAGCGAGGCATGGTCCTGCACGCCCTGGAAGCACCGGTCGACCGCTACACGAGCGCGATCGACGTGGGGCTCGACGGCCCGCTCGACGTCGCCGCGTTGCGTGCCGCTGCGGCCGACGTCCTCGCGGCCCACCCGCAGCTGCGTCTCGCGGTTGCCGCACGGGGCCCGCAGGACGTGGGGCTTGTCGTCACGGACGTCACCGAGGTCCCGCTGCGCGAGGTCACGCTGCCCGACGACGTCGCCCACCCCGTGCGCACCGCGCGAGATGCGGCCAACGGGGGTTCCGGCGGTTCCCCGACCCCAGTTGGCCGCATCTCGCCGGACGGTGCTGGCGACGCGGCCCAGGACTCCGGGACCGGGCACCTCGACGACCCTCACCCCGACGCCGTGCGCCGAGCCCTCGACGAGATCATGGCCGACGAGCTCGACCGTCCGTTCGACCTGGCGCGCCCGCCGCTGCTGCGGCTCGTCGTCGTCCGGGTCGGCTCCCACGAGGGCGCCCGGCACCGGCTCGTCGTGACCAACCACCACGTGCTGCTCGACGGCTGGTCGGTGCCGTTCCTGGTCGACCTCCTGCTGGGGGCGTACGTGCGCCGCGTCGGTGCACCTGCGGGAGCGACGCCGTCGGGCAGCGGACCGGCGACGCACCCGACCGGGCTCGTGCCGCCCACGCCGGGCACCGCCTGGCAGCTCTCCCGGCGCCTCGCGCGACGCGACACCGGCGCGGTCGGCGTGTGGCGCGACGCCCTCGCCGGGGCGCGACCCGTGCGCGTGGCCGAGCCCGAGGACACGGGCGAGCGCCCGGCCGTCCTGCACGCGACGCCCGTGGGCCTGGGCACCCGGCTCGTCGCGGCCGCACGGGCCGCGCAGGTCACGACCGCCGACGTCGTGACCTCGGCCTGGGGGCTCGTGCTCGCCGCCCTCACGGGGGAGCGCGACGTCCTCACGGGAACGACCGTCGCCGGGCGGCCCGCGGAGATCGAGGGTGCGCACGACGTGCTCGGGATGTTCGTCAACACGGTGCCCGTGCGGATCACGGTCCGGAGGCCGGGGGACAGCACGACCTGGACCCTCGCGGACCTGGTCCGCTCGGTCCACGAGCGGCAGGCGCGCCTGCGGGACGTCGACCACGTCGGGCTCGCGGACGTGCAGCGCGCGCTCGGGGTCGGCGAGCTGTTCGACACGCTGCTCGTGGTCGAGAACTACCCGCGCGACGCCGACGCCCAGCCGGGCGCCGAGGCCGGGCTGCGGATCACCGACGTCCAGGGCGACGACCGCACGCAGTACCCGCTCGCGCTGACCGTCGACGCGTCCGAGGGGCTGAGCGTGCAGCTCGACCACCTGGCGTCGGTGCCCGCCGACCGGGCGGGCGCGGCGCTCGCGGGCGTCGTCGAGGTGCTCGGGCTGCTGGCCGACTCCCCGTCGACGCCGGTCGAGGACGTGCTGGCCGGGCTCGCCGCGCGGCACCCGGCGCTACGCGGGCGCACAGCGGCCGGGGCCCCCGCCTCCACGGCGGACGCGCCCGAGGACGCGCCCGAGGGCGCGCCCGTCGCCGTCGTGCGCGAGGTCTTCGCCGAGGCGCTGGGCGTGCGACGCGTGGCCGACGACGACAACTTCTTCGCCCTGGGCGGCGACTCGATCGTCGCGATGAAGGTCACGACGACGCTCCGCGCGCGGGGTTGGACGGTCGACCCGCGCTCGGTCTTCGCAGCACCGACCCCGGCCACGCTCGCCCTGCGGGCCCGCCCCGCCGTCCCCCCTGGCCCGGCCGCCGTGTCAGAACGAGCGAGCACTCCAGTGCTCGCTGGCTCTGACAGCTCTCCGCTCGTCTCCCCGCTCCTCGCGTTGTCCGCGAGCGAGCTCGGCGACCTCGACGACCTGATGAGGAACCTGACATGACCACGACCGACGAGCGCACCGGCACGGCCCCCGCCGGAGGTACGGCCGCCTCCGCGACCGCCGTCCCCACGATCGCCGAGGTCCTGCCCCTTGCCCCGCTCCAGGAGGGCCTGCTCTTCCACGCCGTCTCGGAGGACACGGGCCTCGACGTCTACACGATGCAGTCGACGTACCGGTTCCCGGGCGGCGTCGACGAGCACGCGATGCAGCGCGCGTGCGAGTCGCTGCTGCGGCGGCACGCGGTCCTGCGCGCGGGGTTCGCGCACGAGCGCTTCGCGCGCCCGGTGCAGTTCGTGCCCACGGCGGTCACGGTCCCGTGGCGCGTCCACGACCTGTCCGACCTCGACCCCGCGCGGCCCGACGCGCGCGCCGACGCTCTCGACCGGCTCCAGTACGACGAGCGCCAGCGCCGCTTCGCGATGGACCGCCCGCCGCTCATCCGCTTCGTGCTCGTGCGGCTCGGCGAGCAGGGGGCCGCGCTCGTCGTGACGAACCACCACATCCTGCTCGACGGCTGGTCCGACGCGCTGCTCGTGACCGAGCTCCTGCGGCACTACGCCGCGGGCGGCGAGGACGCGAGCCTGCCGCCCGCCCCGCAGTTCCGCGACTACCTCGCGTGGGTCGCGGCGCAGGACGCGGGCGCGGCGGCGAGCGCGTGGGACGTCGCGTTGTCGGGTCTCGCGGAGGGGACGCTCGTCGCCCCGCCGGACCCGCGCCGTCGGGCCTCGATGCCCGAGGTCGTCGAGCGGGACCTCGATCCGACCCTCTCGCTCGCGGTCCTGGCCCTGGCGCGCACGTGCGCGGTCTCGGTCAGCACGGTCTACTCGGCCGCGTGGGCGCTCGCGCTGCGCTCGGTCACGGGGAGCGACGACATCGTGTTCGGCAGCACCGTCTCGGGTCGCCCGCCTGCGCTCGCGGGCGTCGAGGACATGGTCGGGCTGTTCCTCAACACCGTGCCCGTGCGCCTGGCGACGCGGCCTGGGGAGCCGTTCCGCGACCTGCTGCGCCGCTTCCAGTCGGAGCAGGCCGAGCTCATGGCCCACCACCACGTGAGCCTGGGCGAGCTGCAGCGCCGGGCGGGCGTCGGGACGCTGTTCGACACGCTCTACGTCATGCGCAACACGCCCGAGGACGACGCCGAGCTCGACCGGCTCAGCGCGTCCGTGGGCCTCGAGGACGTCGAGGGCGGCGACGCCACGCACTACCCGCTGACGTTCGTGGTCCACCCCGGGCAGCCGTACCGGCTGATCCTGTCGCACCGCACCGACGTCGTCGACGCGGCCCGGGCAGGCGCCCTGCTCGACCAGGTCGAGGCGGTCCTGCGCCGCGCGGTGGGTGAGCCGGGTGCACCGGTCGCCCGGGTCGCCGCGGTGCCCGACGACGTCGCGCCCCTCCTGCTTGCGCGTGGCGTCCGCGCGGTGCAGGACGTGGGCGAGGAGTCGTTGCTCGACCTGCTGGACCGGGCCGTCGCGGCCCACCCGCAGCGCACCGCGCTGGTCCACGGCACCGACTCCGTGACGTTCGCCCGGCTCGGTGAGCGCGTCGACGGGCTTGCGCGCGCGCTGGTCGCGGCCGGTGCCGGGCCCGAGGACGTCGTGGCGCTCGCGGTGCCGCGCGGCATCGACTTCGTGGTCGCGCTGTTCGCGACCCTGCGGGCCGGGGCGGCGTACGTGCCGCTCGACGCCGCGCACCCGGCCGAACGGCTGTGCGCGATCGTCGAGGCGGCAGGGGCTTGCGCCGTGGTGCTGGACGAGTCGTTCCGGGGTCTCGTGGCGCCGGTGCTGGCGGGCCGCACGGTGGTGAAAGCGCCCCCGGCACCCCCTGCACCGCCGACGGTGACGTACCCGCCCGTCGAGGGTGACGGACACGCCCGCCGAGGGCGACCGGACCTGCCGCCGACGGTGACCGACCCGTGGCCCGCCTACCGGCACGACCGCCTCGCGTACGTCATGTACACGTCGGGGTCGACGGGCACCCCCAAGGGCGTGGCGATCGAGCACGGGGGCCTGGTCAACATGCTGCGCAACCACCGGGCGGAGATCTTCGAGCCGCTCGTCGCCTCCCGCCCGGCCGGGCTCCGCGCCGAGCCGGTCCGGGTAGCGCACACGGTGTCGTTCGCGTTCGACATGTCGTGGGAGGAGCTGCTGTGGCTCGTCGACGGCCACGAGGTGCACCTGCTCGACGAGGCCGTCCGACGCGACCCGCACGCCATGGCGTCGTACTGCGCAGCGGAGCGGATCGACGTCGTCAACGTGACGCCTTCGGTGTGCTCGGCGCTCCTCGCGGAGGGCCTGCTCGACGAGGGGCGTCACCGTCCGGGCCTCGTGCTGCTGGGCGGCGAGGCCGTGGGGGCGGAGGTGTGGGACGCGATCGTCGCCACCCCGGGGACGCGTGGCTACAACCTGTACGGCCCGACCGAGTACACGATCAACACGCTCGGTGGCGGCACGGACGAGAGCCGGCGCCCGACCGTCGGGCGTCCCATCGCCAACACGTCGGTGTACGTCCTGGACTCGGGCCTCGCGCCCGTGCCCGACGGCACGCCGGGCGAGCTGTTCGTGAGCGGGGTCGGGCTCGCCCGGGGGTATCACGGGGCGCCCGGTCTGAGCGCCGAGCGGTTCGTCGCAGACCCGTTCGGGGTGCCGGGCACGCGCATGTACCGCACGGGCGACGTGGTGCGCCGCAGGCCCGACGGGCAGCTCGACTTCCTCGGGCGCAGCGACGGCCAGGTCAAGATCCGGGGCTACCGGGTCGAGCCGGGGGAGTCGCAGGCGGTGCTGGCGCGCGACCCGCGGGTCGCGCAGTGCGCCGTGGTCGCCCGCCGGGGGGCTGGGGATGGGCACGTCCTGGTGGGCTACGTGGTGCTTGCCTCGGGCGCGGAGCCCTCCGCCGAGGGTGACACCCCCGCCCGCCGAGGGCGACGCCCCGGGGCGCCGACGGTGACCGACGTGCCCTCCGAGGGTGACGCGGCCCTCCTGGCCGACGTGCTGCGCACCATGCGCCGAACGGTTCCCGACCATCTGGTCCCCTCGGCCCTCGTCCCGCTCGACGAGCTGCCGCTGACGCCGCACGCCAAGCTCGACGTCCGTCGCCTCCCGGCCCCCGACCTCACGCGCGGGGGCGGGCGCGAACCCCGGACGGACCTCGAGCGCGAGCTCTGCGCGATCTTCGCCGAGGTCCTGGGCGTGGCGAGATTCGGGGCCGACGACGACTTCTACGCCGCCGGGGGGCACTCGCTCCTCGCGATGCGCGTGGTCTCGATGGTCCGCACGCGACTGGGCCGCCCGCTCAGCGTCGGCGTCCTCGTGACCGCTCCGACGGTCGAGGCGATCGTCGCGCACTGGGACGCCCCGGAGACCGACCCGTTCGCGGGCACGCTCACGCTGCGTGCGCCCTCGCCCGGGAGCGGGGCCGCGCCGCTCTTCTGCCTCGCGCCGGCAGGTGGCCTCGGGTGGTCCTTCGCGTCGCTCGTCCCGCACGTCCCGGCCGGGGCGGCGGTGTACGCGCTGCAGTCGCCGCGTCTCGCGGGGCCCGACGGCGCCCCCTCCTCGCTCGTCGACCTCGCCGAGCACTGGGTCCGGTCGGTGCGCGAGGTGGCGCCGCACGGGCCGTACCACCTGCTCGGCTACTCGTTCGGGGCCCACCTGGCTCACCTCGTGGCGACTCGGTTGCAGGAGGCGGGCGACGTCGTCGCGAGCCTGACGATGCTCGACGCCGAGGCCGTCGTGCCCGAGGTGGGCGGCGCCGTCGGGCAAGGCGGTCACCCTCGGCGGGGGAGTGCGTCACCCTCGGCGGGGGAGTGCGTCACCCTCGGCGGGCGGGACGGTCACCCTCGGCGGGCGGGACGGTCACCGTCGGCGGAGGATGCCGACGAGCGCGCCGAGATCGACGCCCTGCGGTCCCTGCTCGCCGCCGGCGGTGCCGACCCCGACCTGTTCGCCGCGCCCACGCGCGACGACGTCCTCGACGTCCTGGCGGATGCGCCCGGCGCGTGGGGCGACCTCGACGAGGACGGGCTCGCCGCGGTCGTCGACACCTACCTGTCCTCGTGCGACCTCATGGGCCAGGCCCGCTACACCCCGTTCCGGGGCGACCTGCTGCTGTTCACGGCGCACGAGGGCACCGACCGCCACGACCTCGCGGCCCAGCGCGACGCCTGGACCCCGCACGTGACCGGCACCGTGACCCAGCACGCGGTCCTCGCGGGCCACCACGACATGGTGTCGCCCGCGGCGATCGGCCAGCTCGGCCCGGTCCTCGCGCGACACCTGTCCCAGGCCCCCGCGACCACCCATCCCCGCACCGACGAGAGGCACTGACCCATGAACCCCTTCGACGACTCCGAGGGCACCTTCCTGGTGCTCGTCAACGACGAGCAGCAGCACTCCCTGTGGCCCGAGTTCGCGGCCGTCCCGCCCGGGTGGGACGTCGTGCTGGGCGCCTCGACGCGCGCGGTCGCGCTCGCGTACGTCGACGCGCACTGGACGGACCTGCGCCCCGCGAGCCTGCGCCGCGTGCTCGACGGCGCCGCTCCCGCCGGGCCCCGGACCGCGACGACAGCGACGTGAGTGCCTCGGGCCTCTTCTCCGCGCTCGCCCTCGACCTGTCGCCGCTGCGCGCGAGCCGCAGCTTCCGCCTGCTGTTCGCCGGGCGCGTCGTGTCCCTGCTGGGACTCGGCATGCTGGTGGTGGCGCTGCCCGTGCAGGTCTACGCGCTCACGGGCACGTCGCTGCACGTCGCGGGCGTCAGCACGACCCTGGGGGTCGCGGCGTTCGCGGGGACGCTCGTCGCGGGCGTCGTCGCCGACCGCCTGGACCGGCGTCGCGTCATCCTGTGGTCGCGCTCGGCCGCGATCGTGGGCTTCGTCGCGCTGCTCGTGAACTCGCTCGCGGAGTCGCCCTCGGTCGCCGCGATCTACGCGATCGCGGCGTGGGACGGCCTCGCCGGCGGGTTCAGCGTGGTCGCGCTCGCGGCCGCGGTGCCGTCACTCGTGCCCCGCGGCCAGCTGCCCGCGGTCGCGGCGCTCCAGGCGATCTCTCTCGACCTGGGCGCGGTCGTGTCGCCGCTCGTCGCGGGGATCGCGATCGCGCACGGCGGGTCGAGCCTCGTGTTCGGGGTCGTGGTCGTGGCGAGCGTCGTGAGCCTGGGCTTCCTGGTGCGCCTCCCGTCCCTGCCGCCGGGCGGCGGGGACGGGGAGCGCGTCGTGCCCGACGGCGCCGGCTCGCCCGAGCACGAAGCCCCACCCTCAGCCGGGGCCGGGACCGGGACAGCCACGACCACCCGAGCACCACGCCCGTGGGACGACATGGTCGAAGGGCTTCGCTTCGCCGCGACCGACCGGGTGATCGGCGGCATCATCCTGCTGGGCTTCGTCCAGATCCTGTTCGCGTCCCCGCACGTGCTCGTCCCCGAGCTGGTCGACAAGCAGCTCGGCGCCGGGCCCGAGGTCGTGGGGCTGCTCTTCAGCGCCCCGGCCGTCGGCGCGCTCGTCGCGACCCTCACGAGCGGGTGGACCGGACGCGTGCGACGCACGGGGCGCCTGCTCCTGATCGTGTTCGCGGCCTCGGGTGCGGGCGTCGCGATGCTCGGCCTGTCGCAGTCGGTCGTGCTCGCGGTCGTCGCCATGACCTTGGTCGGCGCGGGCGACGTCCTGGGCGAGATCCTGCGGTTCACGCTGCTCTACGAGCGCACGCCCGACCACCTGCGCGGCCGCGTGAGTGCCCTGTGGACCGCGCAGGGCACCGCGGGCGACGCACTCGGCGGCCCGCTGCTGACCCTGATCGCCCGGGCGCTCGGCGCGGGCGGTGCGATCGCCGTGGGCGGGGCGCTCGCGGCCGTCGCCACGGGCCTCGTCGCGCTCGCTGTCCCCGGGCTGCGCCGCGCGGTCACCGAGCCGGGCGCGGTCACCGAGCCGGGCGCGGTTCTCGACGCCCCCCACGAACCTTCCCCCCAGCCCGTCGACGCGACCGTCGGCACCACCCGAGGAGAGAACGCATGACCAGCACCACGAGCAGGCTCGACACGACCGAGCAGGACACGGCGCCGCAGGCCCCGGCCGACCCCGTCGAGCAGGTGACCCTCCTGACGCACCCGCTGCGCCCGCGGCTGCTGACGGTCTCGGCCGTCGAGCAGGTCGCGGCCCGCATGGTCCGGGTCCGCCTCACGGGCGAGGACCTCGACGACTTCGTGACGGTGGCCCCCGAGGACCACGTCAAGCTGTTCCTGCCGACCGAGCCGGGCGGGACCCCGGAGATGCCGCAGGTGGTCGACGACCGCTGGGTCGGCGGACGCCACCTCACGAGCCGCGACTACACGGTGCGCTCCTTCGACCGGGAGGCCCGCGCGCTCGACGTCGACCTCGTGGTGCACGAGCACGGGATCGCGGGCCGGTGGGCGGGGCGCGCCCAGGTCGGCGACCTGGTCGGCGTCCTGGGACCGCGCGGCTCGTTCCTGGTGAACGACGTGTTCGACTGGTACGTCTTCGCGGTCGACGAGACGGCCCTGCCCGCGGCGGCCCGGTGGCTCGAGACGCTGCGCCCCGAGGTCCCCGTCACGGTCTTCGTCGAGGTCCAGGACGAGGGTGACGTGCTGCCGCTCGCGTCGGCCGCGAACGCCGACGTCACGTGGCTCTTCCGCGAGGACCGCGCGCCGGGCACGACGTCGCTGCTCGCCGACGCGGTGCGCGGCACCGAGCTGCCGCCCGGCAACGGGTTCGTGTGGGTCGCCGGGGAGTCGCTCTCGATCAAGCCGCTGCGTCGCTACCTCAAGAACGAGGTGGGGCTGGGCCGCGACAACTTCGACGTCGACGGGTACTGGCGCAAGGGGGTCGCGGACCACGACCACCACGGCGACGACACCGACGAGGCCGAGGCCGAGCCCGATGCCTCGTCCGAGGCCGACGGCACCCCTCGTGACTGACGGGCCGGCCGACGCGCCGTGCGGCGACCACCCGGCGCTGCGCGTCCTGGCCTCGCCCCCGGCGGCGACGTGGCGGGTCGTGGTGTGCCCGCACGCAGGGGGCGCCGCGAGCTACTACCGGCGGCTCGTCCTCGCCCGTGACCGAGGGGTCGGCGGGCAGGCCGCCGGCCGCAGGGGGTCGTCGGCCCCGTTCGCGTCGGCCCCCGAGGTCGTGGCCGTGCAGTACCCGGGCCGCGAGACGCGTCTCGACGAGCCGCCCGTGCAGACCATGGCCGACCTCCTCGCGGACGTCGCTGGCCCTGTGCGCGCGCTCCTCGCAGACGACGTCCCCACGGTCCTGCTCGGGCACAGCCTCGGGGCGTCGGTCGCGGTCCGTGTCGCGGCCGGCCTCGGGCCGGGGGAGGGCCCGGACCTGCTCGTGGTCTCGGGTCGTGCGGCGCGTGCCGACCGGCCGCGGTCCGGCGGCCGGGACGGGGACGGGAGCGGCGTCGTCGGGCCGGGGAGGCTCACCGCGCGCGACGACTCCGCCCTGCGGACGTGGATCACCGCGCTGGGAGGCACGCCGCCCGAGCTGCTCGCCGACGCCGAGTTCTTCGCGCTGCACGCGCGCGTCCTGCGCGCGGACCTCGCGGTCCACGACTCGCTCGGGACCGTCGCGGCGAGGGAGGCCTCGGAGATCGCGGCGCCGCTCCTGCTGCTCGCCGGGTCCGACGACGTCGCGTCGCCACCCGAGGCCGTCGCGCCCTGGGCTGAACGTGCCCGGGCGGGGGTCCGACGGCGGGTCGTCGAGGGCGGGCACTTCTTCGTGGGCGACCGTGCACCGGAGGTGGTCGAGGCTCTGCGGGTCGCGCTGACGGCCGTCGCGGCGGGCACCTACGCGGACCAGGTCACCCGCCCGACCGCCGAGGAACGGTGGGTGTGGTCGCGCGAGATCGTCGCTGCGGACCTGCGGCGGCTCGCGGGCGCGGGTGCGACGTCGTGAGCGGCACGCTCGCCCCGGTGACCGCGCCGCGCACGGGACGCCGCCCGGGCGGCCGGCTGCCCCTCGTGGGTGCTGCGCTCGTGCTCGCGCTCCTGGGCGCGGTCGCCGCGAGCATCGCGTTCGGGTCTCAGCCCGTGCCGCTGCCCGACGTGCTCGCAGTCCTGCGCGCGCGGGGCACGAGCGAGGCCTCCGCGATCGTGTGGGACATGCGCGTGCCGCGCACGGTCCTGGGGCTGCTCGTCGGGATCGCGCTCGGGGTGGCCGGTGCGCTCACCCAGGCGCACACCCGCAACCCGCTCGCCGACCCTGGCCTGCTCGGGGTGACGTCGGGGGCCGCGTGCGCCGTGGTGCTCGCGATCCACGCGGGGGTCACGAGCCCGTCGGGGGCCGTGGGGTTCGCGCTCGTCGGCGCGCTGTGCGCCGGGGGGATCGTCGTGGTCCTCTCCCAGCGCATCCGCATCCTCGCGCCGGGCGTCACGCTCGTCCTCACGGGGTCGATCGTCACGGCGCTCCTCGCGTCGATCACGTCAGGGGTCCTGCTGCTCGACCGCGCGACCATGGACGTGTTCCGGTTCTGGAGCATCGGGTCGCTCGTGGGGCGCGGCCCCGAGGTCATCTGGACCGTCGCGCCGTTCCTCCTGCTCGGGCTGGTGCTCGCGGTCGTCAACGCGCCGACCCTCGGGGCTCTCGAGATGGGCGACCAGCTCGGTGTCACGCTCGGACGACCTGTCGTGCGTGACCGGGTCGTGGGGCTGCTCGCCGTCACGCTGCTCGCCGGGGCCGCGACGGCCGCGTGCGGGTCGATCGCGTTCGTCGGTCTCGCGGCGACGCACGCCGCGAGCCGCCTCGGGCTCGGGGGGCCCGGGTGGCGCGTGCCGGTCGCCGGCCTGTGCGGAGCCGTCCTGGTCCTGGGGGCCGACGTCGTCGGACGGCTCGCCCCCGCGACCTCCGAGATCCAGGTCGGCATCGTCATCGCGCTCGTCGGTGCGCCCCTGTTCGTCGTCCTCGCCCGTGGCTACCTGGGAGACCGCTCATGACCACGCACCTCGCGAACGGGTCCCGCCCCCGCCCCCGGGGCAGCGACGTACCGGAGGGACACCGGGGGAGCCACGGGCCGGGCGACGGCCGGCCGCACGACCCGCCGGGGCGCTCGGGACGTCCGGGACGCTCAGGGAGCTCGGGGCGTTCCGGGTCCACCGGCCCGGGACGGTGGCTCCGGCGCGCCCTCGAACCCCTGCGGCGGCACCCGGGCGGCCGACGGCAGGTCTTGGTCGGCGCAGGCCTCGTCGCCCTGGTGCTGGCCCTGATCGTCGCCTCGATCATGGTCGGCGAGTACGTGCTGTCCGCCGGGGACGTGGTCCGGACCTTGCTCGGCGCGGGAGACCCGGGTGACCGGTTCGTCGTCCTGGGCCTGCGCGCGCCGCGGGCGGCGACCGCGATCGTCGTGGGCTTCGCCCTGGGCGCGGCCGGGGCGATCACGCAGTCGGTGGCACGCAACCCGCTCGCGAGCCCCGACATCCTGGGCGTCACGGCCGGAGCCACGGCCGCAGCCGTCGCGGCGATCGTGCTCGCGGGAGCCGGCACGGGCGCCGTGGGCGGCTTCCTGATCTCCGCCGGGCTGCCGATCGTCGCCGTCCTGGGCGGCCTCGTCGCGACCACGCTCGTCTGCGTGCTCGCCTGGCGCGGCGGGATCGAGGGGTACCGGCTGGTGCTCGTGGGGCTCGGGGTCAACGCCGGGGCGTCGGCGATCACGTCGTGGCTCCTGGTACGGGCCGAGCTGCCCGACCTCAACGCGGCCCTCATCTGGATGACGGGGAGCCTCAACCGGGCGAGCCTCGCGATCGTCGGTCCGGTCGCGGCCGTGGTCGTGGTCACGGTCGTGCTCAGCGCGCTCTCGACCCGGTGGCTCGCGATCCTGCGCTTCGACTCGCGCGTGGTCGTGGGGCTGGGCGTCCGACGCTCAGCCACCCAGCTCGTGCAGATCACCCTGGCCGTGGTCCTCGCAGCCGCCGCGACCGCAGCGGCCGGGCCCGTCCCGTTCGTCGCGTTCGTCGCACCGCAGATCGCGTGGCGGGCGCTCGCGACGCAGGGGCCGCCGCCGCTCGGGGCCGGGCTCGTGGGGGCGTGCGTGGTGCTGGCCGCGGACCTGGGGGCACGTTCGCTGCCCGTCGACCTGCCGGTCGGCGTCGTGACCTCGGCGGTCGGCGCGCCGTTCCTGCTGTGGCTGCTGCTGCGCGAGAGCAAGGAGGTCCGCTGATCGCCCTGCTCAGGGCCGGTCGGGCACGGTCCGCGCGGTGATGCCGTGCCGGGCGAGGAACACGGTCCCGTCGGCCATCCGGACGCTCCCGAGCGCGACGGGCCCGCGGGCCGAGCGGAGTGCGACGGCCGCAAGAAAGGCCCCGCCCGCCCCCGCCCCCGCCGCCGCTCCCGCCCCCGCCGCCCCCGCACCCCCGCCCGCCGAGGGTGACGCCCCGGTCCGCCGAGGGTGACGCTCGGGCCCGCCGAGGGTGACGTCCCGGACTGCCGCGGGTGACGGCCACGCGGCCGGGAGCTCGAGGTCCTGCACGACGAGAAGGTCGGGAGCAGGGAGCAGCCCCCCGCTGTGCACGACGCCGGCCGGCCGGTCCGCACGGGACAGGAGGAGGTCGTCGCGCGGGGCGAGGAGCCCTGTGCCGACCGCCTTGAGGACCGCCTCTCGGCGGACCCACGACCGGGTGAACGAGTCGGCGTCCCATCCGCCGGCCGGGCGCTCGCCCGAGGGGACGGCGTCGAGCAGGTCGGCGAGGTGGGTGCGTGCTGGCGCCGTGGACTCGACGTCCACGCCGACGTCCACGCCGACGTCCACGCACGCCCAGGCGTCCGACCCGGCCTCGGGAACCGTCGCGGCGTCGGCCCCGGGCAGAGTCGGACCCACCGGGTCGACGACGGCGACGAGCACCCAGGTCCCGGCGTGCGCGATCGAGAACGAGGGCCCGTGGGCGACGTACGGTCGCCCGGGTGCCGCGCTCTCCCGCGCCCCGAGCCGGATGTCGACGTCGTCGGGAGCCTGGTGGAGCCGCTCCCCGAGGGCGGCTCGGGTCAGGAGTCGTCCGGTGACGAACCGGTCGCGATCGAGCGGCCGCCGGAATCTTGAGGCCTTGGCCGCCTCGTCGGCCGACAGCCAGGCCTCCTGGCCGGGTAGCCACGGGGTCGGGGGCGCGCACCAGACCGTGACGCTCGCGGTCAGGAGGGACGTCGGCACACCGGACACCCTAGGTCGTCGGGACCGGGTCACCCCACCCGGCTCACGGAGTCCTCGGAGAGCCTCAGCAGCGCACCGTGGTAGCTGATCAGGCCTTGGCCCGGGGCGTCCTCGACGGTCCACAGCACGTCACCTGTCGCCAGGTCGTACGCCGTGGTCCGGGGCGCCCCGTCGGCACCGTAGGCGAGGACGATCGCCTGGGATCCGTCGGTCGCCGCGCCGGACGGGTAGATCGAGTCCTCCCCGGGCACGGTCCACAGCCTGCGGCCCGTGCTCGGGTCGAGCGCGGTCAGACCGTTCGCGCCGTCGTCGACGACGATGACGGTGCTCGTGTGCACGAACAGCGTGCTTGCGTACGTCGAGACGTCCCAGAGCTCCGTGCCCTCGGGCGTGAAGGCCGCGAGGCCGCTCAGGGTGTCGACGAAGACCGTGCTCTCGCCCGTCCCGTCGGTGGCGGCCGGGCTGAGGATCTGCCCGGAGACGTCCCACGACGGGGCGCCCGTGCGGTCGAGCACGGTCGTGTGCGTGGTCGCCTGGTCGAACCTGTGCACGGTCGTCGCCGTGAGCGGCTCGACCTGGTCGTCGGGGGTGGCCGGGTCGTCCAGGCGGGCGCCGCTCGTGTCGAACGAAGCGCTGACGCCGCATCCGGCGACGTGGACGACGTGGCCCGTCGCCCAGACGTTCACGGTGTCGAGTGCCAGCACGGGCTCGGTCCCGTCGCCGCGTCCTTGACATTCCCAGGCTTCGTCCGGCGCGACGAACGGCACCTGGTTCTCCCAGAGCGGGTCTCCGGTCACGGCGTCCTCCAGGGTCACGACGACGCCGCGCCCTCCGGGCATGTCGACGAAGGTCGGGGACCCGTCCTCGTTCCAGACCTCGCGCGGACCGACCGGGGGGCCGACGGGTCCGTCGCGACGGACCGTCACGACGGTGCTGCCGGGCCCGACGGCGTAGCCCGACGCCTCGTCGAACGCGCCGAGGTCTCTGCGCCCCGTGACCTGCCCGTCCGGGGTCAGGGCCGTGATCGTGATGACCTCCGGGGTGCCGGACAGGCACAGCAGGGGACCCTCGTCCAGGGCGAACGTCTGCCGGTAGGTGCTCCGGCCGCAGGTCGCCGCAGGGCCGACCGTCGCCTCCCACACGTCCTGACCGGTCAGGACGTCGACGGCGGTGACGGCCTCCTCGGTGTCGGTGATGTCGCGGACGAGGAGCAGCCCGCCCCAGGGCGTCCAGACCTGATCGGCCAGGTCCCTCGACCAGATCTCCTGCGGAGGCCCCGTGAAGGGCAGCACACCCCCCTCGCTCATGAGGAGGCGCTCCCGCGTGCGCCGCTCCTCGATCTGGCCGCCCACCGCGAGGCCGCCCGCGACGAGGGCCAGGACACCGGCGGCGGCCGCCCAGGGCTTCCAGCGAATCGTCCCCCTGCCCGACGGCGCGTCGCCCGCCCCCGGGGTCCCGTCACCGAGGTCGTCGTCCAGGTCCTCGACGACCTCGAACGGCACGGTGCGAGGGGCGGCGGGCTGGCGGCGGCGCGGCATGGAGCGGAGCCTAACCGCCGCGGTGGCGCGCCACGACACCGCCGCGCCACGTCGACCGCCACGGCTCGTCAGCGCAGGAACAGCCTCGAGGCCTGCGCCTCGGCGTCCGCGTATGTCTGGGCTGCGGAGCCCAGCGCGGTCGTGATCGAGTCGAGCGCGGTCTCGACGTGCACCTGTGCACCCTGCCACTCGGCCATGACGCCCGCGAACGCGGTGGCCGCGCCGCCCTGCCAGCTCGCCTGGAGGTCCTGGAGGTTGCGCATCATGGCGCCGACCTCGGCGCGGATGGCGGTCACGGATCCTCCGACGGCGGCGCTCGCCTGTGCGACCCGTGCGCTGTCGACCTCGTACCTGCTCATGTCGTCCTGCCTCTCACCGTGCCTGCGGGGCACCGGTCGGTGCCCTGCCCCGGGGCGCGGTGCGCGACCGGGTGAGCAGGACGCTAGGGGTGAGCGGCGCCGTCGGGCAGCGGGAGTCGCACGCCCTGTGGAAGGCGACTCAGGGCGCGGGCCTGTGCACGGCCCGTCCCGGTGGGGCCCCACGGGGACGGGCCTGCGGACTCAGGACGGCGAGGGCGCGACGAGCGCCGGCGGGGCCGACGCCTCGAGCTTCTTCTGCTCCTTGCGCAGGCGCTGCAGCTCGGCGTCCAGGTTCTGCCGTGCGGGCTCCTCCCACGCGGCACCGAGCGGGCTCGAGAAGAGCGACCGGCGGTCGAGCAGCTTGGTGATGATCGCGGTGCGCGCCCGCAGGTAGTCGGCGAGCGGGATGTGCGCGTACTCGTCGCGCACGTCCTTGAGGTACTCCTTGTACCGCTGGGGCTCGGCCGCGAGCATCGCGAGGTCCGCGTCGCACAGCACGGCGCAGTCGAAGTCCGCAGGGTCCGGCGCGTGGCGCACGAGCGCGTTGACGAGGAACGCGACGCGGCGGCACGCCTTCTCCGGGACGCCCAGCCCCGAGAGCTGCTCGAACGCGAGCGCTGCGCTCGCGCTCTCGTCCTCACCGCCCTTGTTGGCGTACGCGGCCTTGCGCGCAGCGTCGAAGATCGCGCCGTGGTACCAGGCCGCGAGGCGGACCACGTCGGCGTCGTGCGTCTCTTCGGCGAGCTCGTCGACACGTCCCAGGACGTCGGCGAGGTGGCGCAGGTTGTGGAAGTGGCGGTCGGGTTGGTTCCAGCGCTCGAGGAGTCCTTCGCCGACGGCGAGGATCTCCTCGGTGGGGGCTGTGGCCCCGGCGCCCTTGCAGCTACGGGTCCAGGAGGTGAGCAACCACTGCGGTGCGTCAGAGGTGGTGACGCCCATGAGATCAGCCTTCTTCGATGCGGGAACAGGATGCGTCGTCGAGCGCAGGTTCTCCTCCGAGCCTACGTCCGATCCGTCGACGACCCGCCATCGTAGCCCTGTGTCGGGAGTTCCACACGAACCGTGAGGCCACCGCCCTGCGTGGGGGCCACGGAGATGTGCCCGTGGTGCGCCCCGACGATGGCCGCGACGATCGCCATGCCCAGCCCGGAGCCCCCCGAGGCGCGGTTGCGGGACGAGTCTGCGCGGTAGAACCGCTCGAACACGTGGTCCGCCTGCTCGGGCGTGATGCCCGGTCCGTGGTCGCGGACCTCGAGGACGCCCACGGGTACGTCACCCGCCGAGACCTGCGTCCCGAGCGCGATCTCCACGGGGGTGCCTGCCGGGGTGTGCTGCGACACGTTGCCGATGAGGTTGGCGAGCACCTGCCGCAGACGGTCCTCGTCGCCGATCACGGTGAGGTCCCGGGGTGCGTCCCCGGGGGCGTCGTCGAGCCTCACGAGGCGCACCTCGCGCGTCGGGTCCAGGGCGTGCAGGTCGCCTGCGGAGTCGCGGGCCAGGGCCGCGAGGTTCACGGGCTCGTGACGGATGGGACGGCCCTCGTCGAGGCGGGCGAGCGCGAGGAGGTCGTTGACGAGCGTGCCCATGCGCGACGCGGAGTCCTCGATGCGGCGCATCGTGTCGTCCATCTGCTCGGGCGTCGTCAGGGCACCCATGCGGTAGAGCTCGCCGTAGCCGCGCACGGTCGCGAGCGGGGTACGCAGCTCGTGGCTCGCGTCCGAGACGAAGCGTCGCATCCGGGCCTCCGACGCTTCGGAGGCTGCGAACGCCCGCTCGATGTGGTTGAGCATGATGTTGAGCGAGGCGGCGAGCGAACCGACCTCGGTCGTGGGTGGCGCCGGCCGGATGCGTCGCGTCAGGTCGCCACCGGCGATGTCGGCGGCGGCCTCCTCGATCTCGCGCAGCGGTCTCAGGGCGCGCTGGACGGCGACGAACGCGATCGCGCCGCCGACGAGCGAGATCGCGAGGGCGCTGATCGCGAGGGTCCACCCGAGGAACCTGACGGTGTCGTGGATCCCGCTCAGCGGCAGGGCGACGAACGCGGTCGACCCGTCGGGGTCGACGAGCGGCATGACGCGCCACTGCGTGGGGTCGGTCGGGGCGAGGACACCGGCCTGCTGCGGCGGGACGGTGAACGGCCCGTCGATGCGCCGCACCTCGTCGAGCGACAGCGCCGGGATGTCGGGCAGCCCGTACCTGAGGGGGGTGCTCGGGAAGTAGTACGCCCGGGTGAACCCGCTCGACCACCGGTAGAGGATGTAGTAGTCGCTCGGGAGGCCGGCCGTGTTCTGGCTGAACTGGCTCGTCGGGTCGGTCGCGACGTCCACAGAGGTCGCCTTGAGCTGGTCGTCGACCTGCCGGACGAGGTAGTTCGACACGAACACGCTGGTCGCGACGGCCGCGACCCCCAGCCCGGCCGCGAGCAGCAGCATGATGATCGCGACGAGCCGCGTGCGCAGCGGGATGCGCGCGAACCAGCCCCAGTTCTTCGTGGCCACGAGCCTGCCGTACGGGCGTGGCTCGTCGGGCGGTGGCACGGGTGGCAGGTGCTGCTCGGCCTGCGCGCCGCCGCCTGTCGCTGCGCCGCCGCCCGTCGTGCCCGACGGCGGTGCCTGCGTCCCAGGACGCGTCGCGCCCGGGGCGGGGCGCGTCGAGGAGGGGGGTGACGTCGTCGGGCCGGGGGGTGGCGGGACGGGGGGCAGCGCGCCCGGGGCGCCCGGCGCTCCGGCCGGACCGCCGGGCGACGAGGACGAGGGCGTGCTCATGACCTGCGGGTGCTCCCGGACTCCGGGGGCGTGCGCAGCAGGTACCCGACGCCGCGCTTGGTGTGGATGAGCGGCTGGACCGGCTCCTCGGTGCCGTCGGGGCCGGTCACCGTGAGGTTGTCGATCTTGCGACGCAGGTACGAGATGTAGGACTCGACGATGTTCGCGTCGCCGCCCCAGTCGTACTGCCAGACGTGGTCGAGGATCTGCGCCTTCGACAGCACGCGGCCCGCGTTGAGCATGAGGTAGCGCAGGAGCTTGAACTCGGTGGGGGACAGGTCCACGACCTGCCCCGCGCGGCGCACCTCGTGCGAGTCCTCGTCGAGCTCGAGGTCGGCGAAGCGCAGCACCGCGGTGTCCTCGGGCTCGGCGTGGGTGCGACGCAGCACGGCACGGATGCGGGCCACGACCTCCTCGAGGCTGAACGGCTTGGTCACGTAGTCGTCCCCACCGACCGTGAGGCCCGTGACCTTGTCCTGCGTGTCGTCGCGCGCCGTGAGGAACAGGACGGGCGTGTGCTGGCCCGTGGCGCGCATGCGGCGCGTCACGGTGAACCCGTCCATGTCCGGGAGCATGACGTCGAGCACCACGAGGTCCGGCTCGACCTCGCGCACGAGCTTGAGCGCGCTCGTGCCGTCCGCGGCCGCGTAGACCTCGAAGCCCGCGAAGCGCAGGGACGTGGACAGCAGCTCGCGGATGTTGGGCTCGTCGTCGACCACGACCAGCCGTGCCTCGGGTTCGCTCATGGTTCCAGTGTGCGACCGAAGCCTGGGAGCCGCCTGGGCGGCAGCGGTGCGGTGCGACGGGAGGTGCCGTGACGCGTGGTGCGCGGCCCGTGTCGGCGGACGATGGTTGCATGGGCCTGCACGCACCGGGCCCGGGCCGTGCGCGGACGACCAGGACGAGGAGCAGGATGCGCATCACCGACCACGACCGCAGGGCACGACTCGTCGCGCACCAGCTCGACCTCGGTGTGACCGGGCCGCAGCCCGTGACCACGGTCGAGGGCGTCGTCGACCGGCTCGTCGCCCTCCACGCGACCGACGCCCCCAGCGTCCACCTCTCGGTGCTCGCGCGCGTCCCCGGGCTGCGCGTCGAGGACGTGCAGGCCGCCCTGTACGAGCGGCGCTCCCTCGTGCGCGTCCTGGCCATGCGCCGCACCCTGTTCGTCGTGGCGCGCGACCTGGTGCCCGTCGTCCACGCGGGGGCGAGCGCCGCCGTCGGGCGACGCCTGCGGGCCCGGCTCCCCAAGGAGCTCGCGACCCTCCCCACGGACCCGCCCGTCGAGGATGCCGAGACGTTCCTCGCGGGCGCCGAGGAGCAGGTCCACGACGCGCTCGCGCAGCACGGCCCCCTCACCGGTGCACAGCTGCCCGCGCAGGCCCCCGTGCTGCGGACCGCGTTCCTGCCGACCACGACCAGGTCGTGGGACGTGCGGCGCTCGCTCACGTCGCCCCTGCTGTCGCTGCTGTCCGCCGAGGGGCGGATCGTCCGGGGCGAACCGACCGGCGGGTGGTCCTCCAACCGTTTTCTGTGGCGCCCCGTCGAGGACTGGCTGCCGGGCGGCATCCCCGACGCCGACGAGGCCGAAGCCAGGGTGCGGCTCGCGTCCGCATGGCTCGAGTCCTTCGGCCCCGCGACCGTCGCGGACCTCCGGTGGTGGACCGGCTGGAACCTGGGGCAGACCCGGGCCGCGCTCGCGGCGCTCGACGTGCGCGAGGTCGAGCTCGACGGGCTGGGTGCCGGAGTCGCGCTGCGGTCGAGCGACCTGGCGCCCGCACCGGGCGCCGCCGCCGGTCACGTGGCCCTGCTGCCCTCGCTCGACCCCACGGCCATGGGGTGGAAGCACCGCGACTGGTACCTCGGGCCGCACCGCGAGCAGCTCTTCGACACCGCGGGGAACATCGGGGCGACCGTCTGGTGGGAGGGCCGCATCGTCGGAGCCTGGGCGGTGCGGACCGACGGCTCGCCCGCGGTGCGCCTGCTCGAGGACATCGGGTCGGACGGCGCCGCAGCCGTCGACGCCGAGGCCGAGCGGATCACCGGGCTGCTCGACGGCGGTGGCGTGACGGCGTCGTTCCCCACGCCGCTGTACCGCGAGCTGCGGGGCTGAGCGCACCTGGGCAGCCCGGTGACGCGACGAGGGCGGGACCGCGCGCCCGTGCGCGGCCCCGCCCTCGTCTCCCCGCGTCTCCGGAGCGTCAGAGGTAGCGCAGCGGGTCGAACTCGTCGAGCGGGATGATCCGGACGCGCGGCAGGACCGTGGTGAACGCGCCCACGTTGTCCTCGAGGTCGTGGAAGCTCAGACCGCGCGACGCGAGCTCCGAGAAGCGCGAGTTGACGAACTCGCGGAAGCACAGCAGCCCCACGCGGCGGTCGCCGTCGTCGAGGAGGTCCTCGACCTGCGGGATGAAGTCGCCGTCGTGGCTCGCGAGGAGCACGTCGCCCGGGCGGTCCTGGAGCGCCTCGAGGGTGCGCTGGATACCGATGTCGACGACCTTCTCGGAGCTCGACCCGGCCAGCGGGATGGGGCGGTAGCCCATCGCGAGCAGCGCCTGGACGAACGCCATGGGCATCTGGCCGGACGACGCGTTGAGGAAGAACAGGGGGGTGACGTCCTGGCCCCACAGGTTCGCCGCGAAGTCGACGATGCGGTCCCAGCGGGGACGCTCCTCAGGGTTGGGGCGGTGGCCCAGGACGCTCATCCCGAGCGTCGCGTCGATGTTCTCCCCGTCGACGATCAGGTAGGTGCGCCGCCTGGTCCCACCCTGCGTGCTGACGAGGCCGTTCGACGTGCTGGAGTCCGACATGGGGTCCAGCCTATCCGCCGCGGCAGGGCGGGCCCGCCCGTCCGCGTGCGGACCGCGACGTGCGGACCCGTCGCGTCCGGTGACACGGATCCCGCCGAGGCGTGGGCACGGTTTGCATGTGAACCCCTGGTTACGAGTACCTTGCACCGGTGAACCTCCAGCTTCTTGACCCGGTCCGGATCACGGTCGTCCAGAACTCCCCGGACGTCCCCCTGGACACCTTCACGGACCTGCTCGGCCCGGGCGTCCGCCTCGTGCGTCCCTTCGCGGGCGACGCCCTGCCGGACGCGACCGACATCGGTGACGGGCTGGTGGTCCTGGGCGGCGAGATGTCCGCGTACGCCGACGACGTCGCGCCCTGGCTCCCTGCGCTGCGCGATCTGCTGAGCGCCGCGGTGATCTCTGCGGTGCCGACGCTCGGGATCTGCCTGGGCGCCCAGCTCCTCGCGGTCGCGGGTGGCGGTCACGTGCAGGTCGCGGCCCCTCCGGGGCGCGAGGCCGGTCTCACGCGGGTGTTCTGGAAGTCGGGTGCGGAGGCTGACCCGGTGCTCGGTCCGTTGGCCCGGGCGGCGGCGGGGACGGGCAAGCGGGCGCGCTCGCTCACGGTGAGCATGCACGCGGACGCGATCATCGACCTGCCCGAGGACGCCTCCTGGTTGGGGATGTCCGACATGTACCCGTACCAGGCGTTCCGTCTCGGGTCTGCCGTGGGCGTCCAGTTCCACCCCGAGGCGTCGCTGTCCACCCTGCGCGCCTGGACCGATCAGCATGCCGACACGGACACCGAGAACGTCCTCGCCGAGGCCGGGCCGTTCGAGGGTGAGGTCCGCGAGACGGGCCGTCTCCTGGCGCAGTCGTTCCTCGCGGTGGTGCACGACGACGTCGCGCGCCGGGGCGTGCGGGCGTAGGTCCGCGCCGGGCTGCGTGTCCGCCTCGGGGTCTGCGTGTCCGCCCGGGGTCACCGGTCGGTCGGTGGCAGGGTGGCGGGATGATCCGACACACCGTCGCCTTCCGCCTGCACCACCCCCAGGGGTCTGCCGCCGAAGCCGCGTTCCTGTCCGACGCGCGCGTCCTCGCGCAGATCCCCGGCGTCCAGAGGTTCGAGCAGCTGCGGCAGACGAGCACCAAGAACCCGTTCGCGTTCGGCTTCTCGATGGAGTTCGCCGACGCCGCGGCGTACGCGGCCTACGACGCGCACCCGGACCACCGGGCGTTCGTCGCCGACCGCTGGGTGCCCGAGGTCGCGGACTTCCTCGAGATCGACTACGAGCCGCTCGAGAGCCGCTGACGCCCGACGACGCCGCTCACCAGGGCGCACGGGCGGCGGCTGGTGAGCGGCGCCGTCGGGCAGGGCGGGTGGCGCGCCGGGGCTACGGGGCGTCCTGCGTGCCGGCGTCGATCGACGTCACGGTCGTGGGCGTGATCTGCGGGGCCGGGGAGGCTCCGCCGCTCTTGAGCGCAGCGAGCCGCGCCTCGACCTCGATGTTCGCCCCTGAGGCCTCGAGCTCCTCGAACTGTGCGTCGAGCGAGGACGCGGCGACCTCGGCCTGGCCGAGCGCCTTGGCCTCCTCGCGGCGGACCTTCTCCTCGAAGCGCGAGACCTCGCTCGTGGGGTCGAGGACGTTGATCGAGCTGATCGCGCCCTGGACGGTCTGCTGCGCCTCGGCGGACTTCTGGCGGGCGACGAGGGAGTCGCGCTTGGACTTGAGCTCGCCCAGCTTGCCCTTCATCTGCGCGAGGCCGGTCTTGAGCTTCTCGACGGTCTCGCGCTGCGACGCGATGAGCGGCTCGGCCTGGCGGACCTCGCCCTCGGCCGAGATCTGCCGCTGGAGCGCGACCTTGGCGAGGTTGTCGAACTTGTCGGCGCCCGCGGTGTCGCCCGACGAGCGGAAACGGTCGGCCTGCGCGGACGCGGCGGCTGCCTTGTCGCCCCACTCGCGCACGGCCGCGACGTCCTCGTTGTAGTCCTGCTCGGCGAGCCGGAGGTTCCCGATGGTCTGCGCGACGGCCTGCTCGGCGTCGGCGATGCTGTTGGTGTAGTCGCGGACGAGCTGGTCCAGCATCTTCTGCGGGTCCTCGGCGCTGTCGAGGAGCGAGTTGATGTTCGCCTTGGCCAGCTGGGTGATGCGTCCGAAGATGCTCTGCTTCTCTGCCATCGGTCGTGCCTTCCTGCTCGTGGATGGGTGCGCGATGTTCGTGCCTGCCGTGCCGTCCTGCCTAGAACCGTCCTCCTCTGCTCGAGCGGCCGCCCGAGGACCTGCCGCCCGACGAGCCTCTCGACGAGCGGCCCGACGAACCGCCGAACCCGCCGCCCCCGAACCCGCCGCCGCCGAACCCGCCGCCGAACCCGCCGCCCGAGCGCCGTCCGCCGCCGCCCCCGCCGCGCAGGATCTGGTCGAGGAGGATGCCGCCGAGGACCATGCCGCCGACGTTGTTGCCGCCGCCTCCAGAGCCGCCGCCGAACGCCCCGGCGTCGTTCTGCTGCGACTCCCACGCGGACGCGTCGCGCTGCGCGAACTGCGCCGCGGCCTGAGCGAGCGCGTCGGCCTGCTGGGCCGTGGCGAGCGCGCGCACGGGGTCGGACGGTTGGAGGGCACGGGCCTCGCCGAGGTGGCGGATCGCCTCGGACAGTCGCGTGCGCGCTTCGGGCCCGACGGCGCCGCGCCGGGTCTCGATGAAGTCGTTCGTCGCGCGGACCTGGGAGTCGACACGCCCGATCGTGTCGCGCAGGAGCGCAGCGGCGCGTGCGGCCTGCTCGGCGCTCGCGCGGGACGGAGCGAGTGCGGCGTCGATCGCGGCCTCGGCGTCGGTGAGCCGGCGCAGGGCAGCGATGGGGTCGCCGCCGCTGCGCGCGGTCTGTGCCTCGGCCACGGCAGCCTGCGCCTCGGTGGCGCGTGCTGTCACGGTCGGGTCGGCCGGTGCCAGTCGGGCGGCATCGGCGATGTCGGCGGTGATCGAGGCGACCGCGACGTCGAGACGCTGTCCGGCCTGCGCGAGGACCTCGCCCGCGGAGTCGATCGCGTCGAGGAGGGTCACGGCCTGCCCGACGGCGTTCTCGGCGGCGCGGGCGTGCGCGACGGCGGACGCCCTGTCCTTGCCCTCGAGTGCCGCGCGGCCGGCGGCGATCGCCTCCCGTGCGTTCGCGACGAGCCGGAGGGCCTGGTCGGGGTTCGCCGAGACCGACGCGAGCGCGGCCTCGGGGTAGGTCGCGAAGAGCGCTGCGAGGGTGCTGCGGGCCGGTGCGACACGGGCCTCGACCTCGCCTGCGCGGCGCTCGACCTGCTCGAGGACCTCGGGGGCGCGGGACTGGAGGTCGCGCAGCTCGTCGAACTGGTCGGACTCGGCGTCGAGGGACCGGCTGACCTCGGCGCACAGCGCGATGATCTGCGCCATCATCGTGCGGGCCTGCGGCTCTGCCTCCGGGGTGTCGTCGTCGAGCTGTTGGCGCAGTGCGAAGGCCTGAGACACCTTCTGCTTGCCGGTCTCGAGCGCGACCTGGAACTCCTGCGTGGCGTCGAGGCCGAACTGGGCCTGAGCGAAGCCGAGCTCCTGCTCGGACGTCTTGACGGCGTCGTCGATCGCCACGAGGGCCGAGCTGGCCCGCCGGTCCAGCTCGTCGGTCGGCAGCTGGGCGAGCTCGTCGGCCTCGTCCGGCCCGCCGGGCTTCGCGGCCGTCCCGCGGCGCTTGCTCAGGATCGCGCGGACCACGAAGAAGCCGGCGATCGCGACCAGGCCGACCACGAGGGCCACGAGCCAGCCCGAGGCGCCCGAGGACGACGAGCCGGTCGCCTCGGTGTGCAGGGTGTCCGCCGCGGCGACCGCGGCGCCCGCCCAGTCGTCCTGCCTGAGCTGGTCCTCGATCGCCTCCTGGACCGTGTCGAGCGAGGCTTCGGACAGGCCGATGTTGTGGTCGGCCGACAGGTCGTACCGGCGATCCTCGGTCGCGACGGCGAGCAGGACGTCGTCCCGGCCCAGACCGGAGAGGTTGGCCGTCGAGGTGGCCCACGTCTGCGCGTCCTGTCCGTCGAACGTGTCGACGTAGACGACGAAGAGCTGGTAGGGCGTGTCGGCCTCGAGCCGGTCCATCGCGGTCTCGACCTCGCCGGTCCGGTCGCCGAGGACCCCGGCGGGGTCGGTGATCCTGTCCGGGAGGTTGAGCGGCTGCTCGGCGGGGAGTGCGAGGGTGGCCGTGGTCCCCGGCAGCGCTGCTCCCGGCAGGGGCCCGCCGGATGCTGCGACCTTCGTGACGGTGCCGGGGAGGGCGTCGTGCGCGCCTGCGGGCGCACCGAGCGCACCGAGGGTCAGCAGGCTCGCGAGCCCGAGCAGCACGCCGACCCGGGCGGCGGGGTGGAGCCCGCGGCGTCGCGGGTGGTGGAGCGCGGGGGGTACAGACGACGAGGCCACCTCGTGATCCTTTCCCGGGGTCGCGGGTGCCGCAATCGCGAAACGGGACGCGCCGGGGCATTTCACCCGACGAGTTCTGCCGGGGCCTGTGGGGGCGGGGTCGCGGGAAATCGCTGGCGGTCGCTGCGGTGACGCTGCGTACGATCCGCCGGTGACGACGATCAGACCTCTGCTCCCGACCGACCTCGACGCGCTCGTCGATCTCTCGCTCCGCGCGTGGGAGCCGGTGTACGACTCGTGGCGCGCGATCCTCGGTGAGCGGATCTACCGTCTCGCGTACCCCGACTGGCGTCGGAGCCAGGCAGAGACGGTGCGCTCGACGTGTTCGACCCATGCTGCGACGAGCTTCGTCGCGGAGGCCGGGGGACGGGTGGTCGGTTTCGCCACGGTCGTGCTCGGGGAGCCTGACCTCGACGGGCGACGCGCGGGCGACGTGGAGCTCGTCGCGGTCGACCCGTCCGTGCAGCGGGCAGGGGTGGGGCGTGCGCTCATGGACGCGTCCTTGGGGTTGATGCGCGAGGCGGGCTGCGCCTACGCGAGCGTGTGGACGGGCGGGGACGACGGCCACGAGCCCGCTCGGGCCATGTACGAGGCGAGCGGGTTCACGGCGTTGCCGCTCGTGCACTACTACCGCGAGCTCTGAGCGGCGGGGCGCCCGCCGGGAATAGTCGTACGGCGTACTATGTTGATTGGACGTGGACGAACGAGAGGAAGCCATGACGACCAGCACGACGCCCGCCCCCGCCGACGGGACCACACCCCTGAGCACTGCCCCCCACCCGGGGTCGGCCCTGCCCTCCCTCGCCGACCAGGCCCAGCGCCTCGTCGCCCTCGGCGTCCACGAGCTGGCCGGACTGTCCGTGGATCAGGTGCGCGACGCCGTCGGACATGTTGCGCACGGCGCGCCCGACGGCGGGCTGCTCGCAGTGCACCCGCACCTCGCCCCGCCGTCCGTCCTCGCGCCCCTGCTGCGGCTCGGCGACAAGGAAGGGTTCGTGGTCGTCGACATGGACGACGTCGACCGGTTCGAACCCCTCGACGGGCTCACGCTGCCCGACGGCCCGCTGTACGTCGTGACCGACGTCGACCGCGGCGACGACCTGGCCAACTGGTCACCCGACGAGGCGCTGCCCGAGATCACGCGCCGCGACCGCACCCCGCTGCTCCTCAGCGAAGGCATCCACTGGGCGCTCCAGGCACCCGGCGTCGTCGAGCGCAACCACTGCTACATGACGATCGGGTCGCGGCTCCGCAAGGCCAAGGGACGCCTCGACTCCCGGACGCCCGCCGTGTGGATCTCGAACGGCACCGGGCGCGACGGCAAGGAACGCCGCGGTGCGCCCAAGGTCGGCTGGTGCTGGGCGGGCAACCGGCACGCGTGGCTCGGCTTCGCGTCGGGGGCGCGTCGCGTCGGAACGCCGACGGGGTAGGCGACCGGGTGGACGGAACCGGGCCGGACGACGATCAGACGGGTGCAGGGTAGGTGGGTGTGTTTTCTGCGGAGCGACAACAATTGTTGTCGCTCCGCAGAAAACACACCCACCACCCCGGAGGGCCACGTCTCGAGGGCGGCCGGTACCGGGCGGGGGCCGCGCTCCTGCGTCGCGGGCCCCCACCCTCTACTGCACGACGCCCAGGTCCTCCGCGTCGACGATGCGGTAGGCGTACCCCTGCTCCGCCAGGAAGCGCTGGCGGTGCGCCGCGAAGTCCTGGTCGACGGTGTCGCGCGAGACGACGGCGTAGAAGTGCGCGGTGCGACCGTCCTGCTTGGGACGCATGATGCGACCCAGGCGCTGGGCCTCCTCCTGGCGTGACCCGAACGACCCCGACACCTGGATCGCGACCGACGCCTCGGGCAGGTCGATCGAGAAGTTCGCGACCTTGCTCACGACGAGCCGGTTGATCTCCCCGGACCGGAACGCCTCGAACAGCCGCTGCCGTTCGCGCACCGTCGTGGCGCCCGTGATGACGGGCGCGTCGAGGTGGTCGCCGAGCTCCTCGAGCTGGTCGAGGTACTGGCCGATCACGAGGACCTGGTCGTCGGGGTGCGCTGCCGCGATCTGCTCGACGACGCGGTTCTTGCCCGTCGCGGTGGCCGCGAGCCGGTACTTGTCCTCGGGCTCGGCGGTCGCGTACGCCATGCGGTCGCGGTCGGACAGCGTGAGGCGCACCTCGACGCAGTCGGCGGGCGCGATGTAGCCCTGGGCTTCGATGTCCTTCCAGGGGGCGTCGTACCGCTTGGGCCCGATGAGGCTGAAGACCTCGTCCTCGCGCCCGTCCTCGCGCACGAGCGTCGCGGTCAGCCCCAGGCGTCGTCGGGCCTGGAGGTCCGCGGTCATACGGAAGATGGGTGCGGGCAGGAGGTGGACCTCGTCGTAGACCACGAGGCCCCAGTCGCGCGCGTCGAGCAGCTCGAGGTGCGTGTAGACGCCCTTCCGCTTGGTCGTGAGCACCTGGTAGGTCGCGATGGTGACGGGCTTGATCTCCTTGCGGGCGCCCGAGTACTCGCCGATCTCGTCCTCGGTGAGCGTCGTGCGTCGCACGAGCTCGTCGCGCCACTGGCGCGCGCTCACGGTGTTCGTCACGAGGATCAGGGTCGTCGTCCCGGACTTCGCCATGGCCCCGGCACCGACGATCGTCTTGCCCGCGCCGCAGGGGAGCACGACGACGCCGCTGCCCCCGTGCCAGAACCCCTCGACGGCCTGCTGCTGGTAGGGGCGCATGGCCCAGGGCTTGTCCTCGTGCGCCGGGTCGGTGGGCGACAGGTCGATGGGGTGCTTCTCGCCGTCGACGTAGCCTGCGAGGTCCTCGGCGGGCCAGCCGAGCTTGAGCAGGACCTGCTTGAGGTGCCCGCGCTCGGACGGGTGGACGATCACCGCGTCGTCCCCGAGCCGGTCGCCGACCAGCCCGGCTGTCCGCTTGGACTTGAGGACCTCGGCGAGCACGGCCTTGTCGGTCGCCTGGAGCACGAGCCCGTGCGTGGGGTGCGCGACGAGCTGGAGGCGCCCGTAGCGCGCCATGGTCTCGGCGACGTCGACGAGCAGCGCGTGCGGCACGGGGTACCGGCTGTACTCGAGCAGGACGTTGACGACCTGCTCGGCGTCGTGCCCCGCGGCGCGCGCGTTCCACAGCCCGAGCGGCGTGAGCCGGTAGGTGTGGACGTGCTCGGGGGCGCGCTCGAGCTCGGCGAACGGGGCGATCGCCCGTCGGGCGTCGCCGGAGAGCGGGTGGTCGACCTCGAGCAGCAAGGTCTTGTCGCTCTGCACGATCAGGGGGCCGTCGGCCATGGGCGTCCTTCCGGGTCGGTACAGCTAGTCGTTCGGCGCCCCCGCCGACGCGTTCGTGGTCGTGTCGGTCGACGCGTCCTGGGTGGGGGCGGGGGCGTCCGTGAAGACGCCCGCGATGCGGTGGACGGCGACGGTCAGCTCGGCGTCGCGTGCGGGGTCGAGGGCGCGCAGGCGGCCGCCCTCCAGGACGAGGGGCTTCACGCGGCGCCGGGTCGGTTGACCGGTGGGGTCGATCGTCTCGAGCACCACGTGGTCGCCCGCGTCGATCGCGTCGCGCAGGAGTCCCAACGCCGCGGGGGGTTCGGTTGTTCCGCGGGGCTCGGGCGCGACGTCCGCACGGGCTGTCGCGGCGGGGGGTGCGGCGAGCGCCGCGTCGTCGGCTGCGCGCAGCCGGGGGACGAGCTCGGCGTACCGTTCGCGCCGGGCCGCGGCGTCATCCTGGTGCACCGCCGGCCCGACGGCGGAGCGCCCCCGGGTGGCCGTGTCCAGCGGGCGTCGCCCGCCCACGCGGGAACGGACCGTGGTGCGGAGCCGCTCGGTGCGCACGACCCGCCCGTCGGGTCCTTCGACGGTCGAGGCGAGGCCGCGGTCGCGCAGCGCGGCCTGGAGCGTCGCCGCGGGAGAGAGGGAGACCAGGACGGTGGGCGCGATGCGGAACAGCGACAGGTGGCGCAGCGCCGGGTCCTCGACGAGGCCCGTCAGGAGCGCCGGGTCCTCCGCGCGCACGTAGCTCGACGCGCTCCCGACCCGTAGCCGCCCGTGCCGGCGAGCGGTGTCGCGGACGAGGTAGTCGAGGGGTTGGGGGAGCGAGGCCCGCGAGTGGTTCGCGAGGTCGGCCAGCAGGTCGTCCGCGGTGCGGCCGGCGTCGAACGCGCGGGTCAGGGACTCGGGGGTGAAGCGGACCGTGATCGCGGCCCCGCGCGACTCGACCTCGGCGGCGTCCTCCAGGAGCCGTTCGAGCGCGGTGCTCGGCCGCCCCGGGACGATCCCCGTGAGGTCGCCCTGGAGCAGGAGGTCGTCGACCTCGGGCGGCAGGACGGACTCGAGCGCGGTCGCGAGCGCCGCTTCCGCGGACGTGAGCGCGGGCGCGCCCGACCCGCTCGACGCGGAGGGCGAGCTCGTGCGCGCGGGGGGTGTGGCGCCGTCGGGCCGCAGGAGTGTGCGGCCCGTGGGGGCGAGTGCCCCGACCCCCGTGACGCCCAGGAGGTGGGCCTCGTGGAGCAGGCCCTCGATCGCCTGGAGCGGAGGGACCGACCGGGGCGACCCCCAGCGCAGGACCTCCAGGAGGTCGCCCGACGTCAGGGCGGTCCCGGGGCGGTCGGCGAGCGCGGACAGCAGGTCGGAGCGCAGGCGCGGGACCCACGGCCGGGTGAGGTCGGGTTCGAGCGCGGAGCGCAGCGTGCCCCGCTCGTCACGGCTGCCGACGGTCCACGGCGTCCGGCCCGAGCCCGCCCAGGCCGCGGCGAGCAGCGCCCAGCGTGGTGCTAGGGGAAGCTCGAGCCAGTCCTCGCCCGTGACCGTGACGGTGAACGAGGGAGGGTCCTCGCCGTCGTCGACCACGAGTCCAGCGGCGAGCGCGAGCTCGGCGACGAACGCCGCCGTCGGCTCCTCGACCTCGAGCGTCGTCGCGAGGCGCCGGAGGTCCCGCACCCCGAGCCCGCCCGCGCGCAGGACGCTCGGTGGCGAGGCCTGCCACAGCGCGAGGAGGTGTGCGACGAGCCGGACCGCGTCCTGCGCCGCGCGCGCGGCTTCCGCGGCGACGGTGTCCTCGGCGAAGTGCGGGGCGTCGGGCTCGGGAGGGTGGGCGAGCGGCCGGGCGTGCGTGCGGCCTCCGCGCAGCGCGAGGGCGACCTCTCGGGGCAGGACGACGTGCCGTTCGTCGGACGCGAGCAGGAGGCGCTGCCGCAGGAGCCAGGTCGTCGCCTCGCGGCCGACGGGGTCGGCGCGCGGCGCGACGCCCACGGGCGGCCCCCAGGTGAGGGCGTCGAGGATGCTGCGGGCACCGGGTGGCGCGTCCGCCAGGAGGTCGGCGAGGGCGGTCGTCCCGGTGCCGGCCTGGTCGTCGGCCGGGGCCCGGTCGCCCGCGGGAGCGGCGGCTGCACGGGGGGCGAGCGGGGACGACGGGTCGGTGGGGCCGAGCCCGGCCGGGTAGGGGCCGAGGACCTCGGACAGGCCCGGTGCGACCGCGAGGTCGGTGCGTTGCGACGGGTCACGGTCCCACAGCAGCGCGGCCTCCTCGAGGTGTGCGAGCGCGGCGCGCACGACCGGGGCGTCGGCGTCGCCCGCCCCCAGGGCGGCGAGGACGCGGTCGACCGTCACGGCCGCGTCCTCGCCCGGGGCACGGCTCGGTGGTCGGGTGGGAGCGGGGCGCGACGTCGGCGCAGGGGGCTGGTCCCCGAGGACGAGGACGGATTCGAGGACCTGGAGCTCGAGGGCGTCGAGCCGGGCGATCGCCCGGTCCAGGCTGGTGCGGCTGGTGGCACGTGCTGCGAGCGAGCGCAGCGTCGACGGCGAAGGAGTGGCCAGGTCAGGGCGCTGCAGCAGCAGCGCGACGAGGTGCTCGTCGCTGCGGGAGCGAAGAGCCTCGGGGAAGGTCCGGCGCGGAGCCGGAGGCGTTGAGGCCATCCGTCCGATGTTACGCGGGTCGGGGGTTCGCCCGCCCCGGGCACCTTCCGCACGGACGGATGATCCTCGACGTTCACGGCCCCGCTGCGTGCTCCGTGACGGGCGCGAGGTCGTCGACCGCAGCGAGCCCGCCGCGGACGAACGCGGTGAGGGCGTCGAGCGCGGGGTCGGACGAGAGGATCGAGGTGTGGCCGGACCCGGAGGTGCGGACCATGGCCGACCGGCCGGCGTGCGCGTCGTGCAGGCGGTGCGCGTCGTGGTCGGGCATGCGCCGGTCGCCGCGGTCGTGCACGACGAGCAGCTCGGTCCCTGCGGGCAGCGGGTGCGTGACCGCGTCATAGCGGGCCGTGACGGAGTCCTGGTTCTCGCCCAGCCTCTCGTGGAAGCGCGCCTCGAGCTGCGTCCGGGTGGCGTCGTCGAGCCGGAACTCGCGTGTGAACGCGGTGAGGAACGCGTCGGGCCCGCCGACCCCGGACACGACGGCGACCCGTCCGGTCCGCACGGACGTGCGGGCCGCGGTGAGCGCGGCCAGGGCGCCCAGCGAGTGTCCGACGATTGCGCGGAAGGGGCCGCGGAGCCGGTCGAGGGCTTCCGCCGCGGCGACCCAGTCGCGGATGTCGGACCGCCCGCCGGGGGAGTCGCCGTGGGCAGGGGCGTCGAAGGACACGACGCGGAACCCCTCGCTGACGAGTTCGCGCACCAGCGGCGCGAGCTGGGACGCACGCCCGCGCCACCCGTGGAGGACCAGCACGGTGTCGGGGCCGGTGCCCCACTCGTAGACCACGAGGTCGCGTCCACGGACGTCGAGCCTTGACCGCCGCGCGGCGTGATGGGTGTCGACGTCGGCGTCGCGCACCGGGGTACGCGGCGTGGTGACGAAGAAGGTGCGGAGCGCGAGGCGCCCCGCGAGGTTCGCTGACAGGGTGCCGACGGCCCGCAGGGTGCGGCCGACCAGGGTGTACGGCGTGGGCATGGCTCCTCCAGATCAATACGCACGAACGTTCGTTGTGTAGATTACGCGATCGATCGTTCGTACACTAGGGAGATGGCTGATCCCGCTGTTCTCGACGGCAGGCGCGCCCGGGGCGACGCGTCGCGCGCGGTCGTGCTCAGGAGCGCGACGGACCTCGCCTCGATCGAGGGGCTCGACGGCCTGACCATCGGCCGCCTGGCAGAGGAGTCGGGGCGCAGCAAGAGCAGCATCGCCACGCTCTTCCACGGCAAGGAAGGTCTGCAGCTCGCGACGGTCGCCGCGGCCCGCGAGGTCTTCGTCGCGACGATCGTCGAGCCCGCCCGGGCCGAGCCCAGGGGGGGTGCGCCGCCTGGTCGCGCTGCTGCGCAACGCCCTGGACTACTCCAAGGACCGGGTCTTCCCGGGCGGCTGCTTCTTCGCGGCGACATCGGCCGACGTCGACTCCAAGCCCGGCCCCGTCAACGACGCCGTGCGGACGGCTCTCGCCACCTGGTACGGGTACGTCGGGGCCCAGGCGAGGGCCGCGGTCGCGGCGGGCGAGCTCACGATCGACCAGGACGAGGCCGAGCAGCTGGCGTTCGAGCTGGTCGCGCTCGACGAGGCCGCGAACTCGCGGTCGCTGCTGCTGGGGGACGACCGCTCCTACGCGCTCGCCGCGGCAGGGATGCGCTCACGCCTGCTGGCCGCCGGCGCGGACCCTGCGCTGCTCGACGGTCTCGTCGCCACGGCCTGAGGCCCGCGCGCGTAGCCACGCGCACGGGCGCCAAGGTGCGCGTATGTGTCAGTCGAAGCTGACGCGCAGGCTCGTGAGGCTGTGGTCGCCCACGACCCGGCTGGACACCCCGACGGCTCGCAGGGGCTCGACGTAGGCCATCCACGAGTCGTCGCCGCCTGTCGCGTCGATGTTCGCGCGGGCGATCGACTCGAGCGCGTCGACGTCGAGGTAGGCCCCAGAGCTCGTCGACCGACGCGGGGTCCACGGTCGCGGACGAGGCGAACAGGGAGCTGTCCGGCAGCCCCGTGAGGAGCGAGGTCCCCGCCGCCTTCATCGGCGCGAGGACCTCCTCGTCGGCGCCGACGGTGATCGCGATCTCCAGGTGGTCGGCGCCCACCCGCGCCGCACCGGCGACCGAGCGGAGGCCCTGGGTGAGGACCGCGCCCAGCCCCTCGGCGCCCGCCTGCCCCTCGAGCGCGGAGATCGTGCCCTCCACGTCCGCCCAGTAGGAGATCAGCCCGGGATCGCCCAGGGCCTTCATGTCGGCGGCGAACTGCGGGGCGTCGGCCAACGGTGCCTTCTTCGCGGCTGCCGGCCTCGGGCTGGGCCCCGCCGCCGTCGAGCGCGCTGTAGGCGAATACGCCTCCGCCGACCAGGACGAGGGCCGCGGTCGCGGCGTCGCCGAGCACGAGGCCGGTGCGCAGCCGGGAGGGCCTGACGGTCGTGACCGGGGCCGGCGCGGGGGTCGCGCCGCCTGCGGGCTGCTGCCACGCTCCCGAGGGGTCGGCGGGGGGAAGGTGGGCGGCGTGGTCCTGAGGAACCCTCTGGGTCGGCGGCGGCTCGACCGACGCGGTGCGTCGGCGGTCGCCCGAAGGCTAGTGGAGGCCGCAGACAGGCCGCAGCCTCCTTCCATGGGGAGAACTCCCCGCTGCCGGAACTCACCCGGGCGCGCTCGTCGGGGCGCGGCCCGGCGGATGCGACTGTGAGGGCTTCGTCCCGGTAGCCTGGGAGTTCTGATTCCCACGAGCACAAACGAGGTTCACGTGCCCACCGGCAAGGTCAAGTGGTTCGACACCGAACGAGGGTTCGGCTTCATCGCGAGCGATGAGGGCGACGAGGTCTTCCTGCATGCTTCCGCCCTGCCCGACGGAGCGGCACCCAAGCCCGGTGCGCGGGTCGAGTTCGGCGTGGCCGACGGGCGACGCGGCCCGCAGGCGCTCGCGATCAAGCTGCTCGACCCTGCGCCGTCCGTGGCGAAGGCTCAGCGCCGCCCGGCCGAGGACCTGGGGGTCGTGATCGAGGACCTCATCAAGGTCATGGACAAGGTCGGTGGCTCGTTGCGCCGTGGCCGGTACCCGGATGCCGCGCAGGGAGCCCAGCTCGCCAAGGTGCTGCGCGCCGTCGCCGACGACCTGGAGGCATGACATGGCTGCCGTAGCCGCCGCTGAGGGTTCGACCCGTCGTGTGAGCGCGCGCGCCGCCAAGGACGCCGTGCTCACGGGCGCGGTGGATCTCGCGCGCGCTGCGGCGGAGCAGGTCGCCGAGCACGTCCGGGACGTGGGCGAGCACCTGGGGACGGTCGTCGAGGAGGACCGCCTCATCTCGCACCAGTTCGCGTGCACCATGCTCGGGTACCGGGGGTGGCGCTGGACGGTGACGCTGGCCCGGGTCCCGCGCGGCCGCACCGCGACGGTGTGCGAGGTCGAGCTCCTGCCGGGCGACGGGTCCATCCTGGCGCCCGAGTGGTTGCCGTGGTCGGAGCGTCTGCGGCCGGGGGACATCGGCGTCGGTGACGTGCTGCCGTTCCAGGCGGACGACCCGCGGCTCGAGCCCGGCTACGTCCCGACGGGCGACGAGGAGCAGGACGCCGTCGCGATCGAGGAGCTTGCGCTCGCGCGTGCCCGGGTGCTGTCGCCCGAGGGGCGCGACGAGGCGGCCGAGCGCTGGTACCGCGGCACCCGCGGCCCCACGGCGCCGGGGGCCGTCTCCTCGGCGGCCGAGTGCGGCTCGTGCGGTTTCCTGGTCCCGCTGCAGGGTGCCCTGGGTCAGGTCTTCGGCGTGTGCGCGAACGCGTGGTCGCCCGACGACGGCAAGGTCGTGAGCCTCGACCACGGGTGCGGGGCGCACTCGGAGACGGACGTCGAGCCGCACCCGACGGACTGGCCTGCCGCGGACCCGCTGATCGACGAGATGGACGTCGAGATCGTCCAGCTCCTGGACGCGGCCCGGGACGCGGCGGGCGCCGCGTCCGGACCGGGTGAGCCTCCTGCTGGCCCCGCGGCCCCGGTGGCCGAGCGTTCCGCGGAGGCCGCGGCGAGCATCGAGCTCGCGCTGTCGCGGATCACGCTTCCCGAGCCGGGGTCGTCGTCGGGGTCGGTGAGCGCACCGGAGTCCACGCCGGAGCAGGACGCGGACCCGGACGAGCCGGCCCGGTGACGACGGACGCCTTCGGGACGTCGGCTCTTCGCCGAGCCGTCACGGAGGCGTGGCTCGCGTCCCCGACCCGCTTCCGGGAGGACGCGAACACCGAGGAGGACCACGCCCGGGGGTACTACCGCGACCGGGTGGTCGTCGAGCTCGCGCAGAACGCCGCCGACGCCGCGGCGCACGCGGGATCCCCGGGCCGCCTCGTGCTACGCCTGGCGCGGGACGCGGGCGGTGCGTGGTGGTTGACGGCCGAGAACTCCGGGGCACCGCTGGACGCGGAGGGCGTCGCGTCGTTGTCGTCGATGCGCGCGTCGGCCAAGCGTCCCGGCGGCCCGACGGCGGAGCCCCCGTCCGCGGACGGAGCCCCCGGGCGGGTGGGCCGGTTCGGGGTGGGTTTCGCGGCTGTTCGTTCGGTCGCGGACGAGGTCTCGGTGCGCTCGACGCTCGGCGGGGTGACGTTCTCCCTGGCGCGGACGCGAGCGGCGCTGACGGAGGCCGTCGTGGTCGCGCGGAAGGACCCGCGGGTCGGAGCCGTAGCGGCCGACCGGCTCGGGGCCGCGGTCCGCGAGCGGGGCGACGCCCTGCCCGTGCTGCGGCTCCCGTTCGCGGCGGACGCGCTGCCGGGCGGCCCCGTCGGCCCTGACGTCCCGGGCGGCCCCGACGGGGCGACCGGGCCTGCGCCGTCGGGCACGGTCGTCGCCCTGCGCCTGCGGGACCGGGTCGCGCTCGACGCGGTCCGTGCCCAGCTCGCCGAGGTGGACGACGCGCTGCTCCTGGCGCTGCCCGCCCTGGACGAGGTCCTGGTCGAGATCGAGGACGACGACGGGCCCCTGCGGGCGCGTCGCCTGCACGACGTGGCCGCCCGCTGGACGGTCGTGCGTGAGCGCGGGGCGTTCGACGCGGGTCTCGTGGACTCGCTGCCGGTCGAGCAGCGGCACGGCGGATGGAGCGTGCTGTGGGCGCTGCCCCGGTCGGCTCCTGCGCCGAGCGAGGCGGTCGCGGGCGTGCTGCACGCTCCGACGCCGACCGACGAGCCGATGACCTTCGCGGCGCTGCTCGTCGCGTCGTTCCCGCTGGACCCGAGCCGTCGGCACGTCCTGCCCGGTCCGGTCACGTCCGCGCTGGCCGAGGTCGCGGGAGGCGCGTACGCGCGCCTGCTCGGGCGCGTCGCCGTCGAGCGCGGCGCCTCGGTCCTGGGCCTCGTGCCCACGGGGTTGCCGGCAGGGGCGCTCGACGCCCAGGTCCGGGACGCTGCGCTCTCCGCGCTGCGCGGCACGCGGCTGCTGTCGCCGCCGGGGGCCGACGTCGACGATCCTGTCCTCGACGGGTCGACCGTCCTGCGCCCCGACAGCCGGATGGTCGCGCCGCGTGACGCCCAGGTCCTCGCGGGCGAGGTCGGGCGCGACGCGGCGGTGGTGGCCGTGCTCGGTCGGACGGTGCCGGACCTCGTCGACGTGCCGTCGTCGCTGCACGCGGTCGCGCGGTCGCTCGGCGTGCGGTCCCGTGAGCTCGCGGACCTGCTCGACGAGCTGCCCGCGGGCATGGGCCCGACCGCGTGGCGCGAGGTCTATGCGGCCCTCGCCCCGCACGCGGGCCAACCGGGGGTGCTCGACGCGCTCGGTGCGGTCACGGTCCCGCTCGCCGACGGCCGGACCGCGCGGGGAGCCCGCGGGGTCCTGCTCGTGGAGGCCGCTGCCTCTGCCTCTGCCGCGGCCGACGGGGACGTCGGGCCCGGCGGGCCTGCCGCGACAGGGCCGACCCGGCCGGGGGTCGCCGATCTCGCCCGTTCGCTCGGTCTGCGCCTCGTCCATCCCGACGCCGTCCACCCGCTCCTCGAGCGGCTGGGGGCGACGCCGTCGTCGGCTCGTGGGCTGCTGACCGAGCCTGCGGTCCGGGACCAGGTGCTGCACCTCGCGGACCGGGTCGCGGACGGCGACCTGCTCGACGACCTCGACGCGGGCGGCGAGGTCCAGGACGTGGTGCCCGCCGCCGTCGGGCAGGTGCTGGCGCTCGTGCGGGCCGCGCTCGCCGAGGGGGCGCTGCCCGAGGACGTGCCCTTCTGGTGGGGCGAGCTCCCGCTGCCGACGGCCGACGGCGAGCTGTCCGCGGCGCGCGAGTGCGTCGTGCCGGGGTCGTGGGCCGCCGAGCACCTGGACGGCCTGGTCCCGCTCGCCGACGGCGTCGTCGAGCGCTGGGGCGAGGACGTCCTGCGCGCGGCCGGGGTCCCGGGCGACGTGACGGTCCACCGGGTCCGTGACGTCCTGACGCCGTGGGACGCCGACGCGGACCTGCCGGACGATCCCGACGACCCGCAGTCGTGGCTCGACGGCTGGGCCGACTACCTCGCGATCCTCGGCGGGCTCGTCGGGGGAGGGGCGTACGTGGGGGACCTCGACGCCGTCGCGGACCTGGACGCCGTCGCCGACGACGCGTGGCCCGCGTTCCTCGCGCGCCTGGCCCGCGAGCCCGGGGCCCGCGCCGCGCTCCTCGCCCCCGTCCGGGCGCAGGGCGGCGCGCGGGTCGGGGACGCGCCGTCGTACACCGCGTGGTGGGTGCGCCGGCACCTGGGCGCGCCCTTCGCGGCCGAGCGGGGCGGGGCACCGTTCCTGCCCGACCCGCCCGCCGAGACCCGTGGCCTGGACGCCGAGGTCGTGCGCGCCCTGGGCGGGGTCGCGGACCTGGGCGACCTGGCACCGGCGGACTGGCCGGACTACCTGGCCGCGCTGCCCGACGTCGGCGCGCGCCTCGACCTGCCCGACGCGCTCGCGGTGTGGCAGGGGTTGGGTGCGCTCGCCCGCTCGGCGCACCGCCGGGAGCTCGACGAGCTGCCCGACCGCCTGCCCGGCCTGCGCGGGGCCGACGCGACGTGCGCCCGGGCCGAGGACCTGGCCGTGGCGACGAGCGCGATGTGGGCGCAGGTGCGGACCGTGCTGCCGGTCGCCCTTCCTGGGCGGACCTCCCCGGGCACGGACGAGGGCGCGGCCCTGGCGGACCTCCTGGACCTGCCGCTGCTCCCGGCCCCGGGCACGCCCGAGGTCCCCCCGCCGGACGGCGCCGGCTCACCGCAGGCGCTCGACCCTCGGGTCGCGGCGCTCGTCCCGGGGGTGCCCGGGGGCTGGTTCGAGCACGACGCCCTGACGGTGGACGGTGTCGAGGTCGACTGGTGGGTGTGCGCGGGCAGCGTGGGACCCGAGGTCCACGCCTCGACGACCGCGGGCCTGGCGCGAGGCCTGGCCGCGGCCGCCGGGCGGCCCGGGGCGCGGCACCTGCTGGAGTCCGCGCTGCTCGACCCCGCGGCGGTCGACGACCTGCTGGCCGAGACCGCGTGGGACGGGGAGTGAGCCGGACGGTGCAGCCCCCCGCCGGACCGGCCGGCATCTTCGACCGTCGCCTCGTGGGCGGCGTGTACGTGCCGACCTTCGTGTTCGAGGCGGGGGTCAGCGCGATCGTCCCCGTCGTGGCGCTGAGCGCCGTCTCGATGGGGGCCGGGATCGCGCTGGCCGGGTTCGTCGTCGCGCTGCTGGGGCTCGGGCAGATCGCCGGGGACGTGCCGGCCGGTGCGTTCGCGGCCCGGTTCGGCGACCGGCGGGCCATGATGACGGCCGCTGCCGCCTCGATCGTCGGCCTCGTGGCGTGCGCGCTCGCGCCCAACCTGTGGGTACTGGGTGCGGGGGTCTTCTGCGTCGGCATGACCAACGCGGTGTTCATGCTCGCCCGGCAGGCCTACCTGACCGAGGTCACGCCCGTGCTCAAGCGCGCCAGGGCGTTGTCGACGCTCGCGGGCACGCACCGGATCGGTGCGTTCGTGGGACCGTTCGCGGCGGCCGCGGTGCTGTGGGTCTGGGACCTGCCCGCGGTGTACTGGCTGGCCGTCGGTGCGAGCGTCGTCGCGGGGCTGGTGACGGCTCTCGTGCCCGACGTCGCAGCGGGCGCCACGGCCCACCGGCGGTCCGTGACCCCGGTCAGCTTCCGCACGGTCCTCGCCGCGAACCGGCACGTGTTCGCGACGCTCGGGTTCGCGGTCGTCATGGTCGGGGCCACGCGGGCTGCCCGTCAGGTGGTGCTGCCCCTGTGGTCCGAGCACCTGGGCTTCAGTCCCGCCACCACGAGCGTGATCTTCGGGCTCTCGGGAGCCGTCGACATGCTGCTGTTCTACCCCGCGGGGAAGGTCATGGACCGCTGGGGGAGGCTGTGGGTCGCGATCCCGTGCATGCTCGTGCTCGGCGGGGCGATCGTCGTGCTGCCGCTCACGAGCACCGTCGCCGGGGTGGCCGTGGTCGCGATGGTCATGGGCTTCGGCAACGGGATCGGCTCGGGCATCCTCATGACGCTCGGCGCCGACGTCGCACCAGCGGACGTCCGTGCGCAGTTCCTCGGGATCTGGCGGCTCTTCCAGGACTCCGGGTCCGCGCTCGGTCCGCTCGTGGTCTCGGCCGGTGCCGCGCTGGGGAGCCTCGCGGGCGGGATCGTCGCGTCGGGGACCGTGGGACTGCTCGGCGCGGTCGCGCTCGCGCGGTGGGTCCCGCGGTGGTCGGTGCACGCGAACCGGACCACGCGCCGTCGGGCGGGGATCGAGAGCCGGGACAGGTAGTCCTGCGGGCGGCTCAGTCCTGCGAGCGGTACTCGTTCCGGTCGCGACGTTCCCATCCGAGCCCGATCATGCCGAGCACGATCCCGGCCGCGCAGGTCGCGGGGAGCTCGAACGTCGCCCGGTCGAGGACCAGGAGGACGACCGAGACCACGAGGGCGACGGCCCACAGGCTCATTCCCACCAGGATCACGGGCTTGAGATCGACGCGCAGCGCCGGCGGGTTGGGGCGGCGCCGCTCCGGGTGGACCAGCAGGGAGATCATCGAGGGCACGCTCGCAGTCTACGTCTCGTGCTCGTCCCGTCGGGTGAAAAAGAAGTCGACTCTCTGCGGCGCGTCGTTGCCCCCGACGCGCGGGTTGCCGTGCTAAAAGCTCCGTCCCTGCCGAGGAGCCGGCATCGCAAAACGCTCGTATCGTGATCTAACGGTCAGCGGGAGCGCGACATCGATCGACAGAGCGGGCGACCCGCTAGGAAGACTTGCCCGTTTTCACCCGTGAGCGGTGTCACAAGGCGCTCGCAGGGAGGTCTCTCCCGGGTGGGACGGAGCGCGGACGGGGTTCCGGTGCGGCAACCCCAGCCGCTACGATCCCCACTTCGCAGATCATCCTTCGTTGGACGGGTGTACAGGAAATTCCTGTGCTGCTCGCGGCGCCGAGCGGGGAGGATTCCGATCCTCCTCGACTTGGACATCTGTCCATCACCATTCCCCGACCTGCCAAGTCTCCCGGACCGGCGCCAGGATCGGCGGGATCCCAGGCTTGGGACTCGCCGGACAAGCGACCTTCTCACCCGGGTGAAAAGGCCGGTTGGTCATTCAATTATTTGCGTGCCGACTCTTACGATGAGGCGTTCCGACGGTCCAGAACCGGCTGTCGGATTGATCGAGAGGTAGCCGGGCCCATGGCCGGAAGCGTCATTCACGACTCGCGTCGTGGACTCCGCCACATCCTGACAGCTGCGCCACCAGGGCCCCTCCGGGCGGTCCGCGCGGCGTTCGCGACGGTCACGTGGGAGCGGTCGTACCGGATCCGCCTCGTCCTCACCGACTTCCTGGCGATCACGATCGGCGTCACCGCCGCGTACTTCCTGCGGTGGGACCAGTTCATCAGCCAGCCCGTCCGGGAGAACCTGTTCCTCCCCTACCTCGTCCTGAGCGTCCTGATCGGCGTCGCCTGGGCCGGCTCGCTCGCGTTCGCCAAGACACGCGACGTACGGGTCGTCGGCAGCGGCCCCACCGAGTACCAGCGGGTCTTCGACGCGTCCTGGCGACTCTTCGGCGTCCTCGCGATCCTCGCCTTCCTCCTGCGCTTCCAGGAGGCTCGCGGCTACCTGATCTTCGCGTTCCCCCTCGGCCTCGCGGGACTCCTGCTGGGGCGCTACTTCTGGCGACAGTGGCTGCACCGCAAGCGGGCCGCCGGCTCCCACCGCACCGCCGTCCTCGCGATCGGGCATCGCGACCAGGCCGAGCGCCTGATCCGCGACCTCAACGACCGCGACAGCTCCGGGTACCGGGTCGTCGCCGTGTGCACCCCCAGCGGCCGTTCCGGCGAGGGCGACGCCATCCTGGGCGTGCCCGTCCTCGGCGACCTCCGCTCCGCCGGCGAGATCGCGGCCCGGGTCGGCGCCGGGTGCGTCGCGGTGAGCGGCTCGGACGCCGTGACCGCGGACGTCGTGCGCCACCTCAGCTGGGAGCTCGAGCCCTTCGGCGTCGACCTCATGCTCACGACCGAGCTGGTCGACGTCGCCGGGCCCCGCATCACCATCACCCCGGCCGAGTCCGTGTCGCTCCTGCACGTCGACGCGCCGCGGTTCAGCGGCCCCAAGTTCGTGGTCAAGTCGATCTCGGACTGGTTCGGCGCGGCGATCCTGACGTTCCTCCTGCTGCCCGTCCTGATCGCCGTCGGGCTCGCGGTCATGCTCACGAGCCGTGGGCCGGTCTTCTACTCCCAGCAGCGGGTCGGGCGCAACGGCGAGACGTTCTCGATGCTCAAGTTCCGGTCCATGCGCGTCGGGTCCGACCTGGACCTCACCGCGCTCTCCGCGGACAACGAGGGGTCCGGGCCGCTCTTCAAGATCCGCAACGACCCTCGCGTCACGACCGTGGGCCGCTTCATCCGCCGCTACTCGCTCGACGAGCTGCCGCAGATCTTCAACGTCCTGCGGGGCGACATGAGCCTCGTGGGCCCGCGGCCGCCGCTGCCGCGCGAGGTCAGCACCTACGAGAAGAAGGTCCGTCGGCGCCTGCTCGTCAAGCCCGGTCTGACGGGCCTGTGGCAGGTCGGCGGCCGCTCGGACCTGTCCTGGGAGGAGAGCGTGCGCCTCGACGTCTACTACGTCGAGAACTGGACGCTGTTCGGCGACATCCTCATCCTGGCGCGCACGGCGAGAGCCGTCGTCTCCGGGAGCGGGGCGTACTGAGCGCTGCCGCCGACGCGGCTGCCGCGGCTGCCTGCGCAGCGTGTCGGCGGACGGGACGTGACCGCGGACACGTCACTAGCACGTGACATGGACGATTCGGAAGCGCAACACGGGATCTGGCACCATTCTCCCCATGACCACCACGACTGACGAGCGCGAAGCCCCCCCGCGTTCCAGCGGCATCGACCGCTTCTTCAAGATCACCGAGCGCGGCTCGACCATCGGCGCCGAGATCCGTGGCGGTCTCGTCACGTTCTTCGCGATGTCCTACATCATCATCCTCAACCCGATCATCCTCGGGACGGCCCCCGACGGCACGGGTCAGTTCCTGGGTGGTGGCACGGACGGCGCGAACTTCCCGATGATCGCCGCGACCACGGCGCTCGTCGCGGGCATCATGACGATCGCGATGGGGGTCTTCGCGAACTACCCCATGGCCCTGGCCGCGGGCCTGGGCCTCAACGCGGTCGTCGCGTTCACGATCGCCACGATCCCTGACGTCACGTGGGCCGACGCGATGGGCATCGTCGTGATCGAGGGCCTCATCATCCTCGTGCTCGTCCTGACGGGCTTCCGTGAGGCGGTCTTCCGGGCGGTGCCGGTCGAGCTCAAGACGGCGATCAGCGTCGGCATCGGCCTGTTCATCGCGCTCGTCGGCCTCGTCAACGCCGGCTTCGTGGCCTCGGGCGGCGGCACGCCGCTCCAGCTCGGTTCGACCGGTTCGCTCGCGGGCTGGCCGATCCTCGTCTTCGTCGTCGGGCTGGTCCTCATGATCGTCCTGTGGGTCCGTAAGGTCCGGGGTGCGATCCTCATCTCGATCCTCGCCGCGACGGTCGTGGCAGTGGTCGTCCAGGCGGTCGCGGGTGTCGGCACCAAGGGTGCGGGCGCGGCCAACGGGTGGAGCCTGAACGCTCCCGAGCTCGAGGGCAGCCCGGTCGCGGTCCCCGACTTCGGTCTGCTGGGTCAGTTCTCGCTGCTCGGGTCGATCGAGAAGGTCGGCATCGTCACGGTCGTCCTGCTCGTCTTCTCGCTGCTGCTCGCCGACTTCTTCGACACCATGGGCACCATGGTCGCGGTCGGTGCGGAGGGCAAGCTGCTCGACGAGACGGGCAACCCGCCGAAGTCGCGTGCGATCCTCATCGTCGACTCGGTCGCCGCGGCGGCCGGTGGTGCCGCGAGCGTCTCGTCCAACACGAGCTACGTCGAGTCGACGACCGGCGTCGGCGAGGGCGCGCGCACGGGCCTCGCGGCCGTGGTGACGGGGATCGCCTTCCTGCTGGCGACGTTCCTGTCGCCGCTCGTCGCGCTCGTCCCGAGCGAGGCCGCCGCGCCTGCGCTGGTCCTCGTCGGCTTCCTCATGATGACGCAGATCACGGGCATCAAGTGGACGAACGTCGAGGTCGCGATCCCCGCGTTCCTCACGATCGCCCTCATGCCCTTCACCTACTCGATCACCGCGGGCATCGGCGCGGGCTTCCTGGCCTTCGTGGTCATCAAGCTGGCTCTCGGCAAGGTCAAGGCGATCCACCCGCTCATGTGGGTCTCCGCGGTCGCGTTCATCATCTACTTCACCCTCGACCCGATCAGCGACGCCCTGGGCGTCTGACGTACGCTCTCAGGCGATGAGCCTCTCTATCCTGCGCCTGACCCCCACCCTCCAGTCCTACGACTGGGGTTCGAGGAGCGCGTTGCACACGCTCCTGGGGTTGGAGCAGGACGGGGAGCCTCTCGCAGAGATGTGGATGGGGGCGCACCCGAAGGGCCCGTCGTCGGCTTCGGTCGACGGCGGGCCCTCCGCGTCCCTCGCGGACCTGATCCGCAACGACCCGGTCCGGATGCTGGGGCAGCGCGTCCTCGACGACTACGGTCCGCGGCTGCCGTACCTGCTGAAGGTCCTTGCTGCGGACCGCGCGCTGTCGCTGCAGGTGCATCCTCAGCCGCACCGTGCCCGCGCGGGGTTCAACCGGGAGAACCGTGAGGGCGTTCCTCGCGACTCGCCCGAGCGCAGCTTCCACGACGACCAGCACAAGCCGGAGATGGTCGTGGCGGTCTCCCGTTTCGAGGGGCTCTCGGGCTTCCGTCGGCCGGTGCGGATCCTGGAGCTGCTGGGTGGGTTGCGCGGCGACCTGGCCGCCGGGATGAGGGCCGCGCTCGAGGCGCAGCCCTCGGCTGCGGGCCTGCGGGAGGCGTTCACGCTCGCGCTGCACGCGAGGACCTCGCCCGACGTCGCCGCGGACCTGGCGTCGACGGTCGCCGACGTCAGGGCCCGCCTGGGAGCAGGCACGACGTCGCCGCGTGCCGATGCGACCGTGCTCGCCCTGGCGGAGCAGCACCCGGGAGACCCCGGGGCCGTGGTGTCGCTCATGCTGAACCGGGTCACGCTCGAGCCGGGGGAGTCGATGTTCGTCCCTGCCGGGCACGTGCACGCCTACCTGTCGGGGTGCGCGGTCGAGATCATGTCGAGCTCGGACAACGTGCTGCGGGCGGGGCTGACCAGCAAGCGCGTGGACGTCGAGTCGCTGCTGGCGTGCGTGACCTATGCCCCGGGGCCTGCGGCACGGCCGCAGATCCGGCGTCTGGGGGTTCTCCCGGCAGCGGCACGGCACGGCTCGTTCGCGGGGGGCGAGGGGCTGCGCGAGTACCGGGCGGCGATCCCTGAGTTCGCCCTGGTCATGGGCGAGGTGGACAGCGACGCAGCGTTCCTGTCCCTGCCCGCCGAGGGGCCGAGGATCGTGCTGGTCCTCGACGGACAGGTCGAGCTGGAGTGCGGTGCTGCTGGTAGCGTCCTGGCGGGTGAATCTCTGCGCGTAGCAGTCAGGTCGGGGCGGGCGGTCTTCGTCCCGCATGCGGCGGGACCGTTGTCGCTGCACGGATCCGGCCGGGCGGTCATCGCGTACGTGCCCTGAGACGCGTGGGTCGGGCGAGGTGTGAGAGCGGTACTATAGTGCCGCACTCCGCGGCTCGCTCGTCCAGGCCGTTCCTGCGCAGGCGCTGGACCAGGGGGTTCCAAGAGCAACGAGCCAGGATGGCGGATGTGACGACTCGCAGGGGCGGGGGACCGAGCGCGGTGCGCCGGGCCCTCTGGCATCTTCGGCACGGTGGTGTCGCGCAGCTGAGGTCGTTCCTGCGACGGCAGCGAGTGCCGTCGCCGGGGAGAGGCCGCGGCGGGTACGTCACGCGGGACGGGCTGACGTTCGACCCCTGGGACGTCTCGGACCGTCGACCGTCCCGGCCCGGCCTGCGCGTCGGGGTGATCCTCGACGACTTCTCCCGGCTCGCGTTCGCGTTCGAGTGGGACCAGGTGCTCCTCAGCCCCTCGACGTGGCGTGACACCCTCGCTGAGCAGCCGATCGACCTCCTCTTCGTCGAGTCGGCGTGGAACGGCAACGGTGGAGCGTGGCAGTACCACCTGACGGGGCCGTCGGCTCCCATGCCCGAGGTCGTGGAGCTGGTCGCGTACTGCCGCGAGCGGGGGATCCCGACGGTCTTCTGGAACAAGGAGGACCCCGCCCACTTCGAGGACTTCCTCGACACCGCGGCCCTCTTCGACCACGTCTGCACGACCGACGTCCACCGCGTGCCGGACTACGTCGAGCGGCTCGGCCACGACCGCGTGAGCGTCCTTCCCTTCGCCGCCCAGCCTGCGATCCACAACCCGGTCCGGTCGCACGGGCGCGGCCCGGAGCGGGACGTCGCGTTCGGCGGCATGTACTTCGCCCACAAGTACCCCGAGCGCCGCGAGCAGATGGATCTTCTCCTCGGTGGGGCGTTCGACGTCTCGTCGCGCATGGAGCATGGGCTCGAGATCTTCTCCCGCTTCCGGGGCGGGGACCCGAACTACCAGTTCCCTGAACCGCTGGCCGGCCGGGTCGTGGGGTCGTTGGACTACGAACGGATGCTCACCGCGTACCGCGAGTACAAGGTGTTCCTCAACGTGAACTCGATCGTGGACTCGCCCAGCATGTGTGCTCGCCGGGTCTTCGAGATCACGGCCTGCGGGACACCGGTGGTGACGACCCCGAGCCGAGCGATCGGTGAGTTCTTCCCGGCCGACGAGGTCTTCGTGGTCTCGGACCGTGCGGAGGCCGGGAGCACGGTACGGGCGCTCGTGCGCTCTGCGGAGCTGCGTGGTCGCGCGACGCACCTGGGGCAGCGACGCATCTGGCGTGAGCACACGTACGGGGACCGCGTGCAGAGCGTGCTGCACGGCGTCGGCCTGGTGGACTCTCCCGTGGTGCCGCGCGCGTCGGTCACGGCCCTGGTCTCGACCAACCGGCCTCATCAGCTCGACCACGTCCTGCGCTCGGTCGGCGCCCAGGAGGACGTGGCACTCCAGCTCGCTCTGCTGACCCACGGGTTCGAGGTCGACGAGGCGGACGTGCGAATGCGCGCCAAGGAAGCGGGCATCGAGGACCTGGTCCTCCTGACGGCTGGCTCCGAGGTGCCGCTCGGCGGTTGCCTCAACCGCCTCGTCGCGGCCGCTGACGGCGACGTCGTCGCCAAGATGGACGACGACGACCTGTACGGGGCGCAGTACCTCTCGGACCAGGTGCATGCCCTGGCGTACAGCGGCGCAGAGGTCGTGGGCAAGCAGGCGCACTACATGTACATCGAGGGGATGGACGCCACGCTCCTGCGGTTCGCGGAGCGTGAGCACCGGTTCACGGACTTCGTCATGGGGCCGACGATCGTCGCTCGGCGCGACCTTGCGGTGGCGACTCCGTTCCAGGATGTGAGCCGCGGTGAGGACTCCGCTTTTCTTCGGGATGCTGTGGACGCGGGCGCTCGCGTCTACTCGGCGGACCGATTCAACTTCGTCCAGGTGCGCTCCGGCTCCGGTGCGCACACGTGGACGGTGTCCGACGCCGAGCTGCTTGCGAGCGGCGAGGTGCAGTTCTACGGGCGTGCCGATCAGCACGTTTCGTTCTGAGCGAGGAGAACCAAGCACATGGGCATCAGCTCGGTAGCGGTGATCGGACTGGGGTACATCGGCCTTCCCACGGCTGCGATCCTGGCGTCTCAGGACGTCACGGTCCTGGGTGTGGACATCAGCCAGCGGACCGTCGATGCGGTCAACCGTGGTGATGTGCCCTTCGTCGAGCCCGATCTCGCGACCTACGTCGCGGGGGCGGTGACGCAGGGAAAGCTCAGTGCGGCACTCACACCTGCGCCGGCGGACGCGTTCATCGTGGCGGTCCCGACGCCCTTCACGGACAACAGGAAGCCAGATCTCTCCTATGTAGAGGCGGCAGCTCATGCGATCGCGCCACACCTGCAAGGTGGCGAACTGCTGATCCTCGAATCGACCTCCCCACCTGGCACGACACAGCAGATGGCGGACTGGATCCTCGGTGCTCGTCCTGACCTGAGTCTGGACGGTTCTGATGATCGGCCCATCATTCACGTAGCCCACTGCCCTGAGCGTGTGCTCCCCGGCCGCGTCATGATCGAGCTGGTGACGAACGACCGGATCGTCGGCGGGTTGACGACCGAGGCTGCCGAGCGTGCTCGTGACCTCTACCATGTGTTCTGCCAGGGTGAGATTCACTTGACGAACGCAGTCACTGCCGAGATGGCCAAGCTCGTCGAGAACTCGTTCCGTGACGTGAACATCGCCTTCGCCAACGAGCTTTCGGTGATCAGCGACAATCTCGGCATCGATGTCTGGGAACTGATCGATCTTGCGAATCACCACCCGCGTGTGAATATCTTGAAGCCGGGTGCCGGAGTCGGCGGGCACTGCATCGCTGTGGACCCATGGTTCATCGTGGCTTCTGACCCGAAGAACTCGAAGCTCATCAAGCGAGCCCGTAAGGTCAACGACGCCAAGCCGCGCCGGGTTGCTAGGCAGGTCGCCGGAATTGCTGAACGGGCAGGGCTGAAGAGAATCACCGTTCTGGGGCTCGCGTTCAAGCCCAACATCGACGACATGCGAGAGTCTCCCGCGGTCCAAATCGTCGACAGGCTGGCGAAGCTCTGCCCGACGGCCGAGCTGCGCGTCGTCGAGCCTCATGTCCGCTCACTCCCAGCCAATCTTGGCAAGTGGCCGAACGTAGTCTTGGCCTCCCTCGACGACGGGTTGGTCGGGGCCGAGCTCGTGGTGCATCTGGTCGATCACGACGTCTTCCAGAGTATCGACCAGGATGTCGTGAGCGACGAACGGTTCATCAGTTTCTCTCGCCGGGCTTCCTCGGATGATCGGCAGACACTTGTCTAGTGGTTCGCTGCTTAAATTGCGGCTCTCGGCAGCGCGGGGCTTGCGAAGGTTCAGACGAGCGAACCGCCGCACTTCCCTGACCGTCGTCGTACCTGCGTTCAACGCTGAAGCAAGCATCAACGAGTGCCTTCGGAGCATCCTCAACCAGTCGCTCCGAGACATCGACGTGGTCGTAGTGGATGACGGTTCCACCGACCGCACCGCAGCGCTCGTCGAGGAGTTTGCCGCAGTCGACTCGAGGGTTCGCCTGAAGAGAACCACCTCCGTCGGAGCGGGGGCAGCGCGCAACCTGGGCATCTCCGAGGCGCAGGGCAAGTTCCTCGCGTTCGCCGACGCAGATGATGTCGTCCTGCCGGGTGCGTATGCGGCGATGGTCGAAACATTGGAGCGTACAGGGTCGAACTTTGCATCGGGTGGGTATCTTCGCACGGGCGGATCCGGCCAGCACCGACCCGCAATTGTCGAGAAGGGGCATGGGGTCGAGCGGCACGCGACGACGGTCGCGGAAACACCGGAGATACTCGACGAGCCGGTCCTCTGGAACAAGGTCTATCGGCGTACCGTGTGGAACTCAATGGTGCCCGGTATTCCCGAGGCGGTCAATTACGAAGACCAAGAACCTACGCTACGGATGGCGTTGGCCCCGGGGACCTTCGATGTACTGAACCGTGATGTCTATGCGTGGCGGCTACCCGAGGGTCGACGTTCCCGGTCACAGAACAAGCAGGAGATTACAGACCTGCGGGATCGGCTTGAGGTCATCGACCGGCTGTCCCATCTTGTTGACGGACATCAGGAGCATGTGAGAGCGCATGTCTTCGCCAAATGGTTGGGTTCTGACCTGGCGCTGCACGCTGAGCACGTCCCCACGTCCGACGACGAGTACTGGAACCTGCTCGCCGAAGGCGCGGCGCGCATCGCACATCGTGCACCTGCGACTTCATGGACGAAGATGCCGGCCCAGGAGCGCATACTGGCGGCCGTGCTCACCGCGGGGGCGCGCGAGGACGTCGAGGAGATTCTCGCGACACGGCTGGAGGACACGACCAGCGTCCCGTTCGAGCTGAGTGCAAGTGGGCTGGAAATCGCCCCGTCATATCTGCCGCGCCTTCGGACCCCGATCCCCCCTGCACTGTTGGAGGTTCAGTCAGTCGACCTGAAGCTGGCAGGCTCGATCCACGCTGTCGAGTGGGATGCGCCTGACGTCCTGCGTGTGCGCGGCTCGCTCTACGTTCCAGGTCTGGACTATGGCGCGGTCCCGACGCCCCTCCGGATCGTCGCGATCCGCGAGGACGGCGAAGAGGTCGTTCTCTCACTCGTGCCTATGCCAGACACGACGGTCGACGAGCAAGTCGGCGACCCTTGGCGTAGCTACACGATGACCGGATTCGAGGGAACGGTGCATGTTCCGCACCTTCCCGACGGCGGCTCGCTCATCTTTGCCGCATCGACGTGCGTCGGTGAGGTCGAGGTCCGAACTTCGGTGAAGGTGCGACGAGGGGCACAGCGAGTGTGGCCGGGGCCAGTGGCCGACCTCCACCGGAACGTGGCCAGGACTGACCACTATGACCGGCTCATCGTCGAACGCGTCGCGGTCCAGGTCTTGACTTGCGTCGCGAGTGCGGTCGGACGTGACGTGAGGGTCGAGATCGAGGATCGGGACGGAGACACGACTAGTAAGGTCCTTCTGCGACAAGGAGCGGATCTTTGCGAGTTGCTCCCCGTGAACGGACCGGGAGGTGAGGGCCATCGCGCATTCGAGGGGACGCTCCCTCCATTGCCTCGTGCACTCCTAGTCTCTGGGGAGCGACGCTGGCTGGTCGAGGCAGTGGACCGTGAAGGACGTTCCAGGCACGTCTCCTGGGGTCTGTTGACGGCTGGCGATCCGACCTCCCGAACACGCTCGGTCCACGATGACCGAGGCCGGCTCGTCGTCGAGGAACGAGCGCGCCGCGTCAGTGTCACGAAGATCGAGGCAGGCCGAGGCGACGAGATCGTCATCGCAGGCCGTACTGATCCACGACCAGACGTCTTCCGTGTGGCCTTGACGAGCTCTCGGGTCCAGGTGGAGCCCCACCAATTGGATGTCGCCGAGAACGGCCAATATCGCGCATGGTTCACGCTTTCGACAACGGATCCGACTACGAGGCGGGTAGCGCTGCCTTCCAGTGGCTTCTTCCTGCGATGGTCGGAACACGCGACCGGTGAGGTGGACCAGTGGGTACGTGGTGTCGGTGAGATCGCGCGCCGCGATGTCGAGGTTCGGCTGCACGACGCCACCGTACGAGCGGAGACCCGTCGTGACGGCTCCGTCGGTGTCAATGTCGCCGCACCCCTCACGGCGGAGGAACGGACAAGACGTGGACAACGACAGTTGCGAGCGCTCGTGTCCGAGCGACCGCTCCGCCCGGCGGTCCTGTTCGAGTCCTTCAATGGCAAGTCGGGAGCCGACAACCCAGGGGCATTGCACCTGGGGCTGCGCCGAGCAGGCGTCACTGCGCCGTTCTACTGGTCTGTGAAGGACCACAGTGTCCCACTGCCGGCCGATGCCATCCCTCTGGTGACAGGATCACGCGAGTGGCACATGGCGCTCAAGTCGACGAAGGTCCTCATCAACAACAACAACTTTCCGCACTACTTCTCGAAGTCGGACGATCAGTTCTTCCTTCAGACGTGGCACGGCGCTCCTCTGAAGAGGCTCCTCCTCGACCTGCCTCGAGCACGAGTCCCGCTTACTTACCGCCGACTGATGGAGCGCCAGGTCGTGCAGTGGGATCTTCTTCTCGCCCCGGACGAGCAGGCGGAGAAGGACCTACGTTCCGGTCTGGGGTATCGGGGGGACACCCTGATCGGGCCACAGCCTCGAGTCGACGTACTCGCCCGGGATGCTGGAGAGCGAGAGCAGGAGATTCGCTCGCGCCTGGGCATCGCGGCGGAGGAGCGGATCGTTCTCTACGCCCCGACCTGGCGAGACGCCGACCGAAGTTCATGGCTGGACTGGACCACGCGGTTGCGGCTCGACCAGCTTGCGGCCTCCTGGGGGGCACGGGTGCTCCTGCGATCGCACCACATGACGCGTGGACGGTATGGCGAAGGTCCAGGTGTCCTCGACGTGAGTACCTATCCCAAGGCTGAGGATCTGTTGCTGGTGAGCGATGTTCTCGTCACCGACTACTCATCAATCCTCTATGACTTCGAACTTACGGGGCGACCGGTGGTGCACTATGCGCCCGACCTCGACTACTACCGGGACGTGGAACGAGGCTTCTACAGGGGCTGGCCCACTGACAGCAGGTGGCCGATCGCACGTGACCAGCAGGGTCTTGAACCCTTGGTGGCCAAGGCACTTCGGTCTCGCGCCCCAAAGGCAGTGACGATTCAGACCGTTGCACTCTTCGACGAAGCTCAGGCCAAAATACACGCGCGGATCACCGACGCGCTCGGATGATGAACATGCCACAAACACAACAACTCAGTAAAGAAGCTAGAGGATGGGCCAGTGAAGCGAGTTATTACCTATGGGACGTTCGACCTTCTGCACTACGGTCACATCAGGCTGCTTGAGCGGGCCAAGGCGCAGGGGGACTACCTGATCGTTGCTCTCTCCACCGATGAGTTCAATGCAGGGAAGAACAAGAAGGCATACTTCAGCTGGGACGAGCGTCGAGCAATCCTTGAGGCGATCAGGTCCGTGGACCTAGTTATCCCGGAGAGGACCTGGGCGCAGAAGGCGGAGGACATTGTCCGCTACCACGTCGACATGCTCGTCATGGGGGATGATTGGGAAGGGAAGTTCGACCAGTTCTCAGAACTCTGTGAGGTCAAGTACCTCGCGCGTACCGCCGAGATCTCCACGAGCCAGATCAAGTCGGACCTCTCGATCGGCTAGGTGTTCTGGCTCATCAGGTTGGTGACGATGGCTGGGAGTCGTGAAGCGCCCCAGGTTCTCTGCCGCTGCTATGCGGGTTGGAACTGCTCGGTGAGAGCAGCGCAATGGGCGGACTCGTACTCGATGGGCGGGATGTTGCCAAGGGTGCCATGCAGGCGCCGGTTGTTGTACCAATTGACCCAGGCGGCGGTGGCGAACTCGGCGATGGTCTTGTACGGCCCTGTGTAGAAGACCGTGGTGCTGATGCACTCGGCCTTGTACTGTTGCGCCCCGGGTCTGATGGAGGCTCTCAATCCGCGGAAGGGTGAGAGTCATGGCTGCACCGAGGAAGTGCCCGGACGAGCTGCGTGAGCGCGCGATCCGGATGGCTGTCGACTTACGGCGCGACCCTGCGACGAAGACCGGAGCGCTGCGCGGTGACGCGGACCAGATCGGGATCAACCCCGAGACGCTGCGCAACTGGGTGACGCAGGCCGAGGTCGATGCTGGCGAACGCTCCGGGACGACGTCGGCGGAGCAGGCGCGGATCGACGACTAGGCCCGGGGCGGAAGTCGGCGTTGAAGCACATCCCGGCTTGAACGGCCGTTCGATCCCGTGTCGGGTGCGGGCAACTCGGAGATCCCGCAATCGACGTCGACTGGCCCTGCCGGGACTACGAGGGGATTCCGGCAGGGCCTGCCACCCTACGAGCGGGCCGGCTACACGGAGAAGAAGCCGCGCGGCGTCGGCCAACCACACAAGAGACTATTGACCAGACTGAGCGTCGGCCCGAGAGCAACCCGCGCGACATCCGGGTGCGACTTGATCCGGGGACTGTTTGCCGTCAACACCGACACGATCCCGGACAACGCGCGCGCCGCATCGATGACGATTGGATACTGAGCTGACCGCGGCGAAGTCACGAATATACCTCTGGGTTCCCCCGAGGAGTATGTCTCCAACACGTGAGCGAACAGGTTGCCGAACGTAGTCTGCTTCGCGGCGGGGAAGACGGGGAATCCAGTGAAGTGCGCGTCTGACATCTCCTGTTCATAGTGGGTGTCGTCGAGGATCGGGTCGACCGCGACGAATGGGAGACCTAGGCTGAGTCCGTGGAAGGTGGCACCGGTTCCACCCTTCGATGGCCCGAGCAGGACGGTTGAGCTCCGGGAGATGCCCAACTCTTGTATGGACTGCTCGATAAGCCTAGAAACTGCCGCCGAATTGTTGGGTGCCGCGATAGTGTCCAGGTAGAACGCGCCGAGAACGCCCCCAACATCCGCAATGCGAAGAATGGCCGTATCGTCAGGTATCGACGAAGCGACGTGCTGGTAGTTTCGGGCCATGTAACGCCACAGGCTTGCACTGGTCGGCGGCGCGTAAATGCTGCTGAAGAGGACAAGGAGTTTTCGAGGTTCGACTTCAGGCGGGAGTTGTAGACTATAGTAGGCGCCTTCGCTACTTACCGAGAGTTCCCCGTCGATAACGGCCTTCCACAAGGTCGGGAGGCGGCGTTGGTGCACGAATCGTGACTCGCCCTCGCGGGCCATGTAGTGAAGGTATCCGCGTGAAGCGAGGGTCTTGACCATAGCGTGGGTCTCGGAGTCTCGCACGCCGATCGTCACCAGATTGCGTTCTGTCGAGATGTCCTCGCGACGCAGGTGTAGGAAATTAGCGTGGCGATTCGCGTCGAGCGCCTCGAGGACGACGCTGTCCGTCCGTGGGTTCTCAATTACCGCCACGTTCACAACTGTCGGACTAGTCATCGGAAGTGGTTCCCATACTGAGCGTGTGCTGGATTAGGGCGTCAAACTCGCGCTTCGATCTAGAGTTGAACTTGGGTGCATTGAAGTGCTGGGCCGACTCGTCTCTGCTTTCAATCGTGGCAACAAGAGCGGCGACCAGGTCGCGTACGTTTGGTTCGACGACCGATCCGTACCCAATCTGAGTCGCTTCCAAGATGCCCGGAGAAGGATAGGTCACGATAGGTGTGCCCAAGGTCATTGCCTCGAAGAGGACCATTGGCTGACCTTCGTGCAGCGACGTCAGGGTGAAGACGTCTGCGAGTGCAACGAGTGGCATCGGGTTAGCCAGCTGCCCAGTGAGGAGCACATGATCGGCGAGATCTAGCGATTGAATAGTGGCATTGAGTGATGACTCCATAGGTCCGGAGCCGACGATGAGAGCAAGGATGTGCGGGAATCTGGACCGAAGGGTCTTGACGGCACGGATGAGATCCGCCTGATTCTTCTCCGTGGAGAGTCGTCCGACAGTCACGATCACCGGCCAGCGGCCTGTGGTCGCTAGAGCGACTGACGTCGGGAGGCTCTCTTCCGAACGTGCCTGGATGGACGCCCAATCGAGCGCATTGTGAACCGTGGATACTTGACCGGGCGCCACATGGCCTAGGGCTCCGAGGTCTGCCTTGTTCAGCGCAGCCGTGGCATCGGAGACGGCTGCGAGCTGATCGAAACCTTGGTAGAGCTGGAAAATTCGTGAAAGCCGGGGGAAGCGAACAAGGGACTCGTCCAGCATCTGGCTGTGCATGAATGCGATGTTGTGCCCTTCCCGTGCGCGCGCAACGCTGAAGAGAGACATCCAGTACAGAGAATAGCCCTCAAATTCGACGTAGACCGCGGGTGACGGAGTGCCAAGCACCCTCACGTGTTCACGTTCATAGGCTGCATCGAACAGCTTCCGTTGCGGTAGCGACATCTCGCCGGTGCGGGTGAACCGGTCGACAATCCACTGCTCTTCGGGCGTGGCCAACAATAAACCCTGTCTACCGATCAACTTGACGTCGCGGGGGATGAGGCGCAACATTTCCGCTCGACCCTCGTCTTTGGCAACCTTGTCCGGTTCGACTATTAGTGCAATCTCGTACTTTTCCCGGTCGATTGTCTTTAGGAGGTTGATGAGTGACGAGGTGATGCCATTTGGAATGAGCGATGAATAGAATACCAAGCGAACCCGATCCGCTGCCTGGGAGGGTGTAGCCGGGGCCGAGTGGAGGAGATCAATGCACCGTTGTGCAGCATTGCCGTCCTCAAGCGCGGCATACTTCTGGCGGCTTTCCGTGTAGCGCGGTCCGGGAGTAAATGCGTCCTGAGTGCTCAGCAGGGCGATCAGATCGTTTCGGTCGGTGCAGATTTCGTCGAATGCCTCGGCGGGGTGGAAGTAGAGCCCCCGTTCCTCGACGTACGCGTCGATGTCCGGAGCATAAATGATGACCCGGCGGTCGGTGACGAGAAAGTCGAACATGAGACTCGAGAAGTCCGTGACGAGGACGTCGGCCGCCCCCATCACTTCGTAGGTGTCGATCCCCTCGGGGAGCTGAATTGCGGGAAGGTTGAGGCCCTCCAACTGGTCTTCGACGAGATGGTGCATGCGGAACAGTACGTGCGTGTTCGAGGTACTGGCCATGGCAGTGAGGTCAGCCTGTATTGCTGCAACGTCGACAGTGCGATTCGTCGGGGAGCCTCGCCATGTCGGAGCGTAGAAGACGATCTGTGCCGTCGAGCTCGCTGGGAGTCCGAGCTTTTCGAGTAGCGACGCTCTGGAGGTTTCGTTCGCTCTGACGACCTGGTCCAGCCGTGGCGAGCCAGTCGCTATGGCTGAACCAGCGTAGAGGCCAGAGATGTCGTAGTCATGGATAAGGGCGTCTCGTGTATGCTCGTTGGGTGCGAATATGTGGGTCGTGCTGAGGAAGTTCCGGGCTACGTTTGCATGGTCCATGACGCCAGACTTGATGTGCTTCCCCATGGCTTTGATCGGAGTTCCATGCCAGAGGTTTAGGTACTTCTGCTCGGGGCGCCTGGCGAAGTACTCGACAAATGATGTGTTGTTAATGAGTGTTCCCGCGGTGGCGAGCGTTCGGATGTAGAGTTCGCTCCCATAGTTGGCCAGTACTGTGCGCGGGTGCGTGCGTACTGCTTCGGGAATGGTGGTACCGGATTTGACCGTCCAGACGAAGAGGGCGTCCTGGTACCGCTCGTCTTCGACCATCGCCATGTACATCGCGAGGGGGTTGCAGGAGATCTTTTCACCCCAGTATGACTCGAACATGACCACGCGCGCGTCGACAGGGTAGCGGCTCCAGTACTCGGCATAGAGTGCTCGACGACGCTTGTGCGTTGACTTCAGGATTTCGTCGAGCGCTAGCCCATCTGGGCGACTGAACTCGCGTGCGGCCAGCAGAACACCGCTGGCTCGCTCGTAGTAACCTTCGGTGGCAAGTGCCTGAGCATGGTCTGCGGCCGCGTCCACATCGATCTCGTTCGCACGTTCCTTGTACCGTGCGAAGGCGTGGATGGAGCGCTCGGTGTCTCGTGCCTTGCTGAGGAGGCGTGCATACCTAAGCCATGTGTCGGAACTCGTCGGGTAGTGCGTTACACCAGCCTCGGCGATACGCAACTGGTGTTGCAGGGAACGTGCCGTGCCCTCGGATATCGAAAGGGACGACTCGTCCTCGATCCTTGGTGCCGAGTGAAGAGCCTGAGGACCCCGGGCGAAAGCAAGGAGCGCAGCGAGAGCTTCCTGGTGAGCCCCGATCGTGTCCAGGCAGGCTCCTAGTCGGTAGGCCCAGTCTTTCTGCTTCCATTCCCCGATCTCGAGTGCTCGTGAGTAGGCATCTGCCGCCAGTTCGTACTCAAGGTTTCGTTCGAGGGCGTGTGCCAGTTTGTAGTTCCAGTAGGCCTTCTCCGGCTCGAGGACGAGTGCGATACTGAACCATCGAACTGCTTCTTCCCATCGATATTGCCGGTCCAGTGCGTACCCTGCTTTGAAGGCGATCTCTGGAGACTTGTTGCCCTGGTCCCAGGCTTTTATGTACCATTCTGAAGCCTTCTCCCAGTCGCCCTGGGCCTGAAACAGTGCGCCTGGTCCATGGGTGGCAGCATCGTGCTTGGTGTCGAGGCGACAAGCGACCCGATACGCCGCGACGGCGTCGTCGATTCGCCCCAGGGCTTCGAGCGCGAGGCCATGTGAAAGATGCGTCTGCGCCGTGCCGGTCGCGATTTCGTGGTACTTGGCGAACTCTGATGCTGCCAGTTCGTGGTTACGCATAGCACTCGCCGCACGTGCCAGGGCGAGGGTTGAATCTCTGTTCTCAAGTGTACGTGCCGCGCGTGCCACTAGATCGAGCTTTCGCCACGCCGGGGCGCTCGATGGAACCGAGGCGAGGAGTTCGCGCGCTGCACGCTTGTTGTTCTGATCGACCTGCAGAGCTGTCTCGAAGTGCCCAACTGCTTCGGCCTTTCGATGGAGGGCCTGGAGGCACCTGCCGGCCCTGTAGTGCAACTCAGAAACTCCTGGGCGGAGCTCGATTGCGGCCAGGTACGATGTCAACGCGGCGTCGAAGCGCTTGTTCCTTTCCTGGACGAAACCGAGGCGGTGGTGCCATTCGGCGTGCCCTGGATCCAGATCGACGGCCGATGCAATTTGCTGTTCCGCGGCGTTGATCTTTCCGGTCTTGAGGAGTTCGATTCCGTACTTGTACCGTGCCGCTGCGTTGGCGGGGCGCGAGGCGGAAGCGATTGCCCGACGTGCGGCGAGTCTTGCTGCATTCGCCGTACGTTTGGTGAGGGTCTCTGTGCTGGGGATCATCTGGATGGTCTCACTTGTTTGTGGTGTGGAGGTCGGAGGGCTGCCCGTCGCTTGGGTCGGTTGTTCCTCGGGCGCTCAAACTGATCGCGCGAAGGGAGGACTGGGCTGCGTCGCCGTTCCCGTACGGGTTGGTGGAGCTTGCCATCTTGGCGTACGTGTCTGGATTGCTGAGGACCTGGCGAATCTGAAGTTCGACGTCTTCCTGCCGTGTGCCGATGAGTCGGGTGGTTCCGGCCGCGACACCTTCGGGCCTTTCGGTGCTTTCGCGTAGGACCAGGACCGGTTTTCCGAGGCTGGGAGCCTCCTCCTGAATTCCTCCCGAGTCTGTGACGATGAGATGGCTCAATGACATCAGGCGGGTGAAGCCTCCGTAGCTCAACGGTTCGGTCGTCGTCACGTTGGTGATTCCGCTCAACGCTGGGAGCAGAGCGTCCCTGACCAGGGGGTTGCGGTGGAGAGGGAGCACGATCTCCACGTCCGGAAACTCGAGCGCGATCCTGGCCAGGGCGCGACCGATACCCTGCATCGCGGACCCCCAGTTTTCCCTCCGATGGGTTGTGAGAAGTAGGATCTTTCGTCCGCTCGCGGCGAGCGCTTCCAAAGCTGGGTCGGTGAAGGGCACTCGTTTCGAAGCGGCCATGAGCAGGGCATCGATCACGGTGTTCCCCGTGACCACGATCGTCGAGTCGTCCACGCCTTCGGCCAGCAGGTTCGCCCGGCTCGTCTCGGTCGGCGCGAGGTGCAGAGCAGCGATCTGGGTCGTGATCCTGCGGTTCGCCTCCTCGGGGAACGGCGAGGAGATGTCGCCGCTGCGCAAGCCTGCTTCCAGGTGGATCACGGGGATCCTGCGGTAGAAGGCGGCGAGGGCGGCCGCCGTCGACGTCGACGTGTCGCCCTGCACGATGACCGCTGCAGGCTCTTCCTTCTCGAGGATCGGGTCGAGGCCGTCCATGACGCGCGCGAAGATCTGCGCGAGCGTCTGCCCGTGGCTCATGATGTTCAGGTCGTGGTCCGGGACGATCCCGAACAGCTCGTTCACCTGGTCGAGCATCTCGCGGTGCTGCCCGGTGACGACGGTGACGCTCTCGAAGTCGTCACTGTCTTCGAGGGCCTTGATGACCGGTGCGACCTTGATGGCCTCGGGCCGCGTGCCGTAGACGGTCATGATGCGGGGGCGCACCGCTACCTACTCTCTGTCTCGTCGGCGCGGGCCTTCGGCCGCTGCCCTCGTACATGGCGTGGGGTGTAGAACTTTCCGGGTGGCTCTTCGATCTTGACGAACGTGTCCTCGCGCTCGCTGAGTGCGTCCTCGATGATGGTCTTGGCTTCTTCGGGCTTGTCCTTGGCGATCGCCCAGGCCCACTTGCGGTAGCGCAGGGCGACGTCCTCGGCCGGTCCGTCGAGGATGAGGCGACCGTGGTTGAGCCAGATCGCGCGCGTGCACGTCTCCTCGATGGTCTGCGCGGCGTGGCTCACGAGGAAGACGGTTCCCGCGTTCTCGCGGAGCTTCGACATCCGCACCTCGCTGCGCTCCTTGAAGGCGGCGTCACCGGTCGCCAGGGCCTCGTCGATGAGGAGGATGTCCGGGTTGGCGGCGGTGGCGATCGCGAAGCGCAGACGTGACCCCATGCCGGACGAGTACGTCTTCATGGGGAGGTAGATCGACTTGCCGAGTCCGGCGAGCTGGATGACGTCGGGTACCGCCAAGGCAGTCTCCTCGGGCGAGAGCCCCATGGCGAGGCAGCCGAGCCGGACGTTCTGCTCGCCGGACAGGTCGGGGACCAGGGCGGCGTTGACGCCGATCAGGACGGGACTGCTCTCGGCGAGCACCTGACCACGTGCAGGCTTCTCGAGGCCCGCGATGATCCGCAGCAGGGTGCTCTTGCCCGAGCCGTTCTGACCGACGATCCCGATCTGCTCACCCGACCGTGCGACGAAGGAGATGCCGGCGAGTGCACGGACGATGACCATGGGCTGACGTCCCAGCACGGTCCGTGCCGCGCGCGTCAGCCGGTTGGAGCGTCGGCGCTCTGCCGTGTCCGTCGACGGGACGCGGTAGCGGACGTGGACGTCCTGGACCGCGACCGTGGCGGTGGCGAACGGGTCAGAGACGGCCATACGACTCCTCCCCTTGCCAGAACACCAGGAAGCCCACGAACAGGGTGCCGAACGCCCACGCACTTAGGGCGATCCACATCGAGCCGGCCGGGGTCTCGCCGTACAGGAGACAGTCGCGCACCATGTCCAGCACCATGAACATGGGGTTGGCCTCCATGAGGGACAGGATCGTGGGGTGGTCGATGAACCTGTCGTAGGAGAAGAAGACCGCCGAGCCGTAGAGCCACAACCGCATCGCGAACGAGATGAGCTGGTTGAGGTCCGGGACCTTGGCGGCTGCGCGCGCGAGCAGCAGGGCGAGCCCGGTGCAGAAGACGACCTGGAGCGCCAGCACGCCCGGGACGAGCAGCACCCGCCACGACATGACCTCGGTCGGTGGCAGGACGACGAGGATCGCGACCATCGCCCCCAGGACGGGAACCATGTTGAGCATCTCGCGAAGGATCACGGAGACGGGGAGCGCGGCCCGGGGAAAGGCGAACGCCCGGATGAGGTTCCGCCCGGCCGTGATGGACCGGGCGCCACCGGTCACGCAACGGGTCGTGAACGAGAAGAGGAAGACCCCGATGATGAGGTACCCGAGGAAGTTCTCGATCCCGCGCGAGGACTTGAGCAGCAGACCGAAGATCAGGAAGTACGTCAGCCCGTCCAGGATCGGCTTGAGCACGAGCCACGCGGTACCGAGCAGGGTCTCGCGCGTCCCGCTCGTGACCTTGGCCCGGGCGTCGGCCCACAGGAAGTAGCGCCGGCCCCAGAGCTGGGAGATGTACTCGCCGAGCGGCGGCCTTGCTCCGACTCGCGTCAGGCGCCCCGCCGAGATGACCTCGACCTTGGTCTCGGGCCCCTGGAAGAGCATCGCGTAGAGGTCGCTGGGGGACGACGTGCCCGACGCCTTGTCCACCTTCTTGTCCTTCTCGATCGCCTCTGTCATGTCGCGCCTACGACGATCCTGTGGGCGAGTACTCGGTGCCGTACGTGGCGACGTAGGCGTCGACCGTGTCGGTGCGCAGCGCCTCGCCGAGCGCGGCGGTCTGCGGCGCGTCCACGAGGTTGACGGAGGCGCCGCCGCGGTTGCCGAAACCGGTGATGGGCACCATGAGCCCGACGACGTCCTCGCGCTCGAGCGTGGCCGCGAGAGGGACGAGCGCGAACGCGTCGTCGACGTCGAGGTCACCGGTGATCTTCACGTTCCGTACGAGCATGGGTATCAGCTCGGCGAGCACGGCCGGCTCGTCGGCGCGGTCGGCGATGCGGTCGAGCATGCCGATGATCGCGGCGCGCTGGCGCTCGGTGCGATCGAGGTCGCCGAGCGGCAGCCGCTTGCGCTCGCGCACGTAGATGAGGCCGTCGGTGCTCGACAGGGTCACGGGCCCCTGGGGGAAGGTGACGACGCGCCCCGTGCTCTGCACGGTCACCGTGCTCGCGTGCTTGTTCTCGACCTCGAACCCGTCAAGGGCGCGCGTCAACGCGATGAAGCCCGCGAAGTTGGACTGGATCGCGTAGTCGATCTCCACCCCGCCCAGGATGTCCGAGACCGTCCGGCTGAGCGTCTCGGTGCCCCCGCGGGAGAAGGCCGCGTTGATCTTCCCCTCGCCGAGCCCGGGGATGGGTACCCACATGTCTCGGGTGAGTGACACGAGGTACACGTTCGAACGGTCCGCCGGGACGTGGACCAGCATGATCGTGTCGGCGTTGCCCGTCAGGTCCGTGGCCTCGCGCGAGTCCGTGCCGATCAGGAGCACGTTGACCGGCCCGTCGGGCAGGGGGTCGACAGGTTCAGGGGGCGCCGTCGGAGAAGGGGTCGGCGCAGGTGACGGGGTCGGAGACGGTGCAGCAGCGCTCGGTGACGGAGAGCGGGTCGGGGCCGGTGGTGCTCCCGTGCACCCTGCGAGGACGGTCAACGCGACCAGGGTGCTCAGGGCGCGACGAAGCCAGGGGGCCCTCATGATCCTCCTCCTGCCAGCGCTCGTGCGTACACCGCACCGTACCGGGTCGTGTTCGCACCCCACGTCCGAGAGGTGGCGAGCGCGCGACCGCGCGTCAGCATGCCATGACGAGCCTCGTCGTCGCTGAGGATGTCCAGCACCAGGGCGGCCCACGTCTCGACGTCCCCGGCGGGTGCGAGCCGCCCGGCGTCTCCCACGGCCTCGCGCAGCGCCGGCAGGTCGCTCGCGACCACGGGTCTGCCGATCGCCATGGCCTCGACGGGCTTGAGGGGGGTGACCAGCCGTGTCACGCGGTCGTCGCGGCGTGGCACGAGGAACACGTCGAGCGCCGCCATGTGGAGGGAGGCCTGCTCGTGCGGCACGCGTCCGGGGAAGATCGCGTGCGCACCCAGACCCAGCTCGTCGGCGAGGCGCAGCAGTCCGGGCCGGGCGACTCCGTCACCCACGACGAGGGCCGTCACGTCGACGCCTCGCTGCCGCAGGAGCGCGACGGCACGCAGGATCGTGTCGTGCCCCTCGTAGCCGACGAGGCTGCTGACGGTCCCGACGACGAACGTGGCCTCGGGCAGCCCCAGCGCGGCTCGCGCGGCGGCAGGGGAAGGATGCTCGGACAGGAGCGAGGACCGCACCGCGTTCGGCACGACCGAGATCCGCTCGGCCGGCACGCCGCGCGAGACGAGCTCGTCGCGCATGGTCGCGCTCAGGGTCACGACGGCGTCCGCGGACGTCGCGAGCTCGGTCTCCTTGGCGCGGAGCAGCGCCCGCCGCTCGGAGCGCTCCGCGACCTCGCGCGCCTCGGGCGTCCCGTGCGAGGCGACCCAGGTCTCCTCGGGCAGACCGCGCACCTCGTAGACCCACGGGATCCCCAGGCGTCGAGCCGCCGTACGGGTCACGTCCCCGTTGGTCCCCGGGGTCGTGGTGTGCAGGAGGCTGGGCGCGAAGTCCTGCGCAGACCGGACGAGCAGGTCGGTCGCTTCCTCGAACCTCCGGGCGGGATCGTTCGGCAGTCCTGACGGGATCAGTCGGCGGTACGGGATCCCGTCGACGACGTCGACCCCGCGCGCACCCAACGACCCGATGGTCACCGGGTAGCCGGCACGGGTGGTGGCCGCGACCCGCATCCCCGCCTCCCGCTGGGCCGTGAGGACCGCGTGGCTGCGCAGCGTGTACCCGCTCTGGGTGTGCGGCAACGAGTTGGTGAGGTGGTGCAGCACGGCGAGCGGCGCCGTCGGGCCGGGAGAGGGGGCGCGACGCTCACGGGGCGTGACCTCCGCGCGCGGCGCGAGAGCGTCGACCTGCCCGAGCAGGCTCGCGAGGACGCGACGCTCGGCGCGCCCCGACGCCCGTGCCGCGCGCAGGCCCGCGACGTCGCCCCGCTGCCACAGGGCGCGCAGACGCGCCGGTCCCCGGGAGGCGACGGCGTCCAGGAGGTCCGCACGCCCGACGGCGACGGCCACCTCGGCGCCGATCCGCGACCGACCGCCGGACGACTCGAGGAGTCGGGACGACTCGTCGGCGGCGCCGGCGGAGTCACCCGCGAGATAGCGCGACAGAGCGTGCGGCGCCGACGGGGAGGGCGCCAGCCCCAGGGCGCGCACGGCACCGGCCCGGACCCGGGCGGGAGAGCGCCGCACCGCCTGGACCAGGAGCCAGACCGGGTCGTCGACGAGCGCGCGCGCCCCGAAGGACACCGCGAACCGGACGTTGCGCGCGAGATCCCGCACGGTCGACGAACCGCTCATCGAGTCAGGTCGTCGAGCAGGGCGAGGTACGTCGCAGCGAGCACGTCGTCGTTCGCGTGGACCGCCACCCACGCACTGGCCGCACGGCTCGCGACCGGGGCGACCCCGGACTCCGCATAGCCGGCCCACAGGTTCGCCAACGCCTCGACGTCCCCGGGCGGCACCACGTCCCCGGCCTCGAGCGAGAGGACGAGCTCGGCCGATTCTCCCGCGACGCACGCGGTGACGTGGTGCCCCGACGCCATGACCTCGTACAGCTTCGAGGGCACGGTCCACTGGAAGGGCTCCCAGTCGCGGAGCGAGACCACGAGGGTGTCCGCCCAGTCGTACAGGGCCTCGATCTCGGCGTGGGGGATCGGCGGGCCGACCGTGACCGGTGCACCCAACGAACGCGCGAGCGCCGCGAGGTGCGTCGCGTCGTTGCCAGCCCCGACGATCCGGACCTCGATCGGCAGCCCGCGCGACTCGACCAGCGCAGCGGCACGCACCACGACCTCGAGCCCTTGCGACCTGCCGAGGGTGCCGGCGTACACGACGCGGAACGGACGTCGCTCGAGGTCGGTGCCCGGCGCCACGACCGGACGGCTGACCACGGGGAACGCCGTGCCGTTGCGCACGACCGCGACGTTGCGGGCACCACGGGACCGCAGGACGTCGGCGAACGTCTCCGTCGTGGTGACCACCAGGTCGGCGCGTGCCTGCAACCGCGTGATGGCCCGGTGGGCGAGCGTCGTCGCGAAGGCGCGACCGGGACGACGCTGGGCGAGCGAACCGGTCATGATCCCGCTCGGCCGGATGAGGTCCGGCCACGCGTCGCGCATCTCGACCACCAGGGCCGCGCGGAAGAACCGTGCGAGCGCCCAGGCCGCGAACATGCTCGGGATCCCGGGCACGGTCCCGATCACGACGGTGGGCCGGTGGTGGCGTCGGCGCAGGCGCCGCAGCCCCAGCTCGATCGAGCTCACGGCGGCCACCAGGTGGTCCGCGGTCCGCGAGACCAGCGACGTCGTGTGCTCCCGGTAGCGCACCCGGATGATGCGCTCGCCGTGCGCACCGCGGGAGACCGTCCCCGGGAGCTGCTCGGTCGCGCCGGGAGCGAGCGTGCCCGACGGGTAGTGCGGAGGGGGCGTCAGGACGCTCACGTCGACGCCCGCACTGACGAACCGCGCGATCAGCGCCCCCCAACGACGCTGCGGCGCGCCGGTCTCGGGGGCGTAGTGGTGGGTCACGAGCAGGACACGATGCCCCGACGACGGCTTCCGTCGCGCGTGGAGCGCTCCCCTCGACGAGCGGCCGGTCATGTCCCCCTGGCTTCCTTCGGCAGTGCGGATGGCGTCCTGCACGACAGCGCTCGCTCGTGTTCACGAATCGGGCAAAATGACGTACGAATGTCCCACGTTCTCTCGCTAAACCTCCACACTCTATCGCCGCAGGGGATGTAGGAACCAAACCCACGTGCTGCTCACCGGGGTGAAGAGCCGTGCAAAGGGCAGGATTCCGGGCCCGAGCGCTCCCGCGGTCCCATAGGATGCAACCGTGTCTGGCAACGAGCTGCTCCCGGTCGGGACCGAATCGACCCCTGGTCCGCGCGACGTGGGTCCCGGCCGACGTCACGTCCGCCGACGCAAGAACAGGACGCGGACCGCCCTCATCGTCCTCGGCGCCCTCGTGGCCGTGATCTGCCTCGGTGGGTTCGCGGCCGTCGTCGCGTTCCGCCAGAGCCTCGACCGGAACATCGAGAAGCTCGCCGACCCGTTCGTGGACATCAAGGACCGTCCGGCCCCGGCGCCGACCAACCCCGACGTGCCCGACGAGGCCGTCAACATCCTCGTGCTCGGCTCGGACAGCCGGATCTCGGCCGGCGACCCCTCGCAGTGGCAGGCCGGTGCCCAGCGCACCGACGCGATCATGCTCGTCCATCTCCCCGCGGACAGGAAGTCGGCGCAGGTCGTCTCGTTCCCGCGCGACAGCTGGGTGCCGATCCCCGGGCACGGCGAGGCCAAGATCAACGCAGCCTTCTCCTACGGGGGTCCGGCGCTCATGATCGAGACCGTCGAACAGCTCACGGGAGTGCGGATCGACCACTTCGCACTGACCGACTTCACGTCCTTCACGACGCTCACCGACGCGCTCGGCGGTGTACTCATCCGCATCCCCGAGGACATCGGTGACGGCAAGAAGGTCCAGTTCACGGCGGGCGTGCACAACCTGTCCGGCGAGGAAGCCCTCGCCTACACGCGCCAGCGCTACGGCCTGGCCAACGGCGACTTCGGCCGCGCGCAGCGCCAGCAGAACTGGATGCGGTCGATCCTCGCCAAGGTCAACAACAACCGCAACGACGTCCCCATGATGACGTCCTTCTTCACGGCGTTCAGCGAGTCCGTGGCGGTCGACGAGGGCCTGACCATGGACCGCATCCAGGACCTCTACCTGAGCGCGCGCGGCCTGTCGACCAACGACGTCACGTTCCTCACCGCGCCGCACAACGGCACAGGACGCTCCGCCGACGGACAGTCGATCGTCGTGCTGAACCGCGACCTGCTCGACCCGCTCATGGCCTCCTTCGCGACCGACACGGCGGCCCCGTTCATCGAGCAGCACAAGGCAGAGCTTGCGGTCCTCCCGCCCACGGTGAAGTGACCGGACCCGCGGTCGCTGCCGGTACCGGCGTGCGTTCCGTCCTGATCCACGGGAGCTGCGTTACCCGTGACGCCTTCGCTCTGCCGGGTGAGTCGAGGTTCCGGCTCACCGACTACTACGCGCGCAGCTCGCTCGCGAGCGCCTTCGCCGACCACGGCCTGGAGGGCGTCGACACCACGACCCTCCCGTCGGCCTTCCAGCGGCGGATGGTCGAACAGGACCTGGGCAAGGCGTTCTGGCGGGCGATGCCCGCCGTGCAGGCCGACGTGATCGTCGTCGACCTCGTCGACGAACGGTTCGGGATCCTGGTGGACGACCGGGCCGGCGTCGGGACACCGTCGGCGGAGCTCCTGCGCGCCGGGGTCTCGCCCGACCTCCACCGGGTCGTCCCGGGGTCGATCGACTTCCTGATGGCGTGGGAGGCCGGCCGCCGTCGCTTCGTGGCGGAGGCCAGAGCGGCCGGCCTGCTGGACCGCATCGTCGTCCACCAGGCGCGCTGGGCCGAGCAGTGCGCCGACGGCACCCGTTTTGACTACAAGGCATCGGCAGACGCGAACCACCTGCTCGAGTACATGTACGGGCGGCTGCGCCTGGACCTGGCGCCGCACCAGTTCGTCCGGGTGCCCGTGCACCTCGTGGTCGGCGACCCCGACCACCGGTGGGGCCGCTCGCCCGTGCACTACGTCGAGGGGTACTACCGGTCCTTCCTGGACCTGCTCGACCGGGCGACGGCCTCGCCCCGTCAGTGAACGGGTGCCCAACGCCGTCGCCCCGCCGCCGAGCGACGGGGCGACGGTCGGCGGGCGGGGAAGGTGCGGGGTGGTGCGGGGAGGTCGGGTCAGGCTGCGGCGCCGTCGAGCACGACCAGGCCGTTCCTGAACGTCACGTCCGCGACCCGGGTGCCGGGGTGGCGGGCCTGGAGGAGGCGCTGGACGTCGAGCGCGATCCTCGCGTCGGGCAGGACGCGCACGGAACCGGCGGGCAGCCCCTTGGCCGCGACGACGGTCTCGATCCGGCTCGCGGCGAGGCCGAGGAGCTTGTGCGCGGGCAGGCCGCCCGCGTTCGCGTCCACGGAGAAGGTCGCGACGCCGTCGGTCACGTCGACCACGCGGAGCGTCGCGCGGACGGTGGGTGCGAGGCGCGTCGCGAGCTTGAGCGGCGCGGGCAGGCGCTTGACCTGGCGCGGTTCCGCGACGAGGTCGAGCGCGTCGTCGCGCCCGGAGACGGACGTGATGAAGGACGGCAGATCGCGGCCCATGAGCCCGAGGAGGTGAAGGGTCTCGGCGAGGGTGAGTTCCTGGTGCACGGCGCACACCATAGCGGACGTTCGGGACGTCTCGGGTCGCTGCCCGGGAGCGTTCTCACCCCACCCGGACCCTTTCCTTACCTAAGGTAATGAGTTAAGGTAACGATGTGCCTCCTGCGGATCAGACCTCGCCCTCGTCCCCCACGAAGGCGCAGTGTCGGCCCGCGACCCTCGGTGGCGACCTGCGCGTCGCCCTCACACGCGTCTCGCGCGCCCTGCGCTCGCAGCGCGGCGGTGCCGACCTGCCCGAGGGCCAGTTCGGCGTCCTGACCGTGCTCCACAAGCACGGCGGGATGACCCCCGGTGCGCTCGCGACCCACGAGCGCATCCGCCCGCCGTCCATGACGCGCACCGTGAACGCGCTCGTCGAGCTCGGCCTCGTCCACAAGCTCGAGCACCCCACGGACAAGCGCCAGGTCGTCGTGGCCCTCACCGAGGCCGGCGTCCTCGAGGTCAAGGAGACCCGTCGACGCCGCGACGCGTGGCTCACCCAGCAGCTGACCAGCCTGACCCCCGACGAAAGAGAGACCTTGGCCCGCGCCAGTGACCTGTTGACCCGGATCGCCGCCCGATGAGCGCGACGTTCTCCTCCCTCAAGTACTTCAACTACCGCCTGTGGTTCGGGTCCGCGCTCGTCGCGAACATCGGGACCTGGATGCAGCGCATCGCGCAGGACTGGCTCGTCCTGACCGTCCTGACGGCGAACTCCGGCGTCGCCGTCGGCGTCATCACGGCCCTGCAGTTCGCGCCCGTCCTCGCGCTGTCCGCCTGGGCGGGAGTCCTCGCGGACCGCCTCCCGCGCCGCAAGATGCTCATGGCCACGCAGGGCGCCTCGGGCGTGCTCGCGCTCGGGCTCGGCGCCCTCGTCCTGTCGGGCCACGTCGAGCTGTGGCACGTCTACGGCTTCGCGCTCGCGCTCGGGTGCGTCTCCGCGCTCGACGGACCGGTGCGTCAGACGTTCGTCGCGGAGATGGTCCCCAGCGACAAGCTGTCCAACGCGGTGGGTCTCAACAGCGCCTCGTTCAACGCGGCCCGCCTCATCGGACCGGGCGTCGCGGGCCTGCTGATCGCCGCGGTGGGCACCGGCTGGGTCTTCATCATCAACGGCGTCAGCTTCGGTGCGACCATCTTCGCGTTGTCCCGCATGCGCACGCGCGAGATGCACAGGCTGCCCAGCGCCTCCCGGGAGAAGGGGCAGATCCGCGAGGGCATCCGGTACGTGCGCGGACGCTCCGACATCATCGTCATCATGGTCGTGCTGAGCGTCGTCTCGACGTTCGGCCTCAACTTCCAGCTCACGTCGGCGATGATGGCGCGCGTCGAGTTCGGGATGGGCGCGGGGGAGTACGGCATGCTCGGGTCGATCCTCGCGATCGGGTCGCTCACCGGTGCGCTCATGGCCGCCCGGCGGGAGCGTCCGCGCGTGCGGCTCGTGATCGGCTCGGCCTTCGGCTTCGCGGTCGCGACCGGGGTCATGGCGCTCATGCCGAGCTACACGACGTTCGCGATCGCGTGCATCCCCGTGGGCTTCATGTCGCTGACCATGATGACCGCGGCCAACACGACCATCCAGATGACGACCGACCCCGTCATGCGCGGACGCGTCATGTCGCTGTACATGATCGTGTTCCTGGGAGCGACGCCCGTCGGTGCGCCCATCGTCGGCTGGATCGCCGAGGCCTACGGGCCGCGCTGGGCGATCGGGATCGGCTCCCTCACGGCGCTCCTGGTCTCCGTGGGGGCCGCGATCTGGGCCATGCGGAGCTGGCAGTTCACCGTCAGGTACCGCATGACCCGACGCCCGCACCTCGTGGTCACCTACCCGGACGGCGGGACCCCCAAGGAGCGCAACGCGCGCAGCGAGACGCGTCGCCGGCTCGGCGTGGACGACGCCGAGGACGCCGCGACGGCCGCCTGAGCGGTCAGGCCAGGGCGTCGACCACGAAGTCGATGCTGCGCGTGAGCAGCTCGACGTCCGTGGGCTCGATCGCGGGGAACATCCCGATGCGCAGCTGGTTGCGCCCGAGCTTGCGGTAGGGGAACACGTCGAGGATGCCGTTGGCACGCAGCGCGGCGATGACCCGCGTCGCGTCGATCGACTCGTCGAGGTCGATCGTCCCGACGACGGTGGACCGGTCCTCGGGGCGCGTCACGAAGGGGGTGGCCCAGTCGCGGGACTCCGCCCACCCGTACAGGGTCTGGGCCGAGGACGCGGCCCGGGCGCTCGCCCACGCGAGACCGCCCTGCTCGTTGAGCCAGTCCACCTGCTCGGCGAACGTCACGAGCGTCGCGACCGCCGGGGTGTTGAGGGTCTGGTCCTGGCGCGAGTTCGTGATCGCCGCGCCGAGCGACAGGAACTCGGGGACCCACCGGTCACCGGACTCGATCTCTTCGGCGCGCGCGACGGCGTCGGGCGACATGATCGCGACCCACAGCCCGCCGTCGGACCCGAAGACCTTCTGCGGCGCGAAGTAGTAGACGTCCGTCTCCGCGAGGTCCACCGGGAGGGCGCCCGCGCCCGACGTCGCGTCGACCAGCGTGAGCGCACCCTGCTCGCGCGATCCCGGGACGCGGCGCACGGGGGCCATGGCTCCCGTCGAGGTCTCGTTGTGGGGCCAGGCGTAGACGTCGATCCCGTCCGCGGCCTCGGGGAGGGCCACCGACCCCGGGGGAGCGGTGATCACCTGCGAGGGCGCCAGGAAGGGGGCTCGCGTGGTCGCGGTCGCGAACTTGGCGCCGAACTCGCCGAACGCCGCGTGCTGGGCGCGCTCGCGCACCAGGCACAGCGTCGCGACGTCCCAGAACGCCGACGACCCGCCGTTGCCCAGGACGACCTCGTAGCCCTCCGGGGCGTCGAAGAGGTCGGCGAGGCCGGACCGGATCCGGCCCACGAGCGACCTGACCGGTGCCTGGCGGTGAGAGGTCCCCAGCAGGGACGAGCCCGCCTCCGTGAGCGCGCGGACCTGCGCGTCGCGGACCTTGGAGGGGCCGCAGCCGAAGCGGCCGTCGCTGGGCAGCAGGTGCGGGGGGACGGTGATCTGGGTGGGCTCAGGCACGGGGCAACGATAGTCCGGCCTGGCGCGAACACCGCTCGCCGTCCACAATGTCGGTGGCTCGGACCTAAACTAGTGGTCAGCGGCCCGCCGGTGCGGCAGGTGCCCCCAAGCCCCCAAGCGACAGGAGCGCGACGTGACCGACCTGATCGACACCACCGAGATGTATCTGAAGACGATCTACGAGCTCGACGAGGAGGGGATCGTCCCTCTGCGTGCACGCATCGCGGAGCGTCTCGGCCACTCGGGTCCCACCGTCTCCCAGACGGTGGCGCGCATGGAGCGCGACGGTCTGGTCGTCGTGACGGGCGACCGTCACCTCGAGCTCACCCCCGACGGGCACGCCAAGGCGCAGCGCGTCATGCGCAAGCACCGCCTCGCGGAGCGTCTCCTGACGGACGTCATCAAGCTCGACTGGGAGTTCGTGCACGTCGAGGCCTGCCGCTGGGAGCACGTGATGAGCGAGCTCGTCGAGAAGCGCCTGATCGGCCTGCTCGACCACCCGCACTACGACCCGTACGGCAACCCCATCCCGGGCCTGTCGGAGCTGGGTGAGCAGATCCAGGAGATCGAGTACCTCGACGGCGTCGTGTCGCTGCCGTCCTACGTGGCCGCGGCCGACCGCGCGGGGCGCACCCCCGGCGAGCTGCGCGTCGTCGTGCAGCGCATCGCGGAGCCGCTCCAGACGGACACGGACCTGCTCGCGCGTCTCGCGGCCGCGGGCATCCTGCCGCGTCAGGAGGTCACGGTCACGCCGACGACGGGGTCGTTCACGGTGTCCGCGGACGGCGCGGAGACGGTCCTCGACCTGCCCGACGACGTCGCGCGCCACATCTTCGTCACGGCGCCCTGACCGGGCTCACCACGACCGACACCGCCCCCGTGCCGCCGCTCCGGCGAGGTACGGGGGCGGCGCTGTGCCGGGACGTCTCCTCCGGTCCGGCAGGGTCTGCGAGCTCGTCGTGATGGGAACGTGACATTCTCCGAGCGGTCCTGTACGGTCGGTTCTGCTTCACGGAAGACTCATTCGTCGAAGCCCTCGCGCGGAACGCCTAACCCTGTCACCGCGAGAGGAACACCACGACCCGCTGACAGGGACGGGGGACCCAAATTCGGGTACCGGCAACGGTGCCCTTGGGGTGAAGCCAGAAGGACCTCGGTCCTGACGGCCGGGTGATTCTCCCACCCGAACCCGACAGCTGACCTCGCAGGCGTCCAGGAGAGGTAACTAGTGAACGCAGTGACGAACGGCGCACGCCATCGTGCAGCACGACGCCCGCTTTCCACCCTTGCTTCGGCGGCGACGGCTTCCTCCGTCGGCCGCCGCACCGCTGTCGTCGCTGCCTCGTCGGGACTCATCGTCTCGATGCTGGGCGGGACGGCTGCCAACGCAGCACCGGTCGAGCAGGACTCGACCAAGCTCAACACCGTCGACCTGAACGCGCTCACGGCCCAGGCCCGCGCCGCGCTCGAGTCCGCGCCGGCCGTCACGGTCGCCGCCGAGGCCGGCTTCGCGATCGAGAGCGCGGCCGTCGCCGTGACCCCCGCGCCGGAGCCCGTCGTCGAGCAGGTCGTCGAGACGCGCGCCACGCAGACCCCGTCGCGCTCCAACCAGCGCACCTCGACCGCCGCGAGCACCGCGACCACCGAGAAGGCCCCGGCCGTCCAGGTCCCGGCCTCGGCCGCCGGTTCCGCGATCGTCTCGATCGCCACCCGCTACGTGGGCGTCCCCTACGTCTACGGCGGCACGTCGCCCGACGGCTTCGACTGCTCGGGCTTCACCCAGTACGTCTTTGCCCAGGCCGGCATCAGCCTGCCGCGCACCTCGAGCGCTCAGGGTGGTGTCGGCACCAAGGTGTCGGCCGCCGACGCTCAGCCTGGTGACCTCATCTGGACGCCCGGCCACATCTCGATCTACGCCGGCGACGGCATGCAGATCGACGCACCGCGCCCCGGCAAGACCATCCAGGTCCGCCAGATCTGGCAGTCGAACCCGACGTTCATCCGCGTCGCCTGAGACCACCCGGGACAGCGGAAGACCTTCCGCCGACCGGCCGAGAACCCCGTCCGTCCGCCTCGTGCGGAAGTGCGGGGTTCTCTGCGTCGGACCCGCCCCCGGCGTGCGCGCGCCGGTGTGACTTTGCCAGTTCTTTCGATAGGTTTGTCTCAGGATGGACGTTTGCCCTCGGAAGGAGACGGAACCATGACCCGTGCGGAGATCGTGCTCGTCGGCGTCGACGGATCGACCCCCAGCCTGCACGCGCTGGACTGGGCGGCCGCGTACGCCCGCCAGGTCGGTTGGCCCCTGCACATCGTGTGCTCGTACTCCCTGCCGTCCTTCACCGCGGCCTCGCTCGACGGCGGCTACGCGGCCCTGGACGACACCGCGATCCAGGAAGGGGCCAAGGCGGTCCTCGCCGAGGCCACCCAGCGTGCCGAGGCGGCAGGTGTCACGACCACCGCTGCGATCGCCACCGGGGATGCCGCCGGAGTGCTCGTCGAGCTCTCGAAGGACTACGGCCTGGTTGTGGTCGGCACGCGAGGGCGCGGCGGTTTCACCGAGCGCCTCCTGGGCACGGTGTCGTCGGCACTGCCTGCCCACTCGAGGTGCCCCACGGTCGTCGTGCCGCTCAAGAGCGGACCCGACGACAGCGCGGAGCTCCCTCCCGTCGCCCCCCTGAAGCGGATCGTGGTCGGTGTCGACGGGTCACCGTCGGCCGACATCGCGCTGCGGCACGCGATCAAGCAGGCCCGGGCCTGGGGGGCCGAGCTCGTCGCCGTGGCGGGGGTCCCCGTGGGTGCGGGCGCAGGGCTCCTCGCGTGGCTGCCCGCCTCGATCGACCACCAGCAGGTGCTCGACGACATCACCGAGGGGCTCAACGTCATCGTGAACCGCCACGAGGCCGAGAACCCCGACGTGTCGATCAAGCGCATCGTGCTGGACGGCACCGGTGCCGAGCTGCTCACGGAGTTCTCCACCGCGTCCGACCTCATCGTCGTCGGGTCGCGGGGACGCGGCGGCTTCACCGGCCTGCTCCTCGGGTCGACGAGCCAGGCCGTGCTGCACCACTCTGCGTGCCCCGTGATGGTCGTGACCAAGCGGTGCGAGGAGGACAGGACGCCCGCGGCGGACGGCCAGGCATCGGCCGGCTGAGGGCTCTTTCGCGACCTGTCAGAGCGGGCGTGACCCCACGGTCACGCCCGCTCTGACAGGTCGGAGCCATGAGGCCCCGGTCACGGGCTCAGTTGCGCGTCCGGTACAGGTGCATCGTGATCGGCGCGAAGATCGCCGTCAGCACGACCGAGGCCAGCAGGACCCACGCGATCTGGTCGAACGTCGCGGTGCCGGCCATGAGGGCCCGCACCGCCGTGGCCAGGTGGCTCACCGGGTTGATCTCGGCCCAGGCCTTGAGTCCTGAGGGCATCGTGTCGGGGTTCACGAAGATGTTCGACGCGAACGTCAACGGCATGAGGACCAGCATCGAGACACCCATCACGGCGTTGGGCGTGCGCATGACGAGGCCCAGGATCGTGAAGATCCAGCTGATCGCGAACGCGAAGACCAGCAGCAGCGCCACGGCCAGCAGGACGCCGACCACGCCGCCGTCGGGCCGGAAACCGATCGCGATACCCAGCCCGACCGTGATCGCCGACGCGATCGTGTAACGGACCGTGTCGCCCAGGAGCGCCCCGACGATCGGGGCCGGACGCCAGATGGGCAGCGAGCGGAACCGGTCGAACACGCCCTTGGTGATGTCGGTGTTGAGCGTGAAGCCCGTGTACACCGTGATGATCAGGACCGTCTGCACCAGGATGCCGGGCAGCAGGTACTGCAGGTACGTCTCCGGGTCCCCGGCGATCGCGCCGCCGAACAGGTACGTGAACATGAGCGTGAAGATGACCGGCGTCAGGGTGACGTCGAACAGCTGCTCCGGCACGTGCTTGATCTTGAGCAGCGCACGCCACGCGAACGTCAGGGTGTTCGCGAGCGGCGAGGGCCGCGTCGGGTGCTGGTCGATCGCGATCGCCGCGCGCAGGACCTGCGCCTCCGGGGTCGTGATCACCTCGGTCTGGGTCGCGGCCATCAGGCCACCTCCTCGTGGTCGCTCTGCTTGCGGTCGCTCTGCTGGTGGCCGTTCTGCTCGTCCTCGTCGGCCGGCTGGCCCGTGAGCGCCAGGAACACCTCGTCGAGGCTCGGCTGCCCCAGCGTGAACTCGGGCACCGCGATCCCTGCCTCGGCGAGGGCCGGCAGGAGCTGTGCCGCGAGGTCCGCGCCGTCGTCGGGCACGCGGGCGGAGAACGCGTACGGGTCCTGCGCGAGCACGACCTCCGCGCCGAGCACCCGCTCGACGATCTCCGCGGCCCGGCCGCGGTCGCCCGACGAGGCGAGCCGCAGGGACACCGAGCCCTCGCCGACCGAGCGCTTGAGCTCGGTCGCGGTGCCCTCGGCGATGACCTTGCCGTGGTCGATCACCGCGATGCGGTCAGCGAGCTGGTCGGCCTCCTCGAGGTACTGGGTCGTGAGCAGGACGGTCGCGCCGTCGGCCACGAGGACGCGGACGATGTCCCACACCTGGTTGCGGCTGCGGGGGTCGAGCCCGGTCGTGGGCTCGTCGAGGAACAGCACGCGCGGGCTCATGACGAGGCTCGCGGCGAGGTCGATGCGGCGGCGCATGCCGCCCGAGTACGTCTTGACGGGCCGGTTCGCGGCCTCCGCGATCCCGAAGGCCTCCATGAGGTCCAGGGCGCGCCGCTTCGCCGCGAGCGTCGAGAAGCCGTACAGGCGCGCGATGACGACGAGGTTCTCGGCGCCCGTGAGGTCCTCGTCGACCGACGCGTACTGGCCTGTGAGACCCACGAGCGAGCGGACGGCGTCGGGCTGGGTGAGGACGTCGTGGCCCAGGACGTGGGCGGTCCCGGCGTCGGGGCGCAGGAGCGTCGTGAGCATGCGGACGGCGGTGGTCTTGCCCGCGCCGTTGGGGCCCAGGACGCCGTAGACGGTGCCGGTCGGGACGGCGAGATCGATCCCGTCGACGGCCCGGGTCTCCTTGAAGTGCTTCACGAGGCCGTGGGCCTCGATCGCGAGGTCTGGTGCGCTGGTCATGCGTGCTCCCTGTGTCGTGGGTGGTGCACGGGTCTGTCCAGTGTTCGACCGTCCGGGGCGTGCGAACTCATCGGTGCTGCGGGCGGTCGGGCGAGACCTCCATCATGCGACGACGGGCGGCCGCGGACCAGGGGTCCGTGGCCGCCCGTCGGGCGCTGCACGTGTCAGAACGAGCGTGGGCCAGAGGTCACGCTCGTTCTGACACGTTCGGGGCGCTGGCTCAGGACGCCGCCTTCTCCGCCGCCGCGAGCAGGACGCACGTCGCGACGCCGTCGATCGCGACCCGGACCTCGTCGAGCGGGGGCAGGGTCGGCGCCAGGCGGATGTTGGCGTCGCGGGGGTCCTTGCCGTACGGGAACGTCGCGCCCGCGGGAGTCAGGGCGATCCCGGCCTCCTTGGCGAGCTGGACGACGCGCGCCGCGGTCCCCGGGACGACGTCGAGCGACACGAAGTACCCGCCGAGCGGCGCGGTCCACGAGGCGCCGGAGTCCGTCCCCAGGCGCTCGCGCAGGATCGTGTCGACGGCCTCGAACTTCGGGGCGATGACGTCACGGTGCCTGCGCATGTGCGCGCGCACGCCGTCGGCGTCCCCGAAGAACTGGGCGTGGCGGAGCTGGTTGACCTTGTCCGGGCCGATCGACTGGGCCGCGAGGTGCTTCTTGTACCAGGCGACGTTGGCGGGGGAGGCGCCCAGGAAGGAGACGCCCGCGCCGGGGAACGTGATCTTGGAGGTCGAGGCGTAGAGCAGCACGCGGTCGGGGTTCCCGGCCTCGGCCGCCAGGGCCAGGGCGGGCGCGGACTCGGTCTCGACGTCCGTGAGGTGGTGCACCGCGTACGCGTTGTCCCACAAGATGCGGAAGTCCGGGGCCGCGGCGGGCATCGAGACGAGTCGCTGGGCGACCTCGCGCGAGACCACGGAGCCGTCCGGGTTGGCGTAGGTCGGCACGACCCACATGCCCTTGATGGTCGGGTCGTCCGCGACGAGCGCGGCCACGGCCTCGGCGTCGGGGCCGTCGGCCGTCATGGGGACCGTGACCATCTCGATGCCGAACGCCTCGCACAGTGCGAAGTGGCGGTCGTAGCCCGGGACCGGGCACACGAACCGCACCTTCTCCTCGCGCACCCACGGGCGCTCGGAGCCCGGCAGGCCGAACAGCATCGCGAACGCGAGCGTGTCGTGCATGAGCGTGAGGCTCGCGTTGCCACCTGCGAGGAGCTGGTCGACGGGGACGTCGAGGAGCTCGGCGAAGATGCGGCGGAGCTGCGGCAGGCCGTCGAGCCCGCCGTAGTTACGCACGTCGGTGCCGTTCTCGTCGGTGACCGTTCCTGCGCCCGGAAGTGCCAGGAGGGCGTCGGAGAGGTCGAGCTGCTCGGCGGAGGGCTTGCCGCGGGTCAGGTCGAGCTTCAGGCCGAGGGACTGCAGGTCGGTGTAGGCCTGCTGCCACTCGGCGAGGCGGGTGGAGGTGTCAGAGGCAGGAGTGGTCACCCTCCGGACTCTACCGATCCGCGGCGAGCTGCGTCAGTGCGTCACGCAGAGCGGCCGTCCCGAGGTCGAGGTCTGGACGGCCGACGACGAGCGGGGGTGCCAGACGGATGGTCGAGCCGTGCGTGTCCTTGGCCAGGACGCCCCGCGCGAGCAGCGCCTCGCACAGGTCGCGGCCCGTCCCGCGGGCCGGGTCGAGGTCGATCCCGGCCCACAGCCCGACACCTCGGACGCCCGTCAGCAGACCGTCGTCGACCAGGCTCGCGAGGCGTGCGTGCAGGTGCGCCCCCAGGTCACGGGCCCGGGCCTGGTGCTCGCCCGTCTCGAGGAGGGCCACGACCGCGAGCCCCACGGCGCACGCGAGCGGGTTGCCGCCGAACGTCGACCCGTGCGTGCCGGGCGTCAGGACGCCCAGGACGTCGCTGCTCCCGACGACCGCCGACACGGGGACGACGCCGCCGCCCAGCGCCTTGCCGAGCGTCACGAGGTCCGGCTTCACGTCCCACAGCTCGCACGCGAGCGTGGTTCCCGTCCGGCCCAGGCCCGACTGGATCTCGTCCGCGATCAGCAGGACGCCGCGCTCGTCGCACACGCGGCGCAGCGTCGGCCAGTAGTCGTCGGGCGGCACGACGACGCCCGACTCTCCCTGGATCGGCTCCATGAGGACGGCCACGGTCGTCTCGTCGATCGCGTCCGCGACCGCGCGCGCGTCGCCGTAGGGCACGAGCCGGAAGCCGGGCGTGTACGGGGCGTAGCCGTCCCGCGCGTCGGGGTCGTCGGAGAACGACACGATGGTCGTGGTGCGCCCGTGGAAGTTCCCGTGCCCGACGACGATGCTCGCCCGTCCGGCCGGCACGCCCTTGACCTCGTATCCCCACCTGCGGGCGATCTTGATCGCGGTCTCGACGGCCTCGGCGCCGGTGTTCATGGGGACCATCATCGGCGCCGAGCCCGGGCCGCCGCCCGTGACGAGCGGACCGATGAGCTGGGTCAGGCGGTCCGCGAACGGGTGCAGGAGGTCGTGGTCGAACGCGCGCGAGGTCAGGGTCACGCGCCCGAGCTGCTCGGTCGCGGCCTCGATCAGGGCGGGGTGGCGGTGCCCGAAGTTCAGGGCCGAGTACCCGGCGAGCAGGTCGAGGTAGCGCCGACCGTCGACGTCGGTGACCCAGGCGCCCTCGCCCGTCGCGATCGTCACGGGCAGCGGGTGGTAGTTGTGCGCGAGGTGGTCGGCACCGGCAGCGGCAGCGGCCGTGGTCGCGGAGGCGGGGGCCGTCTGGCTCCGGGCGCTCACGAGCGGATCTCCAGCGTGCAGCACTTGGCGCCGCCGCCGCCGCGCAGGAGCTCGGACGTGTCGACCGCGACCGTCTCGTAGCCGCGCTCGGCGAGGGCGCCCGCGAAGTGGGTCGCGGCCGGGGCGTGGACGACGTGCCGCCCGTCGCTCACCGCGTTGAGGCCGAGCACCAGGGCGTCGGCCTCGGTCGCGTGGTGCGCGTCGGGGAACCGCTCGGCCAGGATCTCCTGGGACGCGGGCGAGAAGGCCGGTGGGTAGTACGCGAGGTCCACGGGCACGTCGACCGCGGCGTGCGCCGTGCCGGGGTGCGGCGGGTCGAGGGGGTGCGCGGCGCCGTCGGGCAGGGGGGTGAGGAACGGCGGCGGCGTGCCACCCGACACGACGCGCGGCGCGCCCTCGCCGCCGCGTAGCACGACGAGCGCCGTGTCGAGGTGGTAGAAGCGCGGGTCCACGAGCTCGAGCGTGACGACCTCGCGACCCCACAGGTCCGCCGCCTCCTGGTGCGCGCTGCGCTCGGTGCGGAAACCGGTCCCGGCCAGGACGACGTCGCCCGCGACGAGGAGGTCGCCCTCGCCCTCGTTGACGTGGTCGGCCGAGTGGGTGACGTACCCGCGGTCGGCGAACCACTTGAGGTAGGCCGGGCCCTCGGGCGCCCGCTCGGGGTGGCGGAACAGGGCTGAGTACACCAGGCCGTCGACGACGGTCGCGCCGTTGGCCGCGTAGACCATGTCGGGCAGGCCGGGGTCGGGGGCGATCTGTTCGACGCGGTGCCCGAGGTCGAGGTAGACGTCGCGCAGCCGCTCCCACTGGGCGACGGCGAGCGCGGTGTCGACCGGGCGGGCGCGGTCCATCCACGGGTTGATCTCGTAGCTGACCGTGAAGTACGTGGGGCGGCACATCAGGTAGTGCCGGGGGACCGGTGCGGTGGCCGGGGTGCTGGTCGTCATCTGCGCCTCTGTCTGGTCCGGAGCGGGCGTGGGACGTGCGACGGTGCGGGGTGTGCGTCGTTGCACGGTGACTGCTGGGTGACTGCTGAGTGACCGACGGCACCCGTGGTGCGAGCGCCGCGGGGCCTTCCCGTCACTGTACGACCTGGACGGTTCTCGGGAGGGCTACGCAACCCGATCGAGATCCGAGGGTTGACTATCGATACGTCAACGATATATCTTTAACGCATCGATGTGGAGAGTGCGGCACAGGCCGCCCAGCGTCGACGACCCGGATGCGAGACCGAGGACCCGTCGGAGGACCGACGGGAACCCGCCCGCACCCGCCACCCGAGCCCATCGCTCGGCACGCCCCTGCGGAGGGGCACCCACAGACACACGGACTCGTCAGGAGACACCCCATGCGTACCCCCCACCAGCACCCAGACCCTTCCCGCCCGCCCCGCGACCGCTCCGGCCGCGCAGGCGCCTTCGATCCCTTCGGGGGCCGACCCCGTCGCCGACGCGACGACTTCCCCCAGCCCGAGGGCTTCGGGTCCGACATCGGGGGCGACTTCCCCGGCGGTCCGCGCGGCGGCCGTGTCGGTGGACCTGACGGCGGCCCCCGCGGTCGTGGACACCGTGGCCCCGGTGGCCGTGTTCCCGGTGGCCGTGGACCGGGCGGTCGTGCCGGGCGCGGCGACGTCCGCGCCGCGATCCTGCTCCTCCTCGCCGAGGAGCCCATGCACGGCTACCAGGTCATCCAGGAGATCGGCGAGCGCACCTCGGGGACGTGGCGCCCGAGCCCCGGCGCGATCTACCCCGCGCTGAGCCTGCTCGAGGACGAGGGCCTCGTGACCATCACGGCCGAGGGTGGGCGCAAGCTCGCGAGCCTCACCGACGACGGCCGCACCTACGTGACCGAGCACGCCGACGAGCTCGGCACGCCCTGGCAGGATGCGGCCGACGGCGGGGTCCGCCCGGCCCGTCAGCTCCGCGGGGCGCTCCAGCAGGTCGCCGAGGCGCTCCGGCAGGTCGCCCGGTCCGGCTCGGACGAGCAGACGGCCCAGGCCGTGGCGCTCCTCGAACGCACGCGGCGCGAGCTCTACCTGATCCTCGCGGGCCCGGCCGAGACGCCGGACGCCGAGGAGCCCCCGTCCCCGGAGGCCTGACCCCACGGTGCCGAACATGCGGTTGGCGTCGGAATTCCGTCGGATTTCGACGCCAACCGCATGTTCGTCGAACGCCAACCGCATGTTCGGCACCGGGGTGCCGGGCACCGGGGCTCAGCCCCGGGCCACCATCGTGTCCAGACGGCGCAGCGACAGCCGGATCATGAGGTCCAGCACGCGGGCTGCGAACGGGGCCGTCACGGCCCGGGGCAGCGGGCCCGCGAGGTACACGTCCTCCCACCAGGTCACGGCGCACCGCGCGACGGGCTCGTGCGCTGCCGCGGCGGGCAGGTGGTGACCGGCGAGGGGGACGACGACGATCCCCGCCTCCCCGAGCAGCGCCGGCCCGAGCTTCAGGTACGTCGCGCGACCCGCCCGCCCCTCGCCACCGGGGGGCTCCCACCGCGTGATCCGCATCCGGTCGGGGAAGCCCGGCGCGCCCTGCGGGGCGAACGGTCCCGAGACCATCGTGAACTCGGCGCCGACGCCCGGACGCCAGGCGGTCGCGGGCACCGGCGACCCCTCGGGACCGTGGAAGACGCCCCGGCTGAGCGGCACCCACCGCGGGTGGGTCCGGACGTCCGCGACGAGCGCGAACGCACGCTCGGCGCCGAGCGGGAGCACGTGCGTGAGCTCGACGCGGTGCGGCCCGGCCGTGCGACCGTCCGCCGGTTCCCCGGACGCCACGGACCGGTCCCCAGACGTCACGAGGCCCTCCCGGGTCGGCGCCACCGCACGGACCGGAGGCCGCGCGGCGTGCCGTCCGTCCCCGCCGGGCCTCCGTCCGCACCGCGGGCCCGCCGTGCGGCTTCTCGTTCGGCGGCCTCGTCGACCGCCCCCGGTCCCGCACCGGGTACCGGGGCGTCGACGATGCCGAGCCGGTCGGCAGGTGCGGGGACGAGCAGCGGGGGAGCGGCGCCGTCGGGCACCTCCACGACCTCCAGCACCGGGCGGAACGCCTGGGGCGGCGGACCGAACGCCCGCCGCGTCTGGCTGATCACGGTCTTGCCGAGCGCGCGGGACCCAGCGACCCCCACGACCGCGCCCACACCGAACGGCACGAGGCGCCCGATCGCGAGCCCCCCGTGCTTGACCATCTGGGTGCGCAGGAACTTGTTCGTCAGGGCCTTGTTGACCTGCTTGAGCGTGCTCGACGGCATGCTCGTCATGAGGACCTTGCCCCACGCCATGGCGGACCCGCCGACGGCCTTCTCGACCTGTTGCGAGCCCTTGTCCCCGAGGACCGACGCGAGGAGGAGGGCGCGGCGGCGAGCGGCGTCGTCGACCTCGAAGCCGTACACGTCCGCGACCGCGAGCGAGAACGCGGCCGACGACCCGAAGTACGTCGCGACGTCGCTCGCCGTCAGCGCGATGCCCACGCCCGTGCCGACCGCCGGGAAGGCCGCTGCCGCCCCCACCGCGCCCCCGGCCGTGCCGATGACCATGAGGTACTCGCGCTCGAGGATGCCGATGATCTGCGCGGGCGACGCGTGCGGGTTGCGGCGGCGCAGCCCGTCGACGTGCGCGTGGATGACCGACGACGGGATGGTGACGGCCTTGTCGAGCGCGGCGTCGAGCAGGGGCGTGCTGCGCAGGTCGCCCCAGTCGTCGGCCGGCGCCCCCTCGGGGGCGTCCTGGACCGCCGTCAGGTGCGAGTGCGGCTGCGGCGCCGGTCGTACGCTGTCCGACGTTCCCCAGACGGCCATCTGGGCGTCGGTGTCCTTCTTCTTGCGACCCATCGGACGACTCCCTCCTGTGGCTCCTGGCGACCCCGCGACCCGTGGTCGCACGATCAGGCGGCGATCACTCGCCGACCGCACCCACGACCGGGCCGAAGGTGTGCTCCACTGTCGCACCGTTCCTGACCGTTCGCCCCACGGTGCACGTGGTCTCGATCGCGCGGTCCGCGACCTTGAGGAGACGCTCGCGCGCGTCGTCCTCGAGGCCCGTCAGGTCGATCTCGAAGTGCTCCGTGATGGCCGTGTAGCGGTCCTCGGCCATGTCCTTGGCGCCGTCGACGCGGATCGTCACCTCGTAGTCGTCGCCCAGGCGGCGTGCGAACGGCGCGTCGCTGCTCATGCCCGCGCACGCGGCCAGCGCGATCTTGAGGAGCTCGCCCGGGGTGAAGACCGCGCCCGCGCTCGCGGGGCCGATCGACACGCTCGCGCCGCGCGCGGAGAAGCCGGTGTAGGTGCGGGTGCCGGTGCGCTCGACCCACAGGGCGTCCGTGGGGGACGGCGACGACGCGGGGATCTCTTCGGCGGCTGTGGGGTTCGTCATGCTGCTGATCCTCCCATCCTCGGGGTGGTGCCGATCCGGGTGTTCGGACCGCAGGACGCCCGGTGGTCCGGAGCGCGCTGCGGTGATCGCTTTGCCTACACTCGCAACATGCCCGCGCAGCAGCCGATTCCCACGCCCTACGAGGACCTCCTCCGGCTCGTCCTGGAGACCGGGACGCACAAGTCGGACCGCACGGGGACGGGGACGCGCAGCGTGTTCGGCCACCAGATGCGCTTCGACCTGTCGCAGGGCTTCCCGCTCGTGACGACCAAGCGCGTGCACCTGAAGTCGATCGTCCACGAGCTGCTGTGGTTCCTGCGCGGTGACTCGAACGTGCGCTGGCTCCAGGAGAACGGCGTGAAGATCTGGGACGAGTGGGCCGACGAGGACGGCGAGCTCGGTCCCGTCTACGGCGTCCAGTGGCGGTCGTGGCCCACGCCCGACGGTCAGCACGTCGACCAGGTCAGCCAGGTCCTCGAGACGCTGCGCACCGACCCGGACTCGCGCCGCATGATCGTCTCGGCGTGGAACGTGGGCGAGCTCGGGGGCATGGCGCTGCCACCCTGTCACATGATGTTCCAGTTCTACGTCGCCGACGGCAGGCTCTCGTGCCAGCTCTACCAGCGCAGCGCGGACCTGTTCCTCGGCGTCCCGTTCAACATCGCCTCCTACGCGCTGCTCACGCACATGGTCGCCGCGCAGTCCGGCCTCGAGGTCGGCGACTTCGTGTGGACGGGCGGCGACTGCCACATCTACGACAACCACGTCGAGCAGGTGCGCGAGCAGCTCGGCCGTGAGGCCTACCCGGCCCCGACGCTGCGCCTGGCCCCGCGCGACTCGCTGTTCGACTACACGTACGAGGACGTCGAGGTCGTGGGCTACCAGCACCACCCGACGATCAAGGCCCCGGTGGCCGTGTGAGCCGTCCGGCGCTCGGACTGGTCTGGGCCCAGGCGCGAGACGCCGCGGGCCGCCCGGTGATCGGGGCCCGCGGCGGGATGCCGTGGCACCTGCCCGAGGACCTCGCGCACTTCCGCCGCGTCACCACGGGCCACCCGGTCCTCATGGGCCGCGTCACCTGGGACTCGCTGCCGCCGCGCTTCCGCCCCCTGCCGGGTCGCCTCAACGTGGTCGTCACGCGCCAGGAGGACTGGCAGCCCGACGGCGCCGCTCGCCCGGGCAGGAACGGCACCGGCGTCGTGGTCGCCCCGTCCGTCGAGGAGGGGCTGACGCTCGCGTCGGGCGCCGCCGAGGAGTCGGGTTCGGGGCAGGTCTGGGTCATGGGCGGCGCGCAGGTGTACGCCGCGACGTTGCCCTTCGCGGACCGCTGCGTCGTCACGGAGATCGACCTCGTGGTTGACGGCGACGCGTTCGCGCCCGCGCTCGCTGCCGGTCCGGACGGTGACTGGGCGCTCGCGGTCTCACCGGGTGGCCCGGGCGGTGCGGGGGCGGTCCCCGACGGGTGGCAGACCTCGGCCGACGGGGTCCGGTTCCGGTTCCTCACGTACGAGCGGCGGCGCTGACCCGGTCCGCCCGGGCCGCGTCCTCGCCTGCGGGTGCGCTTCCGGGCGCGGGGGTCGATCCTTGTCGTGCACCGCGACCTGCGACCCCGGAGGCCCCGCATGACGACCGAGACCACGCTCGCCGAGTCCTTCGACGGACGCCGCTTCACGTACCGGCTCCCGAGGGGGTCGAGCATCGGGCCGGGGGACTTCGTGACGATCAGGGTCGCGCTGCCCGAGGCGGCCGAGCACCCCGGCGGCGCCCTGGTGATGGGGCAGGTCCTGACGCGTGCGACCAAGGCGGGCGACGCCGTCGGGCACGGGCGGGTCCTCGGGGAGCTGCGACCGGACGGCACGGTGGTCGCGTCCGGGGGCGACCCGTTCACGTCGCACGACCTCACGCCCGCCGGCGCAGGGGTGCTCGAGGCGCTCCAGGCGCGCGAGCGCGCGACCCTGCGCATCGGCGAGCTGCACCACAGCCGCGGGAAGGTGGACGCCCTGCTCCAGCCTCACCGCTTCAACCGGCACACGTTCCTGTGCGGGCAGTCGGGCTCGGGCAAGACGTACGCGCTCGGTGTGCTCCTCGAACAGCTCCTCATCGACACCGACCTGCCCATGGTCATCCTCGACCCGAACTCCGACTTCGTGCGGATCAGCGAGCTGCTCGAGTCCGCGTCGCCCGACGACGCCGCGCGCCTGCGCGGGCTCGACGTGCGCGTCCTGCGCAACGACGGCGACCACCATCCCGTGACGGCCCGGTTGACCGCGATGGAGGCCGCGAGCCAGGCCGCGGTCCTCCAGCTCGACCCGCTGACGGACCGCGGCGAGTACAACACGTTCCTGCGGATGCTCGAGAGCGCGATCGGTCCCGACGGCATGGTCGAGGAGGCCCGGGCGGCGATGAAGGAGACCGGGCCGGCCGCCGGGGCCGTGCTCGACCCGCACACGATCGCGACGGCGCTCCGGGACACGGGGGAGTCCGACGCCCTCGCGCTCGCGCAGCGCGTCGAGAACCTCGGGGTCCTCGACTGGGACGTGTGGGCGGGCGTCGGGCAGTCGGTCAGCGAGGTGCTCGACGAGGGGCCGCGCGCGGTCGTGGTCGACCTGGGCAGTCTCCACACGCACGAGGAGCAGCTCGCGGTCTCGCTCGCGCTGCTCGACCACCTGTGGGCGGGCCGGGCCGAGCGCAAGCCGCGCCTGATCGTGATCGACGAGGCGCACAACGTGGTCTCGGCCGAGCCCGCGACCCAGCTGCAACGGCTCACGACCGAGCGCGTGGTCCAGATCGCCGCCGAGGGGCGCAAGTTCGGGCTGTGGCTGCTGCTCTCGACGCAGCGGCCCTCCAAGATCCACCCCAACGTGCTCTCGCAGTGCGACAACGTGATCGTCATGCGCATGAGCTCGCCCGCCGACCTGGCCGAGCTCGAGGCCGTCTACGGCTTCGCGCCGCCCGAGCTCCTCGCGGCCACGCCGTTCTTCCGGCAGGGCGAGGCGCTCGTCGCGGGAGGGTTCGTGCCTGCCCCGGCGATCATCCAGATGGGAGCGCGGCGAACGGTCGAGGGCGGCTCGGACGTGCCGGTGCCGATGCCTGGCTGACGGGGCGCCGCACCCCCGGCAGCCGTGCGACGACCGTGAGCCCACCGCCCTCGCGCGGCTCGGCCGAGACCTGGCCGCCGTGCGCGGTCGCGACCGAGCGGACGATCGACAGCCCAAGCCCCACGCCGCCGCGCACGTAGCCGCCGCGGCGGTCGGCCACGGCGCCGTCGCGTCCGAGCCGCCGGAACGGCTCGAACAGTGCCTCGACCTCGTAGGAGGGCACGACGGGTCCCGTGTTGGAGACCGCGACCTCGACCGAGCCGTCCGGTCCGGGGCGCGTCGCGACGGCCACGCGGCCGCCCGGCTCGTTGTAGCGCACGGCGTTGTCGACGAGGTTCTGGACGAGGCGTTCGAGCAGGACCGCGTCGCCCTGCGTCGGGGTCGGCTCGGTGTCGAGGTGCAGGTCGACACCGGCGTCACGAGCCGCGGTCCCGGCGGTCGCGACGGCCTGCGCGGCGACCTCGGCGAGGTCGACGGGCTCGGTGACGAGCGGCGCCTGGTCCACGGCGGCGAGCGTCAGCAGGCCTTCGATGAGGCGCTCCTGGCGTGCGTTGACGGCGAGCAGCGTCGACCCGAGGTGGCGTGCGTCGTCGTGCGTGCCGGGGTCGTCGAGGGCGACCTCGAGGACGGTGCGGGTGATCGTCAGCGGGGTGCGCAGCTCGTGCGACGCGTTGGACACGAACCGTCGCTGGCCGTCGAAGGCCCGGTCGAGGCGTTCGAGCATCTGGTCGAACGTGTCGGCCAGGTCCTTGAGCTCGTCGTCGGGCCCGGTGTGCGCGATGCGCTCGTGCAGGTTGTCGTCGGCGACGCGGCGGGCCGTGGCCGTGATCCGGTGCAGCGGGGCGAGGACGCGGGACGACATGACCCACCCGAAGCCGACCGCGAGGACCCCGATCCCGAGGAGCGCGAGGATCGACCACGTGAGGACGTTGCGCAGCGTCGCGTCGCGGGCCTCCTGGTTGTTGATCTCGACGACCTTGCGCAGGTCCGCGAACGGGTCGGACGTGGACGAGAGGGTCATGGCGGGGTCGACCGTCTCCGCGTGCAGCGGGAGGGCTCGCCCCTCGATCAGCGCGGCCGTCGACGACGTGTCGAGGGTCGAGTACGTCCCGGGGGCGGACGCCTCGACCGCGCCCACCGCGACACCGACCGAGTCGACCGGCTGCCGGTCGATGGCCGCCGCGAGAAGCACGTACAGGACCGCGATGAGCACGGCTCCTGCGACGACGAACGCCGCGGCGTAGACGGCGGTGAGGCGGGCCCGCAGGGTCGGGCGCAGCGCGGGGCGGGGGAGCCTCACGGGACCCGGTACCCGACGCCCGTGACGGTCTCGACGAGCGACGCGTCCTCGAGCTTGCGTCGCAGCTGCTTGATGGTGAAGCGCACGACGCCCGTGAAGGGGTCGATGTTCTCGTCCCACACCTTCTCGAGCAGGTGCTCGGCCGAGACGGGCCGGCCGTCGGCGCGCAGCAGCTCCTCCAGGACGCCGAACTCCTTGCGCGACAGGTGCACGAAGCGCCCCTCCCGGTAGACCTCGTGCCGGCTCGTGTCGAGGCGCAGGCCCGAGCGTTCGAGCACGGGCGGCGCCGCCGGGCGGGCCCGGCGTCCCAGGGCCCGGACGCGGGCGCTCAGCTCGGCGAACGCGAACGGCTTGACGAGGTAGTCGTCGGCGCCGAGGTCGAGCCCGGTCACCCGGTCCAGCACTCCGCCCGACGCCGTGAGCATGAGGACGCGCGAGTCCCCGTCCGAGGCCACGATCGCCCGGCACACGTCGTCGCCGTGGACGCCGGGCAGGTCCCGGTCGAGCACGACGACGTCGTACGCGTTCAGGTCGATCCGCGCCAACGCCTCGTGCCCGTCGAGCGCGACGTCGACCGCCATCGCGAGGCGTCGCAGGCCCGTCGCGACGGCCTGCGCGATGAGCTCCTCGTCCTCCACCACCAGTACTCGCACACCCAGGAGCATGCCGGTGGGCGCTGTGAGATCTCTGTGAGGTCGCGGCTCACGAGGGCCTCACAGGGGGTCGGGTGGACTGCTCCTGAACCCGTTCCCGACGTGAGGACCATCATGAACATCTCCCCGACCCGCCCCGGTGGCGCGGCCCGCCCCGTGGCGCGCCGGCGCTCGGCCGCCGCGGCCTTCGCCGTCGCCCTGCTCACGGTCACGCTCTCGGCCTGCGCGCCCGACGACGCCCCGGACGTCGCGAGCGCCGGCGGCGGGAAGGGCGAGACGAGCCAGGCGGAGGACAGGACGTCGTACGAGGACATGACCGACGCCGAGCGCGACGACATGGCGCGGCAGTTCGCGAGCTGCATGCGCGACAACGGCGTCGACCTGCCCGACCCGGACACCGAGGGGGGACTGTCGGTCGCGGCAGGCACCGTCGAGGCGGGCAGCACGGACGAGATGGACGCGGCCTTCGACGCCTGCCGGGAGTTCATGCCGAACGGTGGCGAGCCCCTGAAGATGACGCCCGAGGACCTCGAGGCCCAGCGTGCGTTCGCCAAGTGCATGCGCGACCACGGCATGGACATGCCCGACCCCGACCCGAACGGCGGGATGACCGTGGCCGGGACGGTGGGAGACGACATGGAGGCCTTCGAGGCCGCGCTCGAGGCCTGCAACGAGTCCGGGTCCGGCGGCGGGCTCAGCGTGCACGAGAGCGTGCCCGGAGGCGACGAGTGAGCCGCCGGGGCGTGGTGCCCGGGGCACCGAGCCCGAAGCGCCGCCGCCGCGGGCTCGTGGTCGGCGGTGTCGTGGGCACCGCCGTGATCGGCGCGGGCGTCGTGCTGGCGCTGACGGGGTTCGGCCGCGGGGACGACCCGGCGCCCGCCGCGACCGGTCCCGAGGAGACCGCGACCGTGACCCGGCAGACCCTCGTGCAGCGTTCGACCGTCAAGGGCACGCTCGGCTACGGCGAGGCCGTCGCACGCGGGTACCAGGGTGCCGGCGGAGCCGAGGGCGGGGGCGGGGGGACGGTGACGTGGCTGCCGGGCGTGGGCGACGTCGTCGACCGTGGGGGAGTGCTCTTCAAGGTCGACGAACGCCCGACCGTGCTCCTGCTCGGCACGCTGCCCGTGTACCGCGAGCTCGGCACGGGCGCCGAGGGCGAGGACGTGCGTCAGCTCGAGGAGAACCTCAAGGCCCTCGGCTACACGGGCTTCACCGTGGACACGAAGTTCACGGAGTCGACCGCCCAGGCCGTCAAGAAGTGGCAGAAGGACCGCGGGGTCGAGAAGACGGGCGCGGTCGGCCCGTCCGACGTCCTCGTCGCCGAGGGGCCCGTGCGGGTCGACGCGCTCACCGCGCGCGTCGGCGAGGCCGCAGCCGCGGAGATCCTCACGACGACGGGGGTCGACCGGGCGATCTCGGTCGACCTCGACGTCGCCGACCGTGACCGGGCCGTCGAGGGCGGCACCGTGACGGTCGAGCTGCCGGGAGGTGCGACGACGGAAGCGGTGGTCTCCGCCGTCGGGAGCCCCGAGGTCGTCGAGGACCAGAGCGGCATGCCCGGGGCCTCCGACAAGACCACGGTCCCCGTGACCGTGACGCTCCCCGACGGGACCGACGCCGACGCGGGCTCCGTCAAGGTCACGTTCGTCGCGGCCGAGCGCCCCGACGTCCTGACCGTGCCCGTCGCGGCCCTCCTCGCGCTCGCCGAGGGCGGGTACGGGGTCGAGGTCGTCGAGGACGGCGCGACCCGGATCGTGGCCGTGGACACCGGGATGTTCGCCGACGGGAGCGTCGAGATCACGGGCGACGTGGCCGAGGGCGACGTCGTCGGGATGCCGTCGTGAGCGCGGTAGCCGTCGCGCGCGACGCCGTGGCCCACCCCGAGACCTGGGGTACCGCGACGGGGGCCCGCTCGCCGGGCACCGACCCCGGTGCGGGCGGCGGCCCCGTCGTGACCCTGCACGAGGTGTCGCGCGTCTTCCCGGGCGGGGTCGCCGCGCTGCGTGACGTCCACCTGGACGTCCACCGCGGCGAGCTGCTCGCGATCGTCGGACCGTCGGGCTCGGGGAAGTCGACCATGCTCAACGTCATCGGGACCCTCGACCGGCCTACGTCGGGCCGGGTCCTGATCGACGACTTCCTCGTCGAGGACCTCGACGACCGCGAGGTGTCCGCGCTGCGCGCGAGCCGCATCGGGTTCGTCTTCCAGCAGTTCCACCTGGCCGTCGGGGTCTGCGCCCTCGACAACGTGGCCGACGGCCTCCTGTACCGGGGGGTCGGACGACGCGAGCGACGCCGGCGGGCCGCCGAGGCCCTCGAACGCGTGGGCCTGGGACAGCGGCTCACGCACCGCCCGCACGAGCTGTCGGGCGGTGAGAAGCAGCGCGTCGCGATCGCGCGCGCCGTCGTCGGGGACCCGCCCCTGCTGCTCGCCGACGAACCCACGGGCGCGCTCGACACGGCCGCCGGGGCCGGCGTCATGGACGTGCTGCAGGGGCTCAACGCGGCCGGGACGACCGTCGTCATCATCACGCACGACCGCGAGCTCGCGGCCTCCCTGCCCCGGCAGGTCGCGATGCGCGACGGCGAGATCGTCGCGGACGGGACCCTGCCACCGGGCGGAGCGGGGACGGTCCTCGCGGACACCCCGGCGACCACGACCGACGAGGAGGCGCCGTGCTGACCACCCTGCGCCCCGCGCGCCTCGGGCCGCCCGACGTCCTGCGCGTCGGCGCGACCGGGCTGCGCACCCGACCACTGCGGGCCGTGCTCTCGGCGCTGGGCATCGCGATCGGCATCGCGGCGATGGTCGCGGTCGTCGGGATCTCCAGCTCGTCGCGGGCCGAGCTCGACCGGACCCTCACGGCTCTCGGGACGAACCTGCTGCGCGTCGCGCCCGGGACCGACCTGTTCGGCGAGGCCGCGACCCTGCCGCCCGAGGCGGTCGACATGGTGCGCCGCATCGCGCCCGTCGAGAACGCGACGTCGGTCGCCCAGCTCGACGCCAAGGCGTACCGCTCGGACCTGGTCCCGACGGGGGAGTCCGGCGGGATCGGCGTGTACGCGGCCGACCTCGACCTGCTCGAGTCCATCGGGGGCACCGTCGCGGACGGCGCCTGGCTCTCGGAGGCGACGGCGCGGTACCCGGCCGTCGTCCTGGGGCACACGACCGCGAAACGCCTGGGGATCACGACCCCGGACCCGGCGGTCACGGTGTGGATCGGCGGCGAGTGGTTCACGGTCGTGGGCATCCTCGACCCCGTGCCGCTCGCCCCCGAGATGGACCTCGGGGCGCTCGTGGGCCGTGAGGCCGCGGTGACCTCCCTGGACTGGGACGAGCTGCCGACCATGATCTACACGCGCACCCGCGAGGACGCCGTCGAGCAGGTCCGTGGCGTCCTCGGCGCCACGGCCAACCCGCAGGCGCCCAACGAGGTCGACGTCTCACGCCCCTCCGACGCGCTCGCGGCCCAGCAGGCCACCGACGAGGCGTTCACGGGGCTGCTCGTCGGGCTCGGGGCGGTCGCCCTGCTCGTGGGCGGGATCGGGGTCGCGAACACCATGGTCATCTCGGTCCTCGAACGACGCGCCGAGATCGGCCTGCGCCGCTCGCTCGGCGCGACCCGGGGGCAGATCCGGGGCCAGTTCCTCGTGGAGTCGCTGGTGCTCTCGCTCCTGGGCGGGGCTGCCGGGGTCCTCATCGGGGTCGGCATCACGGCCGGGTACGCCACGTCCCAGGAGTGGCCGGTCTCCGTCCCGCCCGTGGTCGTGGTGGGCGGGCTCGTCGCGACGCTCGGGATCGGCGCGGTCGCGGGCCTCTACCCTGCGGTGCGGGCGGCGCGGATGTCCCCCACGGAGGCGCTCACGGCGGTGTGACCCGGCCCGGGTTGTCAGAACGAGCGTGCACCAGAGGTCACGCTCGTTCTGACACCCCGGGTGTCCTTCAGCGTGGGACGGCGGCGCGGCGTCACCCCCGACGGCGTAGCGTGCGAGCCGCCGACGCCGCACCACCGGGCGCCGTCGGCCCGAGGCAGCCCGCCCCACCGGCCCGGCCGCCCGCACCACGACAGGGGAGACATGCGCGCGCGAGCCGACCGACACCTGACCGCGACCACGCTGGGGGCGGCGATCCTCGCCGTCGGGCTGGGGGCGTGCACTCCCGGGGAGCCCGAGGCCGCCGAGCCTCCGCGCGAGACCGCCACGGCCGAGGCGCCCCCGGCGGCCCCCGTCGAGCCCGCCGGGGCCGACGCGAACCCCTTCCTCGCGGGCGCGCCCCACGCCCACCCGGACATGCAGTCCGTGCACGCCGCCGCAGCGCTCCGGACGAGCGACCCAGACGCCGCCGCTGCGCTCGACGTCATCAGCGAGTCGGGCGCGTCCCTGTGGGTCGGGGACTGGTCGACGCCCGAGGAGGCCGAGGCCCTCGTGCGCGACTACGCGACCGCGGCCAACGAGGCCGGACGCACCGGCATCGTCACGGTCTACGCCATCCCGGCCCGCGACTGCGGGGCCTTCTCCGCGGGCGGCCTGACCCCCGAGGAGTACCCGGCCTTCGCACAGGCCGTCGCCGACGGGCTGCGCGGCACACGCACTGCCGTCGTGCTCGAACCCGACGCCCTGCCCGACCTCGGCGCGTGCCCCGAGCAGGGCGACCGCGCCAGGCTCCTGCGGGAGGCGACCGCGGCGCTCGCGGACGCGGGCGCGAGCGTCTACCTCGACGCCGGGAACTCGGCGTGGGTCGACGCCCCGACCATGGCCGACCGGCTGCGGCAGGCCGGGATCGACGACGCCCGCGGGTTCGCGACCAACGTCTCCAACTTCCGCACCACCGCCGACGAGCGCACGTACGCCGACCGTCTCGCCGCGCTCCTCGGCACGCACTACGTCATCGACACGTCGCGCAACGGCCTCGGACCCCTGGGCGACGGGCCGCTCGACTGGTGCAACCCCGCGGGTCGGGCGCTCGGCGAGAAGCCCGCCGCGGTCGACGACGGCAGCGCCCTCGACGCGTACCTCTGGGTCAAGGTCCCCGGCGAGTCCGACGGCGGGTGCGACCGCGGCGACCCGGCCGCCGGCACGTTCTGGCCCGAGTACGCGATCGGGCTCGTGGAGCGCGCGGGTTGGGACACTGCCGGGCCGGGACGCTAGGCTGTCGGGCGTCCCACCGGGCCCGATCCGTCGCGATCGCGCCCACGCGCCTGTAGCTCAGGGGATAGAGCACCGCTCTCCTAAAGCGGGTGTCGCCAGTTCGAATCTGGCCAGGCGCACCGAGCAGAACCGCAGGAGGCGCCCGCAGAGCGCTCTACCGGCGCGCACGACCTGTCAGCGCGGAGCGCGCGCCTCGTGGAGCGGTTCTGATCGAGGCGGGCGGGTGCCGGGTCGCCTGGTGATTCTGCAGCATCGGGCCAGGACCGCCCCGTCTCACCTCTCCTCGTGCCGCTCGACACGCGCCTCGGACGCCCGGTCCCGCGCCGCCACCACCCGGTCCGCGAACTCCTCGACCGCCGTGACGACCGCGTCGAACCGCACCGAGTGGAACAGGTCGAACCCGTGCTGCGCCCCGGGCAGCTCGGCGTACACGACAGGGCTGGTCGAGACCCCGCGCAGGTCCGCCACGAACCGCCGCGCGCCCTCGACGGGGACCAGGGTGTCCTGGTCCCCGTGCACCACGAGGAACGGGGGAGCGGCGGGGTGCAGATAGGCCCCCGGCGCCGTCTCGATGCCCGGGGCGCGCCCGCTCCCGTAGTACTCGCCGAAGTAGCCGTAGGGGCACACGGCCCCGACCACGGTGGTGTCGGCGTCCTCGAAGCCGGGCTGGAACCGCGGGTCGCGGGGCGTCAGTGCCACGAGCGACGCCAGGTGCGCTTCTGCCGAGCTGCCCGCCACGAGCACGCGGCGCGTGTCGGCCCCGTACGTGGCGCCGTGCGCCCGGACCCAGGCCAGCACCCGTTTGGCGTCGACCAGGTGCCCGGGGAAGTTCGTCGTCGGGCGCAGGCCGTAGTTCGCGCTCACGCACACCCACCCGCGGCTCGCGAGCCGCGAGAGCATCGCGCGGGCCTCGAGCTCCTTGCGCCCGCTCACGTACCCGCCGCCGTGGAAGTACACGAGGGTCGGCCCGTCGGCCGGGCGTGACCGGGGGCGGTACACGTCGAGCCGGTGCTCGCGACCCCGCGAGCCACGGCGGCCCCTGCCGGCTCCGCCGGCTCTGCCGTCGTCGCTGTCGCCGTACGCCAGGTCGGCAAGGCGCTCGACGTCGCGTCGTCGCACCGCGAACGGGGCCAGGAGGATCCGCGCCCAGGGCAGCCCGCGGTTCGTGACGGTGCCCGGTCCTGCGCGGAGCCCGTCGACCAGGGCGTGGTCGAGCGCGGGTGCCGCCCGCAGTCCGCGCCGGGCCACCAGGACCAGGCCGAGGGCGGTCAGCGCGGCCAGGGCGAGCGCCACGCGTCCTCCGGTCGTCTCGACGTCGCCGTCGGCGAGCGCGAGCGCCGTGACCGCGCCCAGGACGAGCAGCAGGATGAACGGTTGCTCGTTGACGAGGACGCTCATGCGGAAGGCGAGGCGGCCCAGGCGCGGAGACCGGCGGGCCGGGCTGAGCGAGGCCGACGTGCAGCACGCGACGAGCAGCACGGGGACCAGATAGCCGATCGGCATGGTGGCTCCTTCGCTGCGCGTGGGCACGTCGTGCCCCTCGTCCCGGTCTACACCTGGGCGCTCGGGGGTGCCCGTCGGGCCGGCGGGCGCGAGGTGGAGCCGGTGGGCTGCGTGGCGGGCGAAGGTCGCTCACGACAGGAGCGAGAGGCGGCCTGGACGAACCTGGGCGGGGCCCGGGAATGCCGACCTCACGACGCGCGTCGCACCAGCGCATAAGTAGTTGAAAATCGAACCGAATTCTCGGTGCGGCGCCCCTGTGCTCGGATGCTCGACGTGGGATCGGGCCGTGGCGACGTTCCGTCGACCGCAATTTCTGTCGGCGTTTCCCGGCGCGGCTCCTCCAGGCACGGCGACCGGCCCGACCATGCGGGCCCCTGCGGGCCCGAGTGGGCCCCCGCGGGCCCTTGCGAGGGGCGGCGTGCCGCGAGCGGGAGCGGGGACGGGGTGGTGCCGGAACATCCGTCCCGTCAGCACGAATGGGCTCGACATGACTCCACGACCTGCCGCGCGGGCTTTCCGGAGAAGGCGTGCCACGTATTTCGAGCACGCCGTGACGAGGCTTTTCCGGTGTCTCGCCGAAATGGCCCGCGCGCACGCGCCGCCTGCCCGTTCCCGGTATTCGACGGCCCCTCGTCCATCTGCTGATCGGGACCTGTCCGCGGGACGCCCCACCGGCGGGTCCAGCCTTGCGGGCCCCTCTAGGCTGGAAGGGCTTCCGGGGATGGCCGGGGGCCATCGCCGGAAGGGCATCACGCATGAGCGACGTTCTGTACGACGACCGACGGACCGACTCGTCGAGCATCAAGGGGTTCCGGCACAGCAGGCAGTGGGTGTTCGGCACCATGCTGTTCTCCGCGCTGGTCAGCCTGACGGCCTCGTTCGTCCTGTCCTACGACGCGGTCCTGCTCGCGGCGAACCCGGCGGCCGAGCTCTCGTGCGACGTCAACGAGGTCCTGTCCTGCGGGGCCGTCGGGGTCGCGTGGCAGTCGTCGCTGTTCGGCTTCCCCAACGCCTTCCTGGGGCTGATCGCGGAGCCCGTGGTCATCACGATCGCGGTCGCGAGCCTCGGCGGGGTGCGGTTCCCGCGCTGGTTCATGTTCTCCGCGCAGGTCGTGTACACGCTGGGCCTGATCTTCGCCTACTGGCTCTTCTACCAGTCGATGTTCGTGATCGGTGCGCTGTGCCCCTGGTGCCTGCTGGTCACGCTCTCGACGACGCTCGTCTTCATGACGCTGCTGCACTGGAACATCATCGAGGACAACCTGTACCTGCCGGCCAGGGCGCAGGAGCGGGCGCTGTCGTTCGTCCGCTCGGACGCGGACGTGTTCCTGACGGCGACGTGGGTCGTCCTGATGATCGCAGGCGTCCTGCTGAAGCACGGGTCCAAGCTCTTCGGCTGACCACGGCGCCCGGCCGGTCTCGGGGGCATCCCCCTGCCCGACGGCGCAGCTCACCTCACGGCCACGCCTCGCCCGAGGCGTGGCCGTGCTGCGTCGGGGGCGCCTCGAGTGCGTGGGCGCGGCCCTGCGGGGGCGTCCATGAACAATCCGACACATCGAACTGGACGATCGTCCATCTCCGCGCTCTCGCGGCACATTTGACGAACGCGCGAAGACCTTGCACAATCATCTCTGACGGTGCGTATCGCCTGCCCCCTGCGCGGTGCGCACCGTCCTCACTCTTATCGACCCTCCTCGCGGTGCAACGGTGCGCGCGGGACGTCCAGGTGTCGACACCCTCTCCCTCACGCCTCACCGGTGTGCGCCCGGTGCGCCCGTGGCCCACCCGAAGTCACCGCCCCCGGCGTGCCGGTGCCGGTTCCGGTCGGGCGGGCGGTTAGCGTGCGAGAGTGAACGCAGCCGCCCGCAACTCATCAGCCCGCGAGACCGTGGCCGATCCCGCCCGGCCGCTCACCGACCAGGACGCGCACGACGGTGCCGTCCGAGGCTCGGCCTCGGCCACCGGGGGGTCCACGACGCTCGCGAGACCGACCCTCGTCGAGCCGCCGACCACGGCCGAGCTCGTCGAGGACGCCGTCCGGTCCTGGCGTGCCTCGCTCGTCGAGCTCGCAGGCGGGTCGTCGCTCGCCGACATCGGCCTGCTGGGCGACGCGGTCGTCGACCTCACCGCAGCGCACCCGTCGGGCGTGGCGCAGCTCTTCGCCGGGCGCCCGACCCGACTGTCCAACCTGTTCCGCGAGGGGGCATCGCTGCCCGCCGCGCGGCGCCGGGCACGCGCCGTGGTCGTCCGCTCGCAGGAGCACGCCCAGCGCTACGGGGTCGCCCCGACCTACCTCGCGATCGGCGTCACGACCTGGACCGAGGGCGAGCCCTCCCGCCTCCCGACCGACGACGTCGCCGCCCTCGCGCACGTCGCCGGGACCACGTACAGCCGGACCATCGACGGTGCCACCGGCCTGCCCGCAGGCCCCACCGCAGGGGATCCGGGCGACCCGTCGCAGACCGCGACGACCCCGCCCACGGCGGGCGGCGCCGTCGGGCAGGGAGACGGGCCCGCGCGCGACGGCGCCGAAGGAACCGACGCCGAGCCCGCCCTGCCGCGCACCGTGCGTGCCCCCGTCCTGCTGCGCCCCCTCACGCTCACCCCGCGCGGCGACAGCGAGACCGACTACGACCTCACGCTCGAGCCGACCGTCGAGATCAACCCCGTCCTCGCGCGCACGCTGCGCGCCCACGGCGGGCTGATCGACCCCGTGACGCTCGCGCGCAGCGCCTTCACCCCCGCGGGGTTCGACCCCTCGGACGCCCTGGCCCGCATCACGGCCGTCGGCAAGGCCGTGCTGGGCGACTTCGAGCTCGCGCAGCGGGTCCTCGTCGGGACGTTCGTCCACCCCGGCCAGGTCCTCGTCGACGACCTCGACGAGCTCGCCTCGGGCCTCGAACGGCACGAGGTCGTCGCCGCCCTCGCCGGCTCCGAGGAAGCCGCGACCGCGCTCGCTCGCGAGCTCCCGGCGCCGCGCGTCGGCGACGCCGACCCGACCCAGGAACGGGGCGTGGGCGACCTCGACCCCGCGCAGCGCCACGTCATCGACGCGCTCGCGACCGGCAGCCACCTGTTCGTCGACGCGCCCCCCGGCGCAGACACCTCGGGGACCATCGCCGCGGTCGTCGCCGAGGCCGCGGCGAGCGGCCGCAGCATCCTCTACGTGCCCGGCCACCGCCGCTCCGCGGAGACGCTCGCGACCCGCCTCACCGCGCTCGGGCTCGACGGGCTGCTGCTCGACATCGCGCCCGAACCCACGTGGCGGACCACGGCCTCCCACCGTCTGCTCGGGGCCATGGCCGCCGAGGCGGAGACCGTCGACACCGACTCCGTCGCGCGGGTCCGCGACGGGCTCCTGGGTGCGCGCGCACAGCTCTCGGGCTACATCGAGTCCCTGCACCTGGTCCGCGAGCCCTGGGGCGTGTCCGCCTACGCGGCCCTCCAGGCCCTCGCCCGGCTCACCGCGCAGCGCCCGGCCCCCGGCACGACCGTCCGCCTGGGACCCGAGGTCACGATCCGCATCGGTCCCGAGCGCCGGGCCGAGCTCTCGGCCCGCCTCGTGCGCGCGGCCCAGGTCGGGGCCTTCACGCTCCGTTCGACGTCGACGCCCTGGTTCGGGGCCGACATCACGAGCGCCGAGAACGCGCAGGACGCACTGGTCCGGGTCGAACGGCTCTCCGGGCACACGCTGCCGCAGCTGCGCGACCAGGTGGCTTCCGTCGCGACGACCACGGGCCTCACGCCCGCCACGACCGTCCGGCAGTGGGGCGACCAGCTCCGCATGCTCGGCGGGATGCGCGGCACCCTCGACGCGTTCCAGCCCATGATCTTCGAACGCACCGCGACCGACCTCGTCGAGGCGACCGGCACGCGCGAGTGGCGGGCCGCGAACGGCATCGACATGGGCTGGGCCCACCGCCGACGCCTGCGCCGCCAGGCCAAGGACATGCTCCGTCCCGGTGTCCGCGTCCCCGACCTGCACGCGGCCCTCATCGAGGTCCAGGCGCAGCGTGCCGTCTGGCAGGCGCAGTGCCCGCGCGGCGGGTGGCCCACCCTCCCCGAGGGGCTCGCCGCGATCGAGGACACCTACGAGGCCGTCAGGATCGACCTCGAGTACCTCGACCCCGTCCTCGCGACGACCCCCGTGGGGTCGGACCTCCTCGACCTGCCGATCAGCGAGCTGGCGGCGCGCCTCGCGGCCCTCGGTGAGGACCAGGAAGCGCTCGAGAACCTGCCCGCGCGGACGTCCGCGCTGCGGACGCTGCGCGACGAGGGCCTCGGCGACCTGCTCGACGACCTCTCGGCGCGCCGCGTCGAGCCCGAGCTCGTGGGCCCCGAGCTCGACCTCGCCTGGTGGAGCTCGGTCTTCGAGCAGATCCTCGCGCAGGACCCTGCGCTCGCCGGGCAGGACGGGGCCGGTCTCGAAGCCCTGGCCGGTCGGTTCCGCGACCTCGACCGCACGCACGTCGCCGCGCTGTCCGCACCCGTGCGGCTCGCGGTGCGCGAGCACCTCGGCGCGGCCATGCGCGACCACCGCGCCGAGGCCGAGTCGCTGTTCACCGAGCTCCTCGAAGGGCGGATGACGAGCCTGCGCGACGCCCACGAGCGCTACCCCGAGGTGCTGCGGCGCCTGCGGCCGTGCGTCGTCGCGTCCCCGACCCTCGTGCCGCACCTGTTCACCCCGACCCGCACCGTCGACCTCGTGATCCTCGACGCCGCGCAGCACATCCCGGTCGAGCTCGTCCTGTCCTCGATCGCGCGCGGGCGTCAGGTCGTCGTGTTCGGCGACCCGCGGGCCGCCTCGGGCTCGACCGTCGGCGAGCTCGCCGCGATCCTGCCGACGGTCGCCCTGTCCGCGGGCGGCACGCGCCGCGACCCCTACCTCACGGCCTTCCTCGCCGCGCACGGCTACGAGGGCGTCCTGCGCCCCAGCCCGCTGCCTCGCGCGGAGCCGCTCGTCCACCTCGACCTGGTCGACGGCGCAGGCATGCCCGACCCGGCGTCGGGCGCGGTCGAGAGCACGCAGGCCGAGGTCGACCGCGTCGTGGAGATCGCGATCGAGCACGCCATGACACGACCCGAGGAGTCGCTCGCGATCGTCACGGTGAGCTCGGTGCACGCCGACCGGATCCGGGACGCGCTCCTCGGCGAGGTCCGGCAGAACCCGGCCCTGGCCGTCTTCTTCTCGGGCGCCCGGGCAGAGCCCGTCGTGGTCGCCGAGGTCTCGGGCGTCGCTGGTCTCAGCCGGGACACGATCGTCCTGTCGGTCGGCTACGGACGGACCCCGCACGGGCGCGTGCTGCACCGTTTCGGTGTGCTCAACGCGCCGGGCGGCGACGCGATGCTCCTCGACACCCTGGGCTCGACGCGCCGCCGTCTGCACGTCGTCACGTGCTTCACGGCGTCCGACCTCGACCCCGAGCGTCTGCGCGGGCACGGGGCCAAGCTCCTCGCGGAGGTTCTCGACCTCGCCGAGCAGCGCAACGGTCGTGCCGACCAGGTCACCCTGGGCAACGGCGTGGACGTGGGTGGCAACCCCGACCGGCTCGTGATCGACCTCGCGGAGCGCCTGTGGCGTGCGGGGCTCGTGGTCGAGACGGACTACGGCGTGGTCGGCGGGGACCGGATCCCGCTGGTCGTCGGTCACCCCGACATCCCGGGCGAGCTCCTGGTCGCGGTCCTGACCGACGACGACGCCTACGTCGCCGAGCGCAGCGTGCGCGTGCGTGACCGTCAGCTCGCCGAGCGGCTCGAGCGCACGGGCTGGGTCGTCGCGCAGGTGTGGTCCGCTGCGGCGTTCCTCGACCCCGCGAAGGAGGCCGAGCGCATCCGCCGGGTGGTCCAGGCCGTGCGCGACGCGCGGCTGCCCGAGCTCGGGGGGATCGCGCAGACGGGAGGCGGCGACCGCATCGTCGTCGTCCCCGTGGTCGCGGACGACGAGTTCGGGACGGACTGACGGGTCGCGCCGCGCAGCCGGGAGCGTGTCGGGACGCTGAGAGAATGGGTCCGTGACCCCCGTCGACAGTGCCCCCTCCTCCGACGACCCTGCGCCGGTCGACCCGACGACAGGTCGCCCTGACGATCCCGCCGCGCCCACGACACCGCGACCCGCGGCTGTCGGGCCGGCGCGCCGCCGGTCGCGCCGCGTCGTGCGCCCGGGGACCGAGCAGGCGGGAGTCGCGGGCCTGGGGTCCGACGACGACGCTGCGTCCTGGGGCGACGTCCGCCCGGGGGCGTCGACCGAGAGCCACGACGCCGAGCTCCTGCGCGACGTGCCGCCGCACTGGTCCTGAGGGACCGGCGGGGCTCGGAGGACGGCGCTGGACCTGCCCGGACCCTGCCCTCGGACCCCTCGGACCCCTCGGATTCGGGGGAGTCACCGATGGGCCGGCCGGGCGGGGTGTGTTTTACGCAACCCGCCAACAATTGTTGGCGATCACCGAAAGCGACACCCAACCCCCGGGGCGGGCGACGGTGCCGGGGTGATCGGAGGGCCGGGGTAGTGGTTCTCGCGCGGTCGCCGACCGACGTCGGCGAGGCGAACGGCGCCCCCGCCCGGCCACAGGGGAAGTGACGCTCGCCCGGCCCCGGAAGAAGACAGGGTCAGCGTTCGCCCGGACCGCCGAAGTCCGTGGATCGCGCGTTCTGCGCGGCGAGCAGGTCGCGGATCTCCTGGAGGACCAGGACGTCCTCGGCCGGGGCCGCGGGGGCGGCCTCCTCACCCTTCTTGCGCCGGGCTGCGAGGTGGTTCATGGGCAGCACGATAACGAAGTAGAGCGCGGCCGCGACGCACAGGAACGTGAAGAGCGCGTCGAGGACGAGGCCGAGGCTGAACGTCGCCTCGTTGATGGTGAACTTCCCGACGCCGGTGAGGTCCTGCTTGCCGAAGATCGCCGCGACGAGCGGGTTGATGAGCCCGTCGACGATCGACGTCACGACGAGCGTGAACGCTCCACCGATCACGACGCCGACCGCCAGGTCGATCGCGTTGCCGCGGAGCACGAAGTCCTTGAAGCCGTCGAGCACGTTCTTCACAAGAGGTTCCTTTCGAGAGGGCGCGGACCGGGCGCGCGCGGCAGTCTCGCGGCGGCGCCCGTCGCACGGGCGAGGTCCGGACGCGATCCTTCCATGCTCAGGGCACCAGGACCACGGACAGGCCACCCCACTCGCCGACGCCGGCGAGCGCTGCGGCCTCCTCCGGGAGCACGGCGACGAGCGTGACGCCGCCCTCCGGGGTGCTCCCACCGAGCAGGCCAGCGGTCGAGGCCGCTGCCGGGGCCCCGGCCACCACGAGGGCCCGCCGCGCGAGATGGCTGCCTGCGGCGTGGTCGCCGCCACCGGTGGCCGCGAGCAGGTCGACGTGGTCGCCGGGGTGCAGGAGCGCGGCCACGTCCGGGTCGGAGAGCCGCACGGGTGCCACGACGGTCCCGGGGGGCGCCATGGCCGCGAGGTCGCCCGCGGCGACGAGCGAGGGCGAGAGGGGCTGGCCGGCGGGCAGTGCGACCGAGGTGGTCCGCCCGACGGCGTCGCTCACCCTGGTCAACGACCCCTCCAGGGCGAGCACGGCAGCGACGGGCACGACCGTGACGTGCCCCTCGGTCAGCACGGTGCCGGCCTCGACCGCTCGCACCGTCACGACCACGGGACGCGTGGCCGGCGGGGGAGGGCTCAGTCGGTCGACCACGACCGCGACGACCAGGCCGCAGCCCAGGGCGAGCAGCACGAGGCGTGAGCGCCAGACGAGGGCGCGCAGGCGCCGTCGGGCGGTGGACGTGCGGTGACCCGGCGCGCGGGTGACGGCCGGTGCAGCAGGAACCATGCGCCGACGCTAGGCGCCTCGCGTGGACGGCCCGCGGCACGACGGGGCGACCTGTGGACAGGGCGCCTGGGGCGCCTACCTGTGGACGGCCCGGAGCGTGGTCAGCTCGCCGACGGCGTCGAGGACGCCGACGAGCTCGCCGAGCTCGACGACCCACCGCTCGACCCGCTGCTCGTCGACCCGGACGCCGAGCTGCTCGACGGGTCGGCGGACTTCGCGGGCGCCGCAGACGTCGTCGAGCCCGTGCTCGACGACTTCGAGGAGCGCGAGTCCGTGCGGTAGAAGCCCGAGCCCTTGAACGTCACCCCGACCGAGGAGAAGACCTTGCGCAGCCGGCCGCTGCACTCGGGGCACACGGTGAGCGCGTCGTCGGTGAACGCCTGGTGGATGTCGAAGGCGTGGCCGCAGGCAGTGCACGTGTACGCGTAGGTGGGCACGGTCTCTCCTCAAGAGGTCGCGGGGGAGTGCGGTCTTCACGAGCCGGGCGCGAGCCTGGTCCGTGGCGTCCGGCGTGCGCGTCGGGTCGACGGAAGGACACAGCCGGACTGGCACTCATGGCTTCTGAGTGCTAATCATACGCCCGGCCTGCCCGGGGTAGTCTCGCACCGTGTCTGCTGACGTCCCCGCCGGAGTCCACGGCGACCCCCCGCCGCCCGTCCCTGCTGCCCGACGGGGAGGTTCGCGCGCCCGCCGGGGCGTGATCGCGATCGCCGCGCTCGTGGTCGTGCTGCTGGTCGCCGTGTCGGTGTTCGCCGTCGTCACCGTCCGCCGGCCCCTCCCGCAGACCGACGGGACCCTCACGCTCACGGGCCTCGACGCCGAGGTCAGCGTGCTGCGCGACGCGCAGGGCGTACCGCAGATCTACGCCGACACGCCCGAGGACCTCTTCCGCGCCCAGGGGTACGTCCAGGCGCAGGACCGCTTCTTCGAGATGGACTACCGCCGGCACGTGACCGCGGGGCGTCTCGCCGAGCTCGTCGGCGACAGCCAGGTCGCGATCGACGCGGACAAGGTCACCCGCACCTTCGGCTGGCGCCTGGTCGCCGAGGAGGAGTGGAAGATCCTCGCCCCCGAGACGAAGGCCTACCTCCAGGCCTACGCGGACGGCGTCAACGCCTACATCGAGGACCGCGACCCGAGCGAGATCGCGCTCGAGTACACCGTGCTCGGCACGAGCGTCTCGGTGCCGGACCCCGAGCCCTGGGACCCGATCGACTCGCTCGCGTGGCTCAAGGCCATGGCCTGGGACCTGCGCGGCAACTACGACGACGAGCTCGAGCGCGCCATCGCGTACGGAGGCTTCGCGGGCGCCCCGAGCGGAGCCCAGGACCCCGCCAAGGTCGCCCAGGACGTCGCGCGCGTGGGCGCGCTCTTCCCCGCGTACCCCGCCCAGGCGAACCTCCCGATCCTCGACCCCTCCGAGGTACCGACCACGAGCGAACCCGTCCAGGTCGAGGGCGCGGAGCAGACCGCGTACGCGCCGACCCTCGCGGGCAGCGAGCTCCAGTCCGCCGTCGCGGCGGCGGACGCGGCGCTCGCCGCGGTGCCCGTGCTCGTGGGCCGCGGCGAGGGCACGGGCTCCAACTCGTGGGTCGTCTCGGGGGAGCACACGACGAGCGGCAAGCCCCTGCTGGCCAACGACCCGCACCTGTCCCTCCAGGCCCCTGGCGTCTGGGCCCAGGTCGGGCTCCACTGCAACGACGTCAGCGCGGCGTGCGGGTTCGACGTCTCGGGCTTCTCGTTCGCGGGCTTCCCGGGCGTGATCATCGGTCACAACGCCGACCTGGCCTGGGGCCTGACCAACATGGGTGCGGACGTCACGGACTTCTTCATCGAGCGCGTGCGCGACGACACCTACCTGCGGGGCGACGACTGGGAGTCCCTCGAGACGCGCACGGAGACCATCAAGGTCAACGGCGGCGACGACGTCGAGCTGACGGTCAGCTCGACCGTCCACGGCCCCATCGTCTCGACCGTGCTCCCCATGGACCCGGTCGCGGAGTCACCGACCGAGGGCACCCCGCTCGGTGACTACGAGGTCTCGCTCCGCTGGACAGCCCTCGACCCCGGGCACACCGCGGACGCGGTCTTCGCGTTCAACCTCGCCGCGGACGCCGAGGACATGGTGGCGGCCGCCGCCCTGTTCGAGGTCCCCGCGCAGAACATCGTCTTCGCGACCACGGACGGGCACATCGGCTACCAGGCGCCGGGCCGGATCCCGGTGCGGGCGAGCGTCGAGGGTCCCGTCCCCTCCGACGGCACGTGGCCGCGGCCCGGCTGGGACGAGCGCTACGACTGGACCGGCTACGTGCCCGCCGCGCAGATGCCCGGCGTGCTCGACCCCGAGGAGGGGTTCGTCGTCGCCGCGAACCAGGCCGTGCTGCCGGCCGGCACCACCCCGTTCCTGACGACCGACTGGGACTACGGCTACCGCTCGCAGCGCATCCGCACCCTCCTGCAGGAGGAGATCGACTCGGGTCGCAAGGTCGACGCCGGGACCATGAACGAGATCCAGAACGACGACTGGAGCCCGTATGCCGCAGCTCTCGTGCCGCTGCTCCTGGAGCAGGACATCGAGAACAGCAAGGGTGTGCGCAACGACTTCGCGGCCGAGGGGCAGGACCTCCTCGCCGACTGGGACCAGCACATGGACAAGGACTCGGCCGCGGCCGCGTACTTCGCCGCGGTGTGGCGCAACCTGCTCGAGATCACGTTCTGGGACGACGTGCCGGAGAGCATCCGTCCCGCGGGCGGCAGCCGTTGGCTGGCCGTCGTGCAGAACATGCTCGCCGACGAGACGAACGCGTTCTGGGACGACCGCCAGACCGTGAGCGTCGTCGAGACCCGTGACGAGGTCCTGAACCGGGCGATCACCTCGGCCCGCCTCGACCTGACGACCGAGCTCTCGAAGAAGACGACCGACTGGGAGTGGGGTCGGCTCCACACGCTCTCGCTCGGCCACCTGGTCCTCGACGACGAGTCCGTCCCGGGCTTCGTCCGCGCCTACATGAACCCCCGCAAGGTGGCCATGCCGGGCGGCTCGTCGATCGTCAACGCGACGTCGTGGGACGCGGCCTCGGGCAGCTTCGAGGTCACGTCGGGTCCGTCGATGCGCATGGTCGTCGACCTCGACGACCTGGACGCCTCCACGTGGGTCACCGTCACGGGCGCCTCGGGGCACCCGGCGTCGAAGCACTACGAGGACCAGCTCGGCACGTGGGCCGCGGGCGAGACGTACGCGTGGCCGTTCACGCCCGACGCCGTGGACTCCGCGACCAAGGACACGCTGACGCTGGTCCCGTGAGGCGCGCGGCGCCGTCGGGCACCTCCTGCCCGACGGCGCCACGCACCCCGCCCGCCCGGCCCACCCCGCAGGTGGTCCGGGGAGAGCGACGAAGGGCCCGCCCGGGGCGACTGCCCGGGCGGGCCCTTCGTGCGTGTCCGAGGGAGGTGCCGGTCAGTCCTGACCGATCCAGCGCCAGCCGAGCGGTGTCGCGACGGCGTCCACGGTGCGGTCGTGCTTCTCGAGGGGCAGCGGACGGTCGGTCGCGTCGTAGACCTCCTCGGGGAACACGACGGCGACGACCTTGGTGCCGGGGCGCACGTGCTCGAGCGCACGGTCGTACCAGCCGCCGCCCTGCCCGAGGCGGACGCCGGTCGAGTCGACCGCGAGCGCGGGCGCGATGACGACGTCGGCGTCGGCGAGCGCGGCCGCCCCGAGCGTGGGGCCGCTCGGCTCTGGAGGCCTGCCCGGGGCGCGGACCTGGAGGTCGTGCGCGCCGTCGAACTCGGCCCAGTCACGCTGGAGACCCGCACCCAGGACGGGCAGGAGCACGCGGACGCCCCGGGCGGAGAGGCGCTCGAGCATCGCGGTGGTGCCTGGCTCGGTGGGACGCGCGGCGTAGGTCGCGACGCACCGCGCGGACAGGACGTCGGGGATGGTCTCGATCACGTCGGCGATGGCCTGTGCCGCTTCGTCGCGGCGGCGCTCGGTGCGTGCGGATCGAGCAGTGCGGATGGCTTTTCGGAGGATCTCCTTCGCGTCCTCGGGTTCGATGCTTCCATGCAGGGGATACGGCTGAACCGGGCCATTCATGCGCCTATTGTCGCAAAGGTTCGGGCAAGAAGTGTCCCTGGCACCGTTGTCGGACGGAAGAGGTCCGGATCGCGGAGCGTGGCGGGCGGCGTACCAGGGCCCCCTCTCGGGGTCGTCCGCGTCCGGTACGGGCGTACCTGCTGCTGGTGTCGGCGTGTCAGGTCGTGATACACCCTGTCCACCAGGCGTCGCGTCGGTGATCCTGGTGCTCGAAGGCACGACGTCTCGGGCTCTGCAGCCGGGGACGGACGATCGATGGGCACGGGAACAATGACGAGCAAGCTCGCGCGGACGTGGAGCGTGTCGAAGCCGTGGCCGGTGACGCTCCGCGAGGACGCGACCGACGGCAGCGTGGTCCTGCGACCGTTGCGCCGCAAGGACGGGCACGCGTGGATGACGCTGCGCGCCCGCAACGCCTCGTGGCTCGAGCGGTGGGAGGCGACGTCGCCCCGTCCCGGTGCGGGCGGCGGGCCGCCGACCTTCGGCGAGTACGTGCGGATCCTGTCGGCCCAGGCGCGGGCAGGCACGACGCTGCCGTTCGCGGTCGAGCTCGACGGAGAGCTCGTCGGGCAGCTCACGGTGTCGAGCATCACGTACGGCTCGCTGTGCTCGGCGAGCGTCGGGTACTGGGTCGGGGAGCACGTCGCCGGCCGGGGCGTGATCCCCACAGCGGTCGCGATGTCGGTCGACTACTGCTTCCAGGTCCTGGGGCTGCACCGCATCGAGATCAACATCCGCCCCGAGAACGGTCCGAGCCTGCGCGTCGTGGAGAAGCTGGGCCTGCGGGACGAGGGCGTGCGCGAGCGCTACCTCCACATCCAGGGCGCCTGGTGCGACCACCGCACGTTCGCCATCACGACGGAAGAGGTCCCCGACGGGCTCCTGACCCGCTGGCAGGAGCGGCGTCGCGACGCCCCATAGTGCATGGTCCCGTCAGGGAAAAGGACCGACACGCCGTGCGGCGTCCGGGAGCCCACCTGGCGGCTCGCCTACGGTCGGCATGTGGAATCGACGACGGGCTCGGCAGGCGTGGCAGTCCTTGCCCTGTTCGTGATCTGGTTCGCCTACTACGTGCCGCACCGCGTCAAGCAGCGTCAGCAGTTCCTGGACTCGCGGGTCGAGGACCGGTTCTCCGGTTCGTTGCGGGTCCTGGGGGTCGCGTCGGGCAAGCGGGAGCGCCGTGCGCCCCGCGGGCACCTGGGGCCCGCTGAGGGCCGTTCGCTGCTGCTGGGGCCGGTGGTCGCCACGGAGCCCGACGTCGGGATCCTGCTGCGGGTCTCCGACGCCGGCGAGCCCGGCCCGACCGCACCGAGAGAAGTCCAGCAGGTCACGGCCGGTGGCACCGGCCACCAGCCGTCGTCGAAGGAGGGGCCGCAGACCATGGAGAACGACGTCCGCACGGGAGACCCTCGCCCGTCCATCCCGCCCGGGCGCCGCGCCGAGGGCGGGTTCGACGACCCGTTCCCGCCGCGCAGGGCGCCCTCGGCGTCGCGCATCGCCCTGCTCGAGCGTCGAGCCAAGGCTGCGCGTCGCCGACTGGTGCTCACGATCCTGCTGCTGCTCGCGACTGCGGGCGCGTGGGTCGCGGTCGGCTTCGGCCTCGTGTCCTGGTACGCGGCCGCAGGCCCGACGGCGGCGCTCGTCCTGGTCCTCGTCCTGGGGCGTCAGGCCGTGCTCGCCGCGCGCCGGGCCGACACCGCGTGGCTCGCGGACCGTCGCACGGCCGCGCGGGAGGCGGCACGCGCCTCGCGAGGCCCCGTGCAGGGCAGCCCGGTCGCGCCCCGCAACGTCCACCCCTCGCGCGTCACGGGGCACGCCGTGCGCCCCTCGCAGACGAACACGCAGATGATCCCGCGCGTCACGCCCGCCGACCTCGAACGAGGCGCCGCGCGCGGCCGCGACCGGCGGCCCGCGACCGGATCGACCGCACGCGTCGAACCGGAGCCCGACCTACTCCGTTCCCGGACCGGAGCCAGCGGTGGCGAGCTGTTCGACGACCGGGACCGTGAGGAGCCGGTCGTCGTCGTGATCGAGGCGGAGGGAGCCTCGGCGCCCACATCGGGCTCGGCCGTCCCCGAGGGGACGCCCCGCTCGGAGCGGTCTGCCCCGTCGACCGACGGCGAGGCCGGGGACGCCTGGGAGCCGGTGCCCGTCCCGCGCCCGACGTACACGATGAAGCCCACGGCCTCCGAGTCCGGCGTCGCGCCCGTCCAGGTGGCCGTCCCCGTCGCACCGGCCGCCACACCGCGCCCGGCCCCCGAGACGACGGTCGCGGGGGTGTCCAGCGCGCCGGTGGCGCCGGGTGTGCCGGCGGTGCCCGCTGTACCGGTGTCGAGCCGTCCCGCGGTCCCTGCGGCGGGCGACGACAAGAAGCCCAGGACCGAGACGCTGGGCCTGGACCTCAACGAGATCCTGGCCCGCAGGCGCGTATCGGGCGGGTAGGTATCCCGTGCGGGGGGCACGCGGCGCCGCGAGGACGACGGATTGTCGAAGCACTCGGAACAGGTGCTAATGTTGACCTCGCTCTGGGGCTATGGCGCAGTTGGTAGCGCGTCTCGTTCGCAATGAGAAGGTCGGGGGTTCGAATCCCCCTAGCTCCACCAGGCACAAGGCCCGGAACCGTCAGGTTCCGGGCCTTCGTCGTTCCCTGGCGGTGACGCGGGCTGTCGAGCGCAGAGGAGGATCTGCGCGGGTAGCGTCGGCGTCCATGGACACCTCCGCGCCCGTCTTCGTCGCCGGTCCCGCCTCGTGGAACGAGCTCGTCTACCTCGACTCCTTGCCGGGGCCGCGCTCGCAGACGCTGTTCGCGGAGCGCCACCGGGCCACGGTCGGTGGGACGTCCGCGGGCAAGGTCCTCAACCTGCGCGCGCTGGGCCGCGGGGTCGTGCTGCGCACGGTCCTGGGGTCCGACGAGGTCGCTCCCCGCGTCGAGGGCGTCCTGCGGCAGGCGGGGGTCGCGCTCCTGGTGGAGCCGTCGCCGGACGGTCGGACGGAGCGCCACCTCAACCTGATGGGCGGCGCGGGGGAGCGGTTGTCGATCTACCTCCAGGTTCCCGGCGACGTGCCTCCTGGGCGGACGTGGGACGCCGCCGTCGCGGCGCTGACCGCAGCTCCGGCCGTCGTGGTCGACCTCGCGCTACCCGCCCTGCCGCTGCTACGCGAGGCGCGCCGTCTGGGCAAGGACGTGTGGTGCGACGTGCACGACTACGACGGTGAGGCCGACTTCCACCGCGAGTTCGTCGAGTCGGCCTCGTACCTGTTCCTCAGCTCGGACCGGCTCCCGGGGTACCGGGCCTTCATGGAGGCCCGCGTGGCGGCCGGTGCCCGGCTCGTGGTGTGCACGCACGGCGCGCGCGGAGCGAGCGCGCTCACCGCAGAGGGGGAGTGGGTCGAGGGGCCAGCGGTCGCGGTCGAGCGCGTCGTGGACACCAACGGTGCGGGCGACGCGTTCTTCGCGGGCTACCTGGACGCCCACCTGCGTGGCGCAGGGGTCGCCGAGGCGCTGGGAGAGGGTGCCCGGCGCGGTGCGCTGTGCGTGCAGAGCCCGGACCTGACGCCGTTGGGCTGAGCCACGCGGCTGGTCAGGCGCCGGAGACGCACTCGATCGGGCGGCCGTTCACGTCGTGGATCCCGGGGCCGAGCTCGGCGCACTCGCCCATGAGCCACACGAGCGTCGCGGCCCAGATCACGATGGCCACGATCACGAGGAACGAGACGGCGATCGCGGCCACGGCCCACCAGTTGTTGAGCCGTGCCCGTCGTGACTTCACGAGCCCGACGATCCCGAGGACCAGGCCGAGGAGCGACAGGGGGATCGAGAGCACGAGCCCGGCGATGCCGAGGGGCTTGCCGGGGTTGTGGACGACGGGCTCGGGGTGGGTCACGGGGGTCCTCGGGGTGGGAGCGGTCAGGGGCGGCGCGGTGGCCGGCTCCAGTATCCCGGACCGTCGGGTCACGATCGGCCGGGACCGCCTGCCGAGCGTGCCGGAGGAAGGTGGGAGGACGCCCGTGGGCCCCGACCGGAGATCGGTCGAGGCCCACGGGTGGTGCACACGTCAGGGCGTCACGGGCAGGTGACGGTCGTGCCTTCCCAGACCACGGTCTCGCCCGAGGGGACGTTCTCGCAGGCCTCGAGCAGGTCGGTGACCATGGCGCCACCCACGACGAAGGCGAAGACGAGCCAGATGACGAGCCCGACGAACAGCACGGCGCCCACGATGATGCCGGCGAGCGCGATGCCGTTCTTGTAGCCGGCCTTCTTGGACTTGTTCAGCGCGACGATGCTGAGGATCAGACCGATGAGCGACGTGCAGCCGAGGATCGACAGCACGAGGCCGACGATGCCCAGCGTCTTGCCGGGGTCGGTCGCGGGGGCCGCAGCGCCGTACCCCTGGGGGGCGGGTGCCTGGGGCGCGCCGTACTGGGGTGCCTGGGGCGCGCCGGGGGCCGGTGCGCCGTACTGGGGCGCCTGGCCGGCAGCCGGGTCCTGGGGCGCGCCGTAGGGGTCGGGCGTGCCGGACGGGTTCTGCTCGGGGTTGGACATGTCTCTCCTCGTCGTTCGGGCAGGGATCGGTGCCCAGTATGTCGTGCCTGGTGATCGCGGACAACGGCTCGCCGGAGAGGTGGCGGGGGGTGGCGCCGTCGGGCCTGCGCCGTGCCGGGGTGGATGTGAAGGTCTCGTGGGCGTCGGCGATCTCGTCGTGGACAAACCTACGCTTGCGTAGGTTGTGCGGGTACTGTCGGTCACGTTCGCGACGAAACCACCCGTCGGATGTGCTGCCTGCGGGCGTCGCGTCTGTGACCACGAGAGGCCATCCCTTGACGCTCGACGCCACCGCTCCTGGCCGCGCACAGTCTCCGCGTGAACGCCAGGTCAGCGAGTTCACCGCTCTCACCCGGACCGTCCAGGAGCTCGGCCTCATGCGCCGTCGCTACGGGTACTACTGGACCAAGTTCTCCGTCCTGCTCGCCCTGCTGGCGGCGACCGGGGTCGCTTTCGTCCTCATCGGCGAGTCCTGGTGGCAGATGGGCATCGCCGCGCTGCTCGCGGTGCTCCTGACGCAGACTGCGTTCCTGGGGCACGACGCCGCGCACCGCCAGATCTTCCGGTCGGGCGGCTGGAACGACTGGGCGAGCCTGGTCGTCGCCAACCTCCTGGGCGGGCTGTCGTACGGCTGGTGGCAGCACAAGCACTCGCGACACCACGCCAAGCCCAACACCCGCGGCGGTGACCCGGACATGATCAACGGCGTGCTCGTCTGGGAGACCGAGACGCTCACCGAGACCAAGAGCGGGCTGCGCGCGTGGTTCGCCGCGCGCCAGGGCTACCTCTTCTTCCCCCTGCTGCTCCTCGAAGGTCTCAACCTGCACGTCTCGGGGATCAAGACCATCTTCGGCCGGGGGCCGGTCAAGCGTCGCACCGTGGAGATCGTGTTCGTCGTGCTCCGGCTGGGTGGGTACCTCGCGGCCGTCTTCCTGGTCCTGCCCGTGGGGATGGGCTTCGCGTTCCTCGGCGTCCAGCTCGGCCTGTTCGGGGTGCTCATGGGGGCGTCGTTCGCGCCGAACCACAAGGGCATGCCGACGGTCGCGCCCGACGTCAAGATCGACTTCCTGCGCCGTCAGGTGCTCATGTCCCGCAACATCACGGGTGGCCGCTGGGTCGACGTCGCGATGGGCGGCCTGAACTTCCAGATCGAGCACCACCTCTTCCCGAGCATGCCGCGTCCTTCGTTGCGCAAGGTCCGCCCCATCGTCAAGGAGTTCTGCGCCGAGCGGGGCATCCTCTACACCGAGACGACCCTCGTGGACTCGTACCGGATCGTCATCCGTTACCTGAACCGGGTCGGCCTCGCGGCGCGCGACCCGTTCCAGTGCCCCCTCACGGCGCAGTACCGTTCGGTACGCTGAGCCTGCGGGGCGCCGACACGAACGGGTCCGCGGCGACATCGGGCGACGGAGCCCCACGGCGACGCGCCGACGACTCGGCGCGACTCACGCAGTAGGGGATGATAGAGACGTGAATTCACGGAAGGCCCGATTTGTCCAGGTTGCCGCGTCGCTGACCCTGACGACGTCCCTGCTCGCCGCGTGCGGCGGCGGCGAGGTGACGGGCGAGGGGCCCGAGGACCCGACCCGGGACCTGCGTGCCGCGGCGGTGGAACAGATCGCCCCCGTGCTCGTCCTGACCTCGACCGATCCCGCGGAGCTCGCGCTCACCGCGAGCCAGTCGTTCTTCTCGCAGGCCCCCGTGGTGGTCCTGGCCGACGCGGCCGACGAGAGCGCGCAGGCTGCCGCCGCGGCGGCCGCGCTCGATCTTCACGCACCGGTCCTGCTCACGGGCGGCGCGATCGCCGACAGCGGGCTGGCCAAGGAGGTCGAGCGTCTCGGGGCGGTCAGCGCGGTCGTCGTGACACCCGACCGGGTGCCTGACGTCGACGCGGCCGGGGTCGTGACGGCTGCTGCCGTGCCGGCGCTGTCGAGCGACGACCTGGAGCAGGAGGCCAAGAGGTCCGTCGAGGCGATCGACCCCGCCCTCGACGCGGTCACGCTCGACGCAGGGGCCCTCGTCGCGACCGCGGACGGTGCCACCGAGATCGACGAGACCGACCTGGCCGAGGTGCGCGACCAGCTCCCTGAGACCGCGTCGCCCCGTCTCCTCACGGAGGTCCTCGCGCTGGTCGACGAGGCGCCTGGTCAGACGGCCGCGCTCGCGACGGCGCAGGCCGCCGGGGTGGTCCCGCTCCCGGTGGCCGGGGGCGACCCGCGTGCGACGAGCGCATCGGTCCAGGCCATGGCCAAGGCCAAGGCGCTGGCCGTCGTCGGCATCGGCGAGTCCTTCGGTTCGGTCGAGGACCTCACGGCACGTGTGCGCGCGGCGGAGACGGGCGTCGAGCTCGTGGGCGGCGGGCAGCTCGTGTCCGAGGGCAAGCGGTTCGTGGTGCTGCCCTCGACCACGGTCCCGTCCAGCTCGGCCAAGGTCGCCGAGATGGTCGAGAGGGCGGCGGCTCGCGCCGAGCCCTACGTCGAGGTCGCGACGGTCTCGGGCGACGAGACGGTGACGGTCCCGGTCGTGGAGCTCGTCGTGACCGAGTCCTCGGGGGCCGCGGGCAAGGACGGCAACTACTCGACCGAGCTCGCCGTGGAGGCCGTGAGGCCCGCGGTGCAGGCCGCGCTCGACGCAGGTCAGCAGGTCCTGCTCGAGATCCAGCCCGGCCGGGCGTCGTTCGTCGACCAGGTCGAGCGGTACGCGGACCTGCTCGCGCTGCCCGGGGTCGGGATCTCTCTCGATCTGGACGCTCGTCGCGCGGGCGGTGACGTGACGAAGGACGGGGAGGTTCCGGCGGAGGAGATCAACGCGGTCGTCTCCTACCTGGCGGGCTTCGTGGCGGCGAAGGCGCTCCCGCAGAAGCTGCTCGTCGTGCACGCCTCGTCGCCGAGGTCGGTGACGGACCTCGATGCTCTCGTCGCGTCCGACGACTCGGTCGTGGTCGTGGTGCACTCCGACGTCGCCGGCTCGTTCGCCGCGCGCAGCAAGGCGTGGGACGCGCTGACGGACGGTGCGCCCGCGGCGTTGCGGTGGGGGCGGACCGACCTCGCGGGCGAGGTGACGCCCGAGCGGGCCGCCACCACGGAGCCCGTCGCCCCGGCCCCCCTGGTCGTCGTCGTCGAGTAGGTCCGTCGCGCCGCCCGGGCGTGTTCTTGTCCCTGCCGCCCGGGCCGGATACGGTATGTCGGCCAGTACAGACGAATCGATTCGACAGGGTCGGGTCGAGACAACCAGGACGACGAGGTCTCCGATGGTCGCCATCATTCCCCAGCCCCTGCAGGTCGACTCCTCCGCAGGCGGCGACGCGCTCCGGCTCGAAGGGGCTGTCGTCGTCGCCGGTCCGTCCGCGGCCGAGCGGCGCGTCGCCGCGCATGCCGCCGAGGTCCTGACACGTGCGGCAGGCACGCAGGTGACGGCCGTGGACTCCGTGCCCGACGGCGCCCCCGCGATCGAGCTGCGTCTCGCCGAGGACGCGGGCCCCGCGGGGTCGACGAGCCCCGAGCGCCACACGCTCGAGGTGTCCGGGGCGAGGGCCGTGCTGACCGCCGCCGAGCCCGTCGGGCTGTTCGACGCCGTGCAGACCCTCCGCCAGCTCGTGACCGAGGGGGAGCAAGGCGCCCAGGTGAGCGCCGTCGTCGTGCACGACGCCCCCCGCTACGCGTGGCGCGGACTCTCGTTCGACGTGGCCCGCAACTTCTTCCCGCTCGATCAGCTCGAGCTCGTGATCGACGTCCTCGCGTCGTACAAGCTCAACGTCCTGCACCTGCACCTCACGGACGACCAGGGGTGGCGCATCGAGAGCCCGTCGCGCCCCGAGCTCGCGAAGCTCTCGTCCGACACGTCGAACAGCGGCAAGGCCGGAGGACACCTGAGCCTCGCCGACTTCCGTCGGCTCCAGGACTACGCCGCGGACCGCTTCGTGACCATCGTCCCCGAGATCGACCTGCCCGGGCACACCAACGCCGCGACCGCGGTCTACGGCGAGCTGCGCGCCGACGGGCAGCGCACCGCCAAGTACGAGGGCATGGAGGTCGGCTTCTCCCAGCTCACCTACGACCTGCCCGCGACCGAGCCCTTCCTGCGCGACGTCCTCGGGGACATCGCCGCGATCACCGACGGCGACTACGTCCACGTCGGTGGTGACGAGGCGCTGACGCTCGGCGCCGAGGAGTACGCGAAGTTCATCACGCTGCTCGAGGAGATCGTGCTCGACACGGGCAAGAAGGTCATCGCCTGGCAGGAGGCCGCGCAGGCCGACACCCGACCCGAGACCCTGGTCCAGTACTGGGACACCCGCACCGACGTCGCGCCCTTCCTGGCCGCTGCCGAGCGTGGTTCGCGCTTCATCATGTCCCCCGGCAACCACGCCTACCTCGACATGAAGTACACCGCCGAGTACCCCCTGGGGCAGGACTGGGCCGGCCTCATCGAGCTGCGTACGGCGTACGACTGGGACCCGGCCACGATTATCCCGGGCCTGCCTGCCGACCAGGTCGAGGGTGTCGAGGCCGCGATCTGGACCGAGACCCTGTCGACCCGGGACGAGCTGTTCGACATGCTGCTGCCCCGGTTGTCCGCCACCGCGGAGGTCGCCTGGACCGCCCCCGAGCGCAAGGACTGGGAGGACTACCGTCGCCGCGTCGCGAGCGAGGCCGCGACGTGGCGCCGCGAGGGCCTCCCCTTCCACGAGTCCCCGCAGGTCGACTGGAGCTAGCTGGCCTCCCGCTCGGTGCCGAGCATGCGGTTGGCGTCCGGATTCTCGGATTTCTGGACGTCAACCGCATGCTCGACCGACGCCCACCGCATGCTCGGCGACGAAGGTCGCGCGCGACCTCCGTCCGGTGCTCCGCTAGATCCAGCTCGGCAGCCACATGTGCAGGCGCCAGAACCACGTGGGGACGTTCATGGCCGTCCAGAGCGGGTAGAAGTAGACGCTCATCACCACGATCACGGTCAGCAGCGCGGTCGCTCCCCAGACCACCCAGCCCCTGGCCCAGGGCCGTCGTTCGGTCCGCTCCAGCAGGACCGTCACGACGTAGACGAGCGCGAGGACGACCCACGGGGTGAACACGATCGCGTAGAACGTGAAGATCGTCCGGTCCGGGTAGGCGAACCACGGGAGCCAGCCGGCGACGAGGCCGCTGAGGACGGCCGTGGCCCGCCAGTCCTTGCGCCACACCAGGAGCACCACGGTCGCGACGACCGCGAGCGCTGCCGTCCACCACAGGACCGGGTTGCCCAGCGACGTGATGACGCGCGCGCACTCGTCGTACCCGCAGCCCGTCACGCCGTCGGACCCGTCGCGGTAGTAGAACGACGTCGGGCGCCACTGGACGAGCCAGCCGACGGGCCGGGAGGAGTACGCGTGCTCGGCGCTGAGCCCGGTGTGGAAGTCCATCATCTTCTGGTGGTACGCCCACAGCGACCGCAGCGACTCGGGGAGCCACTGCACGCCCTCGCCGGGGTTCTCCGCGGCCCAGTCCCGCATGTACGCGCTGGGCGAGCGGAACCAGGAGAACCACGTGGCCAGGTAGGTGAGCGCCGCGGTGGGCAGCATGATCAGCGCGGCGGGGACGGCGTCGAGCAGGAGCGCGTCCTCCCACCACCGCTTGATCCCGACGGCGCGGCGCGCGGCCGCGTCCCACAGCACCGACAGCAGCGCGAACACCGCGAGGAAGTACAGGCCCGACCACTTGACCCCGCACGCGAGGCCGAGCGAGACGGCTGCCGCGAAGCGCCACCACCGCCATCCCAGCCACGGCCCGTAGCGGCCGATCTCGCGGCCCGAGTCGACGAGAGCCCCCACCCGGTCGGCGAGCCGCCGCCTCGCCTGCTCCCGGTCCAGCAGCAGGAAGCCGAACGCGACGAGCACCCAGAACATGAGGAAGTTGTCGAGCAGCCCCGTGCGCGAGTGCACGATCGCCATGCCGTCGATCGCGAGCAGCCCGCCCGCGAGGACGCCCATCGCGGTCGACGCGAACAGGCGGCGCGCGATCCGGGCCAGGAGGAACACCGCGAGCACGCCGACCAGCGCGGTCGAGATGCGCCACGACCACGGGTTCTCCGCGCCACCGAAGAGCTGCATGCCGCCCGCGATCATCCACTTGCCGAGCGGTGGGTGGACCACGTAGTCGGGCAGGTTCAGGAACGTGTCGACGTTCCCGGCCTCGAACGCGGGGTTGGGGTCCTCGGGCCACTTCGCCTCGAACCCGACCCGCAGCAGCGTGTACGCCTGCTTGACGTAGTACGTCTCGTCGAAGACGAGGGTGCCGGGGCGCCCCAGGTCCCACAGCCGCAGCACCCCGGCGAGCAGCGCGACGAGCCCGGGCCCGAGCCAGCCCCACAGGCGGTCCTTCGACGTCGCCCCGAGCGCGAGGCGGCGCGCGCCGAGCAGCGTGAGCAGCAGCCGGTCGCGGGCGGGCAGCGCCGGGGTCGGTGCGTCGACCGCTTCGGCCCGGGGCGCCGGGAACGGGTCGTCGGTCGCGGGGGCGGGGACGGCCGGCATCGGGCCCAGGGAGGGATGAGGCACGTCGGCCATCGTAGGACGTGGAACGCTAGGGGGTATGAGCATCGCCCTCCCCGCGCCCTCGCCCACCCCCCAGTCGCCGGTCCCCCTGCCCGACGGCGCCGCACCGGTCCGGGCCGCAGGGCACCTCGCCGAGGTGGGCGAGCAGGCGGGGGGCGGTGCGGCCGAGGCGAGCGACGCCGTCGGGCCGGAGGACGGGACCTCCGCGGCGAGCGAGGACGAGACCTCGGACGAGGGCCTGCTCGCCGGGCGCCGCGCCAAGGACGACGGGCACCTGGTCCTCGCCGCGACGCCCATCGGCAACGTCGAGGACGCGAGCCCGCGCCTGCGGCGGCTCCTGGCCGAGTCCGCGGTCGTCGCGGCCGAGGACACGCGCCGCCTGCACGCCCTCGCCGCGCGCATGGGCGTGTCGATCGGCGGGCGCGTCGTGAGCTATCACGAGCACAACGAGGTCGAGCGCGCCGACGAGCTGCTCGACGTCGTCGAGGGCGGCGGGACCGTCGTGATCGTGACCGACGCCGGCATGCCGTCCGTCTCGGACCCCGGCTACCGGGTCGTGACGCGGGCCGTCGAGCGCGAGCTGCCCATCACCTCGGCCCCCGGCCCCAGCGCGGTCCTCACCGCGCTCGCGCTGTCCGGCTTGCCGACCGACCGCTTCTGCTTCGAGGGATTCCCGCCCCGCAAGCCCGGTGAGCGTGCGCGCACGTTCGAGGCGCTCGCCCGCGAACCCCGCACCATGGTCTTCTTCGAGGCCCCGCACCGCATCGACGACACCCTCGCCGCGATGGCCCAGGGGTTCGGTGCCGACCGCTCCGCGGCCGTGTGCCGCGAGCTGACCAAGACGTACGAGGAGGTACTGCGCGGCACGCTCGGCGAGCTCGCGGCCGAGGCCGCCGACCGGCAGCTCCGGGGGGAGATCTGCGTCGTCGTGGCCGGGGCACCGGCGCGCGAGGCCGTGTCGGTCGAGGAGCTCGTCGCCGAGGTCCTGGCCAGGGTCGCGGCCGGGGAACGCCTCAAGGAGGCCGTCGCCGAGGTCGCGACCGCCGCGGGCGTGCCCAAGCGCGACCTGTACGCGGCGGCGCTCGCGGCACGCAAGGGCTGACGCGAGCCTCGTGTCAGAACGAGCGTGACCCCGAGGCCACGCGCGTTCTGACAGCCGTCACGCCTCGGTCGAGCGCACCAGCTCCACACCCGCCGCCGCGAGCTCGACCCGGGCCGCCTCGCCGAGCTCGGCCGAGACCGGGACCGTGAGATCCGTCAGGACCCGCGTCGCGAGCCCCAGCGCGTGCGCGTCGAGCGCTGTCGCCCGGACGCAGTGCGACTCCGCGATCCCGACCACGTCGACCGAGGCGACCCCCGCGTCCTGGAGGATCTGCGCGAGCAAGCGGCCCTCGCCGTCGACCCCCTCGAAGCCCGAGTACGCCGCCTGGAACTCGCCCTTCTTGACGCTCGCATCGGGAGCGAGGTCGGCGAGCGCCGGGTGCAGCTCGGCGTTCGGCGTGCCCGCGAGACCGTGCGGCGGCCACGTGTCGACGAAGTCGGGAACCTCGGGGGCCGTCGCGAAGTGGTGCCCCGGGTCGACGTGCCAGTCCTGGGTCGTCACGACGAGGTCGTAGCCCGCGCGGCGCCCGGCGACGAAGACCGCGATGGCCTCGGCGACAGCGTCACCGCCCTCGACCGCGAGCTCACCGCCCTCGCAGAACGTGGGCTGGACGTCGACGACGATCAGGGCACGGCCCGTGGCCGGGGTGTCGGTGCTGGTCATGGCACCACTCTGCCACCGCCCGGCGGGGTGGGGAACGCCCGGGGCGGTCCGGGTGCTCGGGGCGACGCGGCGCGGACCGCAGGCCGGCGGCGGGCGGTGGTGGGCGGCGGCGGGTGCTTGGTGGCGCGCGGCACGCCCGTCGTTCGTAGGCTGGGACGAGATCCGCCGGCGGACCTCGTCGGACGGTCCGAGCGAAGGAGCCCGAGGATGAGCACGACAGGCGCGACCGACCGCCCGAGCCCGACCGAGCACCCGACCGAGCACCCGACCGATCCGGCGTCCACCCCGCCCGCCGGACACGGGCCGGGCGAGCGGCCCATCGGCTACTGGCTCAAGCTCGTCGACCGGCTGATCGACCACAGCTTCGACGACGTCTTCCTGCGCACCGGCCTCACCCGCCGTCACTGGCAGGTCCTCAACATGATCCGCGACGGCGTCTCGGACACCACGACGGTCGACAGCGTCCTGTCGCCGTTCGCGGCCGCGGGTGGCGTCGGTGGTTCCGCCGGGCACGCCGCCGGTGTCAGCGCCGAGATCTCCGACCTGAGGACCCGAGGCTGGATCGCGCAGGGAGGATCCGGCTGGGAGGTGACGGTCGCCGGGCAGCACGCCTACCACGACCTGCTCGACGCCGTCTCGGTCTCGCGCGAACGGCTCGCCGAGGGCATCACCCGCGAGCAGTACGACCGGACGATCGCGACGCTCGAGCAGATGGCCCGCAACCTCGGGTGGGCGCCGGGAACCTGAGCGCGAGGGTGCGGGGCGGCCCGCGCCGTCGGGCCGGGCAGTACCCGCTGCGGACCGGGCGGCGTTCCTGCGCAGGGCAGGCGTACCCTGCGATGCATGCCACGCGAGATGGAGTTCCGCCGGATCCCCGGCCTGCCCCCGTACGTCTTCACGATCATCGACTCGCTCAAGCTCGAGGCACGCCGCGCAGGGCGCGACGTGATCGACCTGGGCTTCGGCAACCCCGACCTGCCGAGTCCCCAGATCGCGGTCGACAAGCTCGCGGAGGCTGTCCACAACACGCGCAACCACCGCTACTCGGCATCTCGCGGCATCCCCAAGCTGCGCCAGGCGGCGGCGGACATGTACCAGCGCAGGTTCGGAGTGACGCTCGACCCGGACACCGAGATCATCTCGACCATCGGTGCCAAGGAGGGGTTCAGCCACCTCATGTGGGTGCTGCTCCAGCCGGGCGACGCCGCGATCGTGCCGACGCCCAGCTACCCCATCCACATCTGGGGGCCGTACTTCGCGGGAGCCGACGCCCGCCAGGTCGCGATCGGTGACGGCACGGACGCCTCGGGGTACATCGACCGTGTGATGGAGTCGTGGGAGTACGGGTGGCCCAAGGCCCGCGTGGTCGTGCTGTCCTTCCCGCACAACCCGACCACGACGATCGCGACCAAGGAGGACCTGCAGCGCCTCGTCGACTGGGCGCGCGAGCGCGACGTGGTCCTGGTGCACGACCTCGCGTACGCCGACATGACGTTCGACGGCTGGCGCCCGCCGTCGATCATGGAGTGCGACGGGGCCAAGGAGGTCGCGGTCGAGCTCTACTCGATGACCAAGTCGTACTCGATGGCGGGCTGGCGCGTGGCGTTCCTCGTGGGCAGGCCCGACGTCGTGGGTGCGCTCGCGAAGCTCAAGTCGTACCTCGACTACGGCACGTTCCAGCCCATCCAGATCGCGGCGACGGTGACGCTCAACGAGGCGCTCGACTTCCCCACCGAGGTCTCGGCGGTGTACGAGTCGCGCCGCAACACGCTGTGCGACGGGCTCGACCGCATCGGGTGGGACATCCATCGGCCGAAGGGCACCATGTTCGCGTGGGCCCGCATCCCCGAGCCGTACCGCGAGATGGGGTCGATCGAGTTCGCGACGCACGTGATCGAGGAGTGCGACGTCGCGGTCTCGCCCGGGGTCGGGTTCGGGCCGGGCGGTGACGGGTTCGTGCGGTTCGCCCTCATCGAGAACGAGCAGCGCACCGCGCAGGCGATCCGTAACCTCAAGAAGGGGCTGACGCGGCTGCAGTAGCGCGGCGCGCCTGCGACGATTGGCTGCGACGACGGTGCACGCCGGACGGATGCAGGGAGGCGATGATGCAGGTGCGGCGACGATCGCCGAGGGTGCTGGCCGTGGCTACGCTCCTTGCCCTGGTGGCGTGCTCGAACGGGGCCTCTGACGCTCCGGGGCCCACGGTGACGCCGCCCGGGGAACCGTCCGTGACCGCTGCGCCGGCCCCGGCCCCGACGCCTGCCCCCACGGCCACGGTGACGTTGTCCGTCGTCCCGTCGATCACCACGACGGTGACGTCCCTGATCGACGGCCTGCCCTCGCCCTGGGGCCTCGCCGCGCTCCCGGACGAGCGGGTGCTGAGCACGTCGCGCGACGAGGGGACGGTGAGCGTCCTGGACCCGGCCGCCGGGACCTTGGTCTCGGTCACGGGCCCGGGAGCCGACGAGCTGGCGTCCGGCACCGACCACGGTGGTGAGGGCGGGCTGCTGGGTATCGCGGTCTCGCCGAGCTTCGCGACCGACGGCACGGTCGTGGTCTACCGGACCGGCGCGGACGGCAACGAGGTGCTGCGCGGGACGTTCGAGCCGGGCGCGGCGGTGCTCGGCGAGCTGACGACGGTCGTGGACGGCATCCCGAAGGCGAGCAACCACAACGGCGGCCAGGTCGCTTTCGGGCCGGACGGCTTCCTGTACGTCGCGACGGGGGACGCGACCGACACGGGGGCGGCGCAGGACCCGGAGTCGCTCGCGGGCAAGATCCTGCGGGTCACGCTCGACGGCCAGGCCGCGCCGGGCAACCCGGGCGGTTCGCGCGTGTGGAGCCTGGGGCACCGCAACGTGCAGGGTCTGGGCTGGGACGCGACGGGACGGATGTTCGCGAGCGAGTTCGGCCAGAACACCCTCGACGAGGTCAACGTGATCGTCCCGGGCGGCAACTACGGCTGGCCCGAGCGCGAGGGCACCCTCGGCGCCGTCACCGCGCCTGACGGGACGGCCTTCGTCGACCCGGTCGCGACCTGGCCGACGTCCGAGGCGAGCCCGAGCGGCCTCGCGGTCCTGCGTGACGGGGTGTACGTCGCGGGGCTGCGCGGTGAGCGCCTGTGGCGCATCCCGTTCGCGTGGGCCCCGGACCAGTCGCCCGACGACGGAGGGTCGCCCTCGGCGTTCGGCGAGCCGCAGGCGCTGCTCACGGGGGAGTGGGGACGGCTGCGTGCCGTGGTCCCGTTCCCCTTCAAGGCCACGGACCCGGACCGGCTGTGGGCGCTGCTCGTGCTGACGAACGAGACGGACGGGCGGGGGAGCCCGTCCGCGGGCGACGACCACCTGCTGCGGGTCGGCTTCGGGACGGGCTGAGCGGGCGTGTCACCCTCGGTGGGTGGCACGGTCACCCTCGGCGGGTGGGGGCGTCACCCTCGGTGGGTGGCACGGTCACCCTCGGCGGGGCGGGGCGGTGCGGGGTCCGCGGACGGCGGCGCAGCGGCAGGGCCGAGCCAACTACGATGAGGACCATGCCTGACGCAGCCTCGGAGACCTTCTATCTCACGACCCCGATCTACTACGTGAACGACGCCCCGCACATCGGGCACGCGTACACGACGGTCGCGGCCGACGTCGTCACCCGCTGGCACCGCCAGCGCCAGGAGCCGGTCTGGTTCCTGACGGGGACGGACGAGCACGGGCAGAAGGTCATGCGCACGGCCGAGGCCAACGGCGTGAGCCCTCAGGAGTGGGCGGACCGCCTGGTCGAGAGCTCGTGGAAGCCCGTCCTGCACACGCTCGACGCGCTCAACGACGACTTCATCCGGACCACCCAGCCGCGCCACACCGAGCGTGTACAGGCGTTCATCCAGGACCTGTACACCAAGGGCGAGATCTACGCGGGCTCGTACGAGGGTCCGTACTGCGTGGGCTGCGAGGAGTACAAGCTCCCGGGCGACCTGGTCGACGGCACGGGCGAGCACGAGGGCCAGAAGCTCTGCCCCATCCACGGCAAGCCCGTCGAGATGCTCTCCGAGCAGAACTACTTCTTCAAGATGAGCGCGTACCAGGACCGCCTGCTCGCGCTCTACGAGGCGCACCCCGAGTTCGTCCAGCCGGCCAGCGCCCGCAACGAGGTGCTCGCGTTCGTCAAGGGCGGCCTGCAGGACCTGTCGATCTCACGCAACACGTTCGACTGGGGCATCCCCATCCCGTGGGACACCACGCACGTGCTCTACGTGTGGTTCGACGCGCTGCTCAACTACGCGACCGCCGTCGGGCTGGACAGCGACGACCCCGAGCAGCGCGCGAAGTTCGCGGCCACCTGGCCGCCGAGCGTGCACCTGGTCGGCAAGGATATCCTGCGCTTCCACGCGGTGATCTGGCCCGCGATGCTCATGGCCGCGGGGCTGCCCCTGCCCAGGACCGTGTTCGCGCACGGCTGGCTCCTGGTCGGCGGCGAGAAGATGAGCAAGTCGAAGCTCACGGGCATCGCGCCGAGCCAGATCATCGACCACTTCGGGTCCGACGCGTTCCGCTACTACTTCATGCGTGCCATCGCGTTCGGTCAGGACGGGTCGTTCTCGTGGGAGGACCTCGCGGCCCGCTACAACGCCGAGCTCGCGAACGGGTTCGGCAACCTCGCGTCGCGCGTCGCGGCCATGGTCGGCAAGTACTACGGCGGCGTCCTCCCGCAGGCGGGGCCCGCCGGCCCGGCCGAGCAGGCGCTCGAGCAGGTCGCCGCCCAGGCGGTCGCGGCCGCCGAGAAGGCGATCGACGCGCTCGCGATCCACGAGGCCGTCAACGCGGTGTGGACGCTCGTCGACGCCACGAACCTGTACCTCACGGAGCAGGAGCCGTGGAAGGTCGCCAAGGCCGACGACGAGAAGACGCCCGACGGCGGATCGGCGCAGGAGGGTCGTCTCGCCACGATCCTCGTCACGGCCGCAGAGGCGCTGCGCTCGCTCGCGGTGCTCCTGCACCCGATCACCCCGAAGGCCGCGCAGGCGCTCTGGGAGTCCCTCGGCGCCGAGGCGCCGCTCGGCGCGCTCGCGGTCCAGCCCGTCGACGGCGCCGCGCACTTCGGTGTGCTGCCCGCCGGGACCACGGTCACCAAGGGCGCGTCGCTGTTCCCGCGCCTCGAGGACCCGGTCACCGAGGCCTCCTGACCGTGGCCCGCAAGCGCGAGCGCGGGTGGCCGCCCGCCCCCGAGGCGTTGCCGCTGCCCGTGGTCGACGACCACACGCACCTCGAGTCGATCGCGGGCGTCCTGCCCGACGTCGACGAGGAGGGGCGACCGGTCCCCGTCCCGACGGTCGAGCAGCACGTCGAGGACGCGGCCCGGGTGGGTGTGGACCGGATGGTGCAGGTCGGCTGCGACCTGCGCTCGGCCCGCCTCACGGACGCCCTGGTGCGTGAGCACCGGGCGCTGGTCGGCGCGATCGCGATCCACCCCAACGAGGCGACCCTGCACGCGGGCGTCACGGAGGTGGGCCCCGACGGCCTGACGCCGGCGCCTGAGGCGCGTCACGCCGTCGGGCTCGACGACGCGATCACGGAGATCGCCGCGATCGCACGCGGCAACGACCGCATCCGGGCGATCGGTGAGACGGGCATGGACCTGTTCCGCACCGGGGCGCAGGGCGCGGCGGTCCAGCGCGAGTCGTTCCGGGCGCACGTCGCGCTCGCGAAGGAGCTCGGGCTCCCGCTCCAGATCCACGACCGGGACGCGCACGCCGAGGTCATCGACGTCCTGCTGGCCGACGGTGCCCCCGAACGGACCGTGTTCCACTGCTTCTCGGGCGACGTCGAGATGGCCCGGCTGTGCGCGGCGCAGGGCTGGTACCTGTCGTTCGCGGGCCCCGTGACGTTCGGCGCGAACGACGAGCTGCGCGCGGCGCTCGCGGCGGTGCCGCTCGCCCAGGTGCTCGTCGAGACCGACGCGCCCTACCTCACACCGCACCCGTACCGGGGCCGGCCCAACGCCCCCTACCTGCTGCCGCACACGGTCCGCAAGGTCGCCGAGGTCACGGGAGTCCCCCTGGTCGAGGTGTGCGCGCAGCTGAGCACGACGGCCGAGCAGGTCTACGGCTCCTGGTGAGCCGGGACCGTCGTTGCCGGCGCGCCGGGCGCGCCGGGCGCGACCGCTGCGCCGCACGCGACGGGCCGGACGGGCTTTCCCCGGAGGTCGCGTATCCACTACGGTCTGCATGTCCGTGATGCCCGGTGCGTCACGGGCCGGGATGCGAGAAGAACGGATGGTTCACGTGGTCGGTCGCGCGGGTGCCCTCAGGGACTCCTTGACGGGCAGGCGACGGCTCGTCGCGCAGGCGGCGATCCTGGCGACCGTGGTCGGTGCGACCGGGGTCTTCACGCTCGCCCACAAGTCGGTGACGATCGACCTCGACGGCGAGGTCCGCACCGTGAGCGCCTACGGGTCCACGATCGGCGAGCTGCTGGCGTTCCAGCAGATCACGGTCAAGGACGGCGACCTCGTCGAGCCCGCGACCACGACCTCCGCGAGCGACGGAGGCACGATCGTCGTGCGGACGAGCCGTGAGGTCTCCCTGGAGGTCGACGGCGAGCCCCAGACCTTCGTGACGACCGCGAGCACGGTGGGCGAGCTCATCAGCGCCCTCGGCCCGCGCGCCGAGGGCGCCAAGACCTCGGCGTCGCGCTCCCAGTCGATCGGACGAGAGCAGATCCGCGTCTCGACGCTCAAGACCGTCCACGTCGCGGTCGACGGCGGGGTCGTCTCGGCGACCACGGCGGAGGCCTCGGTCCAGGAGGTCCTCGACCACGCCGGGATCGTGCTGTCGGAGGGGGACGCGGTGTCGGTCCCGCTCGGCGCCGCGGCGGTGGACGGCATGCTCGTCCTGGTCACCCGGGCAGCACAGGGTGCGGCGACGGTCACGGAGTCGCTGCCCTTCGCTACGGAAGAGGTCAAGGATCCCTACCTGCCGCAGGGCCAGCGCAACGTCAGGACGTCCGGCAAGGTCGGCGAGGCGGTCACGACGTACGAGATCCAGACGGTCGGCGGGGTCGAGGTCTCGCGGACGGTGCTCGAGCGCACGGTCACGCGCGAGCCACGCACGGAGGTCGTCGTGGTCGGCACGCTCGACCCGTCGACGATCACGGTCGACCCAGGATCCTCCAAGGCGATCGCCAAGTCCCTCGCCGCCCAACGAGGGTGGGGGGACGACCAGTTCGCGTGCCTCGACCTGCTCTGGATGAAGGAGAGCCGGTGGAACGCGACGGCGGAGAACCGGTCGAGCGGTGCCTACGGCATCCCGCAGGCGCTTCCCGGATCCAAGATGGCCAGTGCGGGCGCCGACTGGCGGACCAACCCGGCGACCCAGATCACCTGGGGGCTCGGGTACATCGAGGGCCGCTACGGCACGCCGTGCGGAGCGTGGAGCCACTCACAGGCCAAGGGGTGGTACTGACCCCGCGGGCACCCGCAACCGGGGGCTCGGGATCGGGCCGGTGATGTGTCGGCGCTCTCCGGGACCTGTGAAGGTTTCACCCGCAGAGCGCGCATCACCCCCGTGACATACGCGGAGGAAAGCGGACAGAACTGCCCCGTGGGTCGTGTCGCACGGTTGGCAGCGGATAACGGATCGGTTACGGTCAACTGTCGCGCGCTGCTGCCCGTCCTGTGTTCGCCCGCTCATCGCCGGGTGCGTCCACCCGCTCATCGCCGGGTGACCAGGACCGGAGGGTGCGCGTCCTGCTGTGGTCCTGAGCATCGGGCCGTCGGCGGAAAACGACAGCCGGATCGGTCTTTCGGAACCAGCGGTGGGACGCCCTCGGGTGACCCGCCCCGACGCTCCTTCGAGCGGCGGGACCGCTGGAGGCGCACCGCGCCGCCCGAACTCCGTGCCCGGGAGGCTCGACGACTGGACTCGAGTGAAGAACCCCCTGAACCGGACCGCACACGCGGCCAGCGCCCCTGCCCCCGTTTCTTCGACTTCTGGTGGTGTCGAGGCTGAGGCCTCCGCCACTTCTCCTGCTGTGCGGCGTCGCCGTTGGCCCTTGGTCGCTGGTGCGACTGCTGTTGCGCTCGTGGCGACGGGTGCGGTTGCGTACGGGTCTGCGAAGAAGACCGTCGAGCTCGATGTCGATGGTGAGATCACCACGGTGAGCACGTTCGCCGGTTCGGTCGAGGGTCTCCTTGCCGAGGAGGGGATTCGGGT
>NZ_JOFV01000002.1 GCF_000718325.1 Oerskovia turbata
CAAACGATGCGCGCCACACGCCCACGCAGGACAATTGGCATTAACTATCAAGCACACTGTTGAGTTCTCAAGCAACCGACACGCACCGACTCCAACCCGCTTCCAGGCCTTCACTCGGGGCAACTTCTCTAACCTACCAGACTCATTCCCGCGTCTCAACTTCGCCGTTGCTGGTGAAGGGGAGCCGCCTGAGCCGACCGCCCCGACGACTCCCGCGACACACAGAGGCGTCCTGAGAAGATCTGAGGGGTGGCCACCCGAGGGATCCAGCCACTTCGCGGCGGCTCCGGGGAGCTTCGCAGTGGTGTCTGTTCCTCCCTGCCGGGCTGACTTCGAGAAGACTACGGGGCGCCCCTCGCCTCCGTCAACTCGCCTCCCGGAACCGCAGCCGGTCCCCCGGCCGAAGCTGCGCGGCGACGTCGAGCGCGCCGGCACGGACGACGCCGATCACGGGATAGCCGCCCGTGACGGGATGGTCACGGAGGAAGAGGACAGGGTGCCCGTCGGGTGGGACCTGGATCGCGCCGGGCACGAGCCCCTCGCTCGGCATCTCGCCGCTCCGACGTCCGATCGGCGGACCCGAGAGCCTGAGGCCCACCCGGTTGCTCGCGTCCGACACCTCGAACGTCGAGCCCAGGAGGTCGCACCAGGCGTCGTCGTCGAACCACTCGTCCCGCACCCCGCGGCGCACCGCGAGCTCGACCGCCCCCGCCGCCGCGGCACGGGGCGCCACCATCTCGACCACGGGCAGGAGTGCCGGTCGCGGCCCTATCGCCAACCGGTCCCCCGCACGCAACGGCGTCGGCCCCAGACCGGCGAGGACGTCGGACGAACGCGAACCCAGCACGGGCGTCACGTCGAAGCCGCCGCGCACGCCAAGATAGGTCCGCGTCCCGCGCGCGGCGTACCCAAGGTGCAGCTCGGCTCCCGGGCGCACATCGAGCAGGGCCTGCATGCCGACCGACGTGCCGTCGAGCACTGCCGGCGCCGCCGCGCCCGCGAGCGCGATCGTCGCCCGCTCGTGGAACCTCAGGGCCAGCCCGCCGAGGGTCACCTCGAGCGCTGCGGCGGAGCCGTCGTTGGCCAGCAGGCGGTTGAGCAGGCGCAGCGCTCCCTGGTCTGCGGCGCCCGACCTCCCGACCCCCGACGACGCCCAGCCGGGCCGCCCCTCGTCCTCGACGAGCGTCAGCGGCCCGGTCGCAAGAACCTCGACGCCACCTGCACGGTCACCCTCGGCGAGCCGTCCGTCACTGTCGACGGGTAGCGCGTCATCCCCGGCGCGCTCCCGGTCACCCCCGGCGGCAGCTGCGTCACCCCCGGCGTCGCCCGGCAGCCGGTCGACCTCTCGGAAGCGCACCCTCGTCCCCGCGGTCAGCAGCGCGGGCGGGTCACGGTCGAGGTCGAACAGCTCGACGTCGGTCCGGCCGAGCAGGCGCCACCCCCCGGGCGTCGCACGGGGGTAGACCGCCGTGAGGTCGCCCGCGAGCGCGACCGAGCCGGCGGGGACCCGGGTCCGCGGGGTCGCGAGGCGTGGCGCGGCGATCGTCGGGTCGACCTCGGTCAGGTAGGCGAAGCCCGGCATGAAGCCGCCGAACGCGACGACGTACTCCCGTGCGCTGTGGCGCGCCACCACCTCGGCGACGGACAGCCCTGCCCACGCGGCGACGTCGGGCAGGTCCGGCCCGTCGTAGACGACCGGGACCTCCACGAGGCCCCCCTCCCCCTGCTGCGCGACCGCGCCCCGTGACTCCCACGCGGCCCGGACCGCGTCCTCGACCCGCGCCAGGTCCGCGGTGGTCGCCACGTCGTCGAGCAGCACGAGCACCGTGCGCGCCGCGGGCACGACGTCGACGACGCCCGGCACGTCCACGCCGCACAGCGCGGCGGCCAGCGCGTGCACGTCGTCGAGCCCCGCGAGGTCGACCATGAGGGCGTGGTCGCCGAACACCCGGACGCGTGGGCCCACATCGGGCCGGGTGGGCGTGGTCACCGCCCGATCGCCTGCACGACGACGCCGCTCGCCTCGAGCGCCCGGCGCACCTCGGTCAGGAGCGCGACCGCGCCGGGGGTGTCGGAGTGGACGCAGACCGAGTCGGCCTCGACCGCGATCTCGCTGCCGTCGGAGGCGACGACGACCCCCTCGGTCACGAGGCGCAGCGCGCGGTCGGCGACCTCGACCGGGTCGTGCAGCACCGCGCCCGGCGTCCCCCGGGGCACGAGCGACCCGTCGGGCGCGTAGCCGCGGTCGGCGAAGACCTCGTGCACCACGGGCAGCCCTGCCTCCCGGGCGAGCCGCAGCACGGCCGAGCCGGACATCCCGACGATCGGCAAGGTCGCGTCGTAGGCCACGACCCCGTCGACGACAGCGCGAGCCTGCTCCACGTGCCGGACGATCGCGTTGTACAGCGCACCGTGCGGCTTGACGTACCGGACGCGGTCGCCTGCGAGGCGCGCGAAAGCGTCGAGGGCGCCGATCTGGTAGACGACGTCGGCCGTCAGCTCGGCGGGCGTGACCGCCAGGAACCGGCGCCCGAAGCCCGCGAGGTCGCGGTAGGCGACGTGCGCGCCGATGCTCACGCCCCGCTCGACGGCCACGCTCGTGGTGGCGCGCATGATCATCGGGTCCCCCGCGTGGAATCCGCACGCGACGTTCGCGCTGGTCACCAGACGCAGGAGGGCGTCGTCGTCCGCGAGCGCCCACGGCCCGAACCCCTCGCCCAGGTCCGCGTTGAGGTCGATGCGGCGCGCGTCGGGCGCCGGGAGGTGCGTCATGTCCCCATCATCGCCGAGAGCACGCGCGTCGGTCGTGACCCACGGGCCACGACCGGCTGGGCTGTGCTGGTCAGGTGCTCTCTGGTGCTCGTCTCGTGCTGTCGGAGCGCGTCGGAGCGCGTCAGGCCATCGACGGCTCGGCGTCGACCAGGTCGGCACGGATGTCCTCCCGCAGCTGTGCCGTGGGTTCGTGACCGTGCTTGCTGATCATGTGGTCGTACGCGGCGTCGAGGACCTCCTCCTCCTCGCCGGCGATCGTCAGCGTGCAGTTGATGACGCTGGGTGTGGTCCGACAGTCGACCATCTTCCTCATGTGTTCTCACCTCCCCTCACGCGGTCCCCGTCGTCGGGGCTCCGGCGGGGGCGGCGTCCGTGGGCTGGGCGGGCGACGTCTCCGGTCCTTCCACCGTCCTCCCGGCGGGGCGAGGTGTCAACGGCCCGACGGCGGGACGCCCCTCCCGCTCGTCGGTGCGGCCGGGTAGATTCCCGCGGATGACGACCTCCCTGCGCACCGCGACCCCCGCCGACGCCGATAGCCTCGCGGCGCTGGCCGCGATCACGTTCCCGCTCGCGTGCCCACCCGGTGCGGACCCGGCGGCGGTCGCCGAGCACGTCCGCACGCAGCTCTCCCCGGAGAGGTTCGTCGCGTGGACCGCGAGCGCCGACCACACGCTGCTCGTGGCCGAGGCGCTCGGGTCCCCGGGGTCGCCCGACGGGGGTGCCGGCGCGTCCGACGACGCCGGAGGCCTGGTCGGCTATGCGCTGCTCGTGCGCGGCGTGCCCGTCGACGCGGACATCGTGGCCGTCGTGGGCGACGAGCCGAGCGTCGAGCTGTCGAAGATCTACGTGCACCCCGCGTCCCAAGGCACGGGGGTCGCGAGCTCGCTCCTGCAGGCCGCGCTCGACGCGGCACCGGCCCTGGTCCCGGACCGGGCCGTGTGGCTCGGCACCAACGGGCAGAACGCACGGGCCCAGGCGTTCTACCGCAAGCACGGGTTCGAGCTCGCGGGCACCCGCACGTACGTGGTGGGCGGCGAGGCGCACGACGACGTCGTCATGGTGCGCCCGCTGGGCTGAGCGGCGGGGCGTGGCGTCACCCTCGGCAGGGTCGGGCGTCACCCTCGGCGGGGTCAGTGGTCACCCTCGGCGGGGTGGGCGGCGCCGTCGCCCGCGTCGTCGGGGTGGAGCGGGAGGAACACGTGGACGTGTCCCTGGTCGGCGCCGACGCTCAGCTCGTCGAGCTGGGTCGCGGCCATGGCCCACGTGTCGGCGGCCCGCAGCCGCAGGTCGGCCGCGAGCGCCAGGATCTCGGTGCGGGTCGGCTCGGCCGCGCCCTCGGCCAGGACGAGCGCGTCGACCGTGTCGCCCAGCAGCACGATCGAGACCCCCAGCCCGTTGCGCGTGACGTTGTACCCCGACGCCCCGGTGGGCAGCGCCTCGGCCTCGGTCGTCAGGGCCGCGAGGCCCTCCTGCCACGTCGCGACCTGCTCGGGCGTCGCGGGGATCCCGGGTGACCCGTCGAGCGGCAGCACCACAGACAGGTCGTTCATGGTCGGGACGAGGCGCTCCTGCGCCGAGAGCGCGAAGTCGGTCACGACGCCCAGGTTCTCGGCGTCGCGCGCGGCCTCGGCGGCCTCGAGCTCGGCCACGCGCGCAGGGTCGACGGCGTACGCGCCGGACGCTCCGCCGTCGGGCCCTCGCGTGAGCGCCCAGGAAGCCACCGCGACGCCGACACCGACGACGACCGCGGCGACCACGAGCCACACGCGACGAGCACGCGAGAGGTTCCGCGGCCACTGGGCGTGTTCGCGCTCCGGCGGCCGCGGGCGGGGACGACCGGCACCGTCCCCGGACCGGGGGCCCGCTCCCCGAGCGGTCGCCGACCGGGCCGCGAGGTCCGCCTTGCTGCGTCGTGCTGCGGTCTTCTGCGCCACGGGTCGGTTCCTGTCTGTCGGGGGCGGGAGCGTGCCGACGCGAGCGTCTGGCACGAGATGAGGGCTCGACGAGGACGAGCCGACGAGAAGGCCTGCCGGGAGGGTCGGCAGGGACGCGCTGTCGGGTGCGGCGCGTCGTCCGGCCACGACCGGCCGGACGACGCGCCCGGCAGGCGCCGCCCCGAGAGGGCGACGCCTACCGTTCGTGCATCAGCCGCAGGACGCGGCCGCGTAGTCGACCGTGTAGGTCGACGTCCGGTCCCCGATCGTCGCGACGACCGTGGCGGAACCCGCCTCGACCGACGTGGCGCGCGAGGCGAACGACTGCGACGCGGACTTGCCCGGGGCGACACCCGTGAAGGTCTTCGTCCCGAACGGCGTGCTCACCTTGATCGTCGCAGGCGCGTCGTCGGTGTTGACGACCCGCACGTTCACGAGCACCTTGCCCGCCGTGCACTGCGTGCGCGGCGTGACCTCGACCGTGACCCCGCCCTCGACCGGCGGCACCGAGAGGGTGAGCGGCTCGCTCACGTTCCCGGCGACGTCGACCGCGCGGTACGAGACCTCGACGGCCCCGTCCCCGACGACGACGGGCTCGGTGTACTCGAGCCACTCGTCCGCAGGGGTGTCGGTGAGGCGGTACTCGACCCGGGCGAGGCCCGAACCGGTGTCCGCGCCCGCCAGGGTGACCGTGCGCTCGGACAGCTCGGCCGTCGCGGTCGGTGCCGTGGCGTCGATCTTCACCACGTGCACGACCTCCTGCGACACGTTGCCGGCCTCGTCGCTCGCGCGGAAGGTGAGCGAGTGCTCGCCACCCTCCGTGAGCGCGATGCCGCCCGTGTACGGGGCCCAGTCGGCGCCCGCGGCCTTGACCTCGATCGACGGCGTCTGCGAGACGTCGTCGGTCGCGGTCGCGGTGACCGTCACGGCCCCGGTGTTCCAGCCGGACGCGCCGGCTGCCGGGTCCTGGGCGACCGCCACGACGGGCGCCTGCGTGTCCTCGTCACCCGTGGTGACGTGGAACCAGTCGAACGCGACCGTCACAGGGACCTCCTGCTCGGGGCCGATGGCCACGAGACCGAAGGACGTCAGCGCCGCGTCGTTGGTGACCGGGGCCCCGAGGGACGTCCAGTTCACCCCGCCGTCGCTGACCCAGCCCTGGTAGGTGTTGCCCACCTTCTCCATGCGCAGGTACCAGTAGCCCGACTCGGTCGTGTCGGCGATCTCGAGCTGACGGTTGCCGCCGCTCGAGGCCGCGTTCTTCTCCGACGCGAGCTCGGCACCCAGGTTGAGCGGGGTGCCCGGCTGGTTCTTGGCGACCACGTCGAGCTTGACGTAGTTGTCGTCGTCGCCGTAGGCCATCAGACCGGCGTACTGCCAGCGGTGCAGCAGCGGCGCCTTGAAGCGCGTCTCAGCGACCCAGTCACCCTCGGGGGCTGCCTGGAGCACGAAGTTGCGCGGGCTGATCGGGTTCTGGTTGTTGATGTCACCCGGCTGCGTGGTGATGCGCAGCTCGCCACCGGCGACCTCGACCTTCGAGTCGTCGTAGCGGACCACGTTGTTCCAGCGGCAGCCGTCGAGCGCGGTGCCGTCGAACTCGTCGGACGGCTCACGGGAGCCGTCGTCGTCCGAGTCCGGCGTGACCGTGAACCAGTCGACCAGGGCGACCGAGTCGGCCGTCCCCGTGTCACCCGCGGCGATGACGCCGAACGTGGCGTCCGCCTTGACCGGCGCAGAGCCGGCGATCGCGGTCCACGTCTGGCCGTCGGCGGAGTACGCGGCCGTGATGGCCGTCCCCGTCGAGATCAGCCTGAGGTAGACCGACGACGGGAAGTCCGCCGCGACGTTCGTCTGGCCGTGCCACGTGCGCGCACCGCCGGTCTCGGTCTGGAACTCCAGGAAGCGGTTGCCGTTCTGGTTCTTCGTGAACGCGAACTTGGTGTACTCGTCGTCGTTCACGTGCACGAGGAGACCCGCGTGCTGCCAGTGCCGTGCGAGCGGGACCTCGACCTTGGTCTGGATCTCCCACGCCCCGGCGGGTGCCGGCTGGCCCAGGTAGCTGATCGGGCCCGGGACCGCCTCGTTGATGTCGCCCTGGACGACGGGCAGGACCGCCTTGCCGTCCGCGACCGTGATCGACGTCCCGGGTGCGGTACGCACCACGGTCCAGCGACCGGTGTTGATGTCCGCGGCGTCGAAGTCGTCCGACTTCTGCGCCGCGCACTGCGGCGGGGTGTCCGTCCCGGGCTCGGTCGGGTCGACCGGGTCGTCGTCGAACGAGAAGTCCTGGAACTCGACCGCGCTCTGGTTCGAGCTGTGCGCCGTCACGAAGAGACCGACGTCCTGGACCGACGCCGCTCCCGGCAGGGACACCGGGTCGCCGATCTGGGTGAAGTTCTCGCCGTCCTTGCTCCACGACGCGGTGTACAGGTCACCGTCGCGCTCGATCCGCACCCACGCGGGGTAGCTCGTCGAGCTCGCCGCCGTCGACGACACGAGCTGCCCCGCAGCGTTGCCGCGCAGCCACTCGAAACCACCGCTCGGGCGGATGCCCAGGGCCGCGTAGCCCGGCGACTTGCCCGGCTGCGTCACGTCGTTGCGGACGATGAGACCCGCCTTGGCGGACCCGTTGGAGTTGCCCTGGCTGTTGACCTTGACCGTCGCGGACCACTTCTCGTCCGCACCGGCCTCCTTGTAGATGGCCGAGTACTCGTCGGTGCCCTGCCACATGTTGGCGCCTGCGGAGGACACGAGGTACTTGCCCTCGGACAGCTGCTCGAACGTGCCGTTCGCGTTGGTGAAGGTCTTCATGCCGGCGAACAGGTCACCGACCTGGGCCATGACGATGCGGGACTTCGTGGTGAGCCCCTTGTCGTTCGTCGCGACCGCGGTCAGCTTGTAGTAGTTGTCCGCGGTGACGTTCCACGTCGTCGAGTACGGCGCGGACGTGTCCGTGCCGATCGACTGGCCGTCGACGAAGAACTCCACCTGGGTGACCGTGTTCTCGGCGTCCGTCGCGTCCGCCGAGACCGTGATCTCGCCCTGCTCGAGCTGGACGCCCGGCTCGGGAGCGGTCACGACGACCTCGGGACGGGTCGTGGCCGAGATGCCCTTGCCGTGCGCCTCGATGAAGTTCAGGCGACGCTCACCCGCACCGGGGAACACGACGTACAGCGTGAAGCTCTCGCCCGGGTCCGCCACGTCGACGCGCACGTCGGTGAAGGTGCCCAGCCCGGTCTCCGGGACGGAGGCCGTGGCGAGCAGCTCGCCGTCGGGAGCGTCACGGCGCAGCTCGACGGTGCCCGCCTCGGCTGCCGAGACGCGCAGCGACAGGGCGCTGATCTGGTGGAGGTTGAACGGGTCGTACGAGGACCAGGCCCCGTCCTCGCCCGTGATGACGGACCCACCGCCCTCGACGTCCCGGCTCGCGAGCTGGGTCGTGCCCTCGGACGCGGTGTGGAACTCGGCCTCGCGCTTCTTGCCGAACACCAGGGTCGTGTCGGAGCCGGTCAGCGCGGGCACGTCGCCCTCGCCGCCACCGTCCGTGTACCGGGCGTCGAGCACGTAGAACACGTTCATGTCCTCGCCGTGCCCACCGCCCAGGCCGGTCTCGACCGAGCCCGTCGTGCCGTGGAGCGGCTCGGACGGGTGCGCGTGGGCGTCGTGCCCGAGCGCCGGCTGGATGATGACGTTCTCGTCGACGATCGAGGAGTCCTCGGCGTCGCTGACCTCGACGTCCCAGTCGATCCGGTCGCCGAAGTCGAAGAACGACCCGGTCGGCGGCAGGTTGAAGTCGACCTCGGGGCGCGTGTTGCCGACCGTGATCGGGACCGTGGCGGTGCCCACCTTGCCCGACGGGTCGCTCACCGTCAGGCGGGCGTCGTAGACACCGTTCGCGGTGTAGGTGTGGCTCGGGGCCACCTCGGTCGAGTCGGTCGTGCCGTCACCGTCGAAGTCCCACGCGTACGTGAGCGCCTCGTTCTCGGGGTCGGTGCTCGCGGCGCCGTCGAACGTGACCGTGAGCGGGGCCGTGCCCGAGTCCGGCGTGGCCGCCGGCGTGGCGATCGGGGAGCGCGAACCGGAGACGTAGTCGATGCGGTGCAGACCCGAGTTCGGGTTGTCGCGCCCGAACCCGCCGCCCCAGTCGAGCACGTAGAGCGCACCCTCGGGGCCGAACGTCGAGTCGATCGGCGCGAGGAACTGCTCGTTCGACAGGAACGGGTTGACCTTCTCGACAGCAGCCCCCTGGGGCGTGGTGTCCTTCAGGTCGATCGAGTACATCTTGTTGCGCGCCCACTCGTAGAAGAACGGCTTGCCGTCGTAGTACTCGGGGAACTTGGTGTCCGACACGAGGTCCGCGTCGTAGCTGTAGAACGGACCGCCCATGGGTGCGAGCCCGCCGCCGGCGTTGATGATGCCGGGGGCCGACGTGCGCTGGTAGCCGTAGTACATGTCCGCCGGCTGGGCGGCGGGCAGCTGCGTCAGACCCGTGTTCAGGATCGAGTCGTTGACGGGGTTCGCGCAGTCGAAGTTCGCGCCGACCGTGACCGGGTTGGTGCGGTAGTCGACGTCACGGAACGGCTCGTTCTTGCCCATGCACAGGGGCCAGCCGAAGAAGCCCGGCTCCTGGATGAGGTTCCACTCGGCGATGCCCGCGGGACCGCGGTTCGCCAGGTTGTCGGAGCCGTTGTCCGGGGAGTAGTCGGCCACGCCGAGGTTGCCCGTGGCGGGGTCGATCGTGAACCGGAACGGGTTGCGGAAACCCATCGCGTAGATCTCGGGCAGCGTCTTCTCGGTGCCCGGGGCGAACAGGTTGCCCTCGGGGATCGAGTACGTGCCGTCGGCCTCGGGGTGGATGCGGAGCACCTTGCCCCGCAGGTCGTTGGTGTTGGCCGAGGTCGCGCGTGCGTCGTGCAGGCGCCCGTCACGCTCCGAGAGCGGGGCGTAGCCGCCCGAAGGCTCCGAGTGCGGGTTCACGTCGTCGCCCACGCCGATGTACAGGTCGCCGGTGCGGTCGTCGAAGATCAGGCTGCCGCCCGTGTGGCCCGGCTCGTCGGGCAGGCGCCCGGCCGGGACCTCGATGAGGATCTTCTCCGAGGCCGGGTCGATCACGGTGCCGCCGGGACCGCCGTCGGTCACGGTGAAGCGCGAGATCCGGTTGAAGAAGTTCTCCGGGTTCGTGTCGTCGGCCGAGGCCGGCGAGTAGTACTGGTACAGGTACCCGTTGGTCGCGAAGTCCTTGTCGAGCGCGATACCCAGCAGGCCGTCCTCACCGCCCGAGTACACGGGGATGGTGAGGGCGGTCGTCGTGTTCTGGGTGCGCGGGTCGTAGACGCGGATCTGTCCGCGCACGAGCTCGGTGAAGAACACGCGGCCGTCGGGTGCGACGTCCATGCCGAACGGTGCGCTCGTGTTGGTGTCGAGCGCGACCTTCTCGAACTGGCCCCAGTCGGTGCCGCCGCAGTCGCCGGCCACCTGGCCGGACGCCCACTGGACGCCGCCCACGATGTGCTGGACCAGGTCCGGCTCACCCGTGAAGTGCGCACCGAAGTGGCCCATGCCGGTCATCCAGGCGCGGCCGCCGTCGTAGGGCTTGCACCACGAGATCGGGTGGTCGGCGCCCATCTTGTTGCCGCCCGCGTCGTACGTCGACTCGTCCATCGTGGCGAGCACGTGCGCGCTCCCGCGGACGTTGGCCGAGTAGTTGTACCACTCGTCGGCGCGGTCCCAGCGCTGGTCGAGGTGGCTCGTCGAGGGGTGCACGCGGTCCTCGACGCGCACCGTGCCGGGCAGGCCGGGGCTGTTGCCGGTCGCGGCGTGACCGGGCATGAGCGCCCCGATCATGTCGTCCCACCAGCCGTAGTTGCCGCGCATGTCGGTCGCGTTGTGGATCGCGACGATGCCGCCGCCGGCCTGCTGGTAACGCTCGAGCGCTGCCTTCTGGTCGGCGTTCCACGGGTCGCCCGACGTCTGGAACATCACCAGCGCGTCGTACTCCGCGAGGCCTTCGTCGGTGAAGACCGAGGAGTCCTCGGTGTGGTCGGAGGAGATCCCGACGTCGGCGAACGCCGCCTCGAGCACGGGCGTGCCCTGCGTGATCGCCTCGGTGTGCCGGAACTGGGTCGTCTTGGTGAAGATGAGGACCTTGCGGTCGTCACCGGGTTCGTGTGGTCCGTCGTGGGCAGCAGCCATCGTCACGGGCGCGAGAGTGAACGCCAGAGCTCCGATGGTCAGCGCCGCGACGGCTCTTCCCCGCAGGGGAAGTCGCGCAGCCTTCATGTGTCTTGCCTCCAGGGCAGTCGGCACGTGGCGAGAGTGTCCGCGCCCCGCTCGTCGGTGAACGGGGCCGCACGTGCTTGAAGAGTTACGTCGTCCCACGGCGTGCCGGCGCCGTCGGTCCTGCACCTACCGATCGGTCAGCCGCGCATCAGTCCTTTCAGGAAGTCCAGGCCATCGACGGCGATGGCGTCCTGGGTGGGGGCGAGCGGTCGCCAGATCGAGGCGGCCGTCGCGATGGTCGCGTTGTCGGCGGTGAACGACTCGATGCACAGGGAGCCGTCGTAGCCCACCCGGTCGAGCGCGCCGAGGAACGCGTGCCAGTCGAGGTGATCGTCGCCAGGGGCTCCGCGGTCGTTGCCGCAGACCTGCACGTGCGCGATCCGGTCCCCGGCGCGCGTCACCGCGGCCGCCAGGTCCGTCTCCTCGATGTTCATGTGGTAGATGTCGAGCATGAGCCCGATGCCCTCCGACGGGAGGGGCGCGACGACGGCGAGGGCCTGGTCGACCGTGTTGACCATGCTCGTCTCGTACCGGTTGAGCGGTTCGAGGCCGATCCGCACGCCTGCGGCCATCGCGTGCTCGACGACGGGGCCCAGGTGGTCGACGAGCTCGGCGTTCGCGGCCTCGCGCTGCCCGGCGGTCATCCGCCAGGTGCGCCCCACGGACGCGTACGCCGGGCCGCCGATCACGCGCGCCCCGACGGCCTGCGCCATGTCGACGACCTGGCGCAGGTAGTCCTGGGTCCGGCGGATCGTCCCGCCGTCGGCCGAGACGAGCTCGCGTCCCGGGCCCATGACGAGCGAGACCGAGGCCTCGAGGCCGTTGTCGGCGAGGACGCCCGCGGCGAGCTGCGGGTTCCAGTCGGTCACGTCCTCGACGGGGAGCTCGAGGACGTCGAAGCCCCACCCGGCGACGCGCGGGGCGATCTCGCGCAGGGAGGCGTCGGTCAGGGGCGAGGTCCACACCCAGGTGTTGACCCCCAGGGGGCGCGTGCGAGCCACGGTGCTCTCTTTCGTCGGTGGGTGCGCTGCCCGGCCGCCCGACGCCGGAGCCCACCTCCACGGGGAAGGTGCGCTCCGTCGTCGGGCGTCCGGGAGTGTGCGGTACGTACCGGCTCCCGGCCGGTCCCCCGAGGAGAGCGAGGGGCCGGCCGGGAGGGGCTCAGCGGTTCGTCCAGGCCTCGGGGTAGCCGGGCAGGTCCTCGCCGCCGAACTTGGCGTAGTGCAGCGAAGGCATGTCCTTGTTGGCCTCGAGGTAGGCGTCCAGGTCCTCACCCGTGATGGGCGACTGGGGCAGGACCCACTCGGCCGGGACCTGCTCGCCGTTCCAGATCATCTGGGCCGCGAGGATCGGGGTGCGCCACTGGAAGTTGGAGTACACGGCACCGAGGGCCGTCATGTCCGTCTCCTTCCACTTGCGCATGAAGCTCAGCTCGTCCTCGCCCATGAAGACCGGGTAGGGCTTGCCGGCGTCCTCGAACGCCTCGACCGCCGCGACCGCGCCGTCACCGGCGTCCATCCAGATGCCGTCCACGTCACCGCGCTGCAGGTACTGCGTCACGATGTCCTTGATCTTCGCGCCGTCACCACCGGTGAACTCCTGGCCCACGACCTCGATGTCGCTCTCGGAGAAGATCTTGTCGGCCGCGGCCCACCGGTTCTCCAGGACGTCGACGCCGGGCAGGATGCGCAGAGCCAGGACCTTCGAGCCGGGCTCGAGGTTCTCGACCAGGAACTCGGCGCCGTCGGCGCCGTAGGCGTAGCCGCCGATCGGGTGGATGTAGGTCACCATGCAGTCGGAGTTCACGCCACGGTCGAACACGATGACGGGCTTGCCGGACTCGCACGCCGCCTCGACCGCCGGGGTCAGGGTCGCGGTCGTCGACGGCGAGATGATGATCGCGTCGCAGTCACCGGCCTCGACGAACGCCTGGATGTCGGAGATCTGCTTGTTGTCGTCGTCCGCGGCGTCCGAGACGCGGAACTCCGAGATATCACCCGAGGCCTTGAGGACCTCGACCTGCTGCTGCATCGTGATGAAGCCCGTCACGCGCCACGGGTTGGAGACCGAGGCGTTGGAGAAGCAGAGCTTCTTGCCGCCCTCCTTCGCGTACTGCGCGGTGTCCACGTACTCGGGGTCGATCGCCTGCAGCCACGGCTGGTCCGCGGGCCCCTCGGGCACCGCGGTGCGCTGGGCGAGCTGGCGGTCGTAGTCGGCCTGCACGAACCACTGGCTGTTCGCGCCCGACTCGTTCGACTCCTCCCCCGCCTCGGTCGCGGTCTCGCCGCCCGCGGGGGCGTCGGGCACGTCGGTGCTGCACGCAGCGGTGAACAGCAGTGCCGCGGTCGCGGCCCCTGCCATGAGAACTCGAGAGCGTCGCATGTTCCTTCTCCTGGTGTTCGGAAGACTTCGTTGTCCTGCCGGCGCAACGGGTGCGACGGCCTGTCGGGGACGGATCTGTGTGGCGTTCCGGGTGATGACCGGAGGACTAGGGCGCTGCTGGCTGGGGCTCCTTGGGGACGGTGGGTTCGGGGACCCCTGCCGGGGTGGTCGGTGCGCCAGGGGTCGTGGAACGGGACCGGCGCGGCATCGCGGCGTACGCCACCGCGGCGATGATGATCACGCCCTGGACCGCAGGACGGATCGTGGACGGCAGGCTGAGCTGGTTGAACAGCGTGAACAGGGCTTCGAGGGTCAGGGCGCCGGCCATGGCCGCGACCACCGAGCCCCGGCCGCCGCCCAGGACGACGCCCCCCAGGACGACCGCGGTGATCGCCATGAACTCGAGCCCCTCGCCCACCTGGGCCGTCACGCCGGCGTAGCCGCCGATGAGGATGCCCGCGACCGTGGCCATGAAGCCCGAGAACAGGAAGGCCCGCGTGCGCACCCACCAGACCGAGGCGCCCGAGAACGCCGCGGCCACGTCGTTGTCGCCGGTCGCGACCAGCGTGCGACCGTACGGGCGTCGCATGACGATCACGGCGACGACGCCGAGGACGAGCGTGATGAGCACCGCGTACGGCACCTGGAACTGCCCCGGGGTGTCCGGCAGGCCACCGCGGCCCCACTGACGGAAGCCTTCCGTGAGCGAGCCCGTGGGCGCCCCGCCGGTCCACAGCCGGATCGCACCGTAGAGCACGAGCATCATGCCGAGCGTCGTGATGAACGACGGGACCTTCAGGAGTGTGACGATCAGGCCGTTGACGAGCCCGACCGCCAGGCCGAACAGGACCATGAGGCCGATCACGGGCCACGTCATCGACTCCTCGCCGTCGATGAGCTTGGCCGCGATCACGACCTGGGCCCCCACGAGCGAGCCGACCGACAGGTCGAACTCCCCCGACACGATGACGAAGTACTGCCCGATGGCCAGGACGATCAGCGGCGCCGCCTTCTTGAGGAAGGCCATGAGCGACATGGGCTCGCCGAACGACGGGTTCATCACGAGGATCGCGACGAACACCACGATCAGCAGGGCGTAGACGGTCCAGGTGCTGCCCGACGTGACGCGCTGGACCCGGCGGGAGAAGCCGCTCCGGGTGGCGGCCTGCGTACCGCCCGGGGCGCTCGGGCTGGTCGCGGGAGTGCTCGCGCTCATCGGGTGGCCTCCTTGCCGGTCGTGGTGGACGGGTTCTCGGGCTCCGCGCCGCCCGGTCCACCGCGGGAGCCGGGCCGGACGGACTGCGCCAGGGCCTTGAACCTCGCCCGGCTGCTCGCTGGGTCGATCTGGCGGCGGGCGTACATGGCGACCGCGGCGATGATGATCGCGCCGCGCAGGACGTCCTTGAAGAAGGGGCTGACGTCGAGCACGTTGAACACCGTGTCGAGCGAGGCGAGGATCAGGACACCGGCGATCGTGCCCATGATCGAGCCACGGCCGCCCATGAGCAGGGTCCCGCCCAGCACCACGGCCGCGATCGAGTTCAGGTCGTAGCCGTACGTGTAGACCAGGGCGTTGCCCGTGCCGAAGCGTGCCGCGATGAGGAGGCCGGCGACGCCCGCGCACAGCGAGCACAGGACGTGGGCCAGGATGATCGACCGGTCCGTGCGGATCCCCGAGAGACGGGCGACGTCGATGTTCCCGCCGACCGCGAACATGTGATAACCCCCACGGGTGCGGGTCAGGAGCACGACACCGAGCACCATGACCACCGCGAGCACGATGACCGAGACCGGCACGGGACCGATGCGCGTGTACCCGAAGCTCTGGAAGGCCTGGGGGACCTCGCCCGACGGGCCCTTGAACTGCGTGTCCAGGTAGCCCTTGATGATGAGGCCGACGCCGAGCGTCGCGATGAACGAGTTCACGCGGAGCTTGGAGATGACGAGCCCGTTGACCAGCCCGACACCTGCGGCGACCGCGAGCGCCGCGACCACGCCGAGCCAGATGCGCGACGGGTCACCGGCCATGGTCGTGGCGGCCACCAGCGAGGACCAGGCCACGACGTACCCGACCGACAGGTCGAGCGACTTGCACAGGATGACGAACGTCTGGCCGATCGCGACGAAGCCCAGCAGGCTCGTCTGGGACAGCAGGTAGAACAGGTTCCCCTGGCTGAAGAAGCTGCCGCCCTGGGCCGCGACGAGCCCGGCCGAGATCACGAGGATGCCGACGAGCGCGAGGTAGACGATCCCCGTCGAGCCGAGCCGGCGCCGTCGGGGGCCGGAGCTCGCGCTCCCCGCGCGGGGCGAAGCGGTGCTCACCGCGGTGCTCATTTCTCCTCCTGGAGGGTGTCGCTGTGCGCGGGACGCTCTGTCCGGACGCTGGACCCGACGGGCACGTCGAGCGCGGAGAGGTCGACCTCGACGTGCTCCGACGTGTCTCCGGCCCCGGTCGCGAGCGCCATGATGGTCTCCTCGTCGCTGCCCGCGGGGAGCTCGCCGGCGACCCGGCCGTCGCGCATCACGACGATGCGGTCGGCCATCGCGACGACCTCGGGGAGCTCGGACGAGATGAGCAGGATCGCGACGCCGCGCGCCGTGAGGGTGCGCATGAGGTCGTAGACCGCGCGCTTGGCGCCGACGTCGATGCCGCGCGTGGGTTCGTCGAGGACGATGACCGACGGGTCGGTCACGAGCCACTTGGCCAGGACGACCTTCTGCTGGTTCCCGCCCGAGAGGTACTGGACCTCGGCGTCCTGGGAGCGCGAGACGAGGTCGAGCGAGGACAGGATGCCGGGGATCGCCTTGGCGCGGCGGTCGGAGGACCGGGGGGTCACGGCGTCGAGCACGAGCCGGGCGTTCGCGGAGATCGACTGCTCGAGCGCCAGGCCCTCGGCCTTGCGGTCCTCGGTGACGAGCGCGAGCCCGAGCCGGACGGCCTCGCGGGCCGAGCCGACCGTGACGGGCTCGCCGTCGAGCAGGACCGTGCCCCGGGTGAACGGGGCGACGCCGAACACGCCGTGCGCGATCTCGGTGCGTCCGCTGCCCTGGAGTCCGGCGAGGGCCACGATCTCCCCCGCGCGGACCTCGAGGTCGATCCCGTCGACGTGGGTGTTGCCGGCGCCCGCGAGGGCGAGCTTGACGGCGCCGGGCACCGTGCCCGGGTCCTTGTCCGGGTAGTAGCCCGCGAACTCGCGGCCGACCATGGTCCGCACGAGCTGGTCCGGGGTGATGTCGGCGGTCGCGGTCGTCAGGACGAAGTCGCCGTCCTTGAGGACCGTGATGGTGTCGCAGAGGTCGAAGATCTCCTTGAGGCGGTGCGAGACGTAGAGGATCGCGACGCCGCGGGAGCGCAGCTGCTGGACGAGCGCGTAGAGCAGCTCGACCTCCTGGTCTGCGAGCGCCGCGGTCGGCTCGTCCATCGAGATGATGCGGGCGTCGTAGGAGACGGCCTTGACGATCTCGACGATCTGCTGCTCGGCCACGGACAGCGACCCGACCCGCATCCACGACGCGAGGCCGTGCAGGCCGAGGTCGGCGAGCAGCTCGTCGGTGTCGCGGGCCATGCGCCGGGCGTCGACGATCCCGAACCGGCGGGGTTCGCGGCCGAGGTACACGTTCTCCGCGACCGTGCGCTCGGGCAGGAGGTTGAACTCCTGGAAGACGGTCGAGACCCCGGCCGCCTGCGCGGCGAGGGGGGACGCGAACGTGGCGGGTGCGCCGTCGAGCTCCATGGTGCCCGTGTCGGGCTGGTGGACCCCGGCGATGATCTTCATGAGCGTGGACTTGCCGGCGCCGTTCTCCCCGACGAGCGCGTGGACCTCGCCGGGCCGCACGTCGAGGTCGATGCCGCGCAGGACCGAGTTGCCGAAGAAGACCTTGCCGATGCCCCGCAGCTGCAGGAGGGGCGTGGTCACGCCCTCTCCTGCCGTCGGTGCTGTCATGCCTCTACCTCCACCCAGGTGCCGGTGCGTGCGGAACGGGCCACGGCCTCGGCGAGGCGGGCGGCCCGGAGGCCGTCGGCGAACGTGGGCAGCCCGTCGGGCGTGTGCCCGTTGATGGCCGCCGCGGTGTCGCCGACGAGCGCGTTGAAGCAGTCCTGGTATCCCTGCGGGTGCCCTGCGGGGAGCCGGGAGTAGCGGGCGGCCTCGGGGGTGAGCGCCTCGGGGTTGCGGATGAGCAGGCGGCTCGTGTCGCGGCGGCCCTCCCAGAGGGTCTCGGGGCCCTCCTGGTCGAACGCGAGGGTCGACTCGGAGCCCGAGATCTCGAGGAAGAGCCGGTTCTTGCGGCCTGCCGAGACCTGGCTGATGACGGCCGAGCCGAGCGCTCCGCCGTCGGTCTCGTACTGCAGCGTCACGGCGTCCTCGGTGCGGACCGGCGCGGGGCGCCCGTCGGCGCCCGTGCGCTCGGCGTTGATCGTCGCGGTCTGCGCGACGAGACGCACGATGCGCTGGCCCGTCGTGAACTCGAGGAGGTCGCAGAAGTGCGAGCCGATGTCGCCGAACGCGCGGCTCGCGCCGCCGAGGGCGGGGTCGACGCGCCAGTTGTCGTCGCTGGCCCGCAGGAGCCAGTCCTGGAGGTAGGAGCCGTGCACGAGGCTGATGGTGCCGACCGCGCCGCTGCGGACCCGGGCGCGCGCCTCGCGCACCATGGGGTGGAAGCGGTAGGCGAACGGCACGACGGCGACGCGTCCGTCCGCGGTGGCGGCCTCCTCGGCGAGACCGGCGAGCGTGATCGCGCCCTCGAGGTCCATCGCGAGGGGCTTCTCGCACACCACGTGCTTGCCCGCGGCGAGGGCCGCCGTGGCGAGCGGGACGTGCAGGAAGTTGGGCGTGCAGACGTGCACCACGTCGATGCCCGGGTCGTCGATGAGCTCCTGCGCCGTGGCCGCGTAGCCCAGGGCCCCGAGGTCGGCTGCGGCCTCGCGTGCCCCCGGCGCGTCGATGCCGGCGACCGAGACGAGGTCTCCCCCGGCCGTGCGGATCGCCCGGGCGTGGACCTCTCCGATGAAGCCGGTGCCGATGATGCCGGCACGGTAGCCCGCGGCGGGCAGCCGGCTGGGCAGCAGGTCGGTCGCTGGGCGGTCGGGGACGGGGGTGGTCGCGGCCCCCACGACGGGGCGGCCGTCCAGGGCGGGCAGCTCCGTCCTGGTGGCGGGGGCATCGATGGCCCCGAGGTCTCGCGCGACTTCTTCGGCTCGCATGTTCCATACCGTAGGACGACTTATGACGAGCGTCAAGCAAAAGCCGGATGTTCGATGTCACCGTTCGGTAACTCCATCGGTTAAACAATTGCCGAGGCCTACCGTCCGCGGCAGATCCACGCCGCGCCGCACACGCCGAAGGGCGCCCTCCCGGGTGAGAGGACGCCCTTGCGGTGCGCTCGGTGACTGCTCCCGGCTACTCCTTGGTCGAGAACGCCGCGTCGAACGCGGCCTCGGGCGCCTCGAACGCGTACTGCTTGACGAAGGCGAGCGCCTCGGGCGCACCCACGAGACGATCCATGCCCGCGTCCTCCCACTCGACCGAGATCGGCCCGTCGTAGCCGATGCTGTTGAGCATCCGGAACGCGTCCTCCCAGGGCACGTCGCCGTGCCCCGTCGAGATGAAGTCCCAGCCGCGACGGGGGTCGGCCCACGCCAGGTGCGACCCCAGCCGCCCGTTGCGGCCGTTGTGCATGCGCTTCTTCGTGTCCTTGCAGTCCACGTGGTAGATCCGGTCCTGGAAGTCCCACAGGAAGCCCACCGGGTCCAGGTCCTGCCACACCATGTGGCTCGGGTCCCAGTTGAGGCCGAACGCCTTGCGGTGACCGATCGCCTCGAGCGTGCGGACCGTGGTCCAGTAGTCGTACGCGATCTCGCTCGGGTGCACCTCGTGCGCGAACTTCACGCCGACCTCGTCGAACACGTCGAGGATCGGGTTCCAGCGGTCCGCGAAGTCCTGGTAGCCCGCGTCGATCATGTCCTGCGACGCCGGCGGGAACATCGCGACGTACTTCCAGATCGACGAGCCCGTGAAGCCGACGACCGTCGTGACGCCCAGCTTCGCCGCGAGACGAGCCGTGTTCTTCATCTCCTCGGCCGCGCGCTGCCGCACGCCCTCGGGGTCGCCGTCGCCCCACACGCGGTCCGACAGGATGTCACGGTGCCGCTGGTCGATCGGGTCGTCGCACACCGCCTGCCCCTTGAGGTGGTTCGAGATCGCGTAGACCTTCAGGCCGTGCGCCTCGAGCAGCGCGAGCTTGCCCGCGACGTACTCCTCGTCGTCCCAGCGCCACGGGTCCAGATGATCGCCCCAGCAGGCGATCTCCAGGCCGTCGTAGCCCCAGCCCGACGCGAGGCGCACGACCTCCTCGAAGGGCAGGTCGGCCCACTGGCCGGTGAACAGGGTGATGGGTCGTGCCATGTCGATGTCTCCTTCGTTCCGACGCCCGTGGTCCGGGAAGTCTCGGTGGTCGTCCTGTGGTCGTCCTGCGGTCGGGTGGTCCCGATGAGAGTCCCTACGGGCTCTTCGTAGCGCCCGCGCGACGACGCAGCACGAGCACGGCCCCCGCCGCGAGGAGCAGGACCGCGCCCCCCACGACGAGCGCCGTCGTCGGGACGCCCGAGCCCTCGTCGCTCGCCGCCGCTGCCGAGGCGCCCTCGCCCTCGGCACCGGCCTCCGCGTCGCCCTCCGCAGAGGCCGGAGCAGGCGCGGCGGGCGGCGGGACCACGTCGATCTGCGAGGTCGCGGTCGTCGCGACCGGGGTGGTCGTCGTCGCCGTCACGGTCCAGTGACCGTCGGTCAGGACGTCCGGGGCGGACGTGTACCAGCCGACGCCCTCCGAGGCCGACGAGAGCTGGAGCGGGCCGATCTCCGTCCCCGCGTCGGACACCGCCGTGACCATGACGTCGACGATCTCCTCGACCGGGTGCCCGTCGTTCTTGTAGGTCACGTTGACCGAGATGCCGCCCGCACCGTCACCGCCGATCGACAGGATGACGTCGCCGCCGTGCGCGCTCGCAGGGCCCGCGCCGAGCACGGTCGCGAGCAGCGTCCCGAGCAGCAGGGCCACGCCTGCGGCCACGGTCGCGCGCACGCGCCCGAGGGCGCCGGTCAGGGGGCCGGAACGGGCGCGAGGGCGCGGGGTGCGCGCCCGGTCGGGACCGGTGTGCCGGTTCACCTGCTGAGTCATGTCGCTCATCACCTCGTCGTGAAGGAAGGGGTCGTGCATCGGGCTGTGCGGCCCGGTGGACCGAACGGTACTGCTGGACGTGCGGTGCACGACCGCGCCTCGCGCGGCGGTGCGACCAGTGGTGCTCGCCTGCGGGACGTCCCGCAGGCGTCCCCTCCGGTCTCGGAGGGGGTGGCTCCCGGCACCGGCCGGAGCACCGGGGTTCCGGTGCCGGGGGCCGGTGCTCCCGGGGCGCCGACTCGCGTCGTCGTCCCGGGAGCACCCGGATGTGCGCGGCCTTCGACCGTGCTGGCGAGGTCCCGGCCGAAGGGCCCTCGTCAGCACACGGCGGTCGACGCTCCACGGCACACCGGTCGTTGCCGGTGAGGTCGCGGCGTCACCGCCACGACCTCACCGGGGCCGGTCAGCCGCAGCTCGCCGCGGCGTGGTCGACCGTGTAGGTGGTGGTCCTCCCCTCGGCGTCCGTCGCGGTGACCGTGACCTGCCCGGCGTCGATCGACGCCGCACGGGTCGCGAACGACTGGTGGGCGGACTTGCCCGCCGCGACGCCCGTGAAGGTCTTGGTGCCGTAGGCCGAACGGACCACGATCGTGACCGGGGCGTCGCCCGAGTTCACGGCCGTGACCGAGAGCGTCACGCGGTTCGCGACACACTTGGGGGCTGCCGAGACCGTCACGGGGACGGTCTCGCCCGCGGGCACGTCGACCGACTGCGTCGTGACGTTCCCGGCCACGTCGGCCGCCCGGTACGCGAACGTCACGGCCTCGTCACCGACGGCGACCGGGGCGTCGTACGCGGCCCAGGTCGTCCCGTCGAGCGAGTACTCGACCGCCGCGACGCCCGACACGGCGTCCGTGGCGACGACCTCGACCGTGCGGTCCTCGCGCAGCGTCGCCGCCACGCTCGGTCCGTCGGCGTCGATCTTGACCGCCACGTCGTCACCCGTCACGTTCTCGGTACCGGCCGAGGCCCGCACCTTGAGCGTGTGCTCGCCCGGTGCCGACACGACCACGGGGGCCGTGTACTCGGCCCACGCGCCGCCGTCGAGCTGGTACTCGCGGTAGACCTGCTGGCCCGCCGCACCGCCCGTGGTGGCGACGGTGACGGTCACCGGACCGGTCCACCAGCCGTTCGCGCCCGACGGCGAGGCCGGGTCGAGCGACCCGCTCACCGTGAGCGGCTCGGCAGCCGGGCCCACGACCTTGAAGTGCTCGAAGGTCGCGGTCGCGGAGGCCTGCTGGCCCGCTCCCAGGGCGTACAGACCGATCTTCGCGTCTGCCAGCCCCGGGTTGGTCACCTGCTGGGTGATCTCGGTCCAGGTCACGCCGTCGGCGCTGTACGAGCCCGTGAAGGTCGTGCCCACCTTGGCCAGACGCAGCCACCAGACGCCCTGCGACAGGTTGTTGACGTTGGGCTGCGGGTTGAGGACGGCCGCGCCGGCCTCGCTGCGCATCTCGAGCCCACGGTCGACCGCCGCGCCCGGCTGGTTCTTCGTGATGAAGTCCAGCTTGACGTAGTTGTCGTCGTCGCCGTAGAGGATCAGACCACCCTGCTGGTACTGCTGGTCGAACGTCGAGCCGTCCACCTTGGTCTCGACGGTCCAGTCACCGGCCGGCTGGTCCTGCAGGACGATGTTCGGCACGTCGGTGTTGCCCGTGCCGTAGATGTCCGTGGGCGTGGTGTCGATCTCGAGCTTGCCACCGGCCACCCGGAGGCCCGACGCGTCAGGACGGACCACGGAGCTCCAGCGGCAGCCGTCGAGCGACGTCCCCTCGAACTCGTCGTCCGGCCCGGCCGCGGTGGCCGTATCGTCCGGCGTGACGTGGAACCAGTCGAACTTCGCGTCGACCACGTCCGGGACGGATCCGTCGTTCGCGAACGCGACGAGCCCGATCTTCGGGTTCACGAGCCCGTGCAGCGACTTGGTCTCGGACATGGCCGTGAACTCCAGGCCGTCGGCCGAGTAGTACGCCCGCAGGTTCGACCCGTCGCTCGTGTAGCGCACGTAGAACGTGTCGGGGAAGGAGGCCCCCAGGTTCGCCGTGTTGGACGCGGCCACCTCGTTCGGTGCGCCGTCCTCCTCACGGATGAACTGGAAGATGCGCTCGTCCGCGTTGGGCGTGGTCGAGCGGCCCTGGATGACCATCTTGGCGTAGTTGTCCCCGTCGCCCCACAGGAGCAGACCGGCCTGCTGGTACTGCGCCCGCGCCGGGAAGGTGACCTTGGTGGTCGCCGTCCACGGACCCGAGGGCAGGTCCTGCAGGACGATGTTGGACACGGGTCCCTCGCCCTGACCGTAGAAGTCGGCCTTGCTCGCGGGGATCACCAGGTGACCGTCCGCGACCGCGAGGTTCTGGTCCCGACGGATGATCGTGGACCAGCGGTCCTCGTCCACCGCGGTGCCCGTGAAGTCGTCCGAGCGACCCGAGAAGCACATGACCGGAGCGGCCTCGTTGACCTTGATGTTCACGTACTTGACCGTGTAGGCGCCACCGGCGTCGGTCACGCGGACCTGGAGCCGGTAGGTGCCGGCAGCCGTGTACGTGTGCGAGAACTCGGGACCGCCGTCGACGAACCCGCCGCCCAGTCCGTCGTCCCAGGCGTACACCAGGTCGGACGCCTCGCCGTCGGGATCGGTGCCCGTCGCGGTCGCGGTGACCGTCAGCGGGGCCGGACCGACGAGCGTGGGCACGTCGAGCTCGACGTCGGGACGGACGTTGTCCGTCACGCCACGGCCCTCGATGTCCATCCAGTTGACGTTGATGCCGCCCGAGAGCAGGACGAAGTAGAGCGTCCCGCTGCCTTCCGGCACGTTCGTCAGCTGCGTCGACACGTCGCGGTAGACCTGCCAGTCCCCCGTGTTCGGCACGGTGATCCGGCCGATCTCCGGGCCGTCCGCCGCGTCCCAGCGCAGCGAGACCACGCCGTTCGCGTTGGGCGAGGCCACGCGCAGGCTGATCGCCTCGACGTTGGCCAGGCTCACGGGCTCGTGCGCCCACCAGTCACCGGGCTCGATGTAGCCCAGGTTCTGACCGCCGCCCGCGGAGTCCGAGGTGGTCTCCTTCTGGACGCCGGCGGTGCCGCCGGTGCCGATCGAGGTCTCACGACCCGTCGAGGTGTAGAACTCCGACTGGACGCGCTTGGGCTGGAGCACCTGGAGCGCGTTGCCCGTGAGGGGCACGCCGGCGTCGCCGCCGTCGTCGGTGTACGAGCCCTCGATGACCCAGAAGATGTTCGACTCGATGCCGTGACCCTCGTCGCGAGCGGTCTGGAGCACGCCCTCGCAGCCGTACAGCTCCTCCATGGGGTGAGCGTGCGAGTCGTGGCCGAGCGAGGTGCGCAGCGCCACCGTGGAGCAGTCCACCTCGCCGTCGGGGTCGTCGACCGTGATCCGGTAGCGGACCTGGTCGCCCCACTCGAAGAACCCGCCGTTGTCCGGGAACTCGATCGTCACCACGGGCGCCTGGTTGCCGACGACGACCGTGACGTTCGCGACCGCGAGCTTGCCGTCGGGGTCGCTCACCGTGAGCTGCGCCGTGTAGGAGCCGTTCTCGGTGTAGGTGTGCACCGGGTTCGCCTCGGTCGAGGGCGCGGAGCCGTCGCCGAACGTCCACTGGAGCGAGATGGGCTCGCCCGCCGGGTGTCGGGTGCCCTCCGAGGAGAACTGGACCGTCAGGGGCGCGGCCCCGCTCGTCACGTCCGCCTGGGCGTTCGCGATGGGCGACGGGTCGCCCTGGACGTAGTTGACCTTGTAGACCGCGCTCGAGTCGTTGTTGCCGCCGAAGCCCGAGCCCCAGTCGATCACGTACAGCGCACCGTCGGGACCGAAGTCGAAGTCCATCGGACGGTCGAACCCGTTGGACGGGTCGAGCACGCCCGGCAGCACCCGGTTGATGTCGACGATCTGGTCACGCTTGTCGCCGTCGAGCTGGAGCGAGAACATCGTGCCGTGGTTCCACTCGCCGAACAGCGCCTTGCCGTCCCAGTACGCGGGCCACTTCACGTCGGAGTCGAGCTCAGGGTCGAACTCGTACACGGGGCCGCCCATGGGCGCACCACCGCCACCGATCTCGGGGAACTGCGGGTTCGCCGCACCGGTGTACCAGATCTCGGCGGCCGTGGCGGCCGGGAGGTCCTGGATCCCCGTGTTGTTGGGCGAGTCGTTGGTCGTGCCCGCTGCGCAGTCGAACGACGCACCGGACTGTCCGGTCGCGAAGTTGTAGTCGACGTACGACGTGTTGGCGCCCGTGCAGTACGGCCAGCCGTAGAAGCCCGGCTCGCTCACGACGTTCCACTCGACCGCACCACGAGGGCCGCGGGCCGGGTCGGCCGAGCCCGAGTCCGGGCCGTAGTCGGCGACCAGGACGTTCCCGGACGCGTTGTCGATCCCGATCCGGAACGGGTTGCGGAAGCCCATGGCGTAGATCTCGGGCCGCGTCCTGTCCGTGCCCGGGGCGAACATGTTGCCCTCGGGGACCGTGTACGTGCCGTCGTCCTGCGGCGTGATGCGCAGCACCTTGCCGCGCAGGTCGTTCGAGTTCGCCGACGAGCCCTGCGCGTCGAAGTTCTTGCGGCCGGGACGCTCGTCGGTCGGCGTGAAGCCGCCCGACTCGAACGGGTTGGTGTTGTCCCCCGTCGCGAGGATCAGGTTCCCGTCCTCGTCGAAGATCATGTCACCGCCCGCGTGGCAGCAGGTGTCGCGCTGCGTCGTCACGGTCAGGAGCTTCTTCTCGCTCGCGGGGTCGAACGTCCTCGACGCCGTGTCGTACGTGAAGCGCGAGATCCGGTTGTGCGGGCCGTCCGACCCGACGTCCGCAGGCGACCAGTAGGCGTAGAGCCAGCCGTTCGCCGCGAAGTCCGGGTCGAGCACCAAGCCCAGCAGCCCGTCCTCGTTGGCCTGCGTCACGCTCAGCGTGAGCGCCGTCGACGTGACGTTGGCGTCGTGGTCGATGCGGCGGACGCGACCGTCACGCTCGGCGTAGAACACCGTGCCGTCGGGCGCGACGTCGAGCATCATCGGGTTGCTCGTGTCCTCGTCGAGCGCGACGCGCTCGAAGCTCGCGCTCTGCGTCGCGTTGCAGTCCGAGTCGACGACGCCCGCGGCGGTCTGGATGCCGCCCAGCAGGTGCTCGACGAAACCCGGCTCGGTGTAGCTCGCCTGCGTGTGGCCGCCGCCGGTGTACCAGGAACGCCCGCCCTCGTAGCTCTGGCACCAGGCGATCGGGTGGTCGGAGCCCATCTTGGCGCCACCCGCGTCGTAGGACGTCTCGTCGAGGCTCGCGAGCACGTGCACCTTGTCGCGCGGGCTCGTGCGGAAGTTGTACCACTCGTCGTACCGGTCCCACCGGGACGGCAGGTGCGCGGTCGAGGGGTGGACCCCGTCCTCGACCTTGATCGTGGCGTCCTGGTTCTGCGGGTGGCCGGAGAAGTAGGCCCCCACGAGGCCGCCGTACCAGGGCCAGTCGTACTCGGTGTCGGACGCCGCGTGCACGCCGGCGTAGCCGCCGCCGTTCGCGATGTACCGCTCGAACGAGGCCTGCTGCTCGTCGTTGAGCACGTCGCCCGTCGTCGAGAGCCAGATCACGACCTCGTACTGCGCGAGGTTCGCGTCGTTGAAGTCGGCCGCGTCCTCCGTGACGTCGACCGTGAAGCCGTTCTCGGTGCCGAGCTTCTCGATCGCCGTGATCCCGGCCGGGATCGCGTCGTGCCGGAACCCTGCGGTCTTGGAGAAGATCAGGGCGTCGAAGGGCGCCGCGGCGGCTTCCGGGTCTGCCGCGACGGACGCGGCGGGAGCGGCGGAGCTGAGGGCTGCGGCCGGTACCGCGGCGAAAGCCGCCGCCCCGGTCGCCATGGACAGTGGGAGGGCCACCGCGGTAGCGGCGACGGCCGCGACCGTGCGCATCGTTGCGCGCGGTGCTCTCCAGAGCACGTTTCTCACCAAGGACTCCTTGTGATGATGGGACAAGGGTGCTGCGCTCCGGGGCGACGACGGCATCGGCCATGACCCGTCGTCGCCGGTGACGGACCTGCTCCGCCGGCATCTCGCACCACGTTCCACGTGGCTCTCCCGCCGGTCGGGCGGGACGTCGGACCTCCTCTCAGATCTGCTGCCAGTCGCTGTCGGACGCAGCGCTGCGCTCGACGGCTTGGAGGATTCGCTGGACGGCCAGGCCGTCGGCGAAGGACGGGGTGGGCTGGGTGCCGGCCGCGACGTCGCGCACGAGGTCGACGACCTGGTGCGTGAACGCGTGCTCGTACCCGAGCCCGTGACCGGCGGGCCACCAGCTCGCGATGTACGCGTGCTGCGGCTCGGTCACGACGATGCGCCGGAACCCTGCGACCTGCGGGTCGTCGGACGCGTCGAAGAAGTGCAGGACGTTCATGTCCTCGAAGTCGAACGCGACGGAGCCGCGCGACCCGTTGATCTCGAGGCGGATCGCGTTCTTGCGACCGTAGGCGAAGCGCGTGGCCTCGAAGACCCCCAGCCCGCCGCCCGACAGCCGCGCGAGGAAGACCGCGGCGTCGTCGACCGTGACGGGTCCCTTCTCCGTGCCGGCGGTGCCGGACAGGCCCGAGAAGCCGGTCGCGACCGGACGCTCGTCGACGAACGTCTCGAGGATCCCCGAGACCCCGGTGATCGACTCGCCCGTGACGAACTGTGCGAGGTCGATGATGTGGGCCCCGATGTCGCCCAACGCACCCGAGCCGGCCTTGCTCTTGTCGAGGCGCCACGAGAGCGGCACGTCCTCGTCGGCGATCCAGTCCTGGAGGTACTGGGCCCGCACGTGGCGGATCGTGCCGATCCGGCCGTCGACGACGAGCCGGCGTGCGAGCTGGACCGCGGGGACCCGGCGGTACGTGAAGCCCACCGTGGAGAGCACGCCGCGCTCGGCCGCGGCCTCGGCCGCGGCGACCATGAGCTCGGCCTCGGCGACCGTGTTGGCCAGCGGCTTCTCGCACAGCACGTGCTTGCCCGCCTCGAGCGCGGCGATCGCGATCTCGGCGTGCGTGTCGCCCGGGGTGCAGATGTCGACCAGGTCGACGTCGTCGCGCGCCACGAGCCTGCGCCAGTCCGTCTCGACGTCGTCCCAGCCGAGCTTGTGCGCAGCCGTGGTGACGGCTGCGGCGTTGCGGCCGGCCAGCACGCGCATCTGCGGCGCGAGCGGCAGGTCGAAGAACCGCGGTGCGGTGCGCCAGCCCTGCGAGTGGGCAGCCCCCATGAACGAGTACCCGACCATGCCGATCCCGAAGGTCGGGTGACCGTCTTGCGCCATCTCAGGCACTTCCTTTCGTGGTGGACGTCGCGGCGGGGCACCCGCCGGGGCGCTGCGCCCCGCCGGCGACGTCGGAGGTGGGACGCGCTCAGGACTGGAAGGCCGACGGCAGGTACTCGTCGACGTTGTCCTTGGTCACGACCGGTGCGTAGAGCTGGACCTGGCGCGGGACCCCCATCGAGGCGAGGTCGCTCATCGACTTGCCCTGGACCGCGAGGCGGGCGAGCTTGATGCCGTCGGCGGCCTGCGTGGACGGGTAGACGACCGTGGCCTGCAGGACCGTGTCGCCCGCCTTGATGTCCTCCATGACGTCCTTCGAGCCGGCGCCGCCGACCATGAAGAACTCGTCACGGCCGGCCGCGTCGATCGCCGAGAGCACGCCGATGCCCTGGTCGTCGTCGTGGTTCCAGATCGCGTCGATCTTGGGCGCGGCCTGCAGGAGGTTGGACGCTGCCTGCTCGCCGCCCTGAACGGTGAAGTCGGCCGCGACGCGGTTGCTCACGTCGAGCCCGCAGCCCTCGAGGGCGTCGGCGAAGCCCTGGCTGCGGTCCTGCGTGAGGGGCAGCGAGTCGATGCCCGCGATCTCGGCGACGACGGCGTCCGGGGTGTCGGCGAGCTGCTCGCAGATGTACGTGCCTGCGCTCACGCCCATGCCGTAGTTGTCGCCGAGGACGGTGGCGCGCGCGGCGAACGGGCTCGAGAACTCGCGGTCGACGTTGATGACCGTGATCCCGGCCTCCATGGCGTCGGTCGCGACCTCGGTCAGCGCGGCCCCGTCGAACGGCAGGAGGACGATCGCGTCGACGCCGTCGTTGATGAAGGTCTCGATCTGGCTGATCTGGAGGTTGACGTCGTTGGTGCCCTCGGCGACCCGGAGCGTGACGTCGTCGTACTTCGCGGCCTCGGCCTGGGCGGCCTTGGTGATGGCACCCATCCAGCCGTGGTCGGCGGCGGGGGCCGAGAACCCGATGACGACCTCGTCGCCCGACGCGTCGTTGTCGGACGACGCGACGGGGGCGGCGGCGGCGCCGGTCTCCTCTGCCTCGGGGGTGTTGGACGTGCAGGCCGAGGCGAACAGCGCGACCGAGGTGAGGGCCACGGTCGCGAGGGTCAGACGGCGACGCGACGTGGTGCGGGTACGAGCGGACATGAGGATCTCCCTTGATTCTGGTCCTGCTGGTGCTGGTGGGGACGTGCTGGACGTGCTGGGTTCCGGCCCCGGGGGGCCGTGGTGCGGTGTGGTGTGGTGCGGTGCGGGTGCGCGGTGCGGCGCCGACGGCGGGGTCAGGTCGACCTGGCGCGCGAGGCGAAGCGCTGCTGGAGGAGCACGGCGACCACGATGATCACGCCCTTCGCGACGGCCTGCGCCGAGGTCGACATGTTGTTCTGCGTGAAGACGTTGGTCAGCGTGGTGAAGATGAGGACACCGAGCACGGTGCCGACGATCGTGCCGCGACCGCCCGCGAGGAGCGTCCCGCCGACGACGACCGCCGCGATGACGTCGAGCTCGTAGAACAGGCCGTTCGTCGAGGATCCGGCCGTGGTGCGGGCGAGCATCATGACGGCCGCGATACCGGTCGTGAGACCGACCAGTCCGTAGAGGTACATCGTGTGGCGCTTGACCTTGATCCCGGCGAGCCGGGCCGCCTCGGGGTTGCCGCCGACGGCGACCGTGCGGCGGCCGAAGGTCGTGCGGTTGAGGAGGAACCAGCCCGCGACGGCCACGACGGCGAACATCCACACGAGCACGGGGACACCGAGCAGGTCGGCACGGAAGAACTCGAGGAACGCGTCGACCTCGGTGACGCGCTGCGTCTGCCGGTTGGAGATCATCTCGGCGAGGCCGCGGGCGCCCACCATCATGGCGAGGGTCGCCATGAAGGCGACGACCTTCCCGTACGCGACGAGGACGCCGTTGATCAGGCCGCACACGGTCCCGACGGCGAGCGCCACGCCGACCATGACGATCCAGTGGGTGTCGGCAGCCATGGTCTGGGTCGCGAGCGTGCTCGCCCAGACCGTGGCCAGCCCCATGACGGAACCGACGGACAGGTCGATCCCGCCACCCGTGATGACGAAGGTCATCCCGACGCTCAGGACTCCCAGGACGGCGGCCAGGCGCAGGATCGTCAGCACGTTGTTGACGTTCGCGAAGTTCTCCCCCGCGGTCACGTACCCGACGACGCACAGCGCGACGAGCGCCACGACGAGACCGATGTTCCGCCCTACCGATCCACTGAACAAATTGCGACGCGACCGTCTGCCGTCGGGCACCTCGGAGCTCGGGGCGTGCCCCGGTCCGTCCACGACGGCGGCGCGAGCCACCTCCTGCTCGCTCATGCGGCACTTCCTTCCATGACGAGGTCGAGCACACCGTGCTCGTCGATCGAATCTGCTGGGCCTTCGTGCACGACACGTCCCTCCGAGATCACGAGGACACGGTCGGAGAGACCGAGCACCTCGTCGATCTCGCTCGAGACGACGAGCACGGCCGCACCGGACGCCGCGAGGTCGCGGATCAGTGCGTAGATCTCTGCGCGCGCCCCGACGTCGACGCCCCGGGTGGGCTCGTCGAGCAGGAGGACCCGGCACCCGTGCACGAGCCAGCGCGCCAGGAGCGCCTTCTGCTGGTTGCCGCCGGACAGCGTCCGGGCGTTCCGGTCGACCCCGGCGGGGCGCAGGTCGAGCGAGACCGCCTGCTCCTGCGCCACGGCTCGCTCCGCCCGCTCGTCGAGGAAGCCCGCCGTCGCGAAGCGACCGAACGTCGAGAGCGTGATGTTGCGGTAGACCGGTTCGTCGAGCAGCAGGCCCTGACTCTTGCGCTCCTCGGGGCACAGGCCGATGCCCGCGTCGACCGCGGCGGCGACCGAGCCCCCACGGAGCTTCTTGCCCGCGACCGCGACGGTCCCCTGGGTCGCGCGACGCGCACCGTAGACGGTCTCGAGGATCTCGGACCGGCCGGAGCCGACGAGCCCGGCGAAGCCGAGGACCTCACCGGCGCGCACCTCGAAGGAGACGTCCGCGAACTTCCCCTCGAGCCCGAGCGAGTCGACCGCGAGCAGGACGTCCGCCTCCTCGGCGACCGGCGCGCGCTCGGGGAAGACGTTGTCGACCGCGCGACCCGTCATGAGCTTGATCAGCTCGGCGGTCGGCGTCTGGGAGACCGCGAGGTTCTGCGCGACCGTGCGCCCGTCCTTGAGGACCGTGATCCGGTCGCCGATCGCGCGGATCTCCTCGAGGCGGTGCGAGATGTAGACGATCGCGACCCCGCTGCCGGTGAGCTGGCGCACGACGCGGAAGAGGTTCTCGACCTCTTCGCTGTCGAGCACCGCGGACGGCTCGTCCATGACGATGACGCGTGCGTCGTGCGAGAGGGCGCGGGCCATGGACACGATCTGCTTGCCCGCGGCGGACAGCTCGCCCACCTCACGGTGGGGCGAGATCTCGGGGTGCCCGAGGCGCTTCATGAGCTCGCGCGTGTTCTTGGCCGCGGTCCGCCGGTTGGAGAAGCCCGCGGTCGACAGCTCGTGCCCGAGGTAGATGTTCTCGGCGACGGTCAGGCCGTCGACGACGTCGAGCTCCTGGTACATCGTGGCGACCCCGAGCTTGAGCGCGGCCACGGGGTGCGGGATGGTGACGACCTCGCCGTCGATGAGGATCTGTCCCTCGTCGGGCTGGTGCGCGCCGGCGAGCACCTTGATGAGGGTGGACTTGCCGGCACCGTTCTGACCGAGGAGGCAGTGGACCTCTCCGGGGAGGATGTCGAGATCGACGCCGTCGAGTGCTCGGGCGCCGGGAAACTGCTTGACGATGCTCCGCATCTGCAGGAGCGGCCGGGTGGGCTGAGGGTCTGCGTTGACCATGTGGGAGAAACTAACGGACCTTTTGACGGCGGTCAAGCAGAAGGTCTGGATCTTTCGCTTCGTTACCGCACCGTGATCGACAAAAGTGGGCATGACCGCCCGAACCGCCGACGACGTCCCGCGAGTGACCCACGTCACTCCTCGGCGCGGCGACACTGCGCGACAGGCGGTGCATAGAGGAGAAAACGGTCGAACGAGAGGGATGCAGGGTCTCGACCGGCGGGGCGCGAGCTCCCGCAGGGCTCCGGCGACCTTGCCGCAGCAAACCACACGCTAGGTCGGCTTTTGTCGATCGTCAAGCAAAAGCCGAAGATCGCAGTACGCTAGACGGATTGTCACCACTGCGTAGCAACGAGAGGCTCCGTGATACATCGTGCCCACCGAGGAACTGCTGAAGTTCGCCCCACGCCCGACCGGCGCCGGGGACATGTTCCAGCTGCTCCGCGACGGCCAACCCCGTACGCGGGCTGACCTCGCCGCGATCACCGGGCAGGCGCGGTCCACGATCGCCGCCCGCATCGACCTGCTCATGGCCTCCGGACTCATCGCGCCCGCGGGCGAGGCGAGCTCGACCGGCGGCAGGCCGCCCGTGACGTTCGCCTTCAGCCCCGGTGCACGCATCGTGCTCGCCGTGGACCTGGGCGCGACGCATGCGCGCCTCGCGGTCACGGACCTCGCGTCGAACGTCCTCGCGGAGGTCGACGCGCCGCTCGCCATCTCCGACGGTCCGGAGAACGTCCTCGCCTGGGTCGCCGAGACCGGTGAGAAGCTCATCGCGACGACGGGGCGCGCCCTCAAGGACCTGGTCAGCGTCGGCGTCGGGCTCCCCGGCCCCGTCGAGCACTCGACCGGACGCCCCATCAACCCACCCATCATGCCCGCGTGGGACGACGTCGACGTGCCCGCGATCCTCAGGCGTACGTTCGACGCCTCGGTCCTCGTGGACAACGACGTCAACATCATGGCCCTCGGCGAGCACCGCACCGCGTGGCCCGGCGTGAGCGACCTGCTCTTCGTCAAGGTCGCCACGGGCATCGGCGCGGGAGTGATCTCGGACGGCGAGCTGCGCCGCGGCGCCCAGGGCGCGGCCGGCGACATCGGCCACATCGCCGTGCCCAACGCGACGGACACCCCGTGCCGCTGCGGCAACATCGGCTGCCTCGAGGCCGTCGCGAGCGGCCAGGCCATCGCCGGTGCCCTCACGAAGGAAGGACTCGAGGCCGCCAACAGCGGCGACGTCGTGTCCCTCGTGCGCGGCGGCGACCTCATGGCGAGCCACGCCGTGCGCCAGGCCGGGCGCGACATCGGCGCAGTCCTCGCCGCGTGCGTGAGCCTGCTCAACCCCTCCATGATCGTGGTCGGCGGTGTCATCGCCGACGCGGGCGAGCACCTGATCGCGGGCATCCGCGAGATCGTCTACCAGCGCTCGCTGCCGCTGGCCACGCAGCACCTGCGCATCGTCACGTCCCAGGCCCGGGGCCAGGCGGGCGTGCTCGGTGCGAGCGCCATGGCGATCGATCACGTACTCTCTCCCGCAGCGATCGATGCCCTGATCGCGTGAGCGCCAACGGAGGACTCATGAGCGTGCCGGACCGTCGGGCCCTGATCGTCCGGGGAGGTTGGCCGGGCCACTCCCCCGAGGAGAGCACCGACCTCTTCGTCCCCTTCCTCAAGGAGTCGGGCTTCGACGTCGTCGTCGAGTCCTCGCTCGAGGTGTACGCCGACGCCGAGTACATGGCCGGCGTCGACCTGATCGTCCAGTCCTGGACCATGGGCGAGATCCTGCCCGACGAGATGCGCGGCCTGCGCCAGGCCGTGACCGACGGGACGGGTCTCGCGGGCTGGCACGGCGGGATCATCGACTCGTACCGCATGGCGACCGACTACCTGCAGATGCTCGGCGGCCAGTTCGCCGCGCACCCGGGCGACCTGGTCGACCACACGGTCGAGATCGCGCCCGAGCACGCGGAGCACCCCATCGTCGCCGGGCTCGGCCCCATCACGCTGCGCTCCGAGCAGTACTGGGTGCTCGCGGACTCCCTCAACGAGGTCCTCGCGACCACGACCATCGAGCCCACAGCAGACTCCCCGTGGCGCTCGCCCGTGGTCTCGCCCTCGATCTGGACCCGCCAGTGGGGTCAGGGGCGCATCTTCGTGTGCGCGCCCGGTCACCAGCTCGCGGACCTCGAGACGCCCGGGCTGCGCACCGTGATCGAGCGCGGCCTCCTGTGGGCCGCTCGGTGACGCTCCCCCGCGCCTGACGGGCGCGGGACGACGAACGGTCGACGACCCGTCGGGGTCGTCGACCGTTCGTGCTCCCGACGGCGCCACGCACCGGGGCGCGCCCGGTCACCGAGGTGCGCTGCGCCGTCGGGCATGCGCCGAGGGCTCCTACCAGGCGCGCGCGACCGCCGTGTGGACGTCGAGCAGCGGGCCCGTGCGCTCGCTCGGGCCACGGCCGAACCCGCACTCGGTGCCCACGCCGACCTCCCGGCCGAGGACCTGGGTCGCGGGCGCGAGGCGACGCCGCGCGCCCTCGACGCCGTCCTCGTGGTGCACCACGCCCAGGTAGAGCTCGGTCGCGTCGTCGATCGTGAGGTCCGCGAGCGGGGCGACGTACTCGACGTCGTCGCGCTCGATCGGCACAGGAAGGTGGAACCACGCGATCTCGCGCGTGACGGTCGCGGCCAGGCCGTTCGCGACCTCGACCAGGCGTCGCGCGTCGGACGGCTCGACGAAGTGCTTCTCGGCGACGTCGCCGTAGCAGAGGTGGAAGCCGAGCTCGACGCCCGCGGGCACCGCGGAGGCCACGCGAGCGGCGCGCGCGACGCAGCCCGCGAGCACCTCGTCGGAGTCGACCGCGAACCACGCCTGCGCCGGGCCGGCACCGAGGTTCGCGCCCTCGATCAGCGCGAACTCGCTCGCGAGGTCGAGCTGGATCGCGAGGTCGTGCGCGGGGACCGCGGCGACGATCGCCTCGATCTCGCGCAGCATCGCGGCCTCGTAGGCGGGGTGGACGGCCTCCCGCGCGTCGGGGACGACGAACGCCACGACAGGGGCGAGCGGCGTGGGCAGGCACACCTGGAAGCGCGTGGTCGCGGGGATCACGCCCTGCGCGCGCAGCCGCACGAAGTCCGCGTACGACGCCGTCGCGGCGGCCGCGTAGCCCAGGTCGCCGAAGACCAGGTCGTCCGCCGCGACCGAGCCGTCGAGCACGTGAGGACGCACGTCGAACCCGGCGACGACCACGGGCTCGATCGGCAGCCGTGCCAGGCCGGGCACCGCCTCGAAGCGCGAGCCCTGGAACAGGATCCAGTGGAAGCGCTCGCCCACCTCGCCGTCGGGGATGCGCTTGAGGTGGGTGCCCGCGTGGGCCGCGACCGTGCGGAACGTGTCCTCGGCCGTGGGGAGGTTCACCGAGCCGACGAGGTGCGCACCGCGCACCCGGGCGGCTGCCGGCGTGTCGGTGCCGGGCGGGGAGGGCTGGGTCGCGGGGGTCGCCTGAGTCATGCCCGCATCGTAGACGCGGGTACCACTTCACCGGCCGGGCTGCCCACCCCTCGGCGGACGGCCTGTGGCACCATCTCGGGGATGACGACACCGACGCCCTTCACCGGGCTGCTCGCCTACCCGATCACGCCGCTCGGCCCCGACGGGCTCCCCGACCTGGGCGTGCTGGCGCGTCTCGTCCAGGGCGCGGTCCGCGCCGGGGTCGACGGCGTCACGGTCCTCGCGTCGTCGGGCGCGGGCACGTCGTTCTCGCCCGAGGAGCGCGCCACCGTGGTGGGCGCCGCGGTCAGCGCGGCACACGACGCCGGCCCCGGCGCCTCGGGGCGGCAGGTCCCGGTGCACGTCGCGGTCGCGGCCCCCTCGACCACCGAGGTCCTGCGGAACGCGGCCGCGGCTCAGGCGGGCGGCGCCGACGGGCTCGTCCTGGCCCCCTTCGCGTACGTCCCGCTCGTCGACGCCGAGGTCGTCGCCCTGTTCGAGGCCGTCGCCGCAGAGACCGACCTGCCCGTGTGCTTCTACAACCGGCCCGCCCAGAGCGGGTACGACGTGACGCCCGAGGTGCTGGCCCACCTCGCCCGCACCGCCAGGCTCCGGGGTCTCAAGGACCCCGCAGGGAGGACGGGCGCCGGTGTGCGCCTGGACGCGGTCCGGGCCGCGGTCGGGGGCGAACCGTTCGCCGTGGGACACAGCGGCGACCTCGCGATGACCGAGGGCGCCTTCACGACCCTGCCGTCGAGCGACGCCTGGCACACCGGTGTCGCGGCCCTCGTCCCCGACGAGTACGTCGTGGTGCGCCGCGCACACCTCGACCGGCGGCCGCTCGACGCGGTCGTCGAGCGGTCCTGGCTCCTGGCCCTGGCCCGCGAGCTCGGCCGGTTGCGGCCCGTCGCGGGACTCCACGCGCTCGCCGGGCTGCTCGACGTGCCGACCGGTCCGCCACGGGGGCCGGTCCTGGCGACGCCGCCCGAGCAGACCGCGGGCCTGCGGGCCGTGCTGGCCCGACGGCCGGCCGTGACCCCGGGTCCCGGGGACACCGGCACCGGCACCGGCACCGCGAAGTAGAGAGTTTGCGTCGAGGTAGAGGTCTGTAGCCCTCTACCTCGACGGGAGACCTCTATCTCGACGGCGGGCACCTCGGTGGGGTCCCTGAGGGCCCTGCCGGAGCCGTGCGAGCCGTCAGTCGGCCGTCGGCACCACCGGGTCCCCGGTGATCTCGGCGTCCGAGTCCTCCGGCTCCGGGTCCTCGGGCTCGGGCGCGTCCCCGACCGCCGCCGGTCCGCCCGCGAGGAGCGCCACGAACCCGGCCTCGTCGAGGATGCGCAGGCCCAGGTCCCTGGCCTTGGTCTCCTTCGAGCCCGCGTTCTCCCCCACCACCACGTAGTCCGTCTTCTTGGACACCGACCCCGAGGCCTTGCCGCCCGCGGTGAGGATCGCCTCCTTGGCGCCGTCGCGCGAGAACCCTTCGAGGCCTCCCGTGACCACGACGGTCAGACCCGCGAGCGGGCCCGTCGGCTGCTGGCGTGCACCGGGGCCGGGGTGACCCGGGGTGTCGAACCGGACGCCGTCCTGCTTCCACGTCTCGACGATCTCGCGGTGCCAGTCCACCTCGAACCAGGCGAGCACCTCGTCGGCGATGACCGGCCCGACGCCCTCGACCGCCGCGAGCTCGTCGCGGCTCGCGGCCCGGATCGCGTCGAGCGACCCGAACCACTCCGCGAGGGCCCGGGCGGCGACCGGCCCGACGTGCCGGATGTTGAGGCTCACGAGGATGCGCCACAGGTCCTTGGTCCGCGCGATCCGCAGCTCGTCCACGAGCGTCTGCGCGGTCGTCGACGGGCCGTACACCGGGAAGTCCTTGCGCACGCCCGCAGCCCGGCGCTCGGCGGGAGTCGCGTCCTCGAACCCCGGCGGGTAGGTGCGGGCGGCGACCTTCTGGAACGGCCTGACGACCTTGGCCAGCAGCACCGAGCCGTCGGACATCTCCACCTCGCCAGACTCCCCCACGCCTTCGTACGGCCTGGGCAGCCCGGTCTCCGGGTCACGGACGACGACGCGGATCGGGGCGAGCTGGTCGACCGTGAGCCCGAACAGGTTCTTCTCGGTGCGCAACGGCGGCTCGGCGGGCTCGTAGGGCTGCGTGAGCGCAGCCGCGGTGACCTCGCCCAGCGCCTCGATGTCGAGGCCCCCGCGCGAGCCGATGTGCTCGACCCGCCCGCGGACCTGCGCCGGACAGCTCTCGGCGTTGGGGCAGCGCAGGTCGACGTCGCCCTCCTTCATGGGGCGCAGCGGCGTCCCGCACTCGGGGCACTCGGCCGGCATGACGAACTCCGTACGCTGCACGCCGTCCTCGCGCAGCGCGACGACCGGCCCGAGGATCTCCGGGATGACGTCCCCGGCCTTGCGCAGCACCACGACGTCGCCGATCAGCACGCCCTTGGCGCGCACGACGTCCTGGTTGTGCAGCGTCGCCTGCCGCACGGTGCTGCCCGCGACGAGCACGGGCTCCATGACGGCGTACGGGGTTGCCCGGCCGGTCCGTCCGACGCCGACCTGGATCGCGAGCAGGCGCGTGTTGACCTCCTCGGGCGGGTACTTGTAGGCGATGGCCCAGCGCGGTGCGCGGCTCGTCGCGCCGAGACGGCGCTGGAGCGCGAGCTCGTCGACCTTGACGACGATCCCGTCGAGCTCGTGCTCGATGTCGTGCCGGTGCTCGCCGAAGTACGCGATCATCTCCTGCACGCCCGCGAGGCCGTCGACGACCCGGTTGTGCGGCGAGACCGGGATGCCCCACTGCTCGAACAGCGCGTACGCGTCGGACTGGCGACCGAGCTCGGCGTGCTCGCCTTCCTCCCACTGCAGCGCCCCGACGCCGTGCGCGTACATGCGCAGGTTGCGGCTCGCGGTCACGGCCGGGTCCTTCTGGCGCAGCGAGCCGGCCGCGGTGTTCCGCGGGTTGGCGTAGGGCGCCTGCCCGGCCGCGACGAGCGCCTCGTTGAGGGCCGCGAAGTCGTCGACCCCCAGGAAGACCTCGCCTCGGACCTCGATCACCGCGGGGTGCGTGGCCGGGTCGCCCGCGAGCTGCTGCGGGATGCTCGTGATGGTGCGGACGTTGGCCGTGACGTCCTCGCCCGTGCGCCCGTCTCCGCGCGTCGCCGCCCGGACGAGGCGCCCCCGCTCGTACAGCAGCGCGATCGCGAGGCCGTCGATCTTGACCTCGCACAGGTACTCCACGGGAGCCTCGGACGAGACGCCGAGGTCCCGGTGCACGCGCACGGCCCATGCGGCGAGGTCCTCCGCGGAGAACGCGTTGTCGAGCGAGAGCATGCGCTCGAGGTGCTCGACGGTCGCGAAGCCCGTCGCGGCGCGCCCACCGACGCGCTGCGTGGGCGACTCGGGGGTCTGGAGGGCCGGATGTGCTGCCTCGAGCGCCTCGAGCTCGCGCATGCGGGCGTCGTACTCGGCGTCCGACGACACCGGGGCGTCTGCCTCGTAGTAGGCCCGCTGGTCGGCCTCGACCTGGGCGACGAACTCGGCCCAGCGTCGCTGGGCGGCGGCCTCGTCCAGCACCGGGGCGGCAGTCGGGGTGGCGTCGGGGACGACAGCGGTGTCGGAGGTGGCAGCCGCGAGGGCCGCGACCGTGCTGTCGGGGCTGGCTGCGGGGTGCGGCGGGGTGGCGTCGTTCACGTGCCTATTCTCGCCCGCGCCACCGACAGCGGCGCGTCCCGCGGGCGGAGCGTCCCGCAGGCGGCGCAGCCTGCCCGACGGCGCCGCTCGCCCGCCCCCACCGGCCCACCTCGGGGGCCCGCGCCGAAGCGCACGAGCCGAGCTGCGCCGTCGGGCACGGGAGACGTCCACCCACCTGGCCGGACGCAGTGCAGCGCCCCCGCGCTGGAGGACGCGGGGGCGCTGCGTGCGGGACCGAGGCCAAGGGGGATGCCTCGGGCCCGTGGTGAGTGGCGCCACCCGGCAGGACGCGCCACCCGACCGTGACCCGTACCGCTCGGGTCGTCGTGCGGGTCACCGGCGTCCGGGCTGCTCCCCGGACACCGGTGCCCAGATCACTTCGAGGGTTCGTCCGCGGCGGGGGCCGCGGCCTTCTTCTCTGCGGTCGTGCGGGCCGCCTCCTCGGTGGCCTTGCGCTCGGCACGGACCTCCTCGCGGCTCGTGCCGTAGTACGCCGCGACCATGATGTCCTTCATGTCCTCGAGCATCGGCAGACGCGGGTTCGCGGGAGCGCACTGGTCCTCGTAGGCCCGCATCGACAGGGCGTCGAGGCCTCCGATGAACTCACGCTCCGAGACGCCCTGCTCCTTGAACGAGCGCTCGATCCCGACCTTGGCGCGCAGCTCCTCGACGGCCCGGGCGTACGACTCGACGGCCTGCTCGGGCGTCGAGGCCGGGAGGCCCAGGTGCTTGGCGATCTGCTGGTAGCGCTCGTGCGCGATGTACTTCTCCGCCTTGGGCCACCCCGTGACCTTGGTCGGGATCTGCCCGTTGTAGCGGATCGCGTGCGGCAGGAAGATCGCGTTCGTGCGGCCGTGGACCAGACCGAAGGTCGAGCCGACCGTGTGGGCCATCGCGTGGACGATCCCGAGGAACGCGCTGCCGAACGCCATGCCGGCGATCGTGGCCGCGTTGTGCATCTTCTCGCGGGCCTCGGGGGCGGCCGCCCCCTGCGTGACGGAGGCCTCGATGTGCTCGAAGACCAGCTTGATCGCGTGCAGCGCCAGGCCGTCCGTGAAGTCGTTGGCGTAGACCGACACGTAGGCCTCGGTCGCGTGCGTCAGGGCGTCGAAGCCCGAGTCCGCCGCGAGCTTCGCGGGCATCGTCGCGGTCAGGACCGGGTCGATGATCGCGACCGACGGGGTCAGCGCGTAGTCGGCGAGGGGGTACTTGTACCCGGTCGCGTGGTCCGTGATGACCGCGAACGGCGTGACCTCCGAGCCCGTGCCCGACGACGTCGGGATGCAGACCAGCTTGGCCAGGTCGCCCAGGGTCGGGAACTTGAACGCGCGCTTGCGGACGTCGAAGAACTTCTCGCGCAGGTCCGAGAACGCCATCTCCGGGTGCTCGTACTTGAGCCACATGACCTTCGCGGCGTCCATGGGCGACCCGCCGCCGATCGCGACGATCGTGTCGGGCTTGAAGTCGCGCATCATCTCCGCGCCCTTCTCGACCGTCTCGACGCTCGGCTCGGGCTCGACCTGGTCCATGATCTGGATCGAGACCTTGTTCGGGCGACGACCCAGGACGTCGAGGACCTTGTCGACGATCCCGATCTGGCTCATGACCTTGTCCGTGACGATGGTGACGCGCTCGACGTCGGGCATCTGGGCCAGGTACTGGATCGAGTTCGGCTCGAAGTACGTCTTCGGCGGGATCTTGAACCACTGCATGTTGTTGTTACGACGTCCGATCCGCTTGACGTTGACGAGGTTGACGGCCGACACGTTGTTCGACACCGAGTTGTGGCCGTAGGAGCCGCAACCGAGGGTCAGCGACGGGATCAGCGCGTTGTAGATGTCACCGATGCCGCCCAGGGCCGACGGCTGGTTCCACAGGATGCGGACGGCCTTGACGCGCTGGCCGAACTCCTCCGCGATGGCCTTGTCCTCGGTGTGGATCGCACCCGAGTGACCCAGGCCGTCGAACTCGACCATCTGCTCGGCGAGCGAGATCCCGTGGTCGGTCGACTCGGCGCGCAGCACCGCGAGGACGGGGCTGAGCTTCTCGCGCGTCAGGGGCTCGGCGGGGCCGACCTGGCTGCACTCCGCGAGGATGATCGAGGTGCCGTCGGGGACCGAGAAGCCTGCCTGCTCCGCGATCCACTGGGGGCTCTTGCCGACGATCGAGGCGTTGAGCTTGGCACCGGCGCAGTTCGCGCCGCCGGCCTCGACGCCGAAGATGAAGCGCTCGAGCATCGCCTTCTCCTCGGGGTTCGCGAGGTAGGCGTGCATGTGGGCGAACTCGGCGAGGGCCGCGTCGTAGATCTCGGTGTCGAGGATGACGGCCTGCTCCGAGGCGCACACCATGCCGTTGTCGAAGCCCTTGGACAGGACCACGTCGTTGACGGCGCGGCCGAGCTTGGCGGTCTTCTCGATGTAGGCGGGGACGTTGCCCGCACCGACGCCGAGGGCCGGCTTGCCGGCCGAGTAGGCGGCGCGGACCATGGCGTTGCCGCCCGTGGCGAGGATGAGCGAGACGCCGTCGTTGTTCATGAGTGCCGACGTGGCCTCGAGCGAGGGCTGCTCGACCCACTGGATGCAGTCCTCGGGTGCGCCCTCGGCCACGGCGGCGTCCCGCACGATGCGGGCTGCGGCGACCGAGCACTGCTGGGCGCTGGGGTGGAACGCGAAGATGATGGGGTTGCGCGTCTTGAGCGCGATGAGCGACTTGAAGATCGCGGTCGAGGTCGGGTTGGTGACCGGGGTGATGCCCGCGACCACGCCGACCGGCTCGGCGATCTCGACGATGCCCGTGAGCTCGTCGCGCCCGATGACGCCGACCGTCTTGAGGTTGGCCATCGAGTTGGGCACGTGCTCGCACGCGAAGATGTTCTTGGTGGCCTTGTCCTCGAAGACGCCGCGCCCGGTCTCGGTGACCGCGAGCTGCGCGAGGCGGCCGTGCTCGTGGAGCGCCGCGACGGACGCCTTCTTCACGATGCGGTCGATGTCCTCCTGGGTGAAGGCGTCGTACTGCTTGAGCGCCTTGAGGCCTCGGTCGACGAGGGCGTCGATCTCGGTGACTCCGGCGGGGGCCTTGACGGGGGCCTTGCTCGTGCTGCTCACGTTGCTCCTCCAGTGACCCGAGCGGCCGGGTCTGCGTGGTGTCTTTCCCTTGCTTGTGAATACTTTCACAAGGTTCGGATAGATGCAAGCGCTGTCCGTCGACGACCGGGAACACACCCCTCACGAGCCGCTCCCCCTGACGAACTATGCATGTCCGGTCCCACGGATCGGTCGCCTAGTGTGTTCGCATGAGTGCTGAGAACGTCGTGACCGACGCGCCCACCGGACAGCCGACCACGCCGCACGACCCGTACCTGTGGCTCGAGGAGGTCGAGGGCCGCGAGGCGCTCACCTGGGTCCAGGGCCGCAACGCCGAGACCGCCGCGACGATCGAGGCGACGAGCGAGTTCGCCCGGACCGAGCAGGCGATCCGCGAGGTCCTCGACTCCGACGACAAGATCCCCGACGTCTCGAAGATCGGCGAGCACTACTACAACTTCTGGCGCGACGCGCGCCACGAGCGCGGCGTCTGGCGCCGCACGACGCTCGACTCGTACCGCACCGCACACCCCGAGTGGGAGCTCGTGCTCGACCTCGACGCGCTCGGCGAGACCGAGGGGCAGAGCTGGGTCTGGCACGGCGCGAGCGTCCTGCGCCCCGCCCCGGGCGGCGAGTGGCGCCACGCCCTGGTCGACCTGTCGCCCGGCGGCTCCGACGCCGACGTGACCCGCGAGTTCGACCTCGTCACGAAGCAGTTCGTCGCCCCCGAGGACGGCGGGTTCTACCGCGAGGAGTCCAAGGGCGGGCTCGGGTGGATCGACACCGACACGGTGTACGTCTTCACGGACTTCGGCCCCGGCTCGATGACCCCCTCGGGGTACCCCAGGATCGTCAAGCGCTGGCGCCGCGGCACCCCGGTCACCGAGGCGACGGTCGTGTACGAGGGCGAGCCCGAGGACATGTACATCTTCGGCTGGCGTACCCACTCCCCCGGGTTCGAGCGCGACTTCGTCGGCCGCTCGATCGCGTTCTACGACTCCGAGACCTACCTCGTCCAGGACGCGGGCACGGCCGACGAGACGCTCGTCAAGATCGACGTGCCGCGCTCGGCCGAGGTCGGCGTCAAGCGCGAGTGGATGCTCGTCGAGCTGCGCGACGACTGGACGGTCGGCGGTACCACGCACCTCGCGGGGTCGTTGCTCGCGATCCGCTTCGAGGACTTCCTCGCCGGGGCGCGCGGCTTCACCGTCCTGTTCGAGCCCACGCCCACGACGTCGCTCACAGGCGCCACGTGGACCGCGCACCACCTCGTCGTCAACGTCCTGGAGGACGTCAAGAACCGCCTCCACGTGCTGACACCGCCCTCCGCCGCAGCCGGCGAGCCCTCCGACGCACAGGGCCGTGGGTGGGCCCGCACCGAGCTGCCCGGTCTGCCGACCATCGGCACGGTCGTCGTGGGCGCCGTGGACTCCGAGGAGAGCGACGACGTCTGGCTCGTGGTGACCGACTACCTCACGCCCTCGACCCTCTCGCTCCTGACGGTGGGCGCGGGCACCGCGCCCGAGGTGCTCAAGTCGAGCCCCGCCTTCTTCGACGCCGAGGGCCTGGTCATCGACCAGCACTTCGCGGTGTCCGACGACGGCACGCGCGTCCCGTACTTCGTCGTCGGGCGTGAGGAGCTCGTCCGCCCCGCGGCCGGTGCCGCCGCCGGGACCGGCTCCGACGCCGCCCCCGTGGGCGCCGCCCCCACGCTGCTCTACGGCTACGGCGGCTTCGAGGTCTCGCTGACCCCGGGCTACTCCGGAGGACTGGGACGAGCATGGCTCGCCGACGGCGGCGTGTACGTCGTCGCGAACATCCGCGGCGGCGGCGAGTACGGCCCGGCCTGGCACCAGGCCGCGCTCAAGGCCAAGCGGCACAAGGCCTACGAGGACTTCGCGGCCGTCGCGCGCGACCTCGTCGCCCGCGGCATCACGACCCCCGAGCACCTCGGCATGGAGGGCCGCTCCAACGGCGGCCTCCTCGCGGGCAACATGCTCACGCAGTACCCAGAGCTCTTCGGAGCGGTCATCGTGGGCGTGCCCCTGCTCGACATGCTGCGCTACACGCACCTGCTCGCGGGCGCGTCCTGGGCCGCCGAGTACGGCGACCCGGACGACCCCGAGCAGTGGGAGTTCATCAGGACGTTCTCGCCCTACCACCTGTTCGACGCCGAGCGCGAGTACCCGCCCGTGCTCTTCACGACGTCGACCAAGGACGACCGGGTCCACCCCGGGCACGCCCGCAAGCTCGCCGCGAAGATGCTCGCGGCCGGCAAGGACGTGACGTACTACGAGAACGTCGAGGGCGGGCACGGCGGCGCCGCGAACAACGCCCAGGCCGCGCACATGGCCGCGATCCACTACCGCTTCCTGCGCGAGCAGCTCGGCTGAGGCTCGTCACACCGCGCACGGGCTCCCTCGTCGGCTGGTCGACCACGACCTGCCGACGAGGGAGCCCCCTCACCGATCGAGCTGCAGGCGCGACCAGGTGGCGCAGGCGAGCCCGACGAGGGCGAGCGCGACCGCGACCGTCACGGTGAGCTGCGTCGCGGTCACGGCCGTGCCGTCGGACATCGCCCACAGGGCAGGCGCGACCAGGGGCATCCAGCCCCCGGCCCCGACGATCGCACCGACCTGACCGACGACCACCAGGGCGATGACCCCACCCACCGCGGCGAGCAGCGAGCGGGTGACGGTGGCGATCCACGCGACCGGGACGGCGAGCGCTCCCGAGAGCATCGCCAGCGCAGTCTGGCGCACGAGCCCGGCCCACGCGTCCGGGCCCGGCACGCCGTAGCCGAGCACCGCCCCCAGGCCGAGCAGCCCGAGCGTGAGACTCACGCTGACCAGCGTCACCCAGATCGCGTAGACGGCGAACTTGGCCAGGGCGATCCTGCCGAGCGTGACCGGCAGGGCGAACAGCCCGGTGATCGTCCCGTCCGCGAACTCGCGAGCGAACATCCACGCGAGCACGACACCGAATCCGAGGAGCGAGGCCGCCGAGGTGATCTGCGCGGCGAGAGCGAGCAGCCCGGACCAGTCCAGCGTCACCGCGATCCCGGAGAAGTCGGCCTTGGCCGCCAGCGCAGGGTTGCCCCCGGCCAACCCCACGGTGAGCCCGCCCAGCAGGACGAGCGTACCGACGAGCAGCGCGAGCGTGCCGATCGCCCCCACGGGCGAGTGGACGAGCTTCGACGCCTCGACCCGCAGCGCGGCGTTCATCGGGCACCAGCGCCTTCGACGGTCGCGCGGTGCTCGTCGTCGGCCTGGATGCGCTCGAAGAACGCGCGCTCGAGATCGCGTCCGGTGGTGTCGAGCCGGCCGATCAGCCGGCCGGCGTTCATCAGCAGGACGCGATCCGCGATCCTGGCCACCTCGTCGAGGTGGTGGCTGCTGACGAGGACCGCTGCTCCCTGCCTGGCACGTCGGGTCAGCTGCTCCCGCAGCAGGATGACGGAGGCGGGATCGAGCGTGCTGCTCGGCTCGTCCAGCACGATGAGCTGCGGATCGTGCTGGAGAGCTGCCGCCAGACCGGTGCGCTGCCGGTTGCCCTGCGAGAGCCGCCGAAACCGCCGCTCGGCGACCGGACCGAGCCGCCAGGCCTCGAGCGACGCGTCGACGCACCGCGGGTCGCCGCCTCGCAGCAGGCACGCGATGTGCAGGTTCTTGCGCACCGTCAGCTCGGGATAGGCCGGGGGCGTCTCGATCAACGCTCCGACGCGCGCCCAGCCCGCTGTCGGCAGGTCGCCGAGCGCGCGGCCGAACACCCGTACCTCACCGGACTGCGGGCGCAGCATGCCCAACGCGAGCCGCATGAGCGTGGTCTTGCCCGCTCCGTTCAGCCCGATCAGTGCGACGACCTCCCCCCGCTCGACGTGGAAGCTCAGGTCGCTCACTCCCGCTCCACCGCGGAACTGCCGGCCGACGTTCTCGAAGCGGAGCACCTCACTCACCTCCCAGCACGTCCAGCGCGGCCTGCAAGACCTCGTCCACCGGCGTCCGCTCGGTCAGCGCCCACTCCAGGAGCGCCGCGCTCAGGCCTGCGATCACCGAGGCCGCGGCGACGCGCGCCCGGACGTCCGGCACCGCGCGGTCCGTGAGTGCCCCCGCGAGAGCGTCGACCGTGGCCTGACTGCTGCGTTCGATCGCCCCGCGGAGCGACGGGTTCGCCGCGAGTATCCGCAGCCGGTCACGCTGTTCTCCCTCGACCTCGACGTCGACCTGCCCCCAGGCCTGCCGGATGCCCTCGGCCAGCGCCCGCATCGGCGGCTCGTGCGCGGGGCGCGCCCGCACCGCCTCGGCCATCAGCGGGTCGAACGGGTCGTCGAGCAGCAGCGACTCCTTGGCGGCGAAGTGTCGGAACAGCGTCACCTCGCTCACCCCGACCTGGCGAGCGATCTGGGCGGTGCCCGTCGCGTCGTACCCCTGCTTCATGAACAGGTCCAACGCTGCGTGCCGCAGCGCCTCGTGCGTCTGATCCCAACGTCCCATGGCCCTGATGTTAGTGACTAACATATCGTGGAGGCAAGGGGCTCGCCTCGACGTCACCCCGGACAGCACGAGAGGGCGGGCCCCCGGGGAGACCCGCCCTCCTGCACCTCGCGGCGCCACAGCGCCCGTCGTCCCGGCGCCGCGTCGGCCGCCGCCGCGACCCGGTGCCCTCTGCCCTACGAGTGCGGCACCGTCGCCGTGATGAGCGTCCCGTCCTCGCGCCGGTTGCCCGTCAGGTCGCGCAGGCTCGGCGTCCCCTCCCGCACGGGCCCCTGGCCGTCGAGGGCCACCGTCACCGGCTCCCCGGCACCGACGCGCACGGCCTCTCCGCGCACCAGCACCTCGGCGCTCTCGCCCGTCTCGCACACGAACGTGATCGCGTCGGCCGTGACCGTGACCTTCAGCCGGGCCCCGCGCAGGGACACGCGGAACGTCAGGGACTCCCACGCCTGCGGCAGGCGCGGGTCGAAGCTGATGCGACCGCAGTCGTCGCGCATGCCGCCGAACCCGAACGCCAGCGCCGACCAGGTGCCGCCGGCCGAGGCGACGTGCACGCCGTCGGACGCGTTCGCGTGGCGGTTCTCCAGGTCTACCAGCAGCGACGACGTGAAGTACTCGAGCGCGAGCTCGTGGTACCCGACCTCCGCCGCGATGATCGACTGGACCACACCCGAGAGCGTCGAGTCACCCGTGGTCAACGGGTCGTAGTACTCGAAGTCGGCCAGCTTCTCCTCGGGCGTGAACTCTCCCCCCTGGAGGAACAGTGCGAGGACGACGTCGGCCTGCTTGAGCACCTGGTAGCGGTAGATGACGAGCGGGTGGTAGTGCAGCAGGAGGGGCCGCTTGTTCGCGGGAGTCGCCGCGAGATTCCAGATCTCGCGCTCCAGGAAGTGCGAGTCCTGCGGGTGGATGCCCAGGTGCTCGGCGTACGGGATCGACATGCGCTCGGCCGCTCGCGACCACTCGGCCGTCTCCTGCGGCGAGACGCCGAGCCGGACCCGGAGCCGCTCGTAGTCGTGCGGTGCGTCCAGGCGCATGGCGTCGAGCGTCTCGGCCGCGACGCGCAGGTTGAAGCGGGCCATGACGTTCGTGAAGAGGTTGTCGTTGACGACCGTCGTGTACTCGTCGGGACCCGTGACGCCGTGGATGTGGAAGTGGTCGTCACCGTTCGCCCGCCAGAAGCCGAGGTCGGCCCACATGCGCGCGGTCTCGACGAGGATGTCGACGCCCTCGCGCTCCAGGAAGTCCTGGTCCCCCGTCGCCCGCACGTACTGCATGAGGGCGTACGTCACGTCGGCGTCGATGTGGTACTGCGCGGTGCCCGCGGCGTAGTACGCCGAGGCCTCCTCGCCGTTGATCGTGCGCCACGGGAACAGGGCGCCCTCCTGCGAGAGCTGCCCGGCGCGACGGCGGGCGGCGTCGAGCATCTGGTAGCGGAAGCGCAGCGCGTTGCGCGCGTACCGTGGGCTCGTGTACGTCAGGAACGGGAGCACGTAGATCTCGGTGTCCCAGAAGTAGTGGCCGCCGTAGCCCGTGCCCGTGAGGCCCTTGGCAGGGACGCCGTTCCCCTCGGCGCGGGCCGTGGCCTGCGCGAGCTGGTAGATGTTCCACCGCACGGCCTGCTGGATCTCGGGCTGGCCCGGGATCTCGACGTCGGAGCGCGCCCAGAACTCGTCGAGGAACTCGCGCTGCTCGGCGTGCTGGAACGCGACACCCTCCTCGCGCACCCGGTCGAGCGTGCGACGGCAACGGTCGATGAGCTCGCGCGCGGGCACCCCGCGGGACGTGTGGTAGGCCACGGTCTTGGTGAGCCGGACCGGCTTGCCCGGCTCGGCCTGGATCCGATAGACGTGCTTGGCCAGGTCCTCGTCCACCTGGGTGCGCACCTCGTGCGTGTTCTCGGTGACCAGCTCGTCGTCCGCGGCGACCGCGAGCGTCATGCCCGAGTTGGTGCACCGGTAGGACAGGACCAGGCGCTCGTCGTCGCCCCACTGCGCCTGCGGCTGCAGGACGCGCTCGGTGAACTGGTTGGCCTTGCGGGGGTCGAACCCCTGCCCCATGGCGGCCGACGGGACGTGGTACTCGTCCTGCCCGTCCTGCCGGTTGAGGATCTGGGACGAGATCGCGATGGGCGCCGGGTCGTCGAGCATCGTCACCTCGAACGTGATGACGGCCAGGTGCCGCTCGACGAACGAGACCATGCGCTCGGACTTCACCAGCACGCGCTTGCCCGACGGCGTGCGCCACAACAGCTCGCGTCGCAGCACGCCGTCGGCCATGTCGAGCGACCGCTCGTAGGAGACGAGGTCCGCGACGGGCAGCAGGAGCGGCTCGTCGTCGACGTAGAGCCGGATGATCTTGACGTCCGGGACGTTGACGATCGTCTGCCCGACCTCCGCGAACCCGTACGCCTCCTCGGCGTGGTGGATGCGCCACGTCTCGTGGAAGCCGTTGATGAACGTGCCCTGCGTGTGGGACTCGCGCCCCTCCTCGACGTTGCCCCGCATGCCGAGGTACCCGTTGCCGACCGAGAAGAGGGTCTCGGTGACCCCGAGGTCGTGCGCGGAGTAGCGGTTCTCGGTGAGCCGCCACGGGTCCGCGGGGAAGCGGCTGCGGTCGACGGTGCCGTCGAAGCCGTGCTCGAACCCGGCCATCAGCGGGTCCCCTCGTGCGCCGGGCGGTCCAGGACCGTCGCGTCGAGCTCGCCCAGGTCGGCCACGACCAGGTCCGCGCCGTGCTCGGTCAGGGCGTCGGCCCCGACCCCGCGGTCCACCCCCACGACGAGCCCGAAGTCACCGGCAGCCCCCGCCTGGACCCCCGAGATCGCGTCCTCGATCACGATCGCGGCCGTCGTCGGGACGCCCAGGAGCCGGGCCGCGTACTCGTAGGTCGCGGGCGAGGGCTTGCCCTCGAGCCCCTCCACGGCCGCGACGGCACCGTCCACGACGACCTCGAACCGGTCCGCGATCCCCGCGGCCGCCAGGACCGACGGGGCGTTGCGCGACGACGAGACGACCGCGACGAGCGCCCCGGCCGCGGTCACGGCGTCGAGGAAGGCGATCGAGCCCGGGTACGGGTCGATGCCCTCACGGGCGAACATCGCGTTGACGATCTCGTTCTTCTTGTTCCCCAGCGCGCAGACCGTGCCGTCGCCGGGGGCGTCGTCGATCGTGCCCCACGGGAGCTCGATCCCGCGCGAGGCGAGCATCGTGGCGACCCCGTCGAAGCGGGGCTTGCCGTCGATGTGCGCGAAGTAGTCCGCCGACGTGTACGGCGCGACCGCGCGCTCGGCGCACAGGGGCGCGAACAGGCGTTCCCAGGCGCGCATGTGGAACTCGGCGGTCGGTGTCAGGACACCGTCGAGGTCGAAGAGGACGGCGTGCAGAGCGGGCATCGCGCTCCTTCGGGAGAGTGGACGGACGAGGGAGCGCCGCGAGTTCGGCACCTCCCTCCGAGCCTACGCACCAGGGAGCGTCACGGCGAAAACGGGGACGTCACCGCCCGCACGTCCCCGAGCCACGGCTCAGTCCTGCGCCCGCTCCGCGAGCATCTCCGCGACCCGCCCCAGGTTCCCGAGCATCGCGCGGTTCTCGTCGGTGCTCCCGAGCCGGGTCCCCGACCCCAGTCCCACGCCGCCCGCGCGGGGCGCTGCGAGGAGCGTGACGTCGTCGAGCCCCGAGGACGGCAGACCGATCCGGTGCCACGGGACCGTCACGAGCGACGCGAGGTCGCCGAGGTTCGGCCCCGAGCACTGCGAGACCTTCGCGGGCGGCAGCCCGGCCCAGACCGCGACGCCGCGCTCGACCGCGCGCGCGACCAGCTCCCACCCCTTCTCGTCCCAGCCGTCGGCGCGGGCCGCGAGGTCCAGGCCCACGGCGTCGGCTCCGGCGAGGACGACGGGGGCGATCCCGACCCACGCGGGCCCCACGTGCACGACGCTGCGCGCGCCGCCGTCCCGCACCGCGTCCAGCACGGTTTCGAGCCCCGCGACGACGTCCGGCCCCTCGACCGGACGCAGCCGCGAGTACCCGGAGAACGTGGGCAGCACGCCTGCGTTGATCTGACCGAGCAGCGGCTCGGAGACCTGCACCACGAGCTCGGCCCCCGGGACCTGCCGACGCACCTCGTCGAGGTGCGCCCGCACCCCGACGGCGAGCGACGCGGCCAGGTCGGCCCGGGCGCCCCGGTCGGCGAGGACCCGGTCGCCGCGCGCGAGGTAGAGCTCGGCCGCGAGCGTCCACGGCCCCACGACCGACACCGCGAGCGGCCCCACGTACCCGTGCCCGGCGATCGCGAGCGCCCCCAGGTCGTCCCGGAGGAAAGCCCGAGCCCGGCGCTCGTCCATGCCGGGCCGGTCCGCGAGCTTCCACCCGTGCGGCCCGATCTCGACGGGCAGGTCCGCGAGCAGGGTCGCGGTGCGGCCCACGCCGTCGGCGCCGGGGCCCCGCTGGGGCAGGCGTGCGAGGAACGGGACGGGCGTCACGCCCGTGGGGACCTCGGCGAGGTCGCCGAAGATCGTCTGCTGCGCCTCGAGGACGTCGGTGCCCTCGCCGCCGGGCCACGGCCCGTGGCCGCTGACTGACGTCATGTCCAGATCTCCTTGCTGTTCGACGTGCTCCACGGCCGGCCCGACGACCGGGCCGGCCCACCTGCTCCCCAGACGTCCCCGCAGCTCACCGCAGAACTCACCCGAGCATCACCCGCGCGACCTCTTGCGGTGTCCCTGCCTCCGAGTGAAGGCTGATGAGTATGCACCACAGACCGTGACGACGCGGTGGCCGCTGGACCGACCCCGCCGGACGAGCGAGGCGGACATGAGCAGCAGCAGGCACGAGGCGACCGGGACCATCCTTCCCGGCGACCAGCACCACGAGGCGGCCACGACCGCCACGACCACGACCACCACCACGGCGACCACCGCGACGAACAAGGCGGCCGCGATCACGGTGCACACCCAGGCCATCCCCGGGAACCACGCCGAGGCGCTCGCGGCGCTCGTCGCCGCCGACTTCCACAACCACGACCCGGCGCCCGGGTGCTCGGGAGGCATCGAGGGCCTGGTCGCGGCCATGCACTGGTTCTCGGACGCGTTCTCCGACCAGCACGTCGAGGTGCTGCACGCGGTCGCGGAGGGCGACCTGGTGGCGCTGCACGTCGCGTTCAGCGCGCGGCACACGGGCTACTTCCGGGGCCTGGCGCCCACGGGCCGTCACTTCACGGTCCGCGAGATGCACATGCTGCGCTTCGTGGACGGGCGCGAGGCCGAGCACTGGGCGGTGCGCGACGACGCGTGGCTCGTGCGCGAGCTCAGCGAGCACCCCGTGGTTCCGACGAGCGCGGTGCTCGCCGCGACGCAGCCGGGCGCCGCGGTGGGCAGCGTCCCGGTCGCGGTGTGACGAGGCGCGCACGGCCGGTCGCTCAGCGGGCGGCGCTCGCCGCGCGCCGCGCCCGGTAGGCGCGCTGCACTGTCGACTGCCCGATCACGCGCGTCCCCTGGTACACGACGAGCGACTGGCCCGCGGCGACGCCGCGCAGCGTCTCGCCCGTGAGCTCGACCTCCGTCCGCGCGCCGTCGGCGGCACCGGGCGCCTCGCCGTCGTCCGCCTGCCCGACGACGGCGCGCACCCGCGCGGGGACCGGCGCACCGTGGGCGCGCACCTGGACCGACGCGTCGAACCAGCCGGACACCTGGCCCGACGCCGCGCCGTCGGGCCCCGCCGGAGCGGGCTCCCACCCGGCGGCCGCGAGGACGTCGTCCGCGAGCCAGACCGAGCGGTCCCCCTCGATGCGGTCGACCGTGAGCAGCTCTGCCGGCCCCACGACGACCCGGTTGGAGACCGGCTCGACCTCGAGCACGTAGCGCGGCTTGCCGTCCGCGGCGGGGCGCCCCAGGGACAGGCCCTTGCGCTGGCCGACCGTGAACGCGTACGCGCCCTCGTGCTCGCCCAGGACCTCGCCCTCGGTGTCGACGATCTCGCCCGTGCGCGCACCCAGGCGCGCCTTGAGGAAGCCCTGCGTGTCTCCGTCGGACACGAAGCAGATGTCGTAGGAGTCGGGCTTGTTCGAGACGGACAGGCCACGCCGCTCGGCCTCGGCGCGGACCTCGTCCTTGGACGCGAAACCACCCAGCGGGAAGATCGACCGCGCCAGGCGCTCCTGGCCCATGACCGCGAGCACGTACGACTGGTCCTTGGCGTCGTTGGGCGAGCGGTGCAGCTCGCGGACCGTGCGCGTCACGGGGTCGCCGTCGGGCCCCGGGACCGTGACCTCGCGCGTGAGGACCTGCGCGTAGTGGCCCGTCGCGACCGCGTCGAAACCGAGCGCCGTGGCCTTGTCGAGCAGCGCCTCGAACTTGATGTGCTCGTTGCAGCGCACGCACGGGTTGGGCGTGCGCCCGGCCTCGTACTCGGACAGGAAGTCCGCGACGACCGTGTCCTCGAAGCGCTCCGACAGGTCCCACACGTAGTACGGGATGCCCAGCACGTCGGCGGCGCGACGCGCGTCGCCCGCGTCCTCGATCGAGCAGCAGCCGCGCGATCCCGCCCGGAACTGCTCGCGGTTGCGCGACAGGGCCATGTGCACGCCGACCACCTCGTGGCCGGCCTCGACGGCCAGGGCCGCCGCGACGGCCGAGTCGACGCCGCCGGACATCGCTGCCAGTACTCTCATGCGGTCCTCCCTGTCGTGGCGGCCGGTCGAGTCCGCGAGGTCGCCCCGGGCCGGGCCGACGACGCGAGCCCCGCGGCCTGGGCCCGCGCCACGACCTGCGGCAGCGCGTCGAGGAGGCGCGCGACGTCGTCGGGCGTCGAGGTCGCCCCGAGCGAGAACCGCAGCGCACCGCGCGCGTCCTCCTCGCAGACCCCCATCGCGAGCAGGACGTGCGAGGGCTGCGGCACCCCGGCCTGGCACGCCGAACCGGTGGACGTCTGCACACCCGCCGAGTCGAGCAGGTACAGCAACGAGTCGCCCTCGGAGCCGGGGAACGTGAAGTGCGCGTTGCCGGGCAGGCGCAGGGACGGGTCGACCAGCGGGTCGGGGCCGCGCAGCACCGCGTCGGGCACGGCCGCCCGCACGCCCCGGACCAGGTCGTCGCGCAGCGACGCGAGGTGCTCGGCCCGCTCGGCGCGGCCCGCGACGGCCTCGGTCACGGCGACCGCGAACGCCCGGATGGCGGGAGTGTCGAGCGTGCCCGAGCGCACGCCGCGCTCCTGCCCGCCGCCGTGCAGCACCGGGGTCAGCGGCAGGCCGCGCTTCGCGACCAGGGCGCCGACGCCCATGGGGCCACCGAGCTTGTGACCCGTGAGGGTCAGGGCGTCGAGGCCGCTCGCGGCGAAGTCCACAGGCACCTGCCCGACGGCCTGCACCGCGTCCGAGTGCACGGGGATGCCGTACGGACGCGCGATCTGCACGACCTCCTGGACCGGCTGGATCGTCCCGACCTCGTTGTTCGCCCACATGACCGAGATGAGCGCGACCTCGTCGCCCTTGGACGCGAGCTCGGCGCGCAGCGCGTCGAGGTCGAGCCGGCCGGCGTCGTCGACGGGCAGCAGGACGATCTCCGCACCCGTGTGCTCGGCCATCCAGAAGGCGGGGTCGAGCACCGCGTGGTGCTCGACGGCCGAGACCAGGATGCGTCGACGGCGCGGCTCGGTGGTGCGCCGCCCCCAGAACAGGCCCTTGATCGCGAGGTTGTCCGACTCGGTGCCGCCCGCCGTGAAGATCACCTCGCTCGGGCGCGCGCCGAGCGCGGCCGCGACGGCCTCGCGCGACTCCTCGACGACGCGGCGCGCGGCCCGGCCCGCCGCGTGCAGCGACGAGGGGTTGCCGGTCTGGGTGAGCTCCGCGACGAAGGCCTCGAGCGCGGCCGGCGACATGGGGGTCGTGGCGGCGTGGTCGAGGTAGGCGCCGTGCGAGGGCTCGGCGGGCGTGGCGGTCATGAGGCGATCACAGTCGTCCAGTCTACGAAGGTATTCGCGGGCCGCCGCCGCCACGGGGCGGACGAGGACCGTGGGGCCCGTGGAACCTTGCTGGACAGCACAGGAAAAACCGATATCTTGACAGATGCTCGTCCGCCCCTCGATCCCCCGTCACCAGCCCGGCGCCCCGCGTGGCGCGGTCGGGGACGACTCGCGGACGGCGACGCCTCGACCGCACCGATCCCCGTCCCGCCGCACCCCGTGAGAGCGTTCTGCCCCATGCCCGACGACGTCGCGACCACCTGCGTGGTCCTCTCACCGCAGGACCCGCGCGCCCACGCGAGCGACCGCCTGCGGTGGACCTCGCTCCCTCGTGAGCTCCGCGACGAGATCGAGGCCACGATGGAGGCGCGCGTGGTCGAGGAGATCAGCGTCGTGAGCGGCTTCCGGCCCGGGATGGGGTCGTTGCTGCGACTGTCGACGGGCGAGCAGGTCTTCCTCAAGGCGGCCCGCACACGCGACGCGCGGGAGTGCGCCGACCTGCACCGCACCGAGGCACGCATCGCGATCCGCCTGCCCGAAGCGGTCCCCACCCCGCGCTTCCTGTGGGGTCATGGCGACGGTGACTGGATCGTGCTCGCGTACGAGGCCATCGACGGCCACCCACCGCGGACCCCCTGGGAACCTGCGGTGCTCGCACGCGTCCTCGACACCCTCGACGACCTGGCGCGCATCCCCGGGGCACGGCAGATCCCGCTGCCGCCCGCCGGTCCCCAGCTCGCGTCCACCGCGATCGGGTGGGGTCGCATCCTGCGTGACCCTCCGGAGCACCTGTCCTCGGTCGCACCGTGGGCCGCTCGCCGGCTCGCGACGCTCGCCGAGCTCGAGCTGGGCGTCCTCGTCGCGTGCGAGGGCGAGTCGATCGTCCACGGCGACATGCGCGCCCGGAACCTCACCGTCACGGACGACGCCGTCTACGTCCTCGACTGGCCCCACGCGATGCGCGGCGCCGGCTGGCTGGACCTCGCGCACCTGCTCGTCACGGTCGGTGCGCAGGGCGTCGAAGGGGTCTTCGACCCCCCGGACGTGTCCGTGCCGCCCGACGGCGGCGCACCCGTCACGACGTGGGACGACGCCGAGCGGGCGGGGGCCTGGCTCACGGCGGTCTTCGACGACCACCCGCTCGGCGCCGAGGTGCACCCGGGCGACCTGCGGTCCGTCGTCGGAGGGTTCGCAGGATTCAGCCTGGACGCCGCACGCAAGCCGGCTCCGCGGTCGGACCCGTCCCGCCCCACCACTGCCCTGGGGCAGGGGCTCGCGGCTCTCGCCTGGCTCGAGCACCTGGGTCTCTGACGCGCTGGTCCGCCGTCCGGCCGGTGCAGGCTGCGCCGGGGTCGCCGGGGCCGCCGGGTGCACGCCACCGGACGTGCGAACGCCCCGGCGGGCCGTGCCCGCCAGGGCGTTCGTCGGGGCGTTCGTCAGGGCGTTCGTCGGGGTGAGAGGCGTCAGCCCTTGTGCTCCCGGATGACCTTCGCCGCCTGCGGCAGGACCTCGGCGAGGTCGCCGACGACCGCGAAGTCGGCGATCTCGAACAGCGGGCAGTCCGAGTCGTTGTTGACCGCGACGATGACCTGCGCCGCCTGCATGCCGCCACGGTGGTGCGGGGCCCCCGAGATGCCCGCGCCGATGTACAGGCGCGGCGCGATCGTCACGCCCGTCTGACCGATGAACGTGTCGAACCAGCCCTCGTAGACCGCGTCACGCGTCGCGCCCACGGCCGCGCCGAGCGCGTCCGCCAGCTCCTCGACGGGCCCGAAGTCGCCGTCGGTGCCACGTCCGCCCGCGACGACCGTCGCGGCCTCGGCGAGCGCCGGGCGTCCGCCCTCGACGACCGGCTTCTCCTCGCGGGACACGACAGTGACGGCCGTCGCCGACGCGGGGAGCTCGACGGGGAACCCGATGACCTCGGTCTGGACCGAGGACTCCGCGGGCTCCGGGACGACGGAGTTGGCGCGGACCGTGAACACGGCCTGCTCGGTGACGACCTCGCACGAGGTGTCCCACGAACCCGCGAAGACCCGCTTGTAGCCCACTGCCTTGCCGCCCTCGGCGCGGACCTCGGCCGCGTCGATCACGAGGCCGGCACCCAGCGCGTGGGCGAGGCGGGCCGCCGCCTCCTTGTGGGGGAACGTCGCCGAGAGCAGCACGACGTCGGCGTTCGCGCGGCGCACCGCGGTCTCGAGGGTCGCCGCGACGACCGCCGTGAGGTGTGTGCCGTCCGCGCTCACGGACGTGGGCAGCTCGGCCTGGAGGACCGTGTCGACGCCGTAGGCGCCGAGCTGGGCGAGCGTCGTGACGCTCGGGCTGCCGAGCGTCACCGCCTTGGGCCGGCCGAGGCTGCGGGCGATGGTCAGGAGCTCGAGGGCCGCGGAGCGCAGCTGCGACTGCGGCGAGTCGAGCAGGACGAGGACGTTGGTGGTCACGATGTTCCCTCTCAGACCAGGTCGTTACGGATGAGGAACTCGGCCAGCGCGCGGCCGCCCTCGCCCTTGTCGACGACGACCTCGACCTCGGGGCGCGGCGGGCGCGGCGTGGCGGCGAGGACGCGGGTGCGGGCTCCGGCGTCGCCCACGGTCGTGGGGTCGAGCCCGAGTGCCGCGAGGTCCCAGACCTCGATCGGCTGCGTCCGCGCGGACATGATGAGCTTGAAGTTGGGGAAGCGCGGCCAGTTGGCGTGGTCGGTCACGCTGACCACGGCAGGCAGCGGGGCCGAGAGCACCTCGAGCGCGTCGTCGAGCTCGCGCGTGACCTGGGCCGTGCGGGCCTCGACGTCCACCTCGAGCTTGCCCGCGAGCGTGAGCTGCGGCAGGCCGAGCTCGGCCGCGAGGAGCACCGGGACGACGGACCCCAGCCCGTCGAGGGCCGCCATGCCCGTGAGGACGAGGTCGACCGGGCCCTCCTCCTCGATCTTGCGGACCGCGGCGGCGAGCGTGGCGACCGTCCCGAAGTAGTCGGAGCCCGCGAGCGCCTCGTCGCTGACGCGCACGCCGCGGCCGACGCCCATCTGGTAGGCCTTGCGGATCGCGGTGTCGGCGTCGGGGCCCGCCATGGTCAGGACCACGACCTCGGAGGTCTCCTGCTCGGCCTCCGGCAGCGACTCGACGATGCGCAGCGCGGCCTCGATCGCGTTCTCGTCGAGCTCGTTGAGGGTCCCCTCCTCGGACGATCGCACCACTCGTCCGGCGTCGAACCGCCGGTCGGCGTGGATATCGGGAACGTACTTGACGGCGACGACGATCCTCATCGTGATGTGCTCCGTGGTTGGGACGACGGTGGACCCGGGTGGTACCCGCACGCCACAGCCCTTCGTGGAAGGTGTGGCACAGGCGAAACCCTACCGGGCAGCGCCGCGCAACCGGGTGAGATCTCGCGCACGACCACCTGGTGAGCACGAGCCGTCCACTTCCGGGCCTCACAATGGAGGGGTGCAAGCGCTTGCCCCCTCCCCCCGTCCTCGCCCCTCGCACGTCCCGGCCCCGCGCCTGGGCGTCCGTCTCGCCGGTGACGGCGTCGACGTCGCCGTGCTCGCCTCGCACGCGAGCGCCGTCGACCTGTGCCTGCTGGACGTCCTGCCCGACGGCGAGATCCACGAACGGCGGGTGGCGCTCGACGGGCCGACCCACGGCGTCTGGCACGGGCACGTCCCGGGCGTGCGCGAGGGGCAGCGCTACGGCTTCCGGGCCGAGGGCCCGTGGGACCCCGCGGCAGGCTTCCGGTACAACCCCGCGAAGCTCCTGCTCGACCCCTACGCGCGGGGGATCGTGGGCGAGCTCGACGACGACCCGTCGACGCGCGGCCACGTCACCGAGCGGGACGGCTCGGGCACGCTCGTCGGGGACGTCCGCGGCCCGGCCGACCCGCGCGACTCGGCGGCGCACGTGCCGCACTCGGTCGTCGTCGCGCCCCGCACCGGGCACGAGCCCGTGCGCAGGCCGCACGTGCCGTGGGCCGACACCGTGATCTACGAGGCCCACGTCCGCGGCCTGACCATGCAGCTCGACGCCGTGCCCGAGCACCTGCGCGGTACCTATGCGGGGCTCGCGCACCCGGCGACGATCGCGCACCTGAAGGCGCTGGGCGTCACGACGGTCGAGCTGCTGCCGATCCACGCGTCCCTGACCGAGCCGCACCTCGTGGCCAAGGGGCTCACCAACTACTGGGGCTACTCGACCGCGGGCTTCTTCGCCCCGCACGCCCCGTACGCGACGCGTGCCGCGCAGGAGGCCGGGCCCGGCGCCGTCGTCGACGAGGTCCGCGGCATGGTGCACCTGCTGCACGAGGCCGGGCTCGAGGTCCTCCTCGACGTCGTGCACAACCACACGTGCGAGGGCGGTGCGGACGGCCCGCACCTGGCGTGGCGCGGCCTCGACAACCCGGTCTACTACCTGCACGACGGCGCGTCCCCGGCCGAGCTCGCAGACGTCACCGGGACCGGGAACAGCCTCGACTTCCGGCGTGCCCGGGTGGTCCAGCTGACGCTCGACTCGCTGCGCTACTGGGCGCAGGAGATCGGCGTCGACGGCTTCCGCTTCGACCTCGCCGTGACGCTGGGTCGTGGCCCGGGCGGGTTCGACCCCGACCACCCGTTCCTCGTCGCGCTCCAGACCGACCCCGTGCTGAACGGTCTCAAGCTCGTCGCGGAGCCGTGGGACGTCGGCCCCGGTGGGTGGCGTACCGGGCAGTTTCCCGCCCCGCTGGCCGAGTGGAACGACCGCTTCCGCGGGGCTGCGCGCCAGTTCTGGCTCGCCGACGCGCGCGAGGCGTCGCACGGGCGACCCGGCCAGGGCGTGCGCGAGCTCGCGACCCGCCTGGCCGGGTCCGCGGACCTCTTCGGGCACAGCGACCCGCCGCTCATGCGCGGGCCCGTCGCGTCGGTCAACTTCGTCACGGCGCACGACGGGTTCACGCTCGCGGACCTCGTCGCCTACGAGCACAAGCACAACGAGGCCAACGGCGAGGGCAACCGCGACGGCAGCGACGACAACCGGTCCTGGAACCACGGGTTCGAGGGGCGCCTCGAGAACGAGGAGATGACGGTCGAGGGCTTCGAGCCGGGGGTCGAGATCGCCCCTCTTCGCCGCCGCTCGATCCGCAACCTCATGGCGACCCAGGTCCTGGCGGCCGGGACGCCCATGCTCACCGCGGGCGACGAGATGGGACGCACCCAGCGCGGCAACAACAACGCGTACTGCCAGGACGGGCCGGTGTCGTGGGTGAGCTGGGAACTGTCGCCCTGGCGCAAGGACCTGCTCGCGACCACGACCCACCTCCTGGCGCTGCGTCGAGAGCACGCAGCGCTGCGCAGCGAGACGTTCTTCCACGGCCGTCCCCGGCACTCGGCGCAGGACACGGTGCCGGACCTCGCGTGGTTCGACGCCGCCGGCCGCCCCCTCGACCACGCGGCCTGGCACGACCCCGGCTTCCGTGTGCTGCAGATGCTGCGCACCGGACCGGGTGGGGGCGACCGCGACGTGCTCCTGGTGCTCAACGGAGCGCTCGACTCGGTCGAGGTGGCGCTCGCGGACGTGCCGGGGCGCCGTGTGCCCGGGGCTGCCGAGGGTGCCGGGACCACCGGCTGGGAGCTTGCGTGGGACTCGGACTGGGAGCACCCGGCCGAGGGCCGCGGAGAGTCGAACGGCGGGACTCTCCCGGGCGACGACACGGCGGCGACGGCCCTCCTGGAGCCCCTCAGCCTGCAGGTCTACCTCTCGCCGAGGTAGAGGGTTCTCGTCGAGGTAGAGGGCCAGGGGCCTCTACCTCGACGGCTGGCCTCTACCTCGCGGCGGGGCGCGGGGTCTAGTCTCTGCGCATGAGTGACAACGACGTCAGCATCCCTCCCGCGAGCCACGCCGTCCCGTCGGGCACGCCCGCCCACGGGAGCGCTCCCAGCACCTCCGGTCCTGACCATGCCGAGGTCATCGTGGTCGGCGCCGGGCTCTCCGGCCTCGTCGCGGCCACCGAGCTCACCGCCGCGGGGCGCCGCGTGATCCTGCTCGACCAGGAGCCCGCCGCGAGCCTGGGAGGCCAGGCGTTCTGGTCCTTCGGCGGCCTCTTCCTGGTCGACTCCCCCGAGCAGCGCCGCCTGGGCGTCAAGGACACACCCGAGCTCGCGCTCGACGACTGGCTCGGGTCGGCGAGCTTCGCCCCCGGAGCCGCCGACGGCGAAGGCCCCGACCGCTGGGGCTACGCCTGGGCGCGCGCCTTCGTCGACTTCGCCGCGGGCAACCTGCGCTCGTGGCTCCACGCCAAGGGGGTGCGCTGGTTCCCGCTCGTCCAGTGGGCCGAGCGCGGCGGCCACCCCGCAGGCGGCCACGGCAACAGCGTGCCGCGCTTCCACGTCACCTGGGGCACCGGGCCCGGCATCCTCGAACCGTTCGTCCGTGCGGCCCTCGACGCCCGGGCCGCCGGGCTGCTCGACGTCCGGTTCCGCCACCGCGTCACCGGGCTCGTCGTGACCGACGGCGCCGTGACCGGTGTGCACGCCGAGATCCTGGCCGACGACCATGCCGAGCGCGGCGCCCCCTCGGTGCGCGACGTCGTCGGCGAGGTCGAGCTGTCCGCGAGCGCCGTCGTCGTCTCCTCCGGGGGGATCGGTGCGAACCACGACCTGGTGCGCTCGCACTGGCCCGCGTCCGCCGGGGCGCTGCCCGCGCGCATGCTCTCGGGCGTCCCCGACTCGACCGACGGGCTGATGCTCGGGATCGCCCGCGACGCGGGCGCGGCCCTGGTCCACGAGGACCGCATGTGGCACTACCCCGAGGGCATCGCGAACCACTCGCCCGTGTGGACGAACCACGGCATCCGCATCCTGCCCGGACCATCGTCGCTGTGGGTCGACGCGCACGGGCACCGGCTGCCCTCGCCCCTGTTCCCCGGCTTCGACGCCCTCGGCTCGCTCCAGCACGTGACGGCCCGCGCCGACGACCACTCCTGGTTCGTGCTCAACAAGGCCGTCATGGAGAGCGAGTTCGCGCTGTCGGGCTCCGAGCAGAACCCCGACCTCACCGGCAGGAGCGTGCGCCTGCTGGCGCAGCGGGTCCTGCCCGGGGCCGTCGGTCCCGTGGCGCGGTTCGCGGCCGAGTCCCCCGAGTTCGTGTGGGGCGCGAACCCCACCGAGCTCGCGGCCGGCATGAACACCCTGACCGACGCGACCCCCGGCTCGCAGGGACACATCGACGCCGAAGAGCTCGAACGGCTCGTGCGGCTGCGCGACGACCAGGTGCGCTCGGGCCTCGGCAAGGACCACCAGGTCGTCGCGACGGCCAGGGCCCGCACGTTCTTCGTGGACCGTGTCATCCGCGTGTCCCCGCCGCGCCCGCTCACGACGCCCCAGGACGGCCCGATGCTCGCGGTGCGGCTCTCGGTCCTGACCCGCAAGACGCTCGGCGGCCTGCACACCGACACCGACGGTCGCGTGCTGCGCCCCGACGGCTCGGTGCTCGAGGGCCTGTACGCCGCGGGTGAGGCGGCGGGGTTCGGGGGCGGTGGCGTGCACGGTCACCGGGCGCTCGAGGGGACCTTCCTCGGCGGTTGCCTGTTCTCGGGGCGGACCGTGGGGCGGGCGCTCGCGCGGAGCCTGTGAGGCCGGCGCTCGCGCCCGGGCAACCCTCTCACCAGTCCGCAGGCATCTGCACGGGTTCGTCCGGGTGCACGCGCGACGTGCGCAGCCCGGGCACGGCGAGCAGGTCCGCGACCAGCTCCTCGCTGCCCCCGAGGTCGGTGGCCACGGTGTCGAGCTCGGTGCACACGAACCACGACCGGTCGTCGGGCCACCACAGCGTGGGCGACTGGTCCATCGCGGCGAACGCCGCCGCCTGCGCGAGCCGACCGTGCCACAGGTGGTAGTCGCGGTGCGGTAGCGCGAGCATCGGTGCGGCGGGCCGCTCGACCTGGCGTGCGGCGCGGAGGGCGTGAGCCGTGGCCTGCGCCCGCGCCTGAGCCAGCGCGAACGACGACCCCGGCGCGTCCCCCTCCCCCACGTCGTCGATCGCGTACGTCAGCGCGGCGAACGACGTCGAGTCCTCGGGCCGCGTCCCGTGGTCGTACAACCACCCGTACCCGGTCCACAGCGCGAAGTGGCACTCCTGGTCGCCCGTGAACGGCGCGAGGGCGTCGAGCAGCAGGTCCATCTGCTCGGGGCCCGTCCCACCGCCGCGCCCCAGGTAGAGCGACCCCATGACCTCGTCCTCGTCGGACCACCCGGGCACGTTCGGGATGCGGGCGTAGGCCGCGTACACCGGCGGCACGCACGACGCGACCGTCCCCCCGCCGCCCAGCCGTGGCCCGATCCAGTCACCGGCCGACGCGTCGTCGTCCCACGTGACGCCACCGAAGGGTGAGGGAGGGTCGGGAAGGTGAGCGGCGTCGTCGGGCATGAGGCGAACGTAGCCGCGGCGAGGCCGCCCGGCCACCGGTCACGCGCGCCGCGAGGTAGAGGCCTGACGTCGAGGTAGAGCCCTGCAGGCCTCCAACTCGACGCGAACCCTCTACCTCACGAGCGGCTGTCCACAGATTCGTCGATCGACATCCATCAGCAGCGACGAGCCACCACAGTGGGCGCATGCTCTCGACGTCCCGCCCTGCACTGCCCCGGCTCCACGCCACGTCCGCGTTCTCGCGCGCGGAGCTCCAGGCCGGACTGGCCGACGGCACACTCGTGCGCGTACGGCGTGGCGTCGTCGCCCGGACGAGCCCCGGACCCGGTCGCCGGGAACGGTTGGTGCTCGCCCGCGGGGCAGCGTTCGCCCGTGATGCCACGACGGACTTCTGGCTCAGCCACTCGACGGCGGCCGTCCTCTGGGGATGCTGGACCTACCGCCTCCGGGACCGGGCCGACGTCACCCAGCTCACGCCGCCGAGCATCGTGCGCCGGGGCGGGGACCCGGTCCACCTGGTCGCGAGGCACTGGACCCGGCTCCCCGAGCGCGACCGCACGGTCCTGGACGGCCTCCCGGTGACGTCGCTCGAGCGCACGGTCGTGGACTGTGCACGTACGCTGCGCGGGGCGAGCGCCCTCGTCGTCGCCGACTCCGGTCTTCGCCTGGGAGCCGACCCGGTGGGGGTCGACGAGATCCTCACCGAGGCGGCTGGAGGACGAGGCGTCCGGCAGGCGCGCCAGGTCCTCCTCCTGGCCGACCGGGCGTCCGAGTCCCCCGGCGAGTCGGTCGTGCGGTGGCTCGTCCACGAGGCGGGCCTCCCGGCCCTCGACCTGCAGGTACCGGTGAGCACGTGGGCGGGATCGTTCCGGCTCGACCTCGGCTGGCCGGACCTCAAGATCGCGATCGAGTTCGACGGTGCGGTGAAGTACACAGTCCTGGCAGACGGTGACGCGACGGCCCGGTTCATGGCCGAGAAGCAGCGTCACGACGCGCTCGTCGAGGCAGGGTGGCTCGTGCTCCGGGTGACCTGGGCCGACCTCGAGCAGCCGGACCGGTTGATCGGACGGATCGTCGACGCTCGACGACGTAGAGCCCTGACGTCGAGGTAGAGGCCTGCAACCCCCAGTCGGGGCTGCAGGCCTCTACCTCGGCACCACAGCGGGTCAGGCGTTCGCCACCAGGCCCAGCTCTGCCACGCTCGCCAGGCCCTCGTGCCTCGGCACGATGCGGACCGTGTACCCGAAGGGGCCGGACGCCTCGAGGCGCACCGACCCGGCGAACGCCGCCCGACCCGCCTCGTAGGTCTCGGCGAGCTCGAGCGGCTCCGCCGTGAACGACTCGATCACGTCGGCCTCGGTCACGCGGCCGTGGACCACCTGCACCTCGACGTCGCCCGGAGCCAGCGTCCCGAGCGACACGTACGCCCGGACCGACAGCAGGTCGCCGACCTGTGGCACCTCGCGGATCCCGCTCGACTCGACGTGGTCGACGCGCACGTGCGACCAGTCGCCACGCACGTGCGCCTTCCACGCCGCGAGCTCGCGCGCCGGCTCGAAGCCCGGAGCGTTGAGCGCACGCCCCGCGACGGCGGCAGGCCCGTACAGGCGGTGCACGTAGTCCGCGACCATGCGCGTGGCCTGGACCTTGGGGCCGAGGGTCGCGAGCGTGTGCCGCACCATCTGGAGCCAGCGGACCGGGACACCCCGCTCGTCACGGTCGTAGAACCGGGCCGCGACCTGGGTCTCGATGAGGTCGTACAGCGCGGCGGCCTCGAGGTCGTCGCGGCGGTCGTTGTCCTCGACACCGTCGGCCGTGGGGATCGCCCAGCCGTTCTCGCCGTCGTACCACTCGTCCCACCACCCGTCGAGGATCGACAGGTTGAGACCGCCGTTGAGCGCGGACTTCATGCCCGACGTGCCACTGGCCTCGAGCGGGCGCAGCGGGTTGTTGAGCCACACGTCGCAGCCCGGGTAGAGCGACTGCGCCATGCCGATGTCGTAGTTCGGCAGGAACACGATGCGCCCGCGCACGTCGTGCTCGTCGGTGAACCGGACGAGCTGCTGGATGAGCCGCTTGCCCTGGTCGTCGGCGGGGTGGGACTTGCCGGCGACGACGAGCTGGACGGGCCGTTCGGGGTCGAGCAGCAGCGACCGCAGCCGCTCGGGGTCGCGCAGCATGAGCGTCAGGCGCTTGTAGGTGGGCACGCGGCGCGCGAACCCGATGGTCAGGACGTCGGGCGAGAGCGCCTCGTCGACCCAGCCGAGCTCGGCGGGGCTGGCCCCGCGCTCGCGCCAGGACCGGCGCAGCCGGTTGCGGGCCTCGTCGACGAGCTGGCCGCGCAGCTCGCGGCGCACGTCCCACAGCTCCTCGTCGCTCACCCCGGCGGGGTCGAGCCATCGCGACGACGCCGTGTCGGCCGTGAGCTCGTCGAGCCCGAGCCGTTCGGCCTCGAGCGCGGCGAGGCGCGGGTCGACCCAGGTGGGCGTGTGGACGCCGTTCGTCACGGACGTGATGGGGACCTCGCGCGAGTCGAAGCCCGGCCAGAGGCCGTTGAACATGCCGCGCGAGACCTCGCCGTGCAGGAGCGAGACGCCGTTGGCGCGCCCGCCCAGGCGCAGTCCCATGACGGCCATGTTGAAGACCGTGGGGTCGCCGCCCTCGTAGTCCTCGGCACCGAGCGAGAGGACCTGCTCGACGTCGATCCCGGGGATCTGGTTGTCCCCGCCGAAGTACTGCGAGACGAGGTCGCGGCCGAACCGGTCGATGCCCGCGGGGACCGGCGTGTGCGTCGTGAACACGGTCGCGGCCCGCACCGCCTCGAGCGCCGCGTCGAACGTGAGCCCGGCACCGGTCACGAGCTCGCGGATGCGCTCGACGCCGAGGAACCCGGCGTGGCCCTCGTTGGTGTGGTAGACCTCGGGCTCGGGTGCCCCGGTCAGGCGCGACCACAGGCGCAGCGCGCGCACGCCGCCGACGCCCAGCAGGAGCTCCTGCTGGAGGCGGTGCTCGCCGCCGCCGCCGTAGAGGCGGTCGGTGACCTTGCGTGCGGCCTCGTCGTTGCCCGGGACGTTGGAGTCGAGCAGCAGCAGCGGCACGCGCCCGACGGCCGCGACCCACACGTGCGCGTGCAGCACGCGCCCACCGGGCAGGTCGATCGAGACGCGCGCAGGCGTGCCGTCGTCCTCGCGCAGGATCGTCAGCGGCAGGCCGTCGGGGTCGAGCAGCGGGTAGGTCTCGACCTGCCAGCCGTCGCGTGTGAGGGACTGGCGGAAGTAGCCCGCGCCGTAGAGCAGACCGACGCCGACGATCGGCACGCCCAGGTCGGACGCGCTCTTGAGGTGGTCGCCCGCGAGGATGCCGAGGCCCCCCGAGTACTGCGGCAGGACCGAGGTGATGCCGTACTCCGGGGAGAAGTAGGCGATCGCCTGCGGGAGGACCTCGCCGCCCGCGGCCTGCTCCTGGTACCACATCAGGTCCTGGAGGTAGCGGTGGAGGTCCGCTGCCGCCGCGCGGACGCGGCCCACGAACTCCTGGTCGGCTGCGAGCGCCGCGAGGCGGTCCGGCCCGAGGGCGCCGAGGAGCGCCACCGGGTCGCGCTTCGCGGACTCCCAGAGCTGCGGGTCGATCGTGCTGAAGAGCTCGCGCGTGGGCGCGTGCCAGGACCAGCGCAGGTTGAGGGACAGCTCGTCGAGGTCGTGCAGCTCGGCGGGCAGGACGGTGCGGACGGTGAAACGTCTGATCGCTCTCACGGGTCCGACAGTACGCAACTGTGGGCCGCTGTACACCCTTTGCCGACCGCGTGCTCTCGTGGGTCTCGGGGTCTTTCACCCGGCCGTCGGACGACCGGGCTCGCGCGGGTTGCACGCCACGCCCGCCCTGCGGGTGCCGCACCTCGCCCGCGCTCGATACCTTGTGCTCGTGCCTGAGAACTCCGCGACCCCCGTGACCTCCGCGTCGGCGTCCCTGCCGGCCACGTCCTCGCCCCTGTCCGCCGCTGCTGCGACGGTCCCGCCGCTCGCTCCTCCGGTCGCCCCGGCGGCACCGATCGGGCGCATCCCCGTCCTCGAGGTGTCGCCCGTGGTCGAGGGCGGCCGCTGGCCCGCGAAGGCCGTGGTGGGTGAGGTCGTCCCGGTCGAGGCCACGGTCTTCCGCGAGGGCCACGACGCGGTCGCGGCGACCGCGGTGCTCGTCGCCCCGGACGGCACGGACCACTCGTGGGCGCGCATGGTCGACGTGGCCCCGGGCCTCGACCGGTTCCGTGCGACGCTCTCCCCCGACGCCCCGGGCGAGTGGTCGTTCCGCGTCGAGGCGTGGTCCGACCCGTACGGCACGTGGGCGCACGACGCGGCGATCAAGGTCGCGGCGGGCATCGACGTCGAGCTCATGCTCGCCGAGGGCGTCGCGCTCTTCGAGCGCATCTGCGCGGTCGCAGGTCGGGAGGCGCGCGACGCGAAGACGCTGCACGACGGCGCCGCGGCCCTCGCGGACCCGTCGCGCCCCTCCCCGGCCCGGCTCGCGGCAGCCCTGTCGCCCGAGGTGCGCGACGCCCTGGGCCGTGCTCCTCTGCGGGACCACGTGACGCCGTCGGGCACGTACCGCCTGCGCGTGGACCGGCCGCTCGCGCTCGCCGGCGCCTGGTACGAGATGTTCCCCCGCTCCGAGGGGGCGCGGCGCCTCAAGGACGGGACCTGGAAGTCAGGGACGTTCACGACCGCGGCCAGGCGCCTGCCCGCGATCGCCGCGATGGGCTTCGACATGGTCTACCTGACGCCCGTGCACCCCATCGGGACCACGCACCGCAAGGGGCGCAACAACTCGCTGACCGCGCTGCCGGGCGACCCGGGGTCGCCCTACGCGATCGGCTCGAAGGACGGCGGGCACGACGCGATCCACCCCGAGCTCGGCAGCGAGCGCACGTTCAAGGCGTTCGTGAAGGAGGCCCGGCGCCTGGGCATGGAGGTCGCGCTCGACCTCGCGCTCCAGTGCTCGCCCGACCACCCGTGGGTCACCGAGCACCCCGAGTGGTTCACGACGCGCGTCGACGGCTCGATCGCGTACGCCGAGAACCCGCCCAAGAAGTACCAGGACATCTACCCGCTCAACTTCGACAACGACCCCGAGGGCATCTACGCCGAGGTGCTGCGCGTCGTGCGGGTGTGGATCGCGCGCGGCGTCACGGCGTTCCGCGTCGACAACCCGCACACCAAGCCGCTCCCGTTCTGGGAGTGGCTGCTCGCCGAGGTGCGCGCGACGAACCCCGAGGTGATCTTCCTGTCGGAGGCATTCACCAAGCCCGCGATGATGCACACGCTCGCACGCATCGGGTTCCACCAGTCGTACACGTACTTCACGTGGCGCAACGAGAAGACCGAGCTCGCGGAGTACCTGACCGAGGTCTCGGGGCCCGCAGGGTCGTACATGCGCCCGAGCTTCTGGCCCACGACGCACGACATCCTCCCGCCCTACCTCCAGCACGGCGGTGTCGCCGGGTTCGCGGTGCGCGCGGTGCTCGCGGCGCTCGGCTCCCCCACGTGGGGCGTCTACTCGGGCTACGAGCTCGTCGAGAACGTGCCGCGCCCCGGCGTCGAGGAGCAGATCGACAACGAGAAGTACGAGTACAAGCCGCGCGACTGGGCGCTCGCGGAGGAGTTCGGCATCTCGACGCTCCTGACGACCCTCAACGAGGTGCGCCGCGAGCACCCCGCGCTGCGCCAGCTGCGCAACCTCACGGTCCACCCCACGAGCAACGACCGGGTCCTCGCGTTCTCGCGGCACCTGCCCGAGCGGGTGTCGCCGGGCGGGTTGGTCGAGCCCGCCGACACCGTGGTCGTGGTCGTGAACCTCGACCCGTGGGGCACGCAGGAGTCCATGGTCCACCTCGACCTGGCCGCCCTGGGCCTGGCGCCCGAGCAGCAGTTCGTCGCGCACGACCTGCTGTCGGGGGCGTCGTACGGCTGGGGCGAGGACGTCTACGTCAGGCTTGTCCCGCAGGAGCAGGTGGCGCACGTCATCCACGTGAGGACACCATGAGCAGCTCGCCGTTCTCGGCGCGCGCCGCAGGGCCCGCCGCGCGCGCCCCGGGCCCCGCCGCACGCGCCCCGGGCCCTGCCGCGGGGCCCGCCCCGGTCGCGCCGGTGACCGCGCCCCTGCCCGTCGGCGCGCTCCCCCCGCGGCGCCAGCCCGCCGCTCCCTCGGCACAGCGCTCGGGGCTCTCGGCGGACCCCGCCTGGTACAAGACCGCCGTGTTCTACGAGGTCCTGGTCCGCGCGTTCTCGGACTCCTCGGGCGACGGCTCGGGGGACCTGCGCGGGCTGATCGAGCGCCTCGACTACCTCCAGTGGCTCGGGATCGACGCGCTGTGGCTTCCCCCGTTCTACCCGTCGCCGCTGCGGGACGGCGGGTACGACGTCGCGGACTACACGGCCATCGCGGGCCAGTACGGCTCGATGGCGGACTTCACCGAGCTCATCGCCGAGGCGCACTCGCGCGGCATCCGGATCGTGATCGACCTGGTCATGAATCACACGAGCGACCAGCACCCGTGGTTCCAGGCGTCGCGCGCCGACCCCGAGGGGCCGTACGGCGACTTCTACGTGTGGAGCGACGACAGCACGCGGTACGAGGACGCGCGCATCATCTTCGTGGACACCGAGACGAGCAACTGGACGTTCGACCCGGTCCGGCGCCAGTTCTTCTGGCACCGGTTCTTCTCGCACCAGCCGGACCTCAACTTCGAGAACCCGCGCGTCGCGGACGCGATGCTCGACGTGACGCGGTTCTGGCTCCAGGTGGGCGTCGACGGGTTCCGCCTGGACGCGGTCCCGTACCTGTTCGAGGCCGAGGGGACGAACTGCGAGAACCTGCCCCAGACGCACCGGTTCCTGCGGCGCGTGCGCCAGATGGTCGACGCCGAGTTCCCGGGCCGCATCGTCCTCGCGGAGGCGAACCAGTGGCCCGCGGAGGTCGTGGACTACTTCGGCACCGAGGAGGAGCCGGAGTGCCACATGTGCTTCCACTTCCCTGTCATGCCGCGCATCTTCTACGCGATCCGCGACCAGCGGGCCAACCAGATCGTCGACATCCTGCGCGACACCCCGCCCATCCCGGCGGGCGCGCAGTGGAGCACGTTCCTGCGCAACCACGACGAGCTGACGCTCGAGATGGTCTCGACCGAGGAGCGCGCGTCGATGTACGGGTGGTACGCGCAGGACCCGCGCATGCGCGCGAACGTCGGGATCCGGCGCCGCCTGGCACCGCTGCTCGACAACTCGCGCAAGGAGGTCGAGCTCGCGCACGCGCTGCTGCTGTCGCTGCCGGGCAGCCCGTGCCTGTACTACGGCGACGAGATCGGGATGGGCGACAACATCTGGCTGCCGGACCGGGACGCCGTCCGCACGCCCATGCAGTGGACCCCGGACCGCAACGCGGGATTCTCGACCGCGGACCCGGGCAAGCTCTACCTGCCGCCCATCCAGTCGCTCGTGCACAACTACGGGTACGTCAACGTGGAGAACCAGCTCGCGCAGCCGACGTCGCTGCTGCACTGGGTCCACGGCATGCTCGCGGTGCGCAGGCTGCATCCGGCGTTCGGCGACGGTGAGCAGGTGACGCTGGGCACGGACAACGAGTCGATCCTCGCGTTCCTGCGCCGCAACGCGGCCGAGACGATCCTGTGCGTCGCGAACCTGTCGGCGACCGCGCGCACGGCCACGATCCACCTGCCCGAGCACGCGGGCGCGACCCTGACCGACGTGTTCGGCGGGGCCGCGTTCCCCTCGGTGGGCGAGGACGGCGACGTCGTGATGACATGGGGTTCGAGGGACTTCTACTGGCTCACGGTGTCGTAGGACGCCCTGACCTGCCCGGCAGAAGGAGCTGACGTGGTGCCGAAGACCGTCTCGTCCTCGCCCGTCGTGCCGCGTCCCGGGCCGCTCGGTTCGGCGCAGCGCGTACCTGTCCCGGACGCCCGGCTGCTCGGGCTCCTCGACGCGTGGCTGCCCGCGCAGCGGTGGTACCCGGTCAAGGGCCTGGCGGTGCGGCACGTGCCGTGGATGAGCTTCGCGCTCACCGGGCGCTGCACGCTGCACCTGCTGCGCATCGTGGGCGACGGGGTGGACCTGGTGGTCCAGGTCCCGCTGGTCCTGACCCCCGCGGGCAGGCTCGCGGAGTCGTCTGAGACCGTCCCGCCGACCGGTCCCGCGACGGGCGCCGGACGCGCGGGCCCCGCCGAGACAGGCGGGGCACGCACACCGCTCCCGGGCCTCGTGGGCTTCGTCCCCGGGGCTCCCGGTCGTCCCGGGGAGCGTCTCGACGCGCCGTTCGCGGTGCACGACGGCGCCACGCACCCCGACCTGTGGGTGGCCCTCCTGGGCGCGCTCGAGCGGGCGGACGACGTACGCCCGAGCGACTCCGACAGGCACGACGCCCCCGGGCACCGGCCGGTCGACCTGACGGGCGCGCGCATGGTCGGCGGCGAGCAGTCGAACTCGTCGGTGATCCTCCCCGGGGTCGCGGGCGGGTCGATCCTCAAGATCCTGCGGACGATCGCGATCGGCCCGAACCCGGACGTCGTGGTCCCGGACGCCTTGGCCCGCGTGGGGTGGACGGGCGTCCCGCGCCCGCTCGGCTGGGTCGAGGCGACGTGGGAGCCGCTCGACGTACCGGCGGATGCCCCCGCCCTGGGCCCTGCGAGGACCGCGCACCTCGCGGTCCTGAGCGAGCTCGTCACGGACGCGCGCGACGGGTTCGAGCTCGCGTGCGCCTACGCGGCCCAGGACACCTCGTTCGCCGACCTCGCGGCCGACCTCGGCCGGACGCTCGCGAGCATGCACCGGGCGCTGCGCGAGGCCCTGCCCACGGGACCGCCGCTCGAGGCGGGCTGGCTGCTGGGCGACCTGCGTCGTCGTGCACGCGAGGCCTGCGCCTCGTCCGTCCCGCTCGGGCGACGCGCCGCGCAGGTCGAGGTGTTCCTCGACGGTGTGGCCGACCGCCTCGCCCGCGAGGAGGCGCCGCCTCCCGTGCTCCAGGCGATCCACGGCGACATGCACCTGGGGCAGGCCCTGCACGCGCTCGGCGACGGCTGGAAGATCCTCGACTTCGAGGGCGAGCCGCTGCGGCCCGTGGCCGAGCGCACGCGCCCGGACCTGCCGCTGCGCGACGTCGCGGGGATCGTGCGCTCGCTCGACTACGCGGCGGCGGTCGGCGGGGCGCGCTCGCCCCGGTGGACGACGACGGCGCGCACCGCGTTCGTCGAGGCGTACCGGCGCGCGATCGGCGACGACGACGGGACGGCGGGTCTCTCGGTCTCCACGACCGAGGCGCTGCTGCGCGCGCTGGTCCTCGACAAGGCGCTGTACGAGGTCGTGTACGAGTCCCGGAACCGGCCGGCGTGGGAGCCGATCCCGCTCACCGCGGTGGACCGGCTGCTGGGCGGGCGGTAGCCGCGCGGCCGGCCGTACGCGACGTGCCGTCGTCGACCGCTGCGCAGGAGACGCACCGTCACCAGGCATGATGGTGCCGCGGTTCGACGACGACCCCTCACCTCTCTGGAGCTTCCCCGTGACTTCGGCCCCGGCCTCTGCAGACCTCGCGCACTCGACGATGACAGCGCTGACATCCCCGCCCGCCCAGACCCCGGGCACCGCCACCGCCGCGCGGGGCCTGACCCGCCGCGAGCTGCACGCAGGCTGGACCGTGCGCGCCGTCGCGGGCCCCGTCCCGGCGCACCTCGCCGACCAGGTGCACGCGCCCGTGCCCGCGACCGTGCCCGGCACGGTCCACACCGACCTCCTCGCGGCCGGGATCGTCCCCGACCCGTACCTCGACGACAACGAGCACGTCCTCGCGTGGATCGGCCGCTGCGACTGGGAGTACCGCACCACGTTCGAGTGGGCCCCCGACGGCCACGAGCGCCACGACCTCGTCGCCGACGGCCTCGACACCGTCGCGGCCGTGACCCTCAACGGCCACCTGCTCGCCGAGACCGCGAACCAGCACCGCACCTACCGCCTGCCCGTCGACGAGCACCTGCGCCCCGGCACCAACGAGCTCGTCGTGCGCTTCTCCTCGCCGCTCGCGTACGCCGCCGCCCAGAACGTGGCCATGGGCTACCGCCCCCACACCAACCCCCACCCGTTCAACGCGATCCGCAAGATGGCGTGCAGCTTCGGCTGGGACTGGGGCCTGGAGACCGCGGCGTCGGGCATCTGGCGCCCCCTCACGCTCGAGGCGTGGTCCGGGGCGCGGCTCGCGGCCGTGCGGCCCGTGGCGTCGGTCGCCGGAGACCCGGCGGCCTCGGCCTCCCCCGACGCCCCCGTCCGCGGCCGCCTCACGGTCCACGTCGACGTCGAGCGCTCCCCCGGCGCCGACGGCCCGTTCGACGTCGCGGTCCACGTCGACGGCCTCGTCACGACCGCGTCCGTCCCCGCCGGGGAGACCTCCACGGTCATCGACGTCGACCTCCCGGAGGTCCGCCGCTGGTGGCCCCGCGGGTTCGGCGAGCACCCGCTCTACGAGGTCGCGGTCGAGCTCCTCGCCGACCCCGGCGCGACGCCCGGGGAGACCGAGGCGACCGAGACGCACCAGCCGCGCGCCGCCGTCGGACCGCTCGACGTGCGACGCCACCGCGTGGGCTTCCGCACCGTGCGCCTCGACATGCTCGCCGACGAGCACGACGGCGAGCCCGGCACGTCGTTCGTGATCGTCGTCAACGACCAGCCCGTGTTCGTGCGCGGCGCCAACTGGATCCCCGACGACGCGTTCCCCCACCGCGTGACTCGCGAGCGGTACGCCGCGCGCATCGCCCAGGCCGAGCAGGCGAACGTCAACCTCCTGCGGGTCTGGGGCGGCGGGATCTACGAGGCCGACGACTTCTACGACCTGTGCGACGAGCGCGGCATCCTCACGTGGCAGGACTTCCTCTTCGCGTGCTCGACGTACGCCGAGGAGGAACCGCTGCGCAGCGAGGTCGAGGCCGAGGCGCGCGACAACGTGACCCGCCTGGCCTCGCACCCGAGCCTCGTGCTGTGGAACGGCAACAACGAGAACCTGTGGGGCTTCCACGACTGGGACTGGCAGCCGCGCCTCCAGGGCCGCACGTGGGGCCTGGGGTACTACACCGAGCTGCTGCCGCGCATCGTGGCCGAGCTCGACCCGGGGCGCCCGTACACCCCGGGCAGCCCGTGGTCGGGCACGGTCGACCTGCACCCCAACCTCGACGCGCACGGCTCGGTGCACGTCTGGGACGCGTGGAACCGCCAGGGCTACGACGTGTACCGCGACCACGTCGCGCGCTTCGTCGCCGAGTTCGGCTGGCAGGGCCCGCCCACGTGGTCGACGCTGCGCGACGCCCTGTCCGACGACCCGCTCACGCCCGAGTCCCCCGGGATGCTCGTGCACCAGAAGGCCGCGCAGGGCAACGACAAGCTGACCGACGGCCTGCTCCCCCACTTCCCGCTGCCCGACGACATGGACGACTGGCACTGGGCCATGTCCCTCAACCAGGCGAATGCCATGACGGTCGGGATCGAGCACCTGCGCTCCTGGAGCCCGCGCTGCGCGGGCGCGATCGTGTGGCAGCTCAACGACTGCTGGCCCGTCACGTCGTGGGCCGCGGTCGACGGCGCGGGCCGCGCCAAGCCCACCCTGTTCGCGCTCGCCCACGCGTACCGCGACCGCCTGGTCACGATCCAGCCCCGCAGGCCCGACGGCGGCGCCCCCGTCCCCGGCGGCCCCTCGGCGCTCGCGGTGGTCGTCGTCAACGACTCGCCCGACCCGTGGAGCGGGACGCTCGTCCAGCGGCGCGTGCGCTACGACGGGACGGTCCTCGCGGAGGCGAGCACCGCCGTCGGGCTGGCGCCGCGCGAGACGCGCACGCTCCTGCTGCCGGGCGACATCTCGACGGCCGGGAGCCCAGCCGACGAGCTGGTCGTCGCGACCCTGGGCGACGAGCGCGGGCTGTGGTTCTTCGCGGAGCCGCGCGACAGCGCGCTGGCCGAGGGCGGGCTGGACGTCGCGGTGCGGGAGGTCGCCTCCGACGTCCTGGCGCCGTCGCCCGTGCCGGGCTCGATCCGCACGCCCGCCGCACCCGGCGGCACCGCAGGAGGCCGCCGGTACGAGGTCGCCGCGACGGCCCGGACGCTCGTGCGCGACCTGGCCCTGCTGGCCGACAAGGCCCACCCGGACGCGACCGTCGACGACCAGCTCGTCACGCTCCTGCCCGGTGAGTCCGCGACGTTCACCGTGACCTCGCCCGCGCCGCTCGACCCCGGCACGCTGACCGGGCGTCGGGTGCTGCGCACCGCGAACCAGCCCGTGGTGGGACCGGCGACGCCGGGTGGGAGCCGATGAGCGCCGGGTGAGCGCACGCCCGTGCGGCGCGGGGAGTACGCACGCACCCCGGGGACGTGGAAAGGTTGGGCCATGACCGGGTCATCGACACCTCCGAGCAGCTCCCTCCCACCGCTTCCCGTGGTGCCGGCCGATCCGGGCACGCTCGCGGCCGTCGCCCAGGGCAGGGCGGCCGGTCCGCACGCGGTGCTCGGCCCGCACCTGACCGCGGTGACCCTCCCGGGCGGGCGGACCGGGGGTGCCGCCACGGTGCGCGTCCTGCGTCCCCTCGCGGACGACGTCACGATCGTGACCCTCGACGGCGAGTTCGCCGCGACGCACGAGCAGGACGGGATCTGGGTCGCGGTCGTGCCCGCGGCCGTCGACGAGCCCTCGCCCGGCACGTCGGCCCCGCCCGTGCTGCACGCACCCGACTACCGGGTCCGCGCGCGCTACGGCGAGACCACGACCCTCCAGGACGACCCCTACCGGTTCCTGCCGACCCTCGGGGAGATGGACCAGCACCTGATCCGCGAGGGGCGCCACGAGGAGCTGTGGACCGTCCTGGGTGCCAACCCGAAGGTCTACCCGAGCGTCCTCGGCGAGCCCGGGTCGGCCGGGACCACGAGCGGCACGGCGTTCGCGGTCTGGGCGCCCAACGCCCGCGCGGTACGGGTCATCGGCGACTTCAACCACTGGCAGGGCAGCACGCACGCCATGCGGTCGCTCGGCGACACGGGGGTGTGGGAGCTGTTCGTGCCCGGCATCGGGCCCGGGACGCTCTACAAGTACGAGATCCTCACGGCCGGGGGCGCCTGGCTCCAGAAGGCCGACCCCCTCGCCAAGGGCACGCAGGTGCCGCCCGCCAACGCGAGCGTCGTCGTCGCGTCCGGGCACGAGTGGACCGACGACGCCTGGCTCGCCGAGCGCGCCGCCCGCGACCCGCACGCGGGCCCCGTGAGCGTCTACGAGGTGCACCTGGGCTCGTGGCGCCAGGGCCTGAGCTACCGCGAGCTCGCCGACCAGCTCACGGCCTACGTCCTGGAGACCGGGTTCACGCACGTCGAGCTCATGCCCGTGGCCGAGCACCCCTACGGCGGCTCGTGGGGCTACCAGGTCACGAGCTACTACGCCCCCACCGCACGGTTCGGGCACCCCGACGACTTCCGGTACCTCGTCGATGCCCTGCACCGCGCCGGGATCGGCGTGATCCTCGACTGGGTCCCGGCCCACTTCCCCAAGGACGAGTGGGCGCTCGCACGCTTCGACGGGACGCCGCTCTACGAGCACCCCGACCCCCTGCGCGGCGAGCAGCCCGACTGGGGCACCTACGTGTTCGACTTCGGCCGCAACGAGGTGCGCAACTTCCTCGTCGCCAACGCGACGTACTGGTTCGAGGAGTTCCACGTCGACGCCCTGCGCGTCGACGCCGTGGCCTCGATGCTCTACCTCGACTACTCGCGCGGCCCCGGCCAGTGGCACCCCAACGTCCACGGCGGGCGCGAGAACCTCGAGGCCATCGCGTTCCTCCAGGAGACCAACGCGACCGCCTACCGGCGCACCCCGGGCGTCATGATGATCGCCGAGGAGTCCACGGCCTGGCCCGGCGTCACGCGCCCCACGGACGCGGGCGGCCTCGGGTTCGGGCTCAAGTGGAACATGGGCTGGATGAACGACTCGCTGCGCTACGTCGCCGAGGAGCCCATCAACCGGCGCTACCACCACCACGAGATCACGTTCTCGATGGTCTACGCGTACTCCGAGCAGTTCGTCCTGCCCATCAGCCACGACGAGGTCGTGCACGGCAAGGGGTCGCTGTACGGCAAGATGCCGGGCGACGACTGGCGCAAGCGCGCGGGGGTCCGGTCCTTCCTGGCCTTCCAGTGGTCGCACCCCGGCAAGCAGCTGCTGTTCATGGGGTGCGAGATCGCCCAGCACACCGAGTGGAACGAGGCCGCGAGCCTCGACTGGGCCGGCCTCGGCGACCCGGGCAGGGCGGGCGTGCAGCGCCAGGTGCGGGACCTCAACGAGCTCTACCGGCGCACGCCCGCGCTGTGGGCGCTCGACCACGACCCCGCGGGCTTCGAGTGGCTCGACGCCGAGGACGCGGACCACAACGTCGTCGCGTACCTGCGGCGCGACGCCGCAGGGAACCAGGTCGCGGTCGTCGTGAACTTCGCGGGCACCCCGCACGAGGACTACCGGCTCGCGCTGCCCCAGGGCGGCGCGTGGCGCGAGGTCCTCAACACCGACGCGGAGGTCTACGGGGGCTCCGGGGTCGGGAACCTGGGCGAGGTCCACGCCGAGTCGCGCCCGTGGAAGGGGCGGGCGCACTCCGTCGCGCTGCGCGTCCCGCCGCTCGGTGCGCTGTACCTGGAGCCGGTCTGACGCCGAGCGCCCCGCGGCGGCATCGACGACGGCGGCCGGTCACCTCGTGCGAGGTGGCCGGCCGCCGTCGTGCGTGGTTCGCGGGTGTCAGTACAGGTTGATCGCCAGGAGCTGGCGCGCCTTGCCGACCCGGGGGTCGGCGGGGCCGAGGATCTCGAAGTAGTCGACGAGCCGACGGCGCAGCGTCTCCTTGTCCTCGGCGCTCGACCCTGGCAGCAGGTCGAGCAGGCGCCCGAACGCGTCCTCGATCTTGCCCCCGAGGACGTCCAGGTCGGCGACGTCGAGCTGCGCCTGGAGATCGGTGGGCCGGGACGCCGCGGCGTCGCGCGTGGCCTGCAGGTCGAGGTCGCGCGTGCGGCGCAGCAACCCGACCTGTGCGAGGCCCGCCGTCGCGAGGTGGTCGCGCGGGTCCTGCTTGACGGCCTTCTCGTACGCCGCGACGGCCGCGTCGAAGTCGTCGCGCTCGATCGCGTCGTACGCCTCCTGGTGCAGCGGCGGAAGCTCGGGCTCGGGGACCGGGGACTCCGCAGCCTCGGCCGCGGGGGCTGCTCCCTGAGCCGGCGCGCGGCCCGTGACACCGTTGCCCTCGGCGATCTGCAGCACCTGCTGCAGGACCGCACGGACCTGGTCGCCTGCGGCGGCACCCTGGAACAGCGGGACCGGCTGGCCGCCGACGATCGCGACGACCGTCGGGACGCTCTCGACCTGGAAGGCGGCCGCGATCTGCGGGTACGTCTGCGCGTCGACCCGGCCCAGGAGGAAGCGCCCGGCGAACTCCTCGGCGATCGCACCGAGCTCGGTGCCGAGCTGGGCGTTCGCCTGGTCCGTCGGGATCCAGAGCAGGACCACGACGGGGTACTGCGCCGAGTCCTGCACGAGCTGCGGGAACGACTCCTCGGTCACGTCGACGACGTAGCCGCCGGCCTCGGGCGCACCACCGGGAGCGCCGGGCGGAGGGGCCGTCGGACGGTTCAGGGACGACAGGTCGACGGCACCACGCACGTCGAAGTTCGGCTGCTGGCTCGGTTGGCTCATGGCTACATCCTATGAAGAAACCGGCCGTGTGCCGCGCGTCCGACGACGGGCGGCACACGGCCGGGACACGGGTGGCGGATCACCCGGGACGGGGCGGATCCCCCGAGGAGGTCAGGAGGTCGCGACGGATGTCGCGACGTTCTCCATGCCGAGCACCTGGACGCCGGTCGTGGCACCCGCGGGCGGGATGTACATCGCGACCATCGTCGTGTACCCGACGTTGAGCTTGTTCGTCGGCTCGCTCGCCCCGAACAGCGCCTTCTCGGTGTCCGACCCGGGGGCGATCTTGCCGCCCTCCTCGATCGTGCGCGTCTCGAGAGCGGTCAGCCCGGCCATGACCATCGCCCCGCCGTCGGCCGTGCGCACCGCGCGCGCCTGGTCGGGGGTCGGGGTGAACGTCATGGTCAACGACCCCTCTGCCTTGCTCAGCTCGGCCATCTGCACGGTCGCGTTGTTCGCGACCCACGCCCGCAGGGGGTCGTCGGCGAACGACCCGGCATACGCGGAGCCCGCCCCGAGCGTCAGGACGTCCGCGTACTGCGCCACGGCGTCCGCGGGGGTCACGAGGAGCGACGGGTCGTCCATCGGGACGGACTCGCTGCCCACCGCCGGACCCGCGAACGCGGGCAGGGTCGCGCTCGGGAACAGCCGCACCCAGGCCCACAGCTTGTACGGGTCGCGGGCCGCCGTCTGCTCGTACGCGAGCAGCCGCGGGGACTGGAGGTCCTCGGGCTGGACGGTCACGGCGTAGGCCTGACGGGGCCAGGTGTCCGTCGTCGTGATGATGTCCTGCTGGACGTCGGTCGGCAGGACCGTGACGAGGTTCTGGTCGCCTCTCACCGCGGCGACCGCGAGCTGGCTCGTCCGGAGCGAGAGCGCCGGACCGGCGAGGCGGTTGGCGAGCGGGGCGGGGTCGTTGGCCGCGGCCGCCTCCTCGAGCGAGGTGCCGACCGCGGTGCGCACCTCGGCCATCTGGTCGGTCGTGAGGGCGGGGACCGCCTCGCTGGGCGTCGGGTCCGGGTCTGCCGTGGGCACGGGCGAGGTGCAGCCTGCGAGCAGGATCGCCCCTGCGACGACACCTGCCACGGCGGCCGTGCAGGTCACGGAGCGGCGGGGGGTGCGCTTGCTCATCGGTCTCCTCCGGTCGTGTCGGGGGTCTGGGTCTGGTCGTCGCCCGAGGTGGGCGGGGCGGCCTTCGTCTGGCCGAAGCCCCACGCCTGCCGCCAGGCGTCGGCCCGGGCGGCCGAGCCACCGTCGGTGCCGGCCTGCGGATCGGCCGTCGGGGCGGGCACGACGGGCTGGGCCGCGGTCGCGTTCTTCTGCCGGCCTGGCACGACCGGGATCTGCCCGGTCAGCCACCGGTTGCGGGGGCGCTGTGCGCGCGCCTCCTCCTGGGCCGCGGTCTCGGCCTCGGCACGCTGCCTCTCGGCCCGCTCCCGCAGCTCCCGCCGGGTCAGCGTGGCGGTCGAGCCGGTCTGCGGCGAGGGCTCCCGCGGGGTGGTCCCTCGCGTGTCGCCGGACGCAGGGTCGGTCGGTGCGGGCGTGACCGCCGGGGCGGCGGCACCCTGCTTCGTGGCGGGCGCGCCCTCGGCCCTGCCCTTCGGGTCGCCCTTCGAGGCCTTGCCGGACGTGCCGGACGTGCCGGACGTGCTCTTCGCGTTGCGCTTCGAGGGCTTGCCGCGCTTCTTGCCGCCCATGAACGAGATCACGGCGATCGCAAGCCCTGCCAGCAGGAGCAGCGTGCCGCCGGCGATCCCCGGCCACTGCCAGGGCGTCGAGACGTCCCTGGTCCAGGTAAGGGTCACGACCGGGGTGGCGGGGTCCTCGCCCGTCCCGGCGGCGAGCAGGCTCCAGCGGCCCGGCCGGTCGGACCACCGCAGGCTGACCTCGCCTGCGCCCGCCGACTCGGCGAACCACATGTCGGAACCGGCCGGGTCCACGCCGGCGGCCGGTGCCGGAGCGGCCTCGTCCGTCGTGGCGTCGCCCTCTGCGGGGGTCTCGCCCTCGGCCGGGGTCTCCTCCTGCGCAGGTGGTGCGGCGACCGACCTGGTCGAGAGCGTGTCCCAGTCCGTGAGTCCGGTGACGACCGTGTGGGCGTCCGTGCCGACCCATCCCTCGACGTCGACCTCGCGGCCGATCACGAGCGTGACGGGCGCCTCGTCCGAGGTCTTCGCCGTGACGGTCACGTCACCCGCGACCATGTCGAGGACGCCAGGCTCGGAGACGACGACGGGCGAGGAGCCGTCGGCGGGGGTCGAGGCGACCACCGTCTCGCTCTCGCGCCAGACCGTCGCCGAGGCGACCCCCGTGCCGATCCCCACCAGGCCGAGCACGATCAGGCCGGCGGCCAGGATTCGTTGAAGCACCGAGTTTTCCCTTCGTCATGGACAATCCACAATAGAGGCGAACGAGCGCCGGATTCGAAAGTTCGCCGGATGGCGACGATCGCCGCAGACTCTTCACGAACTCCTCGCGACACCCTGACGGTACCCATTCCGGGTATTCAGGACACAGCCGGGCCACGTATCCTGGTGGACGATCCACAGGTCGGGCTGCCGGTGACGCGCCGGCACTCATCCCCCGACACCCATGCTGGCGTGGACCAGCCCAAGGCGGAAGGTCGACCCGTGTCCGACGAACGCACACTGTTCCCCATCACCATGCGCGGATACGACCGCATCATGGTGGAAGGCCAGCTGGCCAAGCTCGAGAAGGACCTCGAGGAGTCCCGACACCGAGCGGAGGCCGCTGACGCGCGGGCCGCACAGCTCACGTCGGACCTCCAGGACGCCCAGCGCCAGCTGCGCGAGACGGACCGTCCGTCGTACGCGGGTCTGGGGTCGCGCATCGAGCAGCTCCTCCGCTCGGCCGAGGAGCAGTCCGCCGACATCCTGGCGCAGGCCAACGCGCAGGCGGTCGACATCATGTCGCGCGCCAAGGTCGCGGGCGGGCAGATCCGTTCGCGCGCCGAGAACGAGGTCGCCGAGCTCCTGTCGAACGCCCGCCGCGAGGCCGAGGAGATCCGGTCGACCGCCGCCGCGGAGACCGAGAGCACGCTGGTCGGTGCTCAGCGCCGTGCCGAGGAGTTCGTGGGTTCGGCCGAGCGCGAGGCCGCCCGCATCCAGAGCGCGCTGAACACCGAGGAGAGCGAGCGCCGCTCGAGCCTCGAGCGCGAGCTCGGCACGCTGCGCGCCCAGACCGAGCGCGAGACGACCGAGCTGCGCGTCGCGACCGAGCGCGAGACCGCGGAGCTCCGAGCCCGTGTCTCTGCCGAGACCGCCGCGATGCGTGAGGCCGCCGAGCGCGAGACGACCGAGCTGCGCGAGACGACTCGCCGCGAGGCCGAGCGCCAGGTCGCCGAGGCCAAGCGTGCCGCGTCCGAGGCCGCGAACGCCGTGACGTCGGAGATGGAGGAGCTGCGCGAGAAGGCGCGGACCGCCCTCGCCGAGGCCGAGCTCGACATCGCCCGCCGCCGCGAGGAGGCCGAGCTGGAGAGCGCACAGCGCCACCAGGTCGCCAAGGAGGAGACCGAGAAGCTCGTCGCGACCGCCGAGGCGCACGCCTCGGACGCCGAGGCCCGCGTGGTCGCCGCGCTCGAGCAGGCCGAGAAGGTCCGCACCGAGTCCGACGAGTACGTCAAGGAGGTCATCGCGACCGCGCGCCACAACGCGGACCGCGTGGTCGCCGAGGCTCGCGAGTTCGCCGAGCAGACGGTCGGGGACGCCAAGGCGGAGGCCGAGCAGCAGCGTGCTGCCGCTCAGCGCCAGCTCGAGGACCTCACGCGCCAGCACGAGTCGATCAACACGTACCTCGACGAGCTGCGCGGGCTCCTGGGCGACAGCGACGCGGGGGCCGCGAAGGCCAAGGCCGGCGCTCCCGCCGCGATCGCGGGCACGCCCGCACAGCGCGCTCGCGCGGCCAACCTCATGACCGCCGAGTTCCCGCAGGTCGAGGCCGCGGAGCAGGAGGACGGTTCGGCACGCACGGCCGACGAGCCCGAGGCTCCGGCCCGGACCAAGGGCTGACGAGGTGTCGACCGACGGCGACGGCACGGGACGCACGACTCCCGGGTCGTCGCCGTCGCCGCGTCCGGAGGTGCCGGCAAGCGCGCACGGCGGCCCCGGCGCGCCGTCCGCCCCCGGCACCGACCTGCCCGACGACGTCGCCGCCTGGCGTGCCCGGCGCACCGAGGCCGCGGCGCACCAGGCGGCCGAGCTCGAGCGTCGCCGCGCGCAGGAGTCCGCGGAGGCGGCGGTCCTGCTGCGCGAGTTCGTCGCCGAGGCCGGGCACCGCGGCATCGCGCCCGTGCCGCTGCAGGCCCGGTCCTACGCGGGCGACGCGACGTACCGGACCCGCACGCTCGGCTGGTACCTGCGCAAGAACCGGACGCTCGCGGTCGGCACGGACGGAGCGTTCTACGTCCTGAGCGTCCCTGGCGGCCTCTCGGCCCGGCTGCGCGGCGCCGTCCTCACCCCCTCGGACCCGCCGCTCGTGCTCGGCAAGGGCGGCCGTGACGGCGAGTCGATCTCGCTCGCCGACGCCGTCGCGCTGGTCCTCGAGCGCGGCTGACCCACGCCGCCTGTGGGGCCGGTGGGGCCGGCGTCACCCCTTGGCGGTCGCCCAGAGGTCGCCGAGCGCGTTCGCGACCGCAGCCGGCTCCTCGACCGCGCTCATGTGGCCGGCGGACTGCACCAGGACGAGCGAGGTGCCGCGTGCGGCCGCGACCATGTGCTCGGCCGCCTCGACGGGCGTCAGGGTGTCCTCCTCGCCCACGACCACGGTGACCGGACCCGCGAAGCGGGCCAGGACCTCGGTGCGGTCCGGGCGGGCGGCCATGGCGCGCTGGGCCCACGCGACGCCGTCGGGCCGCTGGGAACGGATCCACTCCTCGAGGCGGGCCGTCAGCGCGGGGCGCGCGACCTTGCTCGTCGCCCCGAGGAGCGCACCCGGCATGCCGAGCACGGCGTCGACCGTGGCGCTGCTCGCCACGGCCTCGGCGATGCGCAGGCGGTTGGCCCGCGCCTCGTCGGTATCGGCGGTGGACTTGGTGTCCACGAGGCCCAGGGCGACGGTGAAGTCGGGGTGCCGCTCGGCGGCCGCGAGCGCCACGTAGCCGCCCATCGACATCCCGACGACGACCGCGCGCTCGACCCCCGCGGCACGTGCCGCGGCGACCACGCCGTCCGCCGCAGCCTCGATCGAGGCGGGCTCGGCGCCGAGCGGGCTCTGGCCCGCGCCGGGAAGGTCCACCGCGAGGACCGTGGCGCCGTTCGGCAGGGCGGCCGCGACGTCGAGCCACATGCGGTGGTCGAACGGGAAGCCGTGCACGAGCAGCACGGGCAGCCCGTGGCCGTGGCGCAGCGTGTGGAGGGCGAGGCGTCGGTCGATCGTGGTCATGGTTCCTGTCCCGTCGTCGATGGCTGGACGTGCGTGCGGCTCGCGTCGTAGGAGGCCTGGTCGGTGGCCTCGGTGTCGGTCCCGGTCTCGGTCGCCGCGTCCCACGTCGTGGGCAGCGGCCCGGGGAACCCGGGCAGGACGTGCGCGACGATCTCGTCGAGCACGCGCCGGACCGACGGTTCCCCGACCCACAGGTGCTTGGCGCCCTCGACCGCGATGACCTCTGCCTGGGGCACGCGCGCGAACCGGCGGCGTGCCTCGTCGGGGCGCAGGTAGTCGTCGAGCTCAGGGACGAGCACCACGAGCGGCTTGCCGAACGCCGCCCAGCGGTCCAGGTCGTCGTCGGTCGCGCGGTGCAGGGGCGGGGAGAGCAGGATCGCGCCCTCGATGCCCGGGTCGGTGCCGTGCTTGAGCGCGAGCTCGGTCCCGAACGACCACCCGACGAGCCACCGGTTCGGCAGGTCGTGGAACTCTGCCCACTCGATGGCCGCGGCGACGTCGAAGCGCTCGGCCTCGCCACCGTCGAACGCACCCTCGCTCGTGCCGCGCGGCGAGGCGGTGCCGCGCGTGTTGAAGCGCAGCACCGCGAGGTCCGCGAGCGCGGGCAGGCGCCACGCGGCCTTGCGGTAGACGTGGGAGTCCATGTAGCCGCCGTGCGTGGGCAGCGGGTGCAGCGTGATCAGCGTGCCCGACGGCGCAGCGTGCGCCGGGAGCGCGAGCTCGCCCACGAGGGTCAGGCCGTCCGCGGTGTGCAGCTCGACGTCCTCGCGGCGGGCCGGCAGCACCGTGAGCGAACGGATCGGGGCACCGTGCTCGGCGGGCCTGCCCTCGGGGGCCGTGGGCACCGTGGGCGGCTCCTGCGGTGCGGGCTCGTCGGGGTGGTCGGTCGCTGGGGCGGGACGGTGCGCGTTCATCACGACCGAGCCTAGCCGTCGGTTCGTCCCGACGACGGTTCGGTGACGTGCGGGGCTGTGCCGTGCGACGCGTCAGCGCCGGCGTTCGCGGGCCGACCAGCAGCCCGAGTGCCAGTGCCGACGGTCCTCGAGCGCGGACTCCGCACCGAACAGCGAGTCCTTGGCCCAGGCCACGACGTGGCTCGTGCCCGCCGGGATGGTCTGCCGGCACCCCGGGCACACGTAGGACTTGTCTCCCGAACGCACCGTGCGGACCGACCACTCGCCGTCGGCCCCCAACTCCGAGCGCAGCCCGCCCAGGGCACGGCCCAGGTCGAGCGGGGCGGGTTCTGCCCCCCGGGGGCGGCGACGGGAGGGACGCTTCGACGGCATCCGTCCATTGTCCCCGCTCGGCGTACGAAGCGCCCCTCCCAGCGGCCTCCCAGAGAGTGCCGCTAGAGTTACCTGGCCTGCAACCCGTGCTCGGCGACGTGCTCGCCACCGGTCGTGCGCGGACACCCCCGAACGAAGGATCCCTGTGAAGCTCCGTACCTCCCGCGGCCTCGTCGCGATCGCCCTGGGGACCGCCCTGGTCCTCTCCGGCTGCGCGAGCGGCAACGACGGCGGCGCCAGCCCGTCGCCCTCCGACGCCGCCGCCACCGACATCCCGACGCCTTCCGCAGAGGACATCGCGGCGCTCGAGGCCGTCACGGTCACCGGAGACGCGGGCGCCGAGCCCACCGTGGAGTTCACGACGCCGTTCACGGTCTCGGCGGCGACCGCGCGGTCGATCGACGAGGGCGACGGTGACCCCATCGCCAAGGGTCAGCAGATCTCGATGCAGTCCGCGGCCTTCCTGGGGACCGACGGCAGCAAGGCCATGTCGACGTGGGACACGAACAGCCCCGAGCAGCTCGTCCTGGACGACAACCTGTACCCGCAGCTCCTCGACGTCCTCGTCGGCAAGAAGGTCGGGACGCGCTTCCTCTTCGCCGCTCCCATGAACGACGGTTCGGGCACGCTCGTGACCGTCGCCGAGGTCGTCGAGACCAAGGACGTACCGGACCCGGCCGACGTGCCGACCCGCGCCGAGGGTGAGGCCGTGACCCCGGCCGACGGGCTCCCCGTCGTCACGCTCGACGACAAGGGCAAGCCGAGCATCGCCGTCCCCGAGGGGTACACGGCACCGACCGAGCTCGTCGTCCAGCCCCTCATCAAGGGCACCGGCCCGGAGGTGACCGCCGACCAGACGATCATCGCGAACTACACCGGCTGGAAGCTCGACGGCACGCAGTTCGACTCCTCGTGGGACCGCGGCACGCCGGCCACCTTCCCGCTGAACGGCGTGGTCGCCGGCTGGACGCAGGGGCTCACGGGCCAGACGGTCGGCAGCCAGGTGCTGCTCGTCATCCCGCCGTCGCTCGGCTACGGCGCTGCTGAGGGCCACGAGCTGCAGAACGAGACCCTCGTCTTCGTCGTGGACATCCTCGCGGCGTACTGAGTCTCCCCGAGCCTCACCGAAGGGCCGTCTCCCGTTCGCGGGGGGCGGCCCTTCTCGTGTGCTGGACCGTGCCGTCCTGCGCTCGGCCCTCGGCGGGCCGACCCCCAGGTGCAGCACCTAGGCTCTGCCCATGAGCACAGAGCGCGAGGTCATGACGTGGGAGCTGTTCGGCACCGCGTCCAGGCAGCTGGCCGAGCAGGTGGTGGCCGGCGGCTTCCTGCCCGACGTCGTCGTCGCGATCGCCCGCGGCGGCCTCCTGCCCGGTGGCGCCGTGGCGTACGCGCTGGGGACCAAGGGCGTGGGGACGCTCAACGTCGAGTTCTACACGGACATCGGCCAGACGCTCGCCGACCCGCGCGTCCTGCCCCCGCTCATGGACACGTCCGAGCTCCCGGGGTCGAAGGTCCTCGTGGTCGACGACGTCGCGGACTCGGGCCGCACCCTCGCCCTGGTCATGGGCATGCTCGCCGAGCACGGCACCGAGGCCCGCTCCGCAGTGCTGTACACCAAGCCGCGCACGATCATCCAGCCGGACTTCTCCTGGAAGGAGACCGACCTGTGGATCACGTTCCCGTGGTCGGCCGAGCCTCCGGTCGAGGGCGCGGGGTCGAGGCCGAACGACTGACGCGCCCCGCAAGCACGACGACGCCCCGCCGCTCCGTCGAGGAGCAGCGGGGCGTCGGTCGTTCGAGGGGTGCCGTGCCGGTTGCCGGGTCAGCGCGGGCTCACGCGAGCGCGGACCGGACGGGCACGGTCGCCGGGATCAGAAGTCCCAGTCGTCGTCCTCGGTGTTCACGGCCTTGCCGATCACGTAGGACGAGCCCGAGCCGGAGAAGAAGTCGTGGTTCTCGTCGGCGTTCGGGGACAGCGCGGACAGGATCGCCGGGTTGACGTCGGTCTCGTCCTTGGGGAACAGCGCCTCGTAGCCCAGGTTCATGAGGGCCTTGTTGGCGTTGTAGCGCAGGAACTTCTTGACGTCCTCGGTCAGGCCGACGCCGTCGTAGAGGTCGGCGGTGTACTGGACCTCGTTCTCGTAGAGCTCGAAGAGGAGCTCGTACGTGTAGGCCTTCATCTCGTCGCGCTCCTCGGGGCTGAGCTTCTCGAGCCCCTTCTGGAACTTGTAGCCGATGTAGTACCCGTGCACGGCCTCGTCGCGGATGATGAGGCGGATCAGGTCAGCGGTGTTCGTGAGCTTCGCCCGGCTCGACCAGTACATCGGGAGGTAGAAGCCCGAGTAGAAGAGGAAGGACTCGAGGAGCGTGCTCGCGACCTTGCGCTTGAGCGGCGAGTCGCCCTTGTAGTACTCCATGACGATCTCGGCCTTGCGCTGGAGGTTGGGGTTCTCCTCCGACCAGCGGAACGCTTCGTCGATCTCGCGCGTCGAGCACAGCGTCGAGAAGATCGACGAGTAGCTCTTGGCGTGCACGGACTCCATGAAGGCGATGTTGGTGTACACGGCCTCCTCGTGCGGGGTGATCGCATCCGGGATGAGCGACACGGCGCCCACGGTGCCCTGGATGGTGTCCAGGAGCGTGAGGCCGGTGAAGACGCGCATGGTGAGCGTCTTCTCCTCCTCGGTGAGCGTGGCCCAGCTCTGGATGTCGTTCGAGACCGGGACCTTCTCGGGGAGCCAGAAGTTCCCGACGAGCCGGTCCCAGACCTCGGCGTCCTTGTCGTCCTCGAGACGGTTCCAGTTGATCGCAGACACGCGATCGATGAGCTTCAGCTTGCCAGTGGGTGACATGTCGTTCTTCTTCTTTCTCAGCACGGTGCCAGCGACGAGACGAGAGGTCCTGCGGGCGGCGGGAACGGGAGGGGCGCCGGTCGTGGTCGGGCCTGGCGGGGGCCGCGAGGCACGAGCGGCCCGGGAAGACCGGCGCCCCTCCCGTGGACGTCGCCCTCAGGCGACGAGGACGATCACAGCATGCAGGAGACGCAACCCTCCACCTCGGTGCCCTCGAGCGCGAGCTGGCGCAGGCGGATGTAGTACAGCGTCTTGATGCCCTTGCGCCAGGCGTAGATCTGCGCGCGGTTGACGTCGCGCGTGGTCGCGGTGTCCTTGAAGAACAGCGTGAGGCTCAGCCCCTGGTCCACGTGCTGCGTCGCCGCGGCGTACGTGTCGATGATCTTCTCGTAGCCGATCTCGTACGCGTCCTGGTAGTACTCCAGGTTGTCGTTCGTCAGGTAGGGCGCCGGGTAGTAGACGCGCCCGATCTTGCCCTCCTTGCGGATCTCGATCTTCGAGGCGACCGGGTGGATCGACGACGTCGAGTTGTTGATGTAGGAGATCGAACCGGTCGGCGGGACGGCCTGGAGGTTCTGGTTGTAGATGCCGTGCTCCTTGACGGACGCGGCGAGCGCCTTCCAGTCCTCCTGCGTGGGGATGTGCACGCCGGCGGTCTCGAACAGCTCCTTGACGCGCGGCGTCGCGGGCTCCCACACCTGGGTCGTGTACTTCTCGAAGTACTCGCCCGAGGCGTACGTCGAGTCCTCGAACCCGCCGAACGCGCGGCCCCGCTCGATCGCGAGGCGGTTGCTCGCGGCGATCGCGTGGTAGGCCACGGTGTAGAAGTAGATGTTCGTGAAGTCGATGCCCTCTTCGGAGCCGTAGAAGACGCGCTCGCGAGCGAGGTAGCCGTGCAGGTTCATCTGCCCGAGGCCGATCGCGTGACCCGACTCGTTGGCGCGCTTGATCGACGGGACGGACTCGATGCTCGTCTGGTCGGACACGGCCGTCAGGGCGCGGATCGCGGTGTCGATGGTCTTGGCGAAGTCGGGCGAGTCCATCGTCTTGGCGATGTTGAGCGAGCCCAGGTTGCACGAGATGTCGCGGCCGACGTGGTCGTACGACAGGTCCTCGTTGTACGTCGAGGGCGTCGAGACCTGGAGGATCTCGGAGCACAGGTTCGAGTGGGTGATACGACCCTTGATGGGGTTCGCCTTGTTCACCGTGTCCTCGAACATGACGTACGGGTAGCCGGACTCGAACTGGAGCTCGGCGAGGGTCTGGAAGAACTCGCGCGCCTTGATCTTGGTCTTGCGGATGCGCGCGTCGTCGACCATCTCGTCGTACTTCTCGGAGACCGAGATGTCGGCGAAGGGCTTGCCGTAGACGCGCTCGACGTCGTACGGCGAGAAGAGGTACATGTCCTCGTTCTTCTTCGCCAGGTCGAACGTGATGTCGGGGATGACGACGCCCAGGGACAGCGTCTTGATGCGGATCTTCTCGTCGGCGTTCTCACGCTTGGTGTCGAGGAACCGCATGATGTCGGGGTGGTGCGCGTGCAGGTAGACGGCACCGGCGCCCTGGCGGGCCCCGAGCTGGTTCGCGTAGGAGAAGGAGTCCTCGAGGAGCTTCATCACGGGGATGACGCCCGAGGACTGGTTCTCGATGTGCTTGATCGGGGCGCCGTGCTCACGGATGTTGCTCAGGAGCAGGGCGACGCCGCCGCCGCGCTTGGAGAGCTGCAGCGCGGAGTTGATGCCGCGCGCGATGGACTCCATGTTGTCCTCGATGCGCAGCAGGAAGCAGGACACGGGCTCGCCGCGCTGCGCCTTGCCGATGTTGAGGAACGTCGGGGTCGCGGGCTGGAATCGGCCTGCGACGATCTCCTCGACGATGTCGAGCGCGGTCTGCTCGTTGCCGTCGGCGAGGCCGAGCGCGACCATGGACACGCGGTCCTCGAAGCGCTCGAGGTAGCGCTTGCCGTCGAACGTCTTGAGCGTGTACGAGGTGTAGTACTTGAACGCGCCGAGGAACGTGTCGAAGCGGAACTTCTTGGAGTACGCGAACTCGAAGAGCGACTTGACGAAGGCGCGGTCGTACTTGGCGAGGACCGCGGGATCGTAGTACTTGTTCTCGACCAGGTAGTCGAGCTTCTCCTCGAGGCTGTGGAAGAAGACGGTGTTCTGGTTGACGTGCTGGAGGAAGTACTGGCGCGCGGCCTGGCGGTCCTTGTCGAACTGGATCTCGCCGTCGGGGCCGTACAAGTTGAGCATCGCGTTGAGTGCGTGGTAGTCGAGCTCGACTCCCGCAGCCACCGTGCTCACGCTGGAATCCGTGACTGTCGTTGCCAAAATCGTCCCAATCCGTCGCGGACGCGCTCGACGTCCTCGGCTGTTCCAAGAAGCTCGAAGGCGTACAGGTAGGGCACCTGGCACTTCGAGGAGATGATGTCGCCGGCGATGCAGTAGGCAGCGCCGAAGTTGGTGTTGCCCGCGGCGATCACGCCGCGGATCAACGACCGGTTGTGTGCGTCGTTCAAGAACTTGACGACCTGGCGGGGCACTGCCCCGCCCTCGTTGCCGCCGCCGTACGTCGGGATCATCAGGACGTACGGCTCGTCGACCCGCAGGAACTCGTCCTTGGGTCGCAGCGGGATGCGATGGACCGACTGGCCGCGGTCCTCGAGGCCCAGCCTCTGGACGAACCGGTGGGTGGTGTCCGAGACGCTGGAGAAGTAGACGAGCGATCCCATGTCACACCTCGCAGCGGGGACCGGAGGGACGAGCTGCTCAGGCGACGGGAGCGACCTTTGCCGCGAGTGCGTTGATCTGGTCGGGGCGGAAGCCCGACCAGTGGTCGTCGCCCGCGATGACGACGGGTGCCTGCAGGTAGCCGAGGCCGCGGACAAGCTCGAGCGCCTCGGCGTCCTGGCTGATGTCCACGACCGAGTACTCGATGCCCTTCTTGTCGAGGGCGCGGTAGGTCGCGTCGCACTGAACGCAAGCCGGCTTGCTGTAGACCGTGATGCTCATCTGGTCAGTCTCCTCGTGTAGGGGATCGGTCTTCCACGGGTCCCGGGTCGACTCCGCGAAGGGTCCTGACCTCGAAGAACACTGGTGGAACTACGATCGTGTGATGTGTCCGAGGAGGTGGTGCGCTCCCTGGTGCTGACCACTATACCTAGTAGGCGGGCTCCGCGCTCGGCACTAGATGTCGTGGTCGGGTGATCCTGGTCGCCTCCTCCTCGAGGCCCCTCGGAGTGTGCTACAAGCACGGATCCATCCTCCCAGGAGGCACTGACAGGACCCGGCGGACGCCGTCGTCCACCGTTCGTCCGCAGCTCGATCCGCACGCTCTCGCGGTCCCCGCGACTTCTCCACAGGCTGTGGAGGATCGTCGTCCACACGCTGTGGGGAGTCGGCCCGCCACGCGCGACCGGTCACGGGGGTCGTCGACGACGTACCGCAGGCCCCGAGCGACACGCCGCGAAGCGGACAAGCCGGGCAGAAAATTCTCAGGTGTGTCGTGCCCGCTCGGCGTGTCGCGTGGATCGCGTCGGGCTGCGACAAAGATCACCGGTCCCCGTCGGGGGGCGCCGGGGCACCGAGGTGCCCAGGGCACCGAGACCTCCGGGACGCTGGAGCACGGCGTCCGGGCCTCCCCCTCTCAGGAAGACCCGGACGTCGCGGTCGGACGCACCCCTGGTGTCAGAGCTCGTCGACCCCGGGCAGCACCGACGTCGTCGCGAGCCGGCGGTACCAGTGGGCCGAGTCCTTCCAGGTCCGCTCCAGGGTCTGGTAGTCGACCCGGATGATCCCGAAGCGGCGGTCGTAGCCGTAGCCCCACTCGAAGTTGTCGAGCAGCGACCACGCGAAATACCCGCGCACGTCGGCGCCCGCGTCGATCGCGGCCCCGACGGCGTCGATGTGGTCGTGCAGGTACGCGACGCGGCGGTCGTCGTGGACTCGCGCGGTGCCGTCGGCGTCCACGCTGACCTCGTCGTCGAAGGCCGCCCCGTTCTCGGTGACCATGAGCGGCTGGTCGGGGTAGGCCTGGTGCACCGAGAGCAGGAGCTCGGTCATGCCGACGGGCTCGATGTTCCAGCCCATCGCGGTGTAGGGCCCGGGCTGCTGGACGAACTCGACGTCGTCGACCCCGATCCACGGGCTGTGGCTCGACGCACCGTGTCCGTCGCTCTCGGAGCGCTCGCCGTCCCCGGAGAAGTGCCGGACCCGCACGGTCGAGTAGTAGTTGATGCCGAGGATCGACAGCGGCTGGCGCACGAGCTCCAGGTCGCCGTCCTGGACGAACGACCAGTCGCTCACGTGCGCGGTGTCGGCGAGCAGGTCCGCGGGGTAGGCGCCGTCGAGCAGGGGGCCGAGGAACGCGCGGTTGGCGAGCGCGTCGATCGTGCGCACGGCGTCGAGGTCGGCGTCCGAGGTGGGGTCGTCGGGCCGGATGACGTGCAGGTTGAGCGTCACCGAGGTCTTGGCGTCCTCGCCCAGCTCGTCGCGGATCGCGCGGCACGCGAGCCCGTGGGCGAGGTTGAGGTGGTGCACGGCCGCGAGCGCCGCGGCGGGTACGGTGCGGCCGGGGGCGTGGACGCCCGAGCCGTAGCCGAGGTAGGCCGAGCACCAGGGCTCGTTGAGCGTGGTCCACACGTCGATGCGGTCGCCGAGCTCGCGGGCCATGCGGCGCGCGTACTCCGCGAACGCGTAGGCGGTCTCGCGGTTGGCCCAGCCGCCTCGGTCCTCGAGCTCCTGCGGGAGGTCCCAGTGGTAGAGCGTCACGACGGGCTTGACCCCGGCCTCGAGCAGCGCGTCGACGAGCTGCGAGTAGAACGCGATGCCTTCGGGGTTGAACTCGCCCGTGCCGCCGGGCTGGACGCGCGACCAGGAGATGGAGAACCGGTAGGCGCCGAGCCCGAGGTCCTTGATGTGCCGCACGTCCTCGGCCCACCGGTGGTAGTGGTCGTCGGCGACGTCGCCCGTGTCCCCGTTGAGCGTGCGGCCCGGCGTGTGGGAGTAGGTGTCCCAGATGGAGGGGCCGCGTCCGCCCTCGGCGGCGGCTCCCTCGATCTGGTAGGCGGCGGTGGCCGATCCCCAGAGGAAGTCGGTCGGAAACATCCGCCGTGCGGGCGGCGGCGCTGTGGTCGGTGCGTGGTCGGCATGGGTGGCGACGGTGCTCACGGTGTTCCTTCGGTGTGCTCGGGTGGTCGACCGCTCCCTACGTGGAAGCGCTCTCACGTATCGATTCGATCAGCGTACCCACGCGGCCGGGTGACGTCGAGGGCGGGTGGTGCGCGGCGCCGTCGGGCAGGAGACTCCCCCGCCCGACGACGCCGCTCACCACTCCCTCGCGCTCCCCCGCCGCGTGGCGCGGGACGAGCGTCAGACGGACAGCTCGACGCTGCCCGCACCGGGCGCCCGGACCACCTGGTCGCCGAGCTGCACGGCCCACGGTGCACGGGCGTCGTCGGAGGAGACCGTGACCCGCGCCCCCTCACGGACGGTGCGGAACGTCGTGGCCGCGCCCGTCTCGGACGGGACCACGGTCGTCGAGTCGTGGCCGTCGGGCAGCTCGAACAGGCGCAGGGTCACGCCGTCGGCCCACTCGTAGTCCGGGCGGTCGGTCCGCGCACCGACCGGAAGCACGGTGCCCGGACGGACCAGGAGCGGCAGCGAGTCGAACCCGTGACGCTCCGCCACCCACCGCGGACCCGAGACGGTCCTCCCGTCGAGCAGGTTGGTCCAGCACCCCTCCGGGACGTAGTACTCGACGTCGCCCTCGGCCGTGAAGACCGGCGCCACGAGCAACGAGCCGCCCAGCATGTACTGCGTGTCGACCCCGAAGCCCCCGCGGTCGGCCGGGAACTCCAGCACCATGGGCCGCATCATCGAGATCCCGTCCCGGTGCGCCTCCTCCGCGACCCCCGCCAGGTACGGCATGAGCGAGAGCTTGAGCCGCGTGAACCGCCGGGTGACGTCGACCGCCTCCTCGTCGAACGCCCACGGCACGCGCACCGAGTCCGAGCCGTGCAGCCGGCTGTGCGAGGACAGCAGGCCGAACGCGAGCCACCGCTTGAAGACACCCGGGTCCGGAACGCCCTCGAAGCCCCCGATGTCATGGCTCCAGTACCCGAAGCCGGACATCGCGAGCGAGAGCCCGCCGCGCAGCGACTCGGCCATCGACGCGTACGTCGAGTCGCAGTCGCCACCCCAGTGGACGGGCAGCTGCTGGCCGCCCGCGGTCGCCGACCGTGCGAACAGGACCGCGTCCCCCTCGCCGCGCTCGCGCTCGAGGAGCCGGAAGACCGCCTCGTTGTAGAGCTGCGCGTAGTAGTTGTGCATCTTGGCCGGGTCCGACCCGTCCGACCACACGACGCTGTCGACCGGGATGCGCTCGCCGAAGTCGGTCTTGAAGCAGTCGACCCCCTGGTCAAGCAGTCCCTTGAGCTTGCCCAGGTACCATTCGGTCGCCTCGGGGTTCGTGAAGTCGACCAGACCCATGCCCGCCTGCCACTTGTCCCACTGCCACACGCCACCGTCGGCCGTGCGGAGCAGGTACCCCGCCTCGCGGGCCTCCTCGAACAGCGGCGAGCGCTGCGCGACGTACGGGTTGATCCACACGCAGATCTTGAGGCCCTTGTCCTTCAGCCGGCCCAGCATGCCCTCGGGGTCCGGGAACGTGCGCGGGTCCCACTCGAAGTCGACCCACTGGTACTCGCGCATCCAGAAGCAGTCGAAGTGGAAGACCGACAGCGGCAGGTCCCGCTCGGCCATCCCGTCGATGAACCCGCTCACGGTCTGCTCGTCGTAGCTCGTCGTGAAGGACGTCGTGAGCCACAGCCCGAACGACCAGCCCGGGACGCGCGCGGGGCGTCCCGTCAGCGCGGTGTACCGCGTCAGGACCTCCTTGGGCGTAGGGCCCGCGACCAGGTAGTACTGGAGCGACTGCCCCTCGACCGAGAACTGCGCCCGCGTGTTCGTCTCCGACGCGACCTCGAACGACACCAGCTCGGGGTGGTCGACGAACACGCCGTACCCCCGGCTGCTCATGTAGAACGGCACGTTCTTGTACGCCTGCTCGCTCGACGTCCCGCCGTCGGCGTTCCAGATGTCGACCGCCTGCCCGTTCTTGACGAAAGGCCCGAACCGCTCCCCCAGCCCGTACAGGTGCTCGCCCGGTGCGAGGCTCAGCTGCTCGTGCACGTAGTGCGCTCCCCCGTGCGCGGCATCGGCCTGGACCGCGCCCACGGCCTTGTGCAGGCTCGACGTCACGACCTGCCCGTCCTGCTCGACGTCGACACGCCAGCCGCCGTCCCGGTGCACCCGCACCGCGAGCGGCCCCGACCGCAGCACTCCCGCAGCCTCGTCGACCGAGATCTCGGGCAAGAACCCCTCCTCGCGGTGGAGCTCGAAGTGCGGGCCGCGCTGCGCACCGCCGCTCAGGTGCTCGATCCGCACGCCGATCACCCCCGGTGCGGGCGACGAGTAGGTGACCGTCAGGAGCGGCCGGTTGAGCGTGTCGCCACGCCGCCGGATCACGGCGGTCGGGGCGTACACCGTCATGGTGCCCGCCGCGGGGTCCGCGCGGACGTCGTCGACCTGGGCCGGGTGGAGCGGCGAGAAGCCGTCACGGACCTGCCAGTAGCCGTCGGTGAACTTCATGGGTGCTCGGTTCCTTCGGAGTAGGTGCGATCACTTCACGGCGCCGGCCGTGACGCCTCGCGTCAGGGTGCGCTGGAAGATCAGGAAGAAGATGACGGCCGGGACGAGCGAGACCAGCGCGCCCGCGTTGGTCGTCGTGGCGTCCATCATCCGGTCGCCCTGGAGCGAGGCCAGCGCGATCGGGATCGTCTGGGTGTCGTTGGTCGTCAGCATGACCAGCGGGATGAAGAACTCGTTCCAGGTCCAGATGAAGAAGAAGATCATCAGGACCGAGAGCGTCGGGCGCACGACGGGGAAGACGATCTTCCACAGGATCTGCCAGCGCGTGGCGCCGTCGAGCGCCGCGGCCTCGAGCAGCGCGGGCGGGAACGTGCCCAGCACCGACGACAGGAGGTAGGTGCCGAACGCCGACTGGATGACCGTGAAGATGATGATCACGGACCACTGCGAGTTCGACAGGCCGACCTGCTGCGCCATGGTGAACAGCGGGTAGACCAGGGCCTCCTGCGGCAGCATGTTCGCGAGCAGGAACAGCATGATGATCCACAGCCGGCCCTTGACCCTCCCGACGCCGATCGCGTAGGCGTTGAGCAGCGAGAGCAACGTGCCCCCGATCGCGACAGCGGCCGAGATCCAGATCGAGTTCAGCAGCTTCTGCGGGAAGTCGACCCGCTCCCAGAACGCCACGACGCCGTCGAAGTACAGGTGCGTCGGCCAGCTCAGCGGCCCGTCCTGCGAGTACTCCGCAGGCGACTTGAACGCGTTGAGGAGCATGATGACGAACGGTGCGAGCATCAGGAGCGCGAACAGGGCGGCCGCGGCGAGGACGAACCAGCGCCCGACCCCTCGGCGGTGCCGCTGGTCGGGGCGCGTGGCCCGCAGGACCTGGTCCCCCGTGGTCTCGTCGACGGACGGGGTCAACGTGTCGGTGGCCATCAGCGGCCTCCTTCTTCACGGCGCTCAGCGCGGGACTGCAGGGCGAGGATCACGAGGGCGACCACGACGATCACCAGCGTCAGGACGGTCGCCACGGCAGCGCCGTAGCCGACCTTCGACTTGTCGAAGAAGTTGAGGTACGAGTAGTAGCTGGGCACGAGCGTCGAGCTCTCGGGGCCGCCACGGGTCAGCACGTAGATCGGGCCGAAGACCTTGAGTGCCGCGACCGTGCAGGTCAGGACCACCACGAACGTCTCGGGACGGATCTGCGGCATCGTGATCGCGCCGAACCGTCGCCACCACCCGGCGCCGTCGAGCTCGGCCGCCTCGTACAGCTCGGGATCGACCCGCTGGAGCGCCGACATGAAGATCACGACCGGGTAGCCGATCTGGACCCAGACCAGGACGGCCATGACCGTGGGCAGCGCCGTGGTCGTGGACCCGAGCCAGTTGGGCGGGTTCTCGAACCCGATCGAGCGCAGGACCACGTTGAGCGCACCGGTCTGGGAGTTGAGGATCCAGTTCCACAAGACGCCCGCGACCGCGACCGGCAGGATCTGCGGCAGGTAGTAGGTCGCCCGCAGGAACGCCGCGACCCCACCGCCGAACCGGCGCCCCAGGTAGTCGAACAGGACGGCCGCCAGGACGAGGCCGATCAGCGTCGGGACCACGACCATCGCCAGGATCATCGCGATCGAGTTCCGGAACGAGGTCCAGAACTGCTCGTCGGCCATGAGTGCGGCGTAGTTGTCGAGGCCCACGAACTTCTTCGGGGCCATCCCGCCCTTCCACTTGAAGAGGCTGTAGTACACGTTCGTGGCGAACGGGATCAGGATGACCACCGTGAAGGCGACCGCTCCCGGGATCAGGTAGGGCAGGTACCCCACCCAGCGGGGTCTGCTGCGCCGCGAGCGCGCGGCTCGTGCTCGCTCGACCGCAGGGGTCGGCGTCTGGACAGTGCTCATGGTCTTTCCTCGTCGTCGGAGTCCTCGGCCCCGGTGGGCGGGCGGTCGCCCGCCCACCGGGATCCCTGCGCTGCGGATCAGCCCTCGAGCAGGTCCGCCTTGCCCTCCTCGTACGGGCCGGACAGGCCGTCGAGGACCTCGGCCGGGGTCTTGGACCTGTTGACGAGCGACTGGAGCTGGCTCACGAGCACGTCGTAGTAGCCCGCGACGGGCCAGTCGGGGTAGAACGCGAGGCCGTCGGCGGCCAGGATGTCGTTGAAGTTCTGCGTGAGGGCCTTGGTGCGCTCGTCCGTGATCGCCGAGACGTCACCCGCGACGGGGAGCCCGCCGGCCTCGCCCAGGATGTTCTGGACCTCGGGGCGCAGCGTGATGTCGATGAACTCCTCGGCGAGCGACTTCGAGTCGGCGTTGGTCGGGACGACCCACAGGTTGCCCGACGAGCCCACCTGCAGCGTGTTGCCCGGGAAGTTGAACTGGCCCCAGTCGGCATCCATCTCGTCGACGATGCGTCCGAACCACCACGAGCCGGAGACCATCATCGGGTAGGTGCCGTTGATGAACGAGACGCCCATGTCCTCGGCCGTGAGAGCAGCGGAGTCGGACGCGATGTAGCCCTTGTCGATCCAGTCGGCGAGGGTCTCGGTGGCCTCCGTCATCTCGGGGCCTTGGAAGTCGACATCGCCGTCGAACAGCTGGTAGGCGTCGACGAAGTCCTGGTCGGCGTTCGCGAGGACGAGCTCGTACCAGAGCTGCCCGAGCGGGTACTCGGCGCCGGCCTCGGCGAGCGGGATGACGCCCGCGGCCTGGAACGTCGCCATCGCGGTCTCGAGCTCGGCGAGCGTCGTCGGGACCTCGACGCCGTACTGCGCGAACATGTCCTTGTTGTAGTAGACGCCCACGAACTCGCCGTAGTTCGGCACCCCGTACCAGTCGCCCGACCCCATGAGGCCGTTCTCGTCGTACGTCGCGGTGGTCTGGAGCGACCCGCTGAGGGTGGTGTCCCAGCCGCGCTCCTTCGCCGCGTCGGTCAGGGGCGTCAGCAGGCCCTGCGACGCGAGCTGACCGGCGGTCGCGTTCCCCTTGTTGTACTCCATGACGTCGGGCACGTCGTCGCCCGTGAGCACGATCTTCGCGTTCTTCTGGATCTGCTCGAAGGTCTGCTTCTGGACGTCGACCGTGACGTCGGGGTTCTCGTCCTCGAAGATCTCGATCGCCTTGGCCCAGGCCTGGCCCATGGCCGAGGTCTCGGACTCGTAGTGCCAGATCGTGAGGGTCGTGTCGTCGGAGTCTCCTCCGCCGCTCCCTCCTCCCGCACAGCCCGCCAGGGCAAGTGGGAGCGCTACCAGGGCAGCGACAAGAGGCTTCCGTGTACGCAACATGACTCTCTCCTCATCATTGAGCGTCGGCGCCAGCGCCGATCGTCTGGTCCTGCACCGGCGGGGCCGGCGGACATGCACCGGCGAACCGGCGGTCGCGACCTCGGCACCTCGGGGACGAGGCCGTGGTCGGGGTCAGGGTCGAGCACCCGGGTCAGGGACCCCGGACAGGGGCGGGGCCGACGCTCGCGCCGGCCTCGAGGTCGCACGGGACGAGGACGGGCGCGTGCGCCCTGCCCGCGTCGTCGATCCGTGCGACCAAGGACTGCACACCGAGCCGCCCGAGCTCGGCGCCCGGTGCGTGCATGGTGGTCAAGGGGGGCGTGCTCATCGCACCGACGCCCGGCGAGGTGACGATGCCGAGCACCGAGACGTCACCCGGGACCGCGAGGCCACGAGCCTGCAGGCCCGACATGACGCCGAACGTCGCGATCTCGTTCATCGTGACGAACGCGGTGAGCGTCGGGTCCTGCTCGAGCAGCTCCCCGACCGCGGCGCGACCGGCCTCGGCCGTCTCGTCGCACAGGAGACTGCGTCCCACGAGCCCGCGGCGCTCCATGGCCGCGGTGAACCCCTCGTCCGCTCGCAGGGTCGGGCCGTAGCCCGCCGCGGCACTCTCGGCCGAGTGGTTGATGAACGCGATCCGCCGGTGACCCCGGGCGACGAGGTGCTCCACGGCCGCCTCGGTCGTCGCAGCGAAGTCGATGTCGACGTACGGGCGACCCTCGAGCTCCCGGGTGCGCCCGATCATCGTGTAGGGCACACCGGCCTCGTGGAGAACCTCGACGCGCGGGTCGTCGAGCCGGACCTCCATGAGCAGGACCCCGTCGGCCATGCCCTGCTGGGTCAGGTCACGGATCTCCGTGGCCTCGTGCGCCGCGAAGGGCCACAGCACCAGGTGGTAACCCGCCTCGCGGGCCGCTGCGGCAGCGCTCGTGACGAACTCCGAGACGGTCCCGCCGATCCCGGCCTCGGTCGCGGGGAAGATCAGGGCGAGGACGTGGCTCCGGCGCGAGGCGAGCCCCCGAGCCATGGCGTTGCGGTGGTAGCCGAGGTCCGTCATGGCCGCCTCGATCCGGGCGCGCGTCTCGTCGGAGATCTTGCGCGTCCCGTTGAGCGCGTACGACACCGTGCTGAGCGACACGTTCGCCCGCGCGGCCACGTCCTGCATGGTCACCATCTCGCCACCTCCTCGTGTCGGCCCCGCCCTCGGGGAACGATGTGTCGAAGCGCTTCGTCGAAGCGCTTCGACTGAATACGAGTATTGACTGAACTATTGCGTTCCGTCAACCCCTCTCCCCGGACGACGGCGGCCCGGCGCCGAGCTCTCGCTCGGGGCCGGGCCGCAGTTCGGGCGTCGTCGCAGGTCAGGCGACGTCGTGAGGTTCGTTCGAGTCAGTCGGTGACCAGCGCGCCACCGCGCCACACGCTCACCGGGTGGAGCTCCGCGTCCGTCACGACGACGTCCGCCCGACGACCGGCCTCCAGCGCGCCGATGTCCGCACGCCCGAGCACGCCGGCCGGTGTCAGCGACGCCGCCTTGACGGCGTCGACCAGCGGGATGCCGAATCCGACGGTCGCGCGCACCACGTCGAGCAGGTGGAACGTCCCCCCGGCGATCGACCCCTCGGGCGTCCCGTCGTCGAGGCGCGCGACGCCGTCGGCGACCGTGACCGCCATCGGACCGAGCTGGTACGTGCCGTCGGCCATGCCCGCAGCGGCCATCGCGTCCGTGACGAGCACGATCGCGTCGGCCCCGACGAGCTCGAACACGCTGCGGACCGTCCCGGCCGCGAGGTGGGTGCCATCCGCGACGAGCTCGACCACGAGGTCGCCGCGGGCCGCGGCCGCCAGGCACGAGGCGACGGGTCCGGGCGCGCGGTGGTGCAGCGGGCGCATGCCGTTGAAGAGGTGGGTCGCCGTCACGCGGGGCGCCGGACCGACCTGCTCTCCTGCGGCGACCAGCTCCGCCCGACGAGCGGCGAGCGCCGCGACGCCCTCGGCGATCGCGGCGTCGGTCTGCTCCGACGACGCGTCGGTGTGCCCGACGGAGGGGATCGCCCCGACCTCGACCAGGGTCTCGACGACACCGCCGGGCCCCGTGTTGCCCGGCACCTCGGGCGCGAAGGTCATGGTGCGGACGTGCCCACGACCGGCCTCGGCGATCGCCCGGACCAGCCCGGGGTCCCCCGCGAGCATGTCGTGCGGGTTCTGCGCGCCGCAGCGCACCTCGGACAGGAACGGCCCCTCCAGGTGGATGCCCACGATCTCGCCCGCGTCCCCGAGGTCCGCGAGCGTCGCGACCCGGCGCAGCAGGGTCTCTCGCTCGGCGGTCACGAGCGACGCGACCAGGCTCGTGGTCCCGTGCCGCCGGTGCTCACGGACCGCGACGAGGGCCTCGTGCGCGTCGGCGGCGTCGGGGAAGCTCGCCCCGCCACCACCGTGGTTGTGCACCTCGACGAGGCCCGGCAGGACGACCTGTCCCTCGACGGGCTCGGCGGCCGCCTCGACCGCGGCCGCGTATCCGGCAGCCGCGGCATCCTGGCGCTCGCCGACCCAGGCGATCACCGGACCGTCGAGGACCACGACGCCGTCCTCGATCACCTCCTGCGGCGTCACGACCCGGCCCCGCAGGGCGGTCCGCCCGGCGGGCGACGCCTCCCCCGGAGACGAGGCAGGCGTGGAGGTGGACGACAGCGGGGCGGGGTTCGACGTCATGACCTCATTCTTGCGCACTTCGTTCGGACGACGCACGAATGGTCGCGGTGACCCTCGAGACGGGTCGAGTGCTGAGACGCACCCGTCAGAGGTCACGCAGGAGCCGGCGCGCGGCCCGCGCGAGATGCGCGATGTACAGCCGCTGGAACGTCGGGACCAGGAGACGGAGCATCGAGACCCACCGGACCGCGGGGTTGCTGAAGACGTCCACGACGAACCACACGTCGCCTGCCGCGTCGCGTTCGAGCACGAACGACTCCTCCCCCACGAACACGTGCCCCGGCAGGGTGCCGTAGCCGAAGCCGATCCGCTGCTCCTCCCGCTCGACCCACACGACCTCGCACGGCTCGCTCAGCCGGACGGGCCCGAGGCCCAGCCGCGTCGTCACGAGCCCACCGGGCTCCGCGACCGGCGCAGAGGTCACGATCTCGACGCGCGCGCGAGCGTGCACCTGCCAGGTCAGGAGCAGCTCGCCGAGGCGACCGAGCTCGTCGACCGAGTACGGCCGTTCCGAGATCCGGTGGCGCAGGCGCAGGCGGGCATAGCCCGTCGGCAGTGCTGCGGACCGGGTGGCTCCCACCTCGGGGTAGGTCGTGCGGGGCTGCGTCATGCCTGTCTCCGTCCTGGACTCCTGCTGGGTCTGTGTGCCGAGCGGTCACCTTCTTGCATCGCTGGAGCCCGGCCCCCCGGGTCGGCTCCGCCCCGTGCGAGCCGCAGGCCCAGCACGGTGCACAGGGCGAAGCCGAGCGCGTTCGCGACACCGTGCGTCGCCGCCATCTGCCCGATGCTCGGGTGCGGCACCCCCATGGCCTCACCGACGGCCCACCAGACCGCGAGCAGCATCGACGCCACGACGGCGACGGCTCCCGCCACGAGGAGCGCCCGCGCAGCCCGCCGGGCCGGGATGGCGAGCACGGCCCAGGCGGTGCACCAGAGCGCGCCCGTCAGCACGAGCGCACCGACCAGCTCGGCGACGTCCCCGACGAAGTACCCGACCAGGACCAGGGCGGTCCCCAGCGGCACACCGGCCGCGCCGACGCGCGCGAGGCCCGAGGGGCCCGGCCGGCCGGCCCCGGCGCGGCTGCCGCTGAGACCCACGGTCAGCCCGGCGACGAGCGCCGCCGCAAAACCCGCGAAGAGCATGTGCGGCACGGTCAGCGTCAGGTACGTCCCCGAGAACCCGAGGAGGCCCCATCCCCCGCGGTCGGCGAGCATCGCCGCTGCACCGACCCCCGGCATGACCAGAGCGACGCCGACGGCGAGTCGCACCTCGAGCGGTCGAGGCGCCGTCGGGCCGGGAAGGGCGACGCGGAACGCCGCGACGGCCAGGACCGCGGACTCCACCAGGAACGGCACCGTCGCCGCCTGCGCGAGCGGGCCCCGCGGGAGCCAGGCTCCTGCGGCCGTGACGGCTCCTGCCACGGGCCACCACATGCTGCCCGCCCCCGGGACCGTGCGCGACCCGAGCAGGGACAGCCCGAGAGGGAGCACCACCACGAGACCGAAGGCCACCACGAGGTCCACGAGAACCGCGGTCGAGGGGCTCACGTCAGGTCCTGAGCGAGGCGGTCAGGCGCAGGACGTCGTCGACGACCTTGCGCGCCACCGGGAGGCGGGAGAGCCGGACGAGCGTGCCGACGATCGGGCTCGCCCCGGCGACGAGGCGCCGCGTCCGCGCCGTGCCCGACGACGAGTCCTGGACCCAGAAGAGCGTCACCCCGAGGTGCGCGAGCCACAGCAGCTCGGGGAGCTGTGCACGCAGCGCCGCGGGAACCGCAGGCGAGGCCCCCGCGACGACGTCCTCGAAGATCGCGAGCGAGAGCTCGCGCGCCTCGCGCGAGGCGTCGCTGAACGGGTTGGCCGCAGCGTCCGGGCGGATCGCGACCGAGACGAACTCGGCACCGAACGAGTGGTAGGGCGTGAACACGTCGATCCCCGCGTCGAGCACGAGGCGCAGACGCTCGGCGAGCGTCCCGCCCTGCCTGAGCGCGTCGTCCACAGCGCACCGGTGCGCCCGCTGGACGTCGACGTAGAGCTCCTGGACCAGGTGGTCCTTGGACGGGAAGTAGTAGTACGCGTTGCCGGTGCTCACCCCGGCCCGGGTGGCGATCGCGCGCATGGTCGTCGCCTCGTAACCCTGCTCGCGCAGCATCCCGAGCGCCGCGTCGAGGACCTTGGCGCGAGTCTCCGCCGACTTGGGTGTGGGGCTCATGGAGTCGCCCCGGTCGCGGCACGGACATTTTTGAACATGTTCAAAAAAGTAGCACGAGAAGAACCCGCACACCGAGCAGGCGTGCGGGCTCCAGGTCAGAAGAGACGCGAGTCCACGTCGTCGACCCCGCGCATCGCGTCGTAGTCCAGGACCAGACAGCCGATCCCCCGGTCCGTCGCCAGGACACGCGCCTGCGGCTTGATCTCCTGCGCCGCGAACACACCCCGCACCGGCGCCAGGAGCGGGTCCCGGTTCAGCAGGTCCAGATAGCGCGTGAGCTGCTCGACGCCGTCGATGTCACCCCGGCGCTTGATCTCGACCGCGACCGTCGCACCGTCCTTGTCCCGGGCCAGGATGTCGACCGGGCCGATCGCCGTCGGATACTCGCGGCGGATCAACGTGTGCCCCGTCCCCAGGAGCTGGATCTGGGCGGCGAGCATCTCCTGGAGGTGCGCCTCGACGCCGTCCTTGATCAGGCCCGGGTCCACGCCCAGGTCGTGAGCCGAGTCGTGCAGGACCTCGTACAGCTCGATCTCGAGGCGGTCGTCGCTCTTCGCGTGCTGGACCGCCCAGACCTGGGTCACGCCACGCTCCCGCGCCGACTCGTCAGGCTCGGACACCGCCATCGAGCACGGCGGGCTCATCCAGTTGAGAGGCTTGTACGAGCCGCCGTCCGAGTGCAGCAGCACGCTGCCGTCAGCCTTGACGAGCAGCACACGGGTCGCGAGCGGGAGGTGGGCCGAGAGCCGGCCGGTGTAGTGAGCCGAGCACTGGGCAACCACGAGACGCACGAAGAACTCCTCAGACGGGGAAAGAAGGTGGCGGCGGGACCGCACGGACAGCCTCGCGAGGCCGAGAGCCCAGGCCCGGGACGACGTCCACGGGCGACGCTAGCACCCCGCCGCGCCGCACAGCCGGTCTCAGACCACCACGCCGCGACGGCCGGGGGGCGCGGCCTCGAGCCACGACGCCAGGCCGGCGTACGCGCCGCTCGACATCGTCAGCTCGAACCGGACGTCCTCGTACGAGCACTCCACGAGGAAGAGGTCGCGGTCCCCGTCCAGAGGCCGGCGCGAGACGATCACGAGGTCCTGGCGCCGCCACGAGCGGGACGGACGCAGCGACAGGGACCAGCAGCGCCACCAGTCGATGCGCCCCACCCCGTAGTGCGCGATCCCCAGCGACCAGGACGCCTGCCCGTCCCCGGCGGGACGGGCGCTGCACTCGAAGGACCCCACCCGGTGGGAGATGGCCCGAAGACGCAACGCTCCCAGCCCGGCCACGAGCGCGACTGCGAGAAGCAGTCCGATCGCGATCCAGGCGGGGAGCGGCACGTGTACTACCTGAGCCCGTCAGTGGCCGGAGACGCCGGCGCCGTCGAGCACCTCTGCGTCGTCCACCACGAGCATGACCTGGTTGGAGTCCACCGAGAGAAAACCACCGGTGACCTTCACGGCGACCTTCTCGCCGTTCGAGCCGGTGATCCGCACGGTTCCCTCACCGAGGACGGACAGGAGGGGCGAGTGGTTCACGAGGATACCGATCTCACCGTCGGCGGCGGGCGCGCTCACGGCGCGCGCGTCCCCGGACCAGATCTTGCGGTCCGCCGCCACGAGGTCGACGTTCAGCTGTGCCACTTCAACTCCTTCATGTCGGTGCACGGGTCTGACGAAGCGCGCCGCGTGCCCGGCCCTGTGGCCGGGCGCGCGGCGCGCTCACGTCGTGTCAGACGCCGTACTCCTTCTGGATACGGGCCCAGTTGCGCTCGAGGTCCTCGAGGCCACCGATGTTGAAGAACGCCTGCTCGGCGACGTGGTCGAACTCGCCGTCCGCGATCTTCTTGAAGGCCTCGATGGTCTCCGTCAGCGGAACCGTCGAACCGACGACACCCGTGAACTTCTCGGCCATGTACGTGTTCTGCGAGAGGAACTGCTGGATGCGGCGAGCACGCGCCACGACCGTCTTGTCCTCCTCCGAGAGCTCGTCCACACCGAGGATCGCGATGATGTCCTGCAGCTCCTTGTTGCGCTGGAGGATGGACTTCACACGCGTCGCGACGTCGTAGTGCTCCTGGCCCACGTAGCGCGGGTCGAGGATGCGCGAGGACGAGGTCAACGGGTCGATCGCCGGGTACAGACCCTTCGAGGCGATCTCGCGCGAGAGCTCCGTGGTCGCGTCCAGGTGGGCGAACGTCGTCGCCGGCGCCGGGTCGGTGTAGTCGTCCGCAGGGACGTAGATCGCCTGGAGCGACGTGATCGAGTGACCACGCGTCGAGGTGATGCGCTCCTGGAGCAGACCCATCTCGTCGGCCAGGTTCGGCTGGTAGCCCACCGCGGAGGGCATGCGCCCGAGCAGCGTGGAGACCTCGGAACCGGCCTGCGTGAAGCGGAAGATGTTGTCGATGAAGAGCAGCACGTCCTGCTTCTGCACGTCACGGAAGTACTCCGCCATGGTGAGCGCGGAGAGCGCGACGCGAAGACGCGTGCCCGGCGGCTCGTCCATCTGGCCGAAGACGAGGGCCGTCTTGTCGAAGACGCCCGCCTCCTCCATCTCGACGATCAGGTCGTTGCCCTCACGGGTGCGCTCGCCGACACCGGCGAACACCGAGACACCACCGTGGTTCTGGGCGACACGCTGGATCATCTCCTGGATGAGGACCGTCTTGCCGACGCCCGCACCACCGAAGAGGCCGATCTTCCCACCGAGCACGTACGGCGTCAGGAGGTCGATCGACTTGATGCCGGTCTCGAACATGGTGGTCTTCGACTCGAGCTGGTCGAACGCCGGGGGCTTGCGGTGGATGGGCCAGCGCTCGGTGATCTCGAGCTTCTCGCCCTCGGCGAGGTTGAGGACGTCGCCGGTCACGTTGAACACGTGGCCCTTGGTCACGTCGCCCACGGGCACGCTGATCGGCGAGCCCGTGTCGGTGACGACGGCGCCACGGACCAGGCCGTCGGTGGGCTTGAGGGCGATCGCACGGATGAGCGAGTCACCCAGGTGCTGCGCGACCTCCAGGGTCAGGCGGAAGGACTTCTCGCCCTCGCCCTGTCCGGACAGGTCGATGTCGACGGTCAGCGCGTTGTAGATCTCGGGGATCGCGTCCGACGGGAACTCGATGTCGACGACGGGGCCGATCACGCGGGCGACACGGCCCACGCCGGGTCCGCTCTGGTGCTCGACCTGGGCTTCCACGGTGGTGGCGGTCATTACTGGCCTCGCTTCGCAGGGCCGGAGACAGCTCCGGCAGGTTCGGTGCAGGTGATGGAGATCGTCGGGTTCGTCATGCGGTGCCTCACGACGCCGCGAGGGCGTCGGCACCGGAGACGATCTCGCTGATCTCCTGGGTGATGTCGGCCTGTCGTGCCTGGTTCGCAAGTCGCGTGTACATGCGGATCAGGTCCTCGGCGTTGTCCGTCGCGGTGTGCATCGCGCGCTGGCGGGCAGCCAGCTCCGACGCGGCCGCCTGCAGGAGGCAGCTGTAGATGCGGCTGCGCACGTAGCGCGGCAGCAGTGCGTCGAGGACGGCCTCGGGCGACGGCTCGAAGTCGTACAGCGGCAGGACGTCGTTCTGCCCGACCGGCGCGACCCCTTCGACGACCTCGAGGGGAAGCATCCGGACGACGCGGGGGCGCTGCGTCACCATGTTCACGAACTGCGTGTACACGATGTGCAGCTCACCGACGCCGCCCTCGTCCGCAGGGGCGAGGAAGGCGTTCAGCAGCGTGTCGGCGATCTCGCCGGCGACGTCCGACGACGGCGAGTCCGAGCCGCCGGTCCACGAACCGGCGAGCTCGCGGTGACGGAAGGTGTAGTAGGTCACCGCGCGACGCCCTGCGGCGAAGAGCGCGACCTCCTTGCCCTCGTGCGTGAGGCGCTCGACCAGACGCTCGGTCTCACGGATGATCGACGCCGAGTAGGCGCCCGCCATGCCACGGTCCGACGCCACCACGAGCACCGCGACCCGGTTGGTGTCGGTGCGCTCGGACGTCAGCGGGTGCTGGGTCGTCGAGTGCGTCGCGACGGCCGAGACCGCCGTGGTGATCGCCTGGGCGTAGGGGCCCGCCTCGGACGACCGGGCGCGAGCCCGGCCGATCCTCGACGCAGCAATGAGCTCCTGCGCGCGGAACATCTTCTTGAGGGACTGCGTCGACTTGATCCGCTGCTTGTAGACGCGCTGGGATCCGGCCATGTCAGGCCTTCTTCTGCCGGACGATCTGCTCCTGCTCGACCACGACGGCCTCTTCCTCGTCCGACTCGCCACCGACGAGGGGGGTGCCGTCGCCCGTGAGGAAGCCGTTGCGGAAGTCGTCGACACCCTTCGCCAGCGCAGCCTCGGTCTCGTCCGACAGCTTGCCGGTGTCAGCGATCGTGCTGAGCACGTCGGTGTTGCGACGCAGGTGGTCCAGCAGCTCGCTCTCGAAGCGGCGCACGTCCTCGAGGGGCACGTCGTCGAGCTTGCCCTTGGTCCCGGCCCAGATCGAGGCGACCTGGTCCTCGACCGGGTACGGCGAGTACTGGCCCTGCTTGAGCAGCTCCATGAGGCGGGCCCCACGGGTCAGCTGGCCGCGCGAGGCTGCGTCGAGGTCCGACGCGAACATCGCGAAGGCTTCGAGCGAGCGGTACTGCGCGAGCTCCAGCTTGAGCGTGCCCGAGACCTGCTTCATCGCCTTGACCTGTGCGGCACCACCGACACGGGACACGGAGATACCGACGTCCACCGCGGGGCGCTGGTCGGCGTTGAAGAGGTCCGACTGGAGGAAGATCTGGCCGTCGGTGATCGAGATGACGTTGGTCGGGATGTACGCCGAGACGTCGTTCGCCTTGGTCTCGATGACCGGCAGACCCGTCATCGATCCCGCGCCCAGCTCGTCCGAGAGCTTCGCACAACGCTCGAGCAGACGGGAGTGCAGGTAGAAGACGTCACCGGGGTACGCCTCGCGGCCCGGCGGGCGACGGAGCAGCAGCGACACGGCACGGTAGGCCTCGGCCTGCTTCGACAGGTCGTCGAAGACGATGAGGACGTGCTTGCCGCCGTACATCCAGTGCTGGCCGATGGCCGAGCCCGTGTAGGGGGCGAGGTACTTGAAGCCGGCCGGGTCGGACGCGGGCGCCGCGACGATCGTCGTGTACTCGAGGGCCCCGGCCTCTTCCAGCGCGCCGCGGACGGCAGCGATGGTCGAGCCCTTCTGGCCGATCGCGACGTAGATGCAGCGGACCTGCTTGGTCGGGTCGCCGGTCTCCCAGTTCGCCTTCTGGTTGATGATCGTGTCGGTCGCGATCGCCGTCTTGCCGGTCTGGCGGTCACCGATGATCAGCTGACGCTGACCACGGCCGACCGGGATCATCGAGTCGATCGCCTTGAGGCCGGTCTGCAGCGGCTCGTGGACCGACTTGCGGTCCATGACGCCGGGGGCCTGCAGCTCGAGGGCGCGGCGGCCCTCGGTCTCGATCTCGCCGAGACCGTCGATCGGCTGACCCAGCGGGTCGACGACGCGACCCAGGTAGCCGTCACCGACGGGGACGGAGAGGACCTCTCCGGTCCGGCGGACCTCCTGGCCCTCCTCGATACCGGTGAACTCACCCAGGACGACGACACCGATCTGGCGAACGTCCAAGTTCAGGGCAAGGCCGAGGGTGCCGTCCTCGAAGCGCAGCAGCTCGTTGGCCATTGCGCCCGGAAGGCCTTCCACCTGGGCGATGCCGTCAGCGGCGAGGGTGACGCGACCGACTTCCTCGGTCACCGCGCCCCCGGGCTCGTAGGACTTCACGAAGCTGTCCAGCGCGGCCCGAATCTCGTCGGGCCGGATCGTCAGCTCAGCCATTGCTCTTCTCCTGTCGTGGCCACCCCGCGATGTGCGGGAGCGGTCGAACGTTCTTGTCAGTTCGCCGGCTCGGGAGCCGGCGGGGTGTCGACGACACCGGGGGCCGCGAGGACCTCAGTGTTCGGGCGAACAGGTCAGCTGACCAGTCGTCTGCGTGCGTCGACCAGGCGCGAGAGGACCGTCGAGTCGACGACGTCCGCCCCGACCTGGATGCGCATGCCGCCGAGGACCTCGGGGTCCACGGTGACGTTCAGCTGGACTGCCCGGCCGTACGCGCGCTCCAGGAGCGCGGACAGACGGTCCTGCTGTGCCTGGCTGAGCACCGTGCCCGACGTCACCGAGGCGACGAGGCGACGGCGACGGCGCGCGGCGACGTCCCCGAGCCACACGAGGGTGGCCACGAAACGACGACCACGAGGCGCCACGGTCGCCCGCTCCGCGAGGAACTGGGTGACCGGGTCGACCTTGCCTGCGAGCAGCGCGTCGACGAACGCCTTGCGACGAGCGGGGTCCGTCGAGGTCTCCGTCAGCACGCGACGGGCCTCACGCTCTCCGACGAGCGACCGCGTGACGCGGAACAGCTCGTCCTCGACTCGCTCGAGCGCACCGCGGGCCTCGGCCGAGGCCAGGACCGCGTCGACACCGAGGTGCTCGACGGCGTCGGCGATGTCCCCGTCGTGGGCCCAGCGGTCCCGGGCGAGCCCGGAGACCAGGTCGACCACACGACCGTCGAAGCCCTCACGCAGCAGGTCGGCCGCGAGGGCCGCCTTGTCCTCGCCGGACCGCGACGGGTCCGCGAGGGCCCGGCGCAACGGCACGGAGCCGTCGAGCGCCGCGGCCACGGTGAGGAGCTCCTCGCCCAGGGCGAATGCCCCCTCGCCCGCAGCACGCAGCACCGGCTCGAAGCGGTCCTGGGCCTGCGCGAGGGAGGCTCCGCTCGTCCCGCGCATCAGCCCTCCTTGCCGTTGGCCGCCGCGCTGGCGGCCCCGGCTCCCGCTGCCTCGAGCTCGTCGAGGAACCTGTCCACGACACGCGACTGACGTGCGGAGTCCTCGAGGGACTCGCCGACGATCTTCGAGGCGAGCTGGGTCGCGAGCGTCCCGACGTCGTTGCGCAGCGAGACCGACGCCTGCTGACGCTCGGCCTCGATCTGGCGGTGTGCCGTCTCGACGATGCGAGCGGCCTCCTCGCCGGCCTTGACCTTCTGGTCGGCGACGATGGCCGTGCCCTCGGCGCGAGCGTCCTCACGGATCTTCGCGGCCTCGGTGCGGGCCTCCTGCAGCTGCTGGTGGTACTCCGCCAGTGCCGCAGCGGCCTCGGCCTGAGCGGACTCCGCCTTGGCCAGGCCACCCTCGATCTTGGCCGTGCGCTCGTCGAGCACCGCCTGGAACTTGGGCAGGACCATCTTGTAGAAGACGACCGCGATGATGACCAGGACGACCGCCGACCAGAAGAGGTCGTAGAACGGCGGGAGGAACAGCTTGATGGGGTCGACCTCGCCAGACTCTGCGGCGAGGACCGCCTGGGGGCCGATGGTCGACATCAGAAGATGAAGCCAGCGACGAAGCCGAGCAGCGCGAGGATCTCGACGAAGGCAAGACCGATGAACATGGTGCCGCGGAGCTGGCCGGCGACCTCGGGCTGGCGGGCCATGCCCTCGACCGTCTTGCCGATCAGGATGCCGAGGCCGATGCCCGGGCCGATCGCGGCGATGCCGTAGCCGATGGTGTTGATGCTGCCTTCGACAGCGGCGAGGGTGGTGACGTCCACGGTGTTTCCTTCCGTTGGGCGCCCGGTCGTGCGAACGGGCGTCAGGTGCGATGCGTCAGGTGGAGCTCAGGGTCGGTTCCGGGACCGAGGGCCCGGGACCAGGTCTGTCGTGCGGGTCAGTGCTCTTCCTCGATCGACATGTTGATGTAGACCGTGGCGAGGAGCGCGAAGATGTACGCCTGCAGGCCCGCGACGAACACCTCGAAGAGAGTGATCGCGATGCCGCCCGCGAGAGTCAGCGCGCTGATCGCCTTGAGGGCCGGCGCTGCCTCGAGGAGCAGGAAGTTCGTGGCGGCGAAGCACAGGACCAGCATGATGTGGCCTGCGACCATGTTCGCCGTGAGTCGGATGACCAGCGAGGCCGGACGGATGATCAAGAGCTGGAGCAGCTCGATCGGCGCCAGGATGAAGTAGATCGGGAACGGCACTCCCGGGGGGAACAGGTTCGCCCTGATGTAGCCCCAGAGGCCGTGCTGCCTGATGCCCGCGGCCCAGTAGGCCACGAAGACCCACAGCGCCAGGAGGATCGCGACGCCGGCCACCGAGGTGCCCGCGAGGTTGAGACCCGGCACCACACCCGTCAGGTTGAACGCGAGGATCGTCACGAAGATCGTGGTGATCATGGGCACGTAGCGGCGAGCCCGCTCGGTCCCCATGATCTCCTCGACGATGTTCACGCGAGCGAAGTCGAGGACCATCTCGACGCCGTTCTGGAACCGTCCGGGGACGAGCTTGGCGCGCCGCGCCGCGATCACGAAGATCACCAGGATCACGATCGTGGCGATCACGCGGATGAGCTGCAGCCGGTTGAACTCGAACGGCGTGCCGGCGAAGAAGATGGCGTCGGGGAAGAACTCACCGATCGTCGGCGCGTGGAAGCCGCCTTCGCCTTCTGCTGCGGCAACGAAGGGAGAGGGGGTCGCGAGCGTGAACAGGGTGGACTCCCGGTGTTCGTCGGTGTGCCGGGGCCGTGCGCTCGATGGGCACGCCGTCGGACCAGGCCTTCATGGATTCGCCGATAGCCTAACGCATGTTGAGACCTCCACAGGTCACGGGTCCGCACCGGCCGCGAGGGTGAGGGATATCATGCCCCGGCGCGCCGTCGGGCCACGGACGACGGGCTACGCGTGGGCCCCGCGACGGCCGGTCCACCGGCTGCGGCGCGACCTGCGCGGGCGCGCCAGGGGACGGGTCAGGCCTTCGGTGCGACGTACGGGATACGGCCGCGGTCGACCGCCCGGTAGTCGAGCAGCGCCGAACCGATGACCCCGACGAGGAGCACGACGGCGAAGACGACGCGGTCGTAGAACTCGTAGTTGCGCAGGACGGCGAGCACGATCCCGAGCAGGACGATCTTGACGAGCCAGCTGCCCAGCACGACCGCCGCCGTGGTCGTCGGGGTCGAGCGCGCGGTGCGCGCCATCGCGACGATCGTCGTGCCGGAGAACACCAGCGCGATCGCGACGCCCATGAGCGCGCCCCAGACGCCCGCGGTGCCGGCCAGGAGCGCCCCGAGCCCGACGCCCAGGACGAGGAGCCCCCCGAGCAGCAGCAGGGTGTCGCGCAGCGCGGTCCGGAACACGGCGCTGACCGCGTCACCCACGGCGTCGGCCGAGACCTGCTCGGGGTCGGGTCCCGTGGAGGGCACCCCGGTCGGCGCCTGGTCGCTCGTCGGCTCGTCGGGAGTCTGCGGTGCGGGGGTCGTCATCGTGAGTGTCCTTCGGGGTGGGCGCGGAACGGGTCGGTCGGGGGTTCAGGGGTGGTCGGCGTCGCCGCAGGGACGACCTTCGAGGGCCCGCTCGCCACCGCGACCCGGCGGGGCGGGGGTGCGGACGGGATCCCCTCGGGCGCGGTGACCGCGTCGTCGTCGAGGAACCGGCCACGGGTCCGCAGCGGGCCGAGCGTGAGGATCGCCGCCACGACGACGGCCACGACCAGTCCGATCGCGACGTTCTCGGCGGGCCAGCGCACGAGCGCCACCGCACCGAACGCGAAGACCGCGGTCCACACGTACATGATGATGACCGCGCGCCGGTGCGAGTGGCCGAGCGCGAGGAGCCGGTGGTGCAGGTGGAGCCGGTCCGGGTGGAAGGGCGACTTGCCCGTCCCGACCCGGCGGACCACGGCGAGGACCATGTCGAGCAGCGGGAGCAGGATCACCGCGAGCGGCAGCAGGATGGGGATGAGCTCGCGCTGGCGGCTCGGGTCCGAGGCCATGCCCGTGTCGATGCTCCCGGTGACCACGATCACCGCGGACGCGAGCACGAGGCCGAGCACCATCGAGCCGGAGTCGCCCATGAAGATCCGGGCAGGATGGAAGTTGTGGGGCAGGAACCCGAGGCAGATGCCGACGAGGGCCGCCATGACCAGGGTCGCGAGGTTCGAGTAGTCGGTGGGGCTCGCGGCGACGGTCAGGCTGTAGGTGTAGACGAAGTAGGCGCTGCCACCGATCGCGATGAGTCCCGCCGCCAGGCCGTCGAGGCCGTCCACGAAGTTCACGGCGTTCATCGCGACCACGACGACGAGTACCGTGACGATGAGCGAGAGCCGGGACGAGCCGATGACCAGCCCGTTGATGGGGAACGTCACGAGCTGCACGCCCTGCCAGGCGATGAACAGGGCCGCGAGGACCTGACCGGCGAGCTTCGTCATCCAGTCCAGGTCCCAGATGTCGTCCGCGACGCCGAGGAGACAGACGATGAGCGCGCCCCCGACGATCGCCCACGCCCGGTCGTCGATCGCGAAGACACCGTCGAGGAAGGGCATCTGCGAGGCGAACGTCACGGCCACGACGAGCCCTGCGGTCATCGCGAGCCCGCCGAGGCGGGCCGTGGGGATGGTGTGCACGTCGCGGTCGCGGACCGCGGTGATGGCCCCTGTCCTCGCGGCGATCCAGTACGCGAGCGGCGTGAGGAGGTAGGTGACCGCCGCTGCGATCAGCAGGACGAGCAGATAGACCCTCACCCGCCGTTCGCCTCCGGGCCGCTCGTCGGCTCGGTCTCGTCGGAGGGCGCGTCCTCGTCGGTCGGCAGGCCCCCGGTCCCGGCGACCTCGTCGACCGCCCCGGCCGGCTCGTCGACAGGCTCCTCGCCGGCGGGCTCCTCGCCGACCCCCAGGACGGGCGCGACCTCACGGAGGCGCTCGAGCGAGACGGCGCCCTCACGCACGACCCGCAGGTGGGGCCCCGTCGCGTCGACGATGGTCGAGGCCACTCCCCCGGGCGCGGTGCCGCCGTCGAGGTAGACCGCGACCGACTCCCTGAGCTGCACCTGGGCGTCGTCGACCTCGAGCGCGGCGGGCAGGCCCGTGGAGTTGGCGCTCGAGACCGCGAGCGGTCCCGTGCGGCGCAGCAGGGCCAGCGCGGCCGGGTGGTCGGGCATGCGCAGCGCGACGGTCCCGTGCGTCTCGCCGAGGTCCCACGCGAGCGAGGGCTGCGCGGTCAGGATGATGGTGAAGCCGCCGGGCCAGAACGCCTCGACCAGGGCGCGCGCGTCGTCGGGCACGTCGGTCGCGAGCCCGTCGAGGGTCCGCAGGTCGGGGACGAGGACGGGCGGCGGCATCTGCCGTCCGCGTCCCTTCGCGGCCAGGAGGGCCGCGACGGCCTCGGCGTCGAACGCGTCGGCCCCGATCCCGTAGACCGTGTCGGTCGGCAGGACCACGAGGCCACCTCGCGAGACGGCGTTCACCGCCTCGTCGATCGACGGTCCCCAGGTGTTCGGGTCGGTGACGGGGTGCACAGAGCTCACGCTTCTCAGTCTTCCATGTCCGAAGGGTCCCCTGGTGCGGGGGCTGGCTCGCTCGTCGGGCGTGCGCGCCGGGCCACGACCATACGTGGTCTGCCCGTGAGGTCGTCGGCCGTCCTGATGTCCTCGAAGGCACCGGTCGCGGCGACCATGTCGCGCGCGGAACGGGCCTGCACCTCGGCGTGCTCCATGACGTACAGGCCGCCGGGGGCCAGGAGCCGCGCGGCCGCGCGGGTCACCCCGCGAGGCACTTCGAGGCCGTCCTCGCCGAGCCCGTAGAGCGCGACCCGGGGGTCGTGCAGCGCGACCTCGGGGTCGCGCGGGACGGCGTCGGGCGGCACGTACGGCGGGTTGGACACGATGACGTCGCACGACCCGTCGAGCTCGGCGAGCGCCGTCCGCGCGTCCCCCCGGACCAGGTGCACGACGGCGCCGCTCGCCTCGCGCGTCCGGGCGACGTTGCGTTCTGCCCACGCGTGCGCGTCACGGTCGAGCTCGACCGCGTGCACCCGGGCGCCCGGGACCTCGGTCGCGACGGCCAGGGCGATCGCGCCCGACCCCGTGCACAGGTCCACGACGACCGGCCCCTCGGAGCCCCGGGCGACGACGCGGAGAACCTCGTCGATCGCGACCTGCGCGACCTGCTCGGTCTCGGGGCGCGGCACGAAGACGCCGGGTCCCACGACCAGGTCGAGGTGCCGGAAGGGGGCGGTCCCGACGAGGTGCTGGAGCGGCACGCGCTCGGCGCGGGCGTCGAGCAGACGCGCGAGCTCGTCGAGCACGGTGCGCACGGTGCGGGCCGGGAGAGCCTCGGCCCCGGCAGCCGTCGGCGCCGCGGCGGTCGGCAGCAACGACGAGACAGGGCGCCCCATGACCGCCGCCGAGACGACGCGCTCGCGCGGGACGCCCGCGGCGTGCGCGAGCAGCAGCTCGGCGTCCACGCGGGGCGTGTCGATCCCGGCGCGACCCAGGCGGGCCGCCGCGTCACGCACGAGGCGCGAGACGTCGTCGGGCAGGGCGAGGGCGGGACCGTCACCGGACGGGGACGGCGGGACCACCGGAGAGGTCACGACGCCGCGGCGGCGAGGCGCGCCGCCTCGTCGGCGTCGATGGCCGAACGGATCACGGGCTCCAGGTCACCGTCGAGGACCTGGTCCAGGTTGTACGCCTTGTACCCCGTGCGGTGGTCCGCGATCCGGTTCTCCGGGTAGTTGTACGTCCGGATGCGCTCGGAACGGTCGACCGTGCGCACCTGGGAGCGGCGCAGGTCGTTCGCAGCGGCGGCCTCCTCCTCCTGGCGTGCGGCCAGGAGCCGGGCGCGCAGCACGCGCATGGCCTGCTCGCGGTTCTGGAGCTGGGACTTCTCGTTCTGCATCGAGACGGTGATGCCCGTGGGCAGGTGCGTAATACGCACCGCGGAGTCGGTCGTGTTGACCGACTGCCCACCCGGGCCCGAGGACCGGTACACGTCGATGCGGAGCTCGTTCTGGTCGATCTCGATCTCGCCGGCGTCCTCGACCTCGGGGAACACGAGCACGCCCGCGGCCGAGGTGTGGATGCGGCCCTGCGACTCGGTCACGGGCACGCGCTGGACGCGGTGCACGCCGCCCTCGTACTTGAGGTTGGCCCACACCCCGTCGGCAGGGTCGGTGGAACCTGCTCGCGCCTTGACCGCGACCTGGACGTCCTTGTAGCCGCCGAGGTCCGAGTCCGTGGCCTCGATGATCTCGGTCTTCCAGCCCCGGCGCTCGGCGTAGCGCAGGTACATGCGCAGCAGGTCGCCCGCGAAGAGCGCCGACTCCTCGCCGCCCTCGCCCGCCTTGATCTCGAGGATCACGTCGCGCCCGTCGTCGGGGTCGCGCGGCACGAGCACCCGGCGCAGCTTCTCGGTCGCGGCCGCAGCCACCTCCTGGAGCGCGGGCAGCTCGGCGGCGAACGAGCTGTCCTCCGAGGCGAGCTCGGCCGCGGTCTCGGCGTCGTCGGTCGCGTCGCGCCACGCGCGGTAGGCCGCGACGACCTGGCCCAGCTCGGCGTAGCGGCGCCCGAGCGTGCGCGCCCGGCCGGCGTCCGCGTGGACCGCGGGGTCGGCGAGCAGCGTCTCGATCTCTGCGTGCTCGGCGAGCAGGTGTTCGACGGCGGCGAAGGACTCGGTCACGAGGTGTCCTGACGAGAGGGGTGGGTGGCTGGGGCCGTGCGGCTGACGACGGCTGATCGCGGCTCAGTGCGGTGCCGCGTGGTGCGGCGCGCTCGCTCCGGGAAAGACGACAGCGCCGGTGGAACGGGCACGCCGCCTGCCCCTGGAGAGGTTGACGGACGCCCGGACCACCGGCGCTGGAGAGTCGCTACTTGTCGGCGGCCTTCTTGCCGTAACGAGCCTCGAAGCGGGCCACGCGGCCACCGGTGTCGAGGATCTTCTGCTTGCCCGTGTAGAACGGGTGGCAGGCCGAGCAGACGTCGGACGAGATGCGCCCGGACTTCTCGGTGCTGCGCGTGACGAACGTGGAACCGCAGGTGCAGGTCACCTCGGTCACGACGTACTCGGGGTGGATATCAGCCTTCACAGGACTCTCCTCAGTGGGTTGCCCCCGGGTCGCCTGCGGACAGCAGCCGTGAACCGGAGACGGGGAAACCAACAGGACATTGTGCCAGACAGGTCCGGCACACGAAAAATCCGTGGGCCGCTCTCTCGGGGTGAGCGGCCCACGGTGGATCAGACGGCGCGGCCGACCTCTTCGTCGTTGTTGATGCCGCCAGGTGTGGTCTTCTGCACCTGGAGCAGGAACTCGACGTTCGACTTCGTCTCCTTGAGCTTGCCGAGCAGCAGCTCGATGGCCTGCTGCTGGTCGAGCGCACCCATCACGCGGCGCAGCTTGTAGACGATGCGGAGCTCGTCCTGCGGCATGAGGATCTCCTCGCGGCGCGTGCCGGACGCGTTGACGTCCACGGCCGGGAAGATGCGCTTGTCCGCGAGCGAGCGGGAGAGCCGGAGCTCCATGTTCCCGGTGCCCTTGAACTCCTCGAAGATGACCTCGTCCATCTTGGACCCGGTCTCGACGAGCGCCGAGGCGAGGATCGTGAGCGACCCGCCGTTCTCGATGTTGCGCGCCGCGCCGAAGAAGCGCTTGGGCGGGTAGAGCGCCGAGGCGTCGACACCACCGGACAGGATGCGTCCCGAGGCCGGGGCCGCGAGGTTGTACGCACGGGACAGTCGCGTGAGCGAGTCGAGCAGCACGACGACGTCCTGGCCCAGCTCCACGAGCCGCTTGGCGCGCTCGATCGCGAGCTCGGCGACGATCGTGTGGTCGGAGGCCGGGCGGTCGAACGTCGAGGCGATGACCTCGCCCTTGACCGTGCGCTCCATGTCGGTGACCTCTTCAGGCCGCTCGTCCACGAGCACGACCATGAGGTGGACCTCAGGGTTGTTCGTCGTGATCGCGTTCGCGATCTGCTGCATGATGATCGTCTTGCCCGCCTTGGGCGGTGCGACGATCAGACCACGCTGGCCCTTGCCGATCGGGGCGACGATGTCGATCACGCGCGGCGTGAGACGACCGACCTCGCCCGTCTCCAGGCGCAGACGCTCCTGCGGGTAGAGCGGGGTCAGCTTGTTGAACTCGGCTCGGTTGCGGGCCGCCTCGGGAGACATGCCGTTGACCGAGTCGAGCCGCACCAGCGCGTTGAACTTCTGGTTGCGCGGACCGGTCTGCTGGAACGACTCCCCGTCGCGGGGCTGCCGCACCGCCCCGACGATCGCATCACCGCGACGCAGGCCCGACTTCTTGACCTGGCCGAGCGAGACGTAGACGTCGTTCGGACCGGGCAGGTAGCCGCTGGTCCGCACGAACGCGTACTGGTCGAGCACGTCGAGGATGCCTGCCACGGGCAGCAGCACGTCGTCCTCGGACACCTCGATCTCGTCGAGGCCCACGACGTCGATGTTCCCGCCGCGGGTACGGCCGCGCTTGCGGTCCCGGTCGCGGTTGCGGTCGCGCCCACGACGGCGGCGTCCGCCGCGCTCGTCGTACTCGTCGGCCTGACGGTTGCCCTGACCCTGCTGGTCGCGCTGGCCGCCCTGCTGGTTGCCCTGACCCTGCTGACGCTGACCGCCCTGACGCTCCTGCTGGCCGTTCTGGCCGCTCTGGCGCTCGCCCTGGCCCTGCTGGCCCTGCTGGTCGCGCTGGCGCTCCTGGCGCCCGTTGCCTGCTCCGGCAGTCTCGGGAGCCGACTCGCGAGCGGTCTCGCCCTCGCCGCCGCGCGGGGCACCGGCGCCCCGTCCGGCGCGACGCGAACCCCGCTCGGGGGCGGCACCCGTGACCAGGCCGACGGCGGCGGCTGCACGGGCAGCCCGCTCGTCCGGCGTCTCTCCCCCGGCGGCGCGGTCGGCGTCGACGCGCGCGGCACGGCTGCCCTGCTCCAGGAGCGGGGCGACGATGTCGGCGGCCTGGTCGGCGCGTGCTGAACGCTGGCCCCGCTCACGGCGGGGGCGTTCGGTGCGCTCGACGTTCTCGGTCGCCGTGCGCATGGGAACCTCGACAGCAGGCTGCACGACGACCTTCTCGGTCTGGGTGTCCCTCTCGGGCGCGCGGCGCGCGGCGGAGGACGCCCCGGCGGTGCGCTCGGGAGCGCTCTTCTCGCCGGAGGTGGAACGGATGACGTCGACAAGATCGCTCTTGCGCATCTTGGACGTGCCCTTCACACCGAGCTGCGAGGCGAGTGCCTGCAGCTCGGGGAGGCGCAGCGTCGAGAGTGCGCCTGCACGGGCGGTGTCGGTGGTGTCTGTCACGAAGGACCCTTCCCCTCGTTTGCGCCCACTTGCTCTGTGCGAGGGGTGGGCCGCGGGTGATCGACGCTCGGCACGTGACGGCCGGAACGCAGTGGAACCACGCGTCAGTGGTACGACGACGTCAGCTGACGTGGGCTGGATTGCCTTCTCGCGGGGTATGAGTCGCAGTCAGTGGTTGCTCTGCCGATGCCCGGGGACTCGGCGGAGAATCGTCGAGGAATCACCGAGGCATCATCACGAACCTGCGAAGGCTCAATGGATTCTACCATCCGTAGCCCCCCGCAGGACCAGTCCCCCCCAGGGCTCCACGTGGGGTCGACGTCCGGTCAGCGCACCTGCCGTGGCGACGGTTCCGGGAGGCCCGTCGAGCCCAGGACGCGCTCCGAGCGCACGCCCCCCTGGTCGATGCCCGGACGATACGCGCGCCACTGGTCCGACCCGTGGAGCAGGTCGCGCAGCACGACGTCCGCCCGGTCGCGGTCCTCGACCCTTCCCAGCAGCAGGACCGTGGGTCCCGCACCCGAGATCGTCGCGGCCAGACCCTCGGCACGCAGCGCGCGCACGAGCTCCCACGACGCGGACATGACACCCGCGCGATACTCCTGGTGGAGCCGGTCCTCGGTCGCGTCGAACAGGTGCTGCGGCGAACGGGTCAGCGCCTCGACGAGCAGCGCGGCACGCCCCGCGTTGAGCGCGGCGTCGGCGTGCGGCACGGTCTCCGGCAGGACGCCACGAGCGCGGCTCGTCGCGAGCCGGACGGTGGGGACCAGCACGGTCGCCTCGATGTCCGGGTGGACGTCGAGGCGCACCGCGTGCGCCCCCTCGACCGTCGTCGTCCAGGCGATCGTCGCACCCCCGAGGATCGCGGGAGCGGCGTTGTCGGGGTGGCCCTCGAACTCGGTCGCGAGCCGCAGCACGGTCGCGTCGTCGAGGGCCGCCGGGTCCGCGACCAGGGCGCGCGCAGCGACGATCCCTGCCACCACCGCGGCGGCCGAGGAACCGAGACCCCGACCGTGCGGGATCGCGTTGGTCGCCGTCAGGTGCAGCCCCGTCTGCGGTGCGCCGACCAGGTCGAGAGCGGCGCGCAGGGCACGCACGACCAGGTGCTGCTCGTCACCCGGGACCTCACCGGCCCCCTCCCCCTCGACGTCGACGACCACGTCGCCGTTGCCGAGCGCGCGCACCTCGAGCACGTCGTACCGCGCGAGGGCCAGCCCCATGGCGTCGAAGCCCGGGCCGAGGTTCGCACTCGTCGCGGGCACACGCACGCGCACATGGTCGGCTCCGAGCTGCATCTCGCGGGACCTCTCTTCGGGGAGCTACGGGGACGTCGGGGACGGACGGGACGGACGGCGCAGGGTCAGCCGAGCTGGAGCGCGTCGGCGATCGAGACGACGTCGGCGCTCACCCGGGTCGGCGTCACGTCGGCGCCGTCGAGCGTCTTGAGCGCCCACTGCGGGTCCTTGAGGCCGTGGCCCGTGACCGTGACGACGATGCGCGCGCCCGCGGGCACGAGACCGCGCTCGGCCCGCGCGAGGATGCCCGCGACACCGGCCGCCGAGCCGGGCTCGACGAACACGCCGGCCTCGGCCGACAGGATGCGGTGCGCCGCGAGGATCTGCTGGTCGGTCACGGCCTCGATGACGCCACCCGACTCGTCGCGCGCGGCCTCTGCCTGCGCCCAGGAGGCAGGGTTGCCGATGCGGATCGCGGTCGCGATGGTCTCGGGGTGCGTGATGGGGTGGCCCGCGACGATCGGGGCGGCACCGGCAGCCTGGAAGCCCCACATGATCGGGGTCCTCGTCGAGACCGCGGGCAGGTGAGCCCCCGGGGCGTCGGGGTCGCCCAGGCCCGCGTACTCGCGGAATCCCTTCCAGTACGCGGTGATGTTGCCCGCGTTGCCCACGGGCAGCGCGTGGATGTCCGGGGCGTCGCCCAGTGCGTCGACGATCTCGAACGCACCGGTCTTCTGCCCCTCGATGCGGTCCGGGTTGACCGAGTTCACGAGCTCGACCGGGTACGCCTCGGCGAGCTTGCGGGCCGCGACCAGGCAGTCGTCGAAGTTGCCGTCGACCTGGAGCAGCTTGGCGCCGTGCGCGATCGCCTGGCTCAGCTTGCCCATCGCGATCTTGCCGTCCGGGACCAGGACGGCGCACACCATGCCGGCCTTGGTCGCGTACGCGGCGGCCGAGGCCGACGTGTTGCCCGTCGAGGCGCACACCACGGCCTTCGCGCCCCGGCCTGCTGCCGAGGAGATCGCCGCGGTCATGCCGCGGTCCTTGAACGACGCGGTCGGGTTCATGCCCTCGACCTTGAGGAAGACCTGCGCCCCGGTGCGGGCCGAGAGCGCGGGCGCCTCGACGAGCGGCGTGCCACCCTCGCCGAGCGTCACGATGCGCTCGGTGACGTGGGCGGGCATGCGGTCGGCGTACTCGGCGATGATGCCTCGCCACTGGTGGGCCATCAGGCTCCCTCGACTCTCAGGACGGACGTGATCTCTCGGACGGGTTCGAGCACCGCGATCGCGTCGACCGTCGCGGCGAGCGCGGCCTCCGCTGCGGCGTGGGTCGTGATGACCAGGTGCGCGACGCCGGTCGCACCGTCGTCGGCGCCGTGCGTGTCCTCGGCCCCGGGCGCGGCGGCTTCCGAGGGCTGGCGCACTGCCTCGATCGAGACGCCCTTCGACGCCAGGACCTGGGCGACCTGGGCGAGGACGCCGGGGCGGTCGTCGACCGCGAGACGGACCTGGTAGCGCGTGACCGCGGTGCTGGCCGGCAGGATCGGCAGGGCCGCGTAGGTCGACTCCTCGGGCCCCTTGCCGCCGAGCACGCGGTGGCGGGCGGCGGACACGACGTCGCCGAGCACGGCGGACGCCGTCGGCGCCCCGCCCGCACCGCGGCCGTAGAACATGAGCTCGCCCGCCGCGTCGGCCTCGACGAAGACCGCGTTGAAGGCCCCGCGCACACCCGCGAGCGGGTGTGCGAGCGGCACGAGCGCCGGGTGCACTCGCACCGAGACGCCGTGCGAGCCGTCGTCGTCCGTCACGGACTCCGCGATGGCGAGCAGCTTGATGACGTGACCCGTCTGCGCGGCCCACGCGACGTCGTCGGCGGTGATCCGCGTGATGCCCTCGCGCGCGACGTCCTCGAGCGAGACGCGCGTGTGGAACGCGAGGCTCGCGAGGATCGCGGCCTTGGCCGCGGCGTCGAAGCCCTCGACGTCGGCGGTCGGGTCGGCCTCGGCGTAGCCGAGGTCCTGGGCCTGGCGCACGGCGTCGTCGAACGACATGCCCGTGCTCGCCATCTGGTCCAGCACGTAGTTCGTGGTGCCGTTGACGATGCCCAGGATGCGGCGCACGCTGTCGCCCGCGAGCGACTCGCGGACGGGGCGGACGATCGGGATCGCCCCCGCGACCGCGGCCTCGAAGTAGATGTCGACGCCCGCGGTGTCCGCGGCCTTGTAGAGCGTGGGGCCGTCCTCGGCGAGCAGCGCCTTGTTCGCGGTCACGACGGCGGCGCCCGCCTCGATCGCGCGCAGCAGCAGCGCGCGGGCCGGCTCGATGCCGCCCATGACCTCGATGACGATGTCGGCACGCGCGACGAGCCCCTCGGCGTCCTCCGTCAGGAGCGAGCGGTCGACCGACTCGGCGAGCGGCCGCGGGGCCGACGCGTCCCGCACCGCGATGCCCACGAGCTCGAGCGGCGCCCCGACGCGCGAGGCCAGGTCGGCGCTCTGCTGCGTCAGCAGCCGAGCCACCTCGGACCCGACGACGCCGCACCCGAGCAGCGCGACGCGCAGCGGACCTTGCTCCTGCTGGCTGGCTCCCACGAAGCTCCTCCTCCATCACCCGGCCCGCACGGTCAGCGGTGCCGTCGTTCTCCTGCCCTGTCGGACGCGATCACGTCGCAGGGCCCTCGGCCCGGCCGGTCACGGCACCCGGTGCCGCACATCCCGACCGGTCGGTCCTGAGCATGTCGATCCTCGCCCGGTTGCCCGGATCCTGGGCGCTCGTCTCAGGATACGGGTGCGTGGGCACCGGGCCGCGAGGCGCCACGCCCCGGGCCCGGCGGGCGTCAGCCCAGGTCGAGCGCGAGCAGGTCGTCCTCGGTCTCGCGACGGACCAGGACCCTGGCCTCGCCGTCGGTCACGGCCACGACCGGGGGCCGGGGCACGTGGTTGTAGTTCGAGGCCATCGACCGCCCGTAGGCGCCCGTCGCCGCGACGGCCAGCAGGTCGCCGGCCCGTACGTCTCCCGGGAGCAGCACGTCGTGGATCACGATGTCGCCGCTCTCGCAGTGCTTGCCGACCACGCGTGCGAGCACCGGCTCGGCGTCCGAGAGCCGGTTCGCGAGCTCGGCGTGGTAGTCCGCGCCGTACAACGCCGGGCGGATGTTGTCGCTCATGCCGCCGTCGATCGAGACGTACGTGCGCACGGTCGTGCTCTCGGCCTCGCCGTCCCCAGTCGGCCCGCCGACCCGCACGGGCTTGACCGTGCCGACCGTGTAGAGCGTCAGGCCCGCGGGCCCGACGATCGCACGGCCCGGCTCGATCGAGAAGCGCGGCAAGGGCGTGCCGAGGTCCGCCGACGAGGCCGCGACCGAGGCCGCGACGTCCTTCGCGATGCGGTCCGGGTCGAGCGCGACCTCGCCCGGCAGGTACGCGATGCCGTACCCACCGCCCAGGTCCACCTCCGGGACGAGGAAGCCCGTACGCTCCGCGAGCGCGGCCCGCAGCTCGAGGACCTTGCGCGCCGCGACCTCGAAGCCCGACGGGTCGAGGATCTGCGAACCGATGTGCGAGTGGATGCCCAGCAGCTCGAGCTCGGGGTGCGCGAGCACCGCCAGGAGCGCAGTCATGGCCGGGCTGTCCTCGACCTGCGCGCCCGGCGCGCTCGCGACCGAGCCACCGGTCGCGAGCGAGAGCCCGAACTTCTGGTCCTCGTGCGCGGTCGAGATGTACTCGTGCCCACCTGCGTGCACACCCGTCGTCACGCGGATCATGACCGGGGCCGGAGCCCCGCCCCGCGCCCGGGACGCCGCAGCCACCCGCTCGACCTCGACGAGCGAGTCGACGATGATCCGGCCCACGCCAGCCTCGAGCGCTCGCGCGATCTCCGCGTCGGACTTGTTGTTGCCGTGCAGGCCGATGTGCTCGCCCGGCACGCCCGCGCGCAGCGCCACCGCGAGCTCGCCGCCCGTCGCGGTGTCGACCCGCAGGCCCTCGGCGTGCACCCAGCGGGCCACGGCGACCGACAGGAACGCCTTGCCCGCGTAGTACACGTCGACGCCCGCGCCGACCTCGGCGAACGCGGCCTCGAACGCCCGACGGTAGGACCGCGCCCGCTCGCGCAGGTCGGCCTCGTCGAGCACGTAGGCCGGGGTGCCCTGGGCGACCGCGAGCTCACGCACGTCGACCCCCGCGACCGTGAGCGCGCCGTCGGGCCCGCGGCGCACGCCGCTCGACCACGGCTCGCCCGGCACGTAGGTGCCGGTCGGCGAGAAGGCGGGCGGCGTCGTCGGGCCTGCCGACGCGCTCACATGCGCTCCGGCGCGGACACGCCCAGCAGGCCGAGGCCGTTGGCGAGCACCTGACGCGTCGCGTCGTTGAGCCACAGGCGCGTGCGGTGCACGTCCGTGACCTCCTCGTCGCCCAACGGCGTCACACGGCACTCGTGGTACCAGGAGTGGTAGTCGCCCGCGAGCGCCTCGAGGTAGCGCGCGACGCGGTGCGGCTCGCGCAGCTCGGCCGCCTGGCCCACGACGCGCGGGAACTCGGTGAGCGCACCGAGCAGGACCGACTCGGTCTCGTGCGTCAGGAGCGACGGGTCGAAGGCCTCGCTCCCGTCCTCACGGAACCGCGAGACCCCGTGCGCCTGCGCGTTGCGCGCGACGTTCGCGGTGCGCGCGTGCGCGTACTGCACGTAGAAGACCGGGTTCTCGTTGGTCGCCTTGGACAGCAGGTCCAGGTCCAGGTCGATGCTCGAGTCGGTCGACGAACGCGCGAGCGAGTAGCGCGCGGCGTCCACGCCCACGGCGTCGACCAGGTCCTCGAGCGTCACGACGGTCCCGGCGCGCTTGGACATGCGGACCGGCTGACCGTCCTTGACCAGGTTGACCATCTGGCCGATGAGGATCTGCAGGTTCTTGCCCGGCTCGTCGCCGAACGCCGCGCACACGGCCATCATGCGGCTCACGTACCCGTGGTGGTCCGCGCCGAGCATGATGATGACGTCGTCGAACCCGCGCTCGCGCTTGTCGAGGTAGTACGCGATGTCGCCCGCGATGTACGCGGCCTCGCCGTCCGACTTGATGATGACGCGGTCCTTGTCGTCACCGAAGTCGGTCGTGCGCAGCCACGTCGCGCCGTCGGCCTCGAACACGTGGCCGCCCTCGCGCAGGCGCTGGACCGCACGCTCGACCGCCCCGGACTCGTGCAGCGAGTCCTCGTGGAAGTAGACGTCGAAGTCGACGCCGAAGTCGTGCAGCGCGGCACGGATCTCGTCGAACATGCGCTCGACGCCGCGCGCCCGGAAGACCTCCTGGGCCTCGTCGTCGGGCAGCGTGCGCGGGTCCGGGTCGCCTGCGGCGATCGCGTCGGCGATGACGGCCTCCGCGATGTCCGAGATGTACTGCCCCCCGTAACCGTCCTCCGGGGCGTCCTGACCCTTGGCGCGCGCGAGCAGCGAGCGCGCGAAGCGGTCGATCTGCGCGCCGTGGTCGTTGAAGTAGTACTCGCGCTCGACCACGGCACCCGAGGCCTGGAGCACGCGGGCCAGCGAGTCGCCGACCGCGGCCCAGCGCACGCCACCGATGTGGATGGGGCCCGTGGGGTTCGCCGAGACGAACTCCAGGTTGATGCGCGTGCCGGCCTCGGAGTCGTTGTTACCGTACGTCGCGCCCTGGGCGAGGATCGTGCGGGCGAGCTCGCCCGCGGCCGCCGCGTCGAGCGTGATGTTCAGGAAGCCCGGCCCCGCGATGTCCACGGACTTGATGCCCGGGTGCGCGGCGAGGCGCTGCGCGAGGTCCTCGGCCAGGACGCGCGGGGCGACGCCGGCCTTCTTCGCGAGCTGCAGGGCGACGTTCGTGGCCCAGTCGCCGTGCTCGCGCTGGCGGGGTCGCTCGACGTGGACCGACGCGGGGACCGCGTCGGCGGGCAGGGCGAGGGTGCCGTCGGCGACGGCGGAGGCCAGGGCAGCGCTCAGCGCTTCGGAGAGCTCGTTGGGGGTCACCCGACGATTCTAGCGAGCGACGCCAGGGCTGTGCGTCGCCGTCCGCGGACCGCGACGAGGGTCACCCCCGCCGAGCACGCGGAGCCCACGTGTCCTCGATCATCACGGGCCGGCACCCCGCGACCGCGGCGACGAGAATCACCACCAGGGTGCCGAACAGGACGACGAACGTGCTGTCCCACGTCCCGCTGCGCCCGTACAGGATGCCCGCGGTCAGCGGCCCGGCCCCCGCGATGAGGTACCCCACACCCTGCACGAACCCGGACAGCGCGACGGCGCCGGCCGAGGTGCGGCTGCGCAGGTTGATGAGCGCGAGCCCCAGCGGGAACGTCGAGGCCCCGAGCCCCGCGAGCACGACCCACACCCAGGTGGCGGGGCCGGCCTGGGCGCCCATGAGCCCGGCGTAGCCGACCGCGAGCATCGCGACGAAGAGCACGACCAGCAGGTACGGGTTGCGCATCCGGGCCGCGAGCAGCGGCGTGACGATCGACATGGGCATGCCGACGAACGCGTAGAGCGCGAGCGCGCTCGCCGCGACCGGCTCGGACATGCCCGAGTCGATCAGGACGTGCGGCAGCCACGCGAACATGACGTACGTGTTGACCGAGTTCAGGCCGAACATGCCCGCGATGCCCCACGCGAGCGGGCTGCGCCACGCACGCCCCTCGTGACGGTGCCGCCCGTCGAGGCCCACCGTGTGCTCGGGCGAGTGCTCGAGCACCGACGCGAGCTCGGCGCGGGCGCGGGCCGAGCGGGCGATCACCACGGTCCACGGCACGGCCGCGAGCAGCCCCACGAGCGCCCAGCCGCCCAGGGCCGGACGCCAGCCCAGCGACGAGGCGATGCCCACCACGAGCAGAGGCGGGATCGCGGTGCTCAGCGAGAGCGTCACGGTGTACACCGCGGTCACGGCCCCGATCCGGTCCGGGAAGTACCTCTTGACCAGGGGCGGGAGCAGCACGTTGCCCATGCCCATGCCCGCGAGCGCCACAGCGGTCCACACCAGGAAGGACGGGGCCGTGCTCGACAGCGACCGCAGGATCTCCCCGACCGAGCTCACGACCAGGGCGGCGACGAGCGTCGGCTCGAGCCCGAACCTGCGCGACAAGACCGGGACGAGCGAGCCGAAGACCGCGAACGCGATGACCGGGACCGTGCCCAGCAGGCCCGCCACCTGGTCGCTCAGGTCGATGTCGGTCCGGACCACGTCCAGGATCGGGGAGACCGAGGCGACCGCGATCCGCAGGTTGAACGCCGCGAGGACGATCCCGGCAAGGACGACGAAGCGCCCCTTCCACGGGCGGTGCGCGTCGTCGGGCGTGCTGTCGGGGGTGCTGTCGGGGGTCGAGCTCGAGTCCTGGCGATCCACTCCAGGAGGGTACGCATCCGTTTCCCGGGGCACCCGTCCCGGAGGGGGTTCCGGGCTGGTGAGTCCGGTCACGCCGGCCCCTCGGGGCCGGGCGTCCCGGACGCCTCCCGGCAGGTGGGAGCACGAACCCACCGGAGACTGGTAGTCTCGTGCACCGTGCCGGATGCTCGTCAGAGCGAACGCATGCTGCCCTCGTAGCTCAGTGGATAGAGCGTCTGCCTCCGGAGCAGAAGGTCGTAGGTTCGAGTCCTATCGAGGGCACCGCAGACCAAGCCCCTGGACCCCTCGGTCCAGGGGCTTCGTCGTGCCCGGGAACCACCGAGACCTGGACCGGGGTGGTCCCTGCGCCCCGCGCACCCGTGTAGCGTCCGCACTACTGGGCCACCGTGGTCTCGTTGACGGGACAAGCGTGACAACAGCATCGAACGACACCATCCTCGGCCTCCTCGGGAGGTCGCGGAAGCCCGACGAGCACCGGCTCCCCCTCCACCCCGACCACCTCGAGCGCATCGCCCCCGAGCTCCGGTCGCGGATCGTCGTCGAGCAGGGGTACGGCGAGCGCTTCGGCGTGAGCGACGAGCAGATCGCCCCCTGGGTCCGCTCCCTGGGCACCCGCGCCGAGGTCGTCGAGGCCGCCGACGTGATCCTGCTGCCCAAGCCACAGCTCGAGGACCTGCGCGACCTGCGCCCCGGCCAGACCCTGTGGGGCTGGCCGCACTGCGTCCAGGACCGCGACCTGACCCAGGTCGCGATCGACGAGCGGCTCACGCTCGTCGCGTTCGAGGCCATGCACCACTGGGCGGCGGACGGCGGGTTCGGCCTGCACGTCTTCCACAAGAACAACGAGATGGCCGGCTACTGCTCGGTGCTGCACGCGCTCGAGCTGTGCGGGTCGACGGGTGACTACGGCAGGCGCCTGACCGCCGTGGTCATCGGCTTCGGCGCCACCGCCCGCGGAGCCGTCACGGCTCTCAACGCGCACGGCATCCACGACGTCCGCGTGCTGACCAACCGCCGGGTCGCCGCGGTCGCGGCGCCCATCCACTCGGCGCAGATCGTGCAGTTCGACCACGACGACGCGCCGTACCTCAGCGAGGTCATCACGGACGAGGGCCGCCTCCCGCTCGCCCCGTTCCTCGCCGAGAGCGACATCGTCGTCAACTGCACCCTGCAGGACCCCAACGCGCCCCTGCTCTACCTGCGCACCTCGGACCTGGGGGCGTTCCGGCCGGGCAGCCTGATCGTGGACGTGTCGTGCGACGAGGGCATGGCGTTCGACTGGGCGCGCCCGACCACGTTCGCCGACCCGCTGGTCACGGTCGGCGAGAACGTCAGCTACTACGCGGTGGACCACAGCCCCTCGTACCTGTGGAACTCGGCGACGTGGGAGATCAGCTCGGCGGTCCTGCCGTTCCTCCCGGCGGTCATGGCGGGTCCGGCGGGCTGGGACGCCAACGAGACGGTCCGCCGAGCGATCGAGGTGCGCGACGGCGTCGTCCTCAACCCCGCGGTGCTCGAGTTCCAGCACCGCGAGGCCGCGTACCCGCACCGCCTGGTCCCGGCCCAGCCGTGAGCGACCGCGTACGGTATGTCCTATGACGGACGGTGGTAACGGAGACTTCGAGTTCGAACGTCGCTTCCTCGTGAAGGACGTCCCGGTCGACCTGCTCGACGCGCCCGCGCTCATCGTGCAGAGCTACTTCCTGGCCGAGGACGGCTACGCGCTGCGCCTGCGCGCCCAGGCGAGCGCGACGGCCGCCGACCTCAGCGCCGCCACGTCGCCCCTGAGCGTCCTGGACCGGCACACCTTCGACTTCTGCGCACTGACGGTCAAGGGCCCGCAGGTGGGCGGCACCCGCTACGAGGCCGAGCGTGAGGTCGACGTCAACGTCGGGGTCGAGATGATCCGCCGCGGGGGCGGCCGCATCGTCAAGACCCGCTACTCGGCGTGGCTCGGGGCGGACGGCTGGGTCATCGACGTGTTCGGCGGCGCGAACCATCCGCTCGTCATCGCGGAGTGCGAGCGGTCGGGCCCGGTCGTGGACCTCCAGATCCCGGACTTCTGCGTCACCGAGATCACCGACGACCGCCGGTTCTCGAACGACTCGCTCTCGCACACCCCGTACTCGGCGTGGGCCGGGTCGTTCGCCGCCGAGCTGGCGGTGTCCGGGCCGCGGTTCCGTCAGGACTTCGGGCACAACGCCCACCTGCCCACCGAGTAGGTCCGACGCCGGAGCACCGGTCGCGAGGACAGCGGACAGGTGGGTGCACCCGGCGGGGAACACGCCGTCGGGCCTCCCTCCCGCGCCGTCCCGGCCGAGCCGACGGACAATGCAGGGCATGGACGAGGCCGTCGTACTACTGGTCATCACCGGCGCGCTGGCCGTCACGGCTGCCGCACGGCACTGGGACCTGCCCGCCCCCCTCGTGCTCGTCACGGTGGGTCTGGGCGTCTCGCTGATCCCCGGCGTCCCCCACATCGAGCTCGAACCCGACGTCCTCCTCGGCGTGATCCTGCCGCCGCTGCTCTTCTCGGCGGCCACCGGCAGCTCCTACCAGGACTTCCGGTCGTCGCTCCACGCGATCGTGCGCCTCGGCGTCGGGCTCGTGATCGTCACGGCGCTCGCCGTCGCATGGGTCGCGACGCTCCTGCTGCCCGACCTGCCGTTCGCTGCCGCTCTCGTGCTGGGGGCCGTCGTCGCACCGCCCGACGCCGTCTCCGCCGCCGCCGTCGGGCGCCGCCTCGGCCTACCCCGACGCGTCATGACGCTCCTCGGCGGCGAGAGCCTCATCAACGACGCGACGTCCCTCACGCTCTACAAGGTCGCCCTCGCCGGCGTCGCCACGGGCGCGTGGGTGTGGACCGAGGGCATCGGCGTCTTCACGCTCGCCGTCGTCGTCGGCGTGGGCGTCGGGCTCGTCATGGGCATCGGGATGCACGCCGCGCGGCTGCGGCTCGCCGACCCTCTCCTGACGAGCGTCGCCGGGATCATCCTCCCGTTCGCGGCCTACTGGATCGCCGAGGAGCTCAGCGGCTCGGGCGTGCTGGCCGTCGTCGCCGCAGGCCTCTACCTCGGACACACCGCGCCGACCGCGGGCTACGAGACACGCCTCGTCGAGGAACCCCTGTGGGACAGCCTCGACCTGCTGCTCGAAGCCATCACGTTCGCGCTCATCGGTCTCCAGCTCAAGTTCGTCGTCGAGACCGTCGTGGACTCCGACGAAGGGCTGCGGACCGCGATCTGGGTGTCCCTCGCTGCCCTCGTCGTGACCATGGCCGTCCGTCCCCTGTACGTCTTCGCCACGGCCTGGCTCGACCGCGTCCACCTGCCCGGCTCGACACGCTCGCGCGCCGACCGGCTCGACTGGCGCGAGTCCCTCGTGGTCTCCTCGGCCGGCATGCGGGGCGTCGTGACGCTCGCCGCCGCGGCCGCCATCCCCGCGACGCTCGGCGGGGCCGAGTTCCCCGGCCGCGCGACCATCCAGCTCGCGGCCTTCACGGTCGCGATCGGGACGCTCCTGCTGCAGGGCGTGACGCTGCCGTGGGTCATCCGGAGGCTCGAGGTCGGGGGCGAGGACGAGGCCGCGAGCGACGCCGCCGAGGAGGCCCGCGTCCGTCGGCTCATGGCCGACGCCCAGGCCCGGACCATCGCGCACGCCGCCCGGGAGTGGGCGCCCGTGATCGGCGAGGAGAAGGCCGAGGCGACCCGGGCCGCCATGTCCGCCGCGATCCTCGGACGCGCCCAGGCCGCGGCCCGCCTGCTCTCGCCCGAGTCGGCGGCCGAGGAACCCGTCGAGCAGGGTCCCGTCCGCGCGCGTCCCACTGGCGGGCGGGCGTATCCCGTGGCCAGGCGCGGCGACCGGTCGCAGGACCTGCGCCGGCTCAACGACCTGCGCGCCGACATGAACAGGGCCCAGCGCCAGGTGCTGGTCGACGAGCGCGACGCCGGACGCCTCAACGAGGCCGTCATGCGCAGGATCCTGCGCGAGCTGGACATCGAGGCCGAGGCGCTCGCCGGGTCCTGGGTCAACCGGATCTGACGGGCTCCGTCAGGTGGGGCCGCCGAGCTCCACGACGCCCTCGGTGAACTCGAAGTGCCACGGCTCGTAGGCCCCGCCACCGCCGCGCTTGGCCCACGACGGGTTGGCCCAGCCGTACAGGCCACCGTTCTTGTTGATCCACGAGTAGACCTCGCGGTTGCCCGTCTCGCTCGAGCACAGGTCGATCGCCAGGCCCCACCCGTGGAACGACGTGCCCGGCTTGGCCGCGAACGCCCCGCGCGAACCCTTGAGAGAGACCTGCGACGCGATCGTGCGGTAGCTCGAGACCAGGCACATGTCCCGTCCGAACGTCGACCGGAAAGCCTCGTTCATGGCCGACAGCGCGACCGCCGCATCCGGCCGCAACGACTCCCCCGGCTGCCACAGGTCGCACAGCTCGTGGCCCGTGAGCCTGCCGTTGGCGCTGGTCGTCCTGACCGTCGGGTCGCAGTCCGGCAGCGGGGCGCGCTCGACCGAACGGCTCGCGGCCTGCGCCCGACCGTCGATCTTCGGGGCAGCGGCGACGTACTCGGACGTCGGCTCGGCCGCGGTCGGGTTGTTGACGAGGTCCAGGGCGCTCGGCCCGGTCGGCTTGCCGTCCGGGCCGAAAGGCGCGGCCGGCCCGTCCTGCGCGCCTGCCGAGAGCGGCATCGCGATCGTCGCGACCGCGAGCGTCCCCAGGACAGCCATGCGGGGCGCCCAGCGCTGGTGCGACGGGATCTCCGCCCGACGGCGCCCCTTGTGCCCGCTCTCCGCCTCACGTCGAGCGCGACGGGAGTCGGAGGACTGGGACGTCGACACCGACTCCACCGGACCTCCGCTCGAAGAGACGCCCGGGACACCTCATGGTGGCCGGAGCGGCACAGACGACAAGAAACGCGCTGCACCTCGCAGAAAGGACGACCCTCCTGTAGGGGAGGAACCGTGCGAGACGAAGCACCGGACACGATATCCGCGGGCGCCGGGGAAGCCAAGTCCCCTGTTCAACGGGCTGAGGGCCACCCGTCCTCGACCACGATCAGTGCACCCGCCGCTGCATCGCGTCGCGCACCTCGCCCACGAGCTCCTCCAGGATGTCCTCGAGGAAGACGACACCCAGCGCACCCCGTGCACCGACCGGCGCGACGCCGTCGGGCAGCGCGGGGACGTCGGCGACGCCGTCCTCTCGCGCCGGCACCCCGGGGTCGACACGTGCCAGGTGCGCGCCCGAGCGCTGCATCGCCCGCAGCGCGTCCTCGATCTCGTCGCCCGGCTCGGCCGTCGCGAGCGCACGGACCCGCCACGAGGGGACCGGCCGGAACCGGTCCTCACCGCTCGCGTACAGCACGTCCTTGAGGTGCAGGTAGCCGACGAGCTCGCCGTGCACGTCGGCGACCGGGAAGCGGCTGAAGCCCGTCTTGGCGACTAGACGTTCGATCTCGTCGGGCGTGCACCCCTCGACCACGGTCACGAGACGGTCGACCGGCACCATGACCTCGGCCGCCGTGCGCTCCGAGAACTCGATGGCCCCCGAGAGCAGGCCCTGCTCGTCCTGAAGGATGCCCTCGGCCTGCGAGTGCTCGACGATCGACTGCACCTGCTCGGCCGTGAACACCGACGCGACCTCGTCCTTGGGCTCCACCCCGGTCCAGCGCACCACGTGGTTCGCGAGCCAGTTGAGCGAGACGATGATCGGCTTGAGGATGCGACCCAGCACCACGAGCGGCGGACCGAACCACATGACGGCCTTCTCGGGACCGGACACCGCGAGGTTCTTCGGGACCATCTCGCCGAGGACCACGTGCAGGTAGACCACGATCGCCAGCGCGATCACGAACGCGATGGGATGCGTGAGCGACGGGCTCACGCCCAGGGCGTGCAGCGGCACCTCGATGAGGTGCGCGACGGCCGGCTCCGCGACGACACCCAGCCCCACCGAGCACACCGTGACGCCGAGCTGGGCGCACGCGAGCATGAGCGAGACGTGCTCCATGGCCCACAGGACCGTCTGCGCACGACGGTTGCCCTGCGCGGCGAGCGGCTCGATCGCGCTGCGCCGGGCCGAGATGATGGCGAACTCCGCACCCACGAAGAACGCGTTCGCGGCCAGGAGGAACAACCCCAGGAGAAGGGCAGGGGTCGAGCTCATCGGGCACCTCCCTGCGAACCGTCACCCGGGTGCCGGTCGGCGCTCGACCTGCCCGGCGCTCCGGTGCGCTGGCCCTGCTGGGCACCCTGCTCGACCGCGTCCTGTGCGGCGAGCACACGGACCCGGAGACGCTCGACGCGGCGCCCCTCCATGGCCTCGACGCGCAGCACGACATCGCCGACCCGAACCTCGTCCCCGACCTCCGGCACCCGGCCCAGGTCCGCCATGACGAGTCCTCCGAGGGTCTCGTAGGCGCCGTCCTCGGGCACCACGAGCCCCGTCGACTCCACGAGCTCGTCCGGGCGGACGACGCCCGGCACGATCCACGAACCGTCAGCCCCACGAGCCGTGCCGGCCCGGCGCGGGTCGTGCTCGTCGGCGACGTCGCCCACGAGCTCCTCGACCACGTCCTCCAGGGTCACGACCCCCGAGGTGCCGCCGTACTCGTCCACGACCACGGCCATCTGCAGCCCGAACCCGCGCAGCTCGACGAGCAGCGGCCCCAGCGCGACCGTCTCCGGGACGCGCGGGGCGTCGACCATGAGCGCGGCCGCCGGCACCTCGCCACGGCGCTCGTGGGGCACCCCCACGGCCCGACGCAGGTGCACCAGTCCGAGCACGTCGTCACGGTCCTCGCCGATCACGGGGAAGCGCGAGTGGCCCGAGGTGCGGGCGAGCGCCACGACGTCCTCGGCCGTGTCGTCGCGACGCAGCACCACCATGCGCATGCGGTCCGTCATGACGTCGACCGCGCTGAGCTCGTCGAGCTCGATCGAGTTCGTCAGGAGCATCGCGACCGAGGTGTCCAGGGTGCCCTCCTGGGCCGACCGCTTGACGAGCGCCGCGAGCTCCGACGCCGAGCGCGCGCCCGACAGCTCCTCACGCGGCTCGACGCCCATGCGGCGCAGGATCGCGTTCGCGGACCCGTTGAGCACCGAGATCACCGGTCGGAAGAGCTTGGTGAACTGGCGCTGGACCGGGACCACCTGTCGCGCGGTGGCGTACGGGGTCGACAGCGCGAAGTTCTTGGGGATGAGCTCGCCGAAGAGCATCGAGAACAGGTTCACGACGACGAGCGCCAGGACCACCGCGAGGACCGTGGCCGCGCTCGCCCCGAGGGCCGTGCTGCCGAGCGCGTCGCCGATGAGGCTCTGGAGGGCCGGCTGAGCCGTGTACCCGAGCAGGATGGTCGTGATCGTGATGCCGACCTGCGCCGACGAGAGCTCCGTCGAGAGGTGCTTGAGGCCCGCCCGGACGCTGCGGTCACGGCGGCTGCTGCGAGCCTCGGGGACGTCGACCTCCCGCACGCCACCCGGCACGCCGTCGGTGCCACCCTGCCCGGCGCCGTGGGCCTCGTCGCCGTCCGGCTTGGCCAGGACGGCCGGATCGAGGGTGACGAGCGAGAACTCGCTCGCCACGAAGACTGCTGTCCCTGCGGTCAGGAGCACCCCCAGCGCGACCATCAACCAGTCGCCTACCACGGGGTGCTCCACGGATATCGGGGTGTGCTCTTCATCGTGCCAACGATGGTATCGGCCGAGGGGCCGCCGTCCATCCGTGGCACGACCCGCTCGGGCCGCCGTCCGGCGGCGACGACGTCACACGACCCACGCCCGACACCCACCGGAACACCACAGACATCAGCGGGACTTTCGTCCGTCCTGCGACCATCGACGCCCCGGTTGTGCCACGCTGGTGCCATGACAGCCAGCGCATTCCCCACCGGCACCGGCGCGACGAGCGCTGGTGGACCCGCAGGCACACCCGCGCAGTCCGCGAACATCCTCGTCGTCGAGGACGAGCCGGCCATCGCCACGGCCATCGCCCAGCGCCTGAGCGCCGAGGGCTGGCGCGTCGAGGTCGCACGGGACGGCCTGTCGGGCGTCGAGGCGGCGACGCGCCTGCGCCCCGACGTGATCGTGCTCGACGTGATGCTGCCGGGCATCGACGGCCTCGAGGTCACGCGCCGCATCCAGGCCGAGCAGCCCGTGCCGATCCTCATGCTCACCGCGCGCGACGACGAGACCGACATGCTCATCGGGCTCGGCGTCGGCGCCGACGACTACATGACCAAGCCCTTCTCGATGCGCGAGCTCGTCGCCCGGGTCAAGGCGCTGCTCCGGCGCGTCGACCGCGCGGCCCAGGCGGCGACGTCGACCCCCACGGACCCGCCCATGGTCGTCGGCGACGTCGTGATCGACCGCGCCCAGCGGCGCGTGCACCGCGCGGGCGAGGAGGTCCACCTGACCCCGACCGAGTTCGAGCTGCTCGTCATGCTGGCCAGCTCGCCCAAGACCGTGCTCACGCGCGAACGGCTCCTCGCCGAGGTCTGGGACTGGGCCGACGCGAGCGGTACCCGCACGGTCGACTCCCACATCAAGGCGCTGCGCCGCAAGCTCGGACCCGACCTGATCCGCACGGTCCACGGGGTCGGGTACGCGTTCGAGCCCCCGGTCGCGTGACCTCCGGCCCCCGGACCATCCGCCCCCACCTCCCGGACGTCCGGCCCCTCGACTCGTTCCGGTCGCTCAAGATCAAGCTCGGCGTGCTGGTCTTCGCGACCGTCACGCTCGCGGTCCTCATCACCTGGCTCGGTCAGCAGAACAAGCTCGGCCCCACCCGCACGTTCCCGCTGGCGATCGTGCTCTCGCTCCTGCTCACGCAGATCCTCGCGCGCGGCATGACCTCGCCCCTGCGCGAGATGACGGCGGCCGCACAGTCCATGGCTGACGGCGACTACACCCGGCGCGTGCGCGCGACGAGCCGTGACGAGGTGGGCCAGCTCGCGGTCGCGTTCAACATCATGGCCGAGGACCTGGCGTCCTCCGACCAGATGCGTCGCGAGCTCATCGCGAACGTGTCGCACGAGCTCCGCACACCGATCGCGGCGCTCCAGGCCCAGCTCGAGAACGTCGTCGACGGCGTGAGCGAGGCGAACCCGGCGACCATGGAGATGGCGCTCGCCCAGACCGAGCGCCTGACCCGCCTCGTGACGTACCTCCTGGACCTGTCCCGGATCGAGGCGGGCGCTGCGGCCCTCAGCTTCCAGGACATCCCGCTCGGCGACTTCCTGGAGGAGAACGCCGACGCCGTCTCGATGGTCGAGGCCGGCAAGCAGCTCCAGTACGTGGTCGACGTGACCCCCGAGGACCTCACGCTGCCCGCAGACCCCGAGCGACTGCGCCAGATCATCACCAACCTGCTCCAGAACGCGATCCGGCACTCACCCCAGCACGGAGAGATCCGGCTCGAGGCCTACCCCGTCGACGACGACGTCGTGATCGAGGTCATCGACCAGGGCCCGGGCATCGCGAAGAAGGACCGCGAGCGGATCTTCGAACGCTTCGCGCGGGGCAACGCCCCCTCGCAGGGCCACTCGTCGACCGGCGGGACCGGGATCGGGCTCGCGATCGTGCGCTGGGCGGTCGACCTGCACGGCGGGCGCATCGAGGTCGCGGACTCCCTGCAGGGCGCGACCATGCGCCTGACCTTCCCGGCACACCCCCGGCCACACACGACGGGCCTCCCGGACGACCTGCCGGAGATCCTGGGGCACCCCGGCACGCCTCGTCCGAACGACCCCGAGCGGCGCCCCTCCGACACCGCCGAGTGAGACCTTCGTCACACTCGGTGGCCGGCATACCCGGCGATGGTCTAAACGACCTGACCTTTGGTCAGGGAACAGGTCGCTGTTGCCCCCCTGTTTGCCTCTGGCAGACGTCCCGTGAAGAACCGGCCGACACCCTGTGCGCCTTCGCCGGTCAAGGCTCGGTCGAGCGGGCAGGAGGGCCTAGGCTTGACGGGTCCGGTTCCGGACTAGGTACCCGATATCCAGTGACGATCAGTGGTGAAAGTGGGCGATCCTCGCGTGTCCCCGAAGGCTGAGTCAGAGTCGATCAGCGCAGCAAGCTCTGTGTTCGGCGCCAACGAATGGCTCGTCGACGAGCTCTACGAGCAATACCTCAAGGACAAGAACGCGGTCGACCCCGCGTGGTGGGAGTTCTTCGCGGACTACCGTCCCGGGGACAAGGCGAGCGAGGTGAACGGGAGCAGCGTCACCGCCGCCCCCGCCGCAGGAACCTCGACGCCCACCGTCGCGACCCCGGCCCCCGCGGTCCAGATCCCGGCGGAGGCACCGGCCACGCCGTCGGCCCGCTCCACGAGCGCCGTGCCCGCGACCGACGGCTCTGCCGCCGGCGAGTCCGCACAGCGCCCCAAGTCCCCCGTGGTCCCCGCCGACCCGACCGTCAACGCCGCGATCGCAGCCGTGAAGGCCAACCGCCCGGTCGCGACCGCGCAGCCCGCCACGGCCCCGTACGCAGCCGTGGCCGCCGCGAAGTCGAAGTCCGACACGCCCGACGCCGCGGACGACGTGCAGAAGCTGCGCGGCCCCGCCGCGCGCGTCGTCGTGAACATGGAGGCGAGCCTCGAGGTCCCCACCGCGACCTCCGTGCGCGCCGTTCCGGCCAAGCTCATGGTCGACAACCGCATCGTGATCAACAACCACCTCGCCCGTGGGCGCGGCGGCAAGATCTCGTTCACGCACCTCATCGGGTACGCGCTCGTCGAGGCCCTCGGCGAGATGCCGGCCATGAACGCGAGCTACACGCAGCTCGACGGCAAGCCCGCGGTGAACAACCCGGCGCACGTCAACTTCGGTCTCGCGATCGACCTCGCCAAGCCGGACGGCACCCGCCAGCTCCTCGTGCCGAGCGTCAAGAAGGCCGAGCAGATGGACTTCGCCCAGTTCTGGGCGGCCTACGAGGACCTGGTCCGCCGGGCCCGCGGCAACAAGCTCACGGTCGACGACTTCGCCGGCACGACGATCTCGCTCACCAACCCGGGCGGCATCGGCACCGTGCACTCGGTCCCGCGCCTCATGCAGGGCCAGGGCACGATCATCGGCGTCGGCGCCATGGACTACCCCGCGGAGTTCGCGGGCGCCTCGGTCGAGCAGCTCGCCCGCCTGGGTGTCTCGAAGGTCCTGACGATCACGTCGACCTACGACCACCGCATCATCCAGGGCGCCCAGTCCGGCGAGTTCCTGCGCATCCTCGGGACCAAGCTGATCGGTGAGGACGGCTTCTACGACCGCGTCTTCGCCGCGCTGCGCATCCCCTACGAGCCCGTCCGCTGGACCCGCGACAACACCACGGACGCCGAGATCGAGGCGGCCAAGCCCGCCAAGATCGCCGAGCTCATCCACTCGTTCCGCTCGCGCGGCCACCTCATGGCCGACACGGACCCGCTCGCCTACCGCCAGCGCAAGCACCCCGACCTGGACGTCCAGACCCACGACCTCACGCTGTGGGACCTCGACCGCAGCTTCCCGACCGGTGGTTTCGGCGGCAAGACCAAGTCGACGCTGCGCGACATCCTCGGCCTGCTGCGCGACTCGTACTGCCGCTCGATCGGCATCGAGTACATGCACCTCGCGGACCGCGCCCAGCGTCGCTGGCTCCAGGAGCGCCTCGAGTCCGGGTACGCCCGCACCCCGCGCGAGGACCAGCTGCGCATCCTGCGCCGCCTGAACTCGGCAGAGGCGTTCGAGACGTTCCTGCAGACCAAGTTCGTCGGCCAGAAGCGCTTCTCGCTCGAGGGCGGCGAGTCCGTCATCCCGCTGCTCGACGCCGTCCTGTCCAAGGCGGCCGACAGCGGCCTCGACGAGGTCTGCATCGGCATGGCCCACCGTGGCCGCCTCAACGTCCTCGCGAACATCGCGGGCAAGAGCTACGCGCAGATCTTCGCCGAGTTCGAGGGCAACCAGGACCCCAAGAGCGTCCAGGGCTCGGGCGACGTCAAGTACCACCTCGGCACCGAGGGCACGTTCTCGGCCGAGTCGGGTGCGCAGACGCGCGTCTACCTCGCGGCCAACCCCTCGCACCTCGAGGCGGTCGACCCCGTGCTCGAGGGCATCGTGCGCGCCAAGCAGGACCGCATCGACCTGGGCGGCGACGGGTTCTCCGTCCTGCCGATCCTCATCCACGGCGACGCGGCCTTCGCGGGCCAGGGCGTGGTCCCCGAGGTCCTGAACCTCGCGCAGCTGCGCGGTTACCGCACGGGCGGCACGATCCACGTCATCATCAACAACCAGGTCGGCTTCACCACGGGCCCGTCCTCGTCGCGCTCGACGCTCTACTCGACCGACGTCGCCAAGGGCTACCAGGTCCCGATCTTCCACGTGAACGGTGACGACCCCGAGGCGTGCGTGCGCGTCGCCGAGCTCGCCTTCGCGTTCCGCGAGCAGTTCGACCGTGACGTCATCATCGACATGATCTGCTACCGCCGCCGCGGCCACAACGAGGGCGACGACCCCTCGATGACGCAGCCGCTCATGTACAACCTGATCGAGGCCAAGCGCTCGGTGCGCAAGCTCTACACCGAGAACCTCGTCGCACGCGGCGATATCACGCTCGAAGAGGCCGAGCACGTCCTGCAGGACTACCAGGCCCAGCTCGAGCGTGTCTTCACCGAGACCAAGGAAGGCGGCTTCACGCCGTCGCCCGCCTCGGAGCCCGTCGCGGGCCTCGAGCGACCCGAGTCGCAGCGCGAGGACGCCGGCACGATGGTCGGTTGGAAGACCGCGGTCGACCAGTCGATCATCGAGCGCGTGGGCCAGGTGCACGTCTCACCGCCCGAGGGCTTCACGGTCCACCCCAAGCTCGCGCAGCTCCTCGAGAAGCGCCACCAGATGTCGTCCAACGGCGGCATCGACTGGGGCTACGGCGAGCTGATCGCGTTCGGCTCGCTGCTCGTGGAGGGCACGCCCGTGCGCCTCGCCGGGCAGGACTCGCGTCGTGGCACGTTCGTGCAGCGCCACGCGGTCCTGCACGACCGCGAGACGGGCGCCGAGTGGACGCCGCTGCTGTACCTCTCGGCGGACCAGGCGAAGTTCTGGGTTTACGACTCCTCGCTCAGCGAGTACGCGGCCCTCGGGTTCGAGTACGGCTACTCGGTCGAGCGCCCCGACGCCCTGGTGCTGTGGGAGGCGCAGTTCGGCGACTTCGTCAACGGCGCCCAGACGGTCATCGACGAGTTCATCTCGTCGGCGGAGCAGAAGTGGGGCCAGAACTCCTCGGTCGTCATGCTGCTGCCGCACGGCTACGAGGGACAGGGGCCGGACCACTCCTCGGCCCGCATCGAGCGGTTCCTCCAGCTCTGCGCGGAGAACAACCTCACGGTGGCTCAGCCGTCGACGCCCGCGTCGTACTTCCACCTGCTACGTCAGCAGGCGTACGCCCGCCCGCGCCGCCCGCTCGTCGTCTTCACGCCCAAGCAGCTCCTGCGCCTCAAGGCGGCCGCGTCCGGTGTCGAGGACTTCACGACCGGTACGTTCCAGCCGGTCATCGGGGACACGACGACGAACCCGGCGAACGTCGACCGCGTCCTGCTGTGCACGGGGCGCGTGTACTACGACCTGGTCGCCGAGCGCGCCAAGCGCGGTGACGACAAGACCGCGATCGTGCGGCTCGAGCAGCTCTACCCGCTCGACGTCGACGGCATCCGCGGTGAGCTCGCGAAGTACCAGGGCGCCGAGGTCGTCTGGGTCCAGGACGAGCCCGAGAACCAGGGTGCGTGGTCGTTCGTCCACGTCAACCTGCCCGAGGACCTGCCGCGGGTCCGGGTCGTGTCGCGCCCGGCGTCGGCCTCGACGGCTGCCGGCACGGCCAAGAAGCACCAGGCCCAGCAGGCGGTCCTGATCGAGCAGGCGTTCGCCCGCTGAGCAGACGTTCGCCCGCCGAGCCCCTGAGGGCCACGACGAAGGCCGCCTCCCCCGTCCGGGGAGGCGGCCTTCGTCGTGGCACCGCCTACCAGCGGCCGTGGACCTGCTCCCGCAGGTACTGGTCGTAGATCTCGCGGACCCCCGACGCGAACAGCGGTCCGAGCACGTCCGCGGAGCCGGCCTGGGCGTTGGCGCGCGCCTGCTCGACGTTGCGGGCACCGGGGATCACGGTCGAGACCCCGGGCTGCTGCCAGATCCAGGCGATCGCGGCCTGGGCCGGGGTCGTGTCGGGCCCGAGCACGTCGTGCACGAGCGCGGTGAACTCCCCCGCCGCGGTGAGACCGGTGGCGAAGTCGACCCCGGAGAAGGTCTCGCCGACGTCGAACGCGGAGCCGTCGCGGTTGAAGCTCCGGTGGTCGTTCTCGGCGAAGGTCGTCTCGCGCGTGTACTTCCCGGACAGCAGGCCCGAGGCCAGGGGGACGCGGGCGATGATCCCGACACCCGCGTCCGAGGCCGCGGGCAGCACCTCGTCGAGGGGCTTGAGCCGGAACGCGTTGAGGATGATCTGGACGGTCGCCACGCCGGGGCGCGCGATGGCCGCGAGCGCTTCGTCGACGGTCTCGACGCTCACGCCGTAGGACGCGATCGCCCCCTCGGCCACGAGGGTGTCGAGCGCGTCGTACACCTGGTCGTCGGCGACGACCGAGGACGGCGGGCAGTGGAGCTGGACCAGGTCGAGACGCTCGGTCCGCAGGTTGCGGCGCGAACGGTCCGTCCACTCGCGGAAGTTCTCGAGCGTGTAGCTCGCGGGCTCCTGCGGGGCTCGTCGGCCCATCTTGGTCGCGACCGTGATGCCGGCACCGGGGTTGTCCGCGAGGTAGGACCCGATGATCTCCTCGCTGCGGCCGTCGCCGTAGACGTCGGCGGTGTCGAAGAGGGTCACTCCCGACTCGGCGGAGGCGTCGAGCACGGCGCGGGCGTCGGCCTCGCTGACCTCGCCCCAGTCCGCCCCGAGCTGCCAGGTGCCGAGCCCGACGACCGAGACCAGTCGTCCGGTGCGTCCGAGCACTCGTCGTTCCATGTGTTCCTCCTCGTCCTGCGGGTGGTGCTCCCGTCCCCGGCCGCGCCGGGGACGGTGCGTCGCTGGGCCGTGCGCCCGGGAGGGCGGCACGACCGGGTTCTACTGTCCCTGCTCCTGGGGACTTCCGCACCCAGTAGCGTGTGCACGTGAACATCCATGCACCGTCCGGCATCCAGGTCCGCATCGAGCACGGGGACCACCGTGCCACGCTCACGGAGGTCGGTGCGACCGTCCGGACGTACTCGGTCGCGGGGAGGGACGTCTTCACCCCCTTCTCCGAGGACGAGATCGCCCCTGCGTCGCACGGCGCCGTGCTGCTCCCGTGGCCCAACCGGCTGCGCGACGGGCGGTACACGTTCGACGGTGTGGACCACCAGCTCCCGATCACCGAGGTACCGCGGAGCACGGCCATCCACGGCCTGGTGTGCTGGGAGCGCTGGGACGTCGTCGAGCGGTCGACCTCGGCCGTGACCTTCGAGCTGCACCTCGTCCCGACGCCCGGCTACCCGTTCGACCTCGTCGCGCGCGTGACGTACGCGCTGGACGACGCGGGGCTGCGCGTCAGCGCCCGCACGACGAACGTGGGCACGACCGACGCCCCGTACGGTGTCGGGTTCCACCCGTGGCTGTCGCCGGGTGCGGCGACGGTCGACGAGTGCACGCTGCGCCTCGACGCGCGCACACGCGTCACGACGGACGAGAGGCTGCTGCCCACGGGCACCGAGCCAGCGGCGGGCGAGTTCGACCTGCGCGAGCCCCGCCTGCTCGCGGGCATCGACCTCGACGACGCGTACGTCGACGTCCTGCGGGACGAGGACGGGTTGTCGTGGATGCGTCTGACTGCTCCCGACGGCCGGACGTCCGCGGTGTGGATGGACGCCTCGATGGATACGTGGCAGGTGTGCACGGGCGACCACGTCTCGGCTGCCGGCTACCGGCGCACGGGGGTCGCGGCCGAGCCCATGAGCTGCATCGCGGACGCCTTCCGGACGGGCGAGCGCCTCGTGCGCCTCGCTCCGGGCGCCTCGCACGACGCCGTGTGGGGTGCGACCCTCCTCTGATGCGACGTGGCGCCGGTCACGTCCTGTCCGGCCCGGCACCCGGGCGCCTCTCTCCCCCGGGGCGCCTCCGCACGAGGGAGAGGTCGACGATTCCCGGTCCGGGTCGCACCGACCGGCCGGACATCCCGCACGGGAGCCATGTCGTGACGGACAATGGTGCGCGAGCGAACGAGGAGCACATCACCGTGGGAGAACCTGAAGTACGGATCTGCGTGGTCGGCGACGAGCTGAGTGCGGGTGTCGGCGACGCCAAGGGCCTCGGCTGGGCCGGGCGCGTGGTCGCGCGCACCCGTTTCCCGGGGACGGCGATGGTCTTCCCTCTCGCGATCCCGGGCGAGACGACGACCGCGATGAGCCAGCGCTGGGACGCCGAGACGAGCAGGCGCTTCGACCACGACCCCGAGGCCGACAACCGGCTCGTCCTCGCCCTGGGTCGTCACGACCTCGATGCGGGGCTGTCCGTGGCGCGGTCGCGGCTCAACCTGGCGAACGTCCTCGACGTGGCCGAGCACCGTCGTCTGCCCACGTTCGTCGTCGGGCCGCCGCCTGGCCGGACCGAGGACAACGACCGGGTCGCCGAGCTCTCCGCGGCCTTCGCGGACGTGGCGAACCGCCGCCGCGTGCCGTACGTCGACACCTTCACGCCCCTGGTCACGCACGAGCAGTGGCTCGCGGACCTCGCGACGAGCGGCGGCGGGTATCCGGGGCAGGCGGGCTACGGGCTCATGGCCTGGCTGGTCCTGCACACGGGCTGGCACGCGTGGCTCGGCCTGCCCGACGACGTCGCGTAGCCAGGGCGCCCGGCCCGCCGACGGCGACGCCTGTGTCCGCCGACGGTGACCGAACCGCCGCCGACGGTGACCGACTCGCCCGCCGAGGGTGACCACCCCTCGGCTGCGAGAGCGACGACAGCGGCCTGCGTCCACCCCGTCCAGGGATGACCGCAGGCCGCTGTCTCGTCTCCGGGCGCAGACCGCCCTGGGTCCTCAGCCCCGCGAGACCGTGAGGTTGCCCGAGACCGTGCTGACCGACACGTAGGCGCCGCTCGTGCCCTCGGAGTGGTCCACGGACGTGGTGCGGGACTGCGCGCTGGGGACGGGGGCGCCGTCGAGCACGACCTTGCCGGTGACCGCGCGCGCCTTGAGGTTGACCCCGGCGCCCTCGCTCAGGCGCAGCGTGACGTCGCCCGAGACGGTCTTGGCGGTCACGAGGGGGGTCGTCTCGCGGGCCTCCACCACCACGTCTCCCGTGACCGTGCTGATCGTGACCCGTCCGAGCGCGCCCTCGGCCTCGACGCGCCCCGAGGCCGTGCTGACCTTGACGTCACCCTCGTGCGTCGCGACCGCGACCCGGCCCGCGACGGTCTTGACCGAGAGAGGGCCCACGGTGTCGGTCACGGTGACCGACCCGTCGGCCGTGGTCACGGACACGGGCGCGCGGGTGCCGCTGACCGTCGACGCGGCGCGGGCGGTCGCGATCTTGACGGGCAGGTGGGCCGGGAGCACGACCCGGACGGTGGCCGTGTCCTTGTCCTTGAGGCCGCGCAACCGGTCCACGGCCCCCTCGACGCCGTCGAAGTCGTAGGCGATCTTCAGCTCGCCCGCGTGCGTCGTGACCCGCAGGGGCCGGGGGCTCACGTCGGTCACGTCGACGGTTGCGCCGGACTCCCTGCCCGGGTCGCTCACGACCTCGACCGCCCCGTTCGTGAGGCCCACGACGAGCGACGCCACGTCGGCGACCTCGATCTGCTGCGGTGCTGCGATGACCCAGGACTCGGTTCCCATGTCGTTCTCCTTCGTCGTCTGCGTGTCGTGCCGGTCGTCGTGCTGGTTCGGGTCGTGCGGGTCGTGCGGGTCCGCCGCCTCGGGGCCGCCGGTCACGGCAGCGTCCCCCGGACCGCCCGCCGGGCGGAGTCCAGGACCGTGCGCAGCGTCTCGAGCGTCAGCTCGGTGACCGCGCTGCTCGCGTCGGCACGCCGGAGGTCGGCGCGCACGTCGTCGCGGAACCGTTGCACCATGGCCTCGGCCTCGACGCGTCGGGCGTAGGACTCGCCGCGGCGAGGGTCCGGGGTGGCGGCGGGCCGCGGGCGGACGCGCGCCTCCTGGGCCGCGGCCGCGAGCTCGGCGCGCAGCCCCTGCATCGAGCCCTGGATGTCGGCGCGCAGGGCGTGCGCACGGGTGCGCACGGTCTGGGCGATCCCGTCCTCGAGCGCTGCGACGTCGGCCCGGCGGGCCGCGACCTCGGCCCGACCGGCGGGCGTGAGCTCGTAGGTGGACTTGCGGGCGCTGTCGCTGCGGCGCACGAGCCCCTCCCCCTCGAGCCGGGCGAGGCGCGGGTAGATGGTGCCGGCGCTGGGACGGTAGGTCCCTCCGAAACGGTCGCTCAGCTCGGTCATGAGCTCGTAGCCGTGCTTGGGCCCGGACTCAAGCAGCGCGAGGAGGTAGAGCCGGAGCTCCCCGTGGGCGAAGACGGAGGCCATCAGCGGTCCGCCGGTCCGTCCGCGGGACCGCCACCGGGCGCGCCGGTCCATGTCGCGCGACTGTCCGCGGTGCCCCAGGGGGCACCGTAGCCCGGGTACGCGTCGGTCGGGGCGTCGTCGAACGACCAGGCCGGGGCGCTGTCCGCGACACCGCCGGGTGCGTCCCACGCGACGGCGTCGGTCGGCTCGCCCCGCAGCACCGTGACGTTCCCCGAGACGGAGTTGACCTGGAGCTTCTTGCCCGGGGTCCCGGACGGACCCGCCTGGCGGTAGGAGCCACCGGGCGTGCCGCGGTGCTCGACGCCGTCGACCACGAGGCGACCGCTCACGCAGCGCAGGGTGTAGTCGAGGGCGTCGGGCTCGGGCACCCGCACCAGGACGTCGGCCGAGACGGCGTTGACGTTCATCACGTCGGGCGTCGCGCTCGAGTCGAGCGTGACGTTCCCGGAGACGGTGTTGAGCTTGACGTCGGTCAGCGCGCCCGAGGCCGTGAGGTCGCCCGACACGGAGTCCATGACGAGGGTGCCCACGTGGTCGCGGACCGTGACCTCGCCCGAGACCGTGTCGACGCGGACCGCGCCGGTCGTCTGTGTCGTCATGACCGAGCCGCCCACGGTGGCGACGGAGACCTTCGCCTGGGTCCCGGCGACGAGGCCGTCGCCGCGCACGGTCGCGAGCTTGACCCGGACGTGGGCGGGCACGCCGACGTAGACGTCGGCACGGTCCTTGCCGCGGTAGTTGCGGAACGAGTCGAGGAAGCCCTGCCAGCCGCCCGTGGGCGAGTACCCGACCGTGAGCCGGTCGCCGTCGAGGCGGACCTCGAGCGGACGGCCCTCGATCGAGTGGACCTCGACGCGGACGCCGGGCTCGTCGTGCACCACGACGTCGATGCGTCCGTTGAGCAGGTTCGCGTCGAGGCGGGCCACGGGCCCGACGTCGATCGTCTGCGGACCGGTCACGGTCCAGTTCTCGGTCGCCATGTCTCTCCTCGCGTTCCTGCGGTGTCCCGCCCGGTCCCGTGAACGCGATGTATCGCGTTTCTGATCACACGATATATCGCGTCTTGGACCAGGACAAGCCCCAGATGTGGGAACATGGAGCAGACAGAATCCGGCGTGAGGAGCAATCATGAGCAAGCGCGGACGCAAGCGTCGCAGCCGCAAGGGCAGCGCAGCGAACCACGGCAAGCGCCCCAACGCCTGATCACGAGCCCGCCAGGGCCGCGATCACGCGCCCTGCGGGCGAGTGCGACGAAAGGGCCCGTCCTCACCTCGGTGAGGACGGGCCCTTTCGACGTTCTCGGGTCCCGACGGCGCCACGCCCCCGGGGGCGCGGGCGTCAGATGCCGTCGACGACCGTCGTCGTACGCAGTACGGTGAACTGCGCCTGGATGCGCAGGCGGAGCTCCGCGGGAGCCTGCTCGTGGCACGAGCGGCGCACGAGCTGCTTGACCAGCTCCTCGGCGCTCAGCTCGGCCAGGCACGGCGAGCAGTGCGCGACGTGCGCACGCATGCGCACCTCGTCGTCGGAGGTCATCTCCGAGTCGAGGTACTCGTACAGGTGCTTGAGCGCGTGCTCGCACTCGGTCTCGCCCTCGGTCGAGTGGGGGATCGGCACGATGACCTCGTCCTGGGCCTCCGTGCCCACGTTCTGCTGACTCACGACTCACCTCCGGGGGTCTTGGCCCCCACCAGTCCTCGGTCCTTTGCGTAGTCGCTCAGGAGGTCACGCAGCTGGTGCCGACCGCGGTGGAGCCGCGACATCACGGTCCCGATCGGCGTGCCCATGATCTCGGCGATCTCCTTGTACGGGAAGCCCTCGACGTCCGCGTAGTACACGGCCATCCGGCGGTCCTCCGGCAGCTCCTGGAGAGCCTTCTTCACGTCGGAGTCCGGGAGCCGGTCCAACGCCTCGGCCTCGGCCGAGCGCAACCCCTGCGACGTGTGCGACGCCGCGCGGTGGATCTGCCAGTCCTCGACGTCCTCCGCCGCGGACTGCAGCGGCTCGCGCTGCTTCTTGCGGTAGTTGTTGATGAACGTGTTCGTGAGGATCCGGTAGAGCCACGCCTTGAGGTTGGTGTCCGGGCGGTACTGGTGGAACGCGGCGAACGCCTTGGTGAACGTCTCCTGGACCAGGTCCTCCGCGTCGGTCGGGTTGCGCGTCAGGCGCAGCGCCGCCGAGTAGAGCTGGTCGAGGTACACGAGCGCGTCGCGCTCGAAGCGCGCCGAACGGGCCGCGTCGTCCTCCGTGGAGGGAGCCCGGTGGGTGTCCTCGGCGTCATCGGCGCCCGAGAGGTCGCCTGCGCTGCTGCTGATCTGGTCCGTCATCGACAACGAGCCTAGTCCTCCTGCCGGTCGGGTGTCCGCCGAGAGCGCAGAAGGTGCGACCGCGCCGAACGGCACGACCTCGAGGCTCGGTGCGGCGGGGGCGTTCACGGCCGCTTCCGCTTCCAGTACACATGTCACGCTCAGCACAACCGCCGGGTACGCCGTGTCATTCCCGCAGGGGCCGGATCCCGCGGTTCGCGCGCTTCCCGGGGCGGGCAGAGGCAAGCCTGTGCTCGGTGAGGACAGGCAACCATCGGGTGTGCTCGGGCCCGATCCTCGCTAGCGTGACCGCATGACGACCACGACTCCCGACTCCCGGTTCCGCACACTCCTGCGCGAGCAGGTCGGCCACGAGCTCGACGCCCACCAGCAGTACATCGCGATCGCCGTGTGGTTCGACTCGCACGACCTGCCCCAGCTCGCCGCGCACTTCTACCGCCAGTCGGTCGAGGAGCGCAACCACGCCATGATGATCGTCCAGTACCACCTCGACCGTGACCTGGAGATCTCGATCCCCGGCACGGGCGCGGTGCGCAACGACTTCGACTCGGTGCTCGAGCCTCTCCAGCTCGCGCTCGACCAGGAGAAGCAGGTCACCGACCAGATCGAGGCCATCTTCCGCGCGGCCCGCGAGGAGGGCGACGCCCTCGGCGAGCAGTTCCTCCTGTGGTTCCTGAAGGAGCAGGTCGAGGAGGTCGCGTCGGCCACGACGCTGTTGACCGTCGCCCGCCGCGCCGGCGAGAACCTGTTCGACCTCGAGAACTACGTGGCCCGCGAGACCATCGGGGACGGCGGCGAGTCCGCGGACGCCCCCGAGGCCGCCGGCGGCGCGCTCTGAGCTGACGAGCCCACGGGCGGAGCCGGGCAGGTCCCGGCTCCGCCCTCGCCGTGCCGGTGCCCGTCGACGCCCCTTCCCGCCCGACGGCGCCGCTCACCCCCGGCGTTCACCGTCACGGCCTCGTCTCCTGTCCTCGATCCCCCTCCACCGGCGCGCATCGCACCGCACGTGCACGCCCGGTGGCATGCTGAGCAGCGATGGGACAGGCTGGGTCGACCGGGGGCGGCTCCGGCGTCCCCGTGCCCGCCGCTCCCACCGGCACCCGCTCGACGAAGGAGACCCACCGATGCTGCTGCGTCACGTCGCGAGGCCCATGCTGGCCTCCTGGTTCATCTACGACGGCGTGCAGGCCGCCCTCAAGCCCGCGGAGCACGTGCGCGCCGCCCGACGCGGTGCGAGCCTCGTCGGTCAGCAGCTCGGTGTCGAGGAACCGCTCAGCGAGAAGCAGGTCACGGCACTGGTCCGGGTGCACGGCGCTGCGACCGCGGTCGCCGGACTCTTCCTCGCGGTCGGCAAGGCGCCCCGGACCGCAGCCCTCACCCTCGCGGCGCTGAGCGTCCCCCTCGCGGTCGTCAACCAGCCCTTCACCCCGAGCGACGTCCCCCGCGACGTGCGCACCCGCAAGTTCGTGGGCAACCTCGGCGCGATCGGCGCGGCCCTCATCGCCGGGGCCGACTACGAGGGACGCCCCGGCGTCCGCTGGCGCGTCGACCGCGCCCGCAAGGACCTCGACCTCGCCAAGAACGCCAAGCACCAGGTCGACGCGGCCAAGCACAAGGTCGAGTCCGCGACCGACAGGGCCACGCACGCCGTGACTTCGAGCGCCCGCACCGCACGTCGCGCCGCGAGATCGGCGGCGAGCACCGCGGCCGGGAACGTCAAGGGCGCCGTCTCGCACTGAGGGCTGCACCACGGCCACCACCAGCAGTACCGGGGAAGGCCGCACCGGCTCTCCCGCCGCACCGCCTCCGGTGCCGCCGACGTGCCGCCCGCCGCAGCCCGACCGCGGCGGGTGAGCGACGCCGTCGGGCCGTGGACGGGCCCGGCCGAGGACCGGACGGAAGGCCCCCGCGAGGGCCCGGTGCCATAACCTGGGGCATGTGACCAGCGACCTTCCTGCCGCCCGCCCCGACGAGACGACCCCCGCGCTGCCGGCGTGGCCCGCACCCAGCCGGACCGGCGCGACCGCCGGGGCCCCGCTCGACGCGACCGTCGCGGTCCCGGGCTCCAAGTCGCTCACCAACCGCCTCCTCGTGCTCGCGGCCCTCGCCGACGGGCCGGGCGTGCTGCGCGGAGCGCTGCGCAGCCGCGACACCGACCTCATGGCCGCAGCGCTGCGCGACCTGGGCGTGAGCATCACCGAGGGTGAGGACCCGAGCGAGCTGCACGTGACACCCGGCGCGCTGCGCGGCCCCGCCGAGATCGACTGCGGCCTCGCGGGCACGGTCATGCGCTTCGTCCCCGCGGTCGCGGCCCTCGCCGACGGCACCGTGCGGTTCGACGGCGACGAGGGCGCACGCGTGCGCCCCATGGGGCCCGTGCTCGACGCGCTGCGCGACCTGGGCGTGCCCGTCGCGGGCAAGGACACCCTGCCGTTCACGATCACCGGACGCGGCGCGGTGCACGGCGGGCACGTCGACGTCGACGCGTCGGGGTCGAGCCAGTTCGTCTCGGGCCTGCTGCTCGCCGCCGCGCGCTTCGAGCAGGGCGTCACGCTGCGCCACACTGGCCCGACGCTGCCGAGCGTGCCCCACATCGACATGACGGTCGAGGTCCTGCGCGAGGTCGGCGTCGAGGTCGACGACTCGCGCCCCACGATCTGGACCGTCTCCCCCGGGCCGATCGCCGCGCGCGACGTGTACGTCGAGCCCGACCTCTCGAACGCCGGGCCGTTCCTCGCCGCTGCCCTCGTGGTGGGCGGCACGGTGCGCGTCCCGGGCTGGCCCGCCGTGACGACCCAGCCGGGCGCCATGATGGCCGAGCTCCTCACCGCGATGGGCGGCCACGCCGAGCTGACGGACGGCGTCATGGCCGTGACCGGGACGGGCGAGGTCCGCGGGATCGACGTCGACCTCCACGAGGCCGGCGAGCTCGCCCCGACCATCGCGGCCCTCGCCGCGATCGCCGACTCCCCCAGCCGCCTGCGCGGCATCGCGCACCTGCGCGGCCACGAGACCGACCGCCTGGCCGCGCTCGCGACCGAGATCACGCGCCTCGGCGGGCAGGCCGAGCAGACGCACGACGGCCTCGTCATCACCCCGCGCCCGCTGCACGGCGCCACGTTCCGCACCTACCACGACCACCGCATGGCGACCTCGGGCACCCTGATCGGGCTGCGCGTGCCCGGCGTGCTCGTGGAGGACGTCGAGACGACCGCCAAGACCCTGCCCGGGTTCACCGCCATGTGGGACCGCATGCTGAGCGCCGCAGGATCGGCAAGCTGATGGCGCGGCGCGTCCGCGACGAGTCCGACTTCCGCGACCGGGCGAGCAACAAGAACTCGCGCCCGCGGACCAAGCAGCGTCCCCAGCACGAGGACGCCGAGACCGGGCTCGTCACGGGCGTCGACCGCGGGCGCTACACGCTCCTGCTCGACGAGGACCGGCCGACCGAGCGCACCATCCTCGCGATGAAGGCGCGCGAGCTGACCCGCAACCGCGTGGTGTGCGGCGACCGCGTCGACATCGTGGGCGACACCACGGGCGAGGACGGGACCCTCGCGCGCATCGTCCGCATCCAGGAACGCACCTCGACCCTGCGGCGCACGGCCGACGACACCGACCCGTACGAGCGCATCATCGTCGCCAACGCCGACCAGCTCGTGATCGTCACGGCCCTCGCCCAGCCCGAGCCCCGCACCCGCATGATCGACCGCTGCGTCGTGGCCGCGTACGACGCGGGCATGGACGTCCTGCTGTGCCTCACCAAGGCGGACCTCGCCGACGCGACGCCGCTGCGCGAGCTCTACGAGCCGATCGGGGTCAAGGTCGTCGTGACGCGGCGGGTGCACGACGAGGACTCTCCTGCCGGGACCGACGACGGTGCCGGGCACGGCGGGCACGGCGGGCACGGCGACGAGCCCGGCCACAACTCCTCCGACGAGGCCGAGGACGCGTGGCGCATCGAACCGCTCGAGGCCGTGCGCGCCGAGCTCGAGGGCCGCACGTCGGTCCTCGTGGGCCACTCGGGCGTCGGCAAGTCGACGCTCGTCAACGCCCTGGTACCGGACGCGTACCGGGCCACGGGCGTCGTCAACGACGTCACGGGCCGTGGTCGGCACACGTCGACGTCCGCCGTCGCGCTGCGCCTGCCCGACACCGACGGCAACCCCGCGGGGTGGGTCATCGACACGCCCGGCGTGCGGTCGTTCGGGCTCGCGCACGTCGACGTCGAGAACCTCCTCAAGGCGTTCGACGACCTCGACGTGGTCGCCGAGGACTGCCCGCGCGGCTGCACGCACCTCGACGGCGCGCCCGACTGCGCGCTCGACGACTGGCTCGAGGCCTCCCCCGAGGACGAGAAGGCGGCGCGCACCGCGCGTGTCGAGTCGTTCCGACGTCTGCTGGCGGCGCGCACCGGTACGGTGTGAGCCATGCCGACCTACGACGACGACCTGCGCCTGGCTCACGTGATCGCCGACCAGGTCGACTCGCACACCATGTCCCGCTTCAAGGCGCTCGACCTGTCCGTGGAGTCCAAGCCGGACAACACCCCGGTCAGCGACGCCGACCGCGCCGCGGAGGAGATCATCCGCAGCCACCTCTCGCGGGCCCGCGGGCGCGACGCGATCGTCGGTGAGGAGTTCGGCGAGACCGGTCACGGCGCCCGCCGCTGGATCGTCGACCCGATCGACGGGACCAAGAACTTCGTGCGCGGGGTCCCGGTGTGGGCCACGCTCATCGCGCTGGCCGACGGCGACGAGATCGTCGTCGGGCTCGTGTCGGCTCCTGCCCTGGGCCGCCGCTGGTGGGCCGCCAAGGGCACGGGTGCGTGGAGCGGGCGCTCGCTCGCGGCCGCGAGCCGGCTGCGCGTCTCGCAGGTCGGCAGGCTCGACGACGCCTCGCTGTCCTACTCGTCGCTGTCCGGGTGGGAGGAGCGCGGCAAGCTCGACGCGTTCCTCGACCTGACCCGCGAGACCTGGCGCACGCGGGCCTACGGCGACTTCTGGTCCTACATGCTCGTGGCCGAGGGGGCCGTGGACGCCGCCGCCGAGCCCGAGCTCGAGCTCTACGACATGGCGGCCCTGGTCCCCATCGTCACCGAGGCCGGCGGGACCTTCACGTCCCTCGACGGCTCGCCCGGGCCCTGGGGCGGCAACGCCGTCGCCACGAACGGCCTGCTCCACGACGAGATCCTGGGCCGCCTCTCCTGACCGGGCCGGCCGGGCGGCTGACCGGCTGCCCGGCTGCCCGGCTGCCCGGCTGCCCGGCTGCCCGGCTGCCCGGCGGACGAGAACGGACCTGAGGTCGTCATCCGGTGGATGGCGGCCTCAGGTCCGTTCTCGGCACCTGCTACCTCAAGGTCACTTCGCGCGCGGGACGCTCTTGAGCTCCGACCAGTCGTACCAGAGCAGGTCGCGCTCGCTCACGCGGTCGAGCGCGGCGTCGAGATCCTCGTCGCGGTCCTCGTCGGCGGCCGCGAAGACCTCGGCGATGTCCGCCGCGGCCTCGGGCTCGTCGACGTGGACGCACACGATGCGCACCTCGGGGATGGACGCCGTGACGTCGACCGCGCTGGGCGCGAGGTCGTCGGCCGACTCGGCGTCGCCGGGCTGGGTCAGCGCGACCATCTCGTCGGGCACCTCGACCGTGACGACCAGGCGCTGACGGGGGGCGCCGACGCGACCGGCGATGAGCGCGAGGGAGTCGTCGGCGGCCTCGAGGGCTGCGGCGAACTCCAGGCCCTCCTCGTCCTCGTCGGGCAGCTCGCGGGAGAGGGCGGACGTGACGGCGTGGGCGGCTCGCGGAGCGAGGGACCACACGGCCTCGTCGCCGGTCACGGTGACGGCGTCGAGCTCGTCGACGGTGGCGGGAACGTAGATGCGCATGGGATCAGTGTGCCGGTTCCGGGACGCGTTCGCGTGGTCCGCCCGGCGGGGACGTACTCACGGGAGGCCCGACCGCCCCTCGCACCCGCCGGGCGAGCTCGGCGACGGCCCGTCGGACCGGGGCGTCCGGCGCGTGCTCGGCGAGGGTCCTGCCCGCGAGCAGCGCCGCGTCGAGGGTGTGCCGGTCGTCGGGGAGGACGTGCAGGTCCGTGACACCGCCGTACCGGCCGAGCGCGTCCCGGACCGCCGCCTCGGGGCGGGGCCCGGCCGCCGAGGAGCGGACCCGGTTCGCGACCACGATCCGCAGTGCCCCGCTCGTGGCGCCCGTGTCCGCCAGGTCTCCCAGGCCCCGGACGAGCCGCTGGATCCCGACGGCGTCGGATCCGCCGACGACGAGCACGACGTCCGCGGCGGCCAGCGCGCTGAGCGTCGCGCCGTTGCGCTGCGGGGCGTGCGTGTCGTACGACAGGAGCTCGTCCTGCTCGAGCCCGAACCCGCAGTCGATCACCGTCCAGTCCGCGAGCGCTCGGGACAGCCCCCAGACCACGTCGAGCGACGTCGCCGGGAGCTCGGGCCAGCGCGCGGCGCGCGTGATCCCTGTCAGGACACGCAGACGCGGCACGACGACCGGGGCCAGGCGCGCCAGGCCCGCGAGGTCGAGGGTCCCCTGCCCCGCGCTGCGGGCGGCCGCCGCGAGGCCCGGCGACTCGTCGAGCAGGCCGAGGTGCTGGGCCACCGAGCCGGCGTAGGTGTCGGCGTCGACGAGGAGCACCTCGGCGTGGTCTGCGCCCTCCGTGCCCGACGGCGCGCCCTGGTCCCGGCGGCGACGTCGCCCACCGCGTCGCGCCCGTCGGGCGCCCGCCCCGACCAGCTCGGCCGCGAGGTGCACGGCGAGCGTCGTCCGCCCGGGGGCACCGGTCGGCCCCCAGACCGCGACGATCTTCCCGGCCCGCGGGGCGGGGTCGTGCACGCCGTCTCCACCGGGCCGCTCGGTGAGGTCGCCCGACGGTGGGCCTCCCGGACCGCTGCGCTGCCCCCGCCCGTGGGCCTCGTCGCGGACGGTCGCGACGAGGACCTCGCTCGGGGTGTCCTCGTCGAGGACCACGTCGGCACCGATGGCACGCAGCCGGTCCCCGAGCCACTCCTGCCGACCGGCGAGCACGACGACCCGCACACCGCACCCGTGCAGGTGCGCGATCGACTCACGGTCGATCCCGGGGAGGTCGGCCGAGATGATCGCGGCCGTCCCGGCGCCGGCGCCGGCCGCGGCGAGCAGCTCGGTGAGGTCCGCACACCGGCGCGCCACGGCGACACCGGAACCGGGGGTCGTCAGCGCCGTCACGACCGCGGTCTCGCCGCTGCCCCGCACCGCGCACAGCACCGAGGCGACAGGAAGGGTCGCGTCGGCGGTCATGCGCTGCCGCCGGCGACGGGAACGACCGCGATCTCGCCCTCGGCCGCGAGAGCCGCGAGGACTCCGGGCAGCTCGTCCGTGGGAACCAGCACGTGGAGCGTGGTCGGCCCTCCTGACACGAGCGTCCCCCCGGACTCGGCGACCTGCGCGACCACGACCTGCGCCGCGAGCGTGTAGGGCTCGCTCCCGTCCTTCGCGTCCGCCGTCTTCCGGTCGGGCGCCGTGGCACCGCCGTCGGCGGCCGGGACGAACCAGACGTCCACGAGCGCACCGTCGGTGACCCTGTCGGAGAGCGCCCCCGCCACCGGGATCGCCACGGCACGGACCGCGAGCTCGTCCGAACCTCCCACCGCGGACCGGGCCACGAGCTCGCCGTCGCCCACCACGCGCAGCGCCACCAGGTCGTCGGGCAGCGGTCGTCCCGCGAGGAAGTACTTACCGTCCCCGGAGCCGAGGCGCACCTCGACGACCCGCAGGCTGCTCGCGTCGACGGGCTCACCGGGTGTGAGGGGGCCCGCTGCGGCGTAGACGGCGACGGTCCGGCTGGCCGACGACACGGCCCACGAGCCGAGGGCGACCGAGGCTGCGACGAGCACGAGCCCGAGGAGCAGGCGAGGGTCCCGCCAGCCTGGTCGTCGCAGTCGGGCGACGGTGGGGCTCGGCAGCGCGTCGAGAGAGGTCGTCATGAGCGTCCGTTTCGTGGTCGGGAGGTTCGTGCGGGCGGGGACGGGAGGGGCACCCCCGCAGCGAGAGCGTCAGGAGGCCACGGGGCCATCATGCCGATCGGCGCACCCCTCGCGGGCGCGGGGGGCGGTCGCCTGTGGACAACCCGGAACGGTGTCGGTGCCGTGAAAGACTGTGCCCATGTCACAGCGCTTCCTCACCCTCGCCGACGTCACGGAGGAGCTCAACATCTCTGCGGCGCAGGCCTATGCGCTGGTCCGCAGCGGTGACCTCCCGGCGATCCAGGTCGGCGGACGGGGGCAGTGGAGGGTCGAGGCGAGCGAGCTCGAGAACTACATCCAGCGCATGTACGCGCAGACCCGCACCCGCATCGACGCGGGCGACTTCGAGTCCTGAGGCCCCGCGCACGAGCGGGCGTCCTCGGCGTGGCGCGCTCGTCGCACGACGCACCTCCTGCTCCCCCTGCACGTCCTCTGCCCCCCGGCCCGTCGCCTACGACTCGCTCACGCAGAGCAGCGCTGCGAACGGGACGACACGGCTGCTTCTCGTGCCACCCGCGGTGTCCATGACGTCGAGGTGGTCCTTGCCGACCCGTGCGACGCGTCCGTCGACCTCCCCGGCGAGCGTCCGCACGCGGACGACGGCACGGTCGCGCATGAGCGCCCTCAGCAGGGTCGGCAGCCCGCGCCCTGCTCCTGTGCCGGAGGGCGCCGGGACGGCGTGCGCGGTGAGCCCGTCGAACACCGTGGTCGCGAGAAGAGGCACGACGTGGCGCCGTTTCCCGTCCTCGAGCAGGAACCAGTCGGCGGCGACTGTCCGGACCTGACCGGTCAGGTGCGAACCGTCGACGAGACGGACACCGACGGGGTGCCCCCCGATGCTCCCCCGGAGGCGGTCGGCGAGCGAGATCGTGGCCTGCTCGGCTCGGGTGAGGTCCCCGAGGACGTGGGCCTCCGCCTGGACGTCGGCGGCGTCGAGCTGTGCCTCGAGGTCGGCGAACAGCAGGTCCCAGCGCACGCCCACACCGTAGCGGTCGCCCCGGGGGTTTCGTCCAGAGGCGTCCGCTCTGCGAACTACCTCTGGACAACTGCGGAATGGTCTAGTTGGATGTAGCACGATCAAACTGCATCAAACGCGATGATCGACCCGACCGCGGGCTCGACGTCGTCGTCCATCTTCAGGGGGAAGCATGGCGCAGCACTCCGGACCCGACCACGCGAACGCACGGCGTGAGCCCCGCCGTGGCCGGCGCCTGACCGCTCTCCTCGCCCTCGCCGCCGCGACGGGCGCCACCGCAGCCCTGCTCACCCTGCGGGTCCTGACCCTCGCGGGTGACCTCCCCGCCCCTCGCATCGAGACCTATCTGGAGCTGCCGCTCGTCGGGGCGGGAGCCCTGCTCGCCGTCTGGGTGTCGATCAACTCCGCGCTCGCCGCGTCGTGCGTCCTCGTGCGCGCCGCAGGACTCCGGTGGACGGCCGGTGAGAACTTCGTCCTCCGGCTCGCCCCCGCCCTCGTCCGCAGGCTCGCCGGCACGGGCGTCGCCGTGTCCGTCGGGGCCGGGCTCGTCCTGGGGGCAGGGAGCGCGCAGGCGGTCGAGCCCGACCCGGCCGCGCCCGTCCCGGCACCGACCGTCGTCGACCTCGGCTGGCAGAGCACGTCCCCCGGGCAGCCCCTCAACCCGGAGCTTCCTCTCCCGGCCGCCGTACCGACGGAGGTTCCCGCCGGGTCCGCCCTGGACGACGCAGCGATCGTGCCCCCGCTGTCCGACGACCGGGAGACCCCCGCTGAGGGCCCAGGGACGCGGACCGTCACCCCGTCGGTCGCACCCGCCAGCCCGAGTTCCCCTGACCTGGACACACGGCAGCGGGAAAAGCCCACACCGGCGACGGACACGTCACCTGCCCACGGCGCAGGGAACCAGGCGTCAGCCCCACCTCTCAGGGTCCCGAGCACCGCGACGACGGGGCCCGGTCACGTCCCCCTCAGCGGGCTGCTGGGCGGCACGCAACGCGCCGTCCCGGCACCGCACGACGAGCCCCTGCTCACCGGCGCCCCGTCGGGCACGGCTCGACCAGACGGAACCGGGCGCTCCGTCACAACGCCGGTCGTCGGGGACGACGCCTCGACCGTCTCGGTCGTCGTCCTGCGCGGCGACTCCCTCTGGTCCCTCGCCGCGCGGGCACTCGGCGAGGGAGCGACCGACGCTCAGGTCGCCGCGGAGTGGAGACGCTGGTACGCGGCGAACGCCGAGATCATCGGCCAGGACCCCGACCTCATCAGACCGGGTCAGGTCCTGCAGGCACCCCGAACGCCCTGACCCAGCATCCAGCGCTTTCGCACCACCGACCTCGTACACCGTCCCACCGGGCGTCCGTCGACGCACCGGCCCTTGCCGACCCCAGGAGACGCCATGTCGATCACCGCCGTCCGCCCTCACGCCCGCCCGATTCGTTCCGGCGCGGCTCCTCGCCTCGCCGTTCCGGCAGCCACGCTTCCCCGATCCGTCCCGCGGGGGCCACGGGTCCTGACCTTCGGCGGCGCGCCGCAGTTCCCCGTCGCCGAGGACCTCGCCGACAACGGTCGGCCCGTCACGGCGACGACCGATCCCGTGCTGCCGGACCCGACCTCGATCTGCTGCTCGGTCGTCCGGGCGGCCGTCGAGGTCCTGCGTGGTGAGCGACCCGTGGCGCAGCTCCAGCGGTGGCTCGCACCGGACGTCTTCGACGCGCTGGGCCGGCGCGCGCTGCTGATGCAGGGCACCACCGAGCCGGACGCCGCCGCGCGGCCCGTCGTCGTCCGCCGGGCCCGGCTGGTGCGGCTCGGCGAGGCCACGGCCGAAGCCACGGTGGTGCTGGAGGACATGGACAGAGTGCGAGCGGCGGCCCTCCGACTCGAGGCCCGACGCGGCATGTGGCGCGTCGTGGTCCTCGAGATCGGCTGACCGCCGCTCGCAGGTGCCCTCGCGGGGAGGGCTACTCCTCTTCGTTCAGCCCGTGGCAGAGCTTGTACTTCTTGCCCGAGCCGCAGGGGCACTTGGCGTTGCGGGGCGTGCCGGGGAACGTGCGCCCGTCGCCCTCGACCGCGGTGGCCTCGCCGTGCAGGGCCCGGCGGGCGCGGCGCGAGCCGTCACCCGAGACCACGGCCTGACCCGAGCCGTCGTCGGCCGGTGCCGAGTACTGCAGCGGCACCCGCTCGCTCGGGCCGTCGAGGCCCTTCGCGATGAGCGTCGGCTCGGCCTTCGGGGCAGGTGCGACCGGAGCGTCCACGAGCTCGTCCTCGACGGGCTCGTCCTGAACGGCGTCGGCGTGCGCCTGCGACGCAGCCTGGACCCGTGCAGCCTCAGCAGCCTTGGCGTCCGCCGCAGCCTTCGCCGCAGCTCCGGCCGCCGCGGCGGCCCCTGCCGCCCCGGCGGTGCCGCCGAACGCCTGACCGGCCGCCGACTGCGCGGCAGCCGCGGCCGACACCGGGTTGACCGGCGACGCGTCGGGCTCGGCGACCTTGACCTCGAGGTTGAACAGGAAGCCGACCGACTCCTCCTTGATGGCCTCGGTCATGGCCTGGAAGAGCTGGAAGCCCTCGCGCTGGTACTCGACGAGCGGGTCACGCTGCGCCATGGCGCGCAGGCCGATGCCCTCCTTGAGGTAGTCCATCTCGTAGAGGTGCTCGCGCCACTTGCGGTCCAGCACCGAGAGCACCACGCGGCGCTCGAGCTGACGCATGTTCGAGCTGCCCAGCGACGCCTCACGGTCCTGGTAGGCCACGCGCGCGTCGGACAGGATCTCCTCGAGGATCAGCTCACGCGTCAGGCGCGTGGCTCCCCCGGCCTGCTCGAGCACCTCGTCGACCTCGATCGAGACGGGGTAGACCGCACGCAGCGCCGTCCACAGCGCGTCGAGGTCCCAGTGCTCCGGGTTGCCCTCGGACGTCGCGCCGTCGACGTAGGCCGTCACGACGTCGGTGATGAAGTGCTGGACCTGCTCCTGCATGTCCTCGCCCTGGAGCACGCGGCGACGCTCGTCGTAGATCACGGTGCGCTGGCGCGAGAGGACGTCGTCGTACTTGAGGACGTTCTTGCGGATCTCGAAGTTGCGCGCCTCGACCTGACCCTGCGCGCTCGCGATGCCGCGCGTGACGATCTTCGACTCGAGGGGCACGTCGTCGGGGAAGCCCGCACGGTTCATCATGGACTCGGCGAGACCCGAGTTGAACAGGCGCATCAGGTCGTCCTGCATCGACAGGTAGAAGCGGGACTCGCCCGGGTCTCCCTGACGGCCGGAACGACCGCGGAGCTGGTTGTCGATGCGGCGCGACTCGTGACGCTCGGTGCCCAGGACGTAGAGCCCGCCGAGCTCGGTGACCTCGTCGTGCTCCGCGGCCACGGCGGCCTTGGCGCGCTCGACGGCCTCGGGCCACGCGGCCTCGTACTCCTCGGGGTTCTCCGCGGCGTCGAGCCCGCGCGCGGCGAGGTCGGCGACCGCCATGAACTCGGCGTTGCCGCCGAGCATGATGTCGGTACCACGGCCGGCCATGTTGGTCGCGACCGTGACGGCGCCCTTGCGGCCCGCCTGCGCGACGATCGCGGCCTCGCGCTCGTGCTGCTTGGCGTTGAGGACCTCGTGCGGGACGCCCTGCTTCTTGAGCTTCGAGGACAGGAGCTCGGACTTCTCGACGCTCGTGGTGCCGACCAGGACCGGTTGCCCCTCCGCATGGCGCTCGACGATGTCCGCGACCACGGCGTCGAACTTGCCCTCCTCGTTCTTGTACACGAGGTCGGGCTGGTCCACGCGCTGCATCTTGCGGTTCGTGGGGATGGGCACGACGCCCAGCTTGTACGTGCCCTGGAACTCGGCGGCCTCGGTGTCGGCCGTACCGGTCATCCCGGAGATCTTGTCGTACAGACGGAAGTAGTTCTGGAGCGTGATCGTGGCGAGCGTCTGGTTCTCCGCCTTGATCTGCACGCCCTCCTTGGCCTCGATGGCCTGGTGCATGCCCTCGTTGTAGCGGCGGCCCGCGAGGATACGACCCGTGTGCTCGTCGACGATCATGACCTCGCCGTTGAGCACGACGTAGTCCTTGTCGCGCTTGAAGAGCTCCTTGGCCTTGATCGCGTTGTTGAGGAACCCGATGAGCGGCGTGTTGAGCGACTCGTACAGGTTCTCGATGCCGAGGTAGTCCTCGACCTTCGCGATGCCGGGCTCGAGCACACCGATGGTGCGCTTCTTCTCGTCGACCTCGTAGTCCGTCTCCGGGCTCAGGCGGCGGACCACCTTGGCGAACTCGCCGTACCAGCGGTTCGCGTCGCCCGACGCGGGGCCCGAGATGATGAGCGGGGTGCGCGCCTCGTCGATGAGGATCGAGTCGACCTCGTCGACGATCGCGAAGTTGTGGCCGCGCTGCACCAGGTCGTCGGTGCTCCACGCCATGTTGTCGCGCAGGTAGTCGAAGCCGAACTCGTTGTTCGTGCCGTACGTGATGTCCGCGGCGTACTGCTCGCGGCGCACGGCGGGCGTCTGGCCCGAGATGATGCAGCCGGTCGTGAGGCCCAGGGCGCGAAAGACGCGGCCCATCAGGTCGCTCTGGTACTTGGCGAGGTAGTCGTTGACCGTGACGACGTGCACGCCCTTGCCCGTGAGCGCGTTGAGGTACGCGGGGAAGGTGCCGACGAGGGTCTTGCCCTCACCGGTCTTCATCTCGGCGATGTTCCCCAGGTGCAGGGCCGCGCCGCCCATGAGCTGCACGTCGTAGGCACGCTGCCCGAGGGTGCGGCGGGCGGCCTCACGGACCGCGGCGAACGCCTCGGGGAGGATCTCGTCGAGCGTCGCACCGTTCTCGAGCCGTTCCTTGAAGCGGTCGGTCTCCTCGCGCAGCTCCTCGTCGGTCAGGTCCTCGAAGCTGGGCTCCAGCTTGTTGACCTGCTCTGCCAGGCCGGACAACTTCTTCAGGATCCGGCCCTCGCCGAAGCGCAGGACCTTCTCGAGGATCGCAGGCACGCAGTACTCCCGTATCGATCGCGCCCCCGGGCCGGACGGTCCGGGGCGAATGCGAGGCGACCACCTGGCGGCAGTCGGCTGGATCACACCACAGACCATCGTAGGCGAGTCCGGCGCGTGGGTGGTCTTCTGTCCGGTACCTGTGGTTTCGCTCTCCGGCGAAACGCACGGCCCGGGTGCGTGGGCTACCCGGCAGCCCCGGCGTCCACCCGTCCGACCTCGGCCGCGAGCGCGGGCGCCAGGTCCCCCGCCGGCCCGACGACGACGTCCGCCAACCCCAACCAGGTCGCCATGAGGCGGAGCTCGGCCGCGAGCGCCGGCGCGGTGCCCGAGTCGGCGTGCTCCTCGCGGTGCGCCGACATGACGCGGAGCAGCCCGGCGCGACGGTCCGCCTTGAGGTCGACCTTCGCGGTGATGCGGTCGCCCTGGAGGAACGGCAGCACGTAGTAGCCGTGGACCCGCTTGGCCGCAGGCACGTAGATCTCGATGCGGTAGTAGGTGCCGAAGAGCCGTTCGAGGCGCGTGCGCTCGAACACGAGGGGGTCGAACGGGCTGAGCAGCGCGCGTCCCTGGGCGCGGCGCGGGAGCACGGCGTCGCGGTGCAGGTACGTGGTCTCGTCCCAGCCGCGAACCTCGACCGGGCGGAGCACGCCGTCCTCGACGAGCTCGGCCAGCGCACGGCGCGGGGCCGGGCCCTTGAGCCGGAAGTAGTCCTGGAAGCAGCGCAGCGTCCCGACGCCGTGCGCCCGTGCCCCGATCTCCAGCAGGCGGCGGACCGCGTCCTCGTCGCTCACGGGCGGTGCGGCGAGCACCGCGGGCGGCAGGACCCGCTCGGTCAGGTCGTAGCAGCGCTCGAACGCGGCGTTGCGGCGTGCTGCCGTGATCTCGCCCGTGAAGAAGAGGAGCTCGAGGGCCCGCTTGGCCAGCGACCAGTTCCAGCCCCACTCGGCGGTGCCGCGCGCCTCGCCCATGCCCTGGGCCTCGAGGATCGCGTGGACCTCGCTCGCCGTGACCGGCCCGCGCTCGGCCACGATCTGCCGGACGTGCTCCACGACGGCCGAGTGCGAGGCCTCGACCCCGCTGATCGACCCCCAGGCCTCGGTGCGGTACGCGCGCTGGCGCCACTCCAGGAGGCGGTAGGTCTCGGGCGGGACGTAGGACGCGACGTGCGCCCAGTACTCGACGAGCCGGCGCGGCGCGCGTCCGGCCGCCCGCTCGAGCAGCGACACGTCGTAGGGGCCGAGCCGCGAGTACAGCGGGACGAGGTGGGCCCGGGCCAGGACGTTGACCGAGTCGATCTGGAGGAGCCCGAGCCGGTCCACGGTGCGCTGCACCTGGCGCAGCGTGACCTGCCGGTGCGTGGCGGCGTCGGGCCGTGGGGTGTGCAGGCCCTGCGCGGCGAGGGCGACCCGGCGGGCCTGGGCGAGCGACATCGACTCGGTCTTCACCCCACTCATCCTGCCGCGCGCCACCGACACCCGCCCGGACGCGCCGACGGGGCGGCGCCGCCTGGTCGGCGACGCCACCCCGTCGGGTCGGCTGGTGGCGGCGGTCAGCTCGCCTCGGGTACGGCCTTGGTGCCGCCGGCGCAGGACGTGTCGAGCGCGATGACCCCGTAGCTCCAGCCGCGGCGCCGGTAGGCGACCGAGGGGCGGGCGGTCTCGACGTCGACGAAGAGGTAGAAGTCGTGGCCCACCATCTCCATCTCGTAGAGGGCGTCGTCGATCGTCATGGGCTCTGCGGAGTGGAGCTTCTGACGGATGACGACGGGCGAGTCGCCGAGCTGGGTCTCGATAGCGTCCCCCGGCGCTGCCGGGTGCTCCGGCGCGGGCTCGGGGTGCTTGTCCTCCGGGATGAACGGTCGGACGTCGACGGGCGGAAGCGGGTTGTTGTTGCGGTGGTTCTTGCGACGGTCGCTGACGCGTCGCAGCCTCTCCTGGAGCTTGTTCATGGCCAGGTCGAGCGCCCCGAACCGGTCGTCTGCTGCCGCCTCGGCGCGGACGACGGGTCCCTTGGCGCGGACGGTCAGCTCGACCCTCTCGCGCACCTCGGACAGTCGGGGGTTGTTCTCGTGGGTGACCTCGACGTCGATCCGCTGGGCGGTCGGTGCGAGCTGCTCGAACTTCGCGAGCTTTTCTTCCACGTGTCGGCGGAAGCGGTCAGCCACTTCCGTGTGCCTGCCGACGACAACGATCTCCATGTGAGCCTCCGCAAAGGGTCTCGGACGCTCTCGGTGCTTCCAGAGCGTCCCGTGTGGTCCTGGGTCTGGCTCCCCCGAGGGGGATCCGGAGTACCTATCACCTCCCTGCCCGAGGACCTTGCCTCGGGTCGATCGCTCTGTGGCCGCACGGGTCCCCTACCAACCGTTCCCCGTGACGACTGGTCCCCAGGTTAACCCTCCCGGTAGGTAAAGGCAGCATCTTCGGGAGATGAACTTCAGGTGGCGAGCCACCTCGCCGTGGAGGGGGTGTCGCGGCGAGCACGACCGCACCGAGGACCCGGGCTCCGGCGTCCTCCAGGACCCGCTCGCACGCCGCGAGCGTGGCCCCGGTGGTGAGCACGTCGTCCACCAGGAGGCAGACGGTGCCAGGTCGCAGGAGGCCCTGGCGCCCCGCGCGGCGCGCGGTCCGCACTCCCCGCAGGCGCGCGCCGCGGCTCCTCGACCCCAGTCCGACCTGGTCCCGTCCCCGCCGCCCTCGCTGCGCCAGGACGGGCGCCGCGAGCGCGGGGACCCCGGCGTCCACGAGGGCGCGGGCGAGGGCTGCGGCGAGCCCCCGGACCGGTTCGGAGCCCCGGGTCCGGCGCGCCGCGCCGGACGACGGTGCGGGCACGACCAGGATGCGCGTCGGGGTGCGCGCCCACGGGCCGTCCACCTGCCCGACGGCGTCGCGCACCCAGGGTGCGACGGCGCGCCCCGCGCGGTACGCGGCCCCCTGCACGACCGTCGAGAGGTCGTGGCGTCCCCTGTCCTTCCACGCCACGACGATGCCCCGGAGCGGGCCGGCGTACGACGCGAGCGCCCACACCGGCAGCGGCGGGGTCCCGTCCATCCGGTCGAGCCGTGGGGCGTCGGCCTCGCGGCGGGTCGGGGCGCGGTCCAGGACCTGCGCGCACGCCGCGCAGAGCGTGACGTCCTGCGCACCGCAGCCGGGGCACTCGACCGGGACGAGCAGACGTGCGAGGGTGCGTCCCCACCTGCTCACGGCCGCGAAGGATCCGGGGAGGCGGGCGGGCTCGGGCGGCTGGGGGCGGTGGCGCACGGCTGCATCCTGCAGGACGTCCGGTCGGTACCCTCGTCGTCGGGCACGCACCTGTGGGCGAGGGCGCCGTGCGGCGGCCTGTGCACGGCCTCCCACGCCCTCGCGCGGCGGGCCCGACCCGACCTCAGCCCGGGAACGCCGGCAGCGCGACGTCCTCGATCCGCTTCTCCCAGACGGCACCCGACCGGCTGCGCCCGAACAGCGTCCCGTCCTGGGTGAGGACCTGGACCGTCCGGTCGCCGTCCCCCGCGCTGATCGCCGTCGCCCCCGCCACCGGGGAGAGCCTCGTGGTCTCACCGCCGACCAGGACGAGATGGACCCCGGGTGCCGCCTCCATGTCGTCGGTGCCCAGCACCGCGAGCGTCGTCTCGTCGGCCCAGACGACCTGCGAGGCCGAGGTGAGGGGAGCCCCGACCCGGAACGGCTCCGAGAGCCCCGTCGGGACGTCCTTCTCGTCGCGCACGATCCCGGCGACCTCCACCCGGGTACCGACGCCGTCCGAGCTGACCACCGCGATCCGTGCCCCGTCGTGCGCGACACGGATCGACTGCACGGTGCGCCCGTCCAACCAGGGCGCCGCGACCGTGACGGGCTCGGCCGCCTCCGCGAGGTCCGCCCGGACGACCTGCAAGGTGCCCGACTGCACCCGGGGGCCGGACCACACCCCGCCGAACCGGTCGATGCTCGGAGCCAGGAGATCCTCCCCGGTCAGCAGCGGGACCTCCGGCAGGTTCTTGGTCGCGAGCCGGACGAGCCCGTCCGTGCCGTCGCGGACCACGAGCGGGCGCGCGTTGCTGCCCTGCGCCAGGGCGGTCGCGTTGGTCCCGGCGAGCGAGACCGCCGGGGACAACGAGCTCGCCTCGTCCCCGCCGCCGTCGAGCACCTTGACCTCACCCTGCGCAGCGACGACCTCGTTCCCCGCCGCCACGACCTTGGTCGGCACCGTCCCGCCCGTGGGGGTGCTCAGCAGGTCCTCCCCGCGATAGAGGTTCACGGTGAGCGGCAACGCGTCGAAGAGCGTCGCCTCGAGCTGGGCCTTGAGGAGCGCACGGTCCTCGGGCGGCGCGAGCGAGATCGTGTCCGTCAACCGGACCTCCGAGACGCCGCCCTCGCTGGGCACCGCGTCGATGCTCAGACGCGTCCCCTCGGGGACCACGGGCGCCGTCGCGCCCCTCAACCACTCGACCGGCCCGATCAGGACCTCCGACACGGCGCTCGTCTGCCACCCCCTGTTGGGGAACCATCGGTCGTCGGGGACGAGCACCTCACGATCGGCCGACGGGAAGTACAGGCGGGTCTGCCGGAAGGCCGCCTGGAAGCTGCTCTCGGAGAGCAGCAGCCCGTCCTCGGCCGTCTCGATCCGCCACTGCCCGTCACCCTGGCGGACCAGCCCGAACGACACCGGCACAGCCCCCTCCCCGCCGGGCACGTCCTCGGTGTAGACGCCACGCTTGTTCAGGGCCCCGACGACCGTCGCGCTGCCCGTCACCGTCACCTTCCCCGTCTTCACGGCCTCCTCGTCCACCGTCAGGTCGAGGTCGCCGTCGAAGACCAGGACCTGGGAGTCCCAGCTCCAGGCGTCGGCATCCGTGAGGAACTCCTGCGCGACGTCGAAGTCACCGGCCGGGCCGGCCGCCTGCGCCGTCAGGAAGCCCGACACGATCCGCACCGGGTCGTCACCCGCGACCGGGCCCCGCGCCCGCAGCCCCGGCGCGTTGAACCCCTGCACCACGTCGCTGCCGCGGATCACCGGGCCCGAGGTGGGGATCGACGCACAGCCGGACAGCACGAGGGCCACCGCGACGAGCACACCTCCCAGGGCCTTCACGGGTCTGCCAGGTCGTCGGGCGGTCATCGTGCCTGCTCCTCGTCGACGGACGTGCCGGGTCGTTCGGTGACGCCCACCTGGCGGACGAACGTGAGGTTCTCGTCGGGCAGCACCGGCAGGGCCGAGGGGCTCGTGGTCCCCTCCGTCGGGTCCTCGACCCGTTCGATCTGCCCCGTCGGCGGACGCAGACCGCGTCCTGGGGTCGGGTCCTCCGGCACCAGGGCGATCGGCGACGCCTCGAGCCGGATCCCGGCACGCAACGGGAGCGTGAGCCGGAACGCGGCCCCTCGTCCTGGGCGCCCCCACACCTCGAGCCACCCGCCGTGCAGGTGCGCGTCCTCGAGCGAGATCGCGAGACCGAGACCCGTCCCCCCGGTCGTTCGCGCGCGCGCCGGGTCGGCCCGCCAGAAGCGGTCGAACACGTGCAGCGCCTCCTCCTGGGTCATCCCCACCCCGTGGTCGCGGACCACCACCGCGACCGCGTAGCGGTCGTGGGCGACCGTGATCTCGACCGGCTTCTCCTCGGCGTGCTCGATCGCGTTGACCACGAGGTTGCGCACGATCCGCTCGACCCGACGAGGGTCCACGTCCGCGGTCACCGCCTCGTCCGGGAGGTGCACCGACATCCACACGCCCTTGCGCTCCGCGAGCGGCGCCGCGAGCTCGACGGCCGCGTTGACCACGTCCCGCACGTCGCGGCGCTCGGCGTCGAGCTGTGCAGCCCCCGCGTCGAACCGGCTGATCTCCAGCAGGTCCGCCAGGAGGTCCTCGAACCGGTCGAGCTGGGTCGCCAGGAGCTCGGCCGACCGCTTGGACGCCGGGTCGAAGTCGTCGCGCGAGGCGTGCAGGACCTCGCCCGCCATCCGGATCGTCGTGAGCGGCGTGCGCAGCTCGTGCGACACGTCAGACACGAAGCGGCGCTGCAGGAGCGAGAGCTCCTCCATCCGACCGATCTGGAGCTGCAGGCTCTCCGCCATCTCGTTGAACGAGCGGGCCAGCGTCGCGAGCTCGTCGTGCCCCTTGACGGGCAACCGTTCGTTGAGGTGCCCGTCGGCGAGCCGCTCCGCGACCCCTGCGGCGTTGCGGACCGGCTGGACGGCCTGGCGCGTCACGACCCAGGTGATGAGCCCCAGGATTCCCACGACGAACGCCGCACCCACGAGCAGCGTCCGTTGCAGGAACGAGAGGGTCTCCTGCTCGGGTGCGAGCGAGTACAGGAAGTACAGCTCGTAGACCCCGACGGTCGGCACCTGGACCTTCGACCCCACGAGCACCCCGGGATCCACGGGCGAGGCCGGGTCGGACGGGTCGCGCGGGATCGCGACCGACTGGAGCTCGCGACCGTCGCTCTCCAGGACCGCGTCGCGCAGCTCGCCCGAGACGAGGCTCGCGAGCTGGTTGTCGGTGCTCACGTCGTTGAGGCGCGACGGCGCCCCCTCGGGCCGCATGAGGAAGATCTTGCGGTCGGGGCTGCCGCTCGTGCGCAGGGTGTTGTGCACGTCGAGCAGGAGCGTCTGGATCTCCGAGTCCTTGGTCTTGGACACCGAGGCCGTGAACAGGCTCTGGGCCTGCTGGATCGAGTTGGCGCTCTCGACGTTGATCTGCTCGAGCCGCTGGTCGAACAACCCGTCCCGCATCGCGCTCGACAGGTACGCCCCGAGCGCCGCGACCGTGATGACCCCGACGACGAGCGCGGTCCCGACCACGCGCAGCTGCATCGACGACCGGGCCCGCCAGGTGAGACGGCCGACCACGGCGCGCACACGCCGTCGGGCACGACGGAACGACCGCCCCACCCGCGCGCGCAGCGACGGAGCGCTCACCCGCGCGCCGCGCCCGCCTTGTACCCGACGCCGCGCACGGTCAGGACGATCTCCGGGTTCTCCGGGTCGTGCTCGACCTTCGACCGCAGACGCTGCACGTGGACGTTGACCAGGCGCGTGTCCGCCGCGTGGCGGTAGCCCCAGACCTTCTCGAGGAGGACCTCGCGCGTGAAGACCTGCCAGGGCTTGCGGGCCAGCGCGACCAGGAGGTCGAACTCGAGGGGCGTGAGCGCGATGGGACGGCCGTCGCGCGTGACCCGGTGCCCGGTCACGTCGATCTCGACGTCGCCGATCGCGAGGTGCTCGGGGGCGGGCTCGTCCGAGCGGCGCAGGCGCGCGCGGATCCTCGCGACGAGCTCCTTGGGCTTGAACGGCTTCGAGATGTAGTCGTCCGCGCCGGACTCCAGGCCGAGCACGACGTCGACCGTGTCGCTCTTGGCCGTCAGCATGATGATGGGCACCCCCGACTCCGCACGGATCAGGCGGCACACCTCGGTGCCGTCCTTGCCGGGCAGCATGAGGTCCAGCAGGACGAGGTCCGGCTGGGTGCTGCGGAACGTCGCCAGGGCGAGGTCCCCGTCCGCACAGAACACCGGGTCGAACCCCTCGGACCGCAGCACGATGCCGATCATCTCGGCGAGAGCGGTGTCGTCGTCGACCACAAGCACACGTACCTTCATGGCCCCAGTTTGCCATCGACCGCGGGGGTGTCGGTCCGACCCACCGTGGGGCGGCCGGTGTTCACCCGAGGGGCCCGGCAGCCGCGCCGGCCCGTCCCCCGTACTAGGGTGGTCCGCTACCGGGCCGGACGCCGTCGTGGCGTCCTGCACGGCCTCACCAGGACGAGCCCTCGGGCCCGACAGAACCGAGCAGAACCGAGCGGGGACAGCAGAGCAGATGACGACGCCCGACGACGCCGGCACGCCAGCACCGGACGACACCCCGCGGTACGGCCAGCGCGCACCGCAGCCACCGGCGGGCCCGACGCCGCCCGGCGGCGCGACCCCCGCGCAGCCCGGCCGGTACGGCCCCCCGCCGCAGCCCGGCCAGCCCGCACCGACCCCGCCCACGTCGAACGCGTGGGGGCAGCCGCAGCACGGGCAGCCGAGCCAGCCCTCCGGCGAACCCGGCCAGCCCGGGCAGTACGGCCAGCCGGGCCAGTACGGTGCGCCGCAGTACGGGCAGTACGGGCAGCCCGGGCAGTACGGCACCCCGCAGTACAGCGGGCCCCAGCAGCCCGGCTACGGCCCGCCGTCCTTCGCGGGCAAGCCCTACGCGCCCCCCGCGAACAAGCCGGGGATCATCCCCCTGCGCCCGCTGAGCCTGGGCGAGGTGTTCGACGGCGCGTTCGGCGCGATCCGCGCCAACCCCAAGGTGATGCTCGGGATGAGCGCGACCGTGATCGCGGTCGCGACGGTCCTCGGGCTGGTCCTGGGCGTGCTGGTCAGCGGGATCTTCGCGCCCCAGATCGCCCAGATCGAGACCGAGCTCGGAGCCGACGCCACCGGCATCACGGAGATGTTCCCCCTGTTCGGGGCCTCGCTGGCGTCCTCGCTCGTGCTGAGCCTGGCCCTGCCCGTCGTCAACGGCATCCTCATCACGTCGGTGGGGCAGTCCGTGATCGGTCGCAAGGCGACCGCCGGGGAGGTCTGGGCGCAGGCCAGGTCGAGGGTGTGGCAGCTGCTGGGCTTCTCGATCCTGTGGTCGCTGGTGATCGGGATCGTCTGGTTCGGCTACCTCCTCCTGACCGTCCTCGCGTTCACCGCGGACGTCGGCCTGGGTGTCGCCGTCGCGCTCCTCGGCCTGCTCGCCGTCCTGGTCTTCATGGCCTGGTTCGGTGTCCGCACGCTGCTGGTCCCCCCGGCCATGGTCCTCGAGGGCCAGGGGTTCACCGCCGGGGTCAGGCGTGGCTGGACGGTCTCGCGCGGGTCCTTCTGGCGCCTGCTCGGGATCTACCTGCTGGCCTACGTCGCGGTCTCGGTCATCACGTCGCTCGTGGCGCAGCCGTTCGGGCTGGTCGGAGGCATGCTCTCGGTCTGGAGCATGTTCGCCATGTACGTGCTCGTGGCCGTGGGGTCGGTCGTCACCGGCGTCGTCAGCGCGGTGTTCCTCGCGGGCGTCGTGTCCCTGCTGTACATCGACGTGCGCATGCGTCGTGAAGGACTGGACGTCGAGCTCACGGCCGCGGCCGAAGAGCGCACGGGCCACGGCACGGCGTGACCGTGACGTCCACCGGGTCGCTCGCCGCCTGGCAGGGGGCCGGCTCGGCGCACCTCGGCCTGCCTCAGGGCGTCCGGTGGGACGTCCCGGTCACCCCCGACGCCGACACCGCACGGACGTGGTTGAAGGAAGAGCTCCTCGACCCCGTGTACGTGGACCAGCCCTCGCTCCTGATGCGGTTCCTCGACTGGTTGACCGGTCTCTTCAGCGACGTCCGCGTCCTCGACGTGAACCCCGTCGTGGCCTCGCTCGTGATCGTCGGGCTGGTCCTCGTCGTGGCGGCCATCGCCTACGTGGTCGCGGGCCCGGTCCGCCTGTCCCGCACGTCCCGCTCGTCGGTCGCGGTGTTCGACGACGACGAGCGCTCGGCCACCGAGCTCCGGGCCGCGGCCGACGCCGCCGCCTCGGCAGAGGACTGGCCGACCGCCGTCGTCGAGCGCTACCGCGCCGTCGTGCGCTCGCTCGAGGAGCGCGTGGTCCTGGACCCGCGCCCCGGCCGCACGGCCCACGAGGCCGCGGACGAGGCCGCCCTGCGACTGCCCACCCTCACCGACCGGCTCACGACCGGCGCACGCCTGTTCGACGACGTCCGGTACGGCAAGGTGGCGGTCGGCCCCGCGGCCGACCAGACGCTGCGTGAGCTCGACGCCGCGGCCCTCGCCACGACGCCGACGCCTCCCGCTCACCTGCTCGGCGGTCAGGAGCCCGGCTCCCCCGCCCTGGCACCCACCCCCTCCGGAGGCACCCGGTGACGACTGGCCTCGACGCACCCCCGCCCCCGGTCTCGGCGCCCGACACGTCCGCCGCGGCCGTCACCACGGCCTACGTCCCGGTGCGCGTGATGGGTGACGGCACCACGACCGGCTCCCGTGCCGCGCGTCGCTGGCGGGCTGCTCGCTGGCCGCTCGCCGTGCTGCTCCTGATCGCGGTCGTCGCGGGGCTCGCCGCGCTGTCCCGGCCGGCCGTCTCGAGCACACCGTTCGCCCCCGACAACGCCGGACCGAACGGCGCCCGGGCCCTCGCCCAGGTGCTGGGCGACCAGGGCGTCGACGTCGAGCACGTGACCACGACCGCGGACGCGGTCTCGCGCGCCGACGCCGGCACGACGCTCCTCGTGACCTCCGACCTCAACCTCCTGCCCGAGCAGGTCGACGCGATCCTGGCGACCGAGGCCGACCTGGTGCTCCTCGAACCCGGGTACGACCTGCTCGAGGGCGCGACCGACGGCGCGGCGACCCCGGGCGACGACTGGTCGTCGCCCGACGCCCTGCGCAGCCCGCAGTGCACCGACCCCGACGCGACCGCCGCCGAGGAGATCCGCAGCACGGGCTTCGGCCTCACCTCGACCGGCCCGGGGTCGGTCGTCTGCTTCCCCGGCGACGACAGCCCGCCCGACACCGGCGCCTACCTGGTCCACGAGGGCGACCGCCGCGTCGTCGCGCTCGACGACGCAGGACTGATCACCAACGCACGGATCGACCAGGACGGCAACGCGGCCCTCGCGCTGCGCTCGCTCGGCAGGCACGAGACCCTGACGTGGTTCGTCCCCGACCTCCTGGACACCTCGGCCACGGGCGACTCCGCCGTGGGGGCGGCCGCTCTTCCACCGTGGGTGCCGGTCGTCCTCGTCCAGCTCCTCGTGGTCGCCCTGTTCGCGGCGCTCTGGCGAGGTCGTCGCCTCGGGCCGCTCGTGACCGAGGACCTCCCGGTCGTCGTCCGCGCGGCGGAGACGACCCGCGGACGTGGCCGCCTGTACCGCCGGTCCCGCTCGCGCGGCCACGCAGCAGCAGGCCTGCGGGCGCACAGCGCCGACCGCATGGCCGCACGCCTGGGCCTGCCCCGGTCCGCAGCGGCCCCCGCGCTGATCGACGCGGTCGTCCGCGCCACGCACCGCCCGGCCGAGCAGGTCGCGCACCTCCTGTACGGCCCACCACCCGCCGACGACGCAGCGCTGCTCGAGCTCGCACGTCACCTTGACCAGTTGGAGAGCGAGGTCTTCCACCCGTGACGCACCACCCCGAGGGGTCGAACCCCTATCAGCAGCCCGCGGACCGCTACGCGCCGCCGCAGGCCCAGCCTGTCCAGCCGGAGCAGCCCGCACACCCGGTGCCGGCACACCACCAGGGCCAGGCCGAGCCGTCGGCGCAGCCGCCCGCGCACGGCACCCCCGTCGCTCCGGCGCCCACGGCCCCCGCCCCGCCCGCCGTCGCCGACGCACCCGCCCAGGCTGCGCCGTCGGGCCCCTCGCACGAGCTGCGCGCGGCCCTGGCCGCGGTGCGGACCGAGGTCGGCAAGGCCGTGGTCGGGCAGGACGCCGCGGTCACGAGCCTGCTCATCGCGATGCTCTGCAAGGGCCACGTGCTCCTCGAAGGCGTGCCCGGGGTCGCCAAGACGCTGCTCGTGCGCACGCTCGCGGCCTCGCTCGACCTGGACACCAAGCGCGTCCAGTTCACGCCCGACCTCATGCCGGGCGACGTCACGGGATCGCTCGTGTACGACGCGCGCACGGCCGAGTTCTCGTTCCGCGAGGGTCCCGTCTTCACGAACCTGCTGCTCGCCGACGAGATCAACCGCACGCCCCCCAAGACCCAGGCCTCGCTGCTCGAGGCCATGGAGGAGCGCCAGGTCTCGGTCGACGGGACGCCGCGCCCGCTGCCGGACCCGTTCCTCGTCATCGCGACGCAGAACCCCGTCGAGTACGAGGGCACCTACCCGCTGCCCGAGGCCCAGCTCGACCGCTTCCTGCTCAAGCTCGTCCTGCCGCTGCCCGAGCGCGACCAGGAGATCGAGGTCCTCGCCCGGCACGCCGCGGGCTTCAACCCGCGGGACCTCGCCGCGGCAGGCGTGCGGCCCGTCGCGGGCCGCGAGGTCCTGGACCGCGCACGCGCCGAGGTGGCCCAGGTGCAGGTGTCGCGCGAGGTCCTCGGCTACGCCGTGGACCTGTGCCGCGCCACCCGCCACTCGCCGTCGCTGTCGCTCGGCGTCTCGCCGCGAGGCGCCACGGCCCTGCTCGCGACGTCCCGTGCGTGGGCCTGGCTGTCGGGTCGCGGCTACGTCACGCCCGACGACGTCAAGGCCCTGGCCCACCCGACGCTGCGCCACCGCGTCCAGCTCCGGCCCGAGGCAGAGCTCGAGGGCGTGACCGCCGAGAGCGTGCTCGACACGGTGCTGGCCTCCGTGCCGGTCCCACGCTGAGCGCCGCGTGCCTGAAGGGATGACATGGCTCTGACGTGGCGCGCCGTCGCGCTGGCGGCCCTCGGCGTGGTGGCGGTCCTCGTGGTGCCCTCGTACGGCACGGTGCTGCTCTGGGCGCTCGTCGTGGTGGCCCTGTGCGCCCTCGACGTGACGCTCGCGGCCTCCCCGCGCCAGGTCGCCGTCGAGCGGCGCGTGCCGGGCTCGGTACGCCTCACGGGGCGGGCGACGTCGCAGCTCGTCGTGACGAACATGACCGGGCGGCGCCTGCGGGCCGTGGTGCGCGACGCATGGGCCCCCTCGGCGGGCGCGCACGGCAACCGGCACCCCGTCGACCTGCCCCCCGGGGAGTCGGCACGCCTGGTGACCGCTCTCGTCCCGACGCGGCGCGGTGACCGCGCCGCGGGCGCGGTCACGATCCGCTCCTCGGGACCGCTGGGCCTCGCGGCCCGCCAGGTCTCGCTCGAGGTCCCGGGGCGGCTGCGCGTGCTGCCCGAGTTCGCGTCGCGCCGCCACCTGCCGAGCCGGCTCGCGCGGCTGCGCGAGATGGACGGCCGCTCGGCCGTCCAGGTGCGCGGCGAGGGGACCGAGTTCGACTCGCTGCGCGAGTACGTGATCGGTGACGACGTCCGGTCGATCGACTGGCGAGCCTCGGCCCGCCGCGCGGACATGGTCGTGCGGACCTGGCGCCCCGAACGTGACCGCCGCGTCCTGATCGTCCTCGACACCTCCCGGACGTCCGCCGCGCGCATCGGCGACGAGCCACGCCTCGACGCGAGCATCGAGGCGGCGCTGCTGCTCTCGGCCCTCGCAGGGCGCGCGGGCGACCGCGTCGAGCTGTTCGCGTACGACCGCGGCGTCCGGGCCCGGGTCGCAGGGGCGGCAGGACCTCGGCTCATGCCCGCCCTGGCGGACGCGCTCGCCCCCGTCCAGCCCGCGCTGCTCGAGACCGACTGGCCGGGTCTCGTCGGCTCGGTGCACCAACGGCTCTCGCAGCGCGCGCTCGTCGTGCTGCTCACGACGCTCGACCCGGCCGCGGTCGAGACGGGCCTGCTGCCCGTCGTCGGTCAGCTCACGGCCAAGCACCAGGTGGTCGTCGCCTCGGTCGCGGACCCCGAGGTGGCGGCCCTGCGCGACGCCCGCGACTCGAGCGCCGACGTCTACGACGCCGCGGCCGCCGCGCGCGTCGAGCTCGAACGCACCGCGGTGCGGACCGTGCTGTCCCGCAAGGGGGTCGAGGTCGTCGAGGGGCTGCCCGACGAGCTCGCACCGCGGCTCGCCGACACGTACCTCGCGCTCAAGGCCGCGGGGCGCCTCTAGCGGTGTGCTGTCAGAACGAACGTGGCCTCAGGTCCACGCTCGTTCTGACAGCACACGTACCCGGTGCTCACCGCACCGTCACAACGGCCCGTCGAGACACCCCCACCCACCGCCTAGGCTGGTGCATGGAAACCCCCCGACTCCCGAGGAGCACCACCGTGACCCGACCGGCCACCCCGCGCGACCGCGAAGCCCGCAACCGACGGGTCGCGATCATCGTGATCTTCGCGTTGTCCGCGACCTTCGTCATCCCGGCGCTGGGCTTCCTCATCTTCTGACGGGCGCCTCTTCCGACGGCGCCATGCTGGACCGGCAGGGACGGGTCAGCCCGCGACCGGCGCGACGTCCCCCGCGAGGTCGGCCGAGAGGTCGCCCGTCTCCCCCGCCAGCACGGCCCGGCGACCGAGCACGATCGTGTAGACCCAGAAGGCCGCGAGCGCGATCGCGCCGATGACGATCTTGAGCCACCACGCCATGCCCGACCCGGTGACGAACCCTTCGATGAGGCCCGAGACGCCCAGGATGACCACGAGGCCGACGGCGACCGTGAAGAGCGCGCGCCCTTCCTCCGCCAGGGCCCGGAGTCGGGGCCGCGGCCCGGGGTCGACCATGGTCCAGAACAGGCGCAGCCCCGCGGCCCCCGCGACGAAGATCGCGGTGAGCTCGAGCAGGCCGTGCGGGGCGATGAGCGTGAGGAACGTGTCGAGCTCGCCGTAGTACGCCATCATGCCGCCCGTGGACCCGACGGCCACGGCGTTGGAGAACAGGACGTACGCCGGGAAGACACCCGAGATCCCCAGGGCGATGCACTGCGCGGCGATCCAGGCGTTGTTCGTCCAGACCACCGTCGCGAAGTCCGCACCCGGGTCGTAGTAGCTCGCGAAGGCCTCGTTGACGTAGGCCTCGCGCTCGCTGGGCGTGCCCATCGAGGCGAGCGCGTCGGGAGTCGTCGCGACCCACCAGCCCGCGACGACGGCGACGAGGAGGAACAGCGCCGTGACCGTCACGGTCCACCATCGGATCCGGTACAGCGCGGCCGGCACCGAGACGGTGGCGAAGCGGGTCACGTCGCGCCAGGCGGGCTCGTGCGCCCCCGCGAGACGTCCCCGCGCGCGCCCGAGGAGGTCGGAGAGCCGTGTGATGAGCACGGGGTCGGGGGCTGACGAGCGGATCGTCGACAGGTGGGTCGCGACCGACTGGTAGAGGCGGACGAGCTCGTCCGCCTCGGCGCCGTCGAGCGAGCGCTTCTTGGTCAGCTCGGCGAGGCGCGACCACTCGTCGCTGTGCACGGCGCTGAAGGCATCGAGGTCCACGCGGCTACCCTGCCACACCTTGCCCTACAGTGGGCCGGACCCCTCGTCGTCACCGGTCACCGTCCGGGTACGGCGACGATCCCTCGACCTGTGTCGACGACCCTGGAGGAGCACGCGTGCGAGACGGCATCCTGACCGGCGAGGGCGTGGTCCTCGACGCGCGACCGGCGTCCTTCGTGACGCGTGCCCTGGGGGCCGTGATCGACCTGGTCGCCCTCGGGACCTTCCTCGTGCTCGTTCTCTTCGCGGTGGCGGGTGCGGCGCTCAACGCCGTCAGCATCGACTTCGCGCCCGCGGTGTGGATCGTCCTCCTGGTCCTGGTCATGGTCGGCATCCCGACGACGGTCGAGACGCTCTCGAGAGGCCGCTCGCTCGGCAAGCTCGCGACGGGCATCCGGGTCGTGCGCGACGACGGCGGCCCCGTCCGCTTCCGTCACGCCTTCATCCGTGCGCTCGTGGGGGTGGGCGAGCTGTGGATGACGTTCGGCTCGGTCGCGATCGTCGCGTCGCTGTCGAACGACAAGGGCAAGCGGGTCGGGGACATGCTGGCGGGGACGTACGCGATCCGGGTGCGCGGCGGGAAGCCGACGTACGCGGCGATCGCGATGCCTCCCCATCTGGCGGGGTGGGCGGCGCACGCCGACATGCGCAGGCTCCCGGACGGCCTGGCCCTCGCGGTCCGCCAGTTCCTCGGGCGGGCCGCCGGGCTCAACCCGGCCTCGCGCGTCCGGATCGGTCAGGACCTCGCGGGCCGGATCGAGCGGTTCGTGGCGCCGGGCCCGCCGCCCGGGACGCCCCCCGAGGACTTCCTGTGCGCGGTCCTCGCCGAGCGGCGCAGCCGGGACTGGGTCAGCGCCCAGCGGGGACGCGTGCTCGCGCAGGAGCAGGGCGAGATGCTGCACCGCCTGCCGTACTCGGTGCCCGACCCCCGGAGCTGACGGGCACGCCCCGTGCCCCCGCCCGGCGCGGGGTCCCCGCCTCGAAGCGCCCGAACGCGAGCACGAGCGCACCGAGCACGAGCGCGGCCGCCCCGAACCACAGGGGCCGGCTCGCCCACCAGTCGGCGCTCCACGACGCGGGCAGCGGGGTGCCGAGTCCCAGCAGGACCACGCCGAGCACCACGAACATCGCGGTCAGGTGCCACAGGTACAGCGTCATGGACCGCCCGGCGACCCACCCCACGAGGGCCGCGCCACGCCCCTGCGCCCAGCGCACGACGACGTCACGCACCGCGAGCGCCACGCTCACCTGGAGCACGGCATGGGTCACGGCGAGCGCAGTGGGCGGCCCGAGGTTGGAGATCGCGTCGCCCGGCATCCCGATGAGGCTCAGCGGGTAGGGGCCGACGACGACGAGGCCCGCCATCGCCGCGAGCGCGCCGGTGGCCACGAGGGCGAGCGTGCGCCGGGAGGGCAGCGCGTCACGCCGGACGAGGTCGACGTAGGCGATCCCCAGGACGTAGGGCACGGCCCAGCCGAGCAGGACGTTCGCGACGGCCACGTGCTCGACGCCCGCCGCGAAGCGCAGCAGGTCCACGACGAACGGCGCGGCGACGACGACCGCGACCGTGCGCCATCCCCACGCCCGGTACGCCCGCAGCAGGGCCGGGGTGACCGCGAGCAGCAGCAGGTACACCCCGAGGAACCACAGGAGCTGTGGCGCGATCCGGGCGACCTGCAGCACGGCCGTCTCCGGCACGCCTGCGGCGACCAGCGCGACGGCCGCCACGGCCCACGCACCGACGAAGGCCGCGACCGGCTTCCAGATGCGCGGCATCCGGCGCCGCACGACGTCCCAGCCGGCCGCGACGAGGCCTTGCGCGGCGCCCCGGCGACCTTCCCCGGGGAGGCGAGCGGCGCCGTCGGGCCTGCTCGCCGTGCCCGGGCGCCAGAGCTGGTAGGCCGCCGACGCCCCGGCCGCGAGGAACAGCAGCGGCAGGACCTGCAGGACCCACGTGAGCGTCCACGCCCCGCCGTGGGCCAGGGCGTTGCCGATCCCGAGGCGCTCGCCGTCCCACGTGACCTCGGGCATGAGCCAGTGGACGCTCAGGACCGCGAGGGTCGCGAGCGCGCGCACGGCGTCGACGAACACGTCGCGCCGGGTGGGGGCAGCGGCGAGGGCCCGACGGCGGGGCGCCGGCTCCCGGCGTCGGGCAGGGAGGGCAGGACGGGCAGGGCGGGCAGGAAGGCGAGGGACGTCGACGACGGCCACGGGATGCTCCTCGGGACGGAGGGAAGAGGTTCCCCACCAGTCTCGAAACTCCCGGTACGTCCCGGAATGGGAGCCTCCCCCGATGCCCCTGCGGCCGTCCGGTCACGTCCGCGGGGGATGTCCCCCCACAGGTGCCGAACCGCTCAGTCCCGCAGGTACCTGAGCACCGCGAGCACCCGGCGGTGGTCCCCCGCGTCCTGCGGCAGGCCGAGCTTGCCGAAGATCGCCGTGACGTTCTTCTCCACGGCCCCGTAGGACAGGAACAAGTTCTCCGCGATGGCGGTGTTCGAGCGCCCCTGCGCCATGAGCCCGAGCACCTCGCGCTCGCGCGGCGTGAGGCGCGCCAGGCCGTCGTCCGAGCGTGAGGCGCCCATGAGCTGGCTCACGACCTCGGGGTCGAGCACGGTCTGCCCCGCGGCGATGCGCGTCAGGGCGTCGAGGAACTCGCTCACGTCCGCGACACGGTCCTTGAGGAGGTACCCGACCCCCTCGGCCCCGCCCGTGAGCAGCTCGCTCACGAACCGCGTCTCGACGTACTGCGAGAACAGCAGCACCCCCAGCCCCGGCGACGCGGCGCGCAGCGTGAGCGCCGCGCGCAGGCCCTCGTCGGTGAACGTCGGGGGCATGCGGATGTCGATGATGACGACGTCGGGCAGCTCGCCGAGCATGGCCAGGCGCGCGACCTGCGCGACGAGCGCGTCGCCGTCGCCCACGGCCGCGACGACCTCGTGGCCACGACGGGTGAGCAGGGCGACGAGCCCGTCGCGCAGGATGACGGAGTCCTCGGCGATCACGAGCCGCACGGTGGTACCTCTTCTGTGTCGATGGGTCGGCCCGGGCGCCTCGGTCGAGACGTCCGGGCCGCTCCGCGGGTGGGGGCCGGCTACACCCTGCTCGGCAGGACGACCGTGACCACGGTAGGCCCACCGACCGGGCTCACGAGGTCCAACGTGCCGTCGACCGAACGCACCCGCTCCTCGAGGCCCGCGAGCCCCGACCGGTGGCCGCGCGCGTCAGGCGTCGAGATGCGCGCCCCGCCCTGCCCGTCGTCACGCACGCGCAGACGCAGGCGCGATCCCTGCTCCTCGACGAGCACGTAGACGCCCGAGGCGCGCGCGTGCTTGGCGGCGTTCGTCACGAGCTCGGCGACGCAGAAGTAGGCGATCGTCTCCACAGCGGGCGAGGGCGCGATGCCCGGGTCGACGTCGACCGTCACGGGCAGCGGGGACCTGGCCGCGAGCGTCTCGAGGGCCACGGCCAGGCCGTTGTCGAGCGCGGGCGGGTGGATGCCCCGGGCGAGCTCGCGGAGCTCGACGAGCGCCTCCTTGGTCGACGCGTGCGCGTTGTCGACGAGCTCGAGAGCCTCGGACGAGTCGCCGCCCGCCGCGAGCTGCTCCTTGGCCTCACCGAGCTGCATCGCGACCGCGACGAGCCGGGCCTGCGTGCCGTCGTGCAGGTCCCGCTCGATGCGGCGCAGCTTGGCGTCCGCGTCCTCGACGGTCTTGCCGCGGGACTCCTCGAGGGCGGCGACCCGCAGGCACGCCCGGGTGGGGCCGAGCAGGTTGACCGACAGGAGCCGGAAGAGCTGCGCGAACCCGCGCACGAGCTGGGGCCACAGCCACCACATCGCGATGCCCACGGCCGCGAGCGCCGACTGGCGCAGCGGGGTGTCGACGTACCAGTCGGTCCCCATCTGCGCGCCGCGGTGCCACGTGCCGTCCGCGGCCATCTGCGCGGGCAGGAACTGCGACCAGAACCAGTGCGTCGCGGCCCCCAGCGACACGAGGAAGAACGTCACGGACACGACGAACGCGACGAGCGCCAGGAAGAAGCTCACGAACATGAACGTCATGGCCCGCCACCCGGGGCCGTCCGACAGGTTCGACCAGAGCATGCGCCAGAACCCGCGGCGCGGCATGTGCGGCGTGGGGGCCAGCACGTCGACCGACAGCATCGAGCGCGCCATCGAGCGGTACATACCGCCCCAGCCGCGCGCCCCGAGGACCAGGCCGCCCGAGACCACGAGCCCCACGACCGTCACGAGGATCCCCGCCGTGAAGCTCACCGTGAACATCACGTACGTGAACGCGAAGGGCGCGACGAGCAGCGACAGCCACAGGTAGCCGAACTCGCGCCAGGTCTGGCGCGCGAAGGGCGCGGCCAGGAAGCCGACGGGCTCGCGCAGGTCCACGTACCGCGGGTCGAGCCCGGTGGGGGCGTGCCGCAGGTCGCCGGCGGGTTCGGCCGGCCGGGGCCCGACGGACAGGACCGGCTCAGCGGGCGGCGCCGACCCGGGCGCGAGGGCGCCGTCGGGCGCGGCGTCGCCGAGCGGCGGCTGAGGGGATGTCACAGCAGACATGGTGGCAGGACTCCTGGGTCTGGTTCGAGCGGTACCACCAGTCTTGCCGATGGTGCCCGCGCGCCCAGGGTGCGCTCCGCCGTCGTGCAGGGGGGATGTCCCCCCCTTCTCGTGGCGCGCTCAGCGCCCGACGGGCGTCCCGGCCTCCTGCGACGCGGGCCCCTTCTGCCCCGCGGAGCCTTCCTGCTCCGTGGAGCCCTCCTGCCCGACGGCGCCGCCCGGGTCCGGCGGCCCGCTCGCCGTCACCGCGCCGCGAGCAGGCGCGGACACCACCTGGATCGCGACCACGAGGACCGCCGCGACCAGCGCGATGACCAGGATCGTGCTGCCGCTCGGGTAGCGCGAGAACACCAGGACCATCAAGGCCCCTGCCAGGACCAGGGCGATCAGGGGCCAGCGCAACCGCGCGACCCAGACCTCGAACGGATGGGGCGCGCGACCGCTGTCGCCCGCATGCCCGCGACTGGCAGCGCGCACGAGCCAGTTGAACCCGCCGCGGACCGCGACCGCCGACCGGCTGGGGCCCGTGAGGTACGCGGCGAGCACGACGACCACACCGAACGCGAACACCGCGCGCAGCGACGTGCGCAGCGGGACCAGCACCGCGTCGATCAGCGCCGTCGCTGCCGAGGGTGACAGGGCGTCCGACGGTACGGCACCCAGGTACACCGACCGGCCGACCGTGATCGCGACCGCGAGGATCGCCATCGCCACGACGTACGTGACGCCCGCGAGGATCACCGCCCGACGACGACGCCCGGGCGGTGCCGCCCACACCGCGCCGGCCGCGACCAGGAGCGAGAGCCACGGCAGGACGTTCGCCGCCTTGCTCAGGGCAGCCACCGCACGCTGCGCCGTCACGACGTCGTCCGACGTGAACAGCACGAACTGCGGGTTGATCGACGGCAGGTTCTCGACGAACGTGAAACCCCGAGCCGAGAGCCGCTCCGTGACCTCCTCGATCATGGGCCCGAGCGAGAGCGTGACCTGACCGTCCGCGTCGGCCGTGACCGCCGTGTCGCCCTCTCCCGTGAGGACCGACACGAGGTTCCTGTGCGCCTGGCGGTTCGCGACGATCCACAGCTCCTCGAACGTCGGCGACGTGACCATGCGGTCCACGGTCGAACGCACGAACGACTCGCCCTGGCTCGCGAGGAGGGGGGCGAGGCCCTCCACCTGGGGAGGCAGACGGTCGACGTTCTGCGTGAGCGTCGCGAGCGCCTGCGTGGTCAAGGTCTCCAGATCGATCCGCTCGAGGATCGCGTCCGAGACCTTGGTGCTGATCTCGGCCTGGATCGCAGGGTCCGAGCCCAGCGGGGTCACGGTCGCGACGTAGTGGTCCGTGTCGAGGATCTCGCCGCGCACGTACCGGGCGACGACCGAGCCCAGCATGAGGACTCCCGCGAGCACCAGGAGCACCGCGACGGCGGTCCAGCGGAGCCACCCGCCACGGCGGGGCGCCGCGGCGACGACCGGCCCGGAGGGCGGGGCGGCGCGCTCGGCACGCAGGCGCCGGACCTCCGCCCGCAGGGCCTCGAGCTCTGCTCGTTCGGAGTCGCTGATCGTGGGCCCGCTCGGGATCGTCGCCATCGTCTTCTCCTGTCGGCGCGCTGCTGGGACCATCCTTGCGCAGGAGTGCCGAAAGCGCCCACGGTGACGCCCCGGACCGCCGAGGGTGACGCACGAGACCCCCGAGGGTGACGTGCCCACCCGCCGAGGGCGACGCAACGCCGCGCCCAGGGTGACCGCACGCGAAAGGCCGGGCTCCTCCCGGAACCCGGCCCTCCGCCGTCGGGCCCCCTGCTCAGGGGCGCACACGACCGCTCAGTAGCGGTAGTGCTCCGGCTTGTACGGCCCCTCGACAGGGATGCCGAGGTAGTCCGCCTGGCTCGTCGAGAGCTCGGTCAGGCGCACGCCCAGCGCGTCGAGGTGCAGGCGCGCGACCTTCTCGTCGAGGACCTTGGGCAGACGGTAGACCTGGCGCTCGTACGTGCGCTCGCCCTCCGGGCGCTTGCTGTCCTCGAAGAGCTCGATCTGCCCGATGACCTGGTTCGAGAACGAGTTGCTCATGACGAACGACGGGTGCCCCGTCGCGTTGCCCAGGTTCAGCAGACGCCCCTCGGACAGGACGATGATCGAGCACGGCTCCTCGCCGCCCGCGGCCGGGAACGTCCACTCGTGGACCTGCGGCTTGATCTCCGTGCGCGTGACGCCGGGGATCCGAGCAAGCCCCGCCATGTCGATCTCGTTGTCGAAGTGGCCGATGTTCCCGACGATCGCCTTGTTCTTCATCGCGGCCATGTGCTCGGCCGTGACGACGTCCTTGTTGCCCGTGGTCGTGATGAAGAAGTCGGCCTCGTCCAGGACGTCCTCGATGCGCGCGACCTGGAACCCGTCCATCGCGGCCTGCAACGCGCAGATCGGGTCGACCTCGGACACGATGACGCGCGCGCCCTGGCCGCGGAACGCCTCGGCAGCGCCCTTGCCCACGTCGCCGTAGCCCGCGACGAACGCGACCTTGCCACCCATGAGGACGTCGGTCGCACGGTTGATGCCGTCTGGCAGCGAGTGGCGGATGCCGTACTTGTTGTCGAACTTCGACTTGGTCACCGAGTCGTTGACGTTGATCGCCGGGAACAGCAGCTCGCCCGACTCGGCGAGCTGGTACAGGCGGTGCACGCCCGTGGTCGTCTCCTCCGTCACGCCGAGCAGCTGCTCCGCGATGCCCGTCCAGCGCAGCGGGTCGGCCGCGAGCGCCCGGCGCAGGACCGAACGCACGACGTTCATCTCGTGCGTGTGGTCGGGCTCGCCCGGCAGGGTGTCCGGGGGGACCGTGCCGAGGCGCTCGTACTGGAGCCCCAGGTGGACGAGCATGGTCGCGTCGCCGCCGTCGTCGAGGATGAGGTTCGCCCCCTCGGCGCCGTTGCCGCCCGGCCACAGCAGGATCTGCTCGGTGCAGTCCCAGTACTCCTCGAGGCTCTCGCCCTTCCAGGCGAAGACCGGGACGCCCTGAGGGTCCTCGGGAGTGCCGTGCGGCCCGACGACGATCGCCGCGGCGGCCTCGTCCTGCGTCGAGAAGATGTTGCAGCTGGCCCAGCGCACCTGCGCACCGAGCGCGACGAGGGTCTCGATGAGGACGGCCGTCTGGACGGTCATGTGGAGCGAGCCCGCGATGCGCGCACCTGCGAGCGGCTGCGACGCACCGAACTCGGCCCGCAGCGCCATGAGCCCGGGCATCTCGTGCTCGGCGAGGCGGATCTGGTGGCGGCCGGCCTCGGCGAGGGACAGGTCACGGACCTTGTATCGGCCGGGGACCTCGTCGAACGAGGCCTGAGCGGCGGGCGTGGCAGAAGACATGGTGCTCCGAACGACGGTTCTGACGGTGTCGCTCCAGACTACCGGGGGCGGCTCGCCGCGCGCCGAGGGTGACCACCGTGACCACCGACGGCGACGCCGGCAGGCACCGACGGCGACGGGTACGACCGCCGAGGGCGACGCGGGAGGGCGCCGAGGGCGACGCTCCCGAGATGCCGGCCCGCGACGGCGCACCAGGTGCGAGAGGAAGATCGCGCACCGACCTGCAGCGACCCGTGGCTCCCGTAGGAGATACCCCGTGCACAACCGGTCTCCACGGATCGTCGTCCACAGCCGGCCTCGCGTCCCGCACGCCACGGCGACAGCGTTGGGCACGATCCCCGTCATGCGAAGCATCGACGACCACGGCCAGCTCCTCCTGCGTTCGACCGACGTCCCGGACCTCGTCCCGGCGCGTCGGGGCGGCCCGCTCCTGCAACGCGTCGCCCGGGACGTCCTCGCGCCGGCGCAGCACTCACTCACCTATGGCGACCGGGTCCGCGCGGCCCGGCTCACGCTGCCGCCGGACGCCGTCCTGTGCGGCACGACGGCCGCGTGGATCCACGGTGTGGACCAGCTGGGCGCTGCGCACCCGGTCGAGGTCGGTGCCCAGCACGGCCGGCGGGTCCGGTCGGTCGACGGCCGTACCTCTCGCGGCCGTTCGTTCCACCCCGCCGACGTGCAGGACTCCGCGTGGGGACTCGTCACGACACCCGCTCGTACGGCGTACGACCTCGCCCGCGACCCTGTGCTCCTGCGGTCCGTCCCACGGCTGGACGCGCTCGTGCGGGTGACGCCCCTGGCCGTCGCCGACGTCTGGCCCGTCGTCGAACGCAACCCGGGAGCCCGCTGGATCACGATGGTCCCCCGGGCGTTCGACCTCGTGGACGCCGGTGCGGAGTCCGTGCGGGAGTCGATGCTTCGCGTCCTCCTCGCACTGGAGGGCTTTCCACGTCTCGTCGCGCAGCACGAGCTCCACGACCTGGCGGGGGCGTTCGTGGCGCGGCTCGACCTGGCGAACCCTGAGCTCCGCGTCGGCGTCGAGTACGACGGCGCGTACCACCTCGATACCGACCAGGCGGTGAGGGACCGGGTGCGCCGTGAGCGGGTGCGAGCGAACGGGTGGGGACTGCTGGTCGTCGACAACACGCTCTTCACTCAGCGTGGGGCGCTGTTCGCGGCGGTGGCTGCGCTCTTCGCGCAGGCGCAGCGCGCACGCTGGTGACGCCGGCACCCTGCCCGCCCGACGGCGCCGCTCACCGTCACCCTCGGCGCACCGGAGCATCACCCTCGGCGGGCGCGGACGTCACCCTCGGCGTCCTCGCCAGATCAACAGTTCGCGCCCGCGCGCGATAGCAAATCTGCTTGACCAGATCAACGTCACGAAGCAATAACGATCCCGTGAATGGTCAAAACCGCGCGCTTTCAACGATTGCCGGGTCAAGCATCTCCCTCGAAACGGCCATGCACACCGGCCACTCGGTAGCAATTCGCTCTGGGATCGGGCAGGGTGCTGGAGACAGATCGACCTGTCCGCGACCGGCTCACGCCGGCAGCACGACAGGTCAGCGCCCGCTGCGCCTCGCGGCGGCCACCCACCCGGGTGGCCCCCGGCAGCGGGCCTCGATCCGGTGGACCGTGACGCGCCTCGCGGCGCTGAGCGCACCGGGAGGTCGCAGCCAGGTCACCCTGGCGCCCTCCGCGGAGCGTTCCGGACCCGCCACGACACCTGGAAGGTGGCGAGACCCGCCAGCATGACCGCCAGCAGCACCAGCACCGAGCCATCCGCCTCGGCCGCGTCCGTCCCCGTCGAGACCGAGCCCTTCCCAGGCGCTCACGGCGCCGCCCCCCTGCCCGACGACCGCCCCGTGGCCGTGAGCGTCCAGGGGGTCTACAAGGTCTTCGGCCGCCGCCCGCAGGAGGCGGTCCGTCGCCTCAAGGACGGTGCGAGCCGCGCCGACGTCAAGGCCCTGGGCACGGCCGCCGTCATCGACGCGAGCTTCGACGTCAGGCAGGGCGAGATCTTCGTCGTCATGGGCCTGTCCGGATCGGGCAAGTCGACGCTCATCCGCATGCTCAACGGCCTGTGGAAGCCCACGGCAGGCCACGTCCTCCTGGGCGAGGACGACCTCGCGACCGTGAACGCCAAGCAGCTGCGGGCCCTGCGTCGCAGCCGCGTGAGCATGGTGTTCCAGCACTTCGCCCTGCTCCCCCACCGCACGGTCCTGGACAACGCGGCCTACCCGCTCGAGATCCAGGGCATGGGCAAGGCCGAGCGCCGCGAGAAGGCGCAGCAGGCGCTCGACCTCGTGGGCCTCGGCGGCTGGCAGGACTCGCTGCCGTCCCAGCTCTCGGGCGGCATGCGCCAGCGCGTGGGGCTCGCCCGCGCGCTCGCCGCGGACACCGACGTGCTGCTCATGGACGAGGCGTTCTCCGCGCTCGACCCGCTCATCCGGCGCGAGATGCAGGAGCAGCTCCTCGACCTGCAGCAGACGCTCGGCAAGACCATCGTCTTCATCACGCACGACCTCAACGAGGCCATGCACCTGGGCGACCGGATCGCGGTCATGCGCGACGGCCGCACGGTCCAGATCGGCACGGCCGAGGAGATCCTGTCGGATCCCGCGAACGACTACGTCGCGCAGTTCGTCGCCGACGTGGACCGCACGCGCGTCCTGACCGCCTCGTCGGTCATGGTTCGCCCCACGGCGGTCGTCCCGCTCGGCGGTGGCCCGCGCGTCGCGAGCCGCACGATGCGCGAGGCGCAGGTGTCGGCGGCCTACGTCGTCGACCGTCAGCGTGTCCTGCGGGGCGTCGTCCGTGACGCGGACGCGGTCGCGCTGCTCAAGTCGAGCGGCGACCACGCCACGAGCATCGAGTCGATCGTGCACGACGGCGTCGCTCCCGTGAGCGTCGACACCCCCCTCGCGGAGCTCTTCGCCCCGGCGGCCGAGTCGCCCCTGCCCGTCGCCGTGACGGACGACAAGAACCGCCTGGTCGGGGTCATCCCTCGCGTGACCCTCCTCGAAGCCATGGTGCCGCCCACGCTCGACGAGCCCGACGCCGTCGGGCGCGCGGAGAACGAGGGCGACGGGGCCGTCGACGCGGCCGAAGGCGCGACCGCCCCGCTCGACGCCCCCACGACGGAAGGAGCGCGAGCGTGAGCACCACCGACACCTTCGTCCCCCGCCTGCCCCTCGGTGACTGGGTCGACGTCTTCGTCACCTGGCTCATCGCGTCGTTCAAGCCGTTCTTCGCGGTCGTCAAGGACGTCCTGCTGACCTGCTACGACGCGCTCACAGCGGTTCTCCAGGGGCCGCCGTTCATCGTCGTCGCGCTCGTCCTGGCCGCCTTGGCGTTCTTCGCCAAGGGGTGGAAGCTCGCGGTCACGACCCTGGTCGGGTTCGTCGTCATCGCGAGCGTCGACCAGTGGGACAACGCGATGGCGACCCTGGGCCTCGTGCTCGTGGCCAGCGTGATCGCGCTCGCCATCGGCATCCCCCTGGGCATCTGGGCCGCACGGAACGACACGGTCTCGCGCGTCGTGCGCCCTGTGCTCGACTTCATGCAGACCATGCCCGGGTTCGTCTACCTCATCCCCATGGTCATGATCTTCCTCACGGGCGCCGTCCCCGGCATCGTCGCGACCGTGGTGTTCGCCCTCGCCCCCGGCGTCCGCTTCACCGAGCTGGGCATCCGGCAGGTGGACAAGGAGGTCGTCGAGGCCGGCCACGCGTTCGGCTCGTCCCCTCGCCGCATCCTGCGCCAGATCCAGCTGCCCCTCGCGATGCCGACCATCATGGCGGGCGTCAACCAGGTCATCATGCTCTCGCTCTCGATGGTCGTGCTCGCCGGCCTGGTCGGAGCGGGTGGCCTCGGAGGCGACGTCGTCGCGGCACTCCAGCGCATCAACATCTCGCTCGGTTTCGAGGCGGGCCTGTCCGTGGTGATCCTCGCGGTCTTCCTCGACCGCGTGACCTCTGCTCTCAGCACCCGTTCGCCCGTCGCCAAGGCCCTCGCGGCCACCGCGGTCTGAGGCGCTGCGGCCGGGCGGCACCTGCTGCCCGGCCGCACCTCCCGGGGTCCCCCGGTCCCCTGCACCTCCCTGCAACACCACCAACCCAGACGGTCCGCACCGCTCGCGCGGTCGGCCCGCCGAAGGAAGGACATCATGTCTCCCGCACGTCACCACCAGGCCCGTCGTCGCACCGCGATCGTGGCTTCCTCGCTCGCGCTCGGGCTCGGGCTCTCCGCCTGCGCCTCGGGCACCGACGCCGGCTCCGACTCCGGTTCCGGAGCGGCCGACAAGGACATCACGATCGCGATCCACTCGGGCTGGGACGAGGGCATCGCGGTCTCGCACCTGTTCAAGGCCATCCTCGAGGACGAGGGCTACACCGTCCGCACCGAGACGGCCGACCCGGGGGTCGTCTACACGGGCATGGCCGGCGGCGACTTCGACGTCAACTTCGACATGTGGCTGCCCCTCACGCACGCCGACTACCAGAAGCAGTACGGCGACGACCTCGAGGACCTCGGCTACTGGTACGACGACGCCAAGCTGACCATCGCGGTCAACGAGGACGCCCCCGTCGACAGCCTCGCCGACCTGGCCGCGAACGCCGACCTGTTCGGCAACCGCATCGTCGGCATCGAGTCCGGTGCGGGCCTGACCCGCATCACGCAGGACGAGGCCATCCCGACGTACGGCCTGGACGGCATGGAGTTCGTCATCTCCTCGACCCCGGCCATGCTCGCCGAGCTCAAGAGCAAGACCGACGCGGGCGAGAACGTCGCCGTCACGCTGTGGCGTCCGCACTGGGCCTACGACGCGTTCCCCGTCAAGGACCTCGCGGACCCCGAGGGCGCCATGGGTGAGGCCGAGAAGATCCACTCGGTCGCCCGCACGGGCTTCACCGAGGACCACCCCGACGTCGCGTCGTGGATCTCCGCGCTCACGCTGAGCGACGAGCAGCTCTTCTCGCTCGAGAACATCATGTTCAACGAGAACGAGGGCGCCGACAACGACGCCTCGGTGCGCGAGTGGCTCGAGGCGAACCCGACGTTCGTCGACGACCTGAAGGCCGCCGCGGAGGCCTGAGCCGTCTCGGGAGGCGACGGGCCGGCACCCTGCAGGGTGCCGGCCCGTCGTGCGTCCCCGCCCGGGACGCCGCGCAGGACGACGCGAGCCCGGCACCCCTGGGGTGCCGGGCTCGCGTCGTCGACGGAGGTCGCGGGTTCTACGGAGCCTGCACGAGGACCCGCGCGTCGGCTTCGAGCAGCACGGGGATCCCGTCGCGCACCGGGTAGGCGAGCGGGTGCTCCGGGTCCGTCGAGCGCAGCTCGGGGCTGCCGTCCGGGGCCGTGCCGTCCACGAGCGTGGCCCCGGTCACGGGGCACCTCAGCGCCTCACGGACCCACGGGTCGAGGGTGACCGGTCCGGGGGTGCCCGGTGTCGTGTCGTCGCTCATGTGCTCGGCCTCAGCTCTCGTTCTCGGTGGCGGGGTTCTCGGTGGCGCGCACGAGCGACAGGACGTCGTCTCGCACCTTCTCCATGATGTCCTCGTCGGCGGCCTCGACGTTGAGCCGCAGCAGCGGCTCGGTGTTGGACGCACGCAGGTTGAACCACCACTGCGGGTGGGCGTCCCAGTGGGAGACGGTGAGGCCGTCCATCTCGTCGACCACGACCGGTCCTGCCCCTTGCTCGGTCACGTACGCCTGGACGACGCGGGCGCGCGCGGCGGGGACGTCGGCGACCTGGGAGTTGATCTCGCCGCTCGCGGTGTACGGCTCGTAGACCTCGCCGAGCGCGGACAGCGGGTGCTGCTGCCCGCCCAGGGCCGCGAGCACGTGCATGGCCGCGAGCATGCCCGTGTCGGCGAAGAAGAAGTCGCGGAAGTAGTAGTGGGCGCTGTGCTCGCCGCCGAACACCGCGTCGTTGTCGGCCATCTGCGCCTTGATGAACGAGTGGCCGACACGGGTGCGGACGACCTTCGCCCCCGCTGCGGACATGAAGTCGGGGACGGCGCGCGACGTGATGAGGTTGTGGATGATCGTCGGGACCCGTCCCGCGGCCTTCTCGCGCTCGACCTCGCGCAGCCCCACGAGGGCCGTGATCGCAGACGGGGACACCGGGTCGCCGTGCTCGTCGACCACGAAGCAGCGGTCTGCGTCGCCGTCGAACGCCAGGCCCAGGTCCGCGTCGTGCTCGACGACCGCGGCCTGCAGGTCCAGCAGGTTCTTGGGGTCGAGCGGGTTCGCCTCGTGGTTCGGGAACGTCCCGTCGAGCTCGAAGTACAGGGGCACGACGTCGAGGGGCAGCGCCTCCAGACCTGCCGCGGTCCCCAGGACCGCGGGTGCCGTGAGGCCGCCCATGCCGTTGCCCGCGTCGATCACGACCTTGAGCGGGCGGATGCCCCGCAGGTCCACGAGCGAGCGCAGGAAGGCCGCGTAGTCCGCGAGCATGTCGCGGTCGGTGATCTCGCCGCGGTCCGCGACCGGGGCGGGCAGGTCGCCGTCGAGGTACTCCTGGGCGAGCTCGCGCACCGCGACCAGGCCCGAGTCCTGCCCCACGGGCCGCGCGCCCGCGCGGCACAGCTTGATGCCGTTGTAGACCGCCGGGTTGTGCGAGGCGGTGAACATGGCACCCGGGACGTGGAGCGCACCCGACGCGTAGTAGAGGCCGTCGGTCGAGCACAGCCCGATCCGGAGCACGTCCACGCCGGCGTCGGCGAGGCCGTGCGCGAACGCGTCGACGAGCTCGGGTCCGCTGTCGCGCATGTCCTGCCCGACGGCGACGCGCGGGCGGGCGGACACCTCGCCCCCGGTGCTGGTCGCCTCGGGCAGCACGACGACGCGCGCGAACGCGGCACCGATCGCCCGGGCCACCCGGGGGTTGAGCTGGTCCGGGACCGTGCCGCGGACGTCGTAGGCCTTGATGAGCTGGGTCAGGTCGATGGACACCTGGTCAGCCTAGCCGGGACCGCCGGTCGTCAGGTCACGGAAGCGGGCGCGGGTCACTGCCCCGAGCGCGCGTAGCGCGCCTCGGTCGCTTCCTTCGCCGGTCGCCACCAGGCCTCGTTCGCGCGGTACCAGTCGACGGTCGAGGCCAGCCCCTCGGTCAGGTCCGTGAAGCGGGGCGCCCAGCCGAGCTCGCGTCGCAGGCGCGACGAGTCGATCGCGTAGCGCAGGTCGTGCCCCGCCCGATCGGCGACGAACTCGATCTCGTCCGCGGCCCGCCCGAACAGCGCGAGCAGCTCACGGACGATCTCGAGGTTGGAACGTTCCCCGTCGGCGCCGATCAGGTACGTCTCTCCGGGCGCCCCCCGGTCGATGATCCGCCACACGGCGTCGTTGTGGTCGTCGACGTGGATCCAGTCCCGCACGTTGAGCCCGGCCCCGTAGACCCGCGGGGCCCGACCGTCGAGGAGCTCCGTGATCTGGCGCGGGATGAACTTCTCGACGTGCTGGTACGGGCCGTAGTTGTTCGAGCAGTTCGAGATCGTGGCGTGGACACCGAACGACCGCACCCAGGCCCTGACCAGGAGGTCGCTCGACGCCTTGGTGGCCGAGTACGGCGAAGAGGGCTCGTACGCCGTGGACTCCGTGAAGCGGACGGGGTCGTCCAGCGCGAGGTCTCCGTAGACCTCGTCGGTCGAGACGTGGTGGAGCCGCTTCCCGTGCCGGCGCACGGCTTCGAGGAGGGTGAACGTGCCGACGACGTTGGTCCGCACGAACGGGGACGGGTCCAGGAGCGAGTTGTCGTTGTGCGACTCGGCGGCGAAGTGCACCACCACGTCGGAGCCGGCGACCAGGTCGTCGACGAGCTGCGCGTCGGCGACGTCCCCGTGGACGAACGTGACGTCGTCGGCCACCGACGCCAACGACGACCGGTCGCCCGCGTAGGTGAGCGCGTCGAGGACGGTGACGCGTGCGTCGGGTCGCTGCGCGACCGTCGACCGTACGAACCCGGACCCGATGAAGCCCGCACCACCCGTCACCAGGACACGCACGACGACCTCCAGGTAGTACCAGGCGCAGGGGCAGGGGCGGCGGCCCCGACGCGCGCAAGTCTAGCGACCAGCACGCGGGGCGCCCGAGGAGCCGGACGTCATTTCACCCGCCACCGGCTGCGCCCCTGGGGCAGGGCGTGGGATTCTTCCGGGATGAAGGGGATCATTCTCGCCGGCGGCTCGGGCACTCGCCTGCATCCGATCACGCTCGGGACGAGCAAGCAGCTCCTCCCGGTCTACGACAAGCCGATGATCTACTACCCGCTCTCGACTCTCATGCTCGCGGGCATCACGGAGATCCTCGTCATCACGACCCCGCACGAGGCCGAGCCCTTCAGGCGGCTGCTCGGGGACGGCTCGCAGTTCGGGATCTCGCTCGACTACGCGGTCCAGCCGAGCCCCGACGGGCTCGCGCAGGCGCTCCTGATCGGCGCCGACTTCCTCGACGGAGAGCGGGTCGGCCTGGTGCTGGGCGACAACATCTTCTACGGGCCGGGACTGGGCGAACAGCTCCAGCGGTTCGAGCAGGTCGACGGCGGTGCGGTCTTCGCCTACCGCGTGGCCGACCCCTCGGCCTACGGCGTGGTCGAGTTCGACGCCGCCGGGCGGGCCATCTCCCTCGCCGAGAAGCCGAGCTCCCCCAAGAGTCGCTACGCCGTCCCCGGCCTGTACTTCTACGACTCCGACGCCGTCTCGATCGCTGCGGGCCTCCAGCCCTCCGCACGAGGCGAGTACGAGATCACCGACGTGAACAGGCACTACCTGGAACAGGGACGACTCCACGTCGAGGTCCTGCCGCGAGGGACGGCCTGGCTCGACACGGGGACGTTCGACGCGCTCATGGACGCGGGCGACTACGTCCGGGCGATCGAGCAGCGCCAGGGGCTCAAGGTCGGGGCCCCGGAGGAGATCGCCTGGAGGCGGTCCCTCATCACCGACGCGGAGCTGGAGGCCCGTGGTCGGCTGCTCGAGAAGTCGGGCTACGGCCGCTACCTCCTCGACCTGCTCGATGCCCGATGACGTCCGCCGCTCACGGCCCGGACAGCACCTCGTCGGCGGCCGCACGCCATCTCTCGCGCCAGTCCCCGATCGGCGCCACCCCGGCTCGTCGCAGGGCGTCGTGAGCGAGCACCGACCAGGCAGGCCGCGGCGCGGGGCGCGGGAAGGCCGTGCTCGCACACGGACCGACGCGCTCGGCCGGCAGGTGCGCGGACCGCACGACCTCCCGGGCGAACTCGAACCACGAGGCCTTGCCGCTCGCGGTGCCGTGATAGGTCCCGGGGGGGACACCTGCGTCCACGAGCCGCACGAGGAGCTCCGCGAGATCCTTCGCCCACGTGGGCTGCCCGACCTGGTCGTCGACGACGTCGACGTGCTCGCGCTGCGCAGCGAGCGCCGCGATGGTCCGCGGGAAGCACCCGCCCTTCGCGCCGTACAGCCATGCGGTCCGCACGATCAGGTGGTCCTCGAGCTCGGCACGGACGGCGCGCTCGCCGGCCTCCTTGGTCCGGCCGTACGCGCTGCGCGGGGCCGTCGGTGCGCTCGTCGGGATCGGGCCGTCGGACGGGTCCGACGCACCGAAGACGTAGTCCGTCGACACGTGCACGAGTCGGGCCCCGACCTCGCGCGCAGCAGCGGCGAGCAGCCGCGGGGCGAGAGAGTTGACCTCCGCCGCGCACGCCTCGTCCGACTCCGCGTCGTCGACGGCGGTGAAGGCCGCGCAGTTCACCACGACGTCCGCCCCGCGCAGGGCGAGCAGGACCGCGTCCGGGTCGGTGACGTCGAGCCGGTCCCGGGAGAGCGCGACGACGACGTCCTGCTCTCTCGCGGCGAGCAGCTCCACGACCTCGGCACCGAGCATCCCGCCGGCACCCGTCACGACCCAGCGCACACGCACTCCTCTCGACCTCCGACCGGGCACGTCGACGACGCACCCCGGGCTTCGGAGCCCCACGGCGCCGCCGAGCGGCGCGACACGTCCCGCATCCCCCTGAGAGGCTACCCGTGCTCGTGCGAGAACTGACCGTGCCAGGGGCATGGGCCATGACACCGACACATCACCGCGACGACCGCGGCATGTTCCTGGAGTGGTTCACGTCAGGCTCCTTCGAGGGGGCCGTCGGCCATCCGCTGGCCCTGGCGCAGGCCAACCTGTCGGTGTCGGACGCCGGGGTGCTGCGCGGGATCCACTACGCCGACGTCCCGCCGGGACAGGCCAAGTACGTGACGTGCCCCCGTGGTGCGGTGCTCGACGTGGTCGTCGACCTGCGTGTCGGATCGCCGACCTTCGGGCAGCACGACACGGTCCTGCTCGACGACGTCGACCACCGTGCCGTCTACCTCTCCGAAGGTCTGGGGCACGCCTTCATGTCCCTCGAGGCGGGGTCGACGGTGGTGTATCTCTGCTCCACGGGCTACGCCCCCGAGCGCGAGCACGGGATCGACCCGCTGGACAGGTCGCTCGGCATCCCGTGGCCCACGGTCGACCGTGCCGGTCGACCGCTCACCCCCGTCCTGTCCCCCAAGGACGAGCAGGCACCGGACCTGTCCACGGCCCTGCAGCGCGGTGCACTTCCCGGGTGGGAGACGACGAAGGCCTCCGTGGAAGCCCTCCGGCGGGCAGCCGGTCAGTCGCCCTCGGCGCGCAGGACCCGCAGGTGACCTCGACGCCCGACCTCGGTGACGTCGTCGGGCTCGGGGCCCGGGCGCGGGCGGCCCGCCTCCCGGACCGCCTCGGCGAGCGCCGAGAGGTCGTCCGCGCTGGGGCCGGTCTCGACGAAGTGCTGCGCGAGGCGCACGACCTCCCAACCACGAGGCGCGGTGAGGCGCTCCGCGTGCTCGGCACACAGGTCGTAGCTGTGCGGCTCGGCCAGGTGGGCCAGGGGCCCGAGCACGGCGGTCGAGTCCGCATAGACGTAGGTGAGGGTCGCCACCGAAGCACGGGTGCATGCGGTGCGCGAGCACTGTCTGACGGATCTCACGGGCTGACACTACGCCCTGCGAGGTGGTCGCGGTGCCATACACGCCGTGCAGCCGTCCCGCACGTCGTGCCGACGCGTGGTCGCGGCCGACGCCCGACGGTTCGTCTAGGCTCGGGGGCGTGCCCGGTCACTCGCCCTCCCCTGTCCCGCACGGCTCGCGCCGCCGCCCCGAGAAGGCCTCGGCCGACGCCCCCGCGCCCCTCGTCGCGTCGCTGCAGATCCCTCCGCGGGGACCGGACCTCAACGACGTCGGACCGCACCCGCGCCGTCGCGACCGGCGTGGACGAGGCGTCCGGGGCCCGCTCCTCCCACCGTCCGCCCCCGCGAACCGCACGCGCGGCGAGAAGTTCGACGAGCACGTGATCGCGACGATCAGCCTGCTCGAGCGCGGGTGGTCCCGCCAGCTCCACGGCACCGAGTTCGCGGTCGAGGACGTCCCGCCCTCGGACCCAGCCCCCTGGGAGGACGCCGGGGTGCCCCTCGGGCGCTACTTCCCTGCCGACGCCGGCCAACCGGCTCGCATCGTCGTCTACCGCCGCCCCGTCGAGTCGCGGGCGTTCGACGACGACGACCTGGCCGACCTGGTGCGCGACGTCGTCGTCGAGCAGGTCGCGCACATGCTCGCCCGGACGCCCGAGGAGATCGACCCCCGCTACCAGGGCGGCCACTGACAGGTCAGTCGGGCAGCCCCGCGGTCCGCGTGACGCGCACGTCCACGCTCCCCTGGCTCTGCGCCGGAGGAACCGGCAGGAGCACGGACACCAGGGTTCCCGGCGCCCCTTCGGGCGCACCCGCGAGCGGGGCCCCGGCGGTCACGAGGACCGACCAGACGGGCTCTGCCGCGCCCTGGCCGCCCGTCGCCTCGTCCTCGGTCGCGTCGAGCGTCAGGACGGCGGGCTCGGTCCCGGCACCCAGCACCGCGGCGTCGAACGTGGCCGTCGAGCCCGCAGGAACGTCGAGATCCTGCTCCCCGAGCAGGGAGCCGTCCGGTCCGTAGGCACGCAACGTGCCGCGGAACGCCCCCGTGGGTGCGTCGTCCTCGGGACGCTCCCGAGGCACGGCGCCGACACGGACCAGGCTCGACGTACCGGGCACGAGCGTGACGGTGCCGCGATCGAGCGCCCGGGGGGACCTGGCAGGCGTCTCGGCCCCGGAGGCGGTCGCGGCGACCGGGGTCGACGCGATCCACGCACGGTCGACGAGCACCGCGCCCGAGGGCGAACCCTCGACGGCGTCGCCCGCCCGGGCCTCGGACGCCCCGGCCACGACCGGCACCGTGGCGTCCACGACGACCGTGTAGGACCCTGCGGGCAGGCCACCGAGCGACTGGTCGGTCACGGCCCCGGGAGACAGCTCGACCCGCTCCCCCCCACGCACCCGGACGCGACCGTCCGCACCGTAGACCGTCAGCGTCGCGGTCCCCGCCTCGGCACCCGGCGCGAGGAGCCTGACCTGCGGGGCGAGCGCGTCGTCGACGGCCTCACCCGAGCTCGTGAAACCGACGGCCGTGCTGAGGGACGGCGAGGCCCCGGGCACCACGTAGTCGACGCCGAGCGGGACGAGCCCTGCCAGGGTGCTGTGCTGCAGGTAGGCGGCGACCGTCCCCCCCGACGACTCGACACGGACCGTGAGCCGTCGCTGCTCCGGCGCGGCCGCCTCGACCAGCGTCACGACCTCCTCGCCGGGAGGGACCAGGTACTGGCCCCCGCCGCTCAGGACGACCGGGCCACCAGGACCCCACACCTCGATCCGCACGGTCGCAGGGGTGCGGCCCGGGTTCTGCAGCACGAGCTGCGCGCTGCTGCCGACCTCGGTGCTCCCCCCGACGAGCCAGTGGTCGATGTCCGGGGTCGTGCAGCTCGCCGCCGCGAGCCCGCGCAGGTCCCCGGCGATCGTCGTCGACGCCTCGGCGGCCGCGACACGGGTGTCGACCGGCATCCCGGCACCGACCCTCAGCGCCTGCCCCTCGGACACGTCGGCGAACGAGACCACCGTGGCCCCCGCGCCGTCCTGCTCGAGCGGCGCCGCGTCGAGCGCCTCGAGCCCCGTGAGCGTCACCGGTGTCTCACCGGGAGAACCCGTGGTCGAGCCCCCACCGACCACCCCGGCGCGCAGCACGGTCGCCGTCGCGACGGGGGCGGCGCCGAACTGGGCGTCGCCCACCTGTGCCGAGTCCGCCAGACGGACGGGCGCAGGGCACACGAGGGTGCGTTCGGGCGTCGACGCCTCGACCTGCTCGACGTCCGGCACAGCACCGGCGACCGTCCCGAACCCGCCGGGAAGCCCGACGGCAGCGACGGCTCCCGTGAGTGCGACGGCCACCAGGCCGGTGCCGATCGTCGCCACGCGACGCAGCAGGGGGTGCGGTCTGGAGCTTCTGGTGGTCACGGGCACTACCTCGTTCCGGTCCGACGACGTCCCACCGGTACGGCGAGGAGCACGAAGATCAACAGTGTCAGGCCCGCCGCCGCGAGCCAGGGCAACCGGTGCTCGGGGACGAAGTCGACCGACAGCCTGCCCGCCTCGGAGCCGAGGAGGAAGGCCTGACGGCCGTCGACCTCGGCGCGCTCGAGGACGCGACCGTCGAGCGTCGCGACCCAGCCGGGATCTGCGGTCTCGGCGAGCACGACCGCCCGCTCCGGACCGCCCGACTCGACCCGGGTCGCGACGGACCTGTCGTCCGCCGGGAGGAGTCGCTCGACCACGACGGGCCCGTCGTCGTCCCGCCGGTCCGAGGTCGGCAAGGACGCGACCACTCGTGCCCAGGCCGGGGCGTCCGTCTCCAGCGGACCAGGAGCGACCCGCCACAGCACCGAGGTCTGCCCCTCGGTCACCCGCTCGAGGCCCGGCACCATGTCGAGACGCGCCACGAGCTCGGCGCGCTCACGCTCCGCGACCGCGTCCTCGGTCGTCGAGGTCGGCAGCACGACGGCGCCCACTCCCAGGTCACCGAGCTCACGTGCAGCACCGGCGGCGCTCCCCGTCGCCATGCCCGCCACGACCGTCGGCAGGTCCCCCTGCGCGTACGACGGGTCAGTCATGGCGCGCGCCTGCACAACGCTCGACGCATCGATCATCTGTGGTCCGTCCCCGCGCAGCAACGCGTACTCGAGGACCCCGCCGGGGGCGAGCTCGAGCGAGAGCACACGCACCTCGCGCTCGGAGTCCTGCATCTGCTGACCGACCTTGGGAACCACGGGATCGGTCACGACGACCAGATCCCCGACGGCACCGTCACGGTCGGTCGCGCTCACGGTCCACGACGCCAGCGACGCGACGGGGACGAGGACCGCGACCAGGGCGAGCAGGCCGACCCCGCCCGTTCGCCACCGCGCGAGCGCGCGAGCGCGTCGGGCCCTGCGGCGAGGGTGCTTCTCGACGGGCTGACGCGCACCCGTCGTGTCCGACGTGCCCACCCCCGGCGCGTCCACGCCCCCCTCGGAAGCGTCCGCGTCGACCTGCGGATCGCCACGGCGCACCTGACGCAGCCCCGGAGCACCGAGGAGGGCGGCCCCCAGGAGCGCCAGGACGACGACCGAGACCCCTGCACCCGACCAACCACGGACGGGGCCCCCGGCCGAGCCGGCGACCTCGACCGCCCCCGTCACGACGGCGGCGGCGAGGCCCAGCGCGGCGATGAACCAGGCACAGGCCACACCGGCCACCCGCGCACGGAAGAGGGCGAGCACGGCCAGCGTCGCGACCAGCGCTCCCGTCGCCAGGGGCGCGAGGCGCGCAACCTCACCGAGCACCCCGGCGTCGAGACCGAACCACGGGGCACCCTCAACGGGCAGACCGAGGAGCTGCTGCCACGCCGGGGCCGCGTCCGAGCCGACCGGCACGCCAGGACCGGTCGCCAGGAGGCGCCACCCGCCGTCGGTCCAGGTGGTACCGACGTGGTACCAGAAGGGTGCAAGGAGCACGAGGGCGGGAAGAAGGACCAGGAGCAGGTACCGGCGGTGCGCTCGCGCCGCGACCGCGACGACACCCAGCGCCAGGACGAGCACCGGGAGGAGGATCGGGGCCCCGGACACCGCGACCAGCACGGCGAGCCCCGCGGCTGCCGCCGCACCGACCGAGCCCGGCCGCCGTCGCCGGAGCGCTCGTCGGCCCGCTGCCTGCGCACGGCCGCCGACCGGCCCGAGGGCGGGGCTCAGCTCGTCGTACGCCTGGACCCCCAGAGCCCGCAGGACCCCCAGCGCGACCCACGGGAGAGCGGCGTGCGCGACGAGCGCCCCGAGGCGCCCGTCGCCGAGCGCGAGCACGAAGGACGGGGCCGCGACCCACACGAGCACGGCCCATGCCCGCAGCCAGACCGAGCGGGTCACCCCACCCGCCGCGAACCAGGCCCCCAGCCCCGCCACCACGAACGACAGCACCACCATGACACCGACCGCCGGCTGGAGCGATCCGCCACCGAGCAGCACCAACGGGAGGAGGAACGTCGTGAAGGGGTCGGCCGGTGCCGGTGATCCCAGCCCGTCCGCGACCCAGCCACCGGTCGCCGCCCGCCAGACGGCCGCGAAGCTCCCGTCCGCCGGGAGGAGCTCGCCACCGACGAAGCGCCCACCGGCGAAGAGGGCCCCGAGGACCGACCCGAAGACGAGCGCGGTCACCGCGAGCAGGCCGAGCGTCAGCAGCCCGAGCACGACGTGGCGCCGGCGACCGATCGCACGAAGCTCGGCCCGTTCGAGATCGGTGGGAGCCGTGGACACCCGGTGCTCCTCGGCGTTCGCCAACCGGTGGTCCCGGCGCTCCCCGAGGACGTCACGCCAGGTGCCCAGCAGGGGGACCAGCGCGCGTCGGGGAAGGATGCTGGTCCGACGCACCGACCGGCGAGAACGCGCGACCGCCGGGAGCCGGACGACCGCCCACAGCGGCGCGAGGAGCTCGTCCCGCGCCTGCGCGGGGCGCTTGATCGCGAGCCGGTACATGGCCTGGAACGGCGCCCACAGGATCATGGCGAGCACGGTCGGCACGAGCATCGGCCAGGCGACGCTCACGAGCCGGTAGTGCAGGTGGCTGCGCCGCCGGGGTCCGTACGACGCCTCGGCGTCCGGCACCCGGGGCTCGTCCTCGTGGCGTCCTTCGTCGCGGAGGTCGAGGAGCGACGCCTGCGCGTGCCGGACAACGGCACGCGGGACCACGACGACCCGGTGCCCGGCGAGCCGCGCGCGGCGGCAGAGGTCGAGCCCGTCGCCGAAGACCCCGTACTCGGGGTCGGTGCCCTCCAACGCCTGCCAGACCGAGGTGCGCACGAGCGCGCCGGCGAGGCCCACCGCGAAGACGTCCTCACGGGCGTCGTGCTGCCCCTGGTCGATCTCGTGCTCGTCGATACCGGTCATCCTGCGACCGAGCGGGGAGACCGTGAACCCGACCTCGAGGAGCACCCCGTCGGAGTCACCGTCGAGGTCCCACCGGCGCTGCTTCGCGCCGGCGATCGCCACGGTGCTCGAGTGCTCGACCGCCCTGAGCTGCTCCGCCAGGGCGCCGGGCTCGGGGGTGGAGTCGTCGTGCAGGAGCCAGATCCAGGTCGGCGGGTCCTGCGTGTCGCGGGACGCGAGCGCGATGTCCACGGCCTGCCCGAAGGTGCGCGCGTGAGGGGCTGCGAGGAACCGCGCGCCGCCGAGCTGGAGCTCCTGGTACTCGCTCATCGCCTGGGACGCGGCGACGTCGACCACGATCACGGCATCCGGTACGACCGACTGGGACCGGACGGCGTCGAGCGTGTGGGGCAGGTAGCGGGTGTGCCCCTGCGTGACGACCACCGCGGTCACCGAGACGACGCCGGGGACGGAACCGGTCACCGCCGTGACGGCGTGGGGCGCCGCACCACGTGCGCGCTGCTGCGTCGCACCTGGCTGGTGGTAGGGACCGGTCACCGTGGTCGTGTCTGAAGAAGTCATCCTGGCCACATCATGGCCCGCGCTCGCTGCAGATCGTGGGACCTCGACACGGCAGGTCGTCTACCCGAGCGACAGTTCGCCCGCTCCCGACCCGAGAGCCGGAGCGACCTCAGACCACCCGGCGCTTGAGCTTGCGACGCTCACGCTCGGAGAGCCCGCCCCAGATGCCGAAACGCTCGTCGTGCTCGAGCGCGTACTCGAGGCACTCGGCCCGCACCTCGCAGCCCGTGCAGACCTTCTTGGCCTCGCGGGTCGATCCCCCCTTCTCGGGGAAGAACGCCTCAGGGTCGGTCTGAGCGCACAGAGCGCGCTCCTGCCACCCCATCAGCCCGTCGTCCACGACCTCGCCGAAGAGCGGCAGCACCGGAGCCACCGTCTCCACAGGCTGACCTGCGTCCGAGGGAAATGCCCCCAGATCATCGCCCAGCACGTTCCACATGTTGCGCCCCTTCATGCCGTTATTTGAAAACTGCATTGGAGAAATTACACGCGTGTCATCCGCGTCCGTCAAGCCGAAATGTGGTATCCAGACGATTCCGTGGGTGAAATCACGGACACCGAGAGTGTTGACGGGCCCTACCCTGAGCAGATGACAGAGTCCTCCACCACCCCTATGCACATCGCCGACCTGCAGTCGATCCTCACTCGCGATCCCGGGCGGCCACGCGTGACCTGGTACGGGGACGACGACGAACGCGTCGAGCTGTCGGGGGCCGTCCTGCACAACTGGATCAACAAGACCGTGAACCTGCTCGTCGAAGAACTCGATGCAGCACCCGGGGTCCGCGTTCTCCTCGACCTCCCCCCGCACTGGCGCGCCATCGTCTGGGCGCTCGCCACCTGGCGGACAGGAGCCACGCTCGTGCTGCCGCCGGCCACGGAAGGGAGCGCCGCCGTCGGGCCGGAGGACGTTCGTGGCATCGCCGACGCAGACGTCGTGGTGACCTCCCGCCCCGCCGCCTGGGCGGGCACGAGCGCCCAGCTCGTCGCCGTACCGCTCCCCGCCCTCGCGCGCCGGTTCGACGGCGACCTGCCGCCCGGGACGATCGACGCCGGCTCGGCCGTCATGACCTACGGCGACCAGATCGGCTGGGTCGAGGAGATCGACCCGACCGCGGTCGCGATCGAGCAGGACGACGAGCCCGCGGTCCGGCACGCCGACCTCGTCGTGTGGGCCACCGGCACTCAGCCGGCGTCAGGAGGCAACCGCCGCGTCATGCTCGAACCGACCACGCCACGCGACGTGGTTCGTCGCACCCTCGACCTGCTCACCCACGACGGTTCGGTGGTCCTGCTCTCGTCCGCGACCTCGGCACGCCTCACACAGGATCCTGGTGCCCAGGAACGACTGCGGCAGAGCGAACGTCTCACCGCCTGACGCACGGCGGTCGGGGGCACGCGGTGCCGCGTGCCCCCGACCGACCGACCGGGTCGGGAGACGGAGCTAGGAAGCCCGCATCTTGTCCACAAGCACCCTGGTGTCGCCGTCAGCCACGACGACCCCCTTCTCGAGCAGGATCCCTCGGTCGCACAGGTCGGCGACCATGTCGAGATCGTGACTCACGATGACGAGCGTCCGCCCCTCGTCCCGCAGCTCACGGACACGGTCCAGGCACTTGCGCTGAAACGGCTCGTCGCCGACGGCCAGGACCTCGTCGATGAGGAACACCTCGGGGTCCGAGTGGACCGCGACCGAGAAAGCCAGACGGATGAACATCCCCGAGGAGTAGAACTTCACCTCGGTGTCGATGAACTTCTCGATCTCGCTGAAAGCCACGATCTCGTCGAACCTCGCCTCGACCTGTGCCTGGCTGAGGCCGAGGATCGCCGCGTTGAGGTAGACGTTCTCACGCCCCGTCAGGTCAGGGTGGAAACCCGCACCGACCTCGATGAGGCCCGCGACCCTGCCCCGCGTCCCGATCGACCCCGAGTCGGGACGGAGCACCCCCGAGATCAGCTTCAAGAGGGTGGACTTCCCCGACCCGTTGAAGCCGAGGAGCGCGACCGTCTCTCCCTCCTGGACGTCGAACGACACGTCGTCGAGCGCGAGGAACGTGTCCGACAGGTCCTTCCCTCGCACCGCGGCCACCATCAGCTCCTTGAGCGAACGGTTGTGGCGGAGGGTGAAGCGCTTCTGCAGGTTCTTGACCTCGATGGACGTCGTCATCACAGCTCCTGGGCGAAGCGCCCCTCGAGGCGCCGGAAGACGGTCTGGCCGATCAGCACGGTGCCGAGCGAGACCAGGACGGCGATACCTGCGAACATCCACATGTCAGGTGGCATGAGGATCGGGGGCGACGCTGCCGCCCCGGCCGTGGCGGGGAACCAGAAGCAGTAGTGGAACAGCTCGACGGCAGCAGTCAACGGATTGAGCTGGTAGAGCGTGAAGAGCCAGCCCGGCAGGACGTCCGCCACCATCTCCCACTGGTAGAGCACGGGCGAGGCCCAGGTGGCGACCATCGCGATCAGGTCGACGAAGTTCTCGGCGTCCCGGAAGAACACGTTCACGGCGCCGAAGAGCAGCCCCAGCCCGAGCGAGAGCAGCGCCACGATCACGAACCCCACGACACCCGCCGCGAGCTCGACGATCCCCGGGCGCCAACCAGCGATCAAGGTCCCCACGAGCAGGACGATGAGCTGCGGGAAGAAGTGCACCGCGGAGACCCACAGCGAAGCCATCGGGAACAGTTCGCGCGGGAGGTAGATCTTCCGGACGAGCGGCGCGTTCCAGACCACCGACCGCGTCGCGTTGCCGAACCCCTCGCTGAAGAAGTTGATGACAACGATTCCTGAGAACAGGTAGATCGCGTAGTCCTCGATCCTCCCGCTGAGCTGCATGAAGATGCCCAGCGCGACGAAGTAGACCAGGAACTGGACGGCCGGCTTGACGTACGACCACGCCATCCCGAGGACAGACCCTCGGTAGCGCACCCTGAGCTCCTTGCGGACGATGAGCCTCAGCAGGTACCGACGGCGGAAGACGTCGAGCAGTCCGTGGCCGTACCCGGGGGTCGTCAGAGGAACCGCAGGGTTCACGACTCGTCCTGCTGGGTGCTGTCGAAGGTACGCTTCCAGGCCTCCTGACCGACGAGGTCGTCGAGCGCCGACCTGTAGGTGGAGGACAGGGTGCTCCACTCGCGCAGCATCTTCTCGTGGAGCGCGATGCTCCGACCGAGCAGCTCCTTGAAGACGGCAGGGTCACGCTTGTACCAGGCCGCACCAGAGCCGTCCGACGTCGAGACCACAGCCGAGTCGTACTGCGACAGCAGCCACCACCGGGCGTCCATGGCCGCGATCTCGGCCTGAGGATGCTCCTTGCTCATCGGGTTCGCGGGACGGACCGCCTTCGCCAGTCCCAGACCCGCCATGACCAGAGCCGTCACACGATTCTCCGGGAGCACCGCGTCACGCCCCCTCTTGGCGCTCTGAGACCGCAACGCAGGAAATGCCCCCGGGTCGCGCTCGACGCGCGAGTCGTCGAAGCTCGCGCGGGTCGCGCGGATCTCCGCCAGCTTGGTCGCGAGCGTGGCATGCAGGTGCTCCGGACCCGTGAACAGGTCCTCGAGCGCCTGAAGACGGAGCTCGGCCACGGAGTACTGCGCCGCCAGCAGGTGCTTGAGCTGGTGGTACATGCTCTCGCGGACCATACGACCGCCTCGCTCGAACGGCGAGTAGAGCAGCGCGGCCAGAACCCTGTTGCGCTGGTGGTAGTAGGCCTGCCAGTCGAGGCTGTCGTCCTTGTCCGTCCACGGCACGTGCCAGACGGCGGCGCCGGGCAGCGTGACGGTCGGCACCCCGGCCGCTCGAGCGCGCAGCCCGTACTCGGCGTCGTCCCACTTGATGAACACCGGCAACGACAGACCGACCTTGCGCAGGACGGACGTCGGGATGAGCGTCATCCACCAACCGTTGTAGTCCACGTCGATCCGCCGGTGCAGCTTCGGCGACGTGCGCAGCGCCGCCTCGTTGAGGTGGTGCCCTTCCGACCCTGCGATCGCAGGACCCCACCAGAAGCGCCACGGATCGATCCGCTCACCCATCGAGTGGAGGAAGGCGCGGTCGTACATCGAGAACATGTGCCCGCCGACGATCGTCGGCTTCCGGGCGAAGTCCGCGAACGTCACCGCCCGGAGGATGCCCTCCGGCTCGGTCCGGACGTCGTCGTCCGAGAGGAGCACGTAGTCGCTCTCGTCGGCGTCGAGGACCTCGCTCATGCCCCGCGAGAAGCCACCGGATCCCCCCAGGTTCGCCTGGCGGATGATCCGCAGACGTCCGTCGAGACCGCGCTCGGCCTTCTCGAACCCGGGAAGATCAGTCACGTGCTGCGTACCCTGGTCCACGACCAGGACGCGATCGAGGACGTTCAGCAGCGCGTCGTCGGTCGCGACCTGCTCGAGCAGCTGCAGGATGTCGTCGGGCCTGTTGAGCGTCGTGACCGAGATGCTCACGCTTCCCGTCGGGCGCTCGATCGGGGACTCCCACTGGGCCGACGAGAGCGTCGCCCCCGCAGCATCCCCGTCCGCGACGACGTCGAACCAGTACCACCCGCCGTCGGCGAAGTTGGCGAGCGACAGCTCGAAGGTGAACTCGTCCCTCGTCTGGCTCGAGAACGCCCGCGAGGCGACGCGGTAGATGTTCCCCCGCGCGTTGGACCGGTAGACGAAGACCGACCCGGCCCCCTCGACCACGAGGCGCAGGGTGACCTCGTCGACAACGGTCCACCGGCGCCAGTAGCTCGCGGGGAACGCGTTGAAGTAGGTGCCGAACGAGGTGCGCTCCCCGGGCTTGACGCGGAAGGAGCGACGCGAGAGGACCTGTGCGATGTCCTGCCGCTCGGCCGGACCGCTGTGGGAGATGCGCTCCTTGTCGTCCGACCCGATGCTGACCACGGGCTGCCCCTGCGGCCCCTCGACGTACAGCGGCAGGATGTCCTGGTCGCCCTTCAACGGCAGGACGACGCGCTGGAGAACGCGAGGCTCACCCGATCCGGAGATGCTCATGCGTCCACCCCGCCGCTCTGGAGAGCTCCCTGGCCACCGAAGTGGGGAGCCAGCTTGTTGTCGACCATCGAGAGGGCTCCACCGATCGCCATGTGCATGTCGAGATACTTGTACGTGCCCAGACGCCCACCGAAGAGCACGTCCTTCTCCCCCGCCGCCAGGTCGCGGTAGGCCAGGAGCTTCTCGCGGTCCACGCTCGTGTTGACCGGGTAGTAGGGCTCGTCGGACTTCTCGGCGAAGCGCGAGAACTCGCGCATGACGACCGTCCGGTCCGTCGGGTAGTCCCGCTCCGGGTGGAAGTGCCGGAACTCGTGGATCCGGGTGTACGGGACGTCGGCGTCCGCGTAGTTCATGACCGAGGTCCCCTGGAAGTCGCCGGTCGGGAGCACCTCCTGCTCGAAGTCGAGCGTGCGCCAGGACAGCGAGCCCTCGGCATAGTCGAAGTAGCGGTCCACAGGGCCCGTGTACACGACCGGGACGTTCCCGACGACGTTCTTCTTGTTGACCGGCTGTGACTCGTCGAAGAAGTCGACGCCCAGCCGCACCTCGATGTTCTTGTGGTCGGCCATCCGCTCGATCCACGCCGTGTAGCCGTCGACCGGCAGACCCTCGTGCGTGTCGTTGAAGTAGCGGTTGTCGTACGTGTAGCGCACGGGCAGGCGCGAGATGATGCTCGCGGGAAGCTCGGTCGGGTCCGTCTGCCACTGCTTGGCCGTGTAGTCACGGATGAAGGCCTCGTAGAGCGGGCGACCGATCAGCGAGACCCCCTGCTCGTCGAGGTTCGTCGGCTTCTTGCCGCCAAGCTCCGCGGAGAGCTCCTTGACCAGGTCACGAGCGGCGTCCGGGCCGTAGGCCGAACGGAAGAACTGGTTGATGGTCCCGAGGTTGATGGGCATCGGGAACACCTCGCCGCGGTGGGTCGTGTAGACCCGGTGCACGTAGCTCGTGAACGCGGTGAACCGGTTCACGTACTCCCAGACGCGCTCGTTCGACGTGTGGAAGAGGTGCGCGCCGTAGCGGTGGACCTCGATCCCCGTCGTCGGCTCGGCCTCGCTGTAGGCGTTCCCTCCGATGTGGTCCCGGCGGTCGATGACGAGCACCTTGCGCCCGTGCTCCTCCGCCAGTCGTTCTGCCACGGTCAGGCCGAAGAAGCCCGATCCAACCACCACAAGATCCGCGTCCACACATACTCCTCGTTAGCGAAATAGCCGATTCAGCCTAGCGCGGCGCGGATGGCCTCCCGGCCTGGGGGACCCTCCCTGCGACATCGCCACACAACGTTCACAACAGGTCGGGATCACGAGCACGCCGTGATCCGGAGGAGCTCCGCGTCCCCCTCGGAGGCGACGACCTCGGCCACCCCCGACTCGACGAGTCCTTCGAGGCCGGGGTAGCGAGCATCACGCCCCGCAGGGTCCCCTCCCCACAGCGAAGGCCCCATCCTCAGCACGTACCCGAGGTCGAGCGCCCGCACCGCGTCGCAGACCTCGGGGTCCTCCCCGGCCTCGTCGAGACGTTCGGCGACGACCAGCCGCGGGACGTCGAAGACGACGTTGAGGTGCGGGAAGACCGCCTCACGGTCCGCCAGGGCCCACGTGAGAGCACTACCGTCCCATGGGTTCCCCGCGATGGCGACCCCTTCCGGCACCACGTCGCCGATCCGCCCGAGGAGCCTCTCCTCGGCGGCGGACAGCAGACCGCTCGACGTCTCCGCGTGGGGGTCGAGCCGGTACGTCGTCGCGAGCCAGTAGTCGACGTCTCGGGTCGGGGCCATCCGGCCCACGACGAGGACACCCACCGCAGCGACCAGCAGGGAGACGGTCAGGACCAGGACGCCCGAGGGTCGCCACGCGGGCTTCAGCCGACGGAACAGCCACCGGGCCAGGAGGACGAGCGAGAACGCGCCGTAGGCAGCGAGGGGAACCGCGAGAAGCGGAAGAAGGGCCGCCAGCCGTGGCGCGTCCCCGTACCAGTAGCCGGTCAGCTCGGCGCGGCTGGCCGACGAACCAGCGCGTGCGACCACGTACAGGGCCAGGAGCACGAGGTATCCGAACGGGACCCAGCGCAGCGAGCGGTGCCTCAGCATCGCGACGGCGCCGATGGCCACCAGGGCGGCGAACACCCACGAAGGGGCCAGCACGGGGTCGATCGACGAGAACGACAGTGCCGACTTCAACGCCGGCAGGAGATCCATCGTGACCGGCCAGTCGACCTTCGACCGCATGCCGGCGATCACCGGCGACCAGCCGAGCACCACGTACCCGGCGGCCGCAGCCGCCACCGCCAGGAGCCACACGGCCACCCGACGTCCGATCCCGACGCCGCGGAACCGCGCCCTCCGCGAGTACACGACGAGGGCGTGGAACATCAACGGCACGAGGACGAACATCAGTGCGAAGACGGCACTCGTCTGCGCCAGCGCCAGTGTTCCCCACCCCACCAGACCGAGCAGGAGCGCGACGAGCCGGGGCCGCCAGCCTCGCGCGTCCACCGCCAGCACGAACATCGCCAGGACCCCCGGCAGCAGGGCATGGCTCAGAAGCGTCGGGTACAGGATGCCGAACGAGAGAAGACGCACCGGGAACTGCGGCAGCGAGATCGCGAACAGCGCAGCGAGGGCGACCGGCAGCGGGCTGGGACCGACCAGGGCGCGCGTGAGCGCAGCGACTCCCACGGGCCACAGGCCGAACGCGAGCAGGGCCGCGAGCACGTTGCTCGCCTGTGCGACGCCCACCCCGGTGAGCTGGACCAGCAGAGCGACCATCCCGTGCCACAGCGCGGGGTAGAACGACGTGGTGACCGCCGGGTTGGTCAACGTCATGTGCAGCGACGAGGCGTCACCGGTCTCGAGGATCATCTGGACCGTGTTGAGGTGGAACGACGTGTCGTAGGTCTGCGCGATGCGCGCCGGGTCGGGGACCGCCGAGACGAACCTCGCGGTACTGACGACCAGGGTCATGAGGAGCGCGGCGCCCGTCGAGATGCCGATCGCCCGTGCGAGCGCACGGGGTGGTCTCGCCGGCATGGGGCGGAGCCTCAGCACCAGCCGCAGGAGCACCGCCAGCACGAACAGGATCCCGGTGCCGCCCGCCACCACCGCGACCGACCAGGACAGCCCCAGCACGGGGGCGAGGACTGCGGAGAGCGAGATCACGGCACCCGACACGGCCGGCGCGATCCCGAAGGCGATCAGCCCCCTGACGTCGAGAGCCCGCACGACGACGAGCCCAGGCACCCAGATGATCAGCAGACCGACGACACAGGCGAAGGTCAGGGGGATCCACGCCGTCACGGACTACACCTCAGGTTCAGCTCGACAGTTTCAACGCCGGATCGCGCGTCGACGTCACGGACCACGGGCGCACACAGCCTAGCCCAGCGTCCTCACATCCCGACGACCACCTTCCGGTACGCCCGGCGCCGGAGGGACTCCGGCACGAGGCGGTAGCCGCCGCGCACCAGGACGTTGCGGACGAGCTGGCCCTTCGACGTGAAACCGATCCGGTGCATCCGGCGCTGCAGCTCGATCTCGCTCCGCAGGACGAGCGCCCCACCGCGCCGCCCGTAGGCCCCGGCACCCACCCGGTAGAGCAGCAGGACCTCCGGGAGGTTGCCGGCCCGGACCCCTGCCGTGATCATGCGTACCCACAACCAGTAGTCCTCGAGCAGCGGGAGGTCCTGGTAGCCACCCGCCGCACGGACCACCGACCGCCGGAAGACGACCGAGGGATGGTTGAACGGCGAGTAGAGGCGCGACGAGCGGTCGATCTCGTGGCCCGACAACGGAGGCGTCCTGACGACGCCCGGCTCGCTCTCGCTCGCGAACTCCTGGATGGCGGACCCGACGATGTCCAGCGAGTGCATCAGCGGGACCTGTCGTTCGAACCGCTGCGGCAGGGCCACGTCGTCCGCGTCCATTCGCGCGACGATCTCATGGGTGCACGCGTCCAACCCTGCCTCGAGCGCGCGCGCCAACCCGACGTTCGTCTCCAGGACCACGCGCCGCACTGGCTGTGCGCTGGTACTCGTCAGCTTGTCGAGGACGTCGCGCAGGTCGGCCCCCACCGGACCGTCCTGGACGATCACCACCTCGTCGGGAGGGAGGGACTGGTCCTCGGTCACCGACCGGAAGGCCCGGTCGAGGAAGTCGGCCCGGTCACCCGCGTAGACGGGCAGCAGGACGGAGAACGGCAGGAGGGCGGGTTCGGTGGCCCCGGTCATGCGCGACGGCACGAGCGATCATTCCCCCCGACGGCGGGGCGACCCCGCCTCGGCGTCGAGGACCTCGTCCGTCGAGATGCCGCTGCCGTCCAGGACCTTGACCGTGGAACGCGGCCCACGCAGCATCCCGTCCCGGATCCCCTTGATCGCGGCACGACGCAGCACGGCGCGCTGACTCGATCCCGCGAACGTCCGCGTCCACCGGCGCAGCGACGACCCTGCGTACAGGACACGCTCCTCCGGGGAGAGCGAGGTCGAACGGGTGAGCATCCAGATCTTGTTGCGCACCTCGAAGTAGAAGCGGTCGCCCGGGTCCGTGTCCGTCGCGCCGAACTTCTGCGTCCGGTGCTCGACGACGCTCGCCGGCACGTACAGCCCGATCCCACGACGCAGGATCCGGCACGAGTACTCGAAGTCGTCGTTCCAGATGAAGTAGTCGGCGATGGGCAGGCCGTGGTAGCGGACCGCACGGGTGTCGATCAGCATCGACACGAACGACGACGAACGCACCGGTACCGCACCCACTGCCGAGGAGTCCGAGATCTCGTCACGCGTCGCGCCGGGGCGCCGACGCGGGGTGTTCATCGGGTGGTCGCGGCCGTCGTGCCACACGACCCTGCTGCCGAGGAGAGCGACAGGCTCCGGATACTCCTCTCGAGCGCGCAGGAGCTCGTCGAGGGCCGACGGCGTGGGGATGGTGTCGTCGTCCATGAGCCAGAGGCACTCGGGGTCGAACTCCGACAGCGCGTGCGCGATGCCCGCGGCGAAGCCCCCGGCGCCTCCGGTGTTCCGGCTGAGCTCGAGCACGGTCGCACCGATCGGGTGCTCCGCGGCGACGACCGCCGAGTCGTCGTCGGACCGGTTGTCGACCACGACGACGCCGGCCAGAGGGTGCGTCTGGGCGTCGAGAGCGTCGAGAGCGTCCTTGAGCAGGTCACGCCGGTTGAACGCGACGACGACGGCGACGACCTTGACGGACGACCGGTCGGGCAGGGGGCCGGAGCTCATGATGCGCCCCCCTGGCCGATCACGACGCGCGGGGTGCCGACCCACCGTGCCGGATCCGTGCACCGACGACCGTCGACCAGCAGCCTGATTCCCGGAAGGCTCTCCGGGCCGAGGTCCCGGTACTCCGCGTGGTCGGCCTGGAGGACCGCGACGTCGACAGGTTCGCCGTAGTGGTAGGCGTCGAGGCCGAGCTTCGCGAGCTCGTCGTCCTCGTACATCGGGTCGTGGACGAGCACGCTCGCCCCCTGCTTGACCAAGGCCTCGACCGTCGGGAAGACGCCAGAGAGCGCCGTCTCCTTCACGCCGCCCCGGTAGGACGCGCCGAGGACCACGACGCGCAGCCCTTCGAGGCTGCCGATCACCTCGGCCGCGCGTGCGACCACGCGCTCGGGCATCGCGGCGTTCACGCTGCGGGCGTCACGCACGATCGAGGCCTCGGGGTCCACCGACAGGTACAGGCGCGGGTACACCGGGATGCAATGGCCACCGACCGCGATCCCCGGCCGATGGATGTGGCTGTAGGGCTGGGAGTTGCACGCCTCGATGACCGCGTAGACGTCGATGCCCTGCCGGTCGGCGAAGAGGGCGAACTGGTTCGCCAGCCCGATGTTGACGTCCCGGTAGGTCGTCTCCGCCAGCTTCGCCAGCTCGGCGGCCTCGGCGCTGCCGAGGTCCCAGACGCCGTTGGGCCGCGGCAGGTCGGGGCGTTCGTCGAACGTCAGCACCGCCTCGTAGAACTCCCGAGCACGCCGCGCCCCCTCGTCGCCGAGCCCACCGATCAGCTTCGGGTAGCGCTTCAGGTCAGCGAAGATCCGGCCGGTCAGCACGCGCTCGGGAGAGAACACGAGGTGGAAGTCCTGCCCCTCGACGAGACCGGACACCTTCTCCAGGAGCGGCTTCCAGCGATTCCGTGTGACGCCGACGGGCAGTGTCGTCTCGTACGAGACGAGGGTCCCCGGCGCGAGGTGCTCCCCGATCGACCGTGTCGCGGCATCCATCCACGCGAAGTCCGGCTGAGCGGTCTCCTCGTCCACGAAGAGCGGTACGACGACCACCACGACGTCAGCACCGGGGATCGCCTGCGCGTAGTCGGTCGTCGCCCGGAGCCTGCCCGACGCCGTGACCGCGGCGAGCTTCTCGCCGAGGTGCGCCTCGCCGGGGAACGGCTCACGGCCCGCGTCGATCTCCGCGACGAGTGCCGGGTTGACGTCGACCCCGACGACGTCGTGACCGCGGTCTGCGAACTGGACCGCCAACGGAAGGCCGATCTTGCCGAGCGCAACGACGGCGATGTGCATCAAGAAACCTCAATCGTGTGGAGGGATCCCACGGGGTGTGCTGACCTCGGAGACAGGACCCAGGATAGTTGGTCAGGACCACCCGTCGGTCGCGTCAGCGACCTGCGGCGACGGACGCCACCATGAACCTCAACGGCGCCTCACGGTGGAGGACGCGACGCAGGTCGCGCGGGACGAGCGTCGCAGGCCGACCGAACCGTCTACGGGCGACGGACCTGTCGAGGAGCGCCTCGACAGGGACCGACGGGTCGAGCACGGCGTCGAGCAGCGAGCGGTCTGCCCGCGCGAGCGGCGCGGCAGCTCGCGGGGCGAGCGCCAGGACCGTACGGCAGACGGAGGCGAGCTCCTCACGCTCCCCCGAGGACCACCGGTCGGGGTCTGGCCGGTTGTGCACGGCACCGAAGACCTGGACGCGCAAGAACTTCGTCCCGTACGCGTTCAGCACCGCCTCGTCCCGCTTCCTGAGGCCGGAGAGCGCGTCCTGCAGGAAGGAGAACTCGTCGGAGACCGGTCGGGCGGCGCCCGTCACTCGTCCCGAGACGTCGGCCATCACGACGTAGGCGGGTCCTCTCGCCAGGACCAGCCGCGCACCGGAGAACCACATGGAGTTGACGTACTCGATGTCCTCACCGACCGCGACCCCCGTCGTGAACCGCAGCGCGCCGAACTTCGCCCGCGACACCAGCCCCAGGGGGGCGCTGCGGTACGCCAGCCGGTCGCGGACGCCGTCGAGCCCCCGGGTGCGACCGAGACGCGTCGGCGGGGTGCGCACCGGACGACCGTCCTCGTGGCGGACGCGCGCGAGCACGACATCAGCGGACTCCCGCTCGGCGAGGGCCAGCCACGCGTCGACGGCCCCAGGCTCGAGGACGTCGTCCGAGCCCATGACCGATGTGAAGGGGGCGGTCGCCAGATCGAGCCCGTGGTTGAAGGGCCCGGCGGGCGAGCGCACCCCGTCGACGAACGGGACGACGCGGACCCGCTCGTCGTCAGCCAGCCCCCCCAGCCTCGACCTGACTGCCTCGACCCCGAGCCCGTGCGCGACGACCGTCACCCGGACGCGTCGGACAGCCCCCTGGAGGACGGACGCGACCGCCCTCTCGATCGGGCGGCGCTCGTCGTGCACCGCGATGACGACATCGACCTGGGGAGTGACGTGAGGAGCGAGGGTCTCGGGCACGCCGCGACGCTACCAGCCCTGCGCCGGGCCGCCGACGTGCCACCTCCACGCGCCCGCGGCGTGCACGCTCCGGGCCACTGGTAGTCTCACCCGCTGTGGACAACTTGGCGAGCCTTGCACGCATGCCGCGCGCGGACTCCCTGACCGGGCTCCGCTGGTGGGCCGCATTCGGGGTGTTCGCCTTCCACATGGAGGTGCTCGCTCCTCTCCCCATCAACTCCTTGCTGCAGTACGGGAACTTCGGGGTGACGTTCTTCTTCGTCCTGTCCGGGTTCGTCCTGACCTGGTCGTGGTCCCCTCGGACGGATGCACCGACCTTCTGGTGGCGCAGGTTCGCGCGGATCTACCCGTCCCACCTCGTCGCTCTCCTGCTCGCCATCCCGGTCTTCTACGCCGTCGCCCCCGATCCGACCGAGTGGTGGGTCAAGCCCCTCGGGCCGGTCCTGGTGCTCTCCTTCCTCCTGCTGCAAGGGTGGTCCCGAGACCCTGCGATCCTCTTCTCCGGCAACCCGGCCGCGTGGACGCTGACCTGTGAAGCCTTCTTCTACGCGATGCACCCCGCGCTGCAGCGCGCTCTGCGCCCGTTCCGCGTGCGTGGGGCCCTCGTGGGCGCGGCAGTGGTCATCGGCGTCGCGCTCTCCTACCGGATCGCCACGGTGTCCTCCCCCGAGGCCTGGTGGGCCGCCGACATGCCCTGGCCGATCGTGCGCATCACCGAGTTCGCGCTCGGGATGTGCCTCGCCTGGGCAGTGCGCCACGGCCTCCGTGTCCGGCTCACGCCCTGGGTCGGCTACGGGATCGTCCTCGGCTTCCTCGGCTGGCTCGCGTACGCGACCCACCTCGTGCCGAACCCCGGCACACTCACCACGTACGCCATCGCGAGCGCGAACGAGCTCGCGACGATCGCCTGTGCGACGGCCATCGTGCTGGTGGCCGGGCGAGACCTTCGCGGTGGCCGCTCGCTGCTGCGTTCCCGCGTCCTGGTGACCCTCGGCGAGTGGTCCTACGCGTTCTACCTCGTGCACGCCACGATCGTGTACTTCCTGCGCGCACAGCTCGGGATCTTCCCCGTCGGCTGGGACAACCTTCTCTGGTACGCGATCACGTTCGTTCCCGCGCTCGGTGCGGCAGCAGCACTCCACCTGCTCGTCGAGAAGCCTGCCGAGCGGCGCATGCGACGGTGGTGGGACGACCGCCGCGCCGCGCGAGAGGATGCGGTCCCGCCGGCCCGTCCCTCCGCGAGCGGCACCGTGTCCGAGGACACGAGCACCGGTGCCACGGCGCCCCGGCCGCACGTCTAGCTGCACTGCCCAGGGATCTAGCACTGGCCCCGGACGTCGTCGACACGGTCGACGGGGACGTAGACCGTGTCGACCCCGGTACGGGCTCGTCCCGTCGCCGAGCAGGCCGTGGGCCGTCCAGGCCCCTGGCCCTGAGCGGCGGTCGCTCCTCTGGTCGACACCGAGCCGGGTCGGACGGTTCAGAGAAAGAGAAAATGGTCCTCGAGCACACGGCGGGACAGGCGACCGTCGTGAACCGCCCGGACGAACGCGGGCCCTCGTGCAGCCTGCGCCCGATAGTGGTCCCGGCGTGCGACGACGTCTCGAAGGACGTCCTCGAGATCTCCGATCGTGCTCTGCACGATCGGCAGCTCCTCACCCGTCTCGGCCTCGACCGCCTCGCGCGCCTCGGGCAGGACGTGGGAGACCACGAGCCGGCCGGCCGCCATCGCCTCGCACGCAGCGACCCCGTAGTCACCGAGGCGGAACTGGTCGAGCACGACGTCGGCGGCCCCGAAGACGGCCGGCATCTCCTCGTGCTTGACCCCGCTCACGCTCCGGTACTCGAGCACGCCCTCGTCGTGCAGACGCTCGAGCATCGGCACGATCTGAGCCGTCCCCTTGACGTGCGGGTTGGACGGCGCGTGCACCACGACCGGGCGGGAGCGCTCGAGCACCGCGGTCTCCTGCACCCAGTCGTCGGGCGCGATCACCACGGGCAGGAGGTGCGCCCGGGGGACGTCGGGCAGCAGGCCCGGCGTCGAGACGAAGACCGGCGCCCCGAGGTCCTCGAGAACCTTCAGGTTGCCGCGGACGATGGTCTCGAGGGACGCCACCGGGACCCACTCGTCGTCGTGGAACGGAGACCACACGTCGGCCGCCGCATGACGCGAAGGAAGCCGTATGTCGGAGCCGTGGCACAGCATGGCGATCTTGAGCCCGCGCGCTTCGAGGGCTTGCGCCTGCGCCAGGACCTCACCCCCGAGAGCGCTGCCGAGGGGACGCATCTCCGCTTCGATCAGCAGGTGCGTGAACCGCTCCACGAGGGCGCGGTACTGCGCGCGCTGCCACCGGCGCGAGTGCGCCGCGATGCGTCCCGGCACGGGGTTGTCCGCCGGATACCCGAAGGGGTTGATCGAGGAGTAGACCATGTTCATCGCCGCCACGTCGGGGTTCTCCTCGACGGCGCGCGCCCAGCGGTACCCCTGACCCGCATAGTTCGCGGGTGCGATCATCAGCCTCACGTCCCGGTCTCCGGGCTCGGGCGGCGGGGGCACGCGTTCACCTCGCACACGTGCCACCGCCACACCGAGAAGGTCCTGGACGGGCATCGGTAGCGAGCGCCACAGGTCTGTGGTCTTCGGGAACGTCATCGTGCGTCCACCCACCTCTCGAGAAGGACGCTCGCGCTGCGACGTCCGTCGTGCACACGATCGACGAAGTCGACCCCTGCGACCGAGACCTCGGCCCGGTACGCCGGATCGGCCGCCAGCTCGCGCAGCCGTTCCTCGACGGTGTCCGGGGTGGCTTCGACGACCGGGAGCTCCAGGCCGGTCTCGCGCAGCACGGTGTCTCGAACCTGCGGCAGGACGTGTCCCACGACGATCCGTCCCGCAGCCATGGCCTCGCACGCGGCGACCCCGTAGGACCCCAGCCGGAACTGGTCGAGGACGACATCGGCCGCGCCGTAGAGGTCGGGCATCTGCGCCGACGGCACGCCGCTGATCTCGCGGTAGTCGACGATCCCCTCCGTGTGCAGCCGCTCGAGTGCAGGACGTATCAGGTGCGTCCCCTTGATCGTCGAGTGCGAGGGGACGTGCGCGACCACGAGCGGTCCGCCAGGGGCCCGCTGAGGGCGCGCCCACCGGCGTGGGTCGACGACGACGGGGCACCATGTCGCGTACGGGACGTCGACGAGAAGGTCGGGGGTCGACACGAACGTCGGACGGTCGAGTCGGTCGAGCAGGGCACGGTTCCTTCGGGCCTCGTTCTCGTAGCGTTCGAGGTACAGGCCCGGGTCGCGGTACGGCGACCACGGCGTCAGGTCGACGTGCGTGCTGGGAAGACGGACATCGGTGCCGTGGCACATGAACGCGGTCACGACCCCTCGCTCCTCGAGCGCCGCGACCTCGGCGGCCACGTCTCGTGAGAAGAGCCGACCGAACAGCGGGCGTTCAGCCTCGAACAAGACGTGCGTGAAGGCACCGACCGCCTCGAGCTCCCGCTGCTGCCACTCGTGGGACCGGTGGTAGACCGCAACGGGCACCTCGGTGTCGGCGGCGAAGGAGAACCCCCCTGGCACCTCGACCGCCATGTTGCGCGCGCCCACGTCGGCTCCCGACGCGTCCAGGGACCGCGCCCACGACCAGCCCTGCGCCGCGTAGTTCGTTGGGCCGATGTACACGCGCCGCGCCGCGGCCGGGGGGGCTGTCGGAGGCGGGACGTCATCCGGCCCGTAGGTGCCCATCGACCGCGCCGCCAGACGGCCCAGCAACCCGTCGGGGTTGTCCGCGACGTGATCGATCGCACGGTTGACCCATCGGGGGAACGACCGGCGAGAACGGATGGCCCACTCGGCCAGCCGTCGGGGTGCACGCAAGGCCCTGCCCAGGATCGTCATACGGTGATCATTCCTTTCGATACTGTCGCGAGGGCGCAGGTCGTCATCGCCCCAGGCGCATGCGCAACGCTCTGCGAAGCAGCGCGTCACGGGCCAGCGTGTGTCCGAGGCTCGCCGCGACCGCCCGGTCGGACGGACCAGCCGCACCCACCGCTCGGACGGCTGCGACGACCTCGGACACGTCCGTCCCGTCGGCGACGGCCACCACCCGGTGCTCGGCACGCGAGAGCGAGCGTTCCGCGTCAGGAGACAGCGACCTGAGCCACCGGGCGACCCGTGCGAGCGCCTCACGGTCGGCCACGTCCCACTGGTCGGCGTCCGGACGCAGCAGGACCGCGGGCAGGACGTTCAGCCGCCACAGCTTGATCGCCATCGCGCGGCGGTGCGCCGGAGGCAGCTCGAGCGGCCATCGGACCGACGTCAGATGCTCGAGGGCCGACATCTCGTCGGCGAACGACCGTTCGGCGAAGGTCACGCGGACCGGCGCGTCCTGGCCGATCACGTAGGCGGGGAGCGTGGGGACGTGGTCGACGCGCCCGCCCTTGTTGAGGAGTGCGAGCCCCAGCTCGATGTCCTCCCCCGTGGCCAGGCCCTCCGTGAGGCGCACCCCGACCTCTTCGAGGTAGGTCCGGCGGACGAGCCCCAGGGGTGCCGCCCGGTAGTCGAGCCGATCCTTGGCCGGGTCGAGGGCGCCTGTACGGCGGGGTCTGGTCAGAGGATCCCGCCAGACCGCGCCGGACTGGTCCCTGAGAGGCGCGATCAGGTAGTCCGTCCCGTGCGCACGGACGTGCGCGACCCATGCGTCGAGCGCTCCAGGCTCCAGGAAGTCGTCGGAGCCCATGATGGAGACCCAGTCGGCCTCCGCCAGGTCCAGGCCGTGGTTGAACGGTCCCGCAGGCGAGCGGACACCGTCGTCGAGCTCGACGATCCGTACCCTCCCATCAGCCGCGGAAGCTCCCAGGGCCTCGCTCACCTGCTCGGAGGCGATGCCGTGCGCGACGACCGTCACACGCACCGGCGTCCTCGTCCCCTGCAGGAGGGAGCCGACCCCGCGGTCGATACGACGGCGCACGTCATGAACCGCGACGACCACGTCGACCACGGGAGGAGCGACGCTCATCGCTGGGCGTCCGCGCGGCGTGCGAGTCCAGCGAGCCCGACCTGCTCACCGAAGGCGTGCAACGACTCGGCGAGGCCGTAGAACGTATCGAGCCCGAGCACCTTGCCGTCCTCGAGGTAGCAGATCTGGTCGTAGTCCTTGATCGTCGAGAGGCGGTGCGCGACCGAGATGATGGTCATGCCCCCCTGCAGTCCTCGGATCGCCTTCGAGACGTCGTCCTCGGTCTTCGTGTCGAGCGAGCTGGTCGCCTCGTCCAGGACCAGGATCAGCGGGTCCGAGTACAGGGCGCGCGCGATCCCGAGACGTTGCTGCTGCCCACCGGAGAGAGCCACTCCCCGCTCGCCGATCCGGGTGTCGATGCCGCCCTCGCGCTCGGCCACCAGCGAGGAGAGCTGCGCCATCTCCAGCGCTCGCGTCACGCGGTCGCGGTCGAAGTCGGAGTCCCACGTCAGGGCCACGTTCTGGGCGATCGTGCCGTCGAACAGCGCGACCCGCTGCGGGACGTAGCCGACGCGACCCCGCCACTGGCTGAGCACCTCCGTGATCGAGTCGCCGTCGATCATGACCGTGCCCGAGGTAGGAGTGCTCAGGCCGAGGAGGATGTCGATGAGGGTGGACTTCCCGGCACCGGAGGGGCCGACGATCCCCAGCGAGCTGCCGAACGGGATGTCGATGTCGATCCCCTTGAGCACGTCCGCGGCGGCCTTCGGGTAGCGGAACCGTACGTCCTGCAGCCTCAGCATCGCCGGAGACTGCGGCAGGTCCTTGGCGTCCTTGCCTGCTTGCACGGCGACGTTCGTCTCAGCAGCCCGGATGTCACCGATGACGTCCTGAGCCGAGGGGATGCTCGCGCTCGCCTGGATGACGCCGCCCTGGATACCGTTGATCGCGGGAATGAGGCGGAAACCGGTCACGGCGAAGAGGGCCACCGCGACGATCGCCTCCTCAGGCCCGGAGATCAGGTAGGAGGCACCTCCGATGAGGAGGAAACCACCGACGAGAGCCGCTTCGAAGACGAACTTGGGGATGACGCCGAGGAAGGAAGCGTTCGCCCGCGAGCGCACCGCCCGGTGGCGTTCGGTCGTCACGACCCCGAGCACCTGCTCCAGGCTGTTGCGGAGCGTGAGCTCCTTGAGCGCCTCGACCATCTCGGTCATGAAGATCGCGACGCGATAGCTCGAGTCGCGGTTGACCCTCCCGGCCTCGAGTGCGCGGCGGGTGACGAAGACGTTCACCAGCAGCGCGACGAGGCCGAGGTAGGTCAGGGCGATGACGGCCGTCAGGGGCTGGGCCACCACGAGCACGAGGAGGATCAGGGCGAAGGTGGCGACGCTGCTCGGGATGAGCGCGATCGGCAGGATGAAGCCCATGATCGTGTTGGCGATACCTGCGTCCGCGATACGGGTGATCTCGGCGACGCTGCGCTTGGACCGCTCCTCCCACGTCGAGTGGATGTACGCGCCGAAGAGCCGCTGACCGATCTCGAGCTCGTAGCGTGCGAACCGGCGGGTGGCGACCCAGTGCAGGAGCAGCGTCAACGCGCTCTTGAGGATGATGAGACCGCAGGCACCCAGGATCAGCCACGGCGCGGACGAGGCGGGCAACGTCCCCAGAACAGGCAGGGTGATGTCGGACTGGGTGACGATGGGCGTGATGACCAGGGCCAGTACCGACATCGCCGCGACGTCCAGCACCGCAAGCACGCTCGTGAGGACGACGTAGTAGCCGAAGAAGCGGCGAGCGCCCCTCGGGAGCAACGGCATCAGTTCCCGCAGGGTGTTCCAGACGAGCTTCATCGTTGGTCGATGCCATCACTTTCGAGAGAAGGGTTCCAGACCTGCGGCCCGGGACACGGGGTCGAGTTCCGGGCGGCACCATGCTCCCACCCGCGGAAGGAGTCCTCCCAACGATCCTGGGCACGTGCGCCGGGATCCCTGGCCGTGCGTCGCACGGGCGCCACGCCGGACATCTTGCCACCCTCGCCGTACATACCGGGCACCGTGCTCGCGAGGACGGCAGATCGACACCCGATCTTCGCAGGTCCCCCTGACTATGATGGCTGCGCTCGTACGGGGGAACCGTCCTCCGGGCGCGTCGACCTCTTCACCAGTGCCCGTCCACGACCACGACCAGGAGCCATGAGCACACCGACCTCTCGTCCCACGAGCATCGCCTCACGGCTCTTCGCACCGGAACCATCGGCTGCCGGGTTCCGCCTGCTGGCCGCCGCCGTCGCCCTGACCGACTCCGGTCCTGTGAGCGTGCTGACCTCGACGGTCCCCCCGGGCACCCGTCCCAGCCCCCTCGCCGAAGGCATCTCCGTCAGCCGATGGCCCGTCCTGCGGGCTGCGGACGGCGCCGTCCGTGGCTACCTCCCGTACGCCTCGTTCGACGTGCCGCTGGTGCTCCGCCTCCTCGCTCAGCGTCGGCAGGGAGCCGTGCTCGTCGAGCCGCCCCCGACGACAGGGGCCGCCGCGCGGGTCGCCCTGGCCGTCCGGCGGACCCCCTACGTGTACTACGCAGCAGACGTCGTCTCGACGGCCGCCGCGGGCGCCGGCTACCCGCGCGCCGTGGTCGCGCTGTCGCGCGCGGTGGAGAGGTTCGCCCTGCGTGGCGCGGCCGCGGTCGTGGCGGTCAACCAGCACGTCGTCGACGAGGTCGTCGCCCTCGGTGTGCCGCGCTCCCGCGTGCACCTCGTGGGCAACGGGGTCGACACGTCCGTGTTCAGCCCGGTCGGTCCTCTCACGCCTCCACCCGGTGTCCGGGCCGGGTCCCCGTACTTCGTCTACGCCGGAAGCATGAACGATCTCCACGGAGCGCACGTCTTCGTCGAGGCGTTCGTGCAGGTGATCGAACGCAGGCCCGACGCGCGGCTCGTCATGATCGGTCGGGGTACGCAGAGCGACGCGATCCGCCGACGTGGTGAGGAGCTGCTCGGCGAGGCCTTCGTCTTCGAGGACACTCTGCCCGGGCACGAGGTCGCCGGTCGTCTCCGCGGAGCAGTGGCCGGGCTCGCGAGCGTCAGGCCCGACGGCGGGTACACGATGGCGCTCGCGACGAAGGCGATCGCGACGGCCGCGACCGGTGCCCCTGTCGTCTTCGCAGGGTCTGGCACCACCACGCACGTCATCGAGGAGGGGGCGCTCGGCTGGGCCGTCCCGTGGGAGTCGGCAGCCGTCGCCCAGGCGATGCTCGACGCCCTCGAGGCCGCTCCCGACGACGCCGTGCACCGCTCTGAACGGGCTGCTTGGGTCCAGCACAACGCGTCGCTCGCCGGGGTCGGTCACCGCGTCGCGGAGGTCGTCCGGTCGGTGGCTCGACCTCTCGCCTGACCTGCCCGCATCGCAGGCCCCACCATGGGCCTGCGATGCGGGAGGAGGGCCTCGTCTACTCGAACGGCAGGAGGTGCGGGTCCTTGGGGCTCTCCTGTATGTCGAGCTGCAACGAGGAGACGAGCATCTGGACCCCCAGGACGAACGGGGTGACGGCGAGCAGCACGGTCCCGGCCGTCGCCGGCGTCGAGTTCCAGGTCGCCACGATCATCCAGACCCCGGCGACGACTCCCACGAACGTGAGAAACAGCCCGGTGAACAGAAGCAGCGCGACCGGGGAGAAGGACCACAGGACGTAGCGGTACCACAAGCGGTACCAGTAGCCCCGGAAGAGCAGGCTCATGAGCTCCGGCACGACCTTGCCCAACCTGATGCTCGACACCTCGTTGCCGTAGACCGCGGGGATCGGCACGTCGACCGCCGACGTGCCGGCGACGTTCAGGTGGATCAGCAGGTCGTTCTCGAAGCTGTACCTCTCGGAGACCCTGTCCAGGTCGATCTTCTCGAGCACCGATGTCCGGACCGCGGTGTAGCCGTTCTGCGGGTCGAACAGGTGCCAGTACCCCGAGGCGAACTTCGTCATGAACGAGAGCACGACGTTGCCGAAGACGCGGTGCCGAGGCATGCCGACGTAGGAGTCGGGGCGGAAGAACCGGTTGGCCTTGGCGAACCCGAATCCGCCGGACGTCACCTGGTCCAGCAGGTCGGGAAGGTAGGCCGGGTCCATCTGCGCGTCCCCAGCCATGACGACGTCGACGTCGGCCCCCCTCTCCATCGCTGCCCGGTGGCCCGTGACGATCGCCCCGCCGACTCCCTTGTTGACCTCGTGCCGGATGAGCACGACGCGGGGGTCGTCCGACGACTTCACCGCCTCCGACGTCCCGTCCGGGCTGCAGTCGTCGACGATCACGATGAGGTCCACGAACTCAGGCATGGTGTCGATGACCGTACGGATCATCGACTCCTCCTTGTAGGCCGGGACCACTGCCGCGATCCTCGCTCCCTTGTACATTCTCAGTTCTCCTGGGTGGTCGGCCGGGTAGGTTCTTGGTCCGCCTCGGGTGGGCGGCCCGGGGCTCGGGCGCCCGGGGCCGCGAAGACCCAGTAGCGGTACGCGAGGTAGTTCCAGATCGTCTGGGCCAGTGTCACGACGATCTTGCCTGCGGCGAAGCCCCAGCCCATGCGCTCGAACGCTTCGACGACGACGATGTTCACGAGCGAGTTGACGACGAGAAGCGCGCAGTAGCGCAGGAGTGCCCGGCCCGTGGGCGTCTGGCCGCCGAAGGCGAAGCGTCGCTGCAGAGTGAAGTTGAAAGCGAAGCTGCCCCAGAACCCGCACGCCGTAGCGAGCCACAGCGGCGCACCGAATCCACGGTAGAACAGCGTCAGCAGGCCCAGGTCGACGAGCAGCGCCGACCCGCCGACCAGGAGGTACCGCGTCGCGGAGTGGTCGAGGAGTCGGCGCACACCGGACTGACGTGACATCTGATCGCATACCTCTCTATGGCTACCTTGGTCGCCCGCAGCCACCCCTGCGCGTGCAACGCCCGGGCAAGAGTACTCGTTCCCTGCGGTCGCCCAAGCACCGACGTAGCCTGAAGTCGACCGAACCGAGGAGTCTCGCATGCAATCGATGCCCCGTCTGCCCGCAGTGGCGACGTGCCTCACCCTGGCGCTGCTGATGGCAGCCGGCCACGTCCCGCAGGCGACCGCTGCACCCATCTCGACCGTCGACCGCGTCACCCTGCCCGGCACCGGGACGGTCACGGTCGCCGGGCGTGGTTACGGCCACGGGCGAGGCATGTCGCAGTACGGGGCCCGTGCCGCGGCCAGTCAGGGCGTTCAGTACCAGCAGATCCTCGACTTCTACTACCCGGGGACGACCTCCGTCACCCAGGCCGACGAGCCGATCCGCGTCCTGATCTCCGCAGACTCCGACAACGACGTCCGTATCCTCGCCGTCCCGGGCATGACGGCATCGGACAGCGTCAGTCGCAACACCCCGATCGGCTTTCCGGGCCAGACGGTGACGCAGTGGCGCATCACCCGCAGCGGGTCCGGGCTGCTGCTCGACGGGCTCGTCGGTGGCTCCTGGAAGAGGTGGTCGCAAGGCGCCTCGCCCAACTTCCTGAGCATCGCGGCTCCGTCAGGGTTCATCCGCCTGATCGGGCCGACCGGCACCCAGAAGGACTACCGAGGGACGGTCCGAGCAGTCGTCGATGGCGCCTCGCCGCGGATCAGGACCGTGAACGAGGTGCGCATGGACGACTATCTTCGCTCCGTGGTCCCGGCGGAGTCGCCGTCGTCATGGCCTGCCCACGCGTTGCGCGCCCAGAGCGTCGCTGCACGGACGTACGCATCCTTCGAGCGGGCGCAGGACCCGGGAGCGGCCTGGCACACGTGCGACACGACCCAGTGCCAGGTCTACGCCGGCCACAAGTCCTTCACCTCCTCCGGTGTCCAGACCGCCGTGCACGAGGCCGCGACGACCGACGCCGCGATCACGGCGACGGCGAACCAGGTCCGCCACCACGGTGGCCGCCCCGCCTTCACGCAGTTCAGTGCGTCGAACGGTGGCTGGACCGCCGCAGGGAGCCAGCCCTATCTCGTGGCCCGGGCCGACCCGTGGGACGGCACGGGCAACCCCGTGCACGCGTGGTCGGTGAAGTTCAGCGCCGCCCAGCTGCGCTCGGCGTTCCCGTCGGTCGGGACGGTGCGCAGCATCACGGTCCAGTCACGCACGGGGAACGGCGAGTGGGGTGGCCGCGTCGAGCGCGTCGTCGTCGCAGGGTCGACGGGCTCGACGACCGTCACAGGGGCCGGCTTCCGTTCTGCGCTGGGTCTGCGGAGCGACTGGTTCAAGCTCACCGCGTCCTCACGGATCGACTCCGACTTCACCGCCGACGGCCGACCCGACCTGCTCGGCCAGGTTCCCGGTGGCGACCTGCTCGCCTACGAGGGCAACGGCACGGGGGGCTTCCTCGCTCAGACGACCGTGGGGTCGGGCTGGTCCAGCATGCGCCTCGTGGTCCGCGGCGGCGACCTCACCGGCAGCGGCAACCCGGACGTCCTGGCGATCAGCGCCCAAGGGACCTTGTACCGATACCCCTCCAACGGCGCGGGCGGCTTCGGGCCTCGCACCGTCGTCGGTCCGGGGTGGGCCTCCATGGCGACGATCCTGGCCCCTGGAGACGTCGACCGGGACGGCAGCGCGGACCTCCTGGCGATCGACAGCTCCGGTGCGATGTGGTTGTACCCCGGGAACGGCACGGGTGGGTTCGGGGCTCGACGCTTCGTGGGGCCCGGCTGGTCGAGCATGACCTCGGTCCTCGGTGCGGGCGACTGGAACGGTGACGGCACGGCGGACCTCCTGGCCCGCTCGCAGGCGGGAGACCTCTTCCTCTACCGCGGGGACGGCTCCGGGGGCTTCGACCCGGTCCGCATCGGCAACGGCTGGAGCACGATGCGCCACCTCCTCGCCGTCGACGACTGGGACGGCGACGGCATCCCGGACCTGCTCGCGGCAGACGGCACGGGCAGGATGTTCCTCTACCCCTGGTCCGGGAGCTCCTTCCGGGCACCGCGGCAGGTCGGCACGGGATGGAACTCGATCGACCGCATCTTCTGACGTCGCAGATCAGATGCAGACGGCGTTCTGGTCTTCGAGCGGGGCAGGATCGGACGACTGCCAGATGCCGGGAACGCCGGGGTGGCTGTCGTGGGACGCCGCCGCCTCGGCGAACATGGCTTCACCGCCCGGAATCCGGTCCCAGCGGACCTCGTAGGTCCGTGCGATCTCGTTCTCGGCGACCATCTCGAGGGCCTCGACCTGGTCGAGGCCCTCGAGCCCTGCCGGACGCGGGAGATAGCCCCTGACCCGCCCATCGCTCACGTAGACGTGGGTGATGCCGAGCTCTGCTGCGGCCTGCTGCACCTGCGTGTCGGTGTCGAGCTGGTTGAAGTCGTTGAGCAGCAGGAGCTGCCGGTCCGTGGGAACGATCTCGAAGTGGCGGATCATGGGCATCCGGTCGGCCAGGGCGAACATCCAGACCGATCCGTCGCACGCGTCGTTCAGCACCTGCCCCTCGGGCGGCACGATCGCCGTCAGCGACTCCATCATCTGCCGCTCCGCAGCCGTCACGGTGCTTCCTTCCCGGTAGCCGCGCTGCAGCGTCCAGACGTCTCGCGCGACGTCGGCGCGCACGACCGCGCCCAGGACGAGCGCTGCCAGGACGGCTGACGTGACGATGCCCACCTGCCGGAACCTGGTTCCACGCCACAGCTGCACCACCGCGTCCGCGACTCTCTGACCGCCCATCCCGATCACGGGCACGGCGAGCAGGGTGGCGAACCCGACGAGCCTCCACGAGTCGTTGTAGACGAAGGCGGTCAACGAGGTGATGAGCTCCCCGTCCGACCCGGCCGTCATGGCTGCCGCTGCCACTGCCACGAGATAGGCCACCAGGTACCAGCGCACACGGGCGCACCTGAGCATCGCGAAGCAGCCCACGACGAGCAGGACCGCCCAGCTCCACTGCGCCATGCCGTTGCCGTGCGAGAGGAAGAGAACCTCCCCGAAAGCCTGCGGCACCGTCTCGTAGGCCGGCCAGGTGATCTCCGACACCCGGCCGGACTCCCTCATCATCTCCAGGACGAGAGGACCCGCGAGCACCGCGGCGATCAGCCCGGTCGTCACGAGCCCCAGACCACGTCGGGCGAAGGCTCGGGAGGTGGCGGGCACGGCCAGGGCGAACCACACGAGGAGCACGACGACCGCGACGACCGCGATGCTGGCGTGGGCTCCGAACAGCCCGACGGCACCGATCCCCGCCACGAGACGCCAGCGCCACGCGAAGTGATGGCCGGACCGTGCTGCCGCCACGAGGAACGGTCCGAGCAGCGCCAGGCCCACGACGAGCGGGATCAGGGGCCCTCGAAAGAGCAGGTCGTACGGAAAGGAGCTGAGCATGGTGGCCGCGAGCGCCGCGAGCGCCGTCGCGCCGCTGCGGCGCGTCAGGTGCCAGGTCAGGGCGGCGGCGGACACAGGGAGCTGGACCGCGACGATCATCATCTGGAACAGGCTCAGGAACTCTGTGACCGCAAGCCCCGACCCTGGCCACGCGAGCGCTGCCACGGCGTGGAAGGCGATCGGGTAGTTCCGGATCGGCGCGTCCTCGATGACCGTGTCGTAGTAGGCGAAGTTGCCGGCGACAGACGTGGTCCACTCCTGCGTCTCCGCCAGCAGACGGATCATGTTGGCGTGCCACGGGATGTCCCAGTCCTGGTTCAGCAGCATCAAGCCGTCGGTCGCCCGCCACCAGATCACCGCCCCGACCGCGGCCCCCAGCAGGATGCCGGTCGCGACGATCGCGAGTCGGCGCCCCACGAGGGTCGGCGCCCCTGCCGCCTCGTCGAGCCCCTGGGTCGTGGTCTCACCAGCGGCCCCTCCGCCGCCCGATCTCGCGCGCAGTCGCCGCGCGACGAGCAGCCGGGCACCCAGCACGAGGGCAGCGAGGACGACGACCGCCACGGCGACGGTCGTGAGGCTCCATGGCAGCCCGGCGATCCCTGACCAGACACCGAAGGTCGTCAGCACCCCGAGGCTGATCAGCGGGGCGACGGCGACGAGCTGGCGCCAACCGAAGCCGAACGCGGCCCCCACCAGGATCCCTGGTCCCCACCACAACCCCAGGATCAGCGCAAGACCAGGAATCAGCTCCACCACGTTCACCAGTACTCCCACCAGCCTTCGGACGCACGAGCCCGACGTGACTTCGTGCAGGGCACGACCCTACGCGGTCCGGAGACCCGTCCCGGAACGGCCGGACGGCCTGGTCGATCGTCGTCACGATCGACCAGGCCGTCCGGCCGTAGACATGGATCAGGTGGTCACGACACCGCTCCGTCCGCGGGGACGTTCCCGATGCTCCGTGCCACCCCGAACCCGGAAGCACCGTCGCCGGGATAGAGGTAGACCTTCCGGTCGGGGCTCACGGCGAGGATGTCGGGCAAGCCGTCTCCGTCGACGTCACCCGCGCCGACGATCGCCGAGAACGAGGCCCACCCCGAGCCGATCAGCGTCGGAGCACCGAGGGACGCGCCCCCGTTCCCACGGCGCAGGTGCAACCGTCCCGTCCCGCGTTCGCGCGTGACGAGGTCCGGAGCCATCCCCCCTGCCCACTGTCCGACGCTGACGATCATGTCGACCGAGGAGGCGCCCGACCCGATCTGGAACGGCACGCCGAACCCTCCCCTGCCGTCTCCCGGGTACAGCCAGACGAGGCCGGTCGACCGGTTGAGCGCGATGAGGCCGGGCACGCCGGTACCGAGCCAGTCACCGGCCGCGACGACCTGGCTCATGACGCTCCAGCCGGTGCCGACCTGCCGACCTGCCTTGTCGAACCCGCCCCCCGGGAGTCCCGCGTGGAGGTGGAGGGCTCCGTTGGTCCGTCTCGTCAGCAGGTCGGGGCGCCCGTCGCCGTTCCAGTCCCCCGGCGCGATCACCTCGGCGACCCCTGTCGAGGAGATCCCCGTCGAGACCGTCCGATCGATCTTCCCGGTCCCCTGGTAGACGTAGCGGTAGAGGGCTCCGCCCGATGTGATCGCGTAGAAGTCCTGTCCGGGTCCGGCGCGCCCTGCAGGCAGGACGGCGGTGAACCCCTGCCACCCGGAGCCGATGCGAGACCGGCCGAGGTAGCTCCCCGCACCGTCCCCCACGTACACCCACAGGTCTCCGGCCGTGTCCCGTGCCACGAGGTCGACGTTGCCGTCCCCGGTCATGTCGCCCGCTCCGATGATCGCCGTCATGGCGTTCCACCCGGTGCCGAGCGTCAGCACGTCTCCCGAGAACCCGCCCTTGCCGTCTCCGACGTACGTGCGGAGCACGCCGTCTGCACCTCTGGCCGCCAACGCCGGACGCCCGTCTCGCAGGTTGCCGACCATGCTGATCGACGACATGACGTTCCAACCGTTGCCGATCTGCCGGGCTGCGCCGAAACCGCCCTTCCCCGCCGAGGGGTAGAGCCAGAGAGTCCCGTCGCTCGCGCGCCGTGCCAGCAGGTCGTCCCTGCCGTCCCCGTTCCAGTCGTGCCCCCCGATGATCAGGTTCATCGTCTGCCAGCCGGTGCCGATCGCCCGCTGGGTCCCCCAGCCCCCTGCGGCGGTCCCCGGGTACAACCAGAGCCGCCCGTCCGTGCCGAGCAGCATGAGGTCGGGCACCTTGTCGCCGTCCCAGTCGCCGGGTGCGATGGTCCTGGTACCGGTCCATCCGCTGCCGACGAGCGCAGCAGGACGCCATCCGGCGGAGCTCGCGGTGCCGAGCGAGACCGCGCTGGACCCGCGGAGCACGAGGTCGGGCAGTGCGTCGCCCGTCAGGTCCCGGGACGGCCCGCGGTCGAGCGTCGCCCCCTGGAGCGCCGTCGCGGACGCACGGATGCTTCCGAGCAGCGGGTAGAGGTATGCGCCCGGGCAGCTCGTCTGCCCGACGTCGCGGTGACCCACCACGGTGGGCCGCCGCACACCGTTGACCACCGCGGTCCCCTCAGGGTGGACACCGTGCAAGGCCAGCTTCCAGGCGACGACCCTGCTCACGGAGCTGACCGCCGCCTGCGGTACCGCGACCTCCTGATAGTTGCCCATGACCGAGACGCCGAAGAGCTCGGAGTTGAACCCCGACGCGTGCGCGCCGATCACTGCACGGTCGATCCCGCCGCTGCGGCCCTCCCAGATGCCTCCGAACTTGTCGACGAGGAAGTTGTACCCGATGTCGCCCCAGCCACGGGACTGGGCGTGGTACGTGTAGATGCCGCGCAGGATGGAGGGGACGTTGGCGGCTGTGTAGTTGTTGGTCCCTGCCGTGTGGTGGATGACCGCACCCTTGACGACACCGATCTGGGGCGTCCACCTCATGATCGACTCGTCGGCGCCCCACTGTGCCCGTGAGCTGATGGTCGGCACGGGAGCGCTCAGCGCCGTCGGAAGGGCTGACGTCTCCAGCGCGGACGTCGTGGACGACGCCGTCGACCGCAGCACGAGACCGTCCTGCGACGACAGGGCACCCGAGTCGGTCCGTGCTGCAGCGTCGGTCGTCAGGTGGTTCGCGACGAGCTCGACGTCGCCGGCCCCCAGGTCCCCGACGGTCCGAGCCGACGCCGAGGCGCTCGGTGCGCGGCTGCTGGCGGCAGAGTCCGCTCCGGGATCGATGACCACCAGCTCCGGGTTCTCCGGCAGCTCCTCCCCCGTGCCACGGACCACCGCCTGGATCTCGTCGACGACTCCGACGAGCAGCGGCTCGGTCCCGTCACGCAGCACCGGTGCGCCCGTGGGTTCCCCTGTCCCCGGTTCGCTCAACCCTTCGAGCTCGAGCGGCACCCACTCGCTCCAGGTCTCACCGTCCCGTGTCCTGACGGCGACGTTCGTCCCCTCAGGGGCGCTCCCTGCGTCCCACGTGACGCCCACGGTCGCGAAACCCGCCCCTGGGCCGGTCGCGGTGAGCACGGCGTCCGGGGTGGAGAAGATCCGTGTGCCTGGCCCCTGGGGGGCCGCTGGGTCCTGGGCATCTGCGGCGACCAGGGGGTCGACGCCTGCGACGGCCTCTGCCTCGATCTCGACAGCGAGCGCGGGGTCTCCCTCCAGCGCATAGGTGGTCTCGTCGGTGGCGACCGCCGTCTCGTCCTGCGCCGCCACCGCGGCACCCGTGACGCGCCCGGTCGCCTGTCCCGGCACGACCACCGCCACGCTGCTCAGAACGAGCACCGTCCCGAACGCCAGCGCCCTACCGGCGCGTGGATTCCTCATGCTTGCCGCCCCTCGTCTCACGTCACGACGTGCGTCCCGCTCGTCGACCATACGTGAACCTATGGTCGATCGAGCGGTCACAGCCCGCACGTGCGCAGCAGGACGGCGTGTCGACGTGGACGAACAGGCCGCCTGCTCAGACGAGACCGGCGACGATCCCGGTGATGAGTCCCGTGTCGGCAAGGACGACGGCGGCCGCCAGGGCAGCGACGCACAGGAGTGCCGTCGGCCACCGCCCGAGACCGCTCGCACGAGTCAGGGTCAGCAGCGAGGCTGCCCCCGCACCGGCGAGCAGGGAGCCGGTCACCCCCAGGCCTGCGACGAAGACGGCCGCCGGCGGCAGTGCCGTCCACGAGGCGTACCCGAGATAGGGGATCCACGGGGCGGACGCGAAGACGTAGAGCACACCGAGGAGCACGTGGACGGCCGGAAGGGACCTCCACCGTCTCGTGACGACCAGCCCGATCATCCCGCACAGGACCAGAGCAGCACCGACCCACGCGGGCGGCAACCGCAGGGCCGTACCCAGGAGCACCTCACCTGCGGCCTGGGCAGAGGACTCGATCGCCGCCGGCTCCGGCGAGCGGGACGACACCCCGCGCAGGGCGAGCGCGACGAGGACGAGGACGACCAGTCCCCCCGCGACCTGGAGCACACGTCGGGGTCCGCCGCGCAGGCGGCCGTCGAGCACGAGCCCGATGGCCACCGGGATGAAGGACAACGCCACGACGTCGCGCGGCGCGAGCGTCGTCAGCGTCAGCCACGGGTACCACCCGATCGTGACGACCGCGAGCGTCGCCCAGGCCTGGGCCCAGAGGTCCTCTCCCACCAGCCGCCGGAGGACGTACCACTGACCGACCGGCCAGACGACACAGATCGACACCGCGACGAGCACGAACGATCCCGTCGAGAGGTCGACCGCCCCAGCCCGCTGGGCGAGGAGAAGGCGGGCGAGCAGCATCCCCGCCGAGAGCAGGACGGCGAGGGGCACCAGCGCACGACGCAGCGGGTGCCCCTCGCTCAGGACCTCAGAGCTCAACCGTCACGCCGCGCGCAGCCGAGTCGAGGACTGCTTCGGCAACCTTCAGCGTCCGCAGGCCCTCCTCCATGGTGACCACGTCGTTGCTCACGCCGAGGACCGCGTCGCGGAACGCCTCGTGCTCGACGCGCAACGGCTCGCGCTTGGCGATCGCGTAGCGGATGATGTCGCCCTCGGAGACCCCTCGGAACGCCGTGATGGACTCCCACTCGGTCGGGATGACGCCGTTGGCGTAGAACGTCAGGTCGGCGCTCGCGGTGTCGGCGACGTACGCCCCCCGCTCGCCCGTGACCATCGTGAGCCGCTCCTTCATGGGCGAGAGCCAGTTCACGATGTGGTTGACGATCACGCCGTTCTGCAGCTGTCCCGTGGCGAGGACCATGTCCTCGTGCGGACGTCCGCTCCTGTGCGCCGTCTTCGCCGTGATCGACGCGTAGGGGCTCTGCGCGACCCAGGCGGTCAGGTCGATGTCGTGGGTCCCGAGATCCTTGACGACCCCGACGTCGGCGATCCGCGCCGGGAACGGCCCTTGGCGACGCGTCGCGATCTGGTAGACCTCGCCGAGCTCGCCGGCCTCCATCCGTCGACGCATCTCCTGCAGAGCAGGGTTGAAGCGCTCGATGTGGCCCACGCACCCGACGAGCCCGGCGTCCTTGAACGCCTGGGCCACACGTGCACCGGCCTCGCCGTTCTCGGCGATGGGCTTCTCGACCATCGCGTGGACGCCGGCCGCTGCGAGCGCGAGCCCGACCTCCTCGTGGAAGCGTGTCGGTACCGCGACGACCGCCATGTCGATCCCTGCCGCGATCAGCTCGTCGACGTCGCGCAGGACCTCGAGCTCGCCTGCGACGCCGTACGGGTCTCCGCCCGGGTCGGCGATCGCGACGAGGTCCACGCCGGGCAGCTCGCGCAGCACGCGGGCATGGTGCCGACCCATCGCGCCGACGCCGATGAGACCTGCCTTGAGGTCAGCCATCACGCACCTGCCTTGACCACGGCGTTGACCCCGTTCACGATGCGGTCGAGGTCCTCTGCCGACAGCGACGGGTGCACGGGCAGGGAGATCACCTCGGCGGCGGCCTTCTCGGTCTCCGCCAGCTCGAGGCCGGGCGCGAAGTGCTTGAGGCTCTCGAGGCGGTGGTTGGGGATCGGGTAGTAGACCCCCGACCCGACGCCGTGCTCCTCGCGCAGGGCGGTCACGACACGGTCGCGGTCCTCGGCGACGCGGATCGTGTACTGGTGGTAGACGTGGACGGCGCCGTCGGCGACCGCGGGGGTCCGGACTCCTTCGAGGTGCGCGTCGAGGAAGGCCGCGTTCCGCTGGCGGTCGGCGGTCCAGCCGCCGACCTTCGTGAGCTGGACGCGACCGATGGCGGCGTGGACGTCCGTCATCCGCGCGTTGAAGCCCACGACCTCGTTGGCGTACTGCTTCTCCATGCCCTGGTTGCGCAGCAGGCGCACGTTCCGCGCGATCTCGTCGGTCGCGCACGAGACCATGCCGCCCTCGCCCGAGGTCATGTTCTTGGTCGGGTACAGGCTGAACATCGCGAACGCGCCGAAGCTGCCCACGGGGCGCCCACCGAGCGAAGCACCGTGCGCCTGGGCGGCGTCCTCGAAGAGGAGCAGGTCGTGCTCGTCCGCGATCGCCTGAAGCCCGGACATGTCGGCCGGGTGCCCGTAGAGGTGCACCGGCATGATCGCCTTCGTCCGGTCCGTCACAGCGGACCTGACCGACTCGGGAGCGAGGCAGAAGTACTCGGGCTCGATGTCCGCGAAGACCGGGGTGGCTCCCGTGAGCGCGACCGAGTTCGCGGTGGCCGCGAACGTGAAGGACGGGACGATGACCTCGTCACCAGGCCCGATTCCTGCCGCCAGGAGCCCGAGGTGCAGCCCGGAGGTCCCGGAGTTCACGGCCACGGAGGTGCGCCCACCCACCAGGACGTCGCCGAACTCCTTCTCGAAGGCCGCCACCTCGGGACCCTGCGCAATCATCCCGCTGCGTAGGACACGGTCGACCGCCTCTCGCTCCTCGTCGCCGACGATCGGCTTGGCTGCTGGGATTAGCGCCTGGCTCATGGGGCCACTACCTCTCTGATGGAGTTGTCGAACTCTTCGAAACGGGTGCCGTTCACGGGGCAGACCCAGTGGTCTCCCTCCTGCACGAGCGGCTGGCCCGCGTACCCGACCCAGCCCACCCGGCGTGCCGGCACACCGACGACGATCGCGTGAGGAGGGACATCTCTGGTGACGACAGCTCCGGCCGCGACGGTGGCCCAGGCCCCGACGGTCACGGGTGCCACGCACACGGCGCGTGCACCGATGGACGCGCCTTCCTCGATCGTCACTCCGACGGCATGCCAGTCGTCGGCGCTCTTCAGCGAGCCGTCGGGGTTGATCGCACGCGGGTAGGTGTCGTTCGTGAGGACCGCAGCCGGGCCGATGAACACTCCGTCTGCCAGGGTCGCCGGCTCATAGACGAGTGCGTAGTTCTGGATCTTGCAGTGTCGACCCACCTGGACGCCGGTACCGATGTAGGCACCTCGTCCGACCACGCACGACTCGCCCAGTGTGACGCCCTCCCGCACCTGGGCGAGGTGCCAGATCTGGCTGCCCTCTCCGATGCTCGCGTCATCGGAGACATCGGCACTGGGGGCGATGCGAACGCTCATGAAAAATCCCTTCGAGATCTCAGTAGCCAGGAACACTCTAGACCGCGCGCACCTGGCGGATGCACATCACCTTGTGGCATGCATCACCTCTGGTCGACGCGCTGGTTCGACGGAGATCGGCGGTCGATCACGGCGTCGACCGGTCGGGTCGGCCTGCAAGAATACGTGCCATGGAATCCCCCGAGGCCCCGGACCTCGCCGACTCGGCTGCCGTCACACCGTCCCCCGACCGCCGGTCGCTCGACGACGTCTGGCTCGCCGTCCCGCTGTACAACGAGGCCGAGGTCGTCGGCGACGTGATCCGGGCTGCCCTGCGGACCTTCCCCCACGTCGTGTGCGTCGACGACGGCAGCTCGGACGAGTCGGCCGCCCGCGCCGAGGAGGCCGGCGCGACGGTCCTGCGGCACGCCGTGAACCTCGGCCAGGGCGCCGCGCTGCAGACCGCCATCGAGTACGCGCGCAGCCGCCCGGGCGCCGCGTACGTCGTGACGTTCGACGCGGACGGTCAGCACCAGGTCGAGGACGCCGTCGCGATGGTCGAGCGGGCCCGGTCCGAGGATCTCGCCATCGTCTTCGGGTCGCGGTTCCTGGACGACCGGACCCGTCCGGGCCTGCTCAAGCGTGCGGTGCTGCGAACCGCGGTCTGGTTCACCAACCGCAGCACCGGCCTCAGGCTCACCGACGCCCACAACGGACTGCGGGTCCTGCGGGTGGATGCGGCGAGGGCCGTGGACCTCCATCAGGACCGGATGGCGCACGCGAGCGAGATCGTGCACCAGCTCGGGCGCACGGGTCTTCCGTGGCGTGAGCACCCGGTGCACGTGCTGTACACCGACTATTCGCGCGGCAAGGGTCAGTCGCTGTGGAACTCCGTCAACATCCTCGTCGACCTGGTCTTCAAGTAGACCGGAAGGGATTCTCGTGCTGATTCAGGTCATCCTCCTCCTGGCGATCGCCGTCGTCGCCGCCCTCCTCACGCGATCGACCGCCGACGCCCGCCACCAGGCCATCCGGCGTCTGCTCCTCGCGGGCTTCGTGGTCGCGGCCGTGGTCGCCATCGTGTTCCCCCAGGCGCTGTCCTATCTCGCCAACCTCATCGGCGTGGGTCGCGGTACGGACCTGCTGCTGTACGCACTGGTGATCGCCTTCGTCAGCTACATCGCGACGAGCCACCGGCGCGCGAACCAGCTCTCGCGCAAGATCACGCTCCTGACGCGCGAGCTGAGCCTCGCCGAGGCCCGGATCGGGTCCGCGGCGTCTCCGGACGACCCGCCGCCTTCTCCCACGGCCTGATCTGCACAAGTCCTCCACCCGAAGCGCTCCGCCCGCTTGCGGGTCCTCGCGGGTGCCGCAATAGGCTCTAGCCGTGACGTCTCCTCGGCCCTCCTTCTCCGCCACCGGCACTGCCGCAGGTTCGCGGCGCTCGTGGCGCCAGAGCTGTCCCTCGCCGTCCACGACGGCGGAGGGGCGCGCTCCCTCGTGCCTGTTCGTCGTACGGGACGACGACGTCCGGGTCGGCGGCTGACGCGACCATGCCCCACGACGAGACCCCGTCGGGCCGGACCCGCCCACCGAGCTTCACACCGGCGCCAGGTCGTACGGTGCGCCCTCCGAGCGCCGACGACGCGATCCAGGTCGGGTCGGAGGGTGCGCGTCCCGCGCGCCGCGGACCGGCCGAGGCGATCCCGCCGGACGTCCAGGTCGCGCCCGGAGGCGAGCCGCGCATCAGGCGTCAGTCCTCGCGCAGGCCATCCTCACCGCCCGGGCGACCGGGGACACCGCCGTCGGCGGTCCCCTTGCGCGGGGTCGGCCGCCAGGGCGCCACGCCAAGTGACGGCGGCCCGCGACGCGTCGTGAACGGGGCGGACGCACCTCCGTCCGTCCCTCCGGCACCGGGGCGTCGAGCACCGGCGAGCGGTTCCTCGGTCAGGCAGGCGCGCCCTTCGCCCTCCCGTCCCGTGGCAGGGTCCGCTGGTGCGGCTGCGGCTCGACGGACCGCGGGGTCCCGCTCCGACGCCTCCGCGTCCGCCTCGTCCCGTCCCTCGGGGCCGCGGGGCCCCGTCCGCCCTGCCGGAGGTCCACCCCGCCCTCGGCCCGGCGGCTCCCGTCGGCGCGGACGACGCGTCGTCGCGGTCCTGGGGACGACCGCGCTGGTGCTCCTCCTGGCCTGGCCCATCGGGCTGCTCGTCTGGGCCAACGGCAAGATCCAGCACGTCGATGCGCTGTCCGACGCCTCTGGCACCCCTGGCCAGACCTATCTCCTCGCAGGTTCGGACGCGAGAGGGGAGGGCATCAGCGAGGACGGTACCGAAGGGGCTCGTACCGACACGATCATGGTGCTCCACAAGCCGAGCAGCGGTCCGGCGGCGCTGATCAGCCTGCCGCGCGACACGTTCGCGGAGGTTCCCGGCAAGGGTGCGGCCAAGCTGAACGCGGCCTACTCGTGGGGTGGTGCCCCGTTGCTGGTGCAGACGGTCGAGGGGCTCACGGGCCTCACGGTCGACCACTACGTGGAGATCGGCTTCGGGGGTGTCGAGGGCATCGTGGACGCCGTCGGAGGGGTCGAGCTGTGTCTCGACTACGACGTGGACGACCCCAGGAGCGAGCTGGTCTGGACGGCCGGGTGCCACCCTGCCGACGGCCACACCGCTCTCGCGTTCTCGCGGATGCGCTATGCGGACGTCCAGGGCGACATCGGCAGGGCCGAACGCCAGCGACAGGTCATCGGGGCCGTGAGCGCGAAGGCGGCCGACAAGAGCCTGCTGCTCAAGCCCTGGGCCCAGGTCTCGCTCCTCGACGCGGGCCTGGCCTCGATGGTCGTCGACCAGAGGACCGGGATCATCGACCTCGGGCGGATGGCCCTGGCGTTCCGCGAGGCCAACGGCCCCGAGGGCGTCACGGGGACCCCGCCGATCTCCGACCCGGACTACCGTCCTGGTGGCATCGGCTCGACCGTCCGTCTCGACCCGGACCTGGGTCCCGTGTTCTGGACCGACGTCCGAGACGGCACGCTCGCGCCCGGTGTGGTCGGCGGGCTACCGCAGTGAGCCTGCACCGACCGGGGCGAGCCCGTCCCGGTCGGTGCACTGCTCGTCCCCCGACGGGCCTGACGCGCACGGTGGAACGTGCGCACGACGACCTCGTGCGCTGACCGAGACCGCGGGGCTCGTCCTGCGGGGGCCTCTGACGTGCCTACGCCCCGAACCCCGTGCGGCGCTCACCTGCGACCGAGGCGCGCAGCGCGGCCCCCTTGGCGTGGGCCTGCTCGCTGAGCCCCTCCTGGAACGCGACCATCTGCTCGCGCAGGCGCGCGGCGTCGTCGTCCACGCCCGAGGCGAGGATGCGCGCGGCCAGCAGGCCCGCGTTGCGCGCACCCCCGATCGAGACGGTCGCGACGGGCACGCCTGCGGGCATCTGCACGATCGACAGGAGCGAGTCCATGCCGTCGAGGTAGCGCAGCGGCACGGGGACGCCGATGACCGGCAGCGGAGTGACGGCCGCGAGCATGCCGGGCAGGTGGGCTGCTCCCCCGGCGCCCGCGATGATGACGCGGATCCCGCGGCCGGCGGCCTCGCGGCCGTAGTCGATCATCTCGGTGGGCATGCGGTGGGCCGAGACGACGTCGACCTCGATGGCCACGCCGAACTCGCGCAGCGCGTTCGCGGCCTCCTGCATCACGGGCCAGTCGGAGTCGGACCCCATCACGATCCCCACGACGGGGCTGCCGGTCGCGGCGGTGTTCTCGGTCATTGCTCAGGCCTTCGTCTCGTCGGTGGTGCGGTTCTCGGGGAGCGTCTCGCCGCGCAGCAGCGCGGCGGCGCCCAGTGCCCGACGGCGGACCTCACCCAGGTCCTGGCCGCTCACGTTCACGTGGGCGAGCTTGCGTCCGGGGCGCACGTCCTTGCCGTACAGGTTGACGCGCGCGTCGGGGAACGCGCCCAGGACGTCGGGCAGGGCGTCGGTGAGCGCCGGGAGGCTCGAGCCGAGCACGTTGGCCATGACGGTCCACGGGGCCGTGGGCGCGGTGTCGCCGAGCGGCAGGTCGAGGACGGCGCGCAGGTGCTGCTCGAACTGGCTCGTGACCGAGCCGTCGATGGTCCAGTGGCCGGAGTTGTGCGGGCGCATCGCGAGCTCGTTGACCAGGACACGGCGGGCGGGGCGGCCGTCGGCCGAGCCGACGGTCCCGTCAGCGCCGACAGCACCGTCAGCGCCGACAGCGCCGCTGATGACCTCGAACATCTCGACCGCGAGCACGCCGGTCACGTCGAGCCCCTCGGCGATCGCTACCGCCACCTGGCGTGCCTCCTCCGCCTCGTCGGCGGTCAGGTCGGGGGCCGGGGCGATGACCTCGGAGCACACGCCGTCGCGCTGGATCGACTCGACCACGGGCCACGTGCGGACCTCGCCGCTCGGTCTCCGCGCGACCAGGACTGCGAGCTCGCGCGTGAACGGGACCTTCTCCTCGACGAGGAGCTGCGGGCCGCCCGCTGCCGCGGCGGCGAGCCAGTCGGCGGCCTCGTCGGCCGAGGACACGACCCGCACGCCCTTGCCGTCGTAGCCGCCGCGCGACGTCTTGACGACGGCCTGGCCGCCGACCTCGGCGAGGAACCCGGCGAGCGTCGCGTACCCCTGCTCGGGGTCGACGGGCAACGGGACCCAGCGCGGGCACGGCACACCGAGCTCGGTCAGCCGTCGGCGCATCACGATCTTGTCCTGCGCCTGGACCAGGGCGTGCGGCGCGGGCCGCACGGGGGTTCCGTGCTCGATGAGGTCGGTGAGCAGGTCGTTGGGCACGTGCTCGTGCTCGAACGTGAGGACGTCGGCCGGGGCCCTGCCGTCCGCGGGGGCGATGAGGTCGCGGATCGCGGTCTCGTCGCTGGCCGCTCCCACCGGGGCGTCGGTCACGACCTGGGCCGCCGACGTCCCGGGAGCCTCGACGAGCACCCGCAGGTGCACTCCGAGCTCACCGGCCGCAGGGGCCATCATGCGGGCGAGCTGCCCGCCTCCGACAACGGCGATCACTGGTGCTGACACGTGTACCGAGGGTAGTCGCTCGACCGCCCCTCGGCCGACCCGTCCCACCGGGCGGTTGCTCCTGGCAATCTTTCCCAGGTCCACGGCGTACCCTGCCGACCATGTCCAGCCAGGTCGACGAGCTCTCGCTCGCCCCCGTCCGGGCGCCCGTCCCCACCGGGACGGCCGCGCGCCCGACGTCCGGCGCGGCCCGGCACAGGGCGCGCGTCGTCGCTCGTCTCGCAGAGCTGGGTCGGTTCAGCTTCGTGGGGACCGTCGCGTTCTTCGTGGACCTCGGCCTGTTCAACCTGCTGCGCTTCGGCCCCTGGGACGCGCTGAGCGCGAGCCCGGTCGAGGCCAAGGCGCTCGCCGTGAGCGTCGCGACGGTCGTGTCGTGGCTCGGCAGCCGCTACTGGACGTTCTCCGACCGCCGCACGAGCCGGCACGGCCGCGAGCTGCTGACCTTCCTGCTGGTCAATGCCGGGGGCATGGCCATCTCGCTCGGTGTGCTCGCGTTCACGACGAGCGTCCTGGGGTTGACCTCCCCGCTCGCGGAGAACGTCGCGGCGAACGGGGTCGGCCTCGCGCTCGCGAACGTGTTCCGCTACGTCGCCTACCGGCGCGTCGTGTTCACAGGTTCCTCGCCGGGCTGAGGTCGGGCGACGGGTACCGGAGGTCTACCCCTCGGTGTCCTGCCCGCGACGCCTGCGACGCCTGCGCGCGCCGGAGGCCGAGATCGTGGTCCCGGTCGGGAGCACGATCCGCGGGTCGAGGGTACGCGGGACACCTGCGAGGAAGAGCACGAAGATGGGCGGGCGGCGCTGGGCCAGCTCGAGCCGCCCACCGTCGGCCGCGGCCAGGTCGCGGGCGAGCGCCAGGCCGAGCCCTGTCCCGGCACCCGAGGTCGCACCGCGTTCGAAGACGCGCGAGGCCATCTCGTCCGAGACTCCGTCCCCCTCGTCCCCGACCTCGATCGCGACGGCGCCGCTGGTCCCGCTGGGGCGAGCGCGCACGGTCGTGGTGCCCGCCCCGTGCTTGAGGGAGTTCTCGATGAGCGTGGCGAGCACCTGGGCGAGCGCGCCGGGGGTCGCCAGGACCTGGTAGCCGTCCGGTACGTCGACCACGAGCCGGCGGCCCGCCTTGGCGAACGTGGGGACCCACTCCTCCTCCTGCTGGCGTACGACCTCGACGAGGCGCACGGCCTCGGTCGTGCCACCCTGCGCGCGACGGGACTGGGTCAGCAGGTCGTCGACGACCGTGACGAGGCGCTCGACCTGCTCGAGCGAGATGCGCGCCTCCTCCTGGATCCCCGGGTCGTCCGAGGCCATCGAGATCTCCTCGAGGCGCATGCTCAGCGCGGTCAGCGGGGTCCGGAGCTGGTGCGAGGCGTCGGAGGCGAACTGGCGCTCGGCGGCCAGGCGACCCGCGAGGCGGTCCGAGCTGCGCGCGAGCTCGGCGGCCACGAGGTCGATCTCCTCGACCCCGGAGAGCTCGAGGCGGGGCCGGACCTGGCCGGACCCGAGCTGTTCGGCCGAGGCCGCGAGGTACACGAGCGGTGCTGACAGCCGGTTGGCCTGCCACACGGCCATGGCGATGCCTGCGGCGAAGGCGACCACGGAGGCCGCCACGACCAGCAGGACGACCTGCGCGGCGTTCCAGTAGCTCTCCGCGAACGACGTGGTCAGCACCACCGTCGCGTTCTGGTCGGTCCGGTCCGCGGCTTCGTTGACCCGCCCCGAGATGACCTCGCCGGCGGTCATCTGCTCGCCGTCGGGCAGGTTCACGAAGACGTACGCGGGCAGCTCTCCCGGGCGCCCCTCGGACGCGTTGTCCAGGACCGACTGCGGGACCGGCTCGTTCTGCGAGAGCCGGGCGTCGATGTTCCTGGCGAGCGTGTCCACCCGCCCCTGGAGCTGGGCCTTCTCGTTGGCGAGCACGAACTGCGCTCCCAGGAAGGCCAGGGGGAACCCCAGGAGGAGGACGGCGACGGCGACGGCCGCGACCGTCGCCTGCAGCACGCGTCGACGCACGCCCTACTCCTTCGCTCAGCCCTGTCGGCTGATCAGCCCTCGCCGGTCTCGAAACGGAAGCCGAGTCCTCGGACCGTCGAGACGTAGCGCGGCGAGTTGGCGTCGTCGCCGAGCTTGCGACGCAGCCAGGACACGTGCATGTCCAGCGTCTTGGTGGAGCCCACGGGCTCGGAGCCCCACACGTCCCGCATGAGGGTGTCGCGCACGACGACCGAGCCCGCGCTCGCGATGAGCACGCGCAGGAGCTCGAACTCCTTGGTCGTCAGGTGCAGCTCCCGGTCGCCCTGGAAAGCGCGGTGGGCAGCGACGTCGATGCGGACGTCCTGCGCGACCAGCTCCTCCTCGTCGGTGGTGTCACCGTGGGTGCGTCGCAGGAGCGCCCGCACGCGAGCGAGGAGCTCGGCCAGGCGGAAGGGCTTGGTCACGTAGTCGTCCGCGCCGGCGTCGAGACCGACGACGAGGTCGACCTCGTCGGCGCGGGCCGTCAGGACCAGGACCGGCGTGGTCAGGCCCTTGTTGCGGATCTCACGTGCGACGTCCAGGCCGTCCATGTCCGGGAGGCCCAGGTCGAGCACGACGATGTCGACGCCGTTCGCGGCGTCGATCGCTCCTTGACCAGTTCCTTGCACGACCACGTTGTAACCCTCACGCGTCAGCGCACGCGCCAAAGGTTCGGCAATCGCCGGGTCGTCCTCCGCTAGCAGTACGTGGGTCATTCGATCATGCTAGGGCATTCGCAGAACTTTGGCGTTATCCGGCAGGCGTTGTGGGACACCCATGACACACCTGATGGACGCCGGTGGCAGCGGTGCTCTGCTCTGCCCGGGTCTGCCCGGTTGCACCCGGTAGCGCCCGCCATGCCCACGCCGTCCGGACGTCATGGGAAGACGCCCTCCCGACACGCCGGGACGGGGCTCGTGCCAGGGCTTCCCGTCCCGGTCTCGCGCCCGGGTCATGCCCCGGTCGCGCCTGGTCGCGTCGCCGGTCCGCCCACGGGTGGACTCCGTCGGCGACGGGCCGCACCTAGGCTGGCACGCATGGGCTGGTACGAGAACATGGGCAAGTGGTGGGAGCGGCACCGGTTCGGTGTCGACATGACCACGACGCTCGTCATCGCGCTCGCGTTCGTGCCCGCGACCTGGGCGCTCGGCACGTCCGCCACGGGTGGTTCGTCGCTCTCGACGCTGTTCACGATCGGCATGCTGGTCCCGCTGCCGTGGCGCCGGGTCCGCCCCGTCGCGTCGGCGATCACGGTCTACGCGGTCGCGCTTCTCCACCTGCTGTTCGGGATCGTCTTCCTCCCGGCCGACTTCCTCCTGCTGATCTCGCTCTTCTCCGTCACGGTCTACGGCCCCCGCTGGGCGCACCGCACCGCGATGATCTCCTCGGCCGCCGGTTCCCTCGTGCTCGGGCTGTCGCTCGCGATGCAGGCGAGCGGCCCGGGCGAGGCCGCCGGGGTCCTCGTGTTCGCCACGATGTTCACGACCATGATGTTCCTCGCCGTCTGGGCGTTCGGGCTCCTCCGACGGTCGCGCCGCGAGACCATCAACGCACTGGTCGACCGCGCCGAGCGCCTCGAGGTCGAGCGCGACCAGCAGGCTCAGATCGCGACAGCCGCGGAACGGTCCCGCATCGCCCGCGAGATGCACGACATCGTCGCCCACTCGCTGTCGGTCATCATCGCCCAGGCCGACGGCGGCCGGTACGCGGGGGCCGCCGACCCGGCCGCCGCCACGCGCGCCCTGACGACGGTCTCGGAGACGGGTCGCGCCGCGCTGGCCGACATGCGCCGGCTCCTCGGGGTCCTGCGCACCGACGACCGCGACGCCGCGACCTCCGCCGGACCCGCCCAGCTCACGCACGCCCCCGGCCTCAACAACCGGCCCCGCCCGCTCCCCCACGCTCTCCCTGCGGGACCTCCCGGGACACCCGCGGCCTCCGGCGGCGCACCCACCACGGATCCCCGGCCCGTCACGGGCGCGACCCGTCGCGTGGAGCTCACCCCGCAGCCCGACTCGGCCGACCTCGAGTCCCTCGTGGCGCAGGTGCGCAGCAGCGGCATGCGGGTCTCGCTGGTCCGCATGGGCACACCGCGCGCCCTTCCCCCGGGCGCCGGCCTGACCGTGTACCGGGTCTGCCAGGAGGCACTGACGAACATCCTCAAGCACGCGGGCCCCGACCCGACCGTCACGGTGGTCGTGACCTGGGGCGTCGACACGCTCCAGCTCGCGGTCGACGACGACGGACGGGGCGCCTCCGCGGACGGCTCGCACACCCCCGGCTACGGGCTGCTCGGCATGCGCGAGCGCGCCGTGATCTTCGGGGGGGCCGTCACGACGGGTCCACGGCCCGGGGGTGGCTTCCGCGTCCGGTTCACCCTGCCCATCCCCCGGCTCGACGGCGCCGCGCCCCCGGTCCCGCCGGTCCCGCCGGTCCCCGGTCCGCCGTCGGGTCCGACGGGTCCGACGGCGGGTCCCGGCCCCGTACCGCTCCCGCCGGCCCAGCCGTCGGGCAGGATGGATCCCCGCAGCCCCCGCCCCGCACCCGCACCCGCACCCGCACCCGCACCCGCACCCGCACCCGCACCCGACGATCGTCAGGACCCATGACCTCCACGTTCTTCACGCCCGACCTGCCCGAGCGCGCCCCGATCCGGGTCGCGCTCGTCGACGACCAGCAGCTCGTGCGGGCCGGGTTCCGGATGGTGATCGACTCGCAGCCCGACCTGCAGGTCACTGTCGAGGCCGGTGACGGTCTCCAGGCGCTGCGGCTGCTCGCGGACCACCCCGTCGACGTCGTGCTCATGGACGTGCGCATGCCGCACCTCGACGGGCTCGCCGCGACGGCACAGCTCACCGCTGCGGCCGCGGACGGGCAGCACGTGCCCCGTGTCATCGTGCTCACGACGTTCGACCTCGACGAGTACGTCCTCGAGGCCATCCGGTCCGGGGCGAGCGGCTTCCTGCTCAAGGACGCGCCTCCCGAGGAGATGCTCGCGGCGATCCGCACCGTGCACTCGGGCGACGCCGTGATCGCCCCGTCGTCGACGCGCCGGCTCCTGGAGCACCTCGTCGTGGCGCTGCCCGCCGAGCAGCTCGCCGACACCGGCGCCCAGCAGCAGGTCTCCTCGCTCACCGAGCGTGAGCGCGAGGTGCTCGTCCTCATGGCGAGAGGCAGGTCGAACACCGAGATCGCAGCCGACCTGTTCGTCGCCGAGGCCACCGTCAAGACGCACGTCGGGCGCATCCTCGCCAAGCTCGAGGCACGCGACCGCGTGCAGGCCGTGGTGACGGCCTACGAGACGGGACTGGTGCGCCCGGGCGCGTGACGCCGTCGGGCACCTGGCGCCTCACCACGCACCGGACGGGCTCCCGACGCGTCCCTGCTCGACGCGCGGCGTACCCGCACGACCAGGCGCGTACGACCACGGGATGACTCCCCCCGCGACCAGGACCAGCCCCTCGCCGGACGCGGCGGGCACGTCCCCGCTCCTAGTGTCGACATCAGGTGGGAACGAGGGCCTCCGCCCTCCCCCGCACCCCCTCGGCCCCGACGCCGGACGCACCACGCGCCCCGCCCCGGGACCCGGACCTACCGACGACGAACTCCCTGGAGCAGACGTGGACACCACCGTGTACCAGCCCATCCCCGGCACCGCCGCCTCACCGGGCACGCCCGCCGTGCGCGCCCGGTCCCTGACCAAGCTGTACGGCAAGGGCGAGGCGACCGTGCGCGCGCTCGACGGCGTCGACGTCGACTTCGAGAAGGGCGCGTTCACCGCGATCATGGGCCCCTCGGGGTCGGGCAAGTCCACGCTCATGCACCTGCTCGCCGGGCTCGACACCGCATCGAGCGGCCAGGGGTTCATCGGCGACACCGAGATCACCGCGCTGGGCGACAACGAGCTGACCAGGCTCCGCCGCGACCGCGTCGGCTTCGTCTTCCAGTCGTTCAACCTGCTGCCCATGTTCACGGCCGAGCAGAACATCACGCTCCCGATCGAGCTGGCGGGCCGCAAGGTCGACACCGAGACCAAGGAGTGGCTCGCGACCCTCGTCCAGACCCTGGGCCTGGGCGCGCGCCTCACGCACCGCCCCAGCGAGCTCTCGGGCGGACAGCAGCAGCGCGTTGCCATCGCCCGCGCGCTCATCGCCAAGCCCGAGGTCGTGTTCGCCGACGAGCCCACCGGCAACCTCGACTCGCGCTCGGGCGCCGAGGTCCTGAGCTTCCTGCGCCGCTCGGTCCGCGAGCTCGGCCGCACCATCATCATGGTCACGCACGACCCCACGGCCGCCGCCTACGCCGACCGCGTCATCCTCATCGCGGACGGCCGCATCGCGGGCGACATCGACGACCCGACGCCCGAGTCCGTCCTCGCCGGGCTCGACGCGCTGCGCACGCTCGAGAGCGACCCCGCGGACGGTCTCGCCGGCGCCACGGGCCCGACGGCGGTGCGCGCCTGATGGTCCGGCTCACCCTGGCGCAGATGCGCCGCAGCATCGGACGGCTCAGCGCCGCCGGCATCGCGATCCTCATCGGGACCGCCTTCCTCACCGCGACACTGCTCGCGGGCAACATCATCAACCGCGTCACGACCGACTCGATCGCCGCGCAGTTCGCCGACTCCGACCTCGTGGTCTCGAACGGTCCCGGCATCGACCCGGCAGGGCTCGAGGACATCCGCGGGACCGAGGGCGTCGAGGCCGCCGACCCGCAGGTCATGCGGGCCTACGAGCTCGTCTCGGGCGGCAAGCGCACCTACCAGGTCGTCGTCCCGACCGCCTCGGACCCGCGCTTCGAGGCCCAGGAGCTCGTCGAGGGCGCGATGCCCACCCGCACGGGCGAGATCGCGCTGCCGTCCGACGTCGCCGAGCGGCTCGGGCTCGGGCTCGGCGACCCCGTGACGATCGTGCGCTCGGTGTGGACCCCCGGCGCCGAGGACGCAGCGGACGAGACCGGCGCCACGACCGAGGAGAGCACACCGTCCGAGGACGCCGTCGCCCCCGGCGAGGACGCCCCCGCGGGCAGCTACTTCGACACGAACGAGAAGCTGACCCTCGTCGGCACCCTCGACGACCCGATGGGCGCCTACGCCCAGGTGGGCGGCGCCGGAGTCCTGTCGAACGACGACCTGACCGCCTGGGAGGCCGAGGGCTACGCCCCCGGCGAGGCGACGACCTCGTACAACGCGGTGCTCGTCGCCCTGGCGCCCGGTGCCGACCTCGAGGCCGCCCGGTCGTCGATCGCGACCTCGCTCGGGGGAGACACCAGGGTCTGGACGAGCGCCGAGTACGCCAAGGACCAGGCCTCCCAGATGACGGGCGGCGAGGACGTCTTCACCTACGTCATCCTCACGTTCGCGGCGATCGCGCTGCTCGTGGCGGCCCTGGTCATCGCGAACACCTTCCAGGTGCTCGTGGCCCAGCGCACCCGGACGCTCGCGCTGCTGCGCTGCGTCGGCGCGGACCGCAGGCAGCTGGCCCGCTCCGTCCTGCTCGAGGCCGTCATCCTGGGCCTGGTCGCCTCGGTCGCCGGCATCCTGTTCGGCACCGGGCTCGTCCAGCTCGCGCTGACCGTCGCGGGCAGCATGGACCTCGGCATCCCGCTGCCCTCGGTCGTCCAGGCGACGGCCGTCGCGGTCCTGGTCCCGCTGCTCGTCGGGACCGTCGTGACCCTCGTCGCGTCGTTCTCGCCGGCGCGTGCCGCGACCCGGGTCGCCCCGCTCGCCGCGCTGCGCCCCTCCGACGCACCGACCCTCACGTCGGGCGCCGGACGCGTCCGCCTCGCGATCTCCTCGATCCTCGTCGTCGGCGGTGCGGGCCTCCTCGTCCTGGGGGTGCTCCTGGGACAGCAGGGCAGCGCGGAAGCGGGCCTGCTCGCCGCGACCGCCGGTGGCGCGGCCTCGTTCGTGGGCGTCCTCGTCGGAGCGATCTTCTGGCTCCCCAAGGTCGTGAGCCTCGTGGGCAAGGCACTGACGGGCTCGGGCAGCACGGCCAAGCTCGCGGCCGCGAACACGCTGCGCAACCCGCGCCGCACGGCCGCGACGAGCACCGCGCTCCTCATCGGCGTGACGCTCGTGGCCATGATGTCGACAGGGGCCGTGAGTGCCCGGATGAGCATGAACGACGAGCTCGACGGCCGCTACCCCGTGGACGTCTCGCTCGCGACGGACGGCTACGACGAGTTCGGCGGCAACCAGCCCGTCGCGCTCCCGCAGTCCACGATCGGCGCGGCCGAGAAGGTCGACGGCGTCGAGTCCGTCGTCCCGCTGACGGCGACGTCCGTCACGGTCGACCTCGACGGCGACGACATCACGTTCCTCGCACGCGGGGTCGACCCCGAGGCGGCGACGACGCTCGTGCGCGACAAGGAGGCCGTCGAGGGCCTGGCCCCCGGCACGGTCGTCGTCCCGGCGGGGGTCGCCAAGGACTGGGACATCTCCTCGGGCGACCAGCTCGTCCTGACCGCGGCCCCCCTCCCCGACGACGCAGACCCTCAGGGCACGCCCGCGACCCTCGAGGCGCTCGTGACCCCGATGGGTGGTCGTGCCCTGCTCGTCACGCCGCAGACGCTCGAGGGCGTCGCGACGGGTGCGCCCGTCACGAGCGCATGGGTCGGGCTGGCCGACGTCAACGACGCCGCGTCCGTGGTGCCGACCCTCCAGGACGCGCTCACGGAGACCGACGTCCCGATCGACGTCACGGGGGCCGCGGTCGAGCGTGCGATGTACCAGAAGGTCGTCGACACGATCCTCGGCGTCATCGTGGGCCTCCTCGCGGTCGCGGTCGTCATCGCCCTCATCGGCGTCGCGAACACGCTCTCGCTCTCGGTCATCGAACGCCGCCGTGAGTCCGCGACCCTGCGAGCCATCGGCCTGAGCCGGTCGCAGCTGCGGTGGATGCTCGCGATCGAGGGCATGCTCATCGCCGGGGTCGGTGCGGTGCTCGGCATCCTGCTGGGCCTCCTGTACGGCTGGGCCGGCGCGTCCGCGGCCCTGGCGGTGATGGGCGAGGTGACGCTCGCCGTGCCGTGGCGCGACGTCGCCCTGGTCATGGTCGTGGCGCTCGTCGCCGGTCTGCTCGCCTCGGTGATCCCGGGCCGCTCGGCAGCCCGTACGTCCCCCGTGGAGGCGCTCGCGGTCGACTGACCCTGCCACCCTGCGCAAGGACGCCGGACGGCGCGCCTGTGGACGATCTCCTCGTCCACAGGCGCGCCGTCCGTGCGTGCGCGGAGCCGAGCATGCCCACGAGGATCGTCGGGTGCTCATCACCCTCCATCCCGGCGTCGACCTGGACGTGGTCCCCGGTGCCCGCCTGGGAGACCTCCGACCGGACCTCGCGCGCGTCGCGTGCCGCCCCGAGGTCGCGACCGCTCCGCTCGAGGTCGACGGGGTCCCGCTCGGTGACGACCACCGGGTCGGGACACGGCCTCTCCTGCCCGGGGCGACGCTCCGTGCGACGATCACCGGGACGCACGGCCGACCTGCGCGCACCCCCGGGACGGTGCGCGCCGACCCCGTCGAACCGGACGCCGCCGCGCTGCGTGCCCCCTGGCACGTCGCGGTGCTCACAGGACCTGAGTGCGGCGCCCTGCTGCCGCTGGAACCGGGCTCCCCGCTCGACCTCGGGCACGAGACCGGCCCGACCGTCGTCGTCACGCTGAGGGCGTCACGCCGCCCGAGCGCGCGGAGGTGGACCACGAGGGCACGGGTGCAGGTGCGGGTCGGTCGGCGCGTCCCGGCCCGCGTGACGGGTCGCCTCTCCGCCCAGGTCCGCACGGCCGAGGCGGTCCGGGTCCACCGACAGCCCGAGGGCAGGGCGCGGCGCGTGCGGCGCCGGACCGCTCGTCGGTGGCGTCCGGGTCACGTCCTCCAGGTCGGGGCCACGACCTACGACCTGCGTCCACGGCCCGACCTCGACGCGTGGGACGTCCCGAGCGGGCTCTCCCTCCCGGCCCCGGCCGTGCCACGAGGACTCCTCGACCCTGCGTCGCTCACGATGGCGATCACGCCGGCGGTCGGGTCTCTCGCGCTCGCTGCGGGCACGCGCCAACCGCTGTTCGCGCTCCTCGCGCTGGTCGGCCCGCTCGCACTCCTGGTCCCCCTGCTCGCCCGACGGCGCCGCGCCGCCCTGCGCGACCGGCCCGGCACGCGAGGGGGCCACGCCGTGCCGCACGGGTCGGCCCCCGGAGGGCCGGGCATCGATCCGGCGCGGTCCGCGGACCGGTCCCGGACGTCGGGGCACCGTTCCTCGCCCGCGTCGTCGTCCCCGCACGAGGAGCGCACCCCTGTCCCCGGCTCCCTGCTCGACCGGTCCCGGTACCCCGCCCCGCACCCGGCCGACCTCATGACCGCCGCGTTCGCCGCGCACCACGCGACCGAGTCGCGTTCGCCGGCCGCGTCCCCGGTCGTGGCCTCCCACTCCCTCGGCGGGATCTCGCCCCGGGCCGCCCTCCCGAGGGCCCAGGGGGCCCTCCTGCCCGACGGTTGCGTGGCAGTCGTCGGACCTCGCGGCGCCCGGCTGGCGGCCGCCCGTGCCCTGCTCCTCGCCCAGGTCGCCTCGGGGGCCGAGATCGACGCCGTGCACCGGGAGGACCTGGCGTCGGACTGGTCCTGGCTGCGCTGGCTGCCCGGCGCCCGCAGGAGCGACCTCGTGGTGTGCACGCCCCAGGACGAGGCAGGAGACGGCGGCGAGCACCACCCCCGACCGGTCCGGTGCGTCGTGGTGGACCTCGCGACCGCTCCCGGACGCCGGGGCGTGACGTCCCACGACCTGGTCGAGGCCCTCGAGACGTGGTGGGCACGACGGACGGGGACCGAGCGGCTGATCCTGCTCGCCGCCGACCGGCGATCGGTCCCGGCCTGGTGCCGCACCGTCCTCGACACGGCCGGGCACACCTGGCACCTGCCCGACGGCACGGTCGAACCCGCCGCACAGGTCGGGGTCGGCGTCGACCGGGCCGAACGGTACGCGCGGCACATCGCCGCCGCGGCACGCCTCGGCCGCTGGCCTGCCGGTATCGAGACCGCGGGCCCCGTCGACCCCACGGACCCTGCCCACCCCGACCTCGCCGCGAACGTCTCGCTCGCGGCGCTCCTGCACGCGCCGCGCCGCCACGAGCCCGGCGCGTCGTCCGCCTGGGTCGCCGCCCGGTGGTCGGTGCCCGCGAAGCACGCCCACCCAGGCCTGGACGTCCCGATCGGCTCCGACGCGCAGGGCGCGACCGTCCGTGTCGACCTCGTCCGCGACGGGCCGCACGCCCTCGTCGCCGGGACCACGGGGGCGGGCAAGTCCGAGCTGCTCCAGTCGCTCGTGCTGGCGCTGGCCCTCACCTACAGCCCGCGCGACCTCGCGATCGCGCTCGTGGACTTCAAGGGCGGGGCCGGCTTCGGCGCCTGCGTGGGACTTCCGCACGTCGTCGGGCAGGTGACGGACCTCGAGCCGGGACTCGCAGGTCGCGCGCTCACCGGTCTGCGCGCCGAGCTGCGCAGGCGCGAGCACGCCCTGGCGGAGGCCGGCGTGTCCGACGTCGACGACCTGCCCCGCGGGACGCTGCCCCGGCTCGTCGTGGTGATCGACGAGTTCCGGGCCCTCGCCGACGACCTGCCGGACTTCCTCCCCGGTCTCCTGCGCCTCGCGTCGCAGGGCCGGTCGCTCGGGGTGCACCTCGTCCTGGCCACGCAGCGCCCCGCCGGGGCCGTGACGGCCGACATGCGCGCGAACATCTCCCTGCGGCTGGCGCTCCGCCAGATCGACCCGGGCGACTCGCGGGACGTGATCGACTCACCCGACGCCGCGAGCATCCCGACCGGTCGCCCCGGGCGGGCGGTCCTGCGGCGCGGGAACGAACCGCCGCTCGCGCTCCAGTGCGCGCACGCGGGAACACCCGCGTCGGCACCGAGCGACCGGGTGCAAGCCGTCGGGCGATGGGGGACGCCCCGGGGCCCGGGCCGCACCCACGTCGAGCCCGCGACCGACCCCGTGAACGACCTCGTCGCGGCCGTGGTCGCCGCAGCGGACGCCGCCCGCCTCCCCGCCCATGCGCCGCCGTGGCTCCCCGCCCTCCCGGCTCGCGTGACGCCGTCGGACCTGGAGGGCGCGCTCCTCGACGAGGCGACGCCGGACGCCCTGCCCCTGGCCCTGGCCGACCTGCCGGACCAGCAGCGGCGCGGCCTGGTCTCCTGGCGCCCCGAGGACGGGCACCTCGCCGTGCTCGGGCGCCCACGATCCGGGCGGTCGACGGCCCTGCGCGCGCTCGCGGTCTGCGCCCTCGACCGCGGATGGGACGTCCACGTCGTCGGCGCTGCGGCGACGCTCACGGACGGGCTCGCGCAGCACCCACGGTGCGGGACGGTCGTACCACGGCACGACGCGCGACGGGTCGCACGCCTCGTCGACCTGCTGCTCCGCGGTGCGCAGGTCCACCCGACGCTCGTGCTGCTCGACGACGTGGAGGACCTGCGCACGTCCCTCGGCCGTCTCGCGTCGGGGGCGGGTGCCGACCAGCTCGGTCGACTGCTCGCGGAAGGACCGGCGCACGGCGTGCACGTCGCGCTCGCGGGTGGCTCCGCGGGCCTCGCGGGGCTGTCCCAGCGCGTCGGGCCTCGCCTCGTGCTGGCCTCGGACACCGTGCCCGACGACGTCGCGCACGGTGTCCCGTCACGGCTCGCCGGGCGCGGAGGGCGTCCCGGACGGGCGGTCTGGCTCGGCGCGGGCGACGCCGTCGAGTGCCAGGTGGTCGTCGACGCCACGCCCGGCGGTGCGGTCGAGGGCGCGGACGGTCCCGGCGGGGCGACGGGCCGCCGCGCGCCGGTGCGCCTGCTCCCGCTGCCCCGGTACGTGGCCGAGGCCGACGTCGTGGACGCCGAGGCGACCTGCCACGTCGTCGGCGCGGGCGCGGGTGGGGGCGCGGATGCGGGTGCGGGCGTGGCCCGCGCCGCGGTCCTCCCGCCCGGAGGCCTGGTCGTGGGGCGCGGAGGCGACCACGCGGGCCCAGTCCACCTCGATGCCGCGCGCGGCGCCCTCGTCGTGGGCCCCGCGGGCAGCGGGCGAAGCAGCACCCTGCTGGTCCTCGCGCGCCAGGCGCACGCCGCCGGGAGGCTGCGGGTCGTCGTCTCGCACGACGCACGGTTCGAGTACCTCGTCCGGGACGGAGCGCACCGCGTGCACGGCGTGCACGTCGTCACCGGGCCGTCGTCGGCCGAGGTGCGGACGGTTCTCGGAGCACTGTCGGCGGGCGGGCTCACGGCGGGCGACGTGGTGGTCGTCGACGACCTGGACCTGCTGGGCAAGGTGCTCCCCGTCGAGGTGGACGGTCTCACCGACCTGGTGCGCGCCGGTGTCGCCGTCCTCGCGTCGGCGGCGACGGTCGCGGCCGCGACCGCTCACCGGGGCCTCCTCGCCGAGCTGCGCAGCGTGCGCAGCGGCCTCGTCCTGGCCCCCGAGGAACGCGGCAGCGGCGAGGTCTTCGGGAGACCTCTGGGCTGGTCGGTCGATCCCGAGGTCTCGCCCGTGGGTCGCGCGGTCGCGGTCCGTGGCAACGAGCTGGTCCCCGTCCAGCTCGCCTGGCCCGCGACGGCACCGGTCGCGGACGAGGCCGGGCCGGGCGAGGGACGGCCGGGCGAGGCGCCTCGGGTCGAGCGACGGCCGCGACCAGGTTCAGCCGTCGGCGCGGACCGCGTCCCGAGTCGTGGCGACGACGACCGGGCGGAGCATGAGACCGACGAGCACGACCAGGGCGAGCGCCATGGTGCCGATCCCGCCGAGCGTGACCTGGTACTGGAGCCAGCTGAAGGCGACCACGATCTGGAGGAGCTGCCAGGTGGCCACGGGTGACCGGGCCCAGCGCTGACCGCGGAGCAGTCCACGCGCACCTGCCGCGAGGACGACCGCGACCCCGAGGCAGAACAGGGCGAGGAAGATCGAGACCCCGGCCGAGAAGGAACCGCCCGCGAGGAGCTCGGCGAGGACGACCACGGCCGCGGTCGCGAGGGCCAGCACCTCGAGAGCGATCCCCGCGACCACGACCCACAACGCGGGCGGCCTCGCTCCGGCGGGACGCGTCACCGACGGGCCCGCCCCCTCCTCGGGAGGCTCGGGGGATGATTGATTCGGGGTGCTCACAGGTGCCACGACAACCCAGAGTACGCGTGACCTGCACCTTCACCGAAGTGTGACCAAGACCTCACGGTTCACCCCGAAGAAACTTTCCGGTAACCCCTTGTGCTGGGCTTCACGAGATGTGAACCTAGTTCAAGCATCAATTACCCCCCACCTGAGCCCGAAGCCCATTGTGGACGTGCGTCCGACACATTCACGAAGTGGCCTTGCTCGCCATGCCAAGGAGACCTCACATGGACTGGCGCCACCGCGCTGCCTGCCTGGAAGAAGACCCGGAGCTGTTCTTCCCGATCGGGAACACCGGCCCCGCCCTCCTGCAGATCGAAGAGGCGAAGGCCGTCTGCCGCCGCTGCGACGTCGTCGACACGTGCCTCAAGTGGGCGCTCGAGTCCGGCCAGGACGCGGGTGTCTGGGGCGGCCTGTCGGAGGACGAGCGTCGCGCGCTCAAGCGTCGCACCGCTCGCGCCCGTCGCGCCGGCTGAGCTTCACATACTTTTCTCATAATGGGCCGTCACCTGCGGGTGACGGCCCTTTATGTTGCCCACGGAAGAGAATTGTCGGACCGTCCGATCCTCTCCGTGAGGCCAGGTCTCAGCCCTGGCGCGAGCCCGCGCCGTCGCGCAGGACGAGCTCCAGGACGACCTGCGTCCCACCTCCTGGACGCGTCGACCACTCGATCGTCCCGCCCAGCTCGTTCGTGACGAGCGTCGCGACGATCTGCGACCCCAGACCGCTCTTCTTGGCCTTGACGGTGGGCGCGGCCCCCGGCAGCGGCATGCCGACACCGTCGTCCGCGACCACGATCCGCAGGGCCGAACCGCTGCGCCGCGCGTCGATCTCGACCGTCCCGTCCGTGCGGCCTGCGAGCCCGTGCTCGACCGCGTTCGTCACGAGCTCGGTCAGGACGAGCGCGAGCGGGGTCGCGTCCTCGGCCGGGACCAGCCCGAAGCTCCCCGTCTGCACCGTGCGGACCTTGGTGTCGGCCGAGGCGACGTCGGCGGCCAGGCGCAGGGCCCGCCCGCCCATGTCGTCGAACTCGACCTCCTCGTCGAGCGTCTGGGACAGGCTCTCGTGCACCAGGGCGATGGTCGCGACGCGGCGCATGGCCTCCTCGAGCGCCGCCCGCGCCTCCGGCACGTCCATGCGCCGTGCCTGCAGGCGCAGCAGCGCGGCGACCGTCTGCAGGTTGTTCTTGACCCGGTGGTGGATCTCGCGGATCGTCGCGTCCTTGGTGATGAGCTCGCGCTCGCGGCGACGCAGCTCGGAGACGTCGCGGCAGAGCAGCACCGCACCGATGCGCTGCCCCGACTCGGTGAGCGGCAGGGCGCGCAGCGACAGCGCCACCCCACGGGCCTCGATGTCGGTGCGCCACGGCGCCCGCCCCATGACCACGAGAGGCAGGGACTCGTCGACCGGGGTCTGGTGCTCGATGAGGTCGGTCGTGACCTCGATGAGCGAGCGCCCCACGAGCGGCCCGATCACGCCGAGACGGTGGAAGCAGCTCAGGGCGTTGGGGCTCGCGTAGAGCACCTCGCCCTCGGAGTTGAGCCGGATCAGCCCGTCGCCCACGCGAGGGGCGCCCCGGCGGGGGCCGGTCGCCGCGTTGGGCGCGGGGAACTCGCCGCGGGAGATCATCGCGATGAGGTCGTCGGCGGCCTCGACGTAGTTCAGCTCGAGCCGGCTGGGCGTGCGTCCGCTGCCGAGGTTCGTCTGCCGGGCCACGACGGCGATCGCGTGCCCGTTGTGCACGACGGGGATGGCTTCCTCACGCACGGCGTACGCCCCGAACCAGCGGGGCTCGCGGGACCGCTGGGAGCGGGCCTCCGACAGGGCGCGCTCGAGCTGGGGTCGCTGACCGTCGGGGGCCATCGAGCCGACGATGTCGTCGTAGTGCACGGTGGCCCCGGTGCTCGGCCGGCACTGGGACACCGCGACGAAGTTCCCGTCGCCCGTGGGCAGCCACAGGACGAGGTCGGCGAACGCCAGGTCGGAGATGACCTGCCAGTCCCCGACGAGAAGGTGCAGCCACTCGTTGTCGGCAGGCGACAGCTCGGCATGGCGGGAGATCAAGTCACTCATGGCAGACACGGGCTCCAGCGTACGCATGCACCGGCGTCTTCACGGGATCGACGCCCTTCCTTGGGTAGAGTCGGTGTCCCCGGCGCACCCTGCGCGCCGGTCGGCACGTCCCGAGGAGAGCCTGTGCACCTGAGCGTCGATCTGCACTACCCCGCCGGCCTGGAGGACGTCACCCGGATGCTCGCGAGCGAGGCGTTCGTCAGGTGGCGCGCACAGCGTACGGGCGGCCCGCAGAGCCTCGTGGACCTCGCGGACGTGACGGGGTCGCTCGACGAGGGATTCTCGGTCGTCGTCCGCCGCACGTTGCCCACCGACCAGATCCCCGGGCACCTGCGCGCGTTCGTGGGCAGCGAGCTCGAGATCCGTCAGGCGGAGGTCTGGGAGCCCGCGGCGGGGGGGTCCAGGCGAGGCACGGTCTCGCTCGAGATCACGGGGGCTCCCGTCCGGATGACAGGTACGGTCACGCTCGTGGCCCTGCCCGACGGCGGCACGCGCCAGTCGTACGAGGGCGAGCTCAAGGCGACGGTGCCGCTGTTCGCGGCGGCTGTCGAGGAGGCCGCAGCGGGTGCCGTCCGGGCCACGCTCGCGTCCGAGGAGCAAGCAGGCGTGGAGTGGCTCACGGCCCCCTGAGGGTGCCGTCGTCCGCCGTCGCCCCGGCCTGTGCCGCGTGCTGGACGCCGGGCTCGGACGGGCACGCAGCCCGCCCCCTCAATCCCGCACACGCGGTCGGCATCTGATAACGATTCGAGCACGGGGTCCGGCATGAAAACGCCGTGACCTGCACAGACGCAACCGTGGGAGCGTTTCCACAACACCCTGTCACCTTCTGAGGTTGACAGTGCGAGAAGTCACCGGCCACCATCGTGGCAACTTCGTGGGAGCGCTACCACTCAAGGGGGATGGGAGCGCTGCCACGCCGAACATCGACAAGGGAGTCACCGTGCTGAGCAGTACCCGTTCGACCCGCACCCGCACAGCGACCGTCGCCGTAGCCGGCCTCGCGACACTCGCCCTGACCCTGACCGCCTGCTCCTCGGGCTCCGGCTCCACCGACGAGGGCAGCGGTTCGTCCGACGGCAAGATCACCCTCACCGTCGCGACGTTCAACGACTTCGGATACACCCAGGAGCTCCTCGACGCCTACACCGCGGAGCACCCCGACGTCACCGTCAAGCAGACCAAGGCCGCCAAGGCCGAGGACGCACGCACCAACATGACGACCAAGCTCGCCGCAGGCGGCGACGGCCTGGCCGACATCGAGGCCATCGAGGTGGACTGGCTCCCCGAGCTCATGCAGTACCCCGACCTCTTCACCGACCTGACCGACGCGTCCCTCGACGGCCGCTGGGTCGACTGGAAGGTCCAGCAGGCCACCACCACCGACGGCAAGGTCATCGGCTACGGCACCGACATCGGCCCGAGCGCGATCTGCTACCGCCAGGACCTGTTCCAGGCAGCAGGCCTGCCCACCGAACCCGCCGCGGTCGCAGAGCTCCTCGGCGGCGCGGACGCCACCTGGGACGACTACTTCGCGGCAGGTGCCACCTTCACCGCTGCGAGCGACTCCGCGTGGTACGACAGCGCGATGTCGATCTCCCAGGGCATGGTCAACCAGATCGACAACGCCTACGAGGAGTCCGACGGCACGCCCAAGGACCTCGCGACCAACACCGAGATCCAGGACATCTACACCACCGTCGTGGAGCAGTCCACCACGAACGGCCTGTCGGCCGGCCTCGAGCAGTGGAGCGCCGACTGGGACGCCGCGTTCCAGAACGACGGCTTCGCCACGATGATCTGCCCGGCCTGGATGACCGGCCCGGTCGAGGAGCGCTCGGGCGGCGTGACCGGCTGGAACGTCGCTGACGTCTTCCCCGGGGGCGGCCTCAACTGGGGTGGCTCCTTCCTCACGGTGCCCGCCTCCGGCAAGAACGCCGAGGCCGCCAAGGAGCTCGCCGCCTGGCTGACCGACCCGGCCCAGCAGACCGCAGCCTTCGAGAACGCCGGCACCTTCCCCTCGCAGATCGAGGCGCAGGAGTCCGAGGCCGTGCAGACCTTCACCAACGACTTCTTCAACGCGGCCCCCGTGGGCAGCATCTTCGTCAACCGCGCCCTCGCGATCGACGGCGCACCGTTCAAGGGCGCCAACTACTTCTCGATCCACCAGACCGTGCAGGACGCCATCAAGCGCGTCGACGTCGAGAAGACCGACGAGGCAGCGTCCTCGTGGGACAAGGCCGTCCAGGCCTACAAGGACCTGGGCCTGAGCTGATCCGGCGCGCGGGGTGACCACCGGACGTGGTCACCCCGCGCACCCACGCCCCAGCCCGCCGTCGGGCACCGCGTCCCCGCTCGACCCAGCACAGGAAAGTCGGATGAGCGTCCTCACTCCCACCCAGCCCAACCAGGGCCTCGACGGACCGCCGCGCCGCCCGCAGCGGCGTGTCGGCTTCTCCCAGCGCCTCGGCCGCTGGGACGTCAAGCTCTCCCCCTACCTCTACATCTCCCCGTTCTTCGTCCTCTTCGCCATCACCGGCCTGTTCCCCCTGGCGTACACCGCGTTCGTGTCCGTGCACGAGTGGAACCTGCTGGGCGGGCAGGGCGACTTCGTCGGCCTGCAGAACTTCACCGACGTGCTCGCGCAGCCCACGTTCTGGAAGTCGCTGCGCAACACGTTCTCGATCTTCGTGCTCTCCTCCGTCCCGCAGGTGATCTGCGCGATCGTCATCGCCGCCCTGCTGGACCAGAACCTGCGTGCCGCGACCTTCTGGCGCATGGGGGTCCTGCTGCCGTACGTCGTGGCCCCCATCGCGGTGAGCCTCATCTTCGGTCGCCTGTTCGCCGACCAGTACGGCCTCATCAACGGCCTGCTCGGCGTCGTCGGCATCGACCCGATCCGATGGCACGCGGACGCGTTCGCGAGCCACGTCGCGATCGCCTCGATGGTCAACTTCCGCTGGACCGGGTACAACGCGCTCATCTTCCTCGCGGCGATGCAGGCCGTCCCGCGCGAGCTCTACGAGGCCGCGATCATCGACGGCGCAGGCCGCCTCCGACAGTTCTTCTCCGTGACCGTCCCCCAGATCCGCGCCACGATCATCTTCGTCATCATCACGTCGACCATCGGCGGGCTGCAGATCTTCGACGAGGTCCGCGCGTTCGACGCGCAGGGTCTCGGAGGCGCCGACCGCCAGTGGATGACGACCGTCCTGTACCTGTACGACGTCGCGTGGGGCAACCAGAAGAACTTCGGCCGAGCCGCGGCGATCGCCTGGATCCTGTTCATCGTCATCCTGCTCATCGGCCTCGTGAACTTCGCGATCACGCGCAGCATCTCGACGTCGGGCCCCAGCAAGAAGGCGCCACGAGCCGTCCAGCGCGCACGCCGCAAGGCGGCCGCCGCCGCGGTCCGCGCCCAGAACGCGTCCAGCCCGCGCGGAGGACCTCCCGCCCGCCGACCCAGCGCGCCCACGAGCGCACCGAACGAACGGAACAAGCGATGAGCTCGATCCCCGTCGTCGCGCAGACCGCCGGTGCGGGCGCCGCCCGCGCCGCCGCCCGGCGCCCGAACCGCCGCCCGGTCCGCAAGGGCACCGGTGGCTACACCCGCCGTCCCGGCTGGATCACGTACGCGATCCTCGGCCTCGTGCTCCTGGTCTCGGTCTTCCCCCTGTACTTCACGCTCATCCTCGGCTCGTCGACGCCCGAGGCGATCTCCAAGGACGCCCTGCCCCAGCTCCTGCCCGACGCGAGCCTGTTCACGCAGTTCGCGGAGGTCATCGGGTCGAGCGCGATCAACTTCTGGAAGGCCTTCACCAACTCGGTGATCATCGCGGTCATCACGTCGCTGTCCGTGGTCCTGTTCTCCACGCTCGCGGGATACTCGTTCGCCAAGCTGCGGTTCCGTGGCCGCGGCCCGCTGCTCGTCTTCGTCATCGCCACCATGGCCGTGCCGACGCAGCTCGGCGTGATCCCCATGTTCATCCTCATGTCCGACCTCGGGTGGATCGGCAAGCTGCAGGCCGTGATCGTGCCCTCGCTGGTCACCGCGTTCGGCGTGTTCTGGATGACCCAGTACCTGTCCGAGTCCCTGCCCTTCGAGCTCATCGAGGCCGCACGCGTCGACGGCGCCTCGATGTTCCGGACCTTCTGGTCGATCGCGCTCCCGGCGGCCAGGCCCGCCGCCGCGATGCTCGGACTGTTCACGTTCGTCCAGCAGTGGACGAACTTCTTCTGGCCGTCCATCGTGTTGAACCAGGAGAACCCGACGCTACCGCTCGTGGTGCGGTCGCTGCAGGCGAACTACTTCGTGGACTACTCGCTCGTCATGGCGGGCGTGTTCCTCGTGACCCTGCCGCTCATCGTGCTGTTCGTCTTCACCGGTCGCCAGCTGGTCGCCGGCATCATGCAAGGAGCTGTCAAGGGATGACCGAGATCATCACCCCCCGTCACCTGGGCACGACCGGCCGTGTCGACTTCCCCCAGGGCTTCCTCTGGGGAGCCGCGACCGCCGCGTTCCAGATCGAGGGAGCCACGCACACCGACGGCCGCGAGGACTCCGTGTGGGACACGTTCTGCCGCGTCCCGGGCGCGGTCCTGGGCGGCGACGACGGCCAGGTCGCGTGCGACCACTACCACCGCTACCGCGAGGACGTCGCGCTCCTGTCCGACCTGAACCTGGACACGTACCGGTTCTCGTCGTCGTGGGCCCGCGTCCGGCCCGGCGGCGGGGCGGTCAACCAGAAGGGGCTGGACTTCTACTCCCGACTGGTCGACGAGCTGCTCGCCAAGGACCTGCTGCCCTGGATCACGCTGTACCACTGGGACCTGCCGCAGGCGATCGAGGACCAGGGCGGCTGGACCAACCGCGACACGGCCTACCGGTTCGCGGACTACGCCGTGACGATGCACGAGGCTCTCGGCGACCGCGTCGGGGTCTGGACGACCCTCAACGAGCCGTGGTGCTCGGCGTTCCTCGGGTACACGGGCGGCGCCCACGCTCCCGGCCGCCAGAGCCGTCCCGACGGTCTCGCCGCGGCGCACCACCTCCTGCTCGGCCACGGGCTCGCGGTCCAGGCGCTGCGCGAGCGGGCACCCGAGGCGAACCTGGGGATCACGCTCAACTTCACGGTCGCGGACCCGGTAGACCCCGAGGACGCGGGCGACGTCGACGCGGCCCGCCGCATCGACGGGCAGTTCAACCGGATCTTCCTGGACCCCGTCATCAAGGGCGAGTACCCGGCCGACGTCCTGGCGGACGTCGAGGAGTACGGCTTCGCCGACCACATCCGGGACGGTGACCTCGAGATCATCTCGTCGCCCATCGACGCGCTCGGTGTGAACTACTACCACGGCGAGCTCGTGTCCTCGCGGCCCGCGGCAACCTCGCTCGACGGCTCCGCGCCGGTCGAGCGCCCCACGTCGAGCCCGTACCCCGCGGCCGACGGCGTGTTCAACCACCCGCGCGGCCTGCCCGTCACGGACCAGAGCTGGGAGGTCCAGCCCGAGGGGCTCACGCGCCTGCTCAACCGTCTCCAGGCGGACTACACGGGACCCGCGGGGGTGCCGCTCTACATCACCGAGAACGGCTGCGCCTACGACGACGTCGTGGAGGCCGACGGGTCGGTCGACGACCAGAACCGGGTCGAGTTCTTCGACGCCCACCTGCGGGCCGTCAAGGACGCGATCGACGACGGCGCCGACGTGCGCGGCTACTTCGCGTGGTCGCTCCTGGACAACTTCGAGTGGTCCTGGGGCTACTCGAAGCGCTTCGGGATCGTCCGGGTCGACTACGAGACCCAGGAGCGCACCGTCAAGGCGAGCGGGCACTGGTTCGCCCAGGTCGCGTCCCAGAACGCGGTCCCGGCCCGTCCCTGAGGGCGAGCCTGCGAACGTGGCAGTTCTCTCATCCAGGCCTGGCAGGATACTGAGACCATGAGCACCCTGAGTTCCGCGCCGACCCTGGACGAGGTCGCACAGACGGCCGGCGTGTCCCGCTCGACGGCGTCGCGTGCCATCAACGGCGGCCTGCGCGTCTCCCCCGAGGCGCAGGCCGCCGTGGACGCAGCCGTCGCCCAGCTCGGGTACACCCCCAACCGGGCGGCGCGGTCCCTCGTGACACGGCGTACCGACTCGATCGCGCTCGTCGTCCCCGAGCCCGACGAGCGCATCCTCACCGACCCGTTCCTGTCGGGGACGCTGCGCGGGGTCAGCGCGGCCCTCGCGCCCACGGACCTGCAGCTGGTGCTGCTCATCGCCCGGCCCGACGAGCACGCGGGCCGCATCGTGCGGTACCTGCGCAGCGGTCACGTCGACGGCGCGATCATCACGTCGCACCACCGTGAGGACGACCTCGAGGGCGCGGTGCTCGCGTCCCCGCTGCCCGCGGTCTTCGTCGGCCGCCCCTTCACCGCGATGGACGACCTGGTCTACGTGGACGTCGACAACGTCGAGGGCGGGCGCATCGCGACCCAGCGCCTGATCGACGGCGGCTACCGGCGCATCGCGACGATCAGCGGCCCCCAGGACATGACCGCGGGCGTGGACCGCCTCGCGGGGTGGCGCAAGGCGCTGCGCGCGGCGGGCCTGCCCGACGACGCGATCGCCTCGGGGGACTTCGCCGCGGCCGGCGGGGCGGCAGCCATGGAGGAGCTCCTGGACCGCCACCCCGACATCGACGCGGTCTTCGCCGCCTCGGACCTCATGGCCGAGGGCGCGCTGCGCGTCCTGCGTGCACGGGGCAAGTCCGTGCCGGGCGACGTGGCCGTCGTCGGTTTCGACAACCTCGGCGTCGCCGGGGCGAGCAGCCCGGCACTGACGACCGTGCAGAACCCCGTCGTGGAGATGGTCAAGGCCGCGACCGGGATGCTGCTCGACCTCATCGCGGGCCACCCGGTCTCGCGGTCGCCGCGCGTCTTCGCCCCCGAGCTCATCCGCGGGGCGTCGGACTGACCGTGCGCCGCTAGTCGACGTCCCACTGGCCGGGGCGCTCGTCCCCCTGACCCGCGTCCGCACCGCGCGCCGCGACCTCGGCGACCACCGCCGCCGCGAACCCCTCGGTGAGGAACGCCCCGGCGACGGCGAAGAACACGACGTCCGTGGCGCCGTCGGGACCCATGATGCTGCCGACGACCGCGAGCGCCGTCACGAGCGCCGCGCCCGGCAGCACGACCGTGAGCGCGGCCCGGTGCCCGGCGATCCACCCTGCGTCGCTGCGCTGTGTCGCGGGGGTCCGGATCCCGATCAGGGCGTTGCGGGTTATCCGGTCGGTGGCCCCGAGCCAGGCGAGCCACGCGACGAGGAGCGCCACGACGACGATGATCCAGACAGCCAGCACGGGGCCTCCTCCTCGGCGAGGTCGGACGTGCGCCGCGGTCGGCGGGCGAGGCCGGGCCGCGGGTGCACGGCACGAGCCTAGGCCCCGCCGCACGGTGGTGGGCGCGGGCGTCCCGGCCGCGACCCGGATCATGCTGACAACCTCTTGTGAAAGTTCTCACAAGGCTGTTCGGTGCGTTGCACGTCACCTCGCCGTACCGTCGAGGCACGTCGTGCCGACCCCGACCCGAGCCTGCCCGGGAACCGCTCCACGACCCCTGACGACCGGCCGGAAGGACACGACATTGACCGCCACCGCAGGCACCCTCGAGGCGCGCGTGCTCTCACCCCTCGTGGTCGCGGGCCTGACCACGCTCTCGACCGTCGACTGGCCGGGCCGGCTCGTCGCGACGGTCTACCTCCAGGGATGCCCGTGGCGCTGCACGTACTGCCACAACCCGGACCTCGTCACGGCCCCTCCCCGCGGGGCCCAGGGCGCCATCCCCTGGACCGACGTCCTGGCGTTCCTCACGGAACACCCCGGGCCCCTCGACGGCGTGGTCTTCTCGGGCGGCGAACCGACCCTCCAGGCCGCGCTCCCGGCGGCGATCGCCGACGTGCGAGCGCTGGGGCTCGGCGTCGGGCTGCACACCGGGGGCGCGTGGCCCGTGCGCCTCGAGCACGTCCTGCCCCTCGTCGACTGGGTGGGTCTCGACATCAAGGACCTGCCCGACCAGTACGCACGGGTCACGGGCGCCGGCCCCTCGGGAGAGGCCGCGTACCGGTCGCTCGCGACCTTGCAACGCTCGGGCGTCCCGCACGAGGTGCGGACCACGGTCGACCCGACCGTGCACTCGCGCCACGACGTCCTCGAGCTCTGCGGGCAGCTCTCCGCGATGGGAGTCAGGGGTCACGTGCTCCAGGAGGCGCGCGGCGTCGGAGCGGACCCCGCGTACGCCGCAGCGCTCGCCGGACGGCGCTTGTCCGACGTCCTGCACGACGACGACCTGCCCCTGACCCGGCGACGCACCTGACCGCGCCTCCGGTCACCCTCGTGTCAGAACCAGCGTGACCCCTGCGTCACGCTGGTTCTGACACGTCCGGGGATCAGCGCGTCACGTGCCCGAACCGGTGCATCGTCCGGCTGATCGCCTGCTCGCGCAGGACCGTCAGCAGCTCGCGCCGACCGCTCGCGAGCACCGGGTGGTCCAGCACCGTCACGTCGCCCACGTGGCCCGCCGCGGCCTCGCGCAGCCCGGGCGCCGAGCCCACGACGCGCACCCGCCCCGTGACGTCGCCGCGTGCGACGGCCGCGGCGAACGCCTCGTGGCTCACGGCCGACGGCCCGTCGGCGCGGCTCACGACGACCGGCACCCCGGCCGTGCGCGCCGCGGACAGCACACGCTCGACCTCGACCGGCGCAGCCCCGTCCCCGACACGGACCGTCAGGACGTCGACCGGCCGGTACCGGAACACGTTCGACTCGACGTGGAGCGCCGACGGGTCGTGCTCGACCGCGAACTCGTGCGCCCACCAGCGGGCGTCGTCGGCCCGGGCCCACGCGAGCCACGCCTCGGGCGAGGTCTCGCGCGCGGGCACGGGTCCGCCGTCGGGCAGGCCGCCCACGGGGGCCGAGCCCGCGGCGGCCGCGTCGCTCCACGTGCCCAGCTCGGCCACGTAGTTGGGCCCGCCCGCCTTGGCGCCGGGCCCCACGGCCGAGCGCTTCCAGCCGCCGAACGACTGACGCTGCACGATCGCGCCCGTGATGACCCGGTTGACGTACGCGTTGCCGACCTGGACGCGGTCCAGCCAGGTGTCGACCTCGGTGCCGTCGAGGCTGTGGATGCCACCCGTGAGGCCGAACGAGACCGCGTTCTGCAGCTCGATGGCCTCGTCGAGCGTCGCGGCCGTCATGATGCCCAGCACCGGGCCGAACACCTCGGTGAGGTGGAAGAACGAGCCCGGCGCGACGCCCGAGCGCAGCCCAGGCGTCCAGAGGCGCCCGTCCTCGTCGAGGCGGCGCGGCGCGACGAGCCACTGCTCCCCGGGCTCGAGCGTCGTCAGGGCGTGCAGCAGCTTGCCGCCCGCGACCTCGGTGAGCGGCCCCATGGTCGTGGCGACGCCCGTCGCCGGGCCGACCACGAGCGAACGGACCGCGTCCACGAGCTGCACCTGGAACCGGCGCCCCGTCTCGGTGCGCTGGTCGCCGACCGAGCCCACGAGGATCACGAGCGAGGCCGCCGAGCACTTCTGCCCCGCGTGGCCGAACGCGGAGCGCACGACGTCGGCCGCTGCGAGGTCGAGGTCCGCCGAGGGGGTCACGACGATCGCGTTCTTGCCCGACGTCTCGGCGAGCACGTCGAGGCCGGGACGCCACGACGCGAACATCTGCGCGGTCTCGATGGCCCCGGTGAGGATGACGCGGGCCACGCCCTCGTGCGTCACGAGGTGGCGGCCCAGGTCGCCGTCGGGCACGCGCGAGAGCTGCACGACGTCGCGGACGGACTCCGTGGTCAGGGTGCTCCCGGCGGGCGCACCCGCCACGGCGTCCGCGAGCCCCGCGTGGATCGCGTCGACCGCGACCTCCAGGCAGCGCGGTGTGGCCGGGGCCGGCTTCGCGATCACGGCCGAGCCGGCCGCGAGCGCCGCGACGATCCCGCCCACGGGGATCGCGACGGGGAAGTTCCACGGCGGGGTCACGAGCGTCACGCCGTCGGGCGTGAACCTCGCGCCGGGCACCTGGTCGAGCGCATCGGCCGACTGCGCGTAGTAGCTCGCGAAGTCGACGGCCTCGCTGACCTCGGGGTCCGCCTCGGCGACGGTCTTGCCGGGCTCGTGCACCATGGCGGTCACGAGGTCGGTGCGGGCTGCCTCGAGCCGGGCGGCCACGGCGCGCAGCGCGCGGGCGCGGTCCGTGGGGGCGACCTGCGCCCAGGCCGCGGTGGCCTTCCGGGCGCGCGCGACGACGTCGTCCACCTGGTCCGTGCTGGTCATCTCGGGCGACTGCGCGGGCACGTACCCGGAGTCCGGGCCGACGACCCGCGCGGCCCAGGCGCGGTTGGCCGCGACGGCCGGGTCGGTGTCGACGGCGTTGGTGAACCGCTTCCCGGCGGCGACCTGCCCGACGGCGTCGCGCGCCTGACGACGTGGCGTCACGTCCGCCGCGGAGTAGCGGGTGCCGAGCTCGACCGAGGCACGGTAGGCGGCCTCTTGACGGTCCATCGCGCTCCCCCCGGGCTTGTCAGAACCAGCGTGAGCCCGAGGGCTCGCTGGTTCTGACAGGTCCGAGCCGGCGGGCGCGAACATGGCGTGCAGGAAGTTCTGCTCGGCCGCGTTCTCCTCGAGACGGCGCACGAGGTAGGAGATCGCGACGTCGAAGTCCTCGCGGGCCACGACCGGGGTGTAGAGGACGACGCGGCCCGCGTCGAGGGCGACCTCGTCCCGCACCGCCCGCGCCTCGCCCGGTGCCATGCCCTGGAGCATCTCGATGTCGAGCGCGTGGGCGACACCGCGCGCACGCGCGGCGAGGATCGCGAGCGCGACGTGGAACAGGTTGTGGCTCGCGACGCCGATCCGCACCGCGTCGGTCCGGGGGGCGCGCAGCGCGTGGTCGACGAGGCGCACGTAGTTGGCGTCGACGTCGGGCTTGGTCGGGTAGGGGGCCTGGGCCCAGCCGTGGAGCTCGGCCTCGACCTTCTCCATCGCGAGGTTCGCGCCCTTGACGAGGCGCACCTTGACGGGGGCGCCGCCCGCCGCGACGCGCTCGGTCGCGAACGCCGTGATGCCGTCGAGCGCACCCAGCGCGTCGGGGAGGTACGCCTGGAGCACGATCCCGGCCTCCAGGCCGCGGAACTCCTCGCGCCCCAGGACCGCCTGGAAGACCTCGGTCGTCAGGGCCAGGTCGCGGTACTCCTCCATGTCGAGGTTGAGGAACACCCCGTGGTCGCGCGCGGCGCGGTACAGCGGCAGGAGGCGCTCGACGACGCGGTCGCGCGAGCCCTCGAGGTCCCACGTGACGAGCTGGGACGCGACCGAGGACACCTTGACCGAGACGTAGTCGACGTCGGGACGCTCGACGAGCGCGATGGTCCGCGCGAGGCGGGCCTGGGCCTCGTCCTCGCCGAGCACGGCCTCCCCGAGGAGGTTGACGTTGAGCGCGTAGCCCTCGGCGCGCGTGCGCGCGAGGTGCTTGCCGAGGCCCGGGCCGGCGTCGGCCACGAGGTGACCCACGAGCTGGCGCAGGCGGATCCGCGCGGCGGGCACGACGACCTTCGGCAGCACGGGCGCCATGCGCGCCCCGAGGCGCAGGAGCGCGGTGTCGACCCGGCCGAGGAAGCCCTTCGCGCCGCCTGCGAGGTCGCCCAGGAGGCCGAGCTCGTGCGCGGCGACCTGGACGTCCTGAGGGCGGGCGACGTTGTCGACGAAGCGCACCGCGAGCTCGAGGCCCGCGGGGTCGGACACGAGCGCGCCGAGGCGCTCGGCGGTCCTGCGCTCGCGCGCGCCCTCCGAGGCCGCGGCCGCGGCGGCGATCCAGCTGCGGGCGAGGCGCGCGGCGTCGTCGGTCAGGGAGTCGATGCCGACCGTGGCGTCGATGCGGTCGTCGACGCTGGTCAGGGGCGAGGAGGCACCGGCTCGTGACCGGTCGTCCGCGCGTGGAGCACCCGCTGGGGCGCTCGAGTCGTGGCTGCTCATCCTCCTAGCGTGCCTCCGTTGCTGACGCTTCGTCTTGTACGATCCGGGCTGTCATGGCATCGCTTCCGGACAAGTCCACCCCACCACGCACCTGGCCAGGCGGCGAGGCGCTGCTCGCTGCCCTCAGCCCCGCGATGGTCGACCTCATGGACGAGCTCTCCTCCACCATGTTCTGCGCCAAGGACGTCACGGGCAGGTACGTGCTGGTCAACCGGGTCTTCGTGGCCCGCACCAACGAGCGCTCTCGCCGCGCGGTCCTCGGCAAGCGCGCCACGGACCTGTTCGTCCCGCAGCTCGCCGAGCGCTACGACCAGCAGGACGCCGAGGTCCTGCGCACGGGGCGTCCGCTGCGCAACGAGCTCGAGCTCATCCGCCGCCTGGGCGGCACGCCCGGCTGGTTCCTCACGTCCAAGCTCCCTGTGCACGACGGCGCCGGTCACCTCGTCGGGCTCGTCTCGGTCTCGCAGGACCTGCGCGAGGACGACGCCGACGACGCGTCGATGGACTCGATGACGCGGCTCGTCGCCGGGATCGAGCAGCGGCTCGGGGAAGCCCTCACGGTCGCGGACCTCGCGGCTCTCGCGGGCTGCACGCCCGCGGTCCTCGACCGGCGCGTGCGCCGCGTGTTCTCCCTCAGCCCGCGCCAGCTCGTGCTCCGCGCCCGCGTCGGCCGGGCGGCCGAGATGCTCGCGGGCTCCGACACCGCGATCGCGCAGATCGCGGTCGTCACGGGCTTCTACGACCAGCCCGCGTTCACCCGGACCTTCGCGCGCCTCACGGGCGAGACGCCCTCGTCGTTCCGGCGGCGGGCGCGACGGTAGGCGCGCACTCCGGGTCCGGCATGGCCCCGGGTGAAATGCGCCCGAGGCAACCTTCTCGATGAGCGAGGCGCGGCGAGGACCGGGAGAGTGACACCTACATATCGGCACATCTCTTCCACTACCAGGGTCTTCATGGGCGAAGACGCTCACCGTCGCACGGCGGGCCACCTGCCAGCCGCTCGGCCACCGGAGACCACACGACACTCCTTCCCGGCGTCGTCACGCACCACATGACGCGCCATTCCGCCTCATCAGGAAGCAGGCCACACATGCCACACCCACGCCGTCCGCTCGCGCTCGTCGCGATCTGCGCGATCTGCGCGATCGCCAGCGTTCCCTTCTCGCTGGTCGCGACACCAGCGGCAGCTGACCGACAGGCGCCCCCCCACCGCCACCGCCGCCGCCGCCGAGCCCCTCTCGATCGACCTTCCGCACCCGCTCTCGCTCGACGGCGCCCAGGACCTCGCAGAGGCGCTGGGAACCGAGGTCGACTCGTTCCGATTCAGCCAACCCGGCGTGGAAGGCGAGTACTTCCCCACCGCGGAGTACCCACACGACGCGTTCCTCAGGGACTTCGCCCTGGACTTCGGCACGACTCCCGAGATCGTCTCCCTCGACGTCACGACGCCGACGATCTCCCGCGCCGCCTCGACATCAGGGCCCTTCGAACGCTCCCGCGCACTCGCCGCTGAGATTCCCGAGCACCAGGCTCAGCCCGTCAACAACCCCCGCGCTGACAATATCTTCGCTCGCGGAGTCGCCGAGGCGAAGAGCAAGTCACTGCAGCCGCTCGCCGCAGGCGTGCCGACCTGGGGTCCGGGATACACCGAGATCGCCGCCATGACGGATCGCGATGGACGCGCGGTCATCTACACCTACAACTCCTGGGCGAACGGCCGAAGCCCCGCACAACTGCACTGGGACTGGGGGATGGAGATCGATGTCTCACAGTTCAACAACAACTTCTCGGGCACCCGACCGGGCTGTGCCAGCGGATTCCAGAACGCCTTCTTCGCCACACAGACATACCCGAGTGGGAACGGCGTCCACTCCTGGGCGGTCTATGAGGGCTCCGACATGAGCACGACGACGAAGATCTCCCCGTACTTCGACAAGAACTCCGACTTGGACCCGTGCAACCGCCAGTCGATGGCCATCGGGCTCGGGTCGCCCCAGGAGATCAGGATGCAGAACGGTGGCGGTTCCCTGCAGACCATCATCCGAGCACCGCGAGGCAACGTCGCCGGGAGCCCGATGTCAGCCGCCGCCCAAGCGCTCTCCAATGACTGCAACGACCTGGGCATGATCGCGCAGAGCGACTGCATGGGGATCAACGTCAGCAGGCCCTTCCCAGGACCGGGCAGCCAGTCGATGCCGATCGTGGGCGCGCACCGGAACATCCGTGTTCCCACCTGCACCTACACCACGCAGCCCAGCACGGTGTTCGAGTGGAAGGAAGGCATCGGAGCCGCGGGCTGCATCCAGGGATGAGCGCTCGGGGCGCGGCCCGCTACGTCCTCGCGACAGCGCGCCGCGCCCCCAGGGCAGCGCTCGCCAGTCCGCCGACCACGCCGACCACGGCCACGGAGAAGACGATCAACAGGGCATTCTGCCGAGACGGGGGCGCGAGCTCGAACGACTGTCGTGACGTCCCGCCATCTGCTGTCGGCCAGCCGCATTCCAGGGTCGCGCTCAGCCAGTCCACCCGGACGTCCGTCGGAAGGTCCTGAATGGCACCTGTCGCGCTCTGGGAATGGCGGGCCAAGCAGGCGCCTTCTGGGCCGTTGTCACTCCGGAGCGCCGCATACATCGGACCGGCGAGTCCGACCACGGAGAGCACTACGACAAGGCCGCTCACGATCGCCACCCACACACCGCCGCGGACGATTCTCGGAGCATCACGCCTCTGTCGATCCACCGAGCCAGGCTAACCGCTGCGGAGATCTCCGCCCGCAGGACGCGCCCGGCCACGGACGACGCGCGAGGAAGACGTCCGCCCTCCCGGCTCGCGCTCCCCCATGTCCCGTGCCAAGACTGGGAACCATGATCTCGATCCCCACCGCCGCCCTGCCCGGCGGAGACATCCCCCTGCTCGGCCTCGGCACGTGGCAGTCCGAGGGTGACGACTGCTACCGCGCGGTGCGCCACGCGCTCGACGTCGGGTACCGGCACATCGACACCGCGACCATGTACGGCAACGAGGAGCAGGTGGGCCGGGCGCTCGCCGCGTCCGGCGTGCCGCGCGAGGACGTGTTCCTCACGACCAAGTTGCGCCCCGCCGACGTCGGCCGTGAGCACGAGACCCTCGCGCAGTCGTTGCGCCTGCTCGGCACCGACTACCTGGACCTGTGGCTGATCCACTGGCCGCCGTCGGGCGACGCCTCCCCGTGGGTGTGGGCCGAGCTGCTCGCGGCCCGGAACGTGGGGCTCGTGCGGTCGGTCGGGGTGTCGAACTACTCGGTCGACCAGCTCGACGTCCTGTCCGAGCAGACGGGCGAGACGCCCGCGGTCAACCAGATCCCCTGGGGCCCGGACGACTACGACGCCCACGTCGTCGAGCAGCATGCCCAGCGTGGCGTGGTGCTCGAGGGGTACAGCCCGTTCAAGCGCACGAACCTCGACTCGCCCGCCCTGCAGGCGGTCGCGCGGGCCCACGGGGTCAGCACCGCGCAGGTCGTCGTGCGCTGGCACCTGGACCACGGTTTCGTCGTGATCCCCAAGTCGGTGACCCCGGCCCGGATCGAGGCGAACTTCGACGTCTCGGGCTTCTCGCTGAGCCCCGACGAGCTTGCGAGCATCGACACGCTCGGGTGACGATCCGGCGGGCGACGTGAAACGGTCCCCGACCTGGCGGTACGTTGGACGGGCACGGTCCCTCACCTCGGGACCGAAGAATCCCTCATCACCCGGAGGAAGAGTGACGACGACGTCGACGCCGCCCACCAGCGGTTCCCCCCAGGCCGGATCCACCGCCGAGCCGCCCCACCAGAAGGCCTCGGCCCTCGCGACGGCCCACAGCCAGCTCGCGAACGCGGTCGAGATCCTCGGGTACGACCCGGGCCTGCACGAGATGCTCGCGACCCCGCGCCGTGAGGTGAACGTCTCGGTCCCGCTGCGTCGGGACAGCGGCGAGATCGTGCTGTTCCGCGGCTACCGCGTGCAGCACAACGTCTCGCGCGGCCCCGGCAAGGGCGGGCTGCGCTACCACCCGAGCGTCGACATCGACGAGGTGCGTGCGCTCGCCATGTGGATGACCTGGAAGTGTGCCGTCGTGGACCTGCCGTACGGCGGGGCCAAGGGTGGCGTGTCGATCGACCCGCGCGAGTACACGCAGGCCGAGCTCGAGCGCGTGACCCGGCGCTACACGAGCGAGATCATGCCCGTGATCGGCCCCGAGCGGGACATCATGGCCCCGGACATGGGGACCAACGAGCAGACCATGGCGTGGGTCATGGACACCTACTCGGTCAACCAGGGGTACACGATCCCGGGTGTCGTGACGGGCAAGCCGATCCCCGTGGGCGGCTCGCTCGGGCGCACCACGGCGACGTCGCAGGGCGTGGTCCACACGACCAAGGCGGCGCTCGCCGAGGCGGGGCTCGAGGTCTCCGACGCGTCGGTCGCGGTGCAGGGCTTCGGCAAGGTGGGCTCGCACGCCGCCGCGATCCTCGCGGGCCAGGGTGCCCGGGTGGTCGCGGTGAGCGACCAGTACGGCGGCATCCACGACGTGGACGGGCTCGACGTCGCCGCGCTGTTCCGGCACGTCGCCGAGACCGGGACCGTGGTCGGCTTCGAGGACGCCGAGCCGATCGACAACCACGCGCTGCTCGCGCTGCCCGTGGACGTCCTCATCCCGGCCGCCGTGGAGGGTGTGCTCGACGACGAGACCGCGCACACCGTCAAGGCCCGCTGGGTCGTCGAGGGGGCGAACGGTCCGACCACCGCTGCGGGCGACCGGATCCTCGCGAAGAACGGTGTGACCGTGGTGCCGGACATCCTCGCGAACGCGGGCGGCGTCGTCGTGTCCTACTTCGAGTGGGTCCAGGCGAACCAGGCGTACTGGTGGACCGAGCAGGAGATCGGGGAGAAGCTCGAGCACCGCATGCACGTGGCCTACCAGGGCGTGTCGTCGCTGGCTCGTCGCGAGGAGCTGAGCCTGCGCGACGCCGCGCTCGTCATCGGTATCCAGCGCACGGCCGAGGCGCACCAGATCCGCGGGCTCTACCCGTAGCGGTCGTCGCTCGACCCGGGCAGGGCGGTCCTCGCGTGGCGAGGGCCGCCCTGCCCGCGTCCGGGCCGGGCGCCTGCGGCCCCGGACCTCCCTGCCCGACGGCGCCGCGTCAGCCCCGGCGCGCGCGCAGCGTGGTCAGGACGGGGGCCAGGAGCGCGACGCCTGCGGCGATGCCGGCCGCGACCGCGACGGTGCCGTCGACGAGAGGTCCGTTCGCGCGGCCGTACGCGATCCATCCGAGCCCCCAGGCCATGGCCAGGCCGGTGCCGATCGCGACCACGGGCCTGCGGGCAGCGAAGAGGGCGTAGGCGACGGCCAGGACCGCGCCGGCCGCGACGACGAGCACTCCCCAGCCGGTCGCCCCGAGACCACCTTCGCCCACGCCCGCGTCGGTGAGCGCGGCGGCGACGTTCGCGAGCGTGGCCACGCTGGCCCAGCCGAGGTAGAGGCCGACCGTGCCGTCCAGGACGAGGGTCTGGACGGCGCTCGTGGGCGGGGTCCGCACGAGCCGCACGAGGATCACGGCGAGGACCGCGACGAGCACGCCGATCACGACGACGCTGAGCGGCAGGATGCCCGTCTGGACCACGCCGATCCAGGCCGCGTTGAGCAGCATCGAGGCCAGGACCCACCAGGACACGGACCGCAGCCGGGGGTCCGTGGCCTGGCGCGGGACCGCCTGGTAGACCGCGAAGACCGCGAGCCCCAGGTAGATGACCGACCAGATCGAGAAGGCGGGGCCGTCGGGCGCGACGGGGGTCGCGTCGGCGGCGAGGGCTCCCCCGGCGGCGTCCTGGATCGCCTGGCCGCCGAACGCTCCGGAGCCGAACGCCGCGCCGACGATCGCGACCGCCGCCCCGACGAGGACCGTGACCTGGCGGACCCGGTCGGCGGACGTGGGGGCTGCGGCGGGCTGGGCTGACGTGGTTGCTCGGGCGGTGCTCATGCCCCCAGCATGCCAACGCTCAGCATGCTGAGCATCTCGTGCGCACCCCACTGGCGTCGCGTGCCCTCGACCGGTTACGCTCCGGCGCCAGCAGATCGCCGCGACGCGGCCCGCCGTCGGAGAACCACATGAACAGCATGCTGCGAGCGGCGCTCGGCACGCTCGTCCACGTCCTGACCCCCGGGGCCGAGACGTCCGGCGACAGTGCGGCGTCTGCAGCGGCGTCGGCAACGGGGTCGGCGGCGTGGTCGGTCGACCTGTTCGGGGCGCTGGGCCGCCTCCTCGACGCCAGGGTCCCCGGGGAAGTCCAGGACACCCCGGAGACGCTGAGTGCGGAGTAGTTGTCGCAGATTGGGCGGATCGGCGACAACTGCTCCGCACTCAGCGGCACGAGGTCAGGACAGCGGCTGCCGGCCCGCCCACTCGATCAGCGTGGTCCGGGGGCCCGTGAAGAACGGCGTCTCCTCGCGCACGTGGCGGCGCGCCTCGGTGGCCCGCAGGTCGCGCATGAGGTCCACGATGCGGTGCAGCTCCTGGGCCTCGAAGGCCAGCAGCCACTCGTAGTCGCCGAGGGCGAACGACGCGACCGTGTTGGCCCGCACGTCGGCGTAGTCGCGGGCCGCGAGCCCGTGGTCACGCAGCATGGTGCGGCGCTCGGCGTCGGGCAGCAGGTACCAGTCGTAGGACCGCACGAACGGGTACACGCACAGGTACGACCCCGGCTCCTCGTGCATGAGGAACGCCGGGACGTGCCCACGGTTGAACTCGGCCGGACGGTGCAGGGCCGCGTTCGACCAGACCGGCTCGAGGTGACGGCCGAGCTCGCTGGCCCGCAGGCGCTGGTAGGCGCCCTGGACGGACTCGATCGTCGGACCGTGCCACCAGACCATGAGGTCGGCGTCGGAGCGCAGGCCGCCCAGGTCGTACCAGCCGCGGACCACGAGGTCGCCCTCGACGGCCGCCGGGTCGTCGCCGCCACCGACCGCGGCGAGCGCGGCCTCGACCATCTCGGTGCGCTCGGCGGCGTCGGTCGGCAAGGACTCGGCCAGCGCGAAGACCGACCACATCGTGTAGCGGATCGAGTCGTTGATCTGCTCGTGGTCCACGGGGACGCGGTGCGCGTCGTTCATCGTCGTGCCTCTCTGGAGTACGTGCTCCCGGTTCGTCGACGTCCCGGGAGTCGTGCGGGTCGTCGGGTCAGCGGCGCAGGTCGCTGCTGCACAGCGCGGGGATGCCGCTCGGTTCGCCGTCGCGGCGCAGGCAGCAGTCCGGTGCGCACACCGAGCGGAACGGGCCGAGCTCGCCGACCACGGCCTCGGTGAACTTCTCGTCGCGCGCGATGGCCGCACGCTCGAGGACCAGGTCCACGAGGCCCTTGACGAAGGGCGCCCGCGTGCCGACGGTCCCGGCGCGCACCGCGGTGATCCCGAGTCGCGTCGCGGTCTCCATGGCCTCGGTGTCGAGGTCGTACGCGACCTCCATGTGGTCCGACACGAAGCCGATGGGCGAGAGCACGACGTTCGTGACGTCGTCGGCGGCCAACGTCTCCAGGTGGTCGTTGACGTCCGGCTCGAGCCACGGCTGCGCGGGCGGGCCCGAGCGCGAGCAGAACGTGAGGTTCCACTCGACCTCGTGGCCGAGGCGCGTCGAGACCTCCTCCGCGACCACGCGAGCCAGGTCCAGGTGCTGGCGCGAGTAGGTCGCGTGCGAGATGCGCGACGCGGCCTCCATGGTCAGCGGGATCGAGTGCGTGACGAACACGAGGCGGGCCTCGCGCACGTCGCCCCCCTTGGCCGCGAGCGCCTCGTACCCCTCGAGCACGGCGTCGATGTTGGCCTGCGCGAAGCCGGGGTGGTTGAAGTAGGAGCGCACCTTGTCGAACTGGATGCCGGTCGAGCCGTCGGCGCCGAGCTCGCCGCGGGCGTCGAGCGTGAGCGCGAGGTCCTCGCGGTACTGGCGGCACCCGGAGTAGGACGAGAAGGCAGAGGTCACGAGGGCGACCACGCGCTGCGCGCCCGTTCCGGAGAGCTGCTCGACGGCGTCGCGCGTGTAGGGCTCCCAGTTGCGGTTGCCCCACACGACGGGCAGGTCGATCCCGCGGTCCGCGAGCTCTTCCTCGATCGCGGCCTTGAGGGCGAGGTTCTGCTCGTTGATGGGGCTCTTGCCGCCGAACCCGTAGTAGTGCTCGCCGACCTCCTCGAGCCGTTCGTCGGGGATCCCCTTGCCGACCGTGACGTTGCGCAGGAACGGCACGACGTCCTCGGGCTTGTTGGGTCCTCCGAACGAGTAGAGGAGGAGTGCGTCGTAGGGGCGGACTTCTGCGGCAGCGGCAGGAGCGGTGCTGGTCCGTGCACCGGGTCCGGCGGCCGTCGTCTGAGGCGAGAACGAGGGCATGTCCGCATCATCTCAGCCGTACCTGGGGGTTCTTCCCCGGAGGGCTGCACCGCGGACGTGACATTGACGGGACAGTTCGTCAGATCGGCAGGCGCCTGCGCAGAGGGGCGCACCGCACCACGGTCAGCGCCCGCCCGCTCCCCGTGCCACCGAGTGCCCCGCGTCGACCAGGACCTCCACGGCGGACTCGACCGAGTCCTCGGGAACGAGCACCAGGTCTGCGTGGAACGTCGACGCGACGAAGACCGCGATCCCCGCGTCGGCGAGCGGGCCGACGATCGCCGCGAGCATGCCGGGCTTGCCGAGCCCGTGGGGGTCGCCGTAGAACCCGGCCCACCGGTCGCCGCCGCCACCGAAGGGCGAGGCCTCGCGCAGGACGGTCAGACCCTCGGGTGCGCGGACGAGCGCGACCCACTCGTCGTCGTCGGGGAAGGACGCGTGGGGCTCGTGCGCGAGCGTGAAGAACGAGTCGAGGAGGCGGAGCTTCTGCGCGGACATGCCCGCGAGCCTAGGCCGTACCACCGACACAGGGATCACCCCGAGGGGTGTCGTGCAGTGCACAACAACCCGTGTGCGCGGCACACTCCGAGCGCCGCACCGTGGTTAGGCTCGACGCGTGAGCGCCCCCACCCCCACACCCGGGCTCCTGCCCGCACCCGTGAGCCTGCAGCCTGCCGCCGGCTCGTTCCCGCTGGCCGACGGCACCCCGGTCCGCACCGACCCGGCCCTGGCCGTCGCGGCGCGCTGGTGGCGCCGGGTCACCGAGGACGCGTTCGGCCTGGACCTGCCGTTCGCCGTCGGACCTGCCGCCCCCGCAGGCTCGGCAGGTCCGTCGTCCGAGGCGACCGACCTGCCCGACGCCGCCGCTCCCGCGGGCGTGACCCTCGCCCTCGCCGCGGCGCGCCCCGCAGGTGGCTACCGCCTCGAGGTCACCCCCGAGTCCGTGCTGCTCACTGCCGCCGACGCGGCCGGTGCCCACGCGGGCGTCCAGACGCTGCGCCAGCTCGCGGGCCCTCAGGCGTACCGTCGCGCGCCCCTCACGCCCGGGGCCCCGGCGAGCACCGTCCACCTGCCAGCCCTCACGATCGAGGACCACCCCCGCTTCGGCTGGCGCGGCGTGCTGCTCGACGTCGCCCGGCACTTCCTGCCCCCGCGCGAGGTCCTGCGGTTCATCGACCTCGCGGCGGCGCACAAGCTCAACGTCGTCCAGCTCCACCTCACGGACGACCAGGGCTGGCGCATGCAGGTCCACCGCTACCCGCTCCTCACGGAGGTCGGCGGCTGGCGCGCCGAGTCGAACGTCGGGACGTGGCGCACCGGGGTCTTCGACGGTCGCCCGCACGGCGGCTTCTACACCCAGGACGACCTGCGCGAGATCGTCGCCTACGCGCGCGAGCGGGGCGTCGTCGTCGTGCCGGAGATCGATGCCCCCGGGCACGTCGAGGCGGCCGTCGCGGCCTACCCCTTCCTCGGGACGCGCAAGGCGCCGCACGCGGTGCGCACCACGTGGGGTGTGAGCACCGAGGTGCTCGACCCCTCGGACGAGGCGCTCGAGTTCTTCCAGAACGTGCTGGACGAGGTCCTGGACGTCTTCGACTCCCCCTGGATCGCGATCGGCGGCGACGAGGTCCCCACGACGCTGTGGCGCGAGAACCCGGCGATCGTGGCTCTCGCCGCCGAGCGCGGCCTCGCGGACGTCGCGGACCTCGCGGGCTGGTTCCTGGCCCGACTGAGCGAGCACGTCACGGCCAAGGGGCGTCGGGCGGTCGTGTGGGACGAGGGCTTCGGCGAGCAGCTCCCGCGCGACGTCGTCGTGACCGCGTGGCGCGGTTTCACCGTGGGTGCGGACGCGCTCGAGGCGGGCAACGACGTCGTCATGGCCCCCGAGCAGGTCGTCTACCTGGACCACCGCGCGGGCGACGGCGAGGACGAGCCCGTCCCCGTCGGGTTCCTGCGCACGGTCTCCGACGTCTACGCGTTCGACCCGTTCCCGCCCGAGGTCCTCGCGCAGCACCCGGGCCTCGACGCCGCGCCGGGCCGCCTGCTGGGCGCGCAGGCCGAGGTCTGGTCCGAGCACCTCGACTCCCCCCGCCGCGTCGACTACGCGACGTTCCCGCGCCTCGCGGCGTTCGCGGAGGTCGTCTGGAGCCCGACGGCGGAGCGCACCCCGGGCGGGTCGGCCTCGGCCGAGTTCCTCGCGCGGCTCGAGCACGACCACCTGCCGCGCCTCGACGCGGCAGGGGTCGAGTACCGCCCGCTCGACGGACCGAGGCCCTGGCAGCAGCGCCCCGGCGTGCACGGGTTCCTGCGCCACCTCGACCAGGAGATGGCGGCGGGCGGCTGGGCGGGCGTGGGCGGCTGGGTCGAGGGACGCGACGAGCACTCGGAGGGACAGGCATGAGCACCACGGACCAGCCGGGCGACCAGGTCGCGACGGGCGTGACGCTCGTCGTACGCGGCGCACGGCTCACGACCCCCGAGGGGCTGTCGGAGCCCGTCGACCTGCTGGTCGCGGGCGACACGATCGACGACGTCGTCCCGGCCGGCACCGTGCCCGTCCCCCCGGGGGCCCACGTGGTCGAGGCCGCGGGGCGCATCGCGTTCCCCGGCTTCATCGACTCCCACGTGCACGGCGAGGCCGCGGTCCTGGACCCGGACGTGCAGCTCGCGATGCTGCGCCAGGGAATCACGAGCATCGTCGTCGGGCAGGACGGCGTGTCGTACGCCCCCTCGGCGCCGCTGCCCGTCGCGGACGGCGCCCCCGACGCGCACACCTGGGCCACGGGCTACTTCAGCGCGATCAACGGCGAGCACCCGACGTTCCGGGGCGGCTCGGTCGCGGACCTGCTCGCGACCTACGAGGGCACCACGCCGCTCAACGTCGCCTACCTCGTGCCGCACGGCACGCTGCGCTACGGCGTCCTGGGCGGCGCGGCCCGCGCCACGACGCCCGAGGAGACCGAGCACATGGTCGCCACGCTGCGCGAGGCGCTCGACGACGGCGCGTGCGGCCTGTCCACGGGTCTCGAGTACGCCCCGGCCTCGAACGCGACCGACGACGAGCTGATCGCCCTGGCCCGCGTCCTCGCCGAGCGCGACCTGCCGCACGTGAGCCACATGCGCGGTTACGAGGACAAGGCCGGGACCGCGATAGCCGAGCTCGTCCGCATCGCCCGGGCGTCGGGCGTCGCGACCCACGTCTCGCACTACCACGGCCCCGCGGCCGAGCTCGTGGGCTACGTCGAGGACGCGCACGCGGCCGGTCTCGACGTCACGTTCGACTCCTACCCGTACCTGCGCGGGTGCTCCATCCTGTCGATGGTCTCGCTGCCCACGTGGCTGCCCATCGCGGACCCGGACGCCACGGTCGCGATGCTCCAGGACCCGGGTGTCGTCGCGTGCCTCAAGGCCGAGCACTTCCCCCGACTCACCGACCTCTGGGAGCGCGTGACCATGGCCGCCGTCCCCGGCGAGCTGCGGTGGAGCGAGGGCATGGCGCTGCTCGACGTGGCGGACCGCCTCGGCCTCGACCCCGTGGACACGACGCTGCGCATCCTCGTCTCGACGCACCTGCGCGCGGGCTGCGTGTTCGCCCAGCCGCCGACCAACTCCCCCGAGTCCGTCCGCACGCTCCTGCGCCACCCGGCGCAGATGGGCGGCTCCGACGCGATCTACCAGGGTGGGCGACCCCACCCGCGCGGCTGGGGGGCGTTCGCGCGGTTCCTCGCCGAGCACGTGCGCGAGCTCGGCGACTGGACGTGGCACGACGCCGAGCGGCACCTGTCGACCGCGGCCGCCGAGCGCTTCGGGTTCACGGACCGGGGCCGCCTGGCGCCCGGAGCCCGCGCCGACGTCGTGCTGCTCGACCCCGGGACCGTGCAGGACGTCGCGACGTACGAGGACCCGCGCCGCCCCGCGACCGGGATCGACGACGTGCTCGTCGCCGGCGTCCCCGTGCTCGTGGGCGGGCTGCCCACCGGGGCCACCCCCGGGCGGGCCCTGCGGCCGACCGTCCCGGCGGACCGCGCATGACCGTCGGCTCACGGGGCACCGCAACCGCCGTCACCACCGCGACCACGACCGGGCCCACCGCCGCCGCGACCGCCGACGCCGCGAGCAGGAACTCGTCCCGGTCGCTGCGGCGCGCGCTCGGGATCCTCGACGCGCTGCGCCACGACGCGGCGCGCGGCCTGAGCCTCGTCGAGCTCGCGGACGTCCTCGGGACGCACAAGAGCACGGTCTCGCGCCTGCTCGCTCCCCTCGTCGAGGTCCACCTCGTCCGGCGCACCCCGGCCGGGCGCTTCGTGCTGGGCGCCGGCACGCTGCGCCTCGGCCAGGCGTACCTCGAAGGGCTCGACCTGCGCACGGTCGCCGAGCCGCACCTCGCAGCCCTCATGCGCGCCTCGGGGGCCACGTGCCACCTCGTCGTGCACGACGGCCTCGACGTCGTCTACATCGACAAGAAGGAGAACACCGCGGTCGTGCGCATGGCATCGCGCATCGGGCGCCGCATGCCGCTGTACTGCACGGGCGTCGGCAAGGCGATCCTCGCGGCGAGCGACCCCGAGCTCCTCGACGCCGTGCTCGAGCACCCCATGCCCGCCGTCACCGCGCGCACCGTCACGGACCCCGACCACCTGCGCGCCGAGATCCGCACGGTCGCCCAGCGCGGCTACGCGATCGACGACCGCGAGAACGAGGCCGAGGTGCGCTGCGTCGCGGCTGCCGTCGTCGACCACACGGAGACCGCGATCGGCGCCCTCTCCGTCTCCGCCCTCGCCTCGCACATGCCGCCCGCACGGGTGCGCGAGCTGGGCCCGCTCGTCGTGCAGGCCGCCCGTGCGGTCTCCGCCGGGATGGGCTCCGTGCGCTGCGGCTACGAACCCACCGGGAGGAACGCATGACCCACCCCACCCAGCCGTCCGGCCGCGCGACCGCGCCGGCGGACCCGAGCGCCGTCGTCGGGCCCGCGACCAAGGGCCTGCGCCTCGACGCCGGACGGACCGTCGCCGACGTGCTCGCCGACTCGCCCCGCATCACCGACGACGCGTTCTCCTGGCCGCTCCTCACGCTCGACGACGCGGCGCTCGACCACAACGTCGCGCTCATGGCGCGACTGTGCGCCGAGCACGGCGTCGAGCACGCACCGCACGTCAAGACCGCGATGTCCCGCTCGCTCTACGCGCGTCAGGCAGGCGCCGGGGCGTGGGGCGCGACCGTCGCCACCCCGTCCCAGCTGCGCGTCGTGCGCACGTGGGGGGTCGAGCGGGTGTTCCTCGCGAACGAGCTCATGGACCCGCGCGACATCGCGTGGCTGCGCCGCGAGCTCGAGGCCTCGGTCACGCCGGGCGGCACACCGTTCGAGGCGTGGGTGTACGTCGACTCGATCGAGGGCGTCGGGCTCCTCACGCGCGGCTTCGCGGGGGCGCCCCCCGAGGTCGTCGCGGGGCTCGGCGTGCTCGTCGAGGTCGGCGTCCCGGGCGGGCGCACGGGTGTGCGCAGCACGGCCGACGCGCTGGGCCTGGCCCGCGCCGTGCGCGCCGCAGGCCTGCGCGTGCCGGGCGTCGCCGGGTACGAGGGGTCGGCCGCGGGCGGTACCACGCCCGAGGACCTCGCCCAGGTCACGGCCTACTGCCGGGGCCTGCGTGACGTCGCGGCCGCGTTCGTCCGCGAGGGCCTCGTGCCCGACGACGAGCCCGTGGTCGTGACCGCGGGTGGCAGCTCGTTCCTCGACGTCGTGCTGGCCGAGCTCCCCGGACCGCTCACCATCCCGGGCAGCGTCGGGACCGACGGCCCCGACGGGTCCTCGGTCACGCGCGACGTGCGCGTCGTCGTGCGCTCGGGCGCGTACGTCACCCACGACCACGGCTTCTGCGCGCGCATGGACCCCTGGGACCGCGTCCCGGGCGGCGAGCCGATGCACGCGGCCGCGGTCGTGTGGGGGCAGGTGCTCTCGGTCCCCGAGCCCGGGCTCGTGCTGTGCGGCGTGGGCCGGCGCGACGTGTCCTACGACATCGACCTGCCGACGGCCCTGTGGCTGCGCACGCTCGACGAGAACGGCGGGCTGCGCCCCGCGCAGGACCTCGCGGGGGCCCGCGTCACGGGCCTCAACGACCAGCACCTGTACCTGATGGTCGACCCCACGCCCGCGGGCAGCGCCCCGGTCACGACGCAGATCCGGCCCGGCGACGTCGTCGGGTTCGGGATCTCGCACCCGTGCACGCTGTTCGACAAGTGGCGTGTGGCCGCCGTCGTGGGCGACGACGACCAGGTGGTCGACATCGTCGGCACCGAGTTCTGACCCCGGTCCCCCGGACCACCCGCACCACCTGCACCACCCCGAGAGAGACCCGAGAGAAAGAAGCACGATGAGCACCGCCAAGACCCCGATCAGCACCCCGCACGCACCGGCACCGGCCCACACCTTCCACCAGGGTGTGCGCAAGGGCCCGTTCGTCCAGGTATCGGGCCAGGGCCCGGTCGACCCCGCGACGAGCGAGTACCTGTACCCGGGGGACGTCGCGGCGCAGACCACGCGCACCCTGGAGAACGTCAAGGCCATCGTCGAGGGCGCGGGCGCCACGTTCGACGACGTCGTGATGCTGCGCGTCTACCTCACCAAGCGCGAGGACTTCCCGATCATGAACGACGCGTACGGCGCGTTCGTCGAGGCCAACTGCCCGGGTGGCGTCCTGCCGGCCCGCACCACGGTCTTCACGGGCCTGCCCCGCGAGGAGATGCTGGTCGAGATCGACGGGCTCGCGATCACGGACTGACGCCCTGCTGCCGCTGAGTGCGTGATTCGGCTGCGACTCGCCGGGCGTTTCGCAGCCGAATCACGCACTCAGCGGGCGCACGCCGTGGGTGGCCGCGCCTAGCCTGGCGGGATGATCGAGACGCTCGCCATCGAGGGCTACCGCTCGCTGCGGCACCTCGTCCTGCCGCTCGGCCGCCTCACGGTCGTGACGGGCGCCAACGGCGTGGGCAAGTCGAGCCTGTACCGCTCGCTGCGCCTGCTCGCCGAGTGCGCGCTGGGCGGTGCGGTCGGGGCGCTGGCCCGCGAGGGTGGCCTGCCCTCGACGCTGTGGGCCGGGCCGGAGGTCGTCGGGCGCGCGGTGCGCGAGGGCGTGCACCCCGTCCAGGGCACGGTGCGCGGCGGCCCGGTCGCGCTGCGGCTGGGCTTCGCGAGCGGCCCGGACCCCCTGCCCGACGGCGCCGCGCCCGCAGGTGGGTCGCTCACCGGCGCGTACGGGTACGCGATCGACCTGGGGCTGCCGCAGGACGGCGGCGCGTCGTTCGGCCTGGACCCCGAGATCAAGACCGAGGCCGTCTGGTCGGGACCTGTCCTGCGCCCCGCGACGCTCGTCGCCGACCGGCACGGCCCCTCGGTCCGGCTGCGCGACGAGGACGGCGTGTGGCAGGCGTCAGGGCGCCGGCTGCGGTCCTTCGACAGCATGCTCTCGGAGGTCGTGGACCCCGTGGGCGCTCCCGAGCTCGTGCTGGTGCGTGAGCGCCTGCGCTCCTGGCGTTTCTACGACCAGTTCCGCACCGACGCCCTGGCCCCGGCCCGCGCCTCGCACGTCGGCACCCGCACCCCGGTCCTCGCGCACGACGGCGCGGACCTGGCCGCGGCCCTCGAGACGATCCGCGAGCTGGGCCTGGCCGACGACCTGGACGCCGCGGTCGAGGACGCGTTCGGCGGGTCGAGCGTGCGCGTGCGCGTGGCGGACGACGGCCGGTTCTCGCTCGAGCTGCGCCAGCACGGCCTGCTGCGCCCGCTGGGCAGCGCCGAGCTGTCGGACGGCACGCTGCGCTACCTGCTGTGGGTCGCGGCACTGCTCACGCCCCGCCCGCCCGAGCTGCTCGTGCTCAACGAGCCCGAGACGAGCCTGCACCCCGAGCTGCTGCCCGCGCTCGGGGCCCTGGTCGCCGGGGCCGCGCGGCGCACGCAGGTCGTGGTCGTGACGCACTCGCAGGCGCTTGTCCGGGCCATGGAGGACGCGGCCGGCGGGGCGCGAGCCGCCTCCCGGGCGCTCGTGCACGTCGAGCTCGTCAAGGAGCTCGGCCAGACGACCGTCGCAGGCCGCGAAGGTCCGCTCGACCAGCCGCAGTGGCACTGGCCCAAGCGCTGAGCAGCCGGGATCAGCGGCGCACGGACCCCAGGTACAGGCTCGTGACCGACGCCGCGACCTCGGTCAGCCGGCTCGCGGTGCGCCCCACGAGCTCCTCCACGTCGATCGGTCCGGGAGCGATCGAGAACGCGGCCGTGATCCCCGCGGCGCGCGCCTGCCACGCGGGCAGGAGCACCTGCCCGGCGATCATCACGACGGGTGGGCGGCCCGGTGCAGCCGCCGCGAGCGCCCCGATCCCGTCGGCAACCTTGCCGTGGACGGACTGCGAGTCGAACGATCCCTCGCCCGTGAGCACCAGGTCGGCGTCCGCGACGGCCGCGGGCAGCCCGATCGCCTGCGCGACCAGGGTCGCGCCGTGCTCGAGCTCGGCACCGAGCACCGCGACGAGGGCCGCGGGCACCCCGCCGGCGGCGCCCGCCCCCGACAGGTCGTGCGTGCGGACCCCGGTCTCGCGTTCGAGCAGGTCGGCCCAGCGCACGAGTGCCGCGTCGAGGAACGCGACGTCCGCGTCGCTCGCCCCCTTCTGCGGCCCGAACACCGCGGCCGCCCCGCGCTCGCCGACGAGCGGGTTCGTCACGTCGACGGCCAGCCGCCACCGCACCTCCCGGGCCCGTGGGTGCAGTCCCCCGAGGTCGAGGCCGACGACGCGCGCGAGCCCCTCGCCGCCGTCGGGCACGAGGGTCCCGGCGAGCTCCCCGTCCGTCGACGAGGCGACCGTCGCGACCGAGTGTGCGACGAGCCGGGCCCCGAGGCCCGTGAGGACGCCCGCGCCGCCGTCGGTCGAGGCAGACCCGCCGAGGCACAGGACGACCTCCTCGACCCCGGCGTCGAGGACCGCGGCGCACGTCGCTCCCGTGCCGCGCGTGTGCGCATGGAGCGGTTGGAGGACGACGTCGCTCACGGCGGGCAGGCCGCTCGCCGCGGCGAGCTCGACCACGCCGATGCGACCGTCGGCCGACACCCCGTAGCGTGCCCGGCGGGGGCGCCCGATGGCGTCGACCGTCGCGACCTCGCGCGCCTCGACCCCCCACACGGACAGGAGCGCGTCGAGCGTGCCCTCGCCGCCGTCGGCCATGGGCAGGAGCCTGACCTCGGCGTCGGGCGCCGCTGCCAGGACGCCGTCGGCCATGTGCCGGGCCACGTCCGCGGCGGTCGCGGAGCCCTTGAACGAGTCGGGCGCGATCACGACGCGCAGCGGTCGCGGGCCGGTGGGCGCGAGGTCGGCGGTCGGTGCGGCGTTCGTCGTCGGAGGCACGCCCCGATCGTAGCCAGCCGGTCCGGCCGCCGCCGGGTGGAGGGCCTGGTCAGGAGGACGCCGTCGCGTGCGTGGGGTCCGCGGCGGTCGTGGTGTCCGTCCGCGCCGCGACCGCGGCGTCGATCCGCGCCTGCGTGCGTGCCTCGCGGCGCCGGCGCGCGCGCAGCACCGTGAGCACCGCACCGACCAGGACGAGGAGCGCCCCGAGCTGGACCCACGGCAGGGTCCACGCCGTGTAGCTCCCGGTCGCCGGGGCGAGCGCGACCTCGATCACGTCGTCGCCCACGACGAGAGGAGTCGTGGTCAGGTCGCCCGAGACCTTGCCGAGCGGCCAGACGCCGTCGAGCACGACGCTCCCGCTCGCCTCCTGACCGGGCAGCACCTCACGCTGGGCGGGGGCCACGACGTCGCGCGCGTTCCAGCCGAAGAGGCCGGATCCCACGACCTGGGTGTCCGCGCCGAGGCGCACGTTGCCCTCGTTCGCGAGCGTGTAGTCGATGCGCACCGCGCCGGGCGCGAACGGGTTCCAGCTCGGCGCGTAGGTCGCGCGGACGTCCGTGAGCGCGAGCGCCGGGGCCAGGTCGCCCGCCACCCGCAGGTGCACGCGGGCGCCCACGCGCGTGTCGAACGTGACGGCCGACGCGTCGCCCTCGGGGCGCGCCAGTGCCGCGACGACCCCGGCCGGGTGGTCCCCGGGCGTCGCGTCCGCAGGGACCGCGACCGTGAAGGGCACGGTCACCGACGACTCGGCGGCGACCTCGACGCGCTGGGTCGGCCCGGCCGTGTCCCCCTCACCGAGCGTGATCCACGCGCCGCCGTCGACCGGGGTCGCGCCCGCGGGGAGCAGGTCGAACTGCCCGTCCGCGGTCACGACGCCGTCGCTCGCGTACACGTCGAACGTCGCCGGGTGGTCGCTGAAGTTGGTCACGGTCACGTGGTCGTCCGCCAGCCCGCCGGGGTCGACGGTCAGGCGGAACGACACGCGCCCGTCGGGCCCGTCGGACGTCGCGGGCTCGACGGCCCACGTGGTCTTCGTGGGAGCCGGGTCGGACGCAGCGGCTGCCGGCACGCCGGGCAGCGACGCGAGGACGAGGACGAGGACGGCCGCGGGACGGACGGCGCGGGACAGGACGTTCATCGAGGAGCTCCGAGCAGAGAAGGAACACGACCCGCTCCGGTCGGCGACCTACGCGCACGGGGCACGCGACGCCGTCGGGCGGGACGTGGGCGGACGGGCGGACGGGTGCGCCGCAGGGAGACGGCCCGCCGGACCCCGGCGCGCCACGAGAGCGCACCGGGGCCCGACGGCTCGTCGGGCGAGGATCAGTCGACCGGGAAGAGCGAGACCGTCAGGGCGCCCGCGTAGTCGCCCGCGCGGGTGTCGACGAGGACCTCGAGCGCCAGGTCGGCCGAGACCGTCGTGGTGCCCTGACGCCCGTCCGCCGTCGCGGTCGCGAGCGTGGCCGGGGCCGCGAGGCCCGTTCCGCCGCCCAGGAGCGACGCGACCGGCGACCCGGCGCTCACACCGTCCTTGGCCGTGACCAGGCCCGGCGTCCAGCCGAGGTTCTGGGCGCGCAGCGTGCGCGGGCCCGACGTCAGGTCGCTCGACTGCCCCGAGACGGTCCAGCCGCCCGCACCGACCGTGGCGGCTGCACGCGAGTCGGTCACCGAGACCTCGGGGAGCCGTCCCGCGAAGCGCAGGCGGTCGCCCACGTTCTCGCCACCCGTGAGCGCGACGCCCGCACCGGCGTCCGCGACCGACAGCGTGAGCGTGCCGCCCACCTCGCCGGCCTCGGGCACCGTCGCGACGAGCGGGATGCCGTCCGCGTCGTTCGCGGCCCACAGGTCGTGCGAGACGCGGCCCACGTCGGCGTTGTCGAGGTACGCGCCGCGCACCGGGTCGGTGCCCGTCGCGGCGGCCGCGAGCAGCTCGGACCCCGGGCCCTTGGCGTACACGGGCACGAGGTGGTTGGTGTGGCCGCCGCTGTTCCAGCTCACCTGCGGGGCGCCGCCCTGCACGCCCTGGACCGGGGTCCAGGCCGGGTTCGCCGCGGGGCCCGAGAGGTAGCCGCACTCGTGGTCGGCCGTGATGACGACGAGGGTCTCGTCCCAGCTCGAGCTCTCCTCGACCCAGTCCACGACCGTCTCGATGGTCCGGTTGAAGTCGACCTGCTCCTCGACCGCGCCCGCGGTGTTGTTGTCGTGCGAGGCCCAGTCGATCGCGCCACCCTCGATCATGACGAAGAAGCCCTCGTCCGAGGCGTTGGACAGCACGTTGAGCGCGGCGTCCGTCATCTGCGGGAGCGAGGGGACGTTGTCGTTCTGCGGGGCGGTGAACGGCACGTCGCCCGGCTTCAGGGCCGTGCGGTCGGCCTGGAGCGTGCCCGCGACCTGCGCGGTGCCCAGCACGTGCGTGGGCGTGTCGCCCTCGGCGAGGGCCAGGAAGTCGTCCTTGGACTCGACCAGGTCGAACGCCGACTGGCCGTCGACGAGCTTGTTCCACTCGGTCTCGCCGATGTAGCTGTAGCTGGGCGCGGCCCGCTTGTCACCGTTGGCGTCGTACCAGGGGTTGCCCGCGCCGAAGATCACGTTGGCGCCCGAGTCCATCATGTCGGCCGCGATGTCGTGGTAGTTGTTGCGGTGCTCGTTGTGCGCCAGGTAGGACGCGGGCGTCGCGTGGGTCCACGGCACCGACGTGACGACGCCCGTGGCCTTGCCGAGCTCGAGCGCGCGCTCGGCGACGGTCTTGAGGTCCTCGTGGTTCTCGTCCTGGCCGATCACGTTGTTGAGCGTCTTGACGCCCGTCGCCAGGGTCGTGGCCGCCGCTGCGGAGTCGGTCGAGCTCTTGAGCGGTGCCGCGAAGCTGCTCCAGTTCTGCGCCGGGTCGTACGTGCTGCCGAACTGGTACGTGGACATCGCGAGGGCGACAGGGAACTCCTGGTACACCTGCGTGCCGGCCTGGCCGGGGACGGGCGTCGAGGCGCCACCGGGCTTCACGGTCGTCTGGTAGGCCGTGCGGCCGTGCTCGAACTGGCTGCCGAGGTCGACCTGGTTGAACCCCATCCCGTCACCGATGAGGTGGATGATGTTCTTCGGTCCCGGCGCCCCGGGGTCGGCGGACGGCGCGGCGAGCGCCGGCGTGGTCGAGGAGATCGCGATACCTGCCGCGAGGACGCCCGTGCCGGCGACCCGCAGCCACTTCATCGGTACACGTGAAGTCATGGTCTCTTCCCTGTCGAGGTCTGGTCCGGTCCGGAGTCGAGTTCCGGCCGGCACGTCAGAGCCAAGCGGTCAGAGGTGGCGAGGGGGTGAACGGCGAAGGGCCGCGCGGGGGCGGATGGGGTAAATGTCCGTCTCGGCCCGGCGCGCCGCGAAGGCGCCCCGCGGCAGGGTGCGCCGCGGGGAGGCGCGTCGCCTCAGTCCGGTGCGGGCAGGTCCGCGAGCCGCACGAGCTGCCCCACGGCCCGCTCGGCGCGCTCGTCGAGCCACGGCATGGGGAAGAGCTCGATCGTCCAGTCCTCCGTGGACGCGAACACGCCCGTGGGCACGATCAGGTCGCCCAGGAACGCGAACAGGGGCCGCAGCGCCTGGTCGATCACGAGGGTGTGCCGTGCGGTGCCGCCCGTGGCCGCGAGCAGCACGGGCTTGTCGACCATCGCGAGCGAGTCGACGAGGTCGAAGAACGACTTGAAGATCCCGGAGTAGGAGCCACGGAACACGGGGCTCGCGACGATCAGCAGGTCGGCCTGCTCGACCGTCTTGAGCGCGAGCTCGAGCTCTTCGCTGCGCATCCCGATCACGGTCGCGGTCGCGACGTCCTGCGCGTGCTCGCGCACCTCGATCGTGCGGGCGTCGACCGCGACACCCGTGGCCGTGAGCCGCGCGACGGTCTTGTCGAGCAGGAGGTCGGTCAGGGCCCGCGTGGTCGAGGGGAAGCTGACCCCGCCGGTCACGGCGACGACGCTGAGCGGGCGCGGTGCGGACGCTCGGGCGTCCCGGGGTCCGGCACTCACGCCGCGCTCCCGTCGCGTGCAGGGATGTCGCCCTGGGCGCCGCGGAGCTTGTCGAGCAGTCCCTTGAGGGTCGCGAGCTCGTCGGCGTCGAGGGCCCCGCCCACGTAGGCGCTGATGGTGCGGACGTGCCTGCGCCCGATCTCCTTCTGCAGGCGCGCCCCCTCGGGCGTGAGGCGGACGATCGTGCCGCGTGCGTCGTCGGGCGCGGGGACGCGCTCGACGAGGCCGCGCTGCTCGAGGCGCTCGGCCATGCGGCTGAGCGAGGGCTGGCTGATGAGGACGTGCTCGTTGAGGTCGCGCAGGCGTGTGCCACCGCCCGGGCAGGCGGCGAGCGTGAAGAGCACGTCGTACTCGCGCATGGTCAGCTCGTCCCAGATGTCGTCGGCCTGGAAGCGGCGCATGAGGGCGACCTGGGTGCGGAAGAGCGACTCCCACGCCTCGGCGGCCTCGCGCGTGGTGGCTCGGTCGTGGACGGTGGGGGGCGAGGTGGTGCTGCTGGTCATGTGTCTCTCGATCCTGCGGGGTGCACCGGCCCGACGGCGCCGCTCGCCGCGTCGGCGCACGTCACCCAGGTAGATGCGTTCGTATGAACTCGAGTGGTACAACCGGCGAGACGAGAGGTGTATTCCGGGCGGCCCGCCCGCAGGGCTATCTCCCGAGCCGCCGCTCGCGCTGCGAGTACGACCGCAGGGCGCGCAGGTAGTCGACCCGACGGAAGCTCGGCCAGTACGCCTCGCAGAAGTAGAACTCGGCGTGCGCGCTCTGCCACAGCAGGAACCCGCCCAGACGCTGCTCGCCCGACGTGCGGATCACGAGCTCGGGGTCCGGCTGCCCCTTGGTGTACAGATGCTCCTCGATGTGCTCGACGTCGAGGTTCTCGGCGAGGTCCTGGAGCGAAGCCCCGCTCGCGGCCTGCTCGCTCAGGTAGGAGCGCACGGCGTCGGCGATCTCGTGCCGGCCTCCGTACCCGATCGCTACGTTGACCTGGAGCCCGTCGACCCCGGCGGTCCGGTCCTCCGCGTCGCGCAGCGCCTTGGTGAGACGCTCGGGCAGGAGGTCGAGCCGGCCCATGACGCGCAGGCGCCAGCGGCCCGTCTCGGCGAGGTCGCACACGGCGTCCTCGATGATGTCGAGCAGCGCGCTGAGCTCCTCGCGCGAACGTGAGAGGTTGTCCGTGGAGAGCATCCAGAGCGTGACGACCTCGATCCCGAGGTCCTCGCTCCAGGTGAGGAACTCGGCGATCTTGTCGGCGCCGCGACGGTGACCGGTCGCGGCCGTCTCGCCGAAGGACTTCGCCCAGCGCCGGTTCCCGTCGAGGATGACCCCGACGTGACGCGGCATCGCCTCTCGGGGCAGGGAGCTCGCGAGCCGTCGTTCGTACAGCCCGTAGAGCAGGTGGGGCATGCGCACGTGAGGTCCTTCGCGGTGTGTAATGGATGAGCGGCGACGGGGCCGGGCAAGGCCCGGGAGCGTCGCACGGACGACACAGGCACCGAGGAGCGCTCGGGGGCGTCGCTCGCCACACGGTACCGGAGGGAGCGGTCGATTTGTCCCGAGGTCGGGCCCGGGTGACGCCTTTGCGCAGGATCTTCACAGTCCCGCACAGCAACCTACGGTGACGTAACTTACGATGGCGTAGGTTGTTCCTGAGCCACGCACGCCGACTCACGCGCAGTCCCCCGGGCCAGGGACACCTCGTCCCACCCGACCGTCGAACGATCAGGAGCACCCCCGTGGCACGACCCTCCGACCGCCCGACCTCGGGCGACACCGTCGAGAACGCCCTGGACTCGGCCGCGGACGCCGTGTCGAGCGCGAGCGCGAAGGTCGCAGAGGCCGTCAAGCCCCGGCTGCGAGGCTGGATCCACGCCGGCACGTTCCCCGTCGCCCTCGTCGCGAGCATCGTCCTCGTCGCCCTCGCGCCCCCCGTCGCGGGCAAGGTCTCGTGCGCGATCTTCGGCCTGAGCGCGTGCCTGCTGTTCGGCACGAGCGCCGTCTACCACCGCGGCACCTGGTCGCCGAAGGTCGCGGGGATGCTGCGCCGGGCCGACCACTCGAACATCTTCCTCATCATCGCGGGCACGTACACCCCGCTCGCCGTCCTGCTCCTGCCGCAGCAGACCGCGACGATCCTGCTGCTCATCGTGTGGACCGGCGCCCTGCTGGGGCTCGCCGCGCGCATCATCTGGCTGGGCGCCCCGCGCTGGGTCTACGTGCCGATCTACGTCGCGCTCGGCTGGGTCGCGGTGGGGTACATGCCGCAGTTCTGGACGACGCCGTCCGGCCCCGCGATCGTGTGGCTCGTCGCGATCGGCGGCCTGGCCTACACGCTCGGCGCGGTCGTCTACGGGCTCAAGCGCCCCAACCCGAGCCCTCGCTGGTTCGGCTTCCACGAGATCTTCCACGTGCTGACGGTCGTGGGATTCGGGTGCCACTACGCGGCGATCATGATCGCGGCGCTCAACGCCTGAGCCTGGCTGTCATCCGCTCAGCGCTGCTGCTGGTCCGTGGGCACGACGGCGTAGCGCCGGTTCGCGAGCGACGGGTTCGCGTCGCGCACCGCGACCAGGGCCTCGGGGTCGATGTCCGCGGTCCGCAGGCCCGCACGCTCGTCGAGCTCGAGCCCGACCTGCCCGTCGGGCCCCACGAGCAGCGACCTCCCGGTCACGCCCTTCCCCGCCTGCCCGACGGCGAGCACCACCGACGTGTTCTCGATCGCCCGGGCACGGGCCAGGGTGCGCCAGTGGTCGGCCTTGAGGTCACCCGCGGCCCAGGCAGCAGGCACGACCAGGACGTCGGCGCCGGCGTCGACCAACCGGCGCGCCGACTCGGGGAACCGCAGGTCGTAGCACGTCATGACGCCGAACGTCAGACCGCCCACGGTCATCGTGGTCGGGGCGGCGTCGGCCGGGCCCGGCTCCAGCCGGTCCGACTCACGGCGCCCGAACGCGTCGTAGAGGTGCACCTTGCGGTACACCCCGACAAGGTGCCCGCCCCCGTCGATCGCGACGACGGCGTTGACGGCACGGGTGGTGCCGGTGCCGGTGCCCGGAAGCGTCGTGCCCGCGACCACCGCGACCCCGGTCTCCGCCGCCCAGCGCTGGAGAGTCGTGACGAACGGTCCGTCGAGCGGCTCGGCGTGCTCGACCCCGACCCCCCGCGGGTCGAAGCCCGAGGCGTACTCGGGGAGCACCAGGAGGTCGGCCTGGAGCCGCTGAGCCTCCGTGAAGGCCGAGCGCACCACGAGCAGGTTCGCCGCGTGATCGTTCGAGACCTCGATCTGGGCGATCGTGACCCGCACCGGACCGCTCGGCGTCCGTGCCACGTCAGTCGCCGCCGCCACCGGAGTCGCCGCCCGAGCTGCCCGAGCCGCCCGAGTCGTCGCTCGGACCGTCGTGCGAGCGCGAGCCGCCGTCCGACGCACCAGACCCACCGCCGTTGCCGGGGCGGACCGACCTCTCGTCGTGCCGGACCTTGCGGAGCTGCTTGTTCATCGACAGGAACAACGCGACGCACGCGAGCGCGACCGCGAAGATCGTGAGGAACCCCGGCAGGCCCGGAGACACGTCGGTCGGTTCGAGGCCCGGGCGCAGCTCACCACCCGTCGGGGCGGGGGACGGCGTCGTCTCGGCCGTCACGCCGACGGCCCAACCGGGCCCTCCCGCGAGGTGGGACGACAGGTCGACCGCGAGCTGCGGCGTCGGGCTCATGCGTGGCCTTCCTCGGTGCGGACACCGGCGAACAGGTCGTCCTCCGGAAGCGTGGTCGGGACGCGCGACTCGGCGAGCTCGAACTCCTCGATCGGCCACACCGCGACCTCGAGGTCGCGCGGGATCGCGAAGAAGAAGCCGTCCGGGTCGATCTGCGTCGCGTGCGCGATGAGCGCCGCGTCGCGCTGCGGGAAGTACGGGGCGACCTCGACGCGCGTCGTGACCTCGCGCTCGGGGATCTCGCGCGCCGCCCGCGACTCGACCCAGTCGCTGAACGGCGACTCGAGACCGGCGTCCACCACGGCCTCGTGGATCGTGCGGATGCGGTTCATCGAGAAGTCGTGGTTGTAGTACAGCTTGAGCGGCTCCCACGCGGGCGCGCCGCCCTCGACCCGGTAGCGCTCCGGGTCGCCCGCGGCGTGGAACGCCTCGAACGCGACCTTGTGGCACATGATGTGGTCCGGGTGGGGGTAGCCACCGCTCGGGTCGTACGTCGTGATGACGTGCGGGCGGAACTCACGCACCAGCTCGACGAGCGGCGCCGCAGCCTCCTCGAGCGGGACGAGCGCGAAGCAGCCGTCCGGCAGCGGGGGCAGCGGGTCGCCCTCGGGGAGGCCCGAATCCACGAAGCCCAGCCAGCGGTGGCTCACGCCGAGCGCCCTGGCCGCCGCCGCCATCTCCGCGCGGCGCAGCTCGGCCATGCCCTCGGGGGTCGAGGGGACCTCACCGAAGCTCGGGTTGAGCACGTCGCCGCGCTCACCGCCCGTACAGCTCACGACGAGCACCTCGACGCCCTCCGCGGCGTAGCGGGCCGACGTCGCGGCGCCCTTGCTCGACTCGTCGTCAGGGTGCGCGTGGACGGCCATGAGGCGCAGCGGTGCGCCGTCGACCGTCCCGGGCGCCGATGCAGTCCGCGGGCGCGCCGTCGATTCGGTCACAGGTCCTCCAGGGGGTACTCCGGGGCGAAGAAGTTCAGAGACAATGATGACTCACGAGCAGGTAGTCCACCCAACCCCTGGACCTCGATTCACCATGACGAACAGCACTCCCCCGTCGGGAACAGCTCCGCAGGTCGGCCCTGATGCGCTCGACGAGCACGAGAACCCGATCGGGCTCGCGCCGCAGACCCCGGGACCGCAGCCGCCCGCCGGGCGCTACGGCCCCCCGTCGACGCCCGCCCGCCGCCGCCTCACGATCGCGGGCATCGTCGCCGCCGCAGTCGTCGGCGTCGGGATCACGATCTGGATCGGGCTCGGGCAGGCCTCGACCCCGGTGCGCTACGACAACTTCGGGTTCAAGGTCATCAGCTCCGAGCAGATCGACGTGACGTTCCAGGTCTCGATGGAGCCCGGCACCCAGGCCGAGTGCACGATCGACGCCCTCGCCGAGAGCTACGCGCAGGTCGGGACGGTCGACGTCGTCGTCGGACCGAGCGACCAGCTCGAAGGGCGCTACACCGTGAGCGTCGCGACGTCCGAGCTCGCCACGACCGGCATCGTCGAGAGCTGCCGCGCACTGCCCTGACGGGGGAACGGCGGTGTGATGCAGCGGACATTTGGTATCCTGAGGGATTCACGCTGCCCCAGAAGCATCAGGTCCAGCGAAACCCGCCACGCGGCGTCGGCGACCGGCCGACGTCACCACCCCGGGCAGGCAGCGGAGTCGATCTCACCCGCACCCACTGCCTCACCCTGTGCGGTCGCGTCCACCGACGTCGGCCGCCGGAACGCAAGGAAAGGAAGGAGCGAACCGTGACCGAGACCAGCGTCACCTGGCTGACCCAGGAGGCACACGACAGGCTTCAGGCCGAGTTGGCTCACCTGTCCGGTGCCGGCCGCACCGACATCGCCGAGCGCATCGCCGCCGCCCGCGACGAGGGTGACCTCAAGGAGAACGGCGGCTACCACGCCGCCCGCGAGGAGCAGGCCAAGAACGAGGCGCGCATCCGCGAGCTGACCGCGAAGCTCCGCAACGTGCAGATCGGCACGCCGCCGGACGACGGCAAGGTCGAGCCCGGCATGGTCGTCACGGCCCTGGTGGCCGGCGAGGAGATGGCGTTCCTGCTCGGCTCGCGCGAGATCGCGGGCGGCACGGACATCCGCGTGTACTCCCCGACGTCCCCGCTCGGCGAGGCCATCAACGGGACCTCGATCGGCGACAAGGTCTCGTACGCCGCCCCCAACGGGAACCAGATCCAGGTCGAGATCCTCGCGGCCAAGCCGTTCGAGGCGTGACCCACCGCTGACGCACACGGCCACCACCGACGGCGGCCGCACCGCACCGCACCGCACGGAGCGCACGCGTCACGACCACGCAGGCCCGGGAACCTCAGGGTTCCCGGGCCTGCGTGCGTCCGGGCCTGCGTGCCTGCTCGGCGGGCGCCCCCTGATGCCGCTCGGCGAGATGCGGCCAACTGGGGTCCTGCGAGTGGATCGACCCCAGATGGCCTCGTCTCACCTACGCCGCACCGACCACCCCGCGGCCCCCGGGCACCCCGTCGTCCACAGATGCCGCCGACGGCCCCCCATGGACGCACGAATCTGCCACCCTCTCCTCGTGCCCAGCGCTCTCGTCCCGCTCCCGCCCACCCCGTTCAGCCCGTCAGCCCGTCAGGACCCGGTACCCCGCGCCCCGCAGCTGCGCGACGAGCGCCTCGCAGTGCTCCTGCCCCTTGGTCTCGACCTGCATGCGCACCCACGCCTCGCCGATCGCGAGGTGCACGTCGGTGCGGTCGTGGTCGATGTGCATGATGGAGCCGCCGACCCCCGCGATGACGTCGAGCATCTGCGCGAGCGCCCCCGGCCGGTCGTCGAGCAGGACCTGCATCTGCATGTACCGGCCCGCGGCCGCGAGCCCGTGCCGCAGCACGCGCAGCAGCACCAGCGGGTCGATGTTCCCCCCGGACAGGATCACCACGACCGGGCCGTCCCACCCGGTCGGGTCGGCGAGCAGCGCAGCGACCCCTGCGGCCCCCGCCGGCTCGACGACGAGCTTGGCCCGCTCGGTGATCATCAGGAGCGCGCGCGACAGCTCGTCCTCGGTCACCGTCCGCACCTCGGCGCCCAGCTCGGAGACGATCGAGAACGGCACAAGCCCCGGGGTGCCCACCGCGATCCCGTCGGCCATGGTCGACCGGGCGAGCGACGTCGTCGGGACGCCGGCAGCGAGCGAACCCGGGTACGCCGCCGCCCGCGCAGCCTGGACCCCGACGACCTTGACGTGCGGTGCGACCTCGGCCATGGCCGCCGCGACGCCCGCGACCAGACCGCCGCCGCCGAGCGGCATGACGACCGTGCGGACCTCGGGCACCTGCTCGAGGATCTCGAGCGCGATCGTGCCCTGGCCCGCGACGACGTCCGGGTGGTCGAACGGGTGGATGAACACCGCGCCCGTGCGCTCGGCCTCGGCCTTCGCGGCCGCGAGCGTCTCGTCGACGTCGACGCCGACCAGTCGCACCTCGGCCCCGTACTCCCGGGTCGCGGCGACCTTGGGCAGCGCGGCGTCGACCGGCATGTACACGACGGCCTGGATGCCGAGCAGCCCCGCCGCGAACGCCACACCCTGGGCGTGGTTCCCGGCACTCGCCGCGACGACGCCGCGCGCCTTCTCCTCGGCCGAGAGCCGGGCCATGCGGATGTACGCGCCGCGGATCTTGAACGACCCGGCGCGCTGGAGGTTCTCGCACTTGAGCGCCACGGGCACGCCCGTGACCTGGCTGAGCGCGCGGCTCGTCTGGACCGGGGTCCGGTAGGCGACGCCGTCGAGCATGCGGGCCGCGTCGCGGATGCTGTCGAGCGTCACGGCAGGCTGAGCGAGGGTCACGCGTCCTCGCCCGCGCCAGCACCAGCGCCCGACGACGGCGCTCCCCCAGGGCGCGACGCCCTGCGCCCGGCGGTGCGCGCCGAGGCGGGCACCTTCTCGTCGTCGGCGAGGTCTTCCTCGGCACGCCGGACCATGACCGGGAGCGCGGGCCTGCCGCGTATCACGAGCGTGTCGTCGGTGCCGAGGTCCGGAAACTTGTCGTGCCCGTTGAAGTACAGGACCACCGTGTTGATCAGGGCAGCGAGCGGCACCGCGAACAGGGCCCCGACGATCCCGGCGGCGAACCCGCCGGCCGCGACCACGAGCAGCACCGCGACCGGGTGCAACGAGACCGCGTGCCCCATGAGGAACGGCTGGAGCGCGTGGCTCTCGATCTGCTGGACCGCGAGCACGATGCCCAGCATGATGAGCGCCGCGACCCACCCGTTCGCGACCAGCACGACGAGCACCGCGACCGCACCCGTGACGACCGCACCCACGATCGGGATGAACGACCCCACGAACACCAGGATGCCGAGGGGCAGCGCGAGCGACGGCACGAAGAACGCCGCGCCCACACCGATACCGACCGCGTCGACCAGCGCCACGAGGATCTGGGTGCGCGTGTAGGCGGACAGCGTGACGATGCCGCGACGCCCTGCCTGATGGATCGTGTCGCGCGACCGCGCCGGGAACAGGCCCACGCACCAGGACCAGATCGTCCGACCGTCGAGCAGGAAGAAGAACGTGCAGAACAGCGCGATCACAGCCCCCGCAGCCACGTGGCCCACGGTCGTCGCCGCGCCCAGCGCGCCGGACACGATGCTGTCCTGGCTCGAGCTGATGAACTTCTCGAGCTCCTTGAGGTAGCCGTCGACCTGCTCCACACCGATCCCGAACGGCCCCGCCTGCAGCCAGTCCATGAACTCGTTGAAGCCGTCGATCGCCTGCTCCCGGAGCTCCGAGATCCCGCTCACGATCGTGCTGCCTGCCACCGTGATGAGCCCACCCACGACCAGGAGAAGCCCCAGCAGCGCCGAGATCGAGGCCAGGCCGCGGGAGAAGCGCAGCCGCTTCTCGAGGAAACGCCGAACCGGTGTCAGCAGCACCGTGAGGAGCAGCGCGATCGCGACCGGGACCACGATGACCTTGAACAGCGCCGTGACGTACAGGCTCGCCGTGACGAGCGCACCGATCAGGAGCAGGCGCCACGACCAGGCCGCAGCGGTCTGGATCGAAGGCGGGACGGCGTCGGCACCGTGCGGCCTGCCGGCGCGCACCTTCGGGGTCGCCGCGGGCGTCGGGGCCACCGCCGTGGCGACCGCCCCTGCCGAGGCGGGCGACGTCGTCGGGCCCTGTGCCTTCTGGGCGCGGTCCCGGCGCGGTGCCGCGCTCACGCGAGAGCCCGCGTGAGGTCCGCGATCAGGTCCGCGGCGTCCTCGATGCCGACCGACAGCCGCACGAGGTCGTCCGGGACCTCGAGCGCAGAACCCGCGACCGACGCGTGCGTCATGCGCCCCGGGTGCTCGATCAACGACTCCACCCCTCCGAGCGACTCCGCGAGCGTGAACACCTGGGTGCGGGCGCAGACCGCGAGCGCCCTCTCCTCGCTCCCCACGCGGAAGGACACCATGCCCCCGAAGCCGCGCATCTGGCGCTTCGCGAGCTCGTGCCCAGCATGCGACGCGAGACCGGGGTAGACGACCTCGGTCACCGCGGGGTGCGACGCGAGGAACTCCGCGACCGCCGCCGCGTTCGCCGAGTGCCGGTCCATGCGCACCGCGAGCGTCTTGAGACCGCGCAGCGTGAGCCACGCGTCGAACGGCCCCGCGACCGCACCCGACGAGTTCTGGTGGAACCCGACCGCGTCGGCCAGGCCGCGCGTCCCCGCAGGCGAGACGAGGTCGCCCGGGAGCTCGGCGCCGTCGGCCACGACGAGCGCTCCCCCGACGACGTCGCTGTGCCCGCCGATGTACTTGGTCGTCGAGTGCACGACGACGTCCGCGCCCAGGCCGAGGGGCTGCTGCAGGTAGGGCGTCGCGAACGTGTTGTCGACCACGAGAGTCGCGCCGTGCTCGTGCGCGACCTGCGCGAGGGCCGCGATGTCGCTCACGCCCAGCAGCGGGTTGGTCGGGGTCTCGACCCACAGGACCCTCGTGCGACCCGGCTGGACCGCGGCCCGCACGGCGTCCAGGTCCGTCAGGTCCACGGCCGTGTGCTCGATGCCCCACGGGCCGAACACCCGGGCGACCAGGCGGTACGTGCCGCCGTACGCGTCGTCGGGCACCAGGACGTGGTCGCCCGGACGCAGCGTCGCCCGTAGCAGCGTGTCCTCCGCCGCGAGGCCCGAGGAGAACGCGAACCCGCGCGCCTGCGCAGCCCCGGCAGGCGTCTCGACGGCGCCGAGCGCCTCCTCGAGCGCCGTGCGGGTGGGGTTCGCGGACCGGGAGTACTCGTACCCCCCGCGCAGACCGCCGACACCGTCCTGCTTGTAGGTGGAGACCTGGTAGATCGGGGGCACGACGGCCCCCGTCGTCGCGTCCGGGTCCTGTCCCGCGTGGATGGCGCGGGTCGCGAAGCCGGTGCTCGACCAGTCGGGGTGGGAGGGAGTGCTCGCGCTGCTCATCCTGTGAGCCTACGTGTCCGGTGGCCGCGAGTTCCTGCGGAACACGACGGTTCTCGGAGAGCGGATGTGGACATCTCGCACGGACGGTCGGGACAGGGCGGCACGGACCGTCGGGACGGGACGCTTTCCGAGGCGTGCGGGGAACAGGCGACGACGGCGAGGTGTTGCCCAGGTGTCGGCTACAGGTGGAGGTAAAGATGTTCGAGTCGTTGTTCGGGTCCTCGATGAAGACCCAGATGGTCGCGCCCGAGAAGGCGCTCGCCGGGCGGGACCAGCCCGTGCTCCCCACCGCACGCCCGCACACCGTGCTGGGGACGCCGATCACCGGTCCGTGGCCCGAGGGCACGCGCGTGCTGTACCTCGCGATGGGCTGCTTCTGGGGCGCCGAGGAGATCTTCTGGCAGGTGCCGGGAGTGACCTCGACCGCCGTCGGGTACATGGGCGGCACCACGCCCAACCCCACGTACGAGGAGGTCTGCACCGCACGGACCGGGCACACCGAGACCGCGCTCGTCGCGTACGACCCGGCGGTGGTGAGCGAGGAGGAGCTGCTCAAGATCTTCTGGGAGCGCCACGACCCCACGCAGGGCTACCGGCAGGGCAACGACGTCGGCACCCAGTACCGCTCGGCGGTCTACTGGACGACGCCCGAGCAGGAGGCCGCGGTCCGTGACACCGAGGAGCGATACCAGAAGGTCCTGACCGCCCGTGGCCTGGACCCCATCACCACGGAGGTCGCCCCGGCCGAGGGCCGCACGTTCTACTACGCCGAGGACTACCACCAGCAGTACCTCGACAAGAACCCGAACGGGTACCGCTGCCACGCGACGACGGGCATCCCGTTCCCCGGCGCGGCGTGATGCCGGGCTGAGCGTCGGTGCAGAACCCCAGGTTCGTCAGGCAGCCCGCCCCGGCTGCCTGACGAACCCAGGGTTCGGGACGTCTCAGCTGCTCAGCAGGTCAGGCCCGAGCCCGGCGCGACGCCCAGGATCGCCGTGATCTTCTGGTAGCGGTCGACCCTGCTCTGGACCGAGGCCGGGTTGCCGCCGTCGCACTCCAGCGCCCCGTTGAGCGAGTTGATCGTCTGCCCGAACCCGGCGCCGCCGATCATCGCCTCGTGCGACGTCATGACGCCCGGACCGTTCTGCGTGTTCCAGTACCAGAGGGCCGTCTGCCACGCGATCGACGGGTCCTGCTCGACGAGCCACGGGTTGTTGAGCAGGTCGATGCCGAGCGCGTCACCGGCCGCCTTGTAGTTGAAGTTCCAGCTGAACATGATCGGTCCACGGCCGTAGTAGGCCTTCTGCCCGGCCGGGCAGCCGAACGGCTGCGAGTAGTCGCACTTGATCCAGTAGTTGGCCTCGTTGATCTCCTTGACGTACCTCAGACCGACCGACTCGAAGTCGGCGTGCGTCAGGAACGCCGCCGCCTCCTGGGTCCGGGTCGTCTCGGTCCCCGTGTTCGCGAACCTCGGGTACGCCGCCAGGGCGTCCACGAGGCCCTGGTAGGTGTAGAACGCGTCGCGCTTCGGGAAGATCGCGTCGAACTCGGCCTCGCTGATCACGAAGTCGGACGCGCCCCCCTGGCAGGCCCCCATGTCCACCCAGACGGACGTGGCCCCCGGGTTCTCGCGCTGCGTCCACCACTTCGCGGTGAAGTTGCGGCCGTGGTGCGAGACCGTGGCACCACCCTGGTACGCGGTGGTCTCGCTCCACGTCGCGGCGCACGGGTTCGCGGGCGCCGCGGTGGCGACCGTGAGCGGTGCTGCGGCAGGTACGTCGACCGCGGTCGCCGGCACTGCGGCGGTGGTCGCGACGACCGCGCTCACGAGCCCCACCGCGATGATCGCGGCCCCTCGGCGCATGCCGACGACAGTTCTCTTGCCAAACATCGAGCCCCCATTTGCTCATCGTTGAACAATCCTTGTGAACGGCTGGCGCCGCGGTCACAAGGTAGCGATCCGCACAAATGTCAGCAACTCGAACAAACCGTCCGGTCCGCTGAGCCTTCCTGGTGTACTCCCGGGTGCTTCGAGTCGCCCCGGGCCCGTCGAGGGCGACGCGCACAACCGCCGACGGTGACCGGCGCGGCTGCCGAGGGTGACGCCGTCGACGTCCGAAGGCGTCACCCTCGGCACGGTCGGTGGTCACCATCGGCGACCGGTCACGTCACCGTCGGCGGGCGAGATGGTCACCATCGAGTGGACGGCGGGTCACCCTCGGCGACCAGGCGCGTCACCCTCGGCAGGCCGTCGACAGCGGCCGTGCCCCTCAGCGCCGGACCAGCGCCCTCTCGTCGGCCTCGACCCGGGCGCCCGGTGCGAGCAGCACCCGGCCCACGGCCTCGTTGCGGCACAGCGCCACCAGCAACGCCGCGACCGGACCGCGCAGCGCCAGGACGAGCGCCACCACGACGCACACACCGACCGTCGCGCCGGCGACGACGTCGTGCGGGAAGTGGACCCCCTGCACCAGGCGTGCCGCACCCGTCACGATCGCGAGGGCCGCGGGCGCGGCGACCATGGCCCGGTACGGCGGGAGGCGACGTGCCCGCCGGAACCGGAGCGCCGTCGTCGTGCCGAGCGAGTCGCGCGGGCGGCCCGTGGCGAGCGCCGTGAGCACGACCGACGTCGCGAGCGCGAACGCGATGGTCGTGTGGTTGCTCGGGAAGGACCAGTCCCCCGCGGCGGGGCAGTGCGCGATCTCGATGAGGTCCCAGCACCCGCGGGGCTGCTGGACGATCGTCTTGGCGACCTCGGACGTCGCGTACGCGACCACGGTCCCGGCGCCTCCGACGAGCGCCGTCGCGACGGCGCCGAGCCCGGCCCCGCGCGCCTGCCACGCGGCGAGCAGCCACAGCAGTGCGAGGGCGATCACTCCGACCTCGGCGACCAGCTCGACGCCGGGCAGCTCCGTGGTCCGGGCCGTCACGGCGAGGTAGAGCTCGGTGCTGGGCCCGCGCAGGAGCAGCAGCGACGGCACGACCACAGCGGCCGCGAGCAGCCAGAGCAGGGCCAGGAGCAGGGGCGATCTGGGGGACTTCACCCCGGAATGGTACGGAGGTGAACGGCCGATGAACATCAGACCGCGGTCGGACCCGGACACCTCCCGCCGTCCCCCTCGCGGCCCACACCCCGCCTTCACGTCCGTGCCCGTGGCATCGTGGGGTGGATGACCGACGCCCGCACCGCCGCGACGCCCGACACCACTCGCGCCCCCGTCCGCACGACCGCCCTGCGCCTGCTGGCCGCAGCACTCGTGTGCGGGTCGGCGGTGCTCCTGTTCGCGGTGCACGTCCGGCCGCTCGGGTACGTGCCGCTCGTCGCGGGCGTGGTGCTGGGGCTCCTGGTGGACCGCCGCCTCGGTCGCGACCTGCTGCTGATCGCGCTGGGCATGGGCATCATCAGCACCATCCCGCTCGCAGCGGACCTGAGCGATGCCGGGATCGCGCGCTTCGCCGTGGTGCTCTCGCTCGCGGTGCTGGTCCCGTGGGCCGTCTCGCGGTACGTCTACCGCGACGACGCGATCCGGTTCCCGGTCCGCACCGGCAGGCGGTGGAACCGTACCCAGATCGTGTACCTGCTGGTCGTGCTCGTCGCGGGGTACCTGATCCTGCCCGCGTACTTCATCGGGTCCGGGTCGTACCAGAACTGGCCCGCGATCGAGACGCCCCAGGAGATCGCGCGCCTCTTCGTGGGCGTCAACGCGGTGGGGATCTGGGACGAGCTGTTCTTCGTGTGCGTCGTGTTCGCGCTGCTGCGCCGCCACTTCGCGTTGTGGCCCGCGAACCTTCTGCAGGCGATGGTCTTCGTGTCGTTCCTGTGGGAGCTGGGCTACCGGAGCTGGGGTCCGCTCCTGACGATCCCGTTCGCGCTGGTCCAGGGGTGGATCTTCGCCCGCACCAAGTCGCTCACGTACGTGGTGTGCGTGCACCTGCTGTTCGACGCGATCGTCTTCGCGGTCCTGGTGCACGCGCACCATCCCGAGCTGTTCGACGTGTTCGTCACGGGCGGGCGCTGAGCCCGGGGCGTCAGCGTCCCTTCTTGCGGCCCTTCATCGACTGCGACTTCCCGAGCCGCTTCGCGACGGACTTGCCGGACTTCTTGCCGCCCTGGGGTGCCTGCTTCGCACCGCTGCGCGCGGCGCTCGCCGTCCTGGCCCCCTTGGTGGTCTGCCCGGCCCTCCCGCCGTTCTTGGTGCCCGACGGCGAGCGCCCGTCCCCCTTCTTGCTCGCCTCGGGGGCGGGTGGGGTGGGGCCCGCGACGCCGCGCGAGCTGTTGGCCGTGCGGCCGCGCACGATCCCGATGAACTCCTCGACGAGGTCCGACTTCTCCTCGGTCACCCAGCCGAGCGCGACGGGCGCCTCGGGTCCCCCGTCGAGGGTCCGGTAGGTCAGGTCCTTGCGGTGGTGCAGGCGCGCGAGGGACTGCGGCACGACGAGCAGCCCGATCCCGGCCGCGACGAGCTCGATCGCGTCGGCCGTCGTCGCGGGGCGTTCCCGGGCCGGCTTGCCGGGCAGGGCAGGGGGCGCCTCGTCGTCGGCACCCGACGCAGCAGCAGAGGGAGCCCAGCCGAGCACGTCGTCGAGCGGGTGCAGGACGACCTCGTCCGCGAGGTCCGCCGCGGTGAGCGCTTCGTCACTCTCGAGGGCCGCGAACACGTGGTCGCGCGGGACCACGACGACCGGCACCTCGGTGTACATCGCGATGTGGCTCAGCCCCTCGCTGCGCACGGGGCGACGCAGGATCGCGACGTCCGCTCCGCCGTCGTGCAGGAGGGCCTCCACCTGGGAAGCCGGGACGGCGAGCGCCTCCAGGCGCACGTCGGGGACACGGTCGATCCATGTCCGCACCCACTTCGAGGGCGTCACGCCCGGGACGTACGCGAGGCGGAACCCGGGGGTCTGCGCGTCGGTGACGTCCTCGGCCGGTCGGTCGGCGTCGTGCTCGGCGCTGCGCGCAGTCTCTTCCACCCCACAACCCTAGCCGCCCCAGGACAAGGAAACCGGGCCGGGACCGATACCCTGGGACCATGAGCACCCCGCACTCCTCCCAGACCATGAAGCCCGCGACCGCGGCGAAGAAGCTCGGGGTGTACCTTCCCGCCACTCCCCCGGAGTTCCAGGAGGGGACCATCACGCGCGGCCGGCTCGAGGAGCTCGAGACGAACCCGCCCGAGTGGCTCGTCGACCTGCGCCGCAACGGCCCCCACCCGCGCCCCGTCGTGGCCGGCCGCCTCAACGTCTCGATCGCCGGCCTGGCCCGCGGCGGCGTCGAGGAAGCTCTGACCACCGAGCAGATCAACGAGCTGCGCGAGGACCCGCCGGCGTGGCTCGTGCGCGAGCGCGAGATCCAGGCCGAGGTCCGGGCGGAGGAGGAGCGCATCAAGGCGCGCGACCTCAAGAAGGCCAAGAAGGTTGCCCGCGCCAACCGCGAGGCCGAGCAGAAGGCGCCGTCGGCCGAGTGACGCCGCGTGGCGCCCGGCGGGCGCCACGCACCGCTGTGCCGTCGGGCCACCCGACGGCGCAGACGCCCCAGGGCACCCGGCGCCCCGGACACCCCGGGCGCTTCACCCGATGAAGCCGCCCGCGTACTGGAGCCAGTAGACGACCTCACCGTCCGCGGTGATCTCCTCCCGGCCCAGGAACGCGTCCCGGGTCCCCTCGCCCCGGCACGTGTACCGGAACGCCCCGTAGTCGGCGTCGACGGACTCGTGGGTGCGCGTCGTGGCCGCGTGCTCGACGAGCGCGGGCTGGAGCATGAGGTCCGCCTGCCCCTCGCTCATCGACGAGAAGTCGCCCGAGTAGGACACCGACCACACGGGCACGCCGTCGTGGTGGACCACCTCGATGCCGGGGAAGATCCCGTTGCCGATGTAGTACACGTCGCGGTAGAGCCAGGGCCCCTCGGCGAACTCGTACTGCACCGACCCCGCGAGGATCGCGGTCGTCTTCCCCTCCCCTGCGGCGTAGGTCCGGGCACGGGCGCGGGTGAGGAACGCGTAGGCGTCGTCGGCGAGCATGGCGCCGATGCTAGGAGGCGCCACCGACACGGTCGGTGTGGCCGAGCGCGAGGCCGGGGGCGACGCGGTCACGCACGATCCGCTTGAGGACGGGCACCTCCGGGAAGCCCTTGCGCTCCTTGCGGTCCCACACGAGCTCGTCGCCCACGTGGACCTGGAAGATCCCGCCCGTGCCGGGCACCAGTGCGACCTCGGTCAGCCTCGTGCCGAACGTCGTCAGGAGCTCCTGCGCGAGCCAGGCGGCGCGGAGCATCCAGTTGCACTGCGTGCAGTAGGTGACGGTCACGCGGGCAGGGGTCACGTCGGTCTGTTCGTCCACGGGCCCAGCGTGCCAGAGGTGGTGCCTGCCTCACGTCACCTGACCACGAGCACGACCGCGAGCGCGGCCATGACGAGCGCGATGACGCCGTCGAGCACGCGCCACGCGACGGGTCGCGCGAAGACGGGGGCGAGCACGCGCGCCCCGACGCCGAGCGTCACGAACCACACGATGCTCGCGATCCCCGCCCCGACGCCGAACACCCAGCGCCCGTCGTCGCCGTACCCGGCCGCGACCGAGCCCAGCAGCAGGACCGTGTCGAGGTAGACGTGCGGGTTGAGCCAGGTCAGGGCGAGGGCCGTCCCGACGGCGGCGCCCACCGACGTCCGCAAGCCCCCCTCGGCTGCTTCGAGGGTTGCGGGGCACAGCGCGCGCCGGGCCGCCTGCACCGCCAGGACCAGCAGGAACGCGGCCCCGCCCCAGCGCACGACCGCGAGCAGCACGGGGGCGCGCGAGACCAGCACCCCCAGGCCCGCGACCCCGGCCGCGATGAGGACGAGGTCCGAGAGCGCGCACACCAGCACCACGGGCAGCACGTGCTCGCGGCGCAGGCCCTGGCGCAGCACGAACGCGTTCTGCGAGCCGATCGCGACGATGAGGGACAGTCCGGTGCCGAGGCCGGCGAAGAGGGGGGCGAGGGGGAGCACGTCCTCCACGGTAGGCACGACCGGTGGTTCAGTACAGCGAATGATTCTGTCGAACCATAAGATCTGCTCATGGTGGACCTTCAGCCCGACCAGCTTCGCGCGCTCGAAGCGATCGCGACCACGGGCACGTTCGACGCCGCCGCGCAGCATCTGGGCGTGACCCCGTCGGCGGTCAGCCAGCGCATGCGAGCGCTCGAGACGGCCGTGGGTCAGGTGCTCGTGCGTCGCGGCCGGCCGGCGACGCTCACCGGCCCCGGCGAGGTGCTCGTCCGGCACGCGCGCCACCTCGCGCTCCAGCACGCCGAGGTCCTGGCCGAGCTCGACCTGACCTCGGGCAGCGCTCCCGAGCTCACGCTCGTCATCACGGGCGACGCCCTGACCACGTGGGCGCTGCCCGTGCTCGCCGAGGCGTCGTCGTGGGCGCGGCTCGAGATCCTGCGCGAGGACCAGGACCACTCGATCGACCTGCTGCGCGACGGGACGGCCGTCGCGGCGATCACGTCGGTGCCGACGGCCGTGCCCGGCTGCCGCTCGACGCCGCTCGGCCGCATGCGCTACCGCCCCATGGCGAGCCCCGCGTTCGTCGAGCGGTGGTTCCCGGGCGGTCCCACGACGGCTGCCCTCGCCGTCGCACCCGTGCTCGTCTTCGACCGCAAGGACGATCTCCAGGACCGCTACCTGGGCCGCCGACCGGGCGGCCCCCGTCACCACGTCCCGGCCTCGCACGAGTTCCTGCGCGCCGTCGAGCTCGGCATGGGCTGGGGCATGCTGCCCGACCTCCAGAGCCATGACGGCGAGGCCGCCGGACGGCTCGTCGGGTTCGACGACGCCGCGAGCCTGACCGTGCCGCAGTACTGGCAGCAGTGGCGCCTGCACTCGCCCACGCTCGACCGGGTGGCCGCCGTCGTGCGCGAGGCGGCGGCCACCCACCTGCGGTGACCTCGGCGCCCCCGCCCGGGGTCGTCCGAGCAGGGCAGACTTGTCCCGTGCCCCTTCTCCCCAGCGACGGCCCCCTGCCCGACGACGCCGCCCACCCCGACGCCTCGGCCGACCCTTCGCGCGCCGCCCGGGACCTCCTCCTCGCCGGGCTCGAGCGCTTCTCACCCGACGTGCACCCCGGCGCCGAACAGCGCACCGGCACCCGCACAGGCAGCACCACGCGCGACCCCGACCCGACGCTCGTCGCGGTCGACGCGACCGACCGCCTGCTCCTCGACGAGGCCGCGAGCGCCCTCGCGGCGGCCGGACCGGGCGAGGTCGTCGTGATCGACGACCGGTTCGGGGCGCTGACGCTGGGCGCCGCGGTGGCGCACGGGCTGACCGGCATCCGCGTGCACCAGGACGCCGTCACGGGCGAGGTCGCGCTCGACCGGAACGCCCGGGAGGCCGCACGCCGTGCCTTCCAGGGGGTGGACGCCACGTTCACGCACCTGCCCCTGGGTGAGGACCTGCTGCGCGGCGCGCGCGTCGTGCTGCTCCAGCTCCCGCGCTCGCTCGCGGCGCTGCGCGACGTCGCGGAGCACGTCGCGCGCTTCGCGGCCCCTGACGTGGTCGTGCTCGCGGGGGGCCGGATCAAGCACATGACGACGGCCATGAACGACGTCCTGGCGGAGTCGTTCACGGACGTGCGGGCGAGCCTCGCACGGCAGAAGTCCCGCGTGCTCGTGGCTCGCGGTCCCCGGCCTGGTACCGACCTCACCTACCCGGTCACGGAGCACCTGGCCGACCTGGACCTCGACGTGGTCGCGCACGGCGCGGCGTTCGCGGGTGCGAGCCTCGACCTCGGGACGCGCTTCCTGCTGGGGTTCCTCGACCGGGTCTCGCCGGGGGCGCGTGACGCCGTGGACCTGGGCTGCGGCACGGGCATCCTCGCCGTGTCCTTCGCCCGCGCGCGGCAGGGCGCCGCGGTCGTCGCGACCGACCAGTCGGAGGCGGCCGTCCGCTCGGCCCACGCCACCGCGGTCGCGGCCAGCGTCGGTGACCGGGTCCGGGTGGTGCGCGACGACGTCGGGTCCTCGCTCGCGGACCGCAGCGCCGACGTCGTGCTGTGCAACCCGCCCTTCCACCAGGGCGCGGCCCTGAGCACCGATGCGGCGCACCGCATGTTCGCGGCCGCGGGCCGCGTGCTGCGCCCGGGAGGTGAGCTGTGGACCGTGTACAACTCGCACCTGCGCTACCGGCCCGCGCTCGAGCGCGCGGTCGGGCCCACGACGCAGGAGGGCCGGGACCCCAGGTTCACGGTGACGCGCAGCGTCGCCCGCTGAGACCCCGGGGCCCCGGCCCGTCAGGCGCGAGGGGTCGAGGTCACTGGACCCCGACGACGTCCACCACGAAGACCAGCGTGTCCGTGCCGCCGATGCCCGCCTGCGGGACGCCGCGCATGCCGTAGCCGTGCTCCGGCGGGATCGAGAGCAGGACGCGCGAGCCGACGTTCTGGCCCACGAGGCCCTTGTCCCAGCCGCCGATGACCGCGCCGGTCCCGATGGGGAAGCTGATGGTCTCTCCGCGGTCGTACGACGTGTCGAAGATGCCGCCGTCCCAGACCTGACCCAGGTAGTGCACGACGATCGTGCGGCCGGCCGTCACGACCGGGCCGCTGCCCTCCTCGAGGACCTGGACCTGGAGGCCGGCGGGAGCGCCACCCTCGGGGAACGTCAGGACCGGCTTGTCGCCGAACGAGCCGGACGCGGTGGGGAGCTGCGTGCTCATGGTGCTACCTCTCGGATGGAGTTGCGGGTTCGAGGACAAGCCTAAGCGCGCGGCGCCCGCACCCGCCCGCCCGCCGAGGGTGACCGCCCCACCCGCCGAGGGTGACGCTCCCACCCGCCGAGGGTGACGCTCCCACCCGCCGAGGGTGACGAGGACTCACGCTCCCCCACTCCTTGCCCTCCATTGGCTAATGGCATTAGCCTATAAGCTATGAACACTCTCCCCACCGTCGGACTCCTACCGCGCCCCGAGGGTCGGCTCGCGTACACCGTGACCGGCACCGGCCCTCTCGTCGTCGCCGTCCCCGGCATGGGCGACCTTCGCGCGACCTACCGCGACCTCGTTCCCCCGCTCGTCGAGGCCGGCTACCGCGTGGCCGTCATGGACCTGCGCGGTCACGGGGACAGCGACACGACCTTCCGCGCGCACGGCGACGTCGCGACCGCCCAGGACCTCCTGGCTCTCGTCGAGCACCTGGGCGGCCGGGCCGTGCTCGTCGGGAACTCGATGGGAGCCGGGGCCGTCGCGTGGGCGGCCGCCGAGGCACCCGACGCCGTCGCGGGCCTCGTCCTCCTCGGCCCCTTCCTGCGCGACCGGCCCACGGGACCCGCGAAGGCCGCCGCGAGCAGGCTGCTCTACCGCGTCGCGCTCGCCCGCCCGTGGGGCGCCTCCGCCTGGGCGGGCTTCTACTCGGTGCTGACCAAGGGCCGCAAGGCCCCCTGGCATGCCGAGCACGTCGCCGCGGTCCGCGCCTCGATGCGCGAGCCGGGCCGACTGCGGAGCTTCCGCGACCTGGCGCTGACCCTGACGCACGCGCCCGTCGAGGCGCGCCTCCCCGAGGTGCACGCGCCCGCGATCGCCTTCATGGGTTCGCTCGACCCCGACTTCACGGACCCGGCCGCCGAGCTCGCCTGGATCCAGGAGGCCGTCGGCGCCCAGGGGCATCTCCTCCCCGACGTCGGGCACTACCCGCAGCACCAGGCGCCCGACGTCGTCGTGCCCGCGACCCTCATGTTCCTCGCCGGCCTGCGCGCAGGGACCCAGGGCTGGACCGCCCGTGGCTAGGGCCGGGCTGAGCCGCGAGGGTGTCACGGCGCTCGCGCTGCGCGTGGTGGACGACGGCGGAGCGCAGGGGTTCGCCGACCTCACCCTCGCGAAGGTCGCGGCCGCGGCAGGGGTCGCGACCCCGAGCCTGTACAAGCACGTCGGCTCGCTCGCCGACCTGCGACGCGCGGTCGCGCTCGTCGCGGTGACCGACCTGACGCGCGCGACCGCGGCCGCGACGATCGGCCGCTCGGGGGCCGACGCGCTGTCCGCGCTCGCGTGGGCCGTCCGCGACTTCGCGCGCGAGCACCCGGGCCGGTACGCCGCGATCCAGCTCTCGCCCGACCTCGGCGCCGCCGACGACGACCCCCTCTCGCTCGCGGGCGCCGAGACGATCGCGGTGATCGTCGCGGTGCTGCGCGGCTTCGACCTCCCGGAGGTCAGCACGGTCGATGCGATCCGCGCCGTCCGGTCCGCGGTCCACGGGTTCGTCTCGCTCGAGCTCCAGGGTGGTTTCGGCCTGCCCGACGACGTCGACCACAGCTTCGAGGTCCTCGTCCGTCTGCTCGTGGCCGGGATCGAGGACCTCTCCAACGTGTCAGAACCAGCGTGACCCCCAGGCCTCGCTCGTTCTGACAAGAGCGGGCCGCACCCACCGAAGGAGAGTCGCCGTGAACGCACCGTCGATCGACCGGACCCACCCCGACCTGGGTCTCGTCCGTCCCCGTACCGGAGCCGTCCTGCTCGCGGTCGCGGGCGTCGTCTTCCTCGTCTTCCCGCTCCTGCGCCCGTGGGTCCCCGAGGACGTCACCACCCCCGAGCTCGCGGCAGCGTTCGCCTCGGGACGCTGGATCGCGGCGCACCTGTGCGGCGCGGCCGGGTTCTGGCTGCTTCCCGCCGCGTTCCTCGGGCTGCACGAACGGCTCGCCGGGACTCGGGGCCAGGCTCCGGCGTCGGGCGCGGTCGTCACGGGCTGGCTCGGTGCCGGGCTCGTCCTGCCGTACTTCGGTGCGGAGGTCTTCGGGGTCCACGCGATCGCGCGCAACGCGGTGACGACGGGGTCCCTCGACTTCCTGACGACGATCGACGCGGTCCGGATGCAGCCCGTCGCGATGACGCTGTTCGGTCTGGGCCTGCTCGCCGTGGGCGCGAGCGGCCTGCTCGCCGCCGTGGCGGTGTGGCGCGGCGGGTTGGTTCCACGATGGCCCGGGATCCCGCTCGCCACGGGCATGGTGCTCTATCTGCCGCAGTTCTTCACGCCACCGGCAGGGCGGATCGCGCACGGGGTGCTCCTGGCGGTGGGCTGCTGGCTCGTGGCGTGGGCCCTCTCCTCGAGTGCCGAGGGTGACCTGGATCGGCCGGCGACGCCCGTTCGCCGAGGGTGACCGCCATCCATGCCGAGGGCGACGTCCGATGTCACCCTCGGCGGACGGTGCCGTCACCCTCGGCGGGCGTGTGCGTCACCCTCGACGGGCGGGTGCGTCACCCTCGGCACGCGTGTGCGTCACCCTCGGCGGGCGGGTGCGTCACCCTCGGCGGGTCGGCGGACCAGCCGGCGTCAGTGCGCCAGGAAGCCCAGCAGGTCGTGGCGCGTGAGCACCCCGACCGGGTCGCCGTCGTCGATCACGAGCAGCGCGTCGGCGTCGTGCAGCGCGGCCCGGATCGCCGCGATCCCCTCCCCTGCGCCGATGAGCGGGAAGCGCGGCTCCATGTGCTTGTCCACGCGGTCGGCGAGCGAGGCCCGCCCGGAGAAGACGGCGTCGAGCAGCGCCCGCTCGCTCACTGCCCCGGCGACCTCGCCGATCTTGACGGGCGGTTCGGCCCCGACGACGGGCATCTGCGAGACGCCGTACTCGCGCAGGATCTCGATCGCGTCGCGCACGGTCTCGCCCGGGTGGGTGTGGACGAGGCTGGGCAGCTGCCCGCTCTTGGAGCGCAGCATGTCGCCCGCGGTCACGCCCTCCTCGGCGTCGAGGAACCCGTAGGACCGCATCCAGGAGTCGTTGAAGATCTTGGAGAGGTAGCCGCGCCCGCCGTCGGGCAGGATCACGACGATCACGGCGCGCGCCGCGGCCTCGGGGTCCTCGTCCTGGAGCCGGCGGGCCAGGCGCAGCGCGGCGACGACCGCCATGCCGCACGAGCCGCCGACGAGCAGGCCCTCCTCGCGGGCGAGGCGGCGGGTCATCTCGAACGAGTCGGCGTCGCTCACCGCGATGATCTCGTCGGGCACGGTCGGGTCGTAGGCGGCGGGCCAGAAGTCCTCGCCCACACCCTCGACCAGGTAGGGACGCCCGTCGCCACCCGAGTAGACGGACCCGGCGGGGTCGGCTCCGACGACGTGCACCCGTCCACCAGCCTCAGCCGGACGCGAGGCCGAGGCGTCCTTGAGGTACCGCCCGGTCCCGGTGATGGTGCCGCCGGTCCCGACCCCTGCGACGAGGTGCGTGACGCGGCCGTCGGTGTCGGCCCAGATCTCGGGGCCGGTGCTCTCGTAGTGGGACGCGGGACCGTGGGGGTTGGCGTACTGGTTGGGCTTCCACGCCCCGGGGATCTCGGCGACCAGCCGGTCCGAGACCGAGTAGTAGGAGTCGGGGTGGTCGGGGGCCACGGCCGTCGGGGTCACGACGACGCGCGCCCCGTAGGCGGTCAGGACGTCGCGCTTGTCCTGGCTCACCTTGTCGGGGCAGACGAACACGCAGTCGTACCCCTTGCGCTGGGCCACGAGCGCGAGCCCGACCCCGGTGTTCCCCGAGGTCGGCTCGACGATGGTGCCGCCGGGCGCGAGCTCTCCGGAGGCCTCGGCCGCCTCGATCATCGTGAGCGCGATGCGGTCCTTCACGGACCCGCCCGGGTTGAGGTACTCGACCTTGGCGAGGATCGTCGCGGAGAGGCCGTCGGTCACCGATCCGAGCCGGACCAGGGGTGTCCCGCCGACGAGGTCGGAGATGTGGTGTGCGAACTTCATGCACCGATCATGCGCTGCCGAGGGCCATTCCGCCGAGCACGGCGCACAGTGCGACGCTCACGCCGACGATCACGACGAGCAGCGGGCGGTCCGCGGCGTCGCGTGCGAAGTACCGCCCGACGGCGGCGCTCAGCCCGCCCGCGACGGCCAGGTACAGCACCGACGCCAGGGCGACGCCGCTCGTCGCGGTGCCCGGGTTCCCGGTCGTGGCGCTGAGCAGCGAGCCGAGCACCATGAAGCTCCAGATCCCGACGCCGACGAATCCGAGCGCGAAGAACAGTGTCGTGGCCTTGCGCTCGTCCCACTCGCGCGAGATGCGGTGCCCGAGCCAGGCGAGCACCGCCCCGGCCGTGAGGGTCACGAGCAGGATGACGACGGCGGAGACCGTGACCCACGCGACGGCGTTGGAGACGCCACGGCCGACCAGGAGACCGTAGGGGACCTGGAGGACGAGCAGCGTGAAGGCGGCCAGCGCGAGGCCGGCGGCAAAGACCGGCACCCGCGTCGGAACGGGTTCCGATGCGGGTGCCGGGGACTTCTTCCGGGCGTCGGCCAAGGTCAGTCGCTGCTCTGCAGGATCGCGAACAGGCGCAGGAACTCGAGGTACAGCCAGATGAGCGTGACCATGAGCCCGAACGCGGCCGACCAGGCGAACTTGGCGGGCACGCCGCCCTCGACGCCGCGCTTGATCGAGTCGAAGTCGACGATGAGCGAGGCGGCTGCGAGGCCGACGGCGACGAGGCCGACGATGATGCCGATCGTGCCACCCCGCGCACCCCAGCCGTCCAGCACGCCCGTCATGATGAGGACCATGTTGATGAGCGAGAAGGCGAGGTAGCCGACCATCGCGATGAGGAGCCAGCGCGTGAACTTGGGCGTGACCCGCACCTTGCCGGACTTGAAGAGGAACAGTGCGGCAGAGAACGTCACGACGGTCGCGAGCACGGCCTGGAGGACCACGCCGTCGAACCGCGCGTCGTAGTACGCGCTGATGCCGCCGAGGAACGCACCCTGCGCGATCGTGTAGGCCACGATGAGCGCGGGGCTCGGGTTCCGCTTGAACGCGTTGACCAGACCCAGGACGAGGCCGACGATCGCGCCGCCGATCCACAGGAACGGCATGGTGTCGACGAGCTGCCAGCTGCCCGCGCCGACGACGACGAGCAGGGCGAGGAGCCCACCGGTCTTGATGATGACGTCGTCGTACGTGAGGCGCTTGGTGTCCGCGGTGGTCGCGGTCGGCGCGTCGTACATGGCGTCGAGCGTCGCGGCGTCGGCGGTCTGCGCGCCGTAGCTGCCGTACTGCGCCTGCTGGGGCGGGGTGCCGTACGCGGGGTTCTGCTGGACGGTGCCCGCAGCCCCCTGGCCGGTGCGCGCGCGCTTCGGCTCGCCGAAGATGGCGCTGTTGTTGAAGACGGGGTTGCTCATGCTTCCTCCTGGTCGCGGCGTCCAGTGCCCTCTGTCGAGGCGGGTGTCGCTGGCCGTGTTTCCATCTTATGCAACGAGCGGGTTCGCGCCGGTGTTCCCGGGGGTTTCATCCGACTTTTCCCCCTGCCGCGGACCAAGATCGCTCGACCGGCCGACGGGCGTCATCCTTGCGGCGTACGGACCCGCGCCGAGAAGATCGGCCATGAGGGGGCATCGTTCGGCCGGCTCACCTCTCTAGGCTGGGGAGGTACCCAGCCACCATCCGCAACCCACCCGAGGGGCGAGCATGATCGAAGCACGAGGCCTGACCAAGCGGTACGGGCCCAAGACCGCTGTCGACGGGATCTCCTTCACCGTCCACCCTGGCCAGGTGACGGGCTTCCTGGGCCCGAACGGCGCCGGCAAGTCGACCACGATGCGCATGATCATGGGCCTGGACCGTCCCACGGGCGGTTCCGTGACGGTCAACGGCCAGCCGTACGCCGCGCACCGTTCGCCCCTGACCGAGGTCGGGGCACTTCTCGACGCGAAGGCCGTGCACACGGGCCGCAGCGCCTACAACCACCTCCTCGCGATGGCGGCCACGCACGGCATCCCGAAGACCCGCGTGCAGGAGGTCATCGAGATGACCGGCCTGCAGTCGGTCGCGAAGAAGCGCGTCGGCGGCTTCTCGCTGGGCATGGGCCAGCGACTGGGCATCGCGTCCGCGCTGCTGGGCGACCCCAAGACGCTGATCCTCGACGAGCCGGTCAACGGCCTGGACCCCGAGGGCGTCCTGTGGGTCCGCAACCTGGCGCGCTACCTCGCCTCGGAGGGCCGCACGGTCTTCCTGTCGAGCCACCTCATGAGCGAGGTCGCGCTGACCGCGGACCACATCATCGTGATCGGCAAGGGCCGCATCATCGCCGACGCCCCGGTCAAGGACATCGTCGACGGCGGCGCTCAGCACACGGTCCGTGTCCGGACACCGCAGGCCACGCAGCTCGCCGAGCTGCTGACGCGTGACGGTGCGACGGTCACGTCCGACGAGCCGAGCCTGCTCCAGATCACGGGGGCCGAGGCCGCCGGGATCGGCGAGCTCGCCGCCGCCTCGGGCATCGTCCTGCACGAGCTCACGCCCGTGACCTCGACCCTGGAGGAGGCGTACATGCTCCTCACGGCGGACTCGGTCGAGTACCAGACCGAGTCCGCGAAGCAGCACGTGGGCCACGGCGTCGACTCTCCGGCCGACGCCCCGATCTCCGAAGGAGCCAAGCGATGACCGCCGCCACCGTCTCTCCAGCACGCCCGACGGCGCAGCGCGCGTCGTCCTCCCGTCTCACCTTCGGCGGGGTCCTGAAGTCGGAGTGGATCAAGTTCCGCTCGCTGCGTTCGACGTGGTGGACCATCGGGGCGACCGTCGTCGTCATGGTGCTGTTCAGCCTGACCATGGCGGCCTCGCTGAACTTCGCGGCGAGCGAGCCCGAGATGGCTGCCGAGATGGGCAACGTCTCGACCGTGCAGGCGCTGGTGCTGGGCTACGTGTTCGCCCAGCTCGCGGTCGCGGTCCTGGGGGCGCTCATCATCACCGGTGAGTACTCGACGGGCATGATCCGCTCGACCCTGAGCGCCGTGCCGACCCGGCTGCCCGCGCTGGCCGCCAAGGCGGCCATCATCGGTGTGGTGACGTTCGTGGTGGGGCTGATCGGGATCGCCCTGTCCTACCTGGCGACGGCGCCGATGCTCTCGGGCAACGACCTGGTCCCGGACCTCGGCGACCAGACGGTCCAGCGCGTGATCCTCGCGTGCGCCGGGTATCTCGCCCTCGTCGCGTTGATCGCGGTCGGCGTCGGCACGATCATGCGGCACTCGGCCGGGAGCATCTTCACGCTCGTGGCACTGCTGTTCGTGCTCCCGCTCGTCGCGAGCTTCCTGAGCCAGGACTGGGTGCAGGACGTCGCGAAGTTCCTGCCGATGAACCTCGGCACGGCCATGATGGCGGTCACCGAGGCCGACACCGGTGGCGTCGACGTCCTCACCCCGGTCGGGGCGACCGTCGCGATGGTGATCTGGGCCGTGGTGTCCCTCGTCGCAGCGGCCGTCGTCCTCAAGCGTCGGGACGCCTGACCATCTCACGCACCGCGCACAGCCCGGCGCCGGACCACGAGACCCGTGGTCCGGCGTCGGGCGCTGTGCGTCCTGAGGGGGGCGACGCCCCGGGTGACGCCGGTGGCTCTGCGGCCACGGCTCCCCGGAAGCCCCGGCCCGGCAGCGCCGCGGTGTTCACCGAGCTCGACGCGCGCAGGCTCGGGCCGGTGCGCCGGTACTTCGTGCGCCACCCGGTCGTCATGGACTGGTTCGTCGCGGCCTGGTTCGCGGTCCCTGGCCTGCTGGTGGCGCTGCTGTCCCCGGAGCCGCGCTACGGCGTCGCGGTCGCGACCCTGGCGGGTGGCGCGGTACTGCTGTGGCGGCGCCGCTACCCGCTGTGGACCGCCGCGGCGATCGGGGCCCTCGCGATCCTGACGCTCGCGCTGACGGGTGACTCCGCGGGCTTCGAGCTGGCCACCGCGTTCGCGGTCTACGCCGTCGCGACGACGTACCGTCCGGCCGTGGCGTGGAGCGCGCTGGGTGTGCTGGTCCTGACGGTGTGCACCGCGGAGATGCTCTGGTACGACTTCACGGTGAGCGACACGGGCGCGATGGTGCGTGCGGACGTCGGGAGCGGCGAGCTCACGGGGCAACGTGTCGCCACGATCGCGATCACGATCACATTCGCCCTGCTGGGCATAGCGATCGGGTCGAGCGTGCGCGGTCGTCGCCTGCACGTCGCCGACCTCGTGGGCCGCGCGAACGCGATCGCGCGCGACCGCGACCAGCAGGCGCAGCTCGCGGCCGCGGCCGAGCGTGCACGGATCTCGCGCGAGATGCACGACGTCGTCGCGCACTCCCTGACCGTCATGGTCGCGCTCGCGGACGGCGCCAAGGCGCTCGGTGCGAAGGACCCCGAGCTCGCGGGCCAGGCCCTCGACGAGCTCACCGAGACGGGGCGCGCGGCCCTGGCCGACATGCGTCGCGTCCTGGGGGTCCTGCGCGATCCCGACGGCACGGTCGCCCCGCTGACCCCGACCGCGGACGTGCCGAGCATGGAGGACATCGCCGAGCGGTTCCGGCACGCGGGCCTGCCGGTGCGCCTGGTGCGCGTGGGCGTCCAGCCCGACCCGGACCCGGGGTTGCGCCAGGCGGCGCACCGGATCGTGCAGGAGTCCTTGACGAACGTCCTGCGGTACGCGCCGCTGACCCCCGTGGTCGTGGTCGAGATTGCGCGGCGTGACGCGGGCACGCCCGACGGTGGAGACTGGCTCGAGATCACGGTCACGAACAAGGCGGGACGTGCCCCGGGCGGCACGGCCCGCGACGGGGCGGACGCCCGCCCGCTGCCTCCGGGCATCACGGGCGACCAGCCCATCGGCACAGGGAGAGGGATCATCGGGATGCGTGAACGTGCGGCCGTCTACGGGGGCACGGTCACGGCCGGGCCCACGAGCTCGGGGTGGGAGGTCGTCGCGAGGCTGCGCCTCGACGGCGCCACGCAGCCCAGGCCCGACGGCGTGGCCGGGGTCGCGCTGTGACCGCCCCCTTCCCGGAGGCGACGCCGGGCGACGCGGCCGGTCACGAGACCGTGCCCCACAGCGCCGCCCGCCCGGTCCGGGTGCTGCTCGTCGACGACCAGTCGCTGCTGCGCATGGGTTTCCGCATGATCCTCGCGGCCGAGGACGACATCGAGGTCGTGGGCGAGGCGAGCGACGGTGAGACCGCGTTCGCGCAGGCCACGGCTCTGCGTCCCGACGTGATCCTCATGGACGTGCGCATGCCGGGCGTCAACGGAATCGACGCGACCGAGCGGATCGTGTCCGCGCTGCCTGCGAGCCGGGTCATCATCCTCACGACGTTCGACCTCGACGAGTACGCGTTCGCGGCGTTGCGCGTGGGTGCGAGCGGGTTCCTGCTCAAGGACGCCCGCCCGGCCGACCTGGTCGGGGCGATCCGCAACGTCGCGAGCGGCGACGCGGCCGTCTCGCCGCGCGTCACGCGCCGCATGCTCGAGATGTTCGCGGGCTACCTGCCGGAGGACCCGCGGTCGCAGGGGGCGGCGCCCGGCCACGGGGTCGACGACCCCCGGCTGCGCGAGCTCACGGCCCGCGAGCTCGAGGTCTTCGCGGCGCTCGGCGAGGGGCTGTCCAACGCCGAGATCGCGGCACGGTTCGTGGTCTCGGAGGCCACGGTCAAGACGCACGTCGGGCGTGTGCTCGGCAAGCTCGGGCTCCGGGACCGGGTCCAGGCCGTGGTGCTGGCCTACGAGACGGGCGTGGCGCGCCCGAGCTGAGCGGCGTCGTCGGGCCTCGAGTGGTGCGGGGCGGCGTGCGCGGGCATGGTCGTGGAGGGGAGCGTCTCGGCTCCGTCGTCCACGACGCGGGAGGCAGCCACCATGTCCGTCCACCACGACCCGTTCTCCGCCGGCTTCGCCGGCGACCACGGGCGCGACTACGAGATCCGCACCGTCCTGGGGAGCGCGTACAGCCGCGCGGCGGACGTGGGCGAGGTCCTCGCGGCCGTCGAGCACGTGCACGACAAGGACCATCAGGGCTGGTTCGACGCGTGGCACGCGCTCGGGGACCGCGTGGCCCAGGCCGCCGCCGACGCCGCGGCGGCCGGGCACGGGACGAGCGCCGCCGCGGCGTACCTGCGGGCGTCCACGTACTACGCGGCCGCGGTCAACGCGGTCGCCGCGCTCGAGGACGAGAGCCTGCTCGTGCCCGCGTTCCGCAAGCACCGCACCGCGTGGGACCGGTGGGTCGACGCGAGCGGGCTCGTCGTCGAGCGTGTCGCGGTCCCGTACGAGGGGACGACCCTGCCGGGGTACTTCTTCAGCGCGTCCGACGCTGCGTCGACCGCGGCGATCGCCGCGGACCCGGGACAGGTCCGTCCGCGGTCGACGATCGTCGCGGTCAACGGGTCGGACGGCTCGCTGACGTCGATGTGGACCGCGTGCGTCGCGGGCGCGCTGCGCCGGGGGTACCACGCGTTCGTGTTCGACGGCCCCGGGCAGCAGTCGATGCTGTTCGAGCACGGCGTGCCCTTCCGGCCCGACTTCGAGGCCGTGCTGACTCCTGTGCTCGACACGCTCGTGGGACGCCCGGACGTCGACGAGGGACAGGTCGTGGTCTACGGGTCGAGCCAGGCCGGGTACTGGGTGTCCCGCGCGCTCGCGTTCGAGCACCGACCGGCCGCGGCGGTCGTCGACCCGGGCGTCGTCGACGTCTCGGCCTCGTGGACCCGTTCCATGCCCAAGAGCCTGCTCACGCTGCTGCAGGAGGGCAAGGACCACGCGTTCGACCGCGACATGGACCTGGGCCTGCGCCTGTCGAAGGCCACCGCGGCGACGTGGCGCTTCCGCGCCCGCCCCTACGGCGTCGAGGGCTACGCGGCGACTCTCCGCGAGGTCCAGAGATACGACGCGCGGGACGTCGTCGCGCAGATCACCACTCCGCTGCTCGTCACGTCGCCCGAGGGCGAGCAGTTCTGGCCGGGCCAGTCCGAGGAGCTCGCACGGCTCACGCCCGACGTGTCGACCCTGGTGCGGTTCACCGCCGCCGAGGGCGCGAACCTCCACTGCCAGCCCCTCGGGCGCGCCCTGACCGAGCAGCGCGTGTTCGACTGGCTCGACGAGACGCTCGCGCCGCGGCTCCTCGGCGACGACGGCTGAGGCGTCGTCCCCGGGTGAGCGACGTCGTCGGACGTCGGGCCTGCGCGCCTTCCCCGGACGGAGGAGGCCCGCCCGTTCGTCGAACGGGCGGGCCTCTCGCGTCCCGGTACGGGTCGGGTCAGCCGCGCGCGGCAGGCTCCGCCGACCTGTCCGCGGCGTGCCGGCCCACGAGCTCGGCGGCCTTCGCCTCGTGCTTCGCCTCGCGACGTGCCGCGCGCTTCTCCCCTGCACGCTCGGCGAGCGTGTAGAGCACGGGCACCACGACGAGCGTGAGCAGCGTCGAGGACAGGAGGCCGCCGATCACGACGAGCGCGAGCGGCTGCGAGATGAACGAGCCGCCGCCCGTGATCCCGATCGCCATGGGCGTGAGCGCGAAGATCGTCGCCGCGGCCGTCATGACGATGGGTCGCAGTCGCTTGCGCGATCCCTCCATGACGGCCTCGTCCAGCCCGCGTCCCTGCTCGCGGTACTGGTTGATGAGGTCGATCAGGACGATCGCGTTCGAGACCACGATCCCCACCAGCATGAGCATCCCGATCAGTGCCGGCACCCCGAGCGGCGTACCGGTCGCGAGCAGCAGGAGCAGCGCTCCCGTCGCGGCGAACGGGATCGACACGAGCAGGATGAACGGCTGGAGCAGGCTGCGGAACGTCGCGACCATGACGAGGTAGACGATCGCGATCGCGACCAGGAGCGCGAGGCCCAGGTCGGCGAACGCGTCGGCCTGCTGGGTCGCGACGCCGCCGAGCTCGACGGTCGCGCCGCCCGGCAGCTCGAGGTCGTCGATCGCGGCCGTGAGCACGGTCGTGAGCGTGCCGAGGTCCTGACCGGCGGGCGTGACCGCGATGGTCGCGCTGCGCTCGCCGTTGACGCGCGTGATCGAGGTGGGCACCTCGACCTCCTCGACGCTCGCGATCTGCGTGAGCGGGACGACGCCCGCGGCCGTGGGCACGACGAGCGCCTGGAGCTCGTCGACCGTCGCGGGCGCCTGCCCGACGGCGACGCGCACCTGCACGGGTCCGTCACCGAGGTTCACGGTGCCCACCGGCGAGGGCGACATGAGGCCCGCGACGGTCCCCGCGACCTGGGTCTCGGTGAGCCCGACGGCGGCTGCCGCGTCCCGGTCGACCGTCACCTGGATCGTGGACTGGGCGCTCGCGAGGTTGTTGGTGACCTCAGAGGCTCCCTCGGTGTCCTCGGCGACCTGCTGGACCTGGTCGGCCGCGGCGGCGAGCGTCTCGGTGTCGGGGGCGCGCACCACGAGGTCGACGGTCGAGCTGCCGAACGCGGCGTCGGCGCCGGCGACCGTGATGCCCTCGGAGTTCTCGCCGCCGAGGTCCGCGACCGCGTCCCGGACCTGCTGCTGCGCCTCGACGCCGTCGGCGTCCGCATCGAGCGTGAGCGAGAACGTGGCCTGGGGCGAACCGCCGCCGCCGAAGAACGCGGCCTCGGGGCCGCCCGCCGAGCCCACGGTCGTCTGGACCGTGTCGACCACGTCGAGGCCCAGGAGCACGTCCTCGACCTCGCGCGCCGCGGTGTCCTGCGTCGTGAGCGACGTACCGGGTGCGAAGGTCTCGGTGACCGTCAGGGTGTCCTGGCCCGAGTCGCCCAGGAAGTTGGTCTCGAGGCGCGGCACGAGCGCGACCGTGCCCGCGAGGACCGCGAACGCGACGGTCAGGGTGATCACGGGGTGGCGCAGCGCGGCGCGCAGCGTCGGCAGGTAGCCGCGCTGCCACAGCCCGCGGCGCTCCTTGGCCTCGGCCGCCTCGCGCGCCTGCTCGGCGACGATGCGGGCCTGCTCGGGGTCCGCCGGGACGACGGGGGCCTTGATGAACCAGTAGGCCAGCACGGGCACGATCGTCAGGGCGACGAACAGCGACGCCGCCATGGCGATCGCGACGGTCATGGCGAACGGGCGGAACAGCTCGCCGACCATGCCGCCGACCAGCGCGATGGGCAGGAAGACCGCGACGGTGCAGACCGTCGAGGCCGTGATGGCGCCGCCGACCTCCTTGACCGCCTTGAGGATCGCGGCGGTCTTCTGCTCGCCGTAGGACAGGTGACGCTTGATGTTCTCGATGACGACGATCGAGTCGTCGACCACGCGCCCGATCGCGACCGTCATGGCCCCGAGCGTGAGGATGTTCAGGGTGTAGCCGGTCGCGTTCATGACGATGAACGTCACGAACAGGGAGAGCGGGATCGAGACGGCCGAGACGAGGGTCGAGCGCAGCGACGTGAGGAACAGCAGGATCACGACGACCGCGAAGACCAGGCCGAGCATGCCCTCGGTCGCGAGGCCCTCGATGGACTCCTCGATGAACGGCGCCTGGTCGAACACGACCTCGACGCGCACGTCCTTGGCCTCGAGCGCGCCGTCCATGTCCTCGATCGCGCTCTGGACGGCGTGCGAGACCTCGACGGTGTTGCCCGCCGGGGTCTTGGTGATCGCGACCGCGAGCGCGGGCTCGCCGTCGAGTCGCGAGAAGGAGGTCGCGGGCTGCGGGGCCACGGTCACCGTCGCGACGTCGCCGAGGGTCACGGGTGCCGTACCGGGTGCGGCTGCGGGGGGTGCGGCGACGAGCGGGAGGTTGATCAGGTCGTCGGTGCTCGTGACGGCCGTGCCGACCTGGACGGACAGCGTGCGGTCGCCCGCGGCGACCGTGCCCGCGGGGATCACGACGCCGTTGTCCTGGAGGATCGTGGTGACCTGGGCCGGGCTGAGCCCTGCCGCGGCGAGGGCCGCGACGTCGAGGTCGATCGTGACCTGCTGGTCGGCGATGCCGCTGACCGCGACGCTGCGCACGTCGGCGACCTCTTCGAGGGCGGGCACGACGACGTTGTCGACCGTCTCCGCGAGCGCGGCTTCGTCAGCTCCGCCCGAGACCGCGAGCTGGACGACGGGGAGGTCGTCGACCGAGCCGGTCACGACGGTCGGGTCGACGTCGGCGGGCAGCTGGCTGCTCACGCGAGTGACCGCGGTCTGGAGCTGCTGCGCCGCGAGGTCCATGTCGGTGCCGTACGTGAACTGCACGGTCGTCACCGACATGCCGGTCGACGAGCTCGACGTGACGTCCTCGACGCCGTCGACCCCGCGCACGGCGGTCTCGAGCGGGGCGGTGACCTGCTGCTCGACGATCGCGGGAGCGGATCCGGGGTACGCGGCGACGACGGCGGCGGTGGGGATCTGCAGGCTCGGGATGAGCTCCTGCTTGAGCGATCCCATGCTGACGACGCCGAACACGGCGATCGCGATCGTGGCGAGCGCGACGACGGCGCGGTTCGCCAACGATGTTCGGGCGAGACGGAACACGGGGCCTCCAGGGCACGGTGGATGGTCACGACGTCGTCGTCGCAGAGTCGTTAGCCTAACGCTAAGCAAAACCGGAGAGTTCCCGCGTCTCGCGGAACGATCCGGTCCACCCAGGCGCCTCGGGAGGCGCCGAGAACCCCTCCGATAGAGTCTCGCCGTGACATCGGACCCCCCTGGCGATCGCGCCCGGCTCCAGCGCGAGCTGATCGACGCGCAGCACGCCCTCCAGGAGCTCGTGCTCGCACGGCGCCTCGAACCGCTCATGCGCACCCGCCTGACCGCTCAGCAGATGCGCGCCCTGGGGATCCTCCTCATCGACGGCGAGCGCAGCACGGCCCACCTGGGCGACGTCCTGGGCGTCAGCCCCGCCACGATCTCGGGAATCGTCGACCGGCTCGAGGCCGCAGGCATGGCCTCCCGGCGCCCCGACCCCGAGGACGGCCGCGTCCGGCTCGTCGCCGCGACCGAGCGCGGGGCCGAGGCCGTGCGCAGCATCGTCGCGAGCGACGCACCTGCCGGACCCGAGACGCTCGAACGCCTCACGCTCGACGAGCTCGAAGGACTCCGGCTCGGGCTCGCGGGGCTGCTGCGGGTCGTGCGCGAGAGCGGCGACGAGGTCGAGGGCGCCGCGGGCGGGCCGAGCCCGGACCAGGGCGAGAGGTAGGCAGGGGCGCGCGACGCCGTCGGGCCCGGACCCCCGCACGACGACGCCGCGCGCCGCCCGCTCAGACACCACCCAAGCCAAACAGGTTTCCAAAGAACTCGTTGCAAAGAAACCCTTGCAAAGGGATCTCTGCATCACTACGGTGGTGCCATGCCCACGAACCACGACCCCGAGCAGGCACCCGGCACCCGCACCCAGCGGACCGTCGGCCCCGCCGCCCTCAAGGCGCTCTCACACCCCCTGCGGATCCAGATCCTCGACCTGCTGGGTCACCACAGCGCCCTCACCGCGAGCGGTCTCGCCGAGCTGCTCGGCGAGACGAGCGGCGCCACGAGCTACCACCTGCGCCAGCTCGAGCGCCACGGGTTCGTCCAGGACGTCCCAGGCCGCGGCACCGCGCGCGAGCGGTGGTGGGAGAGGGCACCCGGCGGATTCATGATCGAGCTGCCCGACGGCGAGGCCGAGGCCGGAGACGGCACCCTCACCGCGACGGTCACCGTCAACCGCGAGTTCGAAGCCATGCGTCAGCGCAAGATCATGGACTTCCTCGACGGCGCCCGCTCCCTCGACCGGGCCTGGCTCGAGTCCGGCGCGACGCTCGCCACGATCAACATGTGGCTCACCCAGGAACAGCTCGCAGAGGTGCAGGCCGAGTGGCAGCGCTTCAGCGAGACCGTCCTCGACCGGTTCGCCGGCCAGCAGGACACCCCCGGGGCCCGCCCCGTCCAGGTCCACTTCAACGCGTTCCCCCTGATCAACGGCAAGGAGAACCCCTCATGAGCACCTACGCCCCGACCCGGCCAGACCTCCACGGACCGTCCCTGCGCGCCCTGCGCCCGAGCGACCGGTTCCTCGTCGCCGCAGGCACCCGGCTCGCGACGTGGGGTGAGCAGCGAGCCGCCTCGCACGCGCTGCGGACCGCCCGGCGTGCCGGGCTCGACGCCGCCGCCGAGGACCGCGCCCGCCTCGCCGCCCGCCTGCACTCGGGCCGCCCGATCGCCTGACCCGCGCTCGCGGTCCGTCACCGCGCCCGACCACGGCGAAGCAGCCGTCTGCCCTCGGCAGATCCGCCCCGGGCAGATACCGGCGCCCCGGCCCCTCACCGGGAGCAGGGTCGAGGCATGACGAACCAGACACCGCTCCCGCGGTCCGAGGCGGCCCCGCCGCCCACCACCCCGTTCGACGACCAGCTCGCGTCCCGCCTCCTGCACCAGCGCATCGTCGTCCTCGGCACGGCCGTCGACGACGCCGTCGCGAACCGCGTGTGCGCGCAGCTCCTCCTGCTCTCGGCCGAGGACCCACGCACCGACATCGCGCTCTACATCAACTCCCCCGGCGGCTCGGTGAGCGCGGGCCTCGCCATCTACGACACGATCCGGCTCGTCCCCAACGACGTCAGCACGCTCGCGATGGGCTTCGCCGCGAGCATGGGGCAGTTCCTGCTCTGCACCGGAACCGCCGACAAACGGTACTCGCTCCCCCACGCGCGCATCATGATGCACCAGCCCTCGGCCGGGATCGGTGGCACCGCGGTCGACATCGCGATCCAGGCCGAGAACCTCGAGTACACCAAGGGACTCCTGCACCGGCTCACGGCCGAGCACACGGGCCAGACCACCGAGACCGTGACCGCGGACAGCGACCGCGACCGCTGGTTCACAGCATCCCAGGCCCTCGCCTACGGCATGGTCGACCACGTCGTCACCTCGGTCGACGACGTCCGCCCCACCGCCCGCTCCCGGAAGGTCGGCCTCTGATGTCCGGCTACACGATCCCCACGGTCGTCGAGCGCACCCCGCTCGGCGAGCGCGCGTTCGACGTCTTCAGCCGCCTCCTGTCGGAGCGCATCGTCTTCCTCGGCACCGAGATCGACGACGGCGTCGCGAACGTCGTCATGGCCCAGCTCCTGCACCTCGAGTCGGACGCCCCCGACCAGGAGATCGGCCTCTACATCAACTCCCCCGGCGGCTCGATCACCGCGCTCATGGCCGTCTACGACACGCTCCAGTTCATCCGCTGCGACGTCTCGACGATCTGCATGGGCCAGGCCGCGTCGGCCGCCGCGGTGCTGCTCGCCGCGGGGACGCCCGGCAAGCGGTTCGTGCTCGAGCACTCGCGCGTCCTGCTGCACCAGCCCTCGGGCGGCGCCGAGGGCACCATCTCCGACCTGACGCTCCAGGCCCAGGAGATCCTGCGCCTGCGGGAGGAGACCGAGCTCGTCCTGGCCCGGCACACGGGCCAGACCGTCGAGCGGCTGCGCGCCGACACCGACCGCGACCGCATCTTCACCGCGCACCAGGCCGTGGAGTACGGGCTCGCCGACGCGGTCGTGACCTCGCGCAAGCTGGCCGTGGCCGCATAGGTCAGCGGCGCCGTCGGGCCTTCTCCTGCCCGACGGCGCCGCCCACCTCCCGCGCCCGGGTCGCCCGCTACTTCTTGCGGCCGAACCAGCCGCGACGCTCAGGCCGCGCAGGTGCGGGCGGCGGCGCAGGGACCGGCTCGGGAGCACCCGCGAGCGACCCCGACACGTCCCTCAGACGCCCCCGCTCGTCGAACGACACCGTCACCTCGCCGTCGCTCACCCCCAGGAGCGCCGTCTGCTCGTCCTGCCAGCGGAGGTCGAGCCCGCGCAGGACCGCATAAGCCCGCACGGCACGGCGGTGATCCGCCACGACCGTGCTGCCGATCCCCTCCGGGACCACGCGCACGACCCGCGCGACCGTCGCGGGCGGCAGCTCGAACCGCGGGTGCGTCACGAGGAACCACGCGCACGTGCCACCACCCGTCGGACCCGCGAAGTGCGTGAAGTGCCCCGTCACCGCCTTGGCCGCGAGCGCGAGCCGGTACGGGACGGCGTCCGTCAGGAGGATCTCCGGCGTGCTCAGCTCGAAGATGCCGCCCGTCACCCCACGCTGGTGCACGTGCTCGGCCGCCGCGACGACACCCTCCGAGAAGTGGTTCACGTTGTGCCAGCCCCACAACCAGCTCTGCGTCTCAGGAGCCGCCGTCCCCAGGAAGTGCGCCCCGCACACGAGCGGGATCTCGCTGTGGAACGTGACCGTGCCCGCCTCCAGGTCCGCGTCCCACGCCGACTCCCCACCCAGGTCGGCGAAGTGCGCCTGATGCTCGGCGGACAGGATCACGGCGCGATCGACCAGGTCCTGGAGGGTCGGGGCCGGGTTCGTCTGCGACATCCGTTCAGCACACCACCGACCGACGCGCGGCGCGCGGCGAAACGGACACATTGCTGCCGCTCGCGCGGGGATTCACCCTGGGCGGAACCCGGGGCCGGACCCGGAGCGCGCCGGCTGCTCAGGCGGCGCGCAGCAGGACCGTCGTCGAGGGCGCGGCCACGCGCGGAGGCTCGCTACGTCGTCGGGCCTGGCGCAACGCGTGGAGCTCGCGCACGGCCCGCGGCTGCGAGGAGAGGCTGCGCCGCTCGGCGCCCGCCCGGCGGCTGGCCTCCGCGTCGAACTCGTCCTGGCTGCGCGCCAGGAGGTCCACCACGCGCAGGCCGAGAGCACGGCAGATCGCGGCCAGGACCTCGGACGACGCCTCCTTGCGGCCACGCTCGACCTCCGAGAGGTACGCCGTCGAGACCTGCGCCGCGAGCGCGACGTCGAGCAGCGTGCGCGCCTGCTCGGTGCGCTCGGCCCGCAGGATCCCGCCGACGACGTGCCGCAGCAACGGCTCGGCGGTCCGGCGCTCGAAGAGCACCACCTGGCCTGCGGCTGCCATCGCGTGCTCCCTCTTCGCGGGTCGTGGGGCGCGGGTGCGCCGTCCCCTCAACCTAGCGGCGGCTGCCGCCGCGCACGCCCCCGCAGGAGGCGCGTCTGCTGCTGGCGTAACGTGGGAACGGCCCCGAGGAGACCATCGCGAGAGGCGGCCCACCGATGTTCCGCACGCTCTTCCCCATCCTCACCACGACAGACCTCGACCGGTCGCTCGGCTTCTACCGCGACCTCCTGCGCGGCACCGTGACCTACCAGTTCCCCGACGCCGGACCACCCGTCTACGTGTCGGTCGCCGTGGGCGACGCGTCGCTCGGGATCGGGGTCGACCGCGAGAGCACCGACGTCGGGCACGCGCACCTGTGGGTCACGGTCGACGACTGCGACCAGGCCGTCTCCCACCTGGCCGCGGCCGGGGTCGTCGTGGTCTCCCCGCCCGCCGACCAGCCCTGGGGAGAGCGCGTCGCGCGCGTGCTCGACCCCGACGGGAACCAGGTGTCGATCGGACAGGAGGCGGGCGAGGCGCCGGAGCCGGACGGGCCGACGGGGTTGTCGTAGTGCCCTCTGGGGTACGTAGACGACGGCAAGGCGGCGCTCCAGCCGATGCAGCTAGCCCGGTGAGCCCTTGACCCGGCACCGGACGATCCAGGCGAGGTGAACCGCCGCGATGACGCCTACGGAGCCGAGCGCCACGAACCAGTAGGCCCAGGGTTTGGCCGTGATCAGGACCGCTACCGCGAAGGCGATGGTGGCCCAGAGCACGTATGACCACAGACTTCCGCGCGAGGTCGAGGCCGGGGCCGCCTCCGGCTCTCCCCGATAGTCGTCCGGGTCGACCGGCAGCATCTTCTTCACATGAGTCCGTTTCGGGTCGCTCCACCGCATGGGACCGCTGCAGTGGTGTGCATACGTTTGCACCGACCCACGGGGATGTCCAGCCGCCGTAGACCGAGGTGAAGAGTCTCTTTGACGAGATGCTCGCGGCCATCGGTCGGGAGATGGCCCCAACCGGAACGGCCCCGCTCCCGCCCTAGCAGCAACCCTCACCCCGGGCGAGGGCCCCATCACAGTCGAAGCCTAGTTCTGGCACTAGCTGGAGGCGAGCAGCTGGGCGACGCGCTGGTGCGAGACCCCAAGGATGCTCCCGATGTCGCGCATGGCGAGCTCGGCCGACGCGAGCTCACGAGCGAGCTCGCGAGCCTCGGCCGACGCCTGACGCTCGAGGCGAGCAGCCTCGGCGCGTTCGTCGCGGATCTTGCTGAGCGCCTCGGCGACGTCGACATCTCCGACGGCGGTCACGGCGACCGCGACCGCGACGTCGTCGAGGGGGACGTCGAGGGTGACGGCGATGAGCTCGCGCGCCATCTCCTCGACGTCACCGAGGCGACGGGCCTGGGTGAGCCCGTCGATCTCGGGGACCTCGATCATCCACCAGCGGCCCTCTCGCCGGGCCCGGGCGGTGTAGGTGCCCATCACTCCTCCTCCTGGTTCATGGCCTTCAAGATCTTCCGGTAGACCCCGGGGCTGATCTCCTTGTGACCGTCCGGCACGGTGACCGAGCGGCTACCGTCTGCCGACTTCCACGTCGAGTGGCTTCCGACCGTGCGGCCGCGGTACCAGCCCGCACGGGTCAGCATCTTCACGACGTCCTTGGTCTTCTGCTCACTCACCACGAGTTTAGTCTATACCGACTAGACATATCTTGTCTAGTCGGTATAGACAAAGCGCCGTCGAACGTGTATTCGATACTGGACACATGTGCGACGACCTCGACAGGGACCTCGCGCGACGCGCGTCGCAGTCGTGGGACGCGCATCGCGACGACTGGCAGGCGGTCCTCAACGCCCGCCCGATACCGCCTCTGCGTGTCCAGTCGATCGCGCGCGACCTGATCCGGTCACGGCCCGCATCGTGTGAGAGCGCGACGGCGTCGAGCTCGTCGAGACGGCCGCGACCGGGTGGACGCCGCGCCTGGTGCTCATCCTGATGTCCGACCGGCGGACACGAACCCGTGGTGCCTGGCTCGATCCCGCGGGCGTCAGACGCAGACCTTGCAAGTATCCCCATGACGCTGATCGAAGACCTCGGGATGACGGGCTACCGCACGCAGAACAGGCCTGAGGGCTTCCACTGTGCTGCGGACGTTGAGCGTGTACGCCCTACGCCCTCCCCGCCTACGACGACGCGTGGGTCACGCTGCACGCCGACCTGCCCGACGGCTGGCGTGTCCTGTGGGTCTGGAGCGCGTGAACAGAGGCCGCAGGACGGGCACCGACCACCTCGTTCATGACGGTCGATGTCGATGAGACTCCGCCTCATGTTGACGAGTGTCGTCGAGAGATCGAAGGGCTCCGTCCTGGCGCGTCTCTGACCTGCACCGATGGGGGTGCCCCCACTGGGACTCGAACCCAGACTGCGCCGATTTTAAGTCGGATGCCTCTGCCGATTGGGCTATGGGGGCCGGGGGTGAGGATATCCCGGCCGAGGACGCGCCGACAGGCGGGACCAGGGTGCCGGTCCCGGTGGCAGCCGCTCGGGGCGACGCCCCGGCGCGGGTCGCGGCCCCTACCGCGACCCCGCCAGCGCCCAGCGGATCGCCTTCGTGACCGTCCGGCCACCGGCCCGCACCAGCACCGACTCGCCCCGCATCGGCCACCGCACCGGGATCATACGCCGCGACCACGGGGGCAGCGACGCGACCGAGGCTGCCCCCAGCGCGGCGTACGGGCCCCGGGCGAGGAACGGGAGAGGTGGCTCGGACAGCAGGAAGCGAGCGACGTCGTCGGACTCCGTGGTCCTCGCGAGCTGCGGGCGGAACTCCTCGAAGGCCCTCGCCAGCTCTGCGCGCGAGCGCGGCGGGTCCACCGCCCCGAGCCGGTCCGCGATCGTCGCGGCCTGCGCCAGGTACTCGTCGCAGCCCTCGGCGTCGAGCGGTCGCTCGCCGTAGCGCTGGTGCGCGGCGAGGAAGCTGTCGGCCTCGGCGACGTGGACCCAGCGCAGCAGCCAGGGGTCGTCGGCCGCGTACGGGCGCCCGTCGGAGGCCGTGCCACGCACGCGGACGTGCACCGAACGGACCACGTCGATCGCCTGCTGCGCGTGCTCGACCGTCCCGAAGGTCGTGACCGCGAGGAAGGTGCTCGTGCGGGCCAGGCGCCCCCACGGGTCGCCCCGGTACCCCGAGTGCGCCGCGACCGCGGCCATCGCGAGCGGGTGCAACGACTGGAGCAGCAGGGCCCGCAGACCGCCCACGAACATCGACGCGTCACCGTGCACGCGCGCGATCGCGGAGTCGGGCGCGAACCAGCGCGGACCCGGGGTGTCGTGGATCCGCGAGCGCTCGGCCGGGCCGTCCGGCCCTGCGACACGCTCGAACAGGGCGCGGCCCGCCCGGGACCGCAGGTCGTCGACCACGCGAGTGCTCACGCGTCCATTGTGCGCCGCGGAGGATTCACGTGAAACGGGTGCCCAGCAGCCGTGCAGCAGAACGCCGCGAGGGCGGCCCCACCAGGGACCGCCCTCACGGCGTGCGCAGCACTGCGATCAGGCTCAGGCCTTGGTCGCGGCCTTCTTGGTCGTCTTCTTGGCGGGACCGTGGTTCGCGTCGGCGCCCGCGGCCTCGGCCGGAGCGGCCGTGGAGGACTTCGCCTCGGCGCCGCCTGCCTCTGCCTCCGCGGCCGACGACACGGCCTCCTGCTTGACCTTCTCGCCCGCTGCGGCCGGCGGCACGGACGCCTGGCGGAACTCCGCGCGCGGGTCGTGCAGCGAACCGAGCGAGATGATCTCGCGGCCCATGAGGAACTGGCCCATCCAGCCGATCGCGATGCGGATTTTGCGGTTGCCCGTGGGCATCGCCATGACGTGGTAGCTGCGGTGCATGGCCCAGGCGAGGAAGCCCTTGAGCTTGAAGATGCCGAACAGCTCCGCGACACCCTTGTACAGGCCGAGCGAGGCGACCGTACCGACGCTCTTGTGCTTGTACTCGACGGGCTCGTCGCTGTGCAGGATCGCGACCAGGTTGTCGGCGAGGCGCGTGGCCTCACGGATCGCGTGCTGCGCGTTCGGCGGGCAGAACTTGCCGGGGTTCAGCAGGTCCGGGACGGCAGCGCAGTCGCCTGCGGCCCAGGCGTCGGGGACGACGTTGCCGTCCTCGTCCGCGACCTGGAGCGTCGGGAGCACGATCACGCGGCCGAGCTTGTCGACGGGCAGGTCCGAGTTCTCCTTGAGGACCGGGTTCGCCTTGACGCCCGCGGTCCACACGATGGTGTCGGTGTCGAACTCGACGCCCGTCGAGGTCACGACGTGGCCGTCGACGCACGACGACAGGAACGTGTTCAGGTGGAACTCGATGCCGCGCTTCTTGAGCTCCTCGAGCGCGTACTGGCCCATGGGCTCGGAGACCTCGGGCAGGATGCGCCCGGAGCCCTCGATCATCACGAAGCGCAGGTCCTCGGGCTCGATCGTCGGGTAGTTGCGGGCCGCGTAGCGCGCCATGTCCTCGATCTCGGCGATCGCCTCCATGCCGGCGAAGCCACCACCGATGAACGCGAACGTGAGCATGCGCTTGCGCACGTCCTGGTCCCAGGTGGACGACGCGACGTCCATCCGGTTGATGACGTGGTTGCGGACCGCGATGGCCTCTTCGACGTTCTTGAAGCCGATCGCGTTCTCCGCGAGGCCCGGGATGGGCAGCGTGCGCGAGACCGAGCCGAGGCCGACGATCAGGTGGTCGTAGGAGACCGCGTAGTCGTCGCCCTCCTCGGGGTGGATCGTGATGCTGCGGCCGGCGTGGTTGATCTCCACGACCTTGCCCTGCAGCACGTCGACGCCCTTGAGGGCGCGGCGGTGGGGGGCGACGACGTCGCGTGCGTCGATCGAGCCCGCGGCGGCTTCCGGCAGGAAGGGCGCGTACGTCATGTACGGGCGCGGGTCGACGACCACGATGGCCGCCTCGCGCTTGCCGAGCTTCTTGCGGAGACGGCGAGCCGAGTAGAGACCGACAGAGCCGCCACCCAGGACGATGATGCGAGGGACCTTGCGAGGACGCGGCGACGCAGCGCTGTCCGCGTTCTGGGCAGGCGCGACCGAGGTCTGGTCATTCAGAGGCATGAAACCAGAGTATTACTGTCTTCAACTTCTTGGTGAACATCTGTCCGATTGGTGAGCGTGACAACCTTCACAAGCGCCTCGGAGGCCGTCGTTGTGGGGTGTTTCTGCGGTGTGCGAGGTTCCGGACCCGGGGGTGGCCAGGGCGCCTGGCTACCCCCGGGTCCGGGAGAAAAGGTCAGCCGCCCGACGGCGCAGCGCCCGTCGAGGCCTCGAGCACCGGCGTCGCGGTGGCCGGGGAAGGCGCCCCCGGGACGCGGGCCGAGGGTGCGGTCGTGCCGTCGACCCCCTGGCCCGCTGGTGGCTCTCCGCCGGTCGGAGCCTGCGGGTCGACCGGCGTCCCGGGGTCGGCCGGGGCCGTTCCTGCGTCCGGTGCCGCGTCGGGCGCGGGGGTCGGCGTGCCGCCGGTCGTCGAGGGCACCAGGAGCGGCTGCGCCTGGAGGAACGGCGACGGCATGGACCGTGGCTGCTCGCCCTCGAGCGGGACCGGGCGCTCGGAGCCGTCCCACTCGACCGCGTCCTCGGGCAGACCGCGCAACGGGTAGACGTTCCAGCGCTCGCGCCCGTCGGTCGAGAACGACGGCTGGAAGTACCACCCCTGCTCGAAGCCCGGCAGAGTCCAGGGCTGCGAGGCACCCTCGGCCGCGATCGTCCGAACGGGACGGCCCTGGTCGTCGAAGATCTGCACGTCCTGGAGGGCGCGGCCGCTCGCGTCGTACACGAACAGGTTGCTGACGGGCGAGCCGTCGACGAAGACCCCGCTCCCGGCCCCGCTCGTGCTCACGCCGCTCGCGCCGTAGCCGTTCGAGGCATCGCTGACGCCCTGCTGGTACCCCCGGTCGTACGAGCCCGAGGAGCTCGTGGGGAGACCGTTGAGCTCCGCATTCGCCCCGAAGGCCGCGCTCACGAAGAACGGCACGGCCACGAGGACCGCAAGGACGTTGACGACCTTGCGCAGCAGGTCCAGACCGCGCCAGCGCAGCCACCGGCCCCTCCCCCACTGCACGCTCACGACGATCGCGAGCACCAGGACCAGTCGCCAGACCGCCATCTGAGGCACGAGCTCGAAGCCGTGGTTGCTGATGAGCCACGCGTACAGGACGAGCACCACGACCCACGCCCGCAGCACCCACCACACGGGCCGCAGCACCGCGGCGAACTCGCAGAACGTTGACCACTGCGGGGTCGACGTCACCGGAGCCCACAGGGACTTCCACTCCGCCATGAACTTCTTGCCGTCCGCAGCCAAACGGTCCCCCAGGGTGCGCCGCGGCCGAGGTCCCGGAGCAGCGGGGTCGAGGCCTGCGGCCGACCGGAGCTCGGCCGCGTACTCGGCGGCCGGACCGAAGCGCTCGGTGACGTCGAGGAGGGCGGTGGCTCCGCCGTCGGGCACCTCGCTCCCCTGCGGCAGCGGACGCAGCGCGCCCGGCATGTCGGCGAGCGCCTCCGCGAGGTCCGCCTCGAGGCCGTCGGTGAGGTCGTCGACCTGCTCGGGCGAGAGGTCGGCGAGGTGTGCGCGGACGTCCGCGGCGTAGCGGCGGACCTGGTCGAGGATCACGGCCTCGGGGCTCAGGGTCGTGGACATCACGCGGCTCCTTCCGAGGTCATGAGGAGGCCGGTCAGCGTGCCGGAGAACTCCTGCCACTCCTTGCGCTGGGTGTCGAGCATGGCCCGGCCCTGCGCGTTGATGCCGTAGTACTTGCGGTGCGGGCCCTCGTCCGAGGGGACGACGTAGCTCGTGAGCATCCCGCCCGCGTACAGGCGGCGCAGCGTGCCGTAGACCGACGCGTCGCCCACCTCGACGAGCCCCGCGGCCCGCAGGCGACGCACGACGTCGTAGCCGTACCCGTCCTCGTCCGCGACGACGGCGAGGACCGCCGCGTCGAGGACGCCCTTCAACAGCTGTGTGGTGTCCACCCTGACTCCCTGCTCGCCGACTCCTGTGCGCCAGACACTACTACGCGAACCGCACTACCGGCCAGAGTGAGATACCGCGAGTCGCGCATCTGCCGGGCCGCATCCGCGTCCGCGTCCGCCGAGAAGTGAGTTGACGCCCCTCATGCGTGCGATTCAGGGGCGTGAACTCACTTCTCGGCGAGACACGGCGAGTGTCCACAGGCGCACCGCAGGCGCCCGTGTCCACAGCTCGCGCGCTTCAGCCCCCGCACCCACTCCCGTCGCGGCACAGTGCCCGCATGCGCACCGACGAGCCCTTCACCCTGGCCGAGGGCCAAGCCTCCGGGCTCTCCCCGAAGGCGCTGCGGCACCGGCGCCTCGCGATCCCGACCCGCGGCCTGCGCGTCGCGGCAGAGCAGGCCAACGCTCTCCCGGTCCGGGCCGCCGCCATCTTGCGATGCGCGCCCACAGGCTCCGCGATCAGTCACGGCAGCGCGCTCCGTCTCCACGGCGTCGACCTCCCCTGGCAGGTCTCACGCGATGATCGCGTGCACCTGAGCGTCCCCGGTAGCGCCGTCGTCCCACGTCGCACCGGATACGTGGCCCACACGTACGGCGCCGACCTGCTGCCGGTGCGGTTCCTGAACGGGCTGCTGGTCGTCACCCCCGAGCACGCGTGGCGACAGCTCGCCGGAAACCTGCCGCTCGACGAGGTGGTCGTGCTCGGGGACTCGCTGCTGCGCCGCAAGACTCCGGCATCGACGCTCGGGCAGCTGCGGGAGACCGTGCGTGGCACGCCGGCTGGTGCACGCGGAGTCGCACGGATGCGGACCGCTCTCGACGACCTCCGCACCGGGACCGACTCGCCCATGGAGACGCGAACCCGGCTCGTGCTCGTCCGCGCCGGCCTGCCGTGCCCGCAGGTCAACGTTCCGGTCCTCGACGACACTGGCCGCTTCGTCGCCCTGCCGGACATGGTCTACGTCGCCGAGAGAGTCGCGATCGAGTACGACGGCGACGTGCACCGCACCGACGCACGGACCTGGCGCCGGGACGTCGCGAAGAGGCAGTGGCTCGAGGACCTCGGGTGGCGGACCGTGGTGGCGACGGCCGACGACGTCTATCGCCACCCGTCGCGTCTCGTGGCGCGCGTTGCCGCCCTGCTCAGGTCACGCGCGGTCCCGGTCCGCGCCGAGAAGTGAGTTCACGCCCCTGATTCGTGCGATTCAGGGGCGTGAACTCACTTCTCGGCGGAGGAGATCACGCGATCGACAGCGCGATCCCGTCGAGGATGTCGTGCTCGCTCGTCACGACCGACGTCAGCTCACCGCCCGCTGCCGCGACGTCGTCACGCACCCGGCGCACGACCTCGGCCCACACGAGCGCGCCCGCCCCGATCACGTCGACCCGGCCCGGGTGCATGAAGCCCAGCGCCTCGCGCTCGGCCCGCGTGCGGCCCAGCAGGTCCTCGCACGCGGCCAGCGTCGCCTCGACCGACAGCACCGCGCCGTCGATCCGGTCGCGGTCGTACCGCTCGAGTCCCAGCGCGTGCGCCGTCACGGTCGTCACGGAACCCGCGAGCCCGACGAGCGTCGCCGCCTTGCCCAGGGGGACCGTGAGCGAGGCCGTGTCGAGCGCGGCCCGCACGTCGGCCCGCGCCGCCGCGACCTCCTCGGCCGTCGGCGGGTCCGAGCGCAGGTGGCGCTCGGTCATGCGCACGCAGCCCACGTCCATGGACCACGCGGCCTCCGGGGCGTCAGTACCCAGCACGACCTCGGTCGACCCGCCCCCGAGGTCCACGACCACGAACGGCCCCGGGTGGTTCGCCGCGACCACGCCCGTCGCCCCGCGGAACGACAGCTCGGCCTCCTCCGTCCCCGACACGACCTCGGGCTCGACACCCAGACGCGCCAGGACGCCCTCGACGAACTCCCCTCGGTTCTCCGCGTCCCGGGTGGCCGACGTCGCCACGAACCGGGTGCGCGTCGCACCGAGCTCCTCGATCACCCGGGCGTACTCGCCCGCCTGGTCGAGCGTGCGCGCGAGCGCCTCCGGGGCCAGCCGGCCCGTCCGGTCCACTCCCTGACCGAGGCGCACGACCTCCATGCGACGGTCGAGCTCGGTGAGGACGCCCGTCGCGGGGTCGACGTCGGCGACGAGGAGACGGATCGAGTTGGTGCCGCAGTCGATCGCGGCGACGCGAGAAGAAGTCATGGCATCAAGGGTGCCACCCGTCACCGCCCCCGCGGGCGCGGACGCCGCCCGTGGACGGTCGACGTCACGAGGGTCACAGCCGACGGCGGCGCGCCCGTCCTCGGGTCGACGGCTCAGCAGGTGCAGCGGTCCGCGCGCCACGCCCCCGAGATCATCACGAGCGCCTCGTCACCCAGCGGGTTCACTCCCGGCCCGGCCGCGAGCGCGTGGCCCACGAGCACGTGCAGGCACTTGACGCGCACGGGCATGCCGCCCGCGGAGATGCCCGCGATCTCCTCGACGTGCCCGAGCGACTCGCGCGCCGCGAGGTAGTGCTCGTGCGCGCGGGCGTAGGCGGCGGCGAGCTCCTCGTCCTGCGTCAGGCGCTCCGACATCTCCTTCATCACGCCGTTCGCCTCGAGCGTCGAGGCGCCCGCGACAGCCCCGGGGCCCGTCAGGTAGTACGTCGTGGGGAACGGGGTGCCGTCCGGGAGACGAGGCGCGGTGTGCACCACGAGCGGACGCCCGCACACGCAGCGCGCCGCGATCCCGACGACGCCGCGGGCCGGGCGACCGAGCTGCTCCTGCAGGACCTCGAGATCCTGCGGGGTGACCTCGGGACGCGAACGGTCCGCCTCCGGGACGGCCGGGGCGTCGGCGCTGCCCGCGAGGCCGCGGTCGGTCACCGGGGCCGTGTCACGGGCTGCGGCGCCGGCTGCGGCAGCGTGGTCCGCGGAGTCCGGAGCGGAGGGGGTCGAGTCGTTCACGAGGGGTCTTCCGTTCTGCGGCGTGCGGTGCTGGTCCGGCGCCGGGAGCCGGCGCCTTCCCATTGTCCCCGGTCGAGCAGCCGGATCAGCAATCGGGACCCTCACGAGTCGTTCCGGGGCCCCGAGAGCACCGAGGACGCCGAGGACCTGGACGAACCCGTCGCGCGGACCGTTGCCTCCGCGCCCATCGGTCCGGCGCGGCACGCTCCGGCACCGCACCGCAGCACAGCGCGGGCTACGGGGTCGGGGCGTCCGGGGCGTCCGGGGCCGGAGGCTCGTCGCCCCCCTGGTCGGCCGGCGCGTCGCCGGGGGCGGGCTGCTCCCCGGCGAGCTGTACAGACCGCCAGAGCGAGGTGTACCAGGGTGCGCCGTCGTTCCCCTCGACGCCGACCGGCCCGTCGGTGACCTTCCTGCCCGTCTCAGGGTCGAGGTCGTCGACGACGATCTCCGGGTCGATGACCCGCCAGGCACGCTCGCCCGGCATCACGTAGCTCAACCGGTCGCGCGCCTGTGCGATCACGTAGGCGTCGTCGTCCCACCGCCCGAGCTGGACCTGGAGGTCGTCGCGCTCGGCCTCGGCCGCCGCGACCTCGGCACGCAGGGCCCGCAGCTCACCCGTCTGGTTGACGTAGGCGCGAACGGTCGGCAGGAGCAGGATGACCGCGAGGAGGACAACGACCGCGATCACCAGCGAACGGACCGTGACGACCTCAGGCAGCAGGAAGCCGTTGCGGCTGCGCCGACGATCCGCGAGCGCCGGGGCCCGCGTCGAGGTGCTCGGTCGCGGGGTGCGCGCCGCCGAGGATGCCCGGGACGTCGAGGTCGCGGACCGCCCGCCAGCCCCCGAGCCAGCACCAGAGCCCGCCGCCGACGTGGTCGACGGCTTGCGCGGCGCCGCCGGCTTGCGCCCCGCACCGGTCGCGGAGCCCGAAGCCTTGGCCGCGCTCGCGTCCTTCGCCGCGGCCTTCGCAGGACCCGCCTTCGGGGTGCCCGACCCGGCCCCGGACCTGCCGGACGTGCCCGCGTCCGGGCGCGACGTCGTCGGGCCGGAGGCGCCCCGTGCGCGGCCGGTCGACGACCGACCGTCCCCTCGCGCACCTCCCCCGCTTCGTCCGCCCCCAGGGCGCGGCGAGGCGCCGGGCGTGGACGGGCGACGGTTCGTGGGCATGGAGCCGATTGTGCCGCCCCGCGCGGCTGCTCGGGCGCAGGATCCACGGCGCGCCGGGGCAACGAGGCCGGATCCACACCAAGCGTTCACAAGCCCGCGCGTGTCGGGAGACCGGCCGTGGACGCACGGACGCCCGGTGGTTCCGAGGAACCACCGGGCGTCCAGGTGCCGGCGTCGGCCAGACCCGAGGGTCAGGCCGCGCTCAGCGGGGATGCGTCAGCTCACGCCTTCCAGCGCGGGAACGCCGAGGCGCCGGCGTAGCGGGCCGCGTCGTCCAGGGCCTCCTCGATGCGCAGGAGCTGGTTGTACTTGTTGATGCGCTCGCCACGGGCGGGAGCACCGGTCTTGATCTGGCCGGCGTTGACCGCGACGGACAGGTCCGCGATCGTCGTGTCCTCGGTCTCGCCCGAACGGTGCGACACCATCGCGGTGAAGCCGTTGCGCTGCGCGAGCTCGACGGCGTCGAGCGTCTCCGTGAGCGTGCCGATCTGGTTGAGCTTCACGAGCAGCGAGTTCGCCGACTTGAGCTCGATGCCCTTGGCGAGACGCTCCGGGTTGGTGACGAACAGGTCGTCGCCCACGATCTGCACCTTGTCGCCGACCTCGGCCACGAGCTGCGACCAGGCGCTCCACTCGTCCTCGGACAGCGGGTCCTCGATCGAGACCAGCGGGTAGTCCGCCACGAGCTGCTTGTAGTACGCGATGATCTCGTCCGAGCTCGTCGCCTTGCCCTCGAACTGGTACGCGCCGTCCTTGAAGAACTCGGTCGCGGCGACGTCGAGCGCGAGGCCCACGTCCTTGCCCGGCGTGAAGCCGGCCTGCTCGATCGCGACGAGGATCAGGTCGAGCGCGTCACGGTTGCTCGGCAGGTTGGGGGCGAAGCCGCCCTCGTCGCCGAGACCCGTCGCGAGGCCCTTGCTCTTGAGCACGGACTTCAGGGAGTGGTAGACCTCTGCACCGGTGCGCAGCGCCTCACGGAAGGACGTGGCGCCGATCGGGGCGACCATGAACTCCTGGATGTCGACGTTGGAGTCGGCGTGCGACCCACCGTTGAGGATGTTCATCATCGGGACGGGCAGGACGTGGGCGTTGGGGCCGCCGACGTAGCGGTACAGGTCCAGGCCCGAGCTCTTCGCGGCGGCCTTCGCGACCGCGAGCGAGACGCCGAGGATGGCGTTCGCGCCGAGCTTGCCCTTGTTCGGCGTGCCGTCGAGCTCGATCAGCGCCTGGTCGATGAGGCGCTGGTCCTCGGCCTCGAAGCCGAGCAGCTCGGGGGCGATCTCGTCGATGACGGCGTTGACCGCACCCTCGACACCCTTGCCCAGGTAGCGGGACTTGTCGCCGTCACGACGCTCGACGGCCTCGAAAGCGCCGGTCGAGGCGCCCGAGGGGACGCCTGCGCGGGCGAAGGTACCGTCGTCGAGCACGACCTCGACCTCGACGGTGGGGTTTCCGCGCGAGTCGAGAATCTCGCGTGCTCCAACGGCTTCGATGCTTGCCACGGTTGCTCCTTCAGCTGCTTCCAGGTCCGGAGCGCAGGGCAGGCGACGATGGCGGTCGGGCGCGTCCGGGGTTGTCGCAACCCAGCCTAGTGGTCGGGAACACATGGTGCTCCGGACGTCGCCTCGTGGACACGATCGCCCGCATGTCGGCCGTGGTGCGCGCCGAGGGTGACGTGCTGTGGTGCCGACGGTGACGCGCGGGGGTGCCGACGGTGACGTACCGGGGCGCCGAGGGTGACGCCCCGGTCACCTTCGGCGGGCGCGTCGGTCACCCTCGGCGGGCAGGGCCGTCACCCTCGGCGGGCAGGGCCGTCACCCTCGGCGGACACGATGGCCTCCTCGACCTCGCGCAGCGCGACCCGCAGCGCCGTCTCGGCATCCACCCCGTCGGCCTGGGCGCGGCGCACGACGTCGAGCAGCTCACGTCCGTACGCACGCTCGGGCCCGCCTGCCGTCGCCAGGTCGCGCATACCCGACGGCGCCGCTCCCCTCCCGTCCCCCGCCTCGCCCGGGGCGACGGGAGGGACCGACGCGACGACCGCCGTCGGGCCGGGACCCGCGACGGCTTCCCCCAGCCCTGCGCGCTGCGCGCGGGACAGGACCTTCTGGGCACGCGCCAGCGCACCCTGCGCGAGCGGGATCCCTTCGAGGACCGACTCGCGCTGCTTCTCCTGCTGCTTGATCTCGTCCCACTGCGCGTACAGGGCGGCGTGGCCGTCGCCCGTGGTCACCGCGGTGTCGGCGAACACGTGCGGGTGACGCCTGACGAGCTTGGCGACGAGGTCGGCCGCGACGTCGTCGACCGTGAACGGGTCGACCGGGTCCTCGCTCGCGATGCGTGCGTGGAACAGGACCTGGAGCAGGAGGTCGCCCAGCTCCTCGCGCATGCCCGCACGGTCACCCGTCTCGATGGCCTCGGCGAGCTCGTGCGCCTCCTCGAGGAGGTAGCGCACCAGGGTCTCGTGCGTCTGCTCGCGGTCCCACGGGCACCCGCCGGGTGAGTAGAGCCTGTCCATGACGGTGACGGACTCCCGCAGGGGGTCGACGGGACCGGCGGAGTGGTGCGGCTCGCTCGTGGTCATGCGCCCATGGTAGGGAGCGGTGCGCGTCGTGGAGCACCGGGACCGTCATGGGGGCGTCGGGTCACCCCGCCGGCCCCGGTGGCCCGGGCGAGCACCGCCGGTGTGGCGGTCGTCACACCGGCGGTTCCGCTGCTAGGGTCGCCGAACCGAGCATGCAGCCCGGTCATCGACGTCGCCGTTGGAGCACTCATGCTGCGTGTCACCGTGCCTGTCCGGGTCCTCGTCCGTCGCGTCGCGCTGGCGATCGCGATACTGGCCGTGCTGCACCTCCTGGCCAACTTCCTCGAAAAGGGCGCCGACCTGCACGGCGGCATGATCGAGCCCCTCGTCCGCTACTTCAGCATGGACGAGGAGGTCAACGTCCCCACCTGGTTCACCGTCGTCCTGCTGGCCTCGACGGGACTCGTGACGGGCGACCTGCTGCACGCCGAGCCCGTCCCGGGGCGGCGGTGGGCCTGGGGGCTCGTCGCGTTCGTGCTCCTCTACCTCTCGATCGACGAGATGACGAGCTTCCACGAGCACGTGGGGACCTCGCTCGAGGAGCACTTCCAGAGCATCGCGGACCTGCCCTTCAACGGCTGGATCGCTTTCTACGGCCCGTTGGCGCTCGTCGTGGCCGCGGTCGTCATCCCGCTCCTGTGGGGACTGCCGAGCAGGTTCCTGCGTCCCATGGCGCTCGCCGGGGTCCTCTACGTGGTGGGCGCCGTCGGCTTCGAGGCCGTCGCGGGGCTGCTCGAGGACCAGGGCTTCGACCGGGCGACGTTCGTCGGGCAGCTCGCGGTGCTCGGCGAGGAGAGCCTCGAGATGGTCGCGGTGCTCGTCTTCCTCGTGGCCGTGGTGCGCTACCGGGACGCCCTCGACGGGGGCCTCGCGGCCGTCGAGGGCGTCGCGACGGCCCCGGGGGACTCCGGCCACGGGCCCACACTTCATCCTTGACCCCCTGCCGCCGGGGCGCCCACGATGCAAGAGCGGCCTCTCGACGGGGCCGCGCACCAGCGGCAGGGGACCTCGATGACGACTCCGGCGGAGACGGGCACCGCCCCGCGCCAGCTCCCCTCCCTGACGGCGGTCCGCGCGGTCGCCGCCGCGGCGGTCCTGGTGTTCCACCTGGACTACTGGCAGGTGCTCGACATCCCCGGGGCGTACTACGGCAGCGCCGGGGTCGCGCTGTTCTTCGTCCTCTCGGGCTTCATCCTGACGTGGACGGCCAACCCGGCGCTCCCCCGCCGCAGCTTCTACCTGCGCCGTGTCGCGCGGATCTATCCCGACCACCTCGTGACGCTGGTCGCGGCACTCGTCATCGCGCTGGTGGTCGGCAGCCCGCCCGTGACCGGGCGCATCGTCGGCGCCAACGTCCTGCTGCTCCAGGCCTGGTCCTTGGACCCCACGGTCGTGTACGGGCTCAACGGCGTCGCGTGGTCGCTGTCGTGCGAGCTCGCGTTCTACCTCGCCTTCCCGTTCCTCCTGCCCCTGCTGCGGCGCTGGTCGCCGCGGACCCGGCTCGTCGTGGCGCTCGCGGCGCTCGCTGTCCCGCTCGTCGCGACGGTCATGGCCCCCGCGACGTACCAGGTGCTCTACCACTTCCCCCTCGCCCGGTTCCCCGAGTTCGTGCTGGGCGTCGTCGCGGGGCTCGCGTTCGTCGAGGGCCGCCGGTCGCGGATCCCGTGGGCCGCGGTGCTCGGGATCCTCGCCGTGGCGCTCGTCGCGGCCGAGCTCACGCACGCGACCGAGGCCGTGGCCCGGGTCGCGCTCGTCCTGCCGTTCGCGCTGTTCCTCATGCTCTGCGCCGAGCGCGACCTGCGCAGCCGGCGGTCGGTGCTGACGCACCGCGTCCTGGTCGTCGCGGGCTCGGCCTCGTACGCGTTCTACCTGGTGCACGAGCTCGTGATCCGTCGCGTGCTCGACACCCCCCTGACGGGGGTGCTCGCCGCGGCCGTGATCACGGTCGCCGCCGCGGTGCTGGCCTACGCGCTCTACCGGTTCGTCGAGGAGCCCGCCCGCCACCTGATCGTGAACCGCTGGGGGCGGCGCGCGTCGGCGGGCGCGGCGCAGTCCTCCCCCGGCCCGACGGCGCCGCTCGCCGACGCGGGCACGTCGCCCACCGCGGACCCCGCCGCGGACCCCGCCCGGGCCCCCACCGCGGCCGCGACCGAGACGGCTACCGCTTCGCCGTCCCCACCGTCGCCGCCGCGCTGACGTCGCCCGTGATGACCGCGTCGATGAGCTGGCGTGCCCAGGCGAGCACCTCCATGCCCCGCAGCGGACGGCCTCCGATGCGCGCCGTCGTCGGGAAGGGCACGAGGAACGCGCGGATGGCGGGCTTGAGCATGGTGCCCGGGTAGAGGCGCTTGAGGCGCAGCTCCGCGGACTCCGGGAGGTCGACGGGCGCGAAGCGCACGAACTTGCCCTGCGCCGTGACGTCCGCGAGCCCTGCGCGGCGCGCGTGGTTGCGGAAGTCGGCGACCGCGAACAGGGCCTCGACGACCTCCGGGAGCGCGCCGTAGCGGTCGACCAGCTCGGCCCGCACCTCGGCGAGCGCGGGCTCGTCCTGGGCCGCCGCGATCTTGCGGTACGCCTCGAGGCGCAGGCGCTCGTGCGCGATGTAGTCGTGCGGGATGTGCGCGTCGACCGGCAGCTCGATAGAGACGTCAGCGACCTCGTCCGTGTCGACCTCGCCCTTGAACGACGCCACGGCCTCGCCGACCATGCGCACGTACAGGTCGAACCCGACGCCCGCGATGTGCCCCGACTGCTCGCCGCCCAGCAGGTTGCCCGCGCCGCGGATCTCGAGGTCCTTCATGGCGATCTGCATGCCCGCGCCCAGGTCCGTGTTGGCGGCCATGGTCGCGAGGCGGTCGTGCGCGGTGTCGGTCAGCGGGCGCTCGGGCGGGTACAGGAAGTACGCGTACGCGCGCTCGCGCCCACGGCCCACGCGGCCACGGAGCTGGTGGAGCTGGGACAGGCCCAGCATGTCGGCGCGCTCCAGGATGAGGGTGTTGGCGTTGGAGATGTCGAGGCCGGTCTCGATGATCGTGGTGCAGACCAGGACGTCGAGCTCCTTCTCCCAGAACGCCGTGATCGTCTGGTCGAGCTGGGCCTCGCTCATCTTGCCGTGCGCGACGCCGATGCGGGCCTCGGGGACGAGCTCGCGCAGACGCTGCGCGGTCCGGTCGATCGTCTCGACCTTGTTGTGCACGTAGAACACCTGGCCCTCGCGCAGCAGCTCACGGCGGATCGACGCCGAGATCTGCTTCTCCTCGTACGCGCCGACGTACGTGAGCACGGGGTGCCGTTCCTCGGGCGGGGTCGCGAGCGTCGACATCTCGCGGATGCCCGTGACGGCCATCTCGAGCGTGCGCGGGATGGGGGTCGCGCTCATCGCGAGCACGTCGACGTTGGTCCGCAGCTGCTTGAGCGTCTCCTTGTGCTCGACGCCGAACCGCTGCTCCTCGTCGATGATGACCAGGCCCAGGTCCTTGAACTTGATGGACCCGGAGATGATGCGGTGCGTGCCGATCACGACGTCGACCGAGCCGTCCTTGAGCCCCTCGACCGTCTCCTTGGACTCTGCCTCGGTCTGGAAGCGCGAGAGCGCCTTGACCGTCACGGGGAACGCCGAGTAGCGCTCGGCGAACGTCTGGAAGTGCTGCTGGACCAGGAGCGTCGTCGGCACGAGGACCGCGACCTGCTTGCCGTCCTGCACGGCCTTGAACGCCGCCCGGACCGCGATCTCGGTCTTGCCGTACCCGACGTCGCCGCACACGAGCCGGTCCATGGGGACGGCCTTCTCCATGTCGGCCTTGACCTCGTCGATCGTGACGAGCTGGTCGGGCGTCTCGACGTACGCGAACGCGTCCTCGAGCTCGCGCTGCCACGGGGTGTCGGGGCCGAACGCGTGCCCCTGGGTGGCCATGCGCGCGCTGTAGAGGCGGATGAGCTCGCCCGCGATCTCCTTGACGTGCTTGCGCGCCTGGGACTTGGTCTTGGCCCAGTCCGAGCCGCCCATCTTGTTCAGGCTGGGCGACTCGCCGCCCGTGTACTTGGTGACCTGGTCGAGCTGGTCGGACGGCACGAACAGGCGGTCGCCCGGCTGGCCACGCTTGCTGCTCGCGTACTCGATGACGAGGTACTCGCGCGTCGCGGCGTTGCCGCCCGTGCCGAGCGTGCGCTGCACGAGCTCGACGAACTTCCCCACGCCGTGCTGCTCGTGCACCACGTAGTCGCCTGCCCGCAGTGCGAGGGGGTCGACGACGTTGCGCCGCCGCGAGGGCATCTTGCGCATGTCGCGCGTGCTCGACCCCTGGCGTCCCGTGAGGTCCGACTCGCTGAACACCGCGAGCCTCAGCTCTGGCGCGACGAAGCCCGGCCCCACGGGCGCGGGCGTCACGAGCACGACGCCGCCCTCGGGCTCGGTGTCGATCGACGCGACCAGGCGGGCTGCGGTGTCGACCGCGGAGAGCTGCTCGGTCATGCGGCGTGCGGGGCCGTGGCCCTCGGTCGTCAGGACCAGGCGCCAGCCCGCGTGCTGGAGCGAGCGCAGGTCGTCGAGCGCCCGCTCGACGTCCCCGCGGTACGACTCGACGTTGCGCGCGGGCACGGTGAAGGTGGTCACGCCGTCCGCGCCCGTGCCCGACGTCGGGCCCTCACCTCCGGGGAGTTCGTCGCCCGGGTGCGCCTCGCCGTCGGGGGTGGCTCCCTCGTCGAGGCCGAACGGGCTGAGCGTCCACCACCCGAGGCCGCGACGTTCGGCGACGTCGTGGACGTCGGCGAACGTCTCGAACGACGCGGCCGAGAGGTTGATCGGGGTCGAGCCGCCTGCAGCGGCGCCGGTCCAGGCGGCGGCGAGGAACTCCTCGGTCGTCGCGACGAGGTCGTGCGCGCGGCGGCGCACGCGCTCGGGGTCGTTGATGACGAGCAGGGCGTCGTCGGGGACGAGCTCCAGGACGGGCAGCATGCGGTCCACGAGGACGGGGGCGAGGGACTCCATGCCCTCGACGGCGATGCCGGCGGCGAGCTTGTCGAGCATGTCGGTCGCGCCAGGAAGGGTCTCGATCAGCTCCGCGGCACGGGCGCGGACCGCGTCCGTCAGGAGGATCTCGCGGCACGGCGGCGCCCACACCCCGTGGTCGGCGATCTCCAGGCTGCGCTGGTCCGCGACCGCGAACCAGCGGATCTCGGTGACCTCGTCGCCCCAGAACTCGACGCGCAGCGGGTGGTCCTCGGTGGGCGGGAAGACGTCGAGGATGCCGCCGCGCACCGCGAACTCGCCGCGCCGCTCGACCATGTCCACGCGCTGGTAGGCGGCGGCGCTCAGGCGCTCGGCGACGCCGGTGAGGTCGGCCGTCTCGCCCGTGCTGAGCTCGACCGGCTCCAGGTCGCCCAGGCCCTCGACGACCGGCTGGAGCAGCGCGCGCACCGGCATGACGAGGACGCGCACCGGGCCGGACTGGCTGATCTCGCTGGTCGGGTGCGCGAGGCGCCGGAACACCGCGAGCCGCTTGGCGACCGTGTCGCTGCGCGGCGACAGCCGCTCGTGCGGCAGCGTCTCCCACGCGGGCAGGACCGCGACCAGGTCACCCAGCTCGTCGGGCAGGTAGGCGCGCACGCTCGCGGCGAGCTCATCCGCCTCGCGGCCGGTCGCGGTCACCACGACGAGGGGGCGCGAGCCCTGGGCGGGGGCGCCCTTCTCTGCGCGGGTGGTGTCCCCGGTCGCGGTCGCCCCCGCCATCGCGGCCAGCAGCGGCGGACGCACGCCCACCGGTCCGACGACGTCGACCGCGCCCCGCAGGCGCACGTGCTCGACGACCGCGCGCGCGGTCGGGTCGGCCAGGAGGGCGGGCAGGATTCCGGTGAGGTTCATGAGTTCCTTCGAGCAGGTCACCGACGGCGTGGGCGTCCACGGGCGCAGGCCCGGGCAGGGTGTGGACGTCGTTCGACACGACCCGCAGCGAGGCGCGGGCGCGCCGGAACAGCACGAGCGGCCCGGACCGAGGTGGAGACGGTCCGGGCTGAGGGTGCGAGAACCAGGTTACGCCGCGGGGGCGACAGGGGGCGCGGCGGTTCGCCCGTCCGCCCTGCCGCTCGGCGTCTGCTCGGCGTCGAGGAGCCCCCGTACCATGAAGGCCCCCTGTCGGCCGACGTACTCCCAGGAAGGCCTGCCGTGACCACGGACCAGATGCACGACGTCGGCACCCGCCTCGGACGGTCCGCTCGCGTCACGCTCCTGCTCGCGGGCGCCCTCGTGCTCGGCGCGATGTTCGCCGCGACGTACGCCGTGACCGTCCGCACGCTCGCGGGGCAGCAGCTCGACAACGGCGCTTTCGTCTCGTGGCAGCAGCTCAACCCGTTCCTCGGGGCGTTCGCGCAGGTCCTGCGGCCGGCCCTGCCCGTGGCGCTCGGGGTCGTGTGCACGGTCCTCGGGGTGGTGGCGCTGCGGGCCCGTCGCCGGCGGGCCGTCGTGCCTGCCGTGGCTGTCGTGGTCGTCACCGTCCCCCTCGCCCGCTGGCTCCGCGACGGCCTGCTCGACCGGCCGAACCTCGCCGACCTGGCCTACACCCACAACACCCTGCCGTCGGGGCACGTCGCGGTCACGGCGGCACTGTGCGTCGCGGTCCTGTTCCTGTGGCCGCGTCGCTCGGGGGCTCTCGTGGCGTGGGCCGTCGTCGTGAGCCTCGTGGCGTGCGTCGCCTCGCTGCTCGAGCACACGCACCGCCCGAGCGACGTCGTCGCCTCGCTCCTGCTCGTGGGCGCGGTGACGTGCCTGGTGCTGGCGGTGCCGCGGCGCCACTCCGCCGTGCCCGCGAAGTAGAGGTCTCTGGTTCGAGACAGAGGGCCAGGCCCTCTACCTCGACCAAGAAGGCTCTATCTCGGCGCCGGGGCGCCCCGGTGCCGAGCAGCGACCGACCGAGACGCCAGGACCCGGTCGTAGACCGCGTCGTACCGGTCCACGACGGCCTCCCAGGTGTAGTGCTCGACCTCGCGGCGGCCTGCGGCTCCCATCGCGGCGGCGCGGTCCGGGTCGTCCAGAAGAGACGAGATCGCGCGCGCGAGCGCCGCGGCGTCCCGGGGGTCGACGAGCAGGCCGTCGACGCCGTCGGTGAGGAGCGTGCGGGGCCCCCCGAGCACGGTGCCCACCACGGGGCGCCCGGCCCGCCAGGCCTCGAGCACGACGATCGACGCGGCCTCCTTGCGGCTCGGCACGACCACGACCGTGGCTGCTGCGAGCGCCTCGGCGACCGCGTCGGGCCCCAGCATCCCGGGGAAGGACACGCGGTCCTCGACCCCGAGCGCCCGTGCCCGCCGCCGCAGCTCGGCGAGCTCCGACCCGTCGCCGACGATCGTGAGCCGGGCCCGCTCGGCGAGAGGTGACGACGCGAAGGCTTCGAGCAGCAGGTCGAAGCCCTTGACGTGCTCGACGCGGCCGACGGCGAGCAGCGCGGGAGGCCCGACGGCGTCGGGCGGGTCCGCGGGTCCGGTGCGGGGAGCCGGGGGGCGCGCCGGGTCCGTGGTCGGCGCCCCGAGCTCGACCCCGTTCGGCACGACGACGGCGTCCTCGTACCCGAAGCGCTCGGCCAGGTCCTCGGTGACGATCGTCGAGCAGCCCGTCACGGCGTCCGCGCGGGCGAGGGCCGCGCGGAACCAGGTGCGCATCCACCAGGACGTGCCGAGCGCGTCGTGGTCGTCGGCGAACGTCTCGCCGTGCGAGCTGACGACGAGCGGCGTGCGGGTGACGCGGCCCAGGGCCGTGGCGTAGACGCCGTTGGGGCCGAAGCACTGGACGTGCAGGACGTCGGGGCGCAGCGAGCGGTACGCGACGATCCATCGCCAGGCGGCCGCGGGCCAGCGGACCGCGAAGGACAGGGCGCCGCGAGCGCCGCGCGAGGGTTGGGGGGTCGGCAGGTAGCGGACCGTGACGCCGTCGAGGACGCGGGTCCCGAGGTGCTCGCCCTGGTCGACGGCCCACACCTCGACCGTCTCGCCGCGCGCGGCGAGCACGCGCGCGACGTGCTGGACGTGGGTCTCGACGCCGCCCGTGCGGGGCGCGTAGGAGCTGGTGACGAGAGCGGTGCGGGGACTCATTTCGCCCCCTGGAGACCGTGGTCGGGGCGCCGCGCGCCGCTAGAGTGGGGCTCTTCCCGTGCCGCGAGAGAACGGACTCCCCGCATGCCGCAGCTGGTGATCGCGACCGTCGCGGTTGAGGTGCCCATGGGCGCGCAAGTTTATCAGGAGGAGGTCGCCACCCGGGCGGCCCGAGCCCTCTCCGCACCCCCCGGGGACATGGTTTCACCCACCGCGACCCAGGGTCCCGCAGAGGCCGAGGACTGGACCGTGAAGCGCACCGTCGCCCGCTCCCTGCGCTCGCCCCTGCCGGGCACGCTGCGCCTCCCGCTCTCCCGCCTCGGCACGGCCTCGCCCGCGCTGCGCCGGGCCGCGGGCCGGGTCGTCTACCCGCGCGGCGCCGTCGTGCACCGCGTCGGGCTCGAGCTGCCCCCGCACCCGACGCGTGACGTCGTGACCATCCAGGACGTCGTGTCGTGGCGGTTCGACGACGAGTCCCGACCCGTGCGCGCGGCCGCCGAGGAGGCCCGGCGCGCTGCGGCCGTCGTCACCGTCTCCGAGTTCAGCGCCGACGAGATCGCCGAGCTGCTCGGCGTCGAGCGCCCGCACGTCGCCTACAACGGGGTCGACGAGCGCTACTTCCGCACCCCGCCCCTCGACGCCGCGGCGCTCGACGCGCTGGGCGTCACCGGCCCGTACGTGCTGCACGCGGGCGGCGCCTCGCGGCGCAAGAACCTGGAGAGCCTCGCCGCGGCGTGGCCGCTCATCCACAGCGCACGTCCGGACCTGACGCTCGTCATGAGCGGTCCGCGCAACGCCCGGCGCGACGCGCTGTTCGGCGCGCTCGCGGGCACGCGCCTCGTGGGCCGCCTGCCCGACGACGTCATGCCCGGTCTGGTCGCGGGCGCCGCCGTCGTCGTGGTCCCCTCGCACTACGAGGGCTTCGGCCTGCCCGCGCTCGAGGGCATGGCCGCGGGGGTACCCGTGGTCGCGGCGCGCACGAGCTCGCTGCCCGAGGTCGTGGGTGACGGCGGCCTGCTCGTCGACCCGACGCCCGACGAGATCGCCCAGGCGACCCTGTTCGCGCTCTCGGACGACCCGGAGGTCGCGGCCATGGTCGAGCGCGGCCGGGTCCGCTCTGCCGACTTCACGTGGGAGCGCAGCGCGGCGCAGCACGCAGCCGTGTGGCGGAGCGTGGCCGCGCGCTGACGCGCGTCAGGCCCCGGGCCCCCAGGCCTGGAGCGCGCTCACGGTCGCGACGTACGCGCTCTCGGTGGCCAGCGGCAGGAAGGACGGGTGCAGCCCGCCCACGACGCCCGAGTAGTTCGCCGCGAGCACGGGCACTCCCCGCTCGGTCGTCATGGGTACCGAGACGCGCACCGCGGTGACCTCGACCGGGTCGATCTCGAACACGACGACCCGGTCGGAGAACTGGTCCTTCTGCTGGGCGACGTCCTGCCAGGTGCCGTCGGACAGCCGGACCGAGACCGTGTAGTCGCGCAGCCCCATGCTGCAGCACCGGATCCCGGCCGTCGCGACGCCGATGCGGTCGATCGTCTGCGGCCCGTCGGTCGTCACGGTCACCGCCGGGTTCTCGTCGACGACGTCGTCCGCGAGGCGGCCGGACCGCCACGGGTCGCGCACGTCGAACGTCCCGGACGTCACGACCTGCGCGTCGGCCTCCTCGTGGGTCGACGTGGCCGTGACGGGCCGCCCGGCCAGGAGGTCGGGGCCGAACGGCCGGGTGGCCCCGACCGTGAGCGCCTGGCCCGGCGCGCCGACGAGGAAGACGGGCGCTCCCGTGACCGGGAGGTCCGCACCGTCCGCGCCGACCTCGATGCTCGTCTCGGCCCCGTACTGGTCGCCCAGGCGCAGCGTGCCCGGGCCGCCGTCGGCCGTGACGCGCAGCGTGGTCGACAGGTCGTCGCCCCAGACCGCGAGCAGCTGCTCTCCCGCCGGTCCCTCGGCCGTGGCCGCGAACGTCCCCGGGGCCCCCGTGTCGACGAACGTCGGCGCACCGTACGGCGCGAGCAGGGCCGAGGTCGCGGCGAACGCCGCCCCGGCGGGCTTGACGTAGCTGCCGTACTGGACGAGCGACCACGAGTTGCCCGACTCCCCGAAGCCGCCCTCGGAGAAGAAGTACGTCCACTCGTCGATCCCCTCGGACCCGTACCAGAGGAGCTTGCGCGCGACGTCCGAGCCGCCCGCCCAGAAGTTCGCGACGCCGTCGGACCACCAGCCGGACTCGGTGTCCCAGACGGGCAGGTCCCCGCACGGGGCGAGGGTCTCGCGCAGCGCGTCGAGCTCGTCGTCCGGACGGGAGAAGCCCTGCTCCTCCCACGAGCGGTTGAGGCCCGTGTAGGGGTGGATGCCGACGACGTCCATCGAGGCGCACCCGCCCGCCTCGACGAGCGCGGCCCACCAGTCGGGCACGATGCCCAGCGTGTTCCCGCCGACGACCCGGACCCCCGGGAACGCTGCGCGCGCACCGGCCGCGAACGGTGCGCCGATCTGCTCCTCGTACTGCGCGCCGTCGTCGAAGCCCGTGTTGTTGGGCTCGTTCCACGGCTGCCAGGCCACGATCCCCGGTGCCTCCTGCGTGATCGCCGCGACGATCTCGCGCGACCAGCCCTCCCAGGTGCCGGCGTCGACAGCCGTCCGCTCGGCCTCGCCGCCGGACCCGAGCTGGAGGGTCAGCGTGACGCCGCTCGCCTCCGCGAGCGCCGCAGCAGCCTTGAGCTCGGCGAACGGGTCCGTCTCGACCCCTTCCTCGGGCTCCGGCATGCCGGCGCTCGGGAGCGAGTCCCAGACGAGCACGTCGACGCTCGGGGTGCCGGCCGGGTCGGGCACGATCGCCCCGAAGTCGAGCTGCCAGCGGAAGCTGCCCACGCCGAGCTGGTCCGCGAGCTGCACCCCGCGCAGGACGGACGCCCCGCCCCAGTCGGCGCCGTCGGCCAGCCCGGCGAGGTCGAGCGGCGCACCGGGTGCCCCGACCGTGTAGCGCAGGCACGTCCCCGAGACCGGGTCGCCGCTCTCACGGTCGACCAGGGCCGCGTCGACCTCGTAGACCCCGGGCCGCGTGGCGGGCAGCGTCACGGGCACGTCCCCGCCCTCGGCGGGGAGGTCGACGACCTGCTCGTCACCCACGACCGGGTCGAGCACCCGCGGGTCTCCCCGCACCTGGAAGCGCAGCTCGTACCGGTCGGCCCAACGTCCCCACGAGTCGTCGAGGCTCAGGCGGACCGCGGGCTCCTCGCCCGGCGGGAAGTAGTTGTAGACCTCGTCGGTCACGAGCCCGGCCCCCGCGCCCATGACCGAGAGGAACCCGTCGTTGATCGCGTTGTACTTCACGGGTGCACCGAGCTGGTAGGCCATGCGGTCGGCCGTGACCGCGGTGAGCGCGACGGCCCCCTCGTTCGTCGTCAGCGCGTAGTACGTGCCGTCGTCGAGCACGAGGGGCGAGCCGTCGAGGAGCGTGAAGTCCGCGTCGAGGTCGGCCCGCGCATCGGGCCACACGCCGCGGCGGACACCGTCCGCGCCGACGTGCTCGAACCCGAGCCCGTCCTCGATCACCACGAGCCCGTCACCGTCGGGGGCCGGGGCGACGCCGACCACGGAGTCGAACCAGTACTGGGACGGCTTGGCGAAAGCCCACTTGCCGTTCGCGGTCGCCCCGACGCGCATCTCCTCCCCACCGTCCTGGTCGAGGACCGTCAGGTCGTCCGTGGCCCCGGCGCCCGAGGAACCCGACGACTCGAGCACGAGCCCGCCGTCCGGGAGCTGCCCCAGCACCTGTCCCGGGAAGTCGTCGCGGGTGCCGACGATCTTCCCGTCGGTCCCCACGAGGTGCAGGGTGCGCTCGGTCTCGTGCACCCCGACCACGGGCCGGCCGTCGAGGTCGTCCCACATCGCCATGCCGTACAGGTCGAGGACCCCGCCCTCGGTCTGGTCCCCCTCGGGCAGGTGCGTGGTCCAGGACCGGGTGCCGTCGGGCTCGAACCGGACAAGGTCGCGGCGCTGCATGAGCGTGTCGAGGAAGTAGATGCCGCCGTCGGCGTCGACCTCGAACTGCTCGGGGCTGAACGTCTCGTAGCCCTCGTCGAGCCGCAGCTCGAAGTCCGTCGTGCCCTCCACCTCGCCCGTCGTCACGTCGTAGCGGGTCACGCGGTAGGCGCTCGACCGGTCCCACTCCAGGACGTGGGCGAGCCCGTCACGGACCCGCACCGAGAGCACCGTGCCGTCCGTCAGGGTCGCGACGTCGTCGACGACGTCGCGACGACCGCCCAGGTCGGCCGGGTCGACGCCGTCGTGCGTGATCTTGTCGACCACCGGGAACCCGCACACCGGGACAGCGCCCGGCTCGCTGACGCTGGCGACCGTGGGCATGGGCGGACCGGACGCCCGGGGGTCCGCGGCCGCGCCCCCGCCGACCGCACGGACGACCAGCACGGCCGCCGTGGCGAGCGCGACCGTCCCCGCGGCACCGACCACCCAGGTCCGGCGCCGCCGGTACCAGGGGGTGGGGCGTTCGCTCTGCTCTGGCGGGTCGGTCACGTCGGTGCTCCCGTCGGGCCCGGAACGGTGGGCCAAGGGTCGATCGTACGTCCGGCACCCCCGTCGGGCGGGCCGACCGGCCGCAGATTTCACCCTCACGGCGGGACCGTCCCCGGAGGGCGCCATCCCCTACGCTGACCGCATGGACACGGACCCGCCCGACGCCGCCCGTGCCCGAGGCTCGGTCCTGTGGCTCAGCAACGAGACGCCCGACCGTGACGGTCAGGGCGGCCAACGACGCCAGTACTTCCAGATCCGTGCCCTGGTCCGCGCCGGCTGGTCGGTCCACGTCATGACGCTCGCCGGGGAGCAGGACGACACGACCCTGCGCGAGATCGCGACCGTCGAGCGCTTCGCGCCGTTCCTCCACAAGCGGCTCCCCCACCCGACCCGCTACTTCCTGGCGCGCCGTCGCGCCCGCTCGGGCCGCTACGACCACGTGATCGTGGCCCACCTCGAGTCCTGGGCGCTGCTGCGCGGGGCCGGGCGCCGGCTCGGTGTCCCGGTCCTGGTCGACGTCCACAACGTCATGAGCCCGTGGCTGTCCCGGTACGGCAGGACGCGTGAGGCCGCCACGTTCCGCCAGATCGAGGACCGCGTCCTGCGCGACGCGTCGGCCGTGTCGGTCTGCTCGCCCGCCGAGCTGGACCGCCTGCCGAGCGGCGGGAGCGCTCAGCGGATCGTCGCACCGCACGGGATCGACGAGTCGGAGTGGCCTCCGCCCCCCGCCGCTGCGCCGCCCCCCGTGGTCGGCATGTTCGGCAACTGGTCCTGGACACCGAACACCGCCGGGATCGCGTGGTTCGCCAAGGACGTGTGGCCCCGCGTGCGCGAGGCCGTGCCCGACGCCGAGTGGCACGTCGCGGGCAACGGCACCCCTGCGCGGTTCGCCGAGATCGAGGGCTTCCGCGGGCTCGGGCGTGTCCCCGCGCTGTCCGACCTCACGGCCGTCTCACGCGTGGTCGGGGTGCCCGTGCGCGCCGGGGTCGGCGCCCCGGTCAAGCTCGGCGAGGCGCTCGCGACCGGGCGCCCGGTGATCGCGACGACCGACGGCGCCAGCGCCCACCCGGGGTCCCCCGCGCGCGTCACGAACGACACCGACGAGTGGGTCGAGTGGCTCGTCGAGCGGCTGGGCCCCGATCCCGCGCTCGCCGACGACGAGGGGCGCCGGACCTACCGCTGGGCGATGGACCACCTGCCGTGGGAACGCACGACCGCGCCGATCGCCGCCTGGCTGTCCGAGAATTCCACCCGCTCCAGGCCCTGATACGGCGCCCGCCCGCTGATAGTGTGCCGGTGTCGCAGAAGGCCCGGTTCTCACCGGTCGAGACTTCTCCGACCACCACACGATCCGCAGTCACGCGGACACCATGCCGAAGGGGACACCGTGGCGGATCCCGCTGTTGCCGTGAAGGGCCTTGGCAAGTCCTACCGCATCGCGAAGAGCGGCTTCCGGCCGACGACCGCCGCCGAGGCGATGATCAACCGCGTCAAGCACCCGCTCCACAAGCCGGAGTACGAGGACTTCGAGGCCCTCAAGGACGTCGACTTCGAGGTCCCGTGGGGCGAGGCGATGGGCATCATCGGGCGCAACGGTGCGGGCAAGAGCACGCTCCTCAAGCTCCTGACCCGGATCACGGCGCCGTCGGCGGGCCGGATCGAGCTGGGCGGCCGCGTGGGCAGCCTGCTCGAGGTCGGCACAGGCTTCCACCCCGAGCTCACGGGCCGGGAGAACGTCTACCTCAACGGCACGCTGCTGGGCATGCGCCGCAAGGAGATCCAGCGTCGCTTCGACGAGATCGTGGACTTCTCGGGTGTCGAGAAGTTCCTCGAGACCCCGGTCAAGCGCTACTCGTCGGGCATGTACGTGCGCCTCGCGTTCGCGGTGGCCGCGCACCTCGAGACCGAGATCCTCGCGATCGACGAGGTCCTCGCGGTCGGCGACGCCGAGTTCCAGGCCAAGTCGCTCGCGAAGATGCGCGACGTCGCCCGCGACGGCCGCACCGTCCTGTACGTGAGCCACCAGGCGCAGACCGTCTCCGCGCTGTGCACCCGCGCGATCTATCTCGACCAGGGGCGGCTCACGTACGCGGGCAACGTCGAGGACGCTCTCGCGGAGTACCGCAACAGCTTCACGAGCTTCCACGTCGCCCAGCAGGACGCGTCCCGGCGAGCCGGCACCGGCGAGCTCCGCTTCACCGAGGCGACGATCGCCGAGGAGACCATGGAGCCCACCGAGGACAAGGTCATCGAGTTCGCGGTCAACGCGAACCCTGACCTCGTGGGCAGCTACTTCGTCTCGTGCCACGTCAACGACATGAACGGGAACATCGTCGTCCAGTGCGACTCCCGCCTCGTGGGCCTGTGGCTCGATCCGACCGTCCCCCAGCGCGGCGCGCTGACCATCAAGGACCTGTGGCTCAAGCCGGGCAAGTACACGTACGACCTGTACGTCTGCAAGACCGGGATCCTCGACGCCTGGGAAGGCGCGGGGGCTTTCGAGGTCCTGCCCAACCCGCCGTACCCCGAGGTCACGTCCGACGAGGCGCTGACCCACGGCATGGTCCTGGCCGACTTCCAGTACGAGAGGTGGTGACGATGAGCAAGACCGTGATCACCCCGCCCGGGCGGTGGGACCTGCCGTCGGTCAAGGAGCTGTGGGAGGCCCGCGAGGTCCTCGTCAGCTTCGGTCGGCGCGACGTCCTGCTGCGCTACCGGCAGACCGTGATCGGCGTCGCCTGGGTCGTCCTGCAGCCGCTCGCCGCGGCCGGCATCTTCGCGATCGTGTTCGGTCAGGTCGCGGACCTGCCGAGCAACGACGTCCCCTACTTCATCTTCGCGTTCGCGGGCATGCTCGCGTGGAACGTGTTCAGCGGCGTCGCGAGCCGCTCGTCGTCCTCGCTCGTGGCGAACCAGTCGCTCGTGTCGAAGGTCTTCTTCCCGCGCATGCTCGTGCCGCTCTCGACGATCCTCGCGGTGCTGGTCGACTACGTGGTCGCGTTCGGGCTGTTCGTGGTCCTGCTGTTCGTCTACGGGATCAACCCGGGGTGGCCCATCCTGCTCGTGCCGTTCTGGACGCTCCTGGCCGTGCTGCTCGGTGCCGCGATCGGGGTCGCGAGCTCGGCCGTCATGGTCAAGTACCGCGACGTCGGGTACGCCCTGCCGTGGGTCATCCAGATCCTCATGTACGCGACGCCCGTCGCGTACTCGTTGGAGGCCGTCCCGGCGGACCTGCTGTGGCTGTTCAACATCAACCCGCTGACCTGGCTGCTCGAGGGCTTCCGCTGGTCGCTGCTGGGACAGTCGGCCCCCGAGGCCTGGCAGGTCGGCGCCCTGGTCGTGGCGTCGGTCCTCGCGTTCATGGGTGGCGCGTTGATCTTCCAGAAGCTCGAGCGTGGCTTCGCCGACGTGATCTGACCCGGTCAGGAGGGATCCCGATGAAGTGGTCCGACCCGACGCGTGACCGCGGGCACGTCCACGTGCTCACGCCCGGCGACCACTACTCGCCGCGCACGGGGAGCGCGGTGCCGACCGTCGTGGACGGCCTGGTGCGGGGGGCGTCCGAGGGGTCCGCACCGTCCTCGGTCGTCGTGGCGCGGGGCACCTACCCCGACCGCTACGACGGCGCGCACGTCATCGAGTACCCGCAGGCCCCGACGCGCCCCTGGGCGCGCTACACCGACGCGGCGGCATCGCGCGTGGGGCTGCCTCGCCTCGGGGCCCGACGAGCGTTCGCGGCGACCGTCCGCGACCAGGCGTCGTGGTCGCCGTCGTACGTGTTCGCGCACAACGCCCCCCAGCTCGTCCCGCTCGTGGACGCCGCCCGGCACCAGCCCGTGCTGTACGCGCACAACCAGCTGCTGCGCACCTACGGCCACCGTGAGCTGGCCCGCACGCTCGGGCCGGTGCACCGCATCGTGTGCGTGAGCGCCTTCCTGGCCGACGAGACGACGGCGCTGCTCCCCCCCGGTCTCCGCGACCGCGTGGTCGTGGTCCACAACGGTGTCGATGCTCCGTCCGCGAGCGGCGGCGCGTCCTTGGCGGACCGTCCGGAGCGCGGCGACGCCCTGCACGTGGTGTTCGTCGGTCGCGCCATCCCGGACAAGGGCGTGGACGTCGTCGTGGACGCGGTCCGGCGCCTCGCGCGCGCCGACGTGCGGCTCACCGTGGTCGGTGCCGCAGGCTTCGACGCCGCGGACCCCCTGACTCCCTACGAGCGCGACCTGCGCCGGCGCGCCGCGGGGACGACCGTTCCGACGACGTTCACGGGCTTCCTCCCCCGTGGCGAGGTGCGGGAGGTCCTGCGCACGGCCGACGTCGTCGTGGTCCCCTCGCGCTGGCCCGAGCCCTTCGCCCTGACGGCCCTCGAGGGCATGGCCGCGGGAGCCGCGGTCGTCGCCTCGGACGTCGGCGGCATCCCCGAGGCCGTCGGGACCGCCGGGATCCTCGTGCCTCCCGACGACGTCGGCGCCCTCGCCGAGGCCCTCGCCGCGCTCGCCGACGACGAGTCCTCGCTCGCACGTGCCCGGGAGGCCGGTCGGGCGCACGCAGCCGAGATGGACTGGTCCCACGCCCGCGCCCGGTTGGACCAGGTCCTCGCGGGCGCGCGGGCCCGCAGCGCCGGGGAGCCGGCGTGAGCCCGGCGGGCGTCGTGAGTGCCCGGGCGGTGCGCCTGGGCGAGGTGACGCCCGTCGAGGCCGAGCGCTGGGCCGACCTGGTCGACCGCGCGCTCGAACCCAACCCCTTCCTGTCGCCCGCCTACCTGCTCTCGGCGTCCCGGTGGCTTGCCCGGACCGCGGACATCGTGCTGCTCGTGGTCGAGCGCGACGACCGCATGATCGCGCTCCTGCCCCTGAGCCGCGAGGAGCGGTTCCACGGCGTGCCGCTGCGGTACGCGACGACCGCGGGCACCTTCCTCAAGGACGACGCGCCGCTGTGCGCACCCCTCGTCGACACGGAGCACGCGGCGACCGCGCTCGACCACCTGCTCGGCCATCTCGCGGACCGCCGCAACGGGTTCCCTCCCCTCGTCGAGCTCACCCTGCTGCCCGGCGAGGGCGCGTTGAGCGACGCCCTGCACGACGCGTGCCGCCGCGCCGGCGTCCCGATGATCGAACGATCACGGTTCGAGCGCGCGTTCCTGGACCGCGCGAGCGACGCACCGGCTCCCCTGGAGGCCCTGAGCCGGTCCAAGCGCAAGCAGGTCGAACGCCTGGCCCGGCGCCTCGAGGAGGCGGTCGGGTCGGCTCTGGTCTGGGAGGACCGGGGCGAGGACCCGCAGGCGTTCCAGGACTTCGTCGCTCTCGAGGCCGCCGGCTGGAAGGGCGACGCGGACCGGGACGGCGGCGCCCTCGCGGTGACCCCGGGGGCCGCCGAGTGGTTCACCGACGTGACCGACGCCCTGCGCGACCGCAAGCGGCTCCACCTGATGACCCTGGTCGCGGGCGACGAGGTCGTCTACATGTCGTTGCAGTTCGCCGCCGGCAACACCTGGTACTCGCTCATCGACACGTACGACGAGCGCTTCGCGAGGTTCAGCCCGGGGGTGATCGGGCGCGTCCTGGAGCAGGAGCACATCCTGGCGCACACGGCCGTGGACCGGTTCGACCCGTGCCTGCACCCGAAGAACGCCGGCCCCACGAGCCTCTACCGGGACCGTCGGCCGATGGTCGGGGTCGTGCTCGCGACGCGCGGTCTCCTCCCGCGCCTCCTCGTGCGCTCGGTGCCGACCCTGCGCCGGCTGCGTGCCCGCGTCGTGGGCACGCAGCGCGAGACGGTCGACGACGCGTCGTGATCGGGACGATGCCCGGTGGAACCGGCGCGGGTCGTCAGGCGGGCGGCGGGGTCTGCGTCCTGAGCGTGGCGACCTCGGCCGCGCTCAGCGCGCGGTCGTAGAGCCGCACGCCGTCGACGGCCCCCTTGAGCGGAAGGGTCCCGCCGGGCTGGCCGCCCAGGAGGAGCGGGAGCGCGTTGACCCCGACCGATGCGGGTCCTGCGACGTTCCCCTGCTCGACCCCGTCGACGTACAGGCGCATCCGCTGCCCGTCGTAGGTGCCTGCGAGGTGCACCCAGGTGGTGCCGTCGGACGGGTAGGTCGCCGTGGCGTTGACACGGAACGTGTCGCCCGACGTCGCCTGGTTGAACCGCAGGAACGCCTTGCCCGCGCTCGACAGGCCGATCTCGAACCCGTCGGTCGCGCTCGGCGCGGCCTTCTTGACGACGTACTGCGTCGCGACCTGCTCGGGCCGCACCCAGGCGGCGACGGTCAGCGCGGTCGAGACGTCGAGGGCGTTCGCGTCGGGGATCGTGACCTTGCCCGTCGCGCCGTCGAACCGTACGGCGGACCGGCCACCGGCCGTGACCCACGTGGTGCCGCCTGAGAGGGCGCCCGCGGTCCCCCACCCCGAGGAGTCGGCCGCGGCGAGGCCCGTGCCCTCGTCGAGGTCCCACGCTCCGCGCAGTCCGCCTGCGGGTGCGACCTGGACGGTCGCCGTCGCGACGTTCGACCAGAGCCCGTTCGCGCCCACGCGGAACGTGAAGGTCGTCGTCCCGACGAAGCCCGTGGCGGGCGTGTACGTGAACGCGCCCGTGGCGGGGTTCGTCACGGCCACGGTGCCCGACGACGGAGCGGCGACCACCTCGAAGGTCAAGGTCCCGCCGCTCGGCGAGCTGCCCGTGAGCGTGCCCGTGACGGGAGTCCCGGTCACGGTCGATGCGGCCACGTCCTGTGCGACGGGCGGGGCGGCCGGCGGCTGGACTGCCTGGTGGAGTGCCGTGACCTCGGCGCCGGACAGCGCCCGGTCGTACAGCCGCACCTGGTCGACCGCGCCCCGGAACGGGTACAGGCCGTCGGGCTGCGCACCGATCGTCAACGGCAGCGTGTTGACACCC
>NZ_JOFV01000003.1 GCF_000718325.1 Oerskovia turbata
AGCAGTCGTGTTCACGACCGTGCCCGTCAGACGCACCTGGCCACCCACGTTCTCCGCAGCGACCGACACCTCCTGCGACCACTGCGGCACGTAGCAGCTCACACCGGGCACCTCGTGGCGTGCGACCTCGCGCCCGTCGGCGCGCACGACGAACGTCGTGCCCCGGTAGCCGACCGAGTCGTCCAGCGTCGCGACCTCGCCGGGCTCCACCCCGACCGGGTCGTGCCCGGCGACCGTGAACTCCACCGGCAGCGTCGACGCCGAGTTGTCGAACGTCAGGGTCACGGGCGCCGAGGACGTCCGCGTCTCGGGAACGTAGACGCACGCGCCCACCGTCGGCGTCGGGCTGGCGGGCGCGATCCGCGCCGCTGCATGGCCGACCGTGAGGTGCTGGTCGTACTCGCCCGGGTCGCCGTCGGCGTCGGGCACGGACAGGTGCTGGCTCACGACGAGGTCTCCGGCCGCGAGGTCCTGCTCACCGGTCGACCGGGAGAACGTCGCGCTCTCGCCCGGGTCGATCGTGACCGTCGCGCGGGAGGCCTCCTCGGCCCCTACCGGCGCCATGTCGTCGACCTGGATCGTCAGAGGACGACCGGTCGAGTTGGTGACGGCCGCCTCGAGTCGGACCGCCCCGGCCTCGTTGCCGGTGTGCGTCGTGACGTCGGCGTCCGACAGCCACTGCGGGACGAAGCAGTCCTTGGCGGGGACGCCGCCCACGGGGACCTTGCGCGTGAACTCGAGCCCCTCGACCGTGGTCACGAGCGTCAACGATGCCGGGGCGTCCTTCGCGACGCGCAGGTCGTGGGGCACCTCGAGCCGGGTGGTGGCCTCGCGGCGCAGGGAGAAGCTCTGCGAGACGAGTCCGTCGACGTCGAGGGTCACCCCGAGGTCGTCGTAGGCCGTCGTGTTGGTGACGTCCTTCAGCGCGACGGTCGCGGCGCCGTCGACGCACTGGGCAGCGAACGTGGCCACGGCCGGGACCTCGTCCGCGCCGGCCCACGGCTCACTGACGGTGAGGTCCGCGACCGCAGAGTCCTTCAGTGTCCGGCCGGCCGAGGACGTGGTCGCGGAGAAGGAGAGCCCGGACGTGGTCTCCTCGGCCCCGTCTCCTGCGAGGAGCTGGACGTCGAGGACGACCGGCGGGCCGGACGTGTGGCTCCCGCCGGGAGCCACGAGGTCCACGCCGTACGTCGGCGTGCACGTGACGGACGCGTCACCGGGCGCGCAGGTCCACCGATCGTCCAGGGGCTTCGCCGTGACGCCTGCTGGCAGGTCGCCCACGGAGAACGACACGCCCTGGGCGTCGACGTCGCCCGTGTTGCGAGCCGTGAGCCGGACCGAGGTCGCGCCGGGGTTCACGAGCGGGTCCTTCTTGGTGCCGCCGACGGTCGGTGTCACCAGGTCGATCTCGGCGCCGTACGACGGAACGGGCGCCGGCACGTACTCCTTCTTCACGGGGGGCAGCCCCTTGCCGTGCACGGTGCCACCGAACGTGTAGCTCCCGCCGCGCGCGGCCTGGACCGTGATGACGAGGTCCTTCGTCTCCCCCGGGGAGAGCACCCCGACCGAGCACGAGACGATCGACGACCCGTCGCCGGACGGTACCGCCGGGCCGCACGGCAGCGCCGCGAGCCGGATCGCCGGGACGACGCCCCGGCGTGCGGTGACCGCGGAGGTCACGACCGAGACGTTCTGCGGGAGCGTGACGTCGACGACGACCTCCTCGGCGGACGTGCCGCCCGAGTTGGACGCCGTGAGGGTCAGGTCCTCGGAGACCCGGGGAGCGAGCGTGAGGGGCGCGAACGCGAGATCGAGAGATGCCGGGGCCGGCGGGTCGACGGGGTCGACGGGGTCCGGGGTCCCAGGGACGACAGGGAGGACCGGGGTCAACGGGAACGTCGGAGGCTCGAGAGGCGTCGACGGCTCACCCTGACCGGTCGGCGGGGTGTCGGCCCCCGGGGCCGCACCGCCACCGTTCGACGCCGGCGCTGCAGGACTGGCGGGGTCGGCGGGGGGCGCCTCGGCGAGCGGCACCGTGTTCGTCGGCGACGTGGGGTCACCGCTCGGAGGCGACGGCTCGTCCGTCGGTGAGGTCGTGGGAGCGTCAGACGGCGACGCCGACGGGTCGGGGCTCGCGCCCGCGCTCGGAGGTGGCTCGGACGAGAAGCCACCGGACACGGCGACGACGCCCGCACCGACCGCCGCGACCGCCACGACGCCCACCGTGGCGGCGATCAGCGGGGACGCGGCGATGAGTGCTGCCAGGCCGGTCGCGCCGGCCGCGGCAGCAGCCCCTGTGCCGACCGCGGCGCTCGCGCCCACGGCCGCCGCCGCGCCGAGCCCACCGCTCGTGGCGGCAGCACCGGCCGCCGCAGCGCCTCCCACGACACCGGTCCCTGCGGCCCCTCCGGTAGCGGCGGCGCCTCCGGCGGCCCCGGTCCCGGCCGCGGCTCCGCCACCGCCTGCGGCAGCCCCGGAACCTGCTGCCCCGGAACCTGAGGCTCCGGCGGCACCGCTCCCCGCGCCACCGCCCGCGGCCCCCGTCGCTCCAGCGGCGCCGGCTCCGACGGCTGCGCCCCCCGTGAGCGGGAGCGCGGTCCCGACCAGCCCCAGCCCCGCGACCCCGAGGACCAGGGGTGCGATGACGGCGCGCATGCCGTGCGAGACGTCGCCGAGCTCGAGCACGAGCGCCCGGCACTCGCCGCACTCCTCGAGGTGCGCGTCGACCTTGGCGGTCTCCCGCTTCGCGAGGCCGCCGCGGACGTAGGAGCCGAGGAGAGGGTTGACGTTCTCGCACCCTGCGCTGCTCGCGCCCGTCAGGTGCTGCTGGAGGTAGGCCTGGCGCAGGCCCTCCCGGGCACGGTAGGCGAGCGCGGAGACCCCGTTGGCCGTGAGCCCGAGCAGCGGCGCGATCTGGGCCGGGTTCATCTCCTCGACCTCGGTGTACCAGAGCACGGCCTGCCAACGCTCCGGCAGCCCCTGGTAGGCCTTGGTCACGACGGAGCGCTCGAACCCCTGGAGCGTGGGGTCCTCGGTCGAGGCCATGGGCCCGAACGCGCTCTCGAACGTCTCGATGTCGTCGGTGGGCTGAGTGCGTCGGCCCGCGTTCGACAGGTCGTAGGACAGGCGCCGGACGACGGTGAAGAGGTAGGCGCGGAACGTGACGTCCGGTCCGCCTCCCGACTGCAGGATGCCGAGGACCTTGGCGAACGCTTCCGAGACCATGTCGTCGGCGTCGGACCCCGAGCGCACGTACTGGCGGGCGACCGTGCGGGCCGCGGCGGCGTGCCGCTCGTACAGCGCACCGAACGCCGCGTAGTCGCCTCCGCGGACGGCGGTGATCAGCTCGGCGTCGCTCGTCGAGGCATCGTCCCTCGACGTGTCGACCTGCGTCATGCCCCTACCGCCTCTGACTCCGCCTCATCAGCAGGTGAGGCCCTCCCGTTCATCCTAGACGGCATTTTCGGTGGTGTTATCTACGTCTCACCGCGGGTTCGCCCGTCTTGTCCGTCTGTCAGGATGACAGAACCGCCGGAATGTGCTGCATGTCCGTCGGTGTGTCGAGTGGATGAAAGAGAAACCGGACGGCTGCTGTCGCGTCATGAGCACCAGCCTCGTACGTCTCATGGGTATGGACCTACGACCTGGCTACCCCGAGCCAGCCGTCGCCTCGCTGCTCGACGAGTGGCAGGCGGCCAGCATGAACAGCGTCTGGCTGCGGCCGGGCGACTGGTACCACCCTGCCGTCGAGGCGCTCGTCGAGGCGCTCACGGACGCCCGGTGCCCAGCAGCGGCGGCCGAGAGGCTCGGTGAGGCCCGCGGCCGTGACGGCATCAGCATCGGCGAGACGATCGACGACCTCTCGTGCTTGTTCGACCTGTGGGGAACGGCCCCCGACGTCACCGTGCTGCGGGCAGTCAGCACCGGGTGGGCCGTCGGCAACGAGCTGATCCCCGGCGCACCGCCCACGACCGACCCCCGCTCGGGTCTCGCGACGATGCCCTACCTCGTGCAACGCCTCCAGGAGACGTACGGGCAGGCGGAACGCCTGGGGACCCCCGCGTCCACGACGCACTGCCTCGTCCTGGTGGACGTCGCGATCGAACGCATCGACGGGTGGCAGCGGGTGGCTCGCGCCGCGGCCATGGGCAAGGTCCTGACCGAGACGTTCGGCCTCGGGCACCCGGTCGCGACGCTCGGCGGCGGGATCTATGCCGCGCTCAGCGCCCGCACGGCCGACGTCGGGCCGGTGCGCGCCGAGCTGCGGCACAGGATCGAGCGCACGGCGCTCACCTTCGGTGTGACCGCGATCCTGCGACGTCCGCCTCGCATCTGGGTCGAGCCCCTTCCTGCGCGGCACGCCGACGCCGTGCAGATGCTCCGCGACCTCTCACGCTGAGGGCGCCGACCGCCCCTGCCCGCCGTGGCCCCTCGCACGTGGACAGCGACAGCCCCGCGCACCACGACGCCCCGTCGTCCGGCGAGGGACGAGCGGGGCGTCGTGGAGGATCGCGCCGGGGGGAGCGCGAGGGTCAGCGGGGGCTGTAGGTCAGGCAGTCCGCGTGGTCCGCACCCTGGGGTCCGGCTCCGACGCGGATCGCCGACGCGTTGCACTCGAGCGACTCGTTGTGGGCGCACTCCCCGCGCTGGCAGGCGCCGACGTGGGCGATGACCTTCTCCAGGCCGCCCTTGGAGGTCAGGGGGATGAACGTGGCGCACTCGGCCTCGCTGCCGTGCGCGGCGATCGTCACGGCGCCGGCGTGGCAGCCGTGCTCGTGGTTGTATCCGCAGCCGTCGATCGAACACTCGACGACCTGGGGCATCTCCATCAGGCTGCTCATGGGACTTCTCCTTGCTCGAAGGACAGGGGCGTTCAACCGTGCATCTCCTTCACGGTATTCCTCGGAACGGACCCTGTACAGGAAGCAAGGCCTCACTCACTTCGGCGGAATTCCGCCATTTTTACGTCACACGGACCGCACGTAAAGCCATTCTGGGAAAGTCCTGGGCCGGTCTCTGGTGGCACTGCCCGAGGTCAGGAGCCTCGGCCCGGGCGCCACAGGACGAGCGCTCGCGTCTCGGTGGACTCGACGACCTGGCCGCCGCCACGGCCGGGGTCGGCACCTCGGTCCGCCGTCGTCCGCCGGACACGCCGCCCCCGCGGCACCATGACGACGTCGCCGCTCACCCCGGCCGCGAACACGCGCCCTCCTTCGAGCCGCGCCGACAGGGCGTCGAGGCGGGCCTCGAGCCGGCTCACCTGCTCCTCGAGCGCGAGGATGCGGCGGATGCCGGCGAGGTTGATGCCCTCCTCCTGGGAGAGCCGCTGGACCTCGAGGAGCTTGGCGACGTCCCGCTGGGAGTAGCGGCGCCCGCGCCCCATGGTGCGGCGCGGGGTCACGAGGCCCAGGCGGTCGTACTGGCGCAGGGTCTGCGGGTGCATCCCGGCGAGGGCTGCGGCCTGCGAGATGGCGAGCACGGGGGCGTCGTCGTACGCGTTGAACGGGATCTGGCTCCCCGTGGGAGCCTCGTTCCTGGCCATGCTCTCCTCCTCGCCGCTCCTCGTGCCTGCTGGTCGGTCCGTTACTCGGCCGCGCGCCCGAACAGGTCGGAGCGCACGTCGCTCTCGCCGTCGGTCGCCGCGGCGAGCGTCTCGACGGCCTCCTTGGCGGCCTTCGAGAGCTTCTGCGGCACGACGACCTGGATCGTGACGAGCAGGTCGCCCGTCGCCTTGGCCGTCTTGACGCCCTTGCCCTTGACGCGCAGCGTGCGGCCCGACGGCGTGCCCGCGGGGACCTTGACCTTGACGGGCTTGCCGTCGAGCGTCGGGACCTCGATGGTCGCACCGAGCGCGGCCTCGGCGAACGTCACGGGAACGGTCAGGCGCAGGTTGTGCTTCTCGTCGACCGAGAACACGGGGTGCGGCGTGACGTGGACCGTGATGACCAGGTCGCCGGGGGCGCCACCCGCGACGCCGGGGCGGCCCTTGCCGCGCAGCCGGATCTTCTGGCCGTCGCGCACGCCCGCCGGGATGCGGGCCGTGATGGTGCGGCCCTCGGTCGTGACGTTGACGGTCGACCCTTCGACCGCAGGACGGAACCCGAGCGTCGCCGACGAGTGCACGTCGGCGCCCGCCTGCGGGCGCTGGTAGCCGGCGTTGGGTCGGAACCCGGTCTGGGCTCCCCCACCGCCGAACATCGACCCGAGGATGTCCTCGAAGCCGCCGCTTCCGCCGCTCTGCGTGGAGTACCGCACGCGGCCTCCGCCGCCACCACCGCCGCCGCCGAACATGCCGCCGAAGATGTCCTCGAACCCTCCGGCCCCACCGGCGGGTCCGCCGGCTCCTGCGGAGAAGCGTGCGCCCCCGCCGGCCATGGCACGGATCGCGTCGTACTGCTGGCGCTGCTCGGCGTCGGACAAGACCGCGTAGGCCTCGCCGATCTCCTTGAACTTCGCCTCGGCCTTCGCGTCACCCTGGTTCTGGTCGGGGTGATAGGTGCGGGCCAGCTTGCGGTACGCCTTCTTGATCGCGGCGTCGTCGGCATCCTTGGGGACGCCCAGCGCGGCGTAGAAGTCCTTCTCGATCCAGTCCTGACCGGTCAAGGCGCCTCCTCTCCTAGGTCTCGACCGGCCCCGGGGCCGGTCGTGGTGCTGACGTTCATGGTGGTCGTTCTCCCGGGGGCCCGACGGCGGAGGTCACCTTCACGCGGAAGGTGCGCTCCGCCGTCGGGCGTCCCGGGGCGGTGGGTGCCCGGTCCTGCAGGACTCGGCACCCACCTGTGTCACTACTCCGGTCCGATGACCGAGACGCGTGCGGCGCGCACGATCTTCTCGCCGATCCGGTAGCCCGGCTCGATGACCAGGTTGACCGTGGCCGACGTGGCCTCGGGGTCCACCTGGTGCATGAGCGCCTCGTGGACGGTCGGGTCGAACTCCTCGCCCACGACGCCGTACCGCTCGATGCCGAACTTCGCCAGGCTCGCGTCGAGCTTGTCGGAGATCGCGACGAACGGGCCGTCGAGCTCGCCGTGCTGGCGCGCCCGGTCGATGTCGTCGAGGACCGGCAGGAGCGCGGCCAGGACGTCCTCGACGCCCTTGACCCGCGCGGCCTCCTGGTCACGCAGCGACCGGTTGCGGTAGTTGGTGAAGCTGGCCCGCTCGCGCTGGAGGGCGTCGAGGTGGGCCGCCGCCTCGGACTGCGCAGCAAGAAGAGCCGCATCGTCCCCGGCCTCGCCGGTGGGCTCGAAGTCGAGCCCTGCCAGCGGGTCCTGCTCGGCGTCGTCACCTGCCGAGCCGGCCCCCTCGGGGGCAGCCTCCTTGGGCTGCCCCTCCGGGGTCACCTTGCGCTTGTCCGTGAAGTGGAAGGGCTGGTCCTCGGAGCCGTTGCGCTCCTCGGGACCCTGGGCGTCGCTCGTCACTTCTTGTCGTCCTCGTCCACGATCTCGGCGTCGACGATGTCCTCGTCGGGAGCCGACGACGCCCCTGCCGCGCTGGCCGCGTCAGCGTCAGCGGCGCCCTGGTCGCCCGCAGCCTGCTCCTGCTCGGCCGACGCGTACAGCGCCTCGCCGATCTTCTGGCTCGAAGCGAGGAGCTTCTCGTGGGCCGACTTCACGGCGTCCGCGTCCGTGCCCTCGAGGGCCGTCTTGACCGACGCGATATCGGCCTCGACCTCGGTGACGACGTCGGCGGGGAGCTTCTCCTTGTTCTCCGCGACGAGCTTCTCGGTCGAGTACACGAACGCCTCGGCCTGGTTGCGGGTCTCCGCCTCCTCGCGACGCTTCTTGTCCTCGGCCGCGTGCTCCTCGGCCTCCTTGACCATGCGGTCGATGTCCTCCTTCGGCAGCGCGGAGCCACCGGTGATGGTCATCTTCTGCTCCTTGCCGGTGCCGCGGTCCTTCGCGCCGACGTGCACGATGCCGTTCGCGTCGATGTCGAAGGTGACCTCGATCTGCGGCAGGCCACGCGGCGCCGGGGCGATGCCCGTGAGCTCGAACGTGCCCAGCGGCTTGTTGTCGCGGGCGAACTCGCGCTCACCCTGGAAGACCTGGATCAGCACGGACGGCTGGTTGTCCTCGGCGGTCGAGAACACCTCGCTGCGCTTGGTCGGGATGGCCGTGTTGCGCTCGATGAGCTTGGTCATCACGCCACCCTTGGTCTCGATGCCCAGGGACAGCGGCGTGACGTCGATCAGGAGGACGTCCTTGCGCTCGCCCTTGATGACACCGGCCTGCAGCGCGGCACCGACGGCGACGACCTCGTCAGGGTTGACGCTCTTGTTGGGCTCCTTGCCGCCCGTGAGCTCCTTGACGACCTCGGTCACGGCGGGCATGCGGGTGGAACCACCCACGAGCACGACGTGGTCGATGTCGCTGACGGAGATGCCGGCGTCACGGATGACCGCGTGGAACGGCGCCTTGGTCCGGTCGATGAGGTCCTGCGTCATCTGCTGGAACTGAGCACGCGTGAGCTTCTCGTCCAGGTGGATGGGGCCGTTCTCGCTCATCGAGAGGTACTGCATCGAGATGTTGGTGCTCGTCGCGGACGAGAGCTCCTTCTTCGCCTGCTCCGCAGCCTCACGCAGACGCTGGAGCGCGATCTTGTCCTTGGACAGGTCGACGCCCGAGCTGTTCTTCACCTGCTGGATGAGGTGCTCGACGATGCGGTTGTCCCAGTCGTCACCACCGAGGCGGTTGTCGCCCGAGGTCGCACGGACCTGGATGGTCGAGAAGTCGTCCTCGTCCTTGCCCACCTCGAGGAGGGACACGTCGAACGTTCCACCACCGAGGTCGAAGACGAGGATGAGCTCGTCCTCCTTGCCCTTCTCCAGGCCGTAGGCCAGAGCGGCGGCGGTGGGCTCGTTGACGATGCGCAGGACGTTGAGGCCCGCGATCTGCCCGGCGTCCTTCGTCGCCTGGCGCTCGGCGTCGTTGAAGTACGCCGGGACCGTGATGACCGCGTCGGTGACGGGCTCGCCCAGGTACTCCTCGGCGTCGCGCTTGAGCTTGCCGAGCACGCGCGCGGAGATCTCCTGCGCGCTGTACTTCTTGTCGTCGATCTCGACCGACCAGTCGGTGCCCATGTGGCGCTTGACCGACGTGATGGTGCGGTCGACGTTCGTGACTGCCTGGCGCTTGGCGATCTCCCCGACGAGGACCTCGCCGGTCTTCGAGAACGCGACGACCGACGGGGTCGTGCGAGCGCCCTCGGCGTTCGCGATGACGGTGGGCTCCCCACCCTCGAGGACGGCGACCACCGAGTTGGTGGTGCCCAGGTCGATTCCGACCGCTCGTGCCATGTTCGTGCCTCCGTTGTGTTGCCGTGTGCTGCTACGTGTGCGTCGTTCGATCGGCAGCCCGTGGCGGTTCACTGCCCGACGGCGCGTGGTGGCGCGCACGTCCGGACCTTCCCCTGCCGGGTGTCCCCACCCGACTGCCGGTTGAGTCGTCTTCACTCAAGTTATGCCGGTCCGTGCTGCTGCGCAAGCGACGGGGCCGTGAACTTGAGTCCACTAGGCTCAACTACGGGGTGGGGCGGGGTATTCCCGGGCGGTTGGCCGGAAGGTGCGCCTGGGGCAGCCCAGCCACACGCTCACAGAACCCGCTCGTCGCTCACACCAGCTCGACGGCGTCGGCCTGCGGCCCCCGGTCGCTCTGGCGCACCTTGTACCGGACCCGGTCGCCCTCCTCCAGGACCTCGTCGCCCCGCACGACCGACACGTGCACGAACAGGTCCAGGCCACCGTCGTCGGGGGTGATGAAGCCGAAGCCGCGCTCCTCGTCGTAGCGCGCGACCGTGCCCTCGCCCCCGCGCACCGGCCCGCCGGATGCCGCGGGACGGCCCGGCCGACCCCGGTCCATGGCGCCGCGCCCGCCCCCGGAGCCGCGTGCGAGCTGCACGTTGCGGGCGTTCGGCCCCTTGTCGCCGTCGACGACGTCGTACGTCACGCGGTCCCCCTCGGAGAGCTCGGTCAACCCCGAGCCGAGGGCGCTGACGTGGACGAAGACGTCCCCACCGCCCGAGTCGGGGGCGACGAACCCGAAGCCCTTGACCTCGTCGTACCAGGTCACGGTGCCGTCCGCGCCGTCCGAGGCCGGCCGCGCGGCCTCGGCCCTGAGCGGGAGCAGGTGGTCGGCCTGCGGTCCCTTCTCACCGTCGACGACGAGGAACGCCACCCGCTGCCCCTCTGAGATCACGCCGCCACCGACGATCGCCGAGCTGTGCACGAAGATCTCGACGCGGTCGTCGTCGGGCGTGACGAAGCCGTACCCCTTGGTCGGCTCGTACCAGTTGACGGTGCCGAGCACACCCAGGGGCGCGTCGGCAGCCCGGTCGCCCGTGACCCGGACACGGCGAGCCTGGGGCCCACGGTCCCCCTCGCCCACCTCGAACTCGACCGTCTGCCCCTCACGGAGCAGCTTGGGTCCGTCGTCACCCATGATCTCGGACGCGTGCACGAACAGGTCCTCGCCCTCGTTCCCGAGGTCGAGGAAGCCGAAGCCTCGGTCGGCGTCAAACCATCGGACAGTTCCCTGGGGCACGGAGGACTCCTCGTCTAGACGAACACTTGCTGTCGTCCATTGTCCCCCGGCGGGAACGACGACGGGTTGGTCCAGCGGTTTCCGTGAGGATCACCAGGCCTGTCCCCTCACCCTGCCGCCTCCGCCACCTTCCGGGCGAGGTCCGGCCAGAGCGCGGCGAAGCACCCGACCCAGGGAGCGGGCATCCGCCCCGCCGCGCGGTGCGCATCGACGTCGGCCCACGTGACCCAGGCGGCGTCGTCGACCTCTGCCGGGTCGAGGACCAGCCGCGGACGACCGGGTACGGTCGCGACGTGGACGTCGAGGAACGACGCGGACTCAACGCCCCTCCCCACGCGCTCAAGCGTGCCCTCGTCGAGGACCAGCCCCGTCTCCTCGCGCACCTCGCGCACGGCAGCCTGGATGCCGGTCTCGCCCGCGAGCACGCTCCCGCCGGGGATCTCCCACGCGAACGGGAAGGTCTTGGTCGCGGCGCGGCGGGTCAGCAGGATCAGGCCGTCGGACCGGACGACGCACGTTGCCACCATGAGGTGGAAGCGGCCAGGGGGCCATCCGGGGCCACCTCGGCGGTGAACCTCCCCGGTCGGGTCACCCTGCTCGTCGAGCAGGTCCCAGGTCTCCACATCAGCCATCCAGGCATCCTCGCAGCCGCGTGCGCCGCTCTCCAGGCCTGCCCGACGGCGGATCGCGCCCGTGCACTACGGTTCCAGCAGTCGCCGGGTCGAGAAGGGGAGACGACATGACACAAGGTCTACGACGGGGCGTCCTCGCCCTGTGCTGGCTCGCGATCGTCGGCGGAGCGCTGCTGTTCGCCGCCGGCGCGTACACGGGCTACGTCGAGGGCGTCGCGGCGGACGAGGAGCGCACGGTCGGTCGACTCATGCCCGCCGAGGTCGCGGCGTTCGTGCTCGGGCTCGTCCTCGCGATCACTGGCGGCACCGTCGCGGCGGCGTTGCGCGGCTCTCGGACGACGGTCGCCGACGCGCACTGACACCGCCGTTCGCGAGGTGTCTCAGCGTCGCCGCGCCGCCAGGTCGAGCACCCGCGCCACGGTCGCCGCGTACACGTCGCCGACGTCGAGAGGCAGCCCGTTGAACCAGTGCGTCGCGATGCGGAACACCAGCGCGCGCACGAGGTGCTGCGCGAAGCCCTCCCCTGGGTCGATCGTCTCGAGGAGGGACGGCGGCGCCCCCTCGAAGCAGACCGCGTCGACCGCGACGACCGCCACCGAGTACCGCACCGGCCGCCAGTAGAGCGTCAGGTCGATCACCGCGGGCGGCAGGTCGTCGTCGAACAACACGTTGCCCGTGAGGTCGCCGTGGACGACCGTCGACGGCTCGCTGACCACCCGCCGGGCCGCGAGCAGCGCAGGGAGGTGCGGGACGTCGTCGGGCACGTCCACAGCATCCTCGCCCCAGGCGAGCCGGTCCGCCCGAGCCCAGGCATGCGTCCGCTCGTCGAGGAATCCAGGGCGAGCGGCGCCGTCGAACACTGCCGCGAACCGGTGGGCCACGTCCGCGATCTGCGCCCACCTGCCCGCGACATGCTCGCCCGGGAGGGCCGAGAACGCCGTCCAGCCGTCGACGACGGCGTCACCCGACGCGCTCGCGAGCGGCCGGCCGAGCCGGAGGTCGCCCCCGCCCGACGGCGCATGGTCCCGCAGCCAGTCGAGCTCGGCCGGGAGCACGTCGAGCGGCTTGAGCACGACGTCCCCGACGCGCCAGGCCCGGCCGCGTCCGCCGTCGAGCCTCGTCGCCGGCCCGACGGCGTCGAACGCCTCGAGGACCCGTCTCGGTAGGTGCACCGGGCGAGCCTACCCAGGGCGACGCGAGCGCCCCGCCGTGCGAGTCGTCCCGTGTGCACGTAATGTCCGGGAACTCGCGCCCGACCCACAGGTCGGGCGCGCCGACACGCCTGGAGGCCCCGTGCACCCGTTCGTCCACCGCTACGAGCTCGACACCTCGCGCCCGACAGGCCGCGAGGTCGCCCGCGACCTGGCACTCCGGGCGTTCCTGCCCGGCGCCGCGCTGTGGGTCGTGATCGTGGGGCTCGGGTTCCTCATCAAGGGTCCGCTCGAGAACCTGCCCGGTGAGGCCGACGTCAACCACACCCTCGTCGAGGGCCGGACGCCCCTCCTCGACACCGTCACCGAGATGCTGTCGGCGATCGGGATGACCGAGTTCATCATCGGGGCGTGCGTGCTCGCGGTCGCGCTCATCTGGTGGCGGACCCGGCAGTGGTGGTTCGCCCTGGTCCCCGCGCTCGCGGTGTCGCTCCAGGCCCTGATCTTCCTCACGTCCTCGCTCGTCGTGGGCCGCACCCGGCCCGAGGTCGACATGCTCGACCACGCCCCGCCCACGTCGAGCTTCCCCAGCGGGCACACCGGCGCGTCCACGGCGTTCTACCTGACGCTCGCGCTCCTCGCGCAGCGCGTGCAGAACCCCGTGCTCCGGGTCGCGCTCACGGTCCTGGCGGTGCTCGTCCCGTTCGCGGTCGGCTTCGCACGGCTGTACCGCGGCATGCACTCGCTGACCGACGTCCTCGCCGGGCTCGTCAACGGCGTCGTCTGCGCTGTCCTCGCGTGGGGCTACCTGCGCCGCGACACGTCGCAGGTGCGGGTCTGACGACGGCGGCAGCGCCGACCGGTCACCCTCGGCGGGGTGGGGCGTCACCCTCGGCGGGTCCGGCGGTCACCCTCGGCGGGCTGGCCCACGCCCACGCCACCGCTGCCGCTGCCGCTGCCGCTGCCGAGCATGCGGTCAGCGCTCCTCGAACATGCGGTTGGTGTCGCGAAACTGCTCAATCACGACGCCAACCGCATGTTCGGCACCGAAGCCGCTACCGTCCGCGATCCGCATGTTCGGCACCGAAGCCGCTATCCCTCCGCGATCCGCATGTTCGGCACCGAGACCGCTATCCCTCCGCGATCCGCTTGATCGCAGCGAGGCGGCGGTCCCACTCTGCGCCGATCGCGTCGAGCGCGCGGGCGGTCTCGCCCAGGCGGGACCCGATCGTGCGGTAGCGGACCTCGCGCCCAACGCGCACGGGCTCGACCAGCCCGGCCTCGGCGAGCACGGCCAGGTGCTTGGCGATCGCCTGCCGTGTCACGGGCAGGACGGCCGCGAGCGCCGATGCCGACAGGTCCGCTCGTCCCAGCTCCTGCAGGATCTGCCACCGCGTGTCGTCGGCGAGCGCCGCGAACACGGGGGCCAGCGTCCCGGTGCTCACGCCGCGGGGCCGTCGGCGGAGCGCGCGACGCGCTCGGCGGGGGCTTCCCCTGCCGGGAACCGCGGCCCCTCGACGAACGCGACGAGCTCGTCGAGCTCGTCGGTCCAGCCCGTCCGGTTGTCGGCCATCGCGCCCTCGGCGCGGTCGCCGAGGCGCTCGAACCCGGACTCGACGACGGCGAGCACGGTGTTCTCACCCTCGGGGGTCAGCGTGAACCGGACGAGGGTCGAGGTGTCGGGGCGCAGCTCGGCGCCTGCCTGGTGGGTCCAGGTGAAGGCGAAGGCAGCGGGTTCGTCGTACTCCTCGATGCGGACGGCGAACTGCCCGTAGCCGTCGAAGCCGAACGTGCCCTCTCCGCCCACGCGCAGGTCCGGCAGGTGGGCCTCCTGGCCGAACCACCGGGCGATCAGGTCGTCGCGCGTGAGGGCCGCCCACACCCTGGACGGAGGGGCGTGCACGATCAGGGTGCGGGTCACCTGGAACGCCTCGGTGTCGATCGAGGCCTGCTGGTCGGTGGTCGTCATGGTCGTTCCTCGTCTCTCGGGTCGCGCCGGGTCCTCCACAGGAAGTGCAACTCAAGAGTTGCACCAGAGCGGGCGGAGCGCAACCCTTCAGTTGCACTCGACGCGGCGCCGCGAACCCCGCCCGCACCGCCCAGGTCACGCCCCGGCCACGGATGCCCGCTCGCCGAGCCGCCCCGGGACGTGAGACGTACAGTCGGCAGATGGGCCAGTCCACACGACCCCGTCAGCAGACCTCGGCCGTCAAGGCGCTCGCGCTCCTGATGGCCTTCCTGCTCGTGTCGGCCGTAGGGGGCGTCCTCGCGGCTGGTCTCCTCCTTCCGCTCGCCGCCGGCGCGAACACCGTGACCGAGGACGTCACGAAGATGTTCGACGAGCTGCCCGACGAGCTCGTCCCGGGCCCTCTGGCCGAGCAGTCCCGCGTCTATGCCAACGACGGCACGACGCTGCTCGCGACCTTCTACCAGGAGAACCGCATCGTGGTCGCCCTCGACCAGGTCTCCCAGCCCATGAAGGACGCGGTCGTCGCGATCGAGGACCACCGCTTCTACGAGCACGGCGGGATCGACCCCGAGGGAGTGACCCGCGCCGCCGTCAACAACTTCACGGGCGGCGACACCCAGGGCGGGTCCAGCCTGACCCAGCAGTACGTCAAGAACGTCCTGATCGAGCAGGCCGTGCGCGACGACGACCCGGTCGCGATGCGCGCGGCCCGCGACGACACCCTGGGACGCAAGGCCCGTGAGGCCAAGCTCGCGATCTCGCTCGAGACCGTCATGTCGAAGGAGGAGATCCTCCAGGGCTACCTCAACATCGCGCAGTTCGGCATCCGGGTCTACGGCGTCGAGACCGCCGCGCTGCACTACTTCTCCAAGCACGCCTCGGAGCTCAGCGTCGTCGAGGCCGCCACGATCGCCGGGGTCACCAACGCCCCCACCAAGTACGACCCCGTGACCAACCCGGTCGACTCGGAGAAGCGTCGCAACCGCGTCCTGAGCAAGATGCTCGAGCAGGGCTACATCACCCAGCAGCAGCACGACGAGGCGGTCGCGACCCCGCTGCCCGCGACCCTGGTCGTCCAGCCCGTCGCGGGAGGCTGCCAGACGGCCGGCGGGGCCGCCTTCTTCTGCGACTACGTCACCAAGGTCATCACCTCCGACCCGACGTTCGGGGAGACCAAGGCAGAACGCCAGGCGCTGCTCTACCGCGGCGGCCTCGACATCACGACGACGCTGGACCCTCGGATGCAGGCCGCGGCCGAGGCAACGATCACCGCGGCCGTCCCGCCCGGCGACCCGAGCGGCATCGAGGACGCGCTCGTCGCGGTCGAGCCCGGCACCGGCAAGATCCTCTCGATGGCGCAGAACCGTCCCTACGACGTCGCACGCGAACCCGCGCCGGGCACCACGGCCGTGAACTACAGCACCGACCAGAGGCACGGCTCGTCCCAGGGGTTCTCACCCGGCTCGACGTGGAAGGTGTTCACCCTGGCGGAGTGGCTGCGGTCGGGTCGCACCCTCAGCCAGACGGTCAACGCGAACAAGCGCACGTTCGTGCCGAACCGGGACTTCCACGCCTCGTGCGCCCGCCTCGACCGCATCCCCTGGTCCCCGGGCAACTCGGACGGCTCGACCGACCAGGGCGAGATCCCGGTCCTGCGCGCCACCTTCAACTCGGTCAACACCGGCTACGCCACGATGGAGTCCCAGCTCGACCTGTGCGCCGTGCGGGACATGGCGTGGAACATCGGGCTCCGCCCCTCCCGCACGGCCGAGGTCACGGGCGACGCGTCCGCGATCCACGTCATGCCGACCATGACGATCGGCACGCAGAACTCCTCGCCCCTCCAGCTCGCCGCCGCGTACGCGACGTTCGCGAGCGGCGGGACCTACTGCGACCCGATCGCGATCACCCGCATCGTCGGGGCCGACGGGAGCGAGCTGCCCGTGCCGTCCGCGAGCTGCAACCCGAACGCCCTCGACCCGAACATCGCGAACACCGTGACGTACGCGCTCCAGAACGTCATGACGCAGGGCACGGGCAAGAAGTCTCAGCTCTCGCGCCCGAGCGCCGGCAAGTCCGGCACCGCGAACAACAACAACCACACCTGGTTCATCGGGTACACGCCCCAGATCGTCACCGCCGTGTGGATCGGCAACGCGGAGAGCGACGTCTCGATGAGCCGCATGACGATCAACGGCAAGTACCAGCAGCGCTGGTACGGCTCGACGCTCGCGGCCCCGACCTGGCGCTCCTTCATGGAGACCGCGCTGGAGGGCTCGCCGGTCGCGGGCTTCCCGGCCCCCGACCCGAACATGGTGGGCACCCCGCCCGCCCCCAAGAAGCCCAAGGCTCCCCCGGCGCCCCAGGACGACGCACCGGCCGCCCCGACCGAACCGGCGCCGCCGACGGACCCCGCCCCGCCGGTCGAGCCCGCCCCGCCCGTCGACCCGGGCGTCCCCCCGACGCCGTAGGCACGTCCGCGCCGGCCTCGGGCGACGTTCAGGGTTCTTTCAGGGAGATCCCCGATGCTCCGCCGACCGGTCCACCGCCAGGATGGACGCAGCGGCTCGGAGGGTGAGACGTGGGCGTCCCCCCAACGACGCTCCCCTCGACCGGGTCGCCGCCAGCACGCGCACCCTTCGAGAGAGAGTCCCGCCATGCCTTCCCCGTCCCCTGCCCCGGCCACCGTGCCGGCGGCCACCGCCGGCGGCACCCCGCCCTCCGCCCCCGACGCGATCGCGACCGCGCGCGGCCTGGTCAAGACCTACGGAAAGGGCCCGACGGCGGTCCACGCGCTCGCGGGCGTCGACGTCGACTTCGGCCGGGGTCGGTTCACCGCCATCATGGGTCCGTCAGGTTCGGGCAAGTCCACGCTCATGCACTGCATGGCAGGTCTCGACACCCCGACGGCCGGCACGGTCGTCGTCGACGACCTCGTCGTCTCCACGATGAACCAGCGCCAGCTCACGAAGCTGCGCCGCACCCGGCTCGGGTTCGTCTTCCAGTCGTTCAACCTCGTCCCGACGCTCACGGCCGAGGAGAACATCACGCTCCCGCTCGACATCGCACGCAAGCCCGTGGACCGGGCGTACCTCGCGAAGGTGGTCGACGCCGTCGGGCTGACGGACCGTCTGGGGCACCGCCCGAGCGAGCTGTCCGGCGGGCAGCAGCAGCGTGTCGCGTGCGCGCGCGCCCTGGTCTCCAGGCCGTCGGTCGTGTTCGCGGACGAGCCCACGGGGAACCTGGACTCGACGTCGTCGCGCGAGGTCCTGACCTTCCTGCGCGAGTCGGTCGACGACCTGGGCCAGTCGGTCGTCATGGTCACGCACGACCCCGTCGCCGCGAGCTACGCCCACCGGGTCCTGTTCCTCGCCGACGGCCGGATCGTCGACGAGGTCCTCGACCCGACCCCGGACTCCGTCCTGGAGGTCCTGGGCTCCCTCACGCGCAAGAAGGCGGCCGCCTGATGCTGCGCGTCGCCCTGCGCAACGTCCGTGCGCACCTCGTGCGCCTCGGCATGTCCATCCTCGCGGTCGTGCTGGGCGTCTCGTTCGTCGCGGGCACGTTCTCGCTGCGCGAGATGCTGTCCGCGACGTTCGACGGGATCGTCGACAGCTCGTCGGCCGACGTCCTGGTCCGCGGCGAGGAGGAGTCCTCGGCCCTCACCCAGGAGAACGCGAGCGCGGGCGCGGTCCGCAACACCATCCCGGCGGACCTCACCGAGACGGTCCAGGGGGCCGACGGCGTCGCGCACGTCTTCGCCGACTACACCGGTCCGCTCGTGCTCGTCGGGGCGGACGGCACCCCGCCACCCACCACGGGTGCCCCGACGTTCGGTCTCGCCTACCGGGCCGAGGACCCCGCGACCCCGCTCGTGGAGGGCGCGGCGCCGTCGGGCCCCGGAGAGTTCCTCCTCGAGGCCGCGACGGCCGCGTCCAGCGGCCTGGCGGTCGGTGACACGACGACGATCGTCGTCGCCGGACAGGTCACCGAGGCGACGCTGACGGGCATCGTCGACATGGGCGCCTCGATGGCCGGTGCCAGCATCGTGTTCTTCGACGAGCCGACCGCTGCCGAGGCCTTCGCGCCCGACGGCATGGTCTCGACCCTCACGGTCCTCGCCGAGGACGACGTGAGCGAGGACGACCTGAGCGCGAGCGTCTCCGCCGCGCTCGACTCGGTGTCACCGACCGAGCCCGTCGAGGTCGTCACCGGTGAGGTCGCCCGCGACGAGGCCCGCGAGGACATCGCGTCGATGCTGGGCTTCATCGAGACGTTCCTGCTGGTCTTCGCCGGGATCTCGCTGTTCGTCGGCGGGTTCATCATCGCGAACACGTTCGCCATGACGGTCCGACAGCGTCAGCGCGAGTTCGCGCTGCTGCGCGCCGTCGGCGCCTCGCCGTCCCAGGTCTTCGCCTCGATCCTGGTCCAGGCCGCGATCATCGGCACGCTCGGGGGCGCGCTCGGCATCCTCGGCGGGCTGGGCCTCGTCACAGCCCTCAAGGCCGTGTTCGAGTCCATGGGCATGGACCTCACGGGCGACATCCCCGTCACCGCGTCGATGATCGTGGTCTCGCTCGTGCTGGGCGTCGTCGTCTCGGTCGCCTCGGCGGCCCTGCCGGCGCGGCGCGCAGCGCTCGTCGCGCCCGTCGAGGCCATGCGCGACGACGCCCCCGCCCAGGCCGGGTCGCTCACGGTCCGCGGGATCGTCGGTGCGGTCGTCGCCGGGGCCGGTGCGGGCGCCGTCGTCCTCGCGGTCGCGCAGGCCGCGGCCGACGACACCGCGAGCACCGGGGGCCTCCTGGGGCTCGGTGCCGTGGGCGTGGTCGTCGGGACGCTGATCCTCGCCCCCGTCGTCGCACGCGGCGTCCTGCGCGTCATGTCTGCACCGTTCGTCGCGTGGGCCAAGCCCCTCGGGACGCTCGCGCGCGGCAACGTGACCCGCAACCCGCGCCGCACCGCGAGCACCGCGGGCGCCCTCATGATCGGCATGTCGCTCGTCGGCGCCGCCTCGGTCCTTGCCGCGTCCATGCAGGCGTCGATGAAGAACATCGTGACCGAGGAGTCCCTCGCCGACATAGTGGTGCAGTCCGCGACCGGCACCGTCCCCTCGGGCGCGGTGAGCGACATCGCCGACCTGCCCGAGGTCGGCACGGTCGACTCGATGACGGCCGACCGGTACTTCGTCGGCGAGTCCTCGGGCGACGCCGCCGACGCCACCCCCCTGCTCGTCCTGGGGGTCGACCCCGGGGTGTTCGGCCGGACGTGGCACACCGAGACCGTCGAGGGCAGCCTCGACACGCTCGCCGACGGGCAGGTCTCGGTCCTCCAGGCGACCGCGGACGACGAGGGCTGGGAGCTCGGCGACGAGCTCACGCTGCGGACGCAGCTCGGCAGCACCGACGTGACGATCGGCTCGATCTTCGACTCGCCCGCCCTGGGCGTGCCGGTCGTCGTGCCGGACACGGTGTTCGCGGAGCTCTCCGCGGCACCGACCGAGATGGCGACCCTGGTGCTGCTCCAGGCCGCCGACGGCGTGACCCAGGACGACCTCGACACCGCCGTGACCGCCGCGGCCAAGCCGTACATGATCGTGTCCGTCATGGACAACGAGGAGTTCATCTCGTCCCTCGCGAGCCAGGTGAACCAGATGCTCACGATCCTCTACGCGCTCCTGGGGCTGTCGATCGTCATCGCGATCCTCGGCATCGTCAACACGCTCGCGCTGTCCGTGATCGAACGGACGCGCGAGATCGGGCTCCTGCGGGCCGTCGGGCTGGGACGGTCCCAGCTCGCCGGGACGATCGTCATCGAGTCGGTCCTCACGGCCGTGTTCGGGACGGTGCTGGGCCTCGCGGTGGGCGTCGGCCTCGCGGCCGGGATGCCGACCGTGTTCGCGAGCACGGGCTTCACCGACCTCGTGATCCCGTGGTCCGGGCTCGGCACCATGGTGGGCATCGCGGTCCTCGTCGGGGTCCTGGCCGCCGGGTGGCCCGCGCTGCGCGCAGCCAGGCTCCCCGTGCTCGACGCCGTCACGGTCGACTGAGGGCCCGTCGACCGGCCGGCCGGTCGTCGGTCGGCCGGTCGGCCGGTCGGTCGGCCGGCCGGCCGTCGTGCGCAGGCGACCGATGCACCGGATCGCCTGGCGTCAGGCCACGGGCTCCGCGCTGGGTACAGGACCGCCCGTCGAGAGCCAGGAGCCGAGCGGCGCCGACGGCACGTCCTCGTCCGACTCCTCGGTCCCGCAGACCACGAGGCCACGAGCCCGGTAGTTGGCCAGGGCTGCGGGCCCGTCGAGCGAGCACGTACGCACCCAGACGCGGGTGACCTGCGGAAGGTCGAACCGCTGCGGCAGCGACCACGCTGCGGCGACACCGTGCTCGAGCAGCACCGCTCCCAGCCCGCGACCGATCGCCTGCTCCGCGAGCCCGAAGTAGCGGATCTCGACGTGCGTCCCGTCGACGGCGACGACGGGCTGGAGCTGGACGTAGCCCCACGGCCCGTCCTGGCCGTAGAGGATCCAGAACTCCGTGCCCGGCACCTCGAGCTCCTCCGCCCACTGCTCACGCGTCCAGCCGAGACGGTCGGTCCAGGTCCAGGGACCGCCGACCAGACCGTAGAGGAACCGCGCGTACTCGGGGCGGACCCCCACGGTCCGTTCGAGCCGGACCCCGTCGGGGACCTCACGCGGCGAACGGTCGGGAGCCTGGAGCATCTGGAGCGTCGTGGTCGTGACCTTCACGAGCGTCAACAGTACGGCCGCGACGCCCCCGTCGTTCCCGCCGCGGACCGCGCGAGACGCGCACCACACAGCACCTCGCAGCACCTCGCAGCACCCGGCCGGACGACGCCCCGTCGACCGCGTCCGACGACGTCCCGCACCAGAACGGCTAGCTCGCGGGCGCCGTCGGGTCCCAGACGAAGCCCAGCGCGTCGAGCGCCGCGGTCCGCTCGGGACTCAGCGTGCCGCCCGTCCCCTCGCTGCGTCGGCTGCGCACCCACTGCCCGAGCCGGAACCCGTCGTCGCGCCGGTGCCTGATCGGCACGCGCGCGTGCCCGTGCTCCGCGACGTAGGACCCGAGAGCCTCGATCCCGTGACGCCACAAGGCCTCGTTGTCCCGGATCCGCCACTCGAAGCCGAGCGCGTCGAGGACCTCGACCCGCCGCTGCGCGAGAAGTCCCTTGGCATGTCGGGCACGCACGTACGCGACCCAGTCGCCCAGCCTCCTGCCGTCCGGGCTCACGAAGCCCGCCGGCACACGACAGTGCCCACGCTCGGCCCGAAAGGTCTCGAGCGCGCCCACCCAGGCGCGGAAGGCCTGGTCGTCGGTGCCACGCGTCGCTCCCGTCGACGGCGTCGAGGCCCACTCGAAGCCCAGGGCCTCGAGCTCGTCGACGCGCTCGGCGCGCAGCAGGCCGTGACGGTGCTCCCACCGACGTCGGGCGACCCAGGCGCCCAGGGGGGTCCCGTCGGGGGCGACGTGGTCGCCCGGGACCCGACCGTCCCCGTTCTCCTCCACGTACCGCGCGAGCAGCTCGACGCCCGAGCGCCACAGGTCGTCCTCCTCGTCGCGCACGTGCCAGACGAACCCCAGGTCGTCGAGCCGTGCGACCCGTCCGGCCGAGAGCGTGCCCGCCTCCCGGGACGCGCGCTGACTCGACACCCAGTGCCCCAGGCGGGTCCCGTCGTCGCACTCGAACGTGGTGGAGATGTCCGGCCCGTTGCGCGCGATGTACCTCGACAGGCACGCCAGGTGAGCGTCCCAGTCGTCCGCGTCCGGCACGCTCGGGAACTCGAACCCGAGGTCGCGCAGCTCGCGCTCCTGCGTGGCCGACAGGCGCCCGGCACGCCGGTCGCGGCGCACCCGCGCGACCCAGCCCGACAGGTCGAACCCGTCGCTCGTACGGTACGGGTCCGGCACCCGGCCGTGCCCGTGGTCGGCGACGAAGGCCGCGAACGCCCGGTGGCTGCGGCGCTTCGACGTCTCGAGCGCCAGGGTCCAGTCCATCCCCACGGCGTCGAGGTCCGCGACCTGCTGGTCCGTGGCCTCGCCCGACGCCCGGCGCCTGCGCATCCGCCCGACCCACGCCCCGAGCCCGAACCCGTCCGCGGTCTCGTAGTAGTACGGGACGCGGGTGTGCCCGTGCTCGTCCTTGAACGCCGCCAGCCGGTCCACGTTGCGCTGCCACTGCTTGAGAGGGTGCCGGACCTCGAACGCGAACCCGGCCTCGCGCAGCGCACGCAGTCGCTCGTCCTTCAAGGTCCCGAGGGAGTGCTCACGACGCTGGACCTTGACCCACGTCCCCAGGGCGAACCCGTCAGGCTCGGTGCGGTGGCTCACGGGGACCCGGGGATGCCCGTGCTCGGCGACGAACCGCACGAGGTGGGCGTGCCCCTCCCACCAACGCTCCTCGTAGCGTCCCACGCGACGGCCTCCTCTCCCGGACACACCGGCACCGGCCCGTCCGGGCCGATCAACCTGGAAAGACGCACCACGTCGGCCCTTGTGACGGCACGTCGTCGACCGATCGCCGATTTCATCCGCTGCTCGGACTGCGGAACGCACGACTCGGTGTTAGCCGGTCGCCACATCACCTCCGCGTGACCACCGCGGCGCGCCCGGTGGTGCGCTCGGCGGGGCTCCCCGTGGTGTGCTCGCGGGGTCGGGTGGACAACCCTGGCTCAATGAGTCAATACTATGACTCATTGATCCATTCGAAGGAGCACACATGACCGGCCTGTCGCTCGTCGCTCTCGCCGCGCTCGGCGCCCTCGCCGCAGCAGCCCTGGTCGCGGCCAACGCGGTCCGGTCCCGGCGCCACCCCCGGCGCCCCGTGCTCGACGCCGCGCTCCGGCACGAACGGACCACGTCCGTCGTCGCCGGCGTCGTCGCGCTGTCCCTGATCGTCTCCGTGGTCTCGCCCACGGCGCTCCCGGGCCTGACCGGGGTCACGGACACCCCCGGACTGCTCGTCGCCCTCTCCCCGTTCATCGCCGTCGTCATGGTCCTCGTCGTCCGCGCGATCGGCGAGCTCGCCTGGCCCCGCCCCCAGGGCGCGGTGCGCACGGCTCCCCTCGCGCGGCGGACCGTGCGCGGCCTCGGCGAGTGGCGGCTCCCCCTCTTCCTCGCGACGGCGGCACTCACGGCCGTCGCGCTCACGGTCTTCGGGATCACCGCGGGCGAGGGAGGGGGCACGGTCGACGCACCTCTCCTCGTCACGGTCGACGGATGGGTCACCGGTTCGTCCGGCCCGTACCCCGGCTGGCCCTACGCCGGTCCGCTGCTCGGGGTGCTGGGCGTCATCACCCTCGGGGTGCTCGGGGTGCTGCGTCTCGTCGCGCGGCGTGGCGTCGTGCGCGGTGCCACGGCCCAGGAGGACGACTCGCTGCGCCGGCTCAGCGCCGCCCACGCCCTGGCAGGCACGCAGCTCCTCGTGGGCCTGGGATCGGCCGCCGTCATGCTCACCGCCGCCCTCGCCCTGTTCGGGGCCGACCGGGCGGGAGCCGCCGCCCTCACGTTCGCCGTCGGGTCCGCGATCGGCATCACGTCGGTCGTCGTCGGACTCTCGGTGCTCGCCCGGCAGGCCCTCCCCGCCGCGCCCGGCACGCCCCCCGCACCGGGGACGTCGGCCGTGACGCCCGCTCCTCAGGCATGAAGACCCTCACGGTCGACCTGGACTCCCCCGTCCCCGTCTACGAGCAGATCAGGACCCAGGTCGCGGCGCTCGTGTCGTTGGGGGTGCTGAACCCGGGCGACCGGCTGCCGTCGTCACGCAACCTCGCCCGGGACCTGGGCGTCGCGGTCGGCACCGTCCAGCGTGCCTACCGGGAGCTCGAGGCGGCGGGCACCGTCTCGTCGCGACCGCGGACCGGGACGGTCGTCGCGGCCACCACCCACCGGCGGTCGTCGGTCGCCGACCAACGGTCGTTCGCCGACCTCGCCGCACAGATGGTCGCACGTGGCCGCGAGCTCGGGCTGGACGACTCCGCGATCCTCGACGTCGTCACGGGCCTCCTGCAGCAGCCGGTCGACGCGCCCCGCACGCACGGCCTGCGCTGACCCGACGACGGCCCTGACGGCGTGCACGCCGTGCGGCCCAGCGTGCGGGCCGACCCGTCAGCTCGCGGGGTCGAGCTGGAACTGGCGCACCTCCTGCGCGCACCGGCAGGCGACCGCGATCTTCGCGGCCCACTCGAGAGCCTCCTCGCGCGACGACACCTCGAGGACCGCGTAGCCGCCCTCGATCTGCCTCGTCTGCGGGTAGGTGCCTGCGGTCACGGTGCCGTCCCCGTCGACCAGGACGGGCGGGACGCTCTCGTCGATCCCCCCGCCGAACACCCAGACGCCGGCTCGCCTCGCCTCCTCCACGACCGCGTGGGACGCGTCCGAGACCGCGGGCAGGTCCTCCGCCGAGACGTCCATGGCGCTGCTCGGGAACGAGATCAGGTACTTCGTCATCGCGTCGTCTCCTCAGCCTGGTTCCAGGGAACCATCCTCGCCGAAGCGGGCGCTGCCGACACGACGACGCCGCGTCCCCGACGTGGGAACGCGGCGTCGTCGACGATGGCGAGACCCCCGCGACTGAGCCCGTCTTCCCCGTCCGGGCTCAGCTGTGGACGACCGCCCGCGCACGGTCTCAGACGGCGACCAGCACCTGTGCACGCAGCGCCGCAGCGATCTTCTCGCCCCAGACGTACGCCTCTTCGAGGTGACCGTCGACCAGGGGACCGGCCGCGTCCTCGACGAGGAACGAACGGAGCGGCACGAGCATCTCGTAGCCCTTGCGGGTGATGATGCGCGCAGCGGCACGCGAGGCGGACGACGGGATGGCCCGACCGAGTGCGGTGCGGGTGTCGAACGTCGTGACCCACCGGGGGCCGCGCCCGTCCGAACGGTCCTGGAGCGCGACGCACCACTCGCGCAGGCCGACGTTGCGCGCAGGCACCGTCCCGCCCGAACGCTGGACGGCCTCGGCCCGGGTGCCAGGGCGGCTCATCGACATGGAGTGCGTGGGACCACCGGCGACCACGAGCGCGACGCCGTCCAGGATCGACGGGTCCGCGACCACGTCCGCGACGTCCACGACCTGCACCGGCACGCCGTTCGCCATGCCGGCCGCGATCTGCCGGGCGACCCGCTCACAGTTTCCGAACATCGACTCGAAGACGACGGCAGCAGTCAGGTTCTCTTCGTGGTTCGACATGCTCTCAGCGTCCCCGAGAGCGGCTCTCGGGAACCACGGACGACGGTCCCGGGGAGGTGGGACCTTCGTCCCACGACACAGGGAGGTCGAGGGCCCGGGACGGGCCGTGCGGGTGTTCGGCGAGCGGAGACGTGACCAGGCGTGTTATGGACCGATCTGTCCCTCTAGGTGTTCTCCACACGATTCAGGGCGAGCGCTCTCTCACCTGCTTCTCATCTGCCCGACGACGGTGCTCACCAGGCGCACCAGGACGCCGATTGCCGAACCCCGTTCGCGCGCATACGTGTTTCCCCTTACACCGCGTCGCTGTTTGAAGACTCAACGACCCCTGGCTTAGCGTCACAGCGTTCTGGTCGAGGTGGACCCGAGGCCTCGTGTCTCGCCGTCCACCACAACGAAAGCGAGATGCAGATGAGACGACTACGTGCGGCAATGATCGCCGCCGTGCTCGGCGCCACCGCCATTGTTGCCCCCGTGGTGCTGGCCCCCGCCGCCTCCGCGCACGGCTGGGTCACCTCCCCGCCGAGCCGTCAGGACAACTGCGCCACCGGCGCGACGTCCTTCGACTGCGGCAGCATCAAGTTCGAGCCGCAGAGCGTCGAGGCCGCAAAGGGCTCCATGCAGTGCAGCGGCGGCAGCGGATACGACATCCTCGACGACAACAGCAAGCCCTGGCCGCGCACCACGGTCGCTTCCTCCGTGAAGTTCCAGTGGAAGCTCACGGCCAACCACGCCACGACGACGTGGGAGTACTTCGTCGACGGCAAGCTGCACCAGACCTTCAGCTCGGGCGGCGCGCAGCCCGCGAAGGACATCTCCCACACGCTGACCAACCTGCCTGCCGGGGACCACACGGTCCTCGCTCGCTGGAACGTCGCTGACACCCCGATGGCCTTCTACAACTGCGTCGACCTCACCGTCAGCGGTGGCGGCACGACCGGCGGCACCACGGGCGGCGAGACCGGCGGCACGACCGGTGGCACCACGGGCGGCACGACCGGCGGCACCACGGGCGGCACGACGGGCGGCACGACCGGCGGCACGACGGGCACGCCTCAGTGCTCCGCCGGCCCCTGGGACACGGCCGTCGCCTACACGGGCGGCGCCAAGGTCTCGCTCAACGGTCAGCTCTTCGAGGCCAAGTGGTGGACCAAGGGCGAGAAGCCTGACGCCACCGCGCAGTGGGGCCCCTGGAAGAGCCTCGGCGCCTGCTAAGGACCGCATGACGCGTGACGCGCGACTCGTCACGTGGTACCGGTGACGCCGGGTCAGGAATTCCTGACCCGGCGTCACTTTTTCCATTTCCCGGCCGATTGAATTTCGCACACCCTACGTAGGACCCCCTACGTGCTTCACCGGATTGTGCATGACACATTTATTGCATAGCGTCGAGCTTGTCCGATTCGACATGCGTAGGTCGCCCGGCAATGGGGCCCTACCGACTACCATGGAGAGCGAGAAGAAAAGATGAGACGACTACGCGCGGCAATGGTTGCCGCCGTCCTCGGTGTGGCCGCGATCGCGGCCCCTGTCGTGCTGGCTCCGGCCGCCTCGGCACACGGGTGGATCACCTCGCCGCCCAGCCGGCAGGACAACTGCGCGACCGGCGCGACGTCCTTCGACTGCGGCGGCATCAAGTACGAGCCGCAGAGCGTCGAGGCACCCAAGGGCTCGATGCAGTGTTCGGGCGGCAGCGGGTTCTCGATCCTCGACGACAACAGCAAGCCGTGGCCGCGCAAGAGCGTCGGCAGCTCGGTGACGTTCCAGTGGAAGCTCACGGCGGCTCACAACACGAGCACGTGGGAGTACTTCGTCGACGGCAAGCTGCACCAGACGTTCAGCCAGGGTGGCGCCCAGCCCCCGAGCAACATCTCGCACACGCTGACCAACCTGCCCTCGGGCAACCACACGGTCCTCGCCCGGTGGAACGTGTCCAACACGGTCAACGCGTTCTACAACTGCGTCGACCTCACGGTCAACGGCGGCACCACCGGCGGCACCACTGGTGGCACCACCGGCGGCACCACCGGGGGCACGACCGGGGGCACCACGGGCGGAACCACCGGGACGGGCGTCTGCACGGCTCCCGCCTGGGCGGCCGGCTCGGTCTACACGGGCGGCGCTCGCGTCTCCTACAACAACAAGACGTACGAGGCCAAGTGGTGGACCACGGGGGAGAACCCCGGTTCGAGCGGCCAGTGGGGCGTGTGGAAGGACCTCGGGGCCTGCTGACATGAGCACCGAGCGGTCGGCCCTCAGGAGAAGGGGCTGACCGGCACCTGACCGGCACGCACCAGATCCGCGCCCGGGTCGCCTGGTACACCAGGAGGCCCGGGCGTCGCACTGCCCGGCACCGTTCGGAGCGGTCTGAATCCATGAGACGGGTGGTCCGGTCCCCGACGGGTGCCTGCACCACGGCCCGGGAGACCCGTCTCGGACCGAAGCACCCGTCTCACGTGCGGAGGTGGGAGCCCAGCCCGGCGGTCCCGTCGAGTCAGCCCACCGGTCGGGGCCTGACCACAGACCGACGGTTCGTCCACAGCCCGGGCCGCGCGCCGCCGTCGGGCCGCTGCCGCGGGCACCATCGCGGCCATGACCTCATCGACCCACGACACCGGCGCCCTGGCCGCGCTCGCCTCCCGCCAGGGCGGCGTGCTCCTGACCGCCCAGCTCCCACGCCCCGTCCTGCGCACCGCGCTCTCCCAGAACCTGCTCGAGAAGGTCCGTCGCGGCGCCTACCGCTGGAGGGCGCCGGACGACCCTGCTCCCGGCCACACGCTCGACCAGATCCGAGCCGTCGCGCAGATCGAAGCGGTCTCGCGCCAGCTGCGCAGCCCGTTCGTCCTGTGCCAGGAGTCGGCGGCGCTCGTGTGGGACCTGCCGCTGTGGCGGGTGCCCGCGCGGGTGCACGTCGTGCAGCAGCACCGTCCCGGCACGCCGAGGCCTGGCACGGACCTCGTGCGCCACCTGACGGCGCTCGCTCCCACCGACACCGCGCGGCGCCGGGGGCACGTCGTGACGTCGCTCGCCCGGACGGTCGTCGACTGCGCACGAACGTTGCCGGCGCTCGACGCGCTCGTGGTCGTCGACGCGGCCCTCCGGCGCGGAGTCCTGCCTGAGCGGCTGCGCGACGTGCTCGACCAGGTCGGGGACGGGCGAGGGACCGCGCGGGCCCGGGTCCTCGTGGGCCTCGGCAGCAGGGGCGCGGAGTCACCGGGTGAGTCGGCGGTCCGATTCCACCTGCTGCGCCGCGGACTGCCCGTGCCGACGACCCAGATCCCGGTGACGACCCGGCTCGGGACGTTCCGCGCCGACCTGGGCTGGCCGCAGTGGCGTGTGCTCGTCGAGTTCGACGGGTTCGTGAAGTACTCGACGCTCGCCCAGGGCGATCCGGCGAAGGTGCTGTTCGAGGAGAAGCGGCGCCAAGAGGGCATCGAGGAGGAGGGATGGCGGGTCCTGCGCGTGACCGCGCGGGACCTCAAGGACGGCGCGGAGCTCGTCCAGCGCGTGCTGCGTCTTCTCCCGCCGGGAACGTCGGTCGACCTCGAACGGCGTCCGCACCTGTGGTTCGGAGCCGTCTGAATCCACCGCAACCGGTCAGACGGGCGGCAGCTCGCGCCCCCGCAGCTTGTCGATCTCGCGCCGCTCCCGCTTGGTCGGTCGCCCCGCGCCGCGGTCGCGCACGGGCACGAACGGAACGGCCTCGCGCGGCAGCACCGGCGGGCTGTGGTCGACGTACGCCTTTGCCGCCTCGGGCGCCCCGACCCGCTTGGCGAGGAGCTCGACGACCTCCACGATCCGCTCGCGCTCGCCCCCGCGGTACGTCACGGTGCTCCCGACCCGCACGGTCGCCGACGGCTTGACGCGCACCCCGTCGACCTTGACGTGCCCGGCACGGCACGCAGCCGTCGCGACCGAGCGGCTCTTGGTCAGGCGGACCGCCCAGAGCCAGCTGTCGACCCGCATGGTCACTTCCCTTCCCGACGTCGGACCACCCCAGCGTAGGCGGCGCGCGCCGGGAGTCGGTCCGGACAGGGTCGGCCCCGGTCGTGTCCTGCCCCTGGCTCGACCAGGTCGCCGGACACGACCGTCCGACGTCTGTGGTCAGCCGTCGCCTGGTTCCTTCCCGGAGAGCGCATCGATCTCGGACAGCAGGCTCTCCCGCACTCCGTGGAGCGTCGCAGCGAGTCCGTCGAGCCGGTCTGCGACCCCGGTCGGCGCTTCCGCGTCCGGCCCCTCGGTGAGCGGGCGGAAGCCCTCCAGGTCCGTCGCCAGCTGCTCGGCGACGGCCGTGTACACCTCCAGGAGCAGACGCGCCGCCGTTCCCCACGAGTGCTCGAGGTGCACGAGTCCGAGCAGGTACTGGGATGCCACCCAGTCCGCGGCCTCCGCCCGCTGGTAGACAGGAAGCTGCCGTAGCCACTCCTGGAGGAACTGCGACACCTGCTCGGAGTGCTCGTCCAGGAAGTCGTAGTCGAGAAGCTCCGAGACGTCGGAGAACGTCAGGGAGCGGGCGCCGTGCAGCGCGTCGGCACGGGACGCCTCGTCCCCGGCCGCCACCAGGTCGCGAAAGGTCTCTGCATCCACGTCATTTCACCCATCCGTTGGAGACCTTGCCGCTCACCTTGTCGTAGGTGACCTCGATGATCTTGCCATTGTGCTTCCAGACCGCTACCCGCGCAGTCCCCTTGTACGCCTGGTGGGTGCCCTCGGACATGGCCCGGGCCATGAGCTCGGCTACCTGCTCGCGACTCTTGGCCCCCACCGTCCCCCAGTTGTGCTTCGGCGCCATGATGTGGGACCACTTGTTCGCACTGACGTTGTTCAGCAGGTAGGACTTGACGGCCTTCTTGACCTGCGTCTTTCCGTACCACTTGAGCACATGCTTGATCCCCAGACGTGCCAGGACACCGAGGATGATGAGAACAGGCACGGCTTGCTGTGTGGCGACCGTGGTGTTGACGACGAAGGTCTCGCCCGTGCTCGCCATGCGGAGCGTGACCGCGAAGTCGTCCTCTCCGAGGAGCACGAAGTCCTCGATGACCATCTGCTCACGGATCGTGGTCCCGTCCACGACGGCGTCAACATCGATCGTGGAGAGAAGAACGCTGTCGCCCGACTCCAGGATGCCGACGTCGACCGTGGCCTCGACCCCGGCCGGATCGCTGACGGTGGTGACGAGGCCGCCCGCATCAGGATGCACCGTCGTGGACCCCGCACCGACCGGGACGGCCGCCGCCCCCGGCTCCCCGGAGACCACCTGAGGCAGCACGGTCGGGTCCTCAGGAGCCACGGCAGCGGCTGATGCCACTCCAAGCCCCAGGACAAGGGACATCGTCACCGCGCCGGCTAGCGCGGTGCGGAGTGAGTATCTGTGTCGTTCTGTCATGGTGTTCCTCTCACAAGTCGCCCCCCGGACAGGTCAGTACCGGCACAGGTCCGTCGGGGAACGAAACGGACTCGCCGGATGGCATGGGCTCGTCAGGGCGGGGGATGCGAGGTAGCCAGCAGGAGGCCACTGTCCCGGCCCCCACGGCGGCTGCGACCGATGTCCCGCTCGACGTCTCGTAGCCGCCACCCACGACCGGCGCGAGGACGTCGTGCCCGGGCAGCGAGAACCATGCGCCTCGCCCGTTCGCGAGCGACGCACGGAGGCCGGCGGCATCGTGCGACGTGATCGCCAGGACTCCGTCGTACGCGGCCGGGAAGGCGTCGAACGAGCCGATCCCGTTGCCGTTCGCCGCGACGACGACGGTTCCGCGGTCGACCGCCTCGGCGACCGCTTCCCGGAGGACGGGCTCGTCGTTCTCGAGCGCCATGGAGATCAACACCACGTCAGCGCTGCGGTCCACGGCCCAACCCAGGCCGGCAGCCAGGTCGCTCGCGGTAGCCGTCCCTTGCTCGCCGACCACGACGACATCGAGAAGCCGAACTCCCACGGCGACACCGCCGCCGAAAGGACCGGTGCGGTGCCCCGCGACGAGGCCCGCCATGCTCGTGGCGTGGTCCGAAGTAGCGCTCTCCAGCCGGGGCAGGGTCCATCGCGCTTCGACGACCCCGTCCAGTGCGGGGTGCTCCGCATCGATCCCACCGTCGAGGATCGCGACGACCGGCGGTGCGTCGCCGGTGGGCGCGGGGCGCGTGCCGACGCACCCGGTGAGAACAGTCAGAAAACTCACGAGCACGACGCACGCACGCCGTCGTCGACAACGACGACCTACCCCCACGCGCCCCCCCGGGTTGTTCACGGGGAGCACAACACATCCCCTGCCCGGAATATACTCTTTTGGCTGTGTATCTGAAAAGTCTCGCTCCATGTCGACCGTGCGGGTCCAGCGGGACCGTGCCACGGTAGAAGCACCCGGCGACGGCGCCGGGTCGGCCCTGTGCCCGTTCATCGGGGCCGGTGGGCTCGTCCGACGGACGGAGTGGACCATGTGGTTTCTGTCGTGGATCGTGATCGGACTCATCATGGGGGCCATCGCCCGCGCCATCATGCCGGGCCGAGCGGCGGGCGGATGGGTCGTGACCCTGATCGTCGGTGTCGTCGGCGCGTTCGTCGGCGGGTTCATCGGCCGGGCGTTCGGCTCGGACCCGAACCAGGAGTTCTGGTCGTTCTCGACCTGGTTCTGGGCGTTCATCGGATCACTCGTCGTCCTGCTGATCTGGGGGCTCATCGCGGGACGCAGGTCGAAGGCCTGACGCACGCTGCGCCGTCGGGCATCCCGAGGAGGCGCGGCCCGGGGCGACCGGGCCGCGCCTCCCGCGCCGAACCCCGGAAAACCCGTGGACCGCTCGCGCCTCGCGCGAGACGCTGAGGACATGAGCCATCCCACCGAGTCGACGACGACCTGGCGCATCACCCCGGCCCCACACCCCGCAGACCTCGGCTCCCCCGACGCCTGGGCGTACCACGGCGTGGCCGAGATCGAGGCCGAGGTCATGGTCGAGGCCCACGGCTACGACGACTTCGCGAACGAGGCCCGCGACGTCCTGGCCGGGATGGACAACCAGCAGTACGCGACCAAGCAGCGCTTCGTCGCGGTCCGCGCGGACGCACCCGAGACGCCCCGGCCGCAGGACGTGCTGGGCCACCTGTTCGTCCTCATGATGACGAGCAGCAACGAGCACCTGGGCGAGCTGTACGTGCAGGTGCGACCGGCGGCCCGGCGTCAAGGGCTGGGCACGGCGCTGTGGGACCTGGGCGAACGCCTCCTGCTCGACGCCGGGCGCACCGTCCTGTTCACCGACACCCAGCACGGCGCCGAGCCGCCGCCCGGACCGGAGGCCCTCGAGGCCCGGACCGGCGCGGGCCGCGTCCCGGCGAGCGACCCCGGACCGCGCTTCGTGCGGAGCAAGGGGTACGCCCTGGAACAGGTCGAGCGGCACTCGATCCTGCCGCTCCCCGTCGACCCCGCGCTGCTGGACCGGCTGCGCGAGCAGGCCGACGCCGCCGCGGGACCGGACTACCGCACCCTCGTCTGGGAGGACGACGTGCCGCCCGAGCGGCGAGAGCAGGTCGGGACCCTGTTCACGCGCATGAGCACCGACGCCCCGGTGGGCGGCATCGACTACCGGGAGGACCCGTGGGACGCGCAGCGCGTAGGCGTCTGGGTCGACGAGCTGCTCGGCAAGGGGCACGGCATGCTCATGACGGTCGCCGAGCACGTCCCGACCAGCACCCTCACCGCGTTCTCGGTGCTCGCGTACCCCAAGGACCGCCCCGCATTCGCGTTCCAGGAGGACACGCTCGTCCTGCGCGAGCACCGCGGCCACCGCCTCGGGATGCTCGTCAAGGTCCGGAACCTCGACGAGCTCGCCGCCCGACGCCCCACGACCGCACGCATCCACACCTGGAACGCCGAGGAGAACGACCACATGCTCGCGATCAACATCGACCTGGGCTTCACGCCCGCAGGCGGCTACGCGGGCTGGCAGAAGAAGGCCGGCACCTGACCGGCCCGTCGCAGGCCGCGGCTCCGGCATCGTCCTCCGGCCCGACGGCGTGGCGCGTCCTGCGTGCGCCCGTCCCGGACTCGCTCGACGCACCCGAGGCGTGGGCCGTGCACGGCACGGCGCGCGTGGGCGAGGCGATCGACCGGGAGATCCACGGGCACGCCGACCTCGGTCTCGACGCGGCGACCGTCCTCGTCACGATGACGGCCCAGCAGGAGTACAAGCGCAACGTCCGGTTCGTCGCGGTGGCCGACGCGGCCTCGTCCACCGGCGGACCGGACGCGGCCCCGGTGGCGGGCGACGTCGTCGGGCGCGGGCTCGTCGGCCTTCCCCAGAAGGGGAACACGCACCTCGCGATCGTGTACGTCGGGGTCGACCCCGCGCACCGCGGCCAAGGGGTCGGGGCGGCGCTCTGGGACGAGTGCCTGCGCATCGCGCGCGACGCCGGGCGCACCGTGCTCCTGTCCGACTCCGCGCACGCCCCCGAACCCCCTCCCGGCCCCGGTGCGCTCGACTCGCCGACCGGCAGCGGGCGCGTGCCGCTCGACGACCCCGGCACGCGCTTCGCGCTCTCGCGCGGCTTCGCGCTCGAACAGGTCATGCGGCAGTCGACGATCACGCTGCCGCCCCGCGCCGACGTCGTGGACCCGTTGCGCGACGCAGCCCTGGCGACCGCGGGCGACGACTACCGCGTGCACCTCTGGCAGGACACCGTCCCCGAGGAGTGGATCGACGACTTCGCGGTCCTCGAGACACGCATGAGCACCGACGCCCCCAGCGGCGGGCTCGACCTCGAGGAGGACCCGTGGGACGCCGACCGGGTGCGCGTCGCATCGCAGTCCTTCGTCGACCGCGGCCAGGGATACCTCGTCGCGGTGGCCGAGCACGTGCCGTCGGGGCGGCTCGCCGCGTTCTCGATGGTCTCCTACCCGCACGACCGCCCCGAGGTCGTCATCCAGGAGGACACCCTGGTCCTGCGCGAGCACCGCGGCCACCGCCTCGGGACGCTCGTCAAGATCGCGGTGCTCGACGAGCTGGCCCGCGTGCGCCCCTCATCACGCCGAATCCACACCTGGAACGCGCAGGAGAACCGGCACATGCTCGCGATCAACGAGGCCCTCGGGTTCGAGGTCGCGAGCGTCACCGCGGAGTGGCAGCTGCGGCTCGCCTGACCGACGGGGCGATGTGTCGTTATTGTCTGGCCCGCGCGGACCTGGTCGCGCAAGAGTGGGGCACATGACGAGCACCGAGACCTCCCCGGGGGCCGCGGCCCCCGCAGGCACGACCTGGCGCGCGGTCGACGCCCCTCCCGTCCCGCCCACGCTCGAGCACCCCGACATCTGGGCGTACCAGGCGTACAGCGAGATCGAGCACGACGTGCAGCTCGCGACCTGGGGCTGGACCGACTGGTGGGCTCCCCTGCCCGTGATCCACGGGGCGCTCCAGCAGCAGGAGTACCACCGCAAGATCCTGGTCGTCGCGCTCCCTGGAGATGCTCCGGGGACGGCAGCCGACGCCTCCCCTGGTGCCGACGTCCCGCTCACCGACGGCACCGCCCCGGCCCCCCGCGACGTGGGCGGTGCCGCGATCGTCAACCTCGCGACCGTGAGCAACACGCACCTCGCGTACGTCACGCTCATGGTGCGCCCCGGGCTCGACGGCCAGGGCATCGGTGACACCCTCCTGGCACGGGTCGAGGAGATCGCACGCGCCGCAGACCGGACCACGGTCATCACCTTCAGCAACCACTCTCCCGAGCCCGCCCCCGGTCCCGACGCCCTCGACGCACCGACGGGCGCGGGCCGCGTGCCCGTCGCGTCACGCCCGGCACGTTTCGCGCTCGGTCGGGGCTTCACGCTCGAGCAGGTCGAGCGCGCCTCGGTGCTGAGGCTCCCGGTCGACCCCACCCTGCTCGACGCGCTCCACGCGCGGTCCACCGAGGCGGCCGGCGACGACTACCGGCTGCACACCTGGTGGGACGAGGTGCCCACCGTGTGGGAGGACCAGGTCGCGATCCTGTGGACACGCATGAGCACCGACATCCCCAACGCGGGCCTCGACGTCGCGGAGAGCCCCTGGGACGCCGCACGCGTCCGCAGCCACCTGCGCGACCTCGCCGGCCGGCACCAGCACGTGCTGATCACGGTCGCCGAGCACGCACCCGCGGGCACGCTCGCGGCCTTCTCGGTGGTGCAGATGCCCGTCCCCGACGTGCCCTTCGCCTTCCAGGAGGACACGCTCGTGCTCCGCGAGCACCGCGGCCACCGGCTCGGGATGCTCGTCAAGATCGCCAACCTGCGCGCCTACGAGGAGCGCCGCCCCGGCGAGCGCCGCATCAACACGTGGAACGCCCAGGAGAACGAGCACATGCTCGCGATCAACGTCGCGCTCGGCTTCGAGCCCGTCGGCGTCGCGGCCGTCTGGCAGAAGCGCCTCGACTGACGCTCCCGGCGGGGTCTCGGACCCTGCCACCCGCGTGAGGCGACGGGCACGCCCGGCGGACGCTTCGCCGTCGGGCGTGCACGGTTGTCCGGCAGCGCACCTCACAACCGCTCGCACCGTGAGCCGCCAGGACAACCCCGCAGGTCGCGGCCTACGGTTGTCGGGTCCGGCCAAGAGCCGGGCGCCCCCCGAAGACCCCCACCGACCAGGGAGCAGCGAGACCACCGTGAGCACTGCGAGCACACCGCCGATCGACGCCACCACCACTCCCGCCTGGGCCGACCTCACAGCCCACGAGGCCGCGTTGTCCCCCGACCTGCGCACCTGGTTCGCGCAGGACCCCGGCCGCGCCGGCCGCCTCACGTTCGACGCCGCCGACCTCCACGTCGACCTGTCGAAGAACCTCGTGACCGACGAGACCCTCGCGCTCCTGGTACGCCTCGCGGACGACGTCGACCTGGTCGGGCGCCGCGACGCCATGCTCCGCGGCGACCACATCAACGTGACCGAGGACCGCGCCGTGCTGCACACCGCGCTGCGCCGCCCGTCCGGGGCCGTCCCAGGGCTGACCGTCGACGGCCAGGACGTCGACGCCGACGTGCACGCCGAGCTCGCCAAGGTCTACGCGTTCGCCGACAAGGTGCGCTCGGGCGAGTGGAAGGGCGTCACGGGCGAGCGCGTGCGCACGGTCGTGAACATCGGGATCGGCGGGTCGGACCTCGGCCCCGTCATGGCCTACGAGGCCCTCCTGCCCTACAAGACCGAAGACCTCGACGTCCGGTTCGTGTCCAACATCGACCCGACCGACGTCGCCGAGAAGACCGCGGGCCTCGACCCGCGCACCACGCTGTTCATCGTCGCGTCCAAGACGTTCGGGACGCTCGAGACCCTGACCAACGCGCGCCTCGCACGCGACTGGCTGTGGACCGAGCTGGCTGCGGTCGGGGCACTCCCCGCCGATGCGGACGACGCAGCCCGGGCCGAGGCCGTCGGCAAGCACTTCGTCGCGGTCTCCACGGCGCTCGACAAGGTCGCGGCGTTCGGGATCGACCCGGCCAACGCGTTCGGCTTCTGGGACTGGGTCGGCGGCCGCTACTCGGTCGACTCCGCGATCGGCACGTCGCTCGCGATCGCGATCGGCCCGGCCCGCTTCGAGGAGTTCCTCGCGGGCTTCCACGCGATCGACGAGCACTTCCGCACCACGCCGATCGCGCAGAACGTGCCCGCGCTCATGGGCCTGCTCAACGTGTGGAACGTCAACTTCCTCGGCGCGCACACGCACGCCGTGCTGCCCTACGCGCAGTACCTGCACCGATTCCCCGCGTACCTGCAGCAGCTCACCATGGAGTCCAACGGCAAGTCCGTGCGCTGGGACGGTTCCCCTGTCACGACCGAGACCGGCGAGGTCTTCTGGGGCGAGCCCGGCACCAACGGGCAGCACGCGTTCTACCAGCTCATCCACCAGGGCACGCGCCTGATCCCCGCGGACTTCATCGCCGTGGCGAACCCGGCGCACCCGCTGGTGGATTCCTCGGCAGGCGATGTCGATGTGCACTCGCTGTTCCTCGCGAACTTCTTCGCGCAGACCAAGGCGCTCGCGTTCGGCAAGACCGCCGACGAGGTCCGCGCCGAGGGCACGGCCGAGGACCTCGTGAGCGCCCGCGTGTTCTCGGGCAACCGCCCGACGACGTCGATCCTCGCGCCCGCGCTCACGCCCTCGGTCCTGGGCCAGCTCATCGCGCTCTACGAGCACATCACGTTCGTCCAGGGCGTCGTGTGGGGCATCGACTCGTTCGACCAGTGGGGCGTCGAGCTCGGCAAGAAGCTCGCCAACGAGATCGCCCCGGCCGTCGCCGGTGACACGGCCGCGCTCGCCGAGCAGGACCCGTCGACGCAGGCACTCATCGGCTGGTACCTGGACCAGCGGAGCTGACGCCCGGCGGCCCTGGCTGCCGGCAGCTGGCTGCCGGCAGCCGAGCATGCGGTTGGCGTTCGTCGAGCATGCGGTTGGCGTCGTGATTCACCTGATTCACGACGCCAACCGCATGCTCGGCAGCGAGGCGGGGGGCCGGGGGGGCCGGGGAGGCCGGGGCTAGTGGGCCGCTACCGTCGCGAGGGCCTGCTCGACCGTCGCGACCTCCTCCGGGGCGCCCGTGATCCCGTCTCTCATGACGAGCACGGACGAGAAGACCCCGTCACGGCACGACTGGCCCGTGAGCGCCTGCGGGTCCTCGAGCGAGGGCACGATGTTGACTGTCTCGGTCCGGCCCGGCTCGCCGCCCGCGATCTCGATCGTCGTCGAGAAGATCTCGCACGCCTGCACCGCGTCGAGCTTCTCGCCCGTGCCGACGAGCGCGGACGCCTCGCGGATCGTGCGGGTGTTCTCCGCGTCGTCGACGAGGCCGGTGGCCTCGAGCTGCTGAAGCATCTCGGGCAGCTGCTGCGCCCAGTCCTCGGCAGGGATGCGCGAGACCTGGACCGTGGCACCGGCCGGGTCGCCCCACACGCAGGCGGGGAACTCGACGTTGCCTGCGACCGTCGTCTCGACCGGGCCGTCGAGGGACCGACCGGCCAGCGCGGTCACCTGGTCGGTACCGATCAGGTCGCACGCCCCAGAGGCCGACGGGGTCTCCGTGGCTGCAGCGGGGGCGGGAGCGTCGGTCGCCGGGCCGTCTCCGCCGGCATCCGTGGGTGACGCGCACCCCGTCAGAAGGGTCGCACCGAGCACACCGGGCAGGACAACAGTGAGGACATGCCTCCGCAACGAGTTCACCGGTCAAATCCAACCACACGGTCGGTAGGTATCCGGTCGAGACGCGGCGGTCACGACCCACGTCTTCCAGGCCCGACGGCGAGGCCGCCCCACCGCTGTGGACGTCCCTGCCCCGGCACCCCGGACGGACGGGCCGTCAGCCCTCCGCGCCGCCCGGCACCTTGTCCTTCACGTCGTCGTAGTCCTCGCTGCCCGGCAGGGCGCTCGGGCCGTAGACCAGGTGCACTACCCCCGTGGGGAACACCTCGGAGCGCAGCAGGTGCAGCGGGTAGACGGGCTCTCCCTCGTCGAAGAGGCGCTCGCCCTTGCGCGCGGCGACGGGGTGGATCAGCAGGCTCAGCTCGTCCACGAGCCCGGCGGCGAGGAGCTGCCGGACCACCGAGAGCGACCCTGCGACGAGGACCTTCGCGATCCCCGGGGTCTCCTTGAGCGTCGTCACGGACTCGACCAGGTCCCCGTCGATCCGCTCCACGTTGCGCCAGCCCAGATCGGCGTCACCTCGGGTCACGACGACCTTGCGCACGTCGCCGAGCCGCTTCGCGAACACGGCGTCCTCCTCCCCGGCCTCCTCACGCCCCGGCCACGCGCCCGCGAAGCTGTCGTAGGTGACGCGCCCCAGGAGCAGGGTGTCGACGCCCGAGTAGTCCTCGTCGACAGCCGCACCCATGTGCTCGTCGAAGTACGGGAAGTGCCAGGCGGGGTCGATCTCGGCCACCCCGTCGAGCGAGATGAACAGGGTCGAGACGAGCTTCGCCATGATGGGTCCCTTCGGGAGTCTTCCGGTACGACGCTTGGACCGGGACCGGGCCGCGAAGTCATCGGTCCCCCGGTCCCACCGTGGCACGCGAAAGGGCTCGCGGCTCGCGCAGGTGCGCGCCGCCGTCGGGCCGTGTGCCGGTCAGTCGCCCGGCCACTCCCCCGTCCACTTCTGGAAGGCCCGGGCCCCGCCACGGTCGATGAGCGCCTTGACACCCGAGAAGATCGCGCCCTGGATCAGGGCGGCGATGAGGATCTCGCGCAGCGGGTACTCGGACTGGAGCGGAGTGGGCGCATCCTTGCGGTGGCCCGGGGAGACGCGCTTGTAGATCTGCCTGAACACCTGGCCCGCGACCAGGCCGCCGACGATCGAGCTGATCAGCCCGAACGGCCGGTACAGGATCTTCGCGGCCGTGCCGCCGTGCTCCTCGGTGTGCTCGGACACATGGTCGATCGTGGCGTCGCTCATCCTTCGACGCTAACGCGGGAGCGGTTCGGTCGCAGGGCGGGCGCCGGCACGCCCGCGGGTGCCCCCGGTCCCCGGTCCCCGGTCCCCGGTGACGAGCATGCGGTTGGCGTCGGTATCGGCGGCCTACCGAACGCCAACCACATGGTCGAGCGACGACAACCGCATGCTCGGCCGGACAGCTCTCCGAGCGACCGTCCGGCCGACCGGCCGACCATCCGACCGTCCGATCATCAGTCCGCCGGTACCACTCGGCCGCCTGTGCCCGGCTCAGGCCGGGACCACCGCGTAGCCCGCGCGGTCGAGCACGACCCGGACCTGCTCCCCCGGTGCGGGCGCGAGCGGGAGGTGCGCGGCGCCGTCGGGCCGGAGGGGCATCGCGCCGTCGGACGGCGAGCCCGTCCCGCGAGGCGGCGAGCCGAGCGCGACGACCCGCTGCGTCCCCGCACCGAGGTCGACGTCGACCGTGACCTCGCTGCGTCCGCGCCGGAAGGCGCTGCTCACGACGGCCCCCCACCAACCCCCGGAGTTGTCAGAACCAGCGAGGCCCCCACCCCTCGCACGTTCTGACACCTCGGACACGTGAGGGGTGGCCGTGAGCACGAGTCCCGTCGGGCCGATCGCGAGCAGCGAGCCCTCGCCCACCGGGTCGCCCACCGGGTCGCCCATGGTCACCGAGTTGTCAGAACCAGCGAGCACTCCACCCATCGCTCGTTCTGACAGCTCGGCTGGGACGGCGCGCACCGGCACGAACGCCTGGTACCCGAGGAACTCCGCGACCCGCCGCGACGCGGGCGCGCGCCACAGGTCCTCGGGCGCGGCGACCTGGAGCAGCCGGCCTGCGTCCATGACGGCGACGCGGTCGGCCACGGTGAACGCCTCGTCGTGGTCGTGCGTGACGAACAGCGCCGTGGTCCCGGTCGCGACGAGCGCGGCGCGCAGGTCGCCCGCGAGCCGGTCGCGCAGCCCGCGGTCGAGCGCGGACAGCGGCTCGTCGAGCAGCAGGAGCTGCGGCTCGGGGGCCAGCGCGCGGGCGAGCGCGACGCGCTGGCGCTCACCGCCGCTGAGCGTCGCGACGGGTCGCTGCGCGTACCCCGCGAGCCCGACGAGGTCGAGCAGCTCGGCCACGCGGCCCGCCGCTGCCGGGCGCTTCACGCCCGCCATGCGCAGCCCGAACGCCACGTTCCCCGCGACGTCGCGGTGCGGGAAGAGCTGCCCCTCCTGGAACATGAGGCCGAACCCGCGCTGGTGCACGGGCACGCCCGCGAGGTCGCACCCGTCCCAGGACACGGACCCGGCGGCCACGGGCTCGAGCCCCGCGACGGCACGCAGGAGGCTCGACTTGCCGCAGCCGCTCGGCCCCAGCAGGGCGAGCACCTCGCCCGGCGCGAGGTCGAGGCTCACGCCCCGCACGGCCGTCGTCCCGGTCCCCTTGGAGGAGGCCGGGTCGGGGTAGTGCACGACGACGTCGCGCACCGTGAGCCCTCGGCTCGCCGTGCTCCCGGCCGGGTCGTGCGGCACGTGCGGCTCAGCCGAGCCGTCCGTCGTTCGCTCCACCACCTGGGCTCCGTCCATCAGAACTCTCCTGCCGAGCGGTCGCCGCGCAGGCGCTCCGCCACCATCATGACCGTCGCGGTGAGCACCGCGAGGACGACGCTCGCGGCGAGCGCCATGCCGTAGTTCTCCGCGCCGGGCCGCCCGATGAGCCGGAAGATCACGACCGGGAGGGTCGCGGTGTCAGGGCGGGCCAGGAACGACGTCGCCCCGAACTCCCCGAGCGAGACCGCGAACGCGAACCCGATCGCGAGGCCCAGCGACCGGGCCGCGATGGGCCCGTCGACCGCGGCGAACACGCGTGCGGGCGACGCCCCGAGGGTCGCGGCGGCCTCGCGCAGACGCGGGTCGATCGCGCGCAGCACGGGCAGCACGGTCCGCACGACGAGCGGGATCGCGACGACGGCCTGGGCGATCGGGACGAGCAGCCCCGAGGTCCGCAGGTCCACGTCGAGGCCGAGCGGTCTGTCGAGCGTGATGAGGAACCCGAACCCGACCGTGACGGCCGAGACGCCGAGCGGGAGCATGAAGACCGAGTCGAGCGCGCTGATCGCGCGCCGCCCCGTGCGGGACCGGGGACGCCGCGAGACGACGAGCGCCACGAGCCCCCCGATCACGACCGCGAGGAGCGTCGCGAGCGCCGCAGTCCGCAGGGAGTTGGCGGTCGCCTCCCACACCGTCACCGTCAGGGCGTTGCGCCCACCGGTCGTGCCGAGGTTCGCGTAGTTCGCGAGGCTCCACCCGGCGGGGGTCTGGAACGACCGGACGAGCAGGTTGACGAGCGGCAGCGCGATCAGACCCAGCACGACGACGGCGGTCACCGCGAGCGGGGCGGCGTCGGCCCGCAGGCGCAGCGGCCGGGCGGCGGACGTCGCGGCGGACAGGTTGAGCGCGCGCTCGCGCCGGGAGCGGGTCCGGTTCGCGACGCTCAGCGCGGCCACGACGACCACGAGCTGCACCACGGACAGCACGGCTGCTGTGCGCAGGTCGAGGAACTGGGTGGTCTGGATCCAGATCTCGGTCTCGATGGTCCCGTACTGGATGCCGCCCAGGACGAGCACGACCCCGAACGCCGTGGCGCAGAACAGGAACACGATCGATGCCGCGGACGCGATGGCCGGGGCCAGGGACGGCAGCGTCACCGAGCGGAACGCACGCCACGGCGAGGCGCCGAGCGCACGGGCCGCCTCCTCCGCGCGCGGGTCGAGGTGCTCCCAGAGCCCGCCGACCGTGCGGACCACGACGGAGTAGTTGAAGAACACGAGCGCCAGGACGATCGCCCCGAACGTGCCGTCGAGCCGCAGGAACCCGAGCGGCCCGCCCTCGACGAGCAGCGACCGGAACGCGACGCCGACCACGACGGTCGGCAGCACGAACGGCACGGTCACGAATGCCCGCCAGAACGTGCGTCCCCGGAACCGGCACCGGTACAGCACGTACGCGCCTGGCACGCCGAGCAGCACCGAGACCACGGTCCCGAGGACGCCCTGCCAGAGCGTGAGCCCGATGATGCGCCAGGTCCGCGGCTCGGAGAACACCTCGGCGAAGCCGGACAGGTCGAGGGACCCATCGGTCACGAACCCGCGCGCTACCAGCGTCACGACGGGCCACGCGAAGAACACCCCGAGGAAGAGCAGAGGCAGCCCGGCGGCGAGCCCCCAGAGGAGGACCCGCCCGCCGCGCTGCACGGCCGCGGGCACGCCGCGGCTCACCGAGGACATTCTCAGCCGATCACCGTCGACGTCCACGCCTTGATCCACTCGTCGCGGTGCGCCGTGATGTCGGCGGGAGCGACCTCGAAGGGCTCCGGGGAGAGCGGCGCGAACTGGGCCCAGCCCTCGGGCAGCGTGATGTCGGAGTTCGCGGGGTACATGTACATGTTGTCCGCGACGTCGGCCTGGAACGCGTCGCTCACGAGGAAGTCGACCAGCTTCTTGGCACCCTCGGGGTTCTCTGCGCCCGCGAGCACGCCCGCGTACTCGACCTGGCGGAAGCACGTGTCGAGCAGCGCGCCCGTGCTGGTCGAGGTCCCGTCCTCCGACACGGTGAACGCCGGGGACGTGGAGTAGGACAGCGCGAGGGGCCGGGCGCCCTTGCCCTCTCCGCCGGAGAAGTCGACCGAGTAGGCGTCGGACCAGCCGTCGACGACCTTGACGCCGTTGTCCTTGAGCTTGGCCCAGTAGCCTTCCCAGCCGTCCTCTCCGTACGCACCGACCGTCGCGAGCAGGAACGACAGCCCGGGCGAGGACGTCGCGGGGTTGGTCACGACGAGCAGGTCCTCGTACTCGGGCTTGGTCAGGTCGTCGAGCGTGACCGGCTCGGGGATGCCCGCGGAGGCGAACCAGGCGTGGTCGACGTTGACGCACACGTCGCCCACGTCGATCGGGGTGAGCGCGCCGTCGCCGATCGCGTACTGCGCCGCGGAGTCGGCGAGACCCTCGGGCGTGTAGGGCGCGAGCACGCCCTCGTCGATCGCGCGCGTCGCGAACGAGTTGTCGATGCCGAACACGACGTCGCCCAGCGGCGAGTCCTTGGTCAGGACGAGCTGGTTGACGAGCGCCCCGCCGTCGCCGGGTGCGACCTGCTTGACGGTCAGCCCGGACTCCGCCTCGAACGTGGCGAGGACGTCGTCGCTGACCGCGAACGAGTCGTGCGTGACGAGGGTGACGGTGTCCTGGTCCGACGCCGTGCCCGATCCCGCGTCCGTGGTGCCTGCGCAGGCCGCGAGGGCGAGCGCGCCGATCCCGCCGACGAGCCCCAGGCCGAGCCTGCGGGGGGTGCTGCGGCGGGTACTGATGGTGTTCACGTGTCCTCCTTGGACGTCACAGGAGGGGGACCTCGCGCACGGGGGGTCCCGTGAGCGAGGCTAGAGAAGCCCGACTTCCTCCACCGGTGCTAACCGGATCAGGTTCGAGGGTCTGCGGTGGTCCGCACTCTCAGCGCCCGTTGCCCGGTGTCTCCCGGGCGGTCGGCGCTCCCCTGTCGTTCACCTGCGACTTTACACCGCGGCCCGACGGCGCAGACAGGGCTCCGGCGTGTGACGTCGCCCGGGGCGTGCCCCGCCCCGGGGGCGGCTACGGTGGGACGTGAACTTCGCCGTCGGGCCTGCGGGTACGACGGCGGTCCTGTCCCGCCCGCCTCACACTCCCCGGAGGAACACATGGCCGAGAACGAGCAGACCCTCACCGAGAAGGTCGCGACCGTCGCACTGACGCTGGCCGCTGGCTGGGTCGCGCAGAAGGCCGTGAGCTACGCGTGGGCCAAGGCCACGGGGCACGACGCACCCAAGGACCTGGACGACCCGGAGGTCGGCATCATCAGCGCCGTCACGTTCGCCGCCGCTGCGGCCGCGGCGAGCGTGTTCGCGCGCCGGTTCGCGGGTCGCGAGGCCAAGCGGGTCGTGACGCGGCTCGCGGCCCGCGCGCACTGACACCGGGCCCCGGCGCGAGGTAGAGGCGAACGGTCGAGGTAGAGGGCTAGGACCCTCTACCTCGACCGTTCGCCTCTACCTCGGCACGGGACACGTCACGCCGTGAGCATCGCCGCCGGGTTCTCGTGGGTCAGACGGCGCAGCACCTCACGGTCGACCCCGCGCTGCGCGAGCATCTCGGTGAAGACCGTCGGCACGTACGCGAACCCGTTCCCGCCGTTCTGCACCCACATCTGCTTGAGGAACACGTCGTGGCTCATGAGCACCTGGCCCGCGAACCCCGCCTCGATCAGCCGGTGCACCGCGCCCGCAGTCGTGTGCGGGTCCGGTGAGACGCCCTCCTTGGGGTAGGTGATGTCCATGCCGACCATGTCGAACTCGAGCCACACACCCCGCTCCGCGACAGCCCGCTGATACTCCGGGTCCTCGGCCGAGGGGTCCATGTGGCACAGCACGACCTTCTCCGGCCGCACACCCACCTCGTCGAGGACGAGATCGAGGATCTCGTGCGCGCGACGCTGCCAGCCGGGCAGGTGGATCTGCATCGCGACGTGCGGGTGCTCGAGCTGCGCCAGGGCCGAGGCCCGCAGCGATGCGCGCTCGCCCGCGGTGAAGTCCGGCGAGACACCGATCTCCCCGATCACGCCGGGCCGGATGCCCGTGTCCCGCACGCCGTCGGACAGCTCGCGCGAGATCGCCGCAGCCTGTGCGTCCACGGCCTGGGCCGTGATGCGCTCGCCCTCGAACTTCTCGAGGTAGGCGCCCGCGCCCATGACGATGTTCAGGCCCGTGCGGCTCGCGACGTCCAGCAGACGCTCGGGGTTGCGCCCGATCGACTCGCTCGACGTCGCGTCCACGACCGTCCGACCACCCAGGGCCGCGAAGCTGCGGATCTCGGCCTCGACCGCGGCGACAGGCTTGTCCGCGATGTTGTCGGCGCAGCAGTACGGGTCCTGACGCAGCGCCCACGCGACCGACGCGGACACCGGCTCACGGACCACGGCCCGGGAGAACTCGTAGCTGGGCGCGTCGAGCACCCCCGACAGGTCGTTGAACAGGTGCTCGTGGGGCAGGGTCAGTCCCAGGTCCGCCACGGCGACGCGTCCGGTGACCGTCTGGACGAATCCGGCCGGCGTGACGTTCATCGCGGGCTCACCTCTCCTGCCTCACCACCGCCGACGGCGGCGGCCACTCCTGCGTCACCGCTCCCGGCCGGCGCCTCGGTCGACTTCCCGGACGGGATCATGCCGATCACCGCGGCGACGAGCGCGATCACGGTGCCGATGATCGTGGCCGCGTAGATCGTGTGGCCGAGCGACGGGACCGCCCAGTCGATCAGGAGCGACCCGACGAGCTGACCCGCCGTGGACGCGAGGCCCAGGAGCAGCAGGCCGAGACCGCGGACGAGCAGCGCCATGAGCGCGATCGAGAGCAGGCCCAGGGGGCCGCCGAGGTACATCCACCACGTCGGCGGCAGCTGGAAGTCGACGCCCGAGGTCATGGCGCGGATCCCGTACGCGATGCCGAGAGCCGTGAAGCCGACCAGGAAGTTCCACCCGATCGAGACGAGCATCGAGCCCGTGGCGTCGGCGACCGCGGCGTTTCCGGCGGGCTGCCAGCCGGCGAGGAGACCGCCGACGAACGGCATGATCGCCAGGGCGATCGTGTGCGGGGTCGAGAAGTTCGGCGAGATGACGATGACGGTCGCGACGATCGCGAGGACCGCGCCCGCGAGGCGGAAGAACGTGAGCGGCTGCTTGACCGAGGCCGTGACGCCCAGGCGGTCGCAGATCACGCCCGAGATGACCAGACCCGAGATGAGCGAGATCTGGAACGTCGCGACGCCCAGGACACCGACCGTGACGCCCTCCGAGAGGACGATGACCGCGCCGCAGAGACCGGCGAGGAAGTTCCACCACGGGATCGTGCGGCCCTTGATGAGGCTCGGGATCGCGAGCGCCTCACGCCGCGTCACGGGGCGCGCGAACACGATGACGAACATCAGGACCAGGCCCGTGCCGAACGAGATGAGGGCGGCCGCGTGGCCGTCCCCGATCGTCTTGCCGAGCTGACCGTTGACCGCGGCCTGCATGGGGCCGAGGGCACCTGCGAGGACGGTCGCGAGGACGAGCAGCGCGGTCGCGGTGGTCTTGACCTTGTTGCGCTGCGTCGGAGCGACCGTCTGGGCGCCTCCCGTGCGGGAGGCGGTCTCCGGCGTGGTGTGCTTCATTGCTTGGCCGTGCCTTTCATCTTTCGACGGTACGTCGGATCGGTGGACCGATCGAACGGTCAGCCCTGGGTCGACGCTGAGTGGTCGGGCTGGGTGGGGGTCGTGCGTTGGTGGGGGTCGTGCGGGGTGAGCGGGTCTGGAGGACGTGAGCTCCGGCGTCGGGCCCTATGCGGTGGCAGGGACCTCGTCGGCGAGCGGCAGGGACTCGATGGCCCCGTCGCGGGTGGTGGTGACGGCCGCGACGCGGGCCGCCCAACGGGCGGCCTCGACGAGGTCGTCCCCGCGCAGCAGCCCGTCGGCGAGTGCTGCGCAGAAGCTGTCGCCCGCGGCGGTCGTGTCGATCGCGTCGACGCGCACGGCGGGGACGGGGGTCGGCAGGCCGTGGCGAGGCACCACGAGCGAACCGTCGGCCCCGAGGGTCACGACGACGTCGCCCGGGAAGGCGAGTCCCCTCACCATGTCCACGACGTCGGCGTGGGCCTCGGGGGCCTCGGTCGCGCCCGCGAGGGTCGCGAGCTCGAACCGGTTGGGGACCAGGACGTCGAACCGGTCGCGGATCTCGGTGGGGACCGGGACCGCGGGGGCCGGGTTGAGGATCGTGGTGCCGGTCGCGAGGCGCGCGACGGCGGCGAGCGCACCGAGCGGCGTCTCGCACTGGCACAGGACGACCCGTGCGTCGGCGACGGCCCGGACGGCGGCGTCGCGCGAGTCGACGAACTGCTCGTCGACGTCGGCGTTGGCGCCCGCCTCGATGACGATCGTGGACTCGGGCTGCTCCCAGAGGATCACGGCGGTGCCGGTGGGCTGCTCGGACACCGCGACCGACGCGACGTCGAGCCCTTCGGCCGCGAGCCGGGCCGTGATGGCGCGACCCGCGTCGTCGTCCCCGACGGCCCCGACCATCGCGACGCGGCGGCCCAGGCGCGCGGCGGCGACGGCCTGGTTGGCCCCCTTGCCGCCGGGCGAGCGCTTGAGCCCGGTCGCGCTGATCGTCTCGCCCGAGCGCGGGATCCGGTCGACGGTCAGCCTGATGTCCATGTTCAGGCTGCCGACGACCGTGATCTCGGGGGCGAGGGCGGAGGTGCCCTCGGCCCCTGGGTGGGCGCTCATCAGCCGGCGAGCCAGGTGACGGCCTGGCCGAAGAGCTTGCCGTAGCCGGACCATTCCATGAACTCGCGGGGGGCCCAGTGCGGGGAGATGTCGGACGCGAAGGCGAGCGTGCGGCCTTCGCCCTCGGTGCGGACGGCGACGAGCGGGCGGCCCTCGATCGTGGCGAGGACGGTCGCGTCGGCCTTGGCGGTGAGCTTCTGGTAGCCGAGCAGGATGGGCCACTCGGTGTCGAGGCCCGCGGTCACGGGGTGCTCGACGTCGGTCAGGACGCCGCTGATGCCCTCGGGGGTCTCCTCGCGGTCGTCGTACGGGAGGATCTCGACGGGCAGGACGGCCTCGACCGCGGTGCCGTGGTAGTCGGCCTTGGCCTGGAAGCCCTGGAAGCTGAGGTAGCCGCCGGCCATCATGAGGCCGCCGCCGCGACGCACCCACTCGGCGAGGAGCTTGATGCGGTTCGGGAAGGGACGCCCCTCGGAGAACACGACGGGCGGGAGCAGGAGGGTGTTGGCGCCGATGTCCGACAGGAGGACGACGTCATAGGTGTCGAGCTCCTCGAGGGTCGACGGGAAGTCGGTCGCGACGAGGTGCGACGGGAGGTGCGTGACGTCGTGGCCCTCGGCGGCGAGCGCCTCGAGCAGCTTGGCGCAGCCGATCTCCAGCTGGGCGTGCGGGAAGGCGTCGTAGCCCTTGTAGTCCGTCGCGGCATTGATCCACGACTCTCCGGCTAGCAGCACGCGGCTCATGCGGTTCTCCTCAAGACGGTTCGGGCTCGGCCGCACATCGGCGACGTTGCGCAATGTTGTGTTGCTGTTGCGCAACAACCTAGGCGCGCGGCATCCTGGTGTCAACCGAGCAGCAGAGAGCCCCCGACGACGAGGCACCGACGACGCGACGAGCCCCAGGAAACCGCGGCCGCCACGGACCCCGGGCTCGCCCGGCACCAGCGCAGCGATAGGCTCGGGGAGCACCCGACGGCCGGGGCACGAGCAGAGAGGTGGCGACGATGACACTGACGCAAGTTGCGCAACACGCAGGCGTCTCGACGTCGACGGCCTCCCGCTACCTGCGCGGCCAGCTCAACGTCCAGCCCGAGACCGCGGCCCGGATCGACGCCGCCGTCGCCGCGCTCGACTACCGCGGCGCCACCACGAACCGCAGCGCCCGCACCACCCGGGCGGGCGCAGGACCGCACGCGCGCACCGACGCCGGGCAGGGCGTCGTGGCGCTCGTCGTGCCCGACTTCACCAACCCGTTCTTCACGACCCTCGCCGAGGAGTGCGCCGACCTCGCGGCCTCACGCCAGATCCCCCTGGTCGTCGCCGTCTCTGGCAAGCACGGCGAGCGCGACGGCGGCCTCAGCCCGCTCATCGGGGGCAGCGACGTGCTGGGCGGCCTGATCTACCTCGGCATGAGCCGCACCGACGAGCGCCTCGCCCGCGCCGTCGAGGACGGGCTGCCCGTCGTCGTGATCGACGAGGAGATCGACCTCGACCTCGCGGTCGACACCGTGACCGTCGACAACTACGGCGGCGCCTACCAGGCCACCAGGTACCTCATCCAGCAGGGGCACCGCCGGATCGCCCACGTCGCCGGCCCGCCCGAGCTCTCCACGACCCAGGAACGCAAGCGCGGCTACGTCGACGCGCTCACCGACGCGGGACTGGCCGTCGACCCCGAGCTGGTCCGCCACGGCCCGTACACCGAGCAGTTCGGCGCCTCGACCTTCCCCTACCTGACCCGCCCCGGGAACGCCCCCACCGCGGTGTTCGTGGGCAGCGACATCGTGGCCGTCGGGATGCTCGGTGCCGCCGAGCTCCACGGCATCCGCATCCCCGAGGACCTGTCGGTCGTGGGCTGCGACGGCATCCGCATCGGCCAGTGGCTGCGCCCCCAGCTCACGACGCTCGAGCAGCCCGTCGCGGCGCTCGCGCTCGCGGCGGTCGACGCCCTCGAACGCGCCATGGCCCGCCGCGGCGACGACGCCCCCGGCTCCCCCGACGACGCCGACGACGCCGACGACGCCGCGGAGCCCGCCCGCACGGTCCTGCCGCTCCACCTGGTCATCCGCGGCTCGGTCGCGCCGCCGTCGGGCCCCTGACACCCGGGTTCGCGTTCGTGCAGTCCGTCGTCGCCCTGGTCTCGGTGCTCGTCTCGGCGAGCCTCTTCCCGGGAGCAGGCTGGTCGCCGCGGCCTTCACCGTCCGCGCGCTGAGCCGCGACGTGAACGACCGCTGCACCGGCCCGGCACCGTGCTCGCCCGGGGCGTCGTCACCGGGTGGCCGCCGTGATGGTCTCGAGGAGCGACCCGATCACGACGAGGTAGATGAGCGCGAAGAACACCGTGTAGAGGCCGCTGAACAGCAGTGCGTCGCGCACCTTGCCGGGCCCACGGAAGTAGCGGACGAACTTCCGGAGGAACCCGACGGGGTGCATCAGGTCCCAGCTGTTGAAGCGGATGTAGCGCCCCAGGTAGATGCCGAACGAGACGAGCACGAGGATCACGACGACCACGAGCCACGACGCCGGGCGCAGGAAGGGCTGGCGGTCGTCGGGGAAGCGCAGCACGGCGTAGAACATCTGGACCAGGAAGATGTTGACGACGGTGTTGAGCACCCCGGACATCGCGAGGGTCAGGACCGCGACGATGTCGTACCAGAGCGGCACGTCCTCGCCGTCCTTGCGGTGGCTGAAGTTGAGCTCGGTCACGAGGTACCCGGCGTTGGGGAGCAGCAGGAGCCAGATCGCGAAGCCCGCGACCGCGAGGGTCGCGACGAGCCAGGGCGCCGCCCCGGCCGCGACGAGCGCGAGGTCCACGACGATCAGGGCCGTCAGCACGAGCACGGGCAGCACCGACAGCCCGATGTTGAGCAGCATCGGGCGGTAGACCTCGGTGCGGAACAGGGGCGCGCGCAGGAGGACCAGGGCGAACGCGAAGACGTTGACGAGGATCACGCCGAGGAACAGCAGGGTCATGGGTGGGGCCTTCGTGGTGCGGCGTGGGCGGGACGTGGGGACCACGCTAGGGCCCGACGGCGTCTTCGCCAGCCCGCGCGACACGTCACCTGCGCGGATAGCGTGGGTCGGGCGGGAATCTCGAGCTCCACCGTTTCGTCCGACGACGGGCGACCGACCCCTGGGAGTCACAGTGACGCATCCTGACGAACCAGCCGCGCCGGTGACGTCGGGCGCTGGGCAGGGGGCGCCGTCGCCGACCGCCGATGCCCCGTCGGGCGGGTCCGCGACGCTCATGCTGATCCTCGCCACGATCGGGTTCGCGGTGAACTTCTGGGCGTGGGCGCTCATCAGCCCGCTCGGCGGCGCGTACAGCACGGCGCTCGGCCTGTCGGCGGTCCAGCAGTCGGTGCTGGTCGCGGTGCCGGTGGTCGTGGGTTCACTGGGCCGGATCCCGGTGGGAGCGCTCACGGACCGCTTCGGCGCGCGCATCATGTTCCCGCTGGTGAGCGCGGCCACGATCGTGCCGGTGCTGTTCATCGGGTTCGTCGCGGACAGCTTTCTGCTGCTCCTCCTGGGCGGGTTCTTCCTGGGGCTGGGCGGTACGGCGTTCGCGGTCGGGGTGCCGTTCGTCAACGCCTGGTACCCGCCCGCGCGGCGCGGGACGGCGCTGGGGATCTTCGGGATCGGGATGGGCGGCACCGCGATCTCGGCGTTCACGACCGTGCGGATCACCGACACGTACGGCAAGAGCGCGCCGTTCGTGCTCGTGGCGTGCGTCCTGGCGGTGTACGCGGTCGTCTCGTGGCTGCTCGTGCGCGACTCCCCGGACCGCAAGCCGGCCGCGCGCGGGAACTTCCTGGCACGCACGTGGGCGACGTTCAGGCTCCCCGCGACGCTCCAGCTCTCGTGGCTGTACGCCGTGGGGTTCGGCGGGTTCGTCGCGTTCAGCGTGTACCTGCCGACGTTCCTGGTGAACGCCTACCACCTGACGGCCGCCGACGCCGCCGCGCGGACCGCCGGGTTCGTGGTGCTCGCGGTCGCGTGCCGACCCATCGGCGGGACGCTCTCGGACCGGTTCGGCGGCATCCCGGTGTCGGTCGCGTGCTTCGCGCTCGTCACGGTGCTCGCGGCGGTCGTCGCCTTCCAGCCGGATCTCGTGCCGGTCGGGACCGTCGCGTTCCTGGGCCTCGCGGTGGGGCTCGGTGCGTCGTCGGGCGCGACGTTCGAGCTCGTCGCCAAGGTCGCTCCGCAGGACAAGGTCGGCGCCGTGACCGGGCTCGTGGGGGCTGCGGGCGGGCTGGGCGGGTTCATCCCCCCGCTCATCATGGGCGCGGTGTACCAGCTCAACGGGGACTACGGTCTGGGCTTCGCGGCGCTCGCGGTGACGGCGCTGCTGACGCTGCTGTTCACGCTGGGTCCGGTGCGGCGCGGTACGCGGAGCTAAGGTCCCTGCGCAGCGGCGTGCCCGGTCGTGGGTCTGACCGACGTGACGGCCTACGGTGTCCCCATGGACCTCCACGCCCTGGACCAGTCGTCGCAAGCGCCCTCTGCGGGGGGCCGGTCGCACCCTGACGGCGGGTCCGCGAGCGCCGACGCCTCGTTGTCCCGCGGGATGACGGTCGACGAGTACCGCGACCACGTCCTCGCGCTGGTCTCGCCGCTGGCCGCGGAGCCCGTGGCGCTCGACGAGCTCGCGACCGCCGCCCCGGCACGGCGTGTGCTGGCCGAGGACGTCCGGTCCCTCCTGGACGTCCCCCGCTTCGACGCCTCGGCCATGGACGGGTACGCGCTGCGCGGCGCGGACCTCTTGTCCGCGACGCCCGACGCCCCGGTCGTGCTGCGGGTCGTGGGCGACATCGCCGCAGCGCCCTCCGCCGCCCCCTCTGCCGAGGCAGGCCCTCCCGGCGAAGCCGTCCGCATCATGACGGGCGCTCCCGTGCCGGACGGGTGCGACGTCGTCGTGCCCGTGGAGCGGACCTCGACGCGACGCTTCGTGCCCGGCGCGCCCCTGGACGAGCGGATCGAGGTGTACGAGCCGTCGCGCCCCAACATCCGCCGCCGTGCCGAGGACGTCGCGGTCGGCGACCTGGTCGCCGCGGCGGGCTCCCCGACGACCCCGCGCCTCATCTCGGCCGCGGCCTCGGCGGGGCACGCGACCCTCCCGGTGCACCGCGTCCCGCGCGTCGCGGTCCTCTCGACGGGCAGCGAGCTGGTCCCGGTCGGGACGGCGCCCGGACCGGGCCAGATCCCGGACTCCAACTCGCTCCTGCTCGCGGCGTGCGTGCGCGACGCGGGCGGCGTCCCGGTGCGCGTGGGCGCGGTCCCGGACACGGCGGAGGCGCTGCGCGCGGTGCTCGACGACGTCGCCCCCCACGTGGACCTGATCGTCACCTCGGGCGGGGTCAGCGCGGGCGCGTTCGACGTCGTCAAGGAGGTCCTGTCCGGCCCGCAGGAGGCGCCGGGCGGACCGGCCGGGGGGCCGTCCGAGGTGCGGCTCGTCGCGGTCGGGATGCAGCCCGGCAAGCCGCAGGCGGCCGCCCGCTGGCGCGGCACCCCCCTGCTCGGCGTGCCCGGCAACCCGGTGAGCGCGTACGTGTCCTTCCGGGCGTTCGTACGCCCGGCGGTGCGCCGCCTCGCGGGCCACCCGGAACCGGTCGAACCGCTCGTCGAGCGTGTCGCTGCCGAGGGCTGGCGCTCCCCGGCGGGGCGTCAGCAGTTCCTCCCGGTGCGCTTCGTCGGGCCCGACGGCGTCGCACCCGTCGGGCCCGGCGCGCACCACGTGTCGGCGCTCACGCGGGCCGACGCGATCGCGGTCGTCCCGCCCGAGGTCGAGGCGGTTGGGACGGGCGAGGTCGTGCGTGTCATGGTGATCGCATGAGCGAGTTCACCCACCTCGACGAGCGCGGCCACGCCCGCATGGTCGACGTCACCCTCAAGCAGCCGACCGTCCGTTCCGCGACCGCGACGGGTGTCGTCCGGTGCGGCCCGCACATCGTCGCGGCCCTGCGTTCGGGCGAGGTCCCCAAGGGCGACGTGCTCGCGGTCGCGCGCATCGCGGGCATCCAGGGCGCCAAGAAGACGGCCGAGCTGCTGCCGCTCGCGCACATCATCGGGGTGCACGGCGCGGCCGTGGACCTCGACGTCCAGGACCACGGCGTGGAGATCAGCGCGACCGTGCGCACCGCGGACCGCACGGGCGTCGAGATGGAGGCGCTCACGGCCGTCGCGGTCGCGGGTCTCGCGGTCGTCGACATGGTCAAGGGGCTCGACAAGTCGGTCGAGCTCGGTGACATCCGCCTGCAGTCCAAGACGGGCGGCAAGTCGGGCGAGTGGGTGCGCCCGGTGTGAGCGGGCCCCTGTTCGACGCGGTCGTGCTCGCGGGCGGGCGCGCGCAGCGGCTCGGCACGTCCAAGCCGCAGCTCGTCGTCGCGGGCGCCCGCCTGCTCGACCACGTGCTGACCGCGACCCGCGAGGCCCGGGCGACGGTCGTCGTCGGGCCGGAGGACCTGGCCTCTGGCGCGTACGTCCTCACGCGCGAGGACCCGCCGTTCGGCGGTCCCGTCGCGGGGACCGCGGCAGGCCTCGCCGCCCTGCCCGACGGCGCAGCCCCCTGGGTCCTGCTGCTCGCCTGCGACGTGCCGCGGGCCGCGGAGGCGGTGCCGCTGCTGGTGGCGGCGGCACAGGGCTCCGCGGGCACCGGCCACGGGATCGACGGCGTGCACCTCGCGCACGACGGGCGGGACCAGTGGCTCGTCGGTCTGTACCGGCGCGAGGCCCTCGACGCGGCCGTGGCCCGGCTCGCGGACGACCCGGCACGGGGCGGCCTGCACGGGGCGCCCGTGCGCCGTCTCGTCTCAGGGATGGAACTCACCCGGGTCGAGGACGTGGTCGGCCTGAGCACCGACGTGGACACGTGGCAGGATGCGGAGCAGTACGCGCACCGCGCACGGTTCGACACTCCACGTCACGACCGGCACCGATCTTCGGGAGGCATGGCATGAGCAACCTCGAGCGCTGGGTGGACACCCTCGTCGACGAGTTCGACCTCGACCGTGAGGCGGTCGACATCGGGGCGATCCTCGACCTGGCGCGGGACGCCGCGCACCGGGTCGAGCGCCCCGCGGCCCCGCTCACGACCTTCATCGCGGGGTACGTCGCCGGGCTGTCCGCCGGGGAGGGCGCCGACCACCCCGGTCTGGACGCCATGGAGCGCGCCACCGAGCTCGCACTGGCGTGGGAGGTCGAGCCGACGCTCGACGAGGTCGTGACCGACGCAGCGGACCCCGCGGACCCCGCTGACCCGGCGACCCCCGAGAGGGCGTGACGTGCCGCAGGTCCGCTACTTCGCCGGGGCGGCCGAGGCCGCGGGGCTCGAGGCCGAGTCCCTCCCGGGCGCCTCGGTCGGTGAGCTGTTCGCGGCCATGACCGCCCGCCATCCCGCGCTCGCCGAGGTGCTGCCGCGCTGCTCGGTCCTCGTGGGCGGCGTCCGGACCAAGGACCACGCGGTGACGCTCGCACCCGACCAGCAGGTCGACGTCCTCCCCCCGTTCGCGGGCGGCTGACCCTCACCGCATCCGCTGAGTGCGGAGTTCTTGTGCGACACGCCGGGCGTGTCGCACAAGAACTCCGCACTCAGCGACGGATCAGTGGTCGCCGCCCGCGAGCTGCGAGAACACGTGCGGGAGGAGCGGCTCCAGCACGCTCCACCCGTCGCGCACGCCGCCCGGCGAGCCCGGCAGGTTCACCACGAGCGCCCGCTGACCACGCACACCCGGGGCGGTCCCCACGATCCCCCGTGACAGCACCGCGTTCGGCACGACGGTCGCCCCTCGCCGCCGGATCGCCTCGGCGACGCCCGGCAGCTCCTGGTCGACGACCTCGGCCGTCCCCTCGGGCGTGAGGTCGCGCGGGCCGATGCCCGTCCCGCCCGTGGTGATCACGAGCCGCGCCCCCTCGGCCAGCGCGGAGGTGAGGGCGCCGCGGACGGAGTCGACGCCGTCGGGCACGAGACGCGTCGTGATGTGCTCGAAGCCGCCCGTCTCCAGGAGCGAGACCAGGAGCGGCCCCGAGCGGTCGACGTACTCGCCGCGCGAGCCGCGGTCGGAGACCGTGACGACCGTGACGGTCAGGTGGGCGAGCGGGAACGTGGCGTGGGGCCCGTCGAACGTGGTCATGGGAGCACCGTAGACAATCACGGCGCCCCGGGCGAGGAAGCCCCGCTCCCCAGGCGGAACCCGCAGGACGTGGGCATACTGCGAGGCAGACGAACGTACAGCACGATCCTGCTCGCCCCAGGAGGTCGCATGTCGCAGTCCACCGTCCCCGGCCCGGGCACCGCCGCCCGCGCCGCGGGCGCCGCACGCCCTGAGTCCCCCGGAGGCGGTGGTGAGGACGCGCTGCTCCGGCTCGGCAAGCACCTGCGCCGCGGAGAGGTCTCGCCCGACCTGCGGCAGCTGTTCCTCCAGGGCGGCCGCGAGGGCGACGTCTTCTACCGGGACCGGTGGTCGCACGACAAGGTCGTGCGCTCGACGCACGGCGTGAACTGCACCGGGTCGTGCTCGTGGAAGGTGTATGTCAAGGACGGCATCATCACGTGGGAGACGCAGCAGACGGACTACCCGTCGGTCGGCCCGGACTCGCCCGAGTACGAGCCGCGCGGTTGTCCGCGCGGCGCGGCGTTCAGCTGGTACACGTACTCCCCGACGCGGGTCCGCTACCCGTACGTGCGGGGGGTGCTGCTGCGCGCGTTCCGGGAGGCCAAGGCCCGCACGGGTGACCCGGTGCTCGCGTGGGCCGAGGTCACGGGCGATCCGGAGACGGCGCGCGCGTACAAGCAGGCACGCGGCAAGGGTGGCCTGGTCCGGGCGTCGTGGGACGAGGCCGCGGAGATCGTCGCGGCGGCCCACGTCCACACGATCAAGACCTACGGCCCGGACCGCATCGCGGGCTTCTCGCCCATCCCGGCGATGTCGATGGTCTCGCACGGCGTGGGGGCCCGGTTCGTCTCGATGCTGGGCGGCGCGATGCTGTCGTTCTACGACTGGTACGCGGACCTCCCGGTCGCGTCCCCGCAGGTGTTCGGCGACCAGACCGACGTGCCCGAGTCGGCCGACTGGTGGAACTCCTCGTACTGCATCATGTGGGGCTCGAACATCCCGGTGACCCGCACCCCGGACGCGCACTTCATGGCCGAGGCGCGCTATCGCGGCCAGAAGGTGATCGTGGTCTCGCCCGACTACGCCGACAACACGAAGTTCGCGGACGAGTGGCTCGCGGTGCATCCCGGCACGGACGGTGCGCTGGCCCTCGCGATGGGGCACGTGATCCTGCGAGAGTTTCACGTGGAACGTCGCACCGCGCCGTTCGTGGACTACCTGAGGAGGTACACGGACTCGCCGTTCCTCGTGACGCTCACGCCGAGCCCGGCGTCGTCGGGGCCCGACGGCGCCGCTCGCCCCGCGGGGGACGTCACCTACGTCCCGGGCAAGTTCCTCACCGCGGCCGACCTCGCGGACGACGTCCTGCCGGGCGCCGCGAGCGCCGCGAACGCGGCCTTCAAGCCCGTCCTGCTCGACGCCGACGGCTCGCCCGTGATCCCGAACGGCACGCTGGGCCACCGGTTCGGCGAGGCCGACGAGGGGAAGTGGAACCTCGACCTGGAGGGCGTCGAACCGCTGCTGTCGGTCGCGGACGGCCGCACGACCGGGCACGATCCGCTGACGGGGGCGGCGCCGTCGGGCCATGACGACACCACGACCGCGCGCGTGGACCTGCCGCGCTTCGACCTCTCGCCCGACCCCGACCAGGGCGACGAGCGCATGCACACGGGGGGCGCGGGCTCGGTCACGCGCGGCGTGCCGGTGCGGCGCGTGGGCGGGCACCTGGTGACCACGGTGTTCGACCTGCTGCTGGCCCGGTACGGCGTGAACCGTGAGGACCTGGACCTGCCCGGCGAGTGGCCCACGGGCTACGACGACGCGGACTCCCCCGGCACCCCCGCGTGGCAGGAGCAGTTCACGGGGGTCCCCGCGGCGGCGGCAGCACGGATCGGGCGCGAGTTCGCGGACAACGCCGAGAAGTCCGGTGGGCGCTCGATGATCATCATGGGCGCCGGCGCCAACCACTGGTTCCACGCCGACACGATCTACCGCGCCATGCTCGCGCTGACGACCATGACGGGCTGCCAGGGCGTCAACGGCGGCGGGTGGGCGCACTACGTCGGGCAGGAGAAGTGCCGGCCCGTCACGGGATGGGCCCAGTACGCGGGCGGCCTGGACTGGTCGCGGCCCCCGCGCCAGATGATCGGCACGGCGTTCTGGTACGTCGCGACCGACCAGTGGCGCTACGACGGGCTGCCCGCGGACGCGCTCGCGACCCCCCTGGGCTCGGGCATGTTCGCGGGCCGGACCACGGCCGACTGCCTGGTCGAGTCCGCGCAGCGCGGCTGGATGCCCAGCTACCCGACGTTCGACCGCAACCCGCTCGACCTCGTGGACCAGGCCGAGGCGGCCGGGGCCGAGCCCGCGGACTACGTGGTCTCCGAGCTGCGCAGCGGCGCGCTCAGGTTCGCGGTCGAGGCGCCCGACGCCCCCGAGAACTTCCCGCGCTGCGTCACGGTGTGGCGGGCCAACATCCTGGGGTCCTCGGGCAAGGGCAACGAGTACTTCCTCAAGCACCTGCTCGGGACCGACTCCGCGGTGCTCGCGGACGAGTCGGCGCCGGGGCGGCGACCGCAGTCGATCGAGTGGGCCGAGGAGGGCGCGCGCGGCAAGCTCGACCTGCTCACGACGCTCGACTTCCGCATGACGAGCACCACGCTGTTCTCGGACGTCGTGCTGCCCGCGGCCACCTGGTACGAGAAGCACGACCTGTCCACCACGGACATGCACCCGTTCGTGCACTCGTTCAACCCCGCGATCAGCCCGCCGTGGCAGACCCGCACGGACTTCGACATCTTCCACACGATCGCGAAGAAGATCAGCGAGTACTCGGTCGAGCACCTGGGCGTGCGCCAGGACCTCGTGGCCGCTCCCCTGCTGCACGACACCCCGGACGCCATGTCGGTACCGCACGGCACCATCGTCGACTCGGGCGCGGGGTCGGCGTCCCGTCCTCTGATCCCGGGCGTGACCATGCCCAAGCTCGTCGTGGTCGAGCGCGACTACCCGGCGTTCGCCGACCGCATGGCCTCGCTCGGCCCGCTCACCGAGAAGCTCGGCATGGTCACCAAGGGCGTGCAGTTCTCGCCCGGTGAGGAGGTGCGGTCCCTGGGGCAGCGGAACGGCCTCGTGCAGTCGGGTCCCGCGGCGGGCCGCCCGCGGCTCGACAAGGACACGCACGCGTGCGAGATGATCCTGGCGCTGTCCGGCACGACGAACGGCCGGCTCGCGGTCCAGGGTTTCGAGCACGTCGAGAAGCGCACGGGCGTCGAGCTCGCGGACCTCGCGCGCGACGAGCAGGGCAAGCGGGTCACGTTCCCGGACGTCCAGTCCCGCCCGACGACGGTCATCACCTCTCCCGAGTGGTCCGGCTCGGAGCACGGGGGCCGCCGGTACACCGCGTTCGCGATCAACGTCGAGCGGCTCAAGCCGTGGCACACCCTCACGGGACGCCAGCACTTCTTCCTCGACCACGACTGGATGACCGAGCTCGGCGAGCAGCTGCCGATCTTCCGGCCGCCGCTCGACATGCACCGGCTCTTCCCCGACTCCCCCGCGCTCGGCGACCGCTCCCCGAGCGGCTACCCCGGCTCGCAGGGCCAGGCCGAGGTCGCCGTGCGGTACCTGACGCCGCACTCGAAGTGGTCCATCCACTCCGAGTACCAGGACAACCTGTTCATGCTCTCGCTGTCGCGCGGCGGGCCGAACATCTGGATGTCCCCGCGCGACGCCGACAAGATCGGGGTCCGCGACAACGAGTGGATCGAGGCCTACAACCGCAACGGCGTGGTCGTGGCCCGGGCCGTCGTCTCGCACCGCATGCCCGAGGGCACGGTCTACATGCACCACGCGACCGACCGCACGATCGACGTCCCGATCGCCGAGACCTCGGGGCTGCGCGGCGGCATCCACAACTCGTTGACGCGGGTGCTGCTCAAACCGAGCCACCTCGTCGGGGGCTATGCGCAGCTGGCCTTCGCGTTCAACTACCTCGGTCCCACGGGCAACCAGCGCGACGAGGTCACGACGATCCGCCGCCGCTCGCAGGAGGTGACGTACTGATGCGTGTCATGGCTCAGATGTCGATGGTCATGAACCTCGACAAGTGCATCGGGTGCCACACGTGCTCGGTCACGTGCAAGCAGGCGTGGACGAACCGTACGGGCGTCGAGTACGTGTGGTTCAACAACGTCGAGACGCGGCCCGGGCTGGGCTACCCCCGGACCTACCAGGACCAGTCGACGTGGCAGGGCGGCTGGGTCCGCACCAAGCGGGGCAAGCTCAAGCTCCGCGCGGGCGGGCGGGCCAAGAAGCTCGCGACGATCTTCTCCAACCCCAAGCTGCCGTCGATCCACGAGTACTACGAGCCGTGGACGTACGAGTACGACATGCTGCTCTCCTCGCCGCAGGGCCAGCACACCCCGGTCGCCAAGCCCAAGTCCCTGCTCACGGGCGAGGACATGAAGATCGAGTGGTCGGCCAACTGGGACGACGACCTGGGCGGGTCCAAGGAGACCATGCAGGACGACCCGATCCTGGCGCACATGAGCGAGCACGTCGCCTCGGAGTTCGAGCAGACCTTCATGTTCTACCTGCCGAGGATCTGCGAGCACTGCCTCAACCCGGCGTGCGTCGCGTCGTGCCCGTCGGGGGCCATGTACAAGCGCGCCGAGGACGGGATCGTCCTGGTCGACCAGGACCAGTGCCGCGGGTGGCGCATGTGCGTCACGGGCTGCCCGTACAAGAAGGTCTACTTCAACCACAAGACCGGCAAGGCCGAGAAGTGCACCCTGTGCTACCCGCGGCTCGAGGTCGGGCTGCCCACGGTCTGTTCGGAGACGTGCGTGGGGCGCCTGCGCTACCTGGGCCTGGTCCTGTACGACGCCGACCGCGTGACCGAGGCCGCGGCGGTCGAGGACGAGCACGAGCTGTTGGAGTCCCAGCGCTCGGTGTTCCTCGACCCGCACGACCCCGCGGTGATCGCCGCGGCCCGGGCCGAGGGCATCCCCGAGGACTGGATCCAGGCCGCGCAGGCCTCGCCCATCTGGGCCCTCATCCAGAAGTACCGCGTGGCCCTGCCGCTGCACCCCGAGTACCGGACCATGCCGATGGTCTGGTACATCCCGCCGCTGTCCCCCGTGGTCGACGTGGTGGGCTCGTCGGGCAACGACGGCGAGGACCCGCGCACCCTGTTCGCGGCGATCTCCAAGCTCCGCATCCCGCTCGAGTACCTCGCGGGCCTGTTCACCGCGGGCGACACGGTCCCGGTCGAGCGCACGCTGCGCCGACTGGCCGCGATGCGCTCGTACATGCGCGACATCAACCTGGGCGAGGAGCCGAACGAAGCCATCGCCCGCGCGGTCGGCATGACGGGCACCGAGATCGAGGAGATGTACCGCCTGCTCGCGATCGCCAAGTACGAGGACCGCTACGTCATCCCGACCGCCCACCAGGAGATCGCACGCGAGCTCGAGGAGATCAGCTGCTCGCTCGACTTCGACGGCGGCCCCGGCATGGGCGGCATGGGCGGCGCGGGCCCGTTCGGGTCGTCGAGCGGGACTCCCACCCCCGTCGCGGTCGAGAACTTCCACGTGCTCCAGGCCCGCCAGACGGCCGACTCCCCCAACGGGCCCTCGACGTCCGGGCGCGTCAACCTCCTCAACTGGGACGGCAACGGCCGGCCCGCGGGCCTGTTCCCGCCGGGCACTCCCGACGGCCCCGAGGGTCCGGGCCCGGACACGTCCGACGACGACAACCCGGCGGTGCGCTGATGGGATTGTTCGGCACGTCCTCGGCGACGACCTTCCTGCCCCGTCCGACGGCGCGCACGCCCCTCCTGGAGCCCCTCGCCCCCGTCCGGGCCACGCCCGCGCAGCGGCGCACCACCCACATGGCCGCCTCGCTCCTGCTCGACTACCCCGACGCCAGGACGATCGCCGCCGCGCGCGAGGTGCGCGACGTCGTCGGGCAGCTTCCCGGTGCCGTGCAGGCGCGGCTCGGCACGTTCCTCGACGACCTGGAGACCGGCGAGCCCGCCGCGCTCGAGGCGCGCTACGTCGCGACGTTCGACCTCAAGCGCAAGTGCTCGATGTACCTGTCGTACTACGCGGCCGGGGACACGCGGAAGCGCGGCATGGCGCTCGTCCGGTTCGTGCAGGCGTACCGGGCCGCCGGGTGGGAGGTCGACGGCGAGGAGCTGCCCGACTACCTGCCCATGGCCCTCGAGTTCTCCGCCCGGGCGACCGCGCGCGACGAGGAGCGCATCGCCGCGGGACTGCTCGGCTCGCACCGCCAGGGCATCGAGGTGCTGCGCTCCGCGCTCGCCGCGATGTCCAGCCCGTACGCGCTCGTGGTCGAGGCCGTGTGCCTGACCCTGCCCCCGCTCGACGCCGAGACCGAGCGCCGGTACCTCGAGCTCGTGACGTCGGGCCCGCCGACCGAGATGGTCGGGCTGTCGGCCATGGGGCCGCTCGAACCGTTCGCCCCCGCAGGGGCGCCGCCCGAGGAGGTACGACGATGACCGGAGCGAGCACGGGAGACATCCTGCTGTGGGTCGTCTTCCCCTACGTGACGTTCGCGGTGTTCGTCGTCGGGTCCGTGTGGCGGTACCGCTACGACAAGTTCGGGTGGACCACGCGGTCGAGCGAGCTCTACGAGAAGAAGCTCCTGCGGCTCGGTTCGCCGCTGTTCCACTTCGGGTTGCTGTTCGTGATCCTCGGGCACGTCCTGGGGCTCGTGATCCCCGAGTCGTGGACCGAGGCCGTGGGGATCGACGAGACCGCGTACCACTTCGTGGCCACCTACATGGGTTCGCTCGCGGCCCTCGCGCTCGTCGCCGGGCTGCTCATCCTCGTCTACCGGCGGCGGACCACCGGGCCGGTGTTCCTCGCGACCACGCGCATGGACAAGGTCATGTACGTGTTCCTCGCCGCGTCGATCCTGCTCGGCGCGTGGGCGACCGTCCAGACCCAGCTCCTCGCCGAGAACCACGGGTACAACTACCGCGAGACCATCTCCCCCTGGTTCAGGTCCCTCTGGTACTTCCAGCCGCAGCCAGAGCTCATGGCAGGCGTGCCCGCCGCGTTCCAGCTCCACATCGTCGCCGCGAACCTGCTGTTCGTCCTGTGGCCCTTCACGCGGCTCGTGCACGCGTTCTCGGCGCCCGTGCCGTACATGTTCCGGCCCTACATCGTGTACCGCTCGCGCGACGCGTCCGTGGCGTCCCGTGAGCCGCGGCCCGGGTGGGACCCCTCGGAGCGGCCGGGGACGAAGCGGTAGGTCTCCGACGCCCTCAGGCCGGCCGTCTGCGCGGCTTGAGCCGCACGTCGGGCAGCACCGGTGCGGGCAGCGGGCCGCCGTCGTACCCGAGGACCTCACCGAACCGGCGGCCCGACGCCCCCGGGGCGTAGCGCGTGCCGCCGTCCCCGGGCACGAGGACCGGCGCCGCGGCCGCCTCGTCGTCCCGGGCAGCCGCGCTGACCTTGACCTGCGCCATCCAGTCCGCCCGAGCCGCGGCGACGTCGTCGTGCGAGCGGCCCACGAAGTTCCACCACATGACGATCTCCTCGGCGAAGGGCTCGCCGCCGATCAGCACGGCCCGCACGGGCCTGTCGCCCGCGGAGACGGTCAGCGTCGAGGGCCCCGGCTCGACGTAGCCGAGGGACGCGACCGGCACGGGCACGCCCTCGAACGACGCGTCGCCCGCGTCGACGAGCAGCGCGTGCTCGAACCCCGGGTCCACCGCGAGCTCGACCGACGCGCCCGCGGGCAGGTCGATCTGCGCCCCGACGAGGGGCGTGAAGACGGTCGCGGCCGACCGCAGCTCGGCGCCGCCCACATTCAGCGAACCCACGAGCACCTGGACGCGCTCACCTGCCAGCCCGCTCCACGCGGGCAGGTTCCCGTGGTGCTCGAAGAAGGGCTCGTCACCGAGCCGGTCCGCCGGCAGCGCGACCCAGAGCTGCACGCCGTGCAGCAGGGGCGGCCGCGCGCCCGCGGGCGACTCCTCCGAGTGCGAGATGCCGCGCCCGGCCGTCATGAGGTTGAGCTCGCCCGGCCGCACGGTCTGCAGCGACCCGACCGAGTCGCGGTGCAGGATCTCGCCCTCGAACAGCCAGCTCACGGTCTGGAGCCCCGTGTGGGGGTGCGGCGGGACCTGCATGCCGTCGGAGGCCCGGACGTCGTCGGGCCCGTAGTGGTCCAGGAAGCACCATGCGCCCACGAGCGAGCGGACGCGCTGCGGCAGGGTGCGGCGCACGTCCATGGCGCGGGTCCCGCCGAGCGGGACCTGGCGGTGGTCGAGGATCTCGACGGGCGTGCGGCCCGCGGGCGCTCCGTCCACAGGGCTGCCCGACGGCGCCGCGTGGCTCCCTGCGGCGCACACCTCTTCACGGGGCCGTGTCTCGAGGTTGCTCATGGGGCGAGCCTAGGCTCGCCCGCCGTCGGAGGCTCGCCACGGGACGGGCAGGAGACGGAACGAGGCTCCCGGCGGGGGCCGGGAGCCTCGCTGATGACCGTGTGCCCTGGAACGGCCGGGCCTTGACGGTCCGGCCGGGCTCCGCGTCGACGTCGCGGCTCGACGCCCTCCCCACGACGAGCGGGTGCTCGTCCTGTTCTCCTGGAAGGCGCCTCTCACGATCGGCCTTCCGGTTCCGGTCGGGACCTGCGTCGTCACCCGCAGCCCGGGGTGTTGGGACCCGCGGGACGTCTCACCGTTCTCCGGTCAGCCTGGGGCTCTCGGGGGATGTGGTTCCAGCGTCCTTGCCGGTCCGTCCTCCCGTGCGGGAGAGCGTCGTTGGGGGCTGCTGCCGTACCCGTCGAAGCCGATAGTGACGTTTCTAGTCCTGCTCGGGCCACCCGTGCAAGAGGTCGACGGACCCTTTTTCGTCGGGCCCGTTCACCACAGGTTCGTCCACAACGTGATCCCCGTTCTCCCGTGTCTACCCACAGGCTTGTGCACAGAATCTGTGGATAACTCTGGGGGCTGTTCACACCCAGAACCTCGCGGTGCTCTCCGCCGCGATGCGTTCCTCGACCTCCGCGGCCGACACCTCGAAACCGCCGTCGTCGACCAGGACGCCCTGGACCCTGCCCTGCAGCACCGCGGCGAGCCGGGCGAGCGAAGCCCGCATACGGGCCCGTGCGATCAGGTGCAGCCCCGACGGCTCCTCGACGTCCAGCTCGTAGGCGTCCGTCGGGAGCCACGAGAGCCGGTACGCGAACGGGCCGTACTCACGCCAGTCCAGCGCAGCCAACGACGCCGGCACCCTGTCGACCTTCTGCACCACGACCTGCACCACGCCGTCGTACGGCGTCTCACCGACCAGTGCGAAGTCGACCAGCCGGTCCGCCCGCTCCTCGACCCCGGACACGTACGCGCCCGGGACGAACGTCCGCAGCACCCCCAGGGCCGACTCGGGCGTCAGCGCGTGCGCGCTGAACACCGTCAGGTCGACGCCCCGCGCCGGGTCGGGCGTCAGCACCTGCGTGCCGTCGACCGCGACGCTGCCCCCGACCTTGCGCGCCGCCGCCACGGCCCACCGGACGACGCGCAGCTCCAGCTCCTCGGGGAGACCCGCGGCGAAGACCCGCCCGAGCCCGTCACGGTCCTCGACGTCGAGGGGAGCCCTTCCTCGTGAGGAGTGCGTGACCCGGACCGCCCACCCCTCGGCGGCCGCGAACGCCAGGCCCAGCGTCTGCGTCCCGGGCGACAGCACCACGAACGGCCCGACGACCTCGACCCCCTCGGTGAGGCGGAGCACCCCGGGGCGACGCACGTCGTCGGGCACCACGCCGCGGAAGCGCGCGCCCGCCATGGGGCGCTCCGCCGGACCGCTCGTCGGCTCGCTGACCCAGCCCGCCTCCGGGAACCAGGCCCGCGCGAGCGCCTCGATCCCCGGGCGCGCGATGCCGCGCGAACGCGGCAGCGCGAGCAGGTGGTCACTGCGGTACAGGTCGGGGACCCACCCCGTCGGAGGAAGCGTCATGACGTGACGCTAGACGCGCCGAGGACCGTCCAGAATGCCGGGAGGTTACGGGCGTGGGTCGGGTGCGGACCTCAGGCGCTCTGGCAGGCCCGTGTCAGGAGGTGGGAGAGCCGACGTCGTGCAGGTGGTGGACGACGTCGTGCAGGAAGTACCGGCCCAGCGTGCGCACCGTGAAGACCGAGCCGTTCGACCGGCGGCCGGGCCGCTCCCAGTCGTCGGGCCCGACGGCGTCGAACCGCGCCGCGACCCGGTCACCCGCGATCGCGACCTCCCGGGCGAGGAGCTGCGGGTCCTGGTGCTCGTAGTCGCCCGCGAGCGCCGCCGCGTCCTGGTCCCAGTTCGCGAACAGCGGGTCGTCGCCCTCGACCATCGACGCGAGACGCACGTCGAAGACGGCGAACACGTCGCGCACGTGCGCCGCGTACTCGAGCGGGGACCACGTGTGCTCGTCGGGACGCACCGCGACGTCGGGGCGAGACAGCACGTCCTGCCAGCGCGGGATCGTCGCACGGACCGCGGGCCCCACCTGGTCCGGGTCGATCGTGCCCGACTCGAACCCGCACTCGGGGCACGGGCGGTCCAGGACCCAGGTCCAGTCCTTGGTGTCAGGGGTGATGCCGGAGGGCCCGGCCTGGCCGGGCTGCTGTGGCGTCGTCATGTCGGGATGCTAGGTCCCCGTCGCGCGGCGCGGAAACCCCGGTCCAGCCTGTGGGCCTCACTCCTGCGGGGCGGGCGGCGGGATCTCGTCGAGCAGGAGGACGTCGAGCGGCTCGAGCATCCACTCCTCGAACGGCACGCTCCGGAACAGGTCGAACAGGGCGTCCTCGCCCGCGGTGAAGGCTTCCGACGACTCCCAGGTCGTCGTGAGGACCAGGCGCTCGTCGTCGCCCTCCGACCACACCGCCGACTGCACGAGCCCCGCGACCGACCGGGTGATCAGGGCGGCCTGCTGGAGGTAGGCGAGCGTCACGCCACGGAACTCGGGGCGCGGACGGTGCACGACGACCTGCGTGAACATCGGTCCTCCCCGGTCTCGGCTCTCAACGCTACGAGCCGCTGACGACCCCTGGGAAGAGTACGACAGGGTGATGTCCTGGGCGTCATGCCGCCCGGGTCCCGTCGCCCATCTCGTCGAGGGACCGCCCCTTGGTCTCGGGGAGGAACCGCAGCACGAAGAACACCCCGAACGCGGAGATCGCGGCGAACGTCCCGTACGTCGCCGGCAACCCCCACGCCTCGCTGACCACGGGGAACGACCTCGTCACGGCGTAGTTCACGAACCACTGCACGGCTGTGGCGACCGCGAGCGCCGTCGACCGGATCGCGGGCGGGAACATCTCCCCGAGCAGCACCCAGCCGAGCGGGCCCCACGTGAGCCCGAACGAGACGACCATGAGGTTGACGGCGACGAGGGCCGTCATGGCCCACGCGACGGGGAAGACCAGCTCGCCCGAGGCCGACGTCGTCGCCTGCCCGAACGCGAACGCCGTCACCGCGAGCGCGAGCGCCATGCCGACGGACCCGGCCGCGAGCACGGGGCGCCGCCCGAACCTGTCCGCGAGGCCGATCGCCACGACCGTGACCGCGATGTTGACCCCTGCGGTCACGAGCGACATCGTCAGGGCCTCGGACTCGGTGAAGCCGACCGACTCCCACAACGACGTCGAGTAGACGAACACGGCGTTGATGCCGCTGAGCTGGACGAGGGCCGCGACACCCAGCCCGATCCACACGATGGGCCGCAGCCCCAGGGCAGGGCCGCGCAGGTCCCGGAGCGAGGTCGTGGCGTGCGCGCCGATCGACATGCGGATCCGGTCGACCTCCTCGTCCACCTCGTCGTCGGCGAGACCCGTGAACCCTTGCAGGACGCGCCGGGCCTCGACCTCACGTCCCCGGCCCACGAGGTAGCGGGGCGACTCGGGCAGTCGCAGGGCCGCGAGCCCGTAGAGCGCCGCGGGGACGAGCTCGACCAGGAACATCCAGCGCCACGCGGGGAACCCTGCCCAGAGGTCGTGCACGGCACCCCCGGCCGCGCGAGACATCGCCAGCCCGACGGCGAGGGCCACGAAGATCCCGATGGTGATGAAGAGCTGCTGCAGCCCGCCGAGGCGTCCGCGCGAGCGCGGCGCGGCGATCTCGGCGATGTACGCGGGCGCCATGACCGACGCCGCGCCGATCCCGACGCCCGCGAGGAGCCGCACGGGCAGCAGCACGGCCACGGACGGGGCGAACGCCGCGGCCACGGCGCACAGACCGAACAGCAGCGCGGAGAGCAGCATGACGCGCACGCGGCCGAGCCGCTCCGACACCGCCCCGGCGAACCAGGCCCCCGCGGCGCACCCCAGGAGGGACAGCGAGGCCACCATGCCACGCATGCTCGCGGTCAGGTCGAAGTGCTCGCTCAGCGCCCCGACGGCGGAGTTGACCACCGACGTGTCGAACCCGAAGAGCAGGCCGCCGAGCGCCGCGGCGAGGCACGCGAGGAACACCCTGCCCGGGACGCGGGGGCGGAACCGTTCGGCGCTCATGGTCCGAACACTGCCACGGGATCTCGCACAGGGCGCAGCGCCCGGGGGGTGATCCTCGCCGCCAGCCGGGTGTCAGAACCAGCGAGCACCCGAGACCGCGCTCGTTCTGACAGGACCTCAGAGCACCTGGCCCGCGAGACCCGCCGACTCCTCGTCCGAGAACAGCCGCGACCGGATGATGAACCGCACCCCCTCGGGCGCCTCGACGCTGAACCCCGACCCGCGCCCCGGCACCACGTCGACCGTCAGGTGCGTGTGGCTCCAGTACTCGAACTGGCTGCGGCTCATCCAGAACGGCACCGTGAACGTCGGTTCCTCCGGGTCGACCACGACCAGGTCGCCCAGGTACACGTCGGCGTCCGACGTCAGGAACTCGCCCTGCGGGTAGCACATGGGCGACGAGCCGTCGCAGCACCCACCGGACTGGTGGAACATGAGCTCGCCGTACTGGATCCGCAGGCGCGCGAGCAGCTCGGCAGCCGCCGGGGTCAGCCCCACTCTCTCGGGCCGCACCTCGCCGGGCGAGGAAGCCCCCGCCCCCGGTGCGGCGACCTGCGGGCCGGGCGTGACGTCGTCGGGCATGATCCTTCTCCCCTCGTGGCGGGCGGAACGGCGGAGCCGCTGACTGGACGAGCGGGCGGGACCCGGGCCGGGCCCCGCCCACGACGACGGGCACGGCCTAGAAGAAGCCGAGCCTCGTGGCCGAGTAGCTGACCAGGAGGTTCTTGGTCTGCTGGTAGTGGTCGAGCATCATCTTGTGGTTCTCACGGCCCACGCCCGAGCCCTTGTACCCACCGAACGCGGCCGCCGCGGGGTACGCGTGGTAGCAGTTCGTCCACACGCGGCCCGCCTGGATCTCGCGGCCCGCCCGGTAGGCGATGTTGGCCTCGCGCGACCACACGCCCGCACCCAGGCCGTACAGGGTGTCGTTCGCGACCGTGATCGCGTCGTCGAAGTCGGCGAAGTCCGTGACCGCGACGACGGGCCCGAAGATCTCCTCCTGGAAGATGCGCATCGAGTTCTTGCCCTCGAAGATCGTCGGCGTCACGTAGTACCCGCCCGCGAGGTCGCCGCCCAGGTCCGCACGGGTGCCGCCCGTGAGGACCTTGGCGCCCTCGGCCTTGCCGATGTCGATGTAGCTGAGGATCTTCTCGAGCTGGTCGTTCGACGCCTGCGCGCCGATCATCGTCTCGGTGTCGAGCGGGTTGCCCTGCTTGACGGCCTTGGTCCGCTCGATCGCGTCGCCCAGGAACTGGTCGTAGATCGACGACTGGACGAGCGCGCGCGACGGGCACGTGCACACCTCGCCCTGGTTGAGGGCGAACATGGTGAACCCCTCGAGGGCCTTGTCGTAGAAGTCGTCCTTCTCGCGCGCCACGTCCTCGAAGAACAGGTTGGGCGACTTGCCGCCCAGCTCGAGCGTGACCGGGATGATGTTCTGGCTCGCGTACTGCATGATGAGCCGGCCCGTGGTGGTCTCGCCCGTGAACGCGATCTTGCGGATGCGCGGGCTCGACGCGAGCGGCTTGCCCGCCTCGACCCCGAACCCGTTGACCACGTTGACGACTCCCTGGGGCAGCAGGTCGCCGATGAGATCCATGAGGAACAGGATCGACGCGGGCGTCTGCTCGGCCGGCTTGAGGACCACGCAGTTGCCCGCCGCGAGCGCCGGGGCCAGCTTCCACACCGCCATGAGGATCGGGAAGTTCCACGGGATGATCTGCCCCACCACGCCCAGCGGCTCGTGGAAGTGGTAGGCGATGGTGTCCTCGTCGATCTCGGAGATCGACCCCTCCTGCGCCCGGATCGCGCCCGCGAAGTAGCGGAAGTGGTCGATCGCGAGGGGGATGTCCGCGGCGAGGGTCTCGCGCACGGGCTTGCCGTTCTCCCACGTCTCGGCGACCGCGATCTTCTCGAGGTTCGCCTCCATGCGGTCGGCGATCTTGTTGAGGATCACGGCCCGCTCGGTCGCGGTCGTCCTCCCCCAGGTGCGGGCGGCGCCGTGCGCGGCGTCGAGGGCGCGGTCGATGTCCTCGGCCGTGCCGCGCGCGACCTCCGTGAAGGTGCGTCCCGTGACGGGGCTCGGGTTCTCGAAGTAGCGGCCGCTCGCCGGGGCGACGTACTCGCCGCCGATCCAGTGGTCGTAGCGGGCCCTGTACTCGGCGATGGCTCCGGGAGTGCCCGGGGCAGCGTAGACGGTCATGTGCGTCTGCCTCCTTGCAGTGCTCTGTGCCGTGCGTGGCCCGCCGCCTGCCGTCTGCCCGCCGTCCGGCACGGTCCACGTCCCGGGACGCACCGTTGCGTCCGGGTGCACCGGACGTTACGCAGCGCAGGGTTGCAGGAGGGTTGCAGTCACGCTGTCAGAACGAGCGCGTCGTCAGCGCAGCGACCGGTCCAGCAGCGCGAGGCGCGCGCGGGCCCGTGCCGCCGCCGGGGTCCCGGGGGCGGCGAGGGCCCCTAGCCGGCGCCACGCCGCATGGTCGTCGGCACCCTCGTCGCTCGCGAGCCAGCGCCCCAGCGCCCCGACGTCGCCCGACGCGAGGACCGCCCCGCGCACCTCGGCCGACAGCTCGTCGCGCAGCCGTTCGACGCCCGGCGCGACCGACCGCGGAAGCACCGGGCCCGGGTACGCGGTGAGCGCGGCGTGCACGTCGCCCGCGGCGAGGAGGTCGCGCACGGTGTCGAGGTCGGTGCGCAGGGGCGCCCCGAGCCGGTAGGGCCGCGACCCGCCCAGCAGCGGTCCGACGGCCCGCCGCAGCCGCGACACCTCCGCGCGCACCGTCACGTCGGACAGCTCTCCGGGGTGCAGCAGCACGGCCAGCTCGTCCGCACCGAGCCCCCGCGGGGACGCGGCGAGCAGCAGCAGGATCTCGCTGTGGCGAAGGCTCAGGCGGCCCGACGGCGCCGCGTGCGTGCCGCCGTCGGGCGCGGTCGCGGAGGTGCCCGGGGCGGGCCACCCCGCCGCTGCGCCCGGCGCGGCGCGGAGCACCCCGTTGGACACGCCCAGCACGTCGAGGCGGGGGGCGAAGGGGCCGTGGCCGGTGGCACTCCGCTCGGACCGCTCGGAGCGCTCGGCGAGCTCGCGCTCGACCGCCGCGACCGAGGCACGCACGAGGGACAGCACCAGGCCCGACGCCGCGACGTGGCCCCCGGTGACGTCGAGGACCCCGAGGACGCGGCCCGTGCGCAGGTCGCGCACCGGGGCGGCCGCGCAGTTGAACGACTGGACGGGGCGCGTGAAGTGCTCGGCGCCGAGGACCTGGACGGGTCGGCCCGTCGCGAGGGCCGTGCCGGGGGCGTTGGTCCCGACGCGCTCCTCGCGCCACACCGCGCCCTCGACGAAGCCGATGCGCCCGACGTCGTCGCGCACCCTCGCACTGCCCTCGACCCACAGGATCCGCCCGGAGTCGTCGGTCATCGCGACGACCGCGCTCTCCCCCGCGAGCCCCGCGACCAGGAGGTCACGCACGACCGGCATGGCGCTCGCGAGCGGGTGCCGGGCCCGGTAGGTGCCGAGGTCGGCGTCCGACATCGACACGTCGGGCTGGGGGACGTCGGGGTCGACGCCGCTGCGGGCGCTGCGCCGCCACGACGCCGCGACGAGGGGACGGATGCCGGGCGGGAGCGCTCCCGTGCTCAGGAAGGCCTCGTGGGCGGCGCTCAGGGCCGCGGGGTCGGTCATGATCGCCTCCTTCGACACCCTCGTCGATTCCTGCCGGTTCTGGGGCCAGTGTAGGTGGCTCGGCGTGCACCGTCCTGGGCCGCGGAACGACGCGGATTAGCAATCTGACACGTAGTGCCTATGATGTCAGCATGCCGAAGATCATCGGCGGTTCGCTCCACGAGCACCGCGCACAGACCCGTCAGAAGCTCTTCGCGGCACTCTCGAACCTCATGATGGACCGCGGCTTCGACGCGATCTCGCTCGCGGACATCGCCGCCGCCGCAGGCGTCGGACGCACCGCGGTGTACAACCACTTCCCCGACAAGGAGTCGCTGCTCCTCGGCTTCATCACGCACGAGACCGAGCAGTACGTCGGGACCCTGGAGCGCGCGCTCGAAGGCGTCGACGACCCGGTCGAGCAGCTCCGCACCTACATCCGCCAGCAGGCGCAGCTCAAGCGCGTCTTCCACCTGGCCCCCGGACCCGACCTGCGCACCGTGCTCTCGCGCGGCACGCAGCAGCGCCTGCGCGAGCACGCCGTGATCGTCGAGGACACGCTGCGCCGCATCCTCACCGCAGGCATCGCGTGCGGCGAGTTCCCCGACCAGGACCTCGGCACCACGGTCCAGCTCGTCAACGCATGCCTCTCGGGCCGCCACATCCCCGAGGACCCCACCGCCCGCGAGCGCGCGATCGAAGCCACCGAGGCGTTCGTGCTGCGCGCCGTGGGCACGCAGGAGCTCGTCGCGGGCTGAGGTTTGACACCCCGAGCGGCAGGCTGGGAGCCTGCGGCGTGACCTCGACCGCACTGGCTCCAGCGCCCCGCGCCTTCCTCGCCCCGACCCTCACGTTCGTCCTGGCGACGTTCGTCGCATCGGGCGCGCTGCTCCTCCTCCAGCCCGTCGCGGGACTCAGCACGGACGTCCTGCCGCTCGTCCAGCTCGGCCCCGCGATCGGTGCAGGGATCACGCTCGCCGTCTTCCGTGGCTGCCTCGCGCCGCTCCTGCCCGACGCCGTCCCGCGCCGTCAGGTCGTCGCGCACCTGGTCCTGGCGTTCGCCGCGTGCCTGCTCTACTGGGGCGTGCTCGTCGCCGTGCTCCTGGTGCAGGGCACTCGTCTTGAGGGTGCGCAGGCCGCCGGCGCCGTCCCGTTCGCGCTCCTGCCCCTGCTGTTCCTCGTCGGCGCTGCCGGCGAGGAGATCGGGTGGCGCGGCATGCTCCAGCCGCTGCTCGAGAACCGGTTCTCGCTCCTGGCCGCGAGCATCGTGACGGGCCTCGTGTGGGGCGTGTGGCACGTGCAGATCTTCACGGCCGGGCCCGTCGTGATCGTGGGCTTCCTGCTCGCGACCGTCGCGCTGTCGGTGCTCATGGGCCACTTCGGCCGCGGGACCGTGCGGCAGCGGGTCGCGCTCGCGACGCTCGTGCACTGGCTGGTGAACCTCGCGCTGCTCGTGACGCTCGGCGACCGCCACTCGACTCCCGCCGGCACGGTCGCGAACGCGATCGCAGCGCTCGTGACCACGGCCGTGTTCATGGCGATGTTCGCCGCGGCCCAGCGCAAGCGGGGCAAGAGCGCGCTCGTCGCACGCCGGACGCAGGACGTCGCGGTCTAGGGGACCCGCTCGACGAACGCCCCGGTCCGGCGGAGAGCCTCGACCGGGAAGGGCGTCACCCGGCTCTCCCGCTGGAACCGGCGGGAGTAGTCCCCCATCACCGCCGCGACCGGCGCATGACGGACCAGGGTCGCCGCGACCTCGGACGGCACCCCCGCCGGACGCTCACCCTGCGCGCACGAACGCACGAACGTCCTGCGCTCGTCCGGTCCGTGGCCGTACCGGTCGACGGCGAGCCAGTTCACCAGGTACATGGCGGTGAAGGCACGGTCGTAGTCGCGGTGCTCGTCGACGAAGTCGACCTCGTCCCAGGCGAGCTCGAACCGGGAGGAGATCGCGAGGCCGAAGTCGGCGAAGTAGAGCCGCTCACCATCGGTCAGGACGTTCTCGAAGTGGACGTCGAGGTGCAGCAGGCCCCGGGCGTTCATGAACGCGACACCTGCCCTCAGCTCGTCCTCCACCAGTGCGCAGGCCCGCTCGGCGCTCTCGTCACCGGCCCTGGTCCGGTCGCCCATCCACTCGTGCAGGGTCTGCGGGACGTACTCCAGGAACAGCACGACGCTCGCCGTGGACCGCTCGAGGGCCTCGATCCGGCGGCGCACCTCCGGGCCCCCTCCCCAGTAGGCCACCGCACGGTCCACGTCGGACAGCTCCTCAGGAAGTGGCCGGCCATCGTCCGGGAGCACCCGCCAGTGGTGCATCAGGGGGAACCCCTCGAAGTCGCCCGCGATCACCCAGTCCGTCGTCATGACGTGCACGGCCAGCTCCCGCCAGGCGCCGAAGCCCGGGCTGCCGATGGCGCCGAGACCCACATGGCAGAACACCGGCAGCCCGAACAGGTTCGCCGTCGAGCGCAGGCTCTCTGGTCGTCGCTCGAGATCGGTGAGCCGCACCTGCTTGACGAAGACCGGGATCCCCTCGACCTCCAGCAGGGCGGTCGCCCCGCCGATGCCCGAGCCGGCCTGCGTGGCGGCGTCCACGAGCTCACGCAACCTGCGGTCGCTGCACAGCGACAGCGCCGTGGACACGGCTCCATGGGCGGCCAGACGGGATCCGCGGGACCTGTCGGGGATCTGCAACGCTGCCTCCAGCCGGACCCCTGCCCGCTCGTGCAACCACTTCGGCTGGCACCGCGGCCCGGGTCGTCACAGGCTCTCACGTCGGTGAAGACGCCCCGCGGCAATGGCCCCCTCGGGTAGGTCTGCCAGCGTGTGGCAACAATAGTTGCCGCTCCGCAGCACGCACACCCCGCGCCCGACAGACCGGCCGGCGCTCCGTCGTCGGGCCGTCGCGGGGTCGCGCCGACGGGCGCCTAGAGTCTTCCGGTGCCCCCAGCCCTCCCCCCGCTCCCCCCTGACGACGCCCCCGTGCCGCCCGGAGCCCCCGACGGACCCGACCGACGAGGGCTCGGCCGGTCCTTCACCAACGTCTTCACCGCGAACATCAGCTCGAGCCTGGCCGACGGGATCGCGCGCGTCGCCGCGCCGCTCCTCGCCACCCGACTCACCGACGACCCGCTGCTCGTCGCCGGCATCGCGGCCGTCGCGATGCTCCCCTGGCTGTTCTTCGCGATCCCGTCGGGCGTGCTGCTCGACCGCATCGACCGCCGCCACGCCATGGTCATCGCCAACGGCGCCCGGACGCTCCTCGCGGTCACCCTGATCACCCTGTACGCGACGGACACGCTGACCATCTGGTGGCTCTACGTCGTGATCTTCGCGTACGGCGCGCTGGAGACGCTGTACGACGGGGCCATCCGGGCCGTCGTCCCCGCCATCGTGCGCCGCGCGGACCTGCCGCGCGCCAACTCCCGCATCGAGGCGGGCGAGCTCGTCGTGCAGAACTTCCTCGCCGTGCCGCTGACGTCGGCGCTGTTCGCCGTGGCGGTCGTGATCCCGCTCGGGATCGGCGCGCTGTCCTACGCGGTCGCAGGGCTGCTCGCGTTCTTCCTGCCCGCCGCCGCGGCCGGCGCCCACCGGGCCCACCAGCAGCGGGCGGACGGGGCGCTCCCGCCCGTCCGCACGACCTTCGCCCGCCAGCTCACCGACGGCTTCCGCTTCATCATGAGCCACCCCATGCTGCGCCCCCTGTGGTTCCTCAGCATCCTGATCGCGCTCTTCTTCTCGGCGGCCATCGCGACCGACGTGCTGTTCGTGCTCGACCGGCTCGACGTGCCCGAGCAGTGGTTCGGGGTGTTCATGCTCTCGGGGGCCGTCGGCGGGATCGTCGGCGCCGTGGTCGTGAGCCCGCTCAAGGTCCGCTTCGGCGCAGGGCCGGTCATGGCCGCGGCGAACTTCGTCGGACCGGTGGCGCTGGTCGTCATGGGCTTCTTCCCGACGGTCCCGGTCGCGGTCGTGTGCTTCGCGGTGTCGTTCGGCTCGACGTCGGTGTGGAACGTCCTGGTCATGTCGCTGCGCCAGGCCGCGATCCCGGGCCACCTGCTGGGCCGCGTCCACGGGACATGGCGCACCCTGCTGTGGGGCACCATGCCGCTCGGCTCGCTGCTGGGCGGGCTGCTCGCCCGGATCGACCTCACGACGCCGCTGCTCGTCGCGGGCGGTCTCACGGTCGCGGTCGCGCTGATCGGCTACCGGTTCCTCCACGGCCTGCCGAACCCCGAGGACGTCGCGGAGCACGCGCTGCCCACACGATGAGGGCCCGTCGTCACCTGCCCACTCCGTGAGACCTCCCCCACGGAGCATAGGTAAACCTCACCTCACTGTTGTAGTGTTCCTGACGCGACGTCATGACGCTCTGTCATCACGCACCCGCGGACCGCGCCCTCCCAGCGCACGTGGCGACGTCGTGCACGTGACACGACGAACCGCAGGAGCCCGCTGAGATGACCGCCGAGACCCTTCCCGCCGCCGACGCCGCATCCGCGCCCGCGTCCCTGTCGCTGCGCCTGCGCGAGGGCACCCGCCCCGAGCACGAGCAGGCCGAGACCACAGGCTTCGTCGAGAAGCTCATGGGCGGCGAGCTGAACGTCGCCGCCTACACCGACCTCGCGGCGCAGCAGTACGCGATCTACGGTGCGCTCGAGCAGGCCAGCGCCCAGATCCGCGACGACGCCCAGGGCGCGACCCTCGTGTTCGACGAGCTGACCCGCACGCCCTCGATCGAGAAGGACCTCGCGTTCCTCGTCGGTCCCGACTGGGCCACCGAGATCCGCATCCTGCCCGCGACCGAGGCCTACGTGGCCCGCCTGCTCGAGGTCGGCACGTCACTGTCCGCCTACGCCGCGCACGCCTACACGCGCTACCTGGGCGACCTGTCGGGCGGTCAGATCATCAAGCGCATGATGGAGCGCCACTACGGCCTCGGCCCCGACGGCCTCGCGTTCTACACGTTCGACGAGATCCCCAAGGCCAAGCCCTTCAAGGACGTCTACCGCGAGCGCCTCGACGCCCTGGACCTCACGGACTCCCAGCTCGCCGAGACGGTCGCCGAGGCCAAGCGCGCGTTCCGCCTCAACAGCGCCCTGTTCGCCGAGCTGGGCGCGGTCCACTGCTGACTGCTCCCTGAGCAGCACCGGGCGCAATCGAGCTCCGCCCCTGCTCAGCCCCGCCGGCCCCTCGGGCCTCGGGCCTCGGGCCTCGGGCCCGAGCATGCGGTTGGCGTCCGTCGAGCATGTGGTTGGTGTCGAGATTCCCAGGATTCTCGACGCCAACCGCATGCTCGGCACCGCAGGGGGGCGCAGGGCACCGCGGGGGGGCGCACCCGACGTCTCCAAGATCACAGAAGATCCCGGGGACCGGCCACCCTGCCGTGACCCTGCGTAGGTTAGCCTCAACTTACCCGAAGCCCCCCTCGCGTGGGTGGCCGACCTCTGCTGGAGCCCTGTGATGTCGCACCCTGCCCGCGTCCCGTCCCCCGAGCACCGACGCGGTCCGCTGACGCGTGGCCCGCGCCGCTCGTCCGTCGCCGGTGTCACGACGCTCACCGCGGTCCTGCTCGCCGCGGGCTGCGCACCGCTCCCGTACGAGCCGCCGACGCCCGCACCCACCACGGACTCCGCACCCGCCGCACCCGAGACCGAGGCCGTCACCCTCGACGCGTGCGCGGCCCTCGAGACGGGCCAGCGCGCCACGGTCGACCCGGCGTCTTTCCCGACCGGCCCCACGACCGCGACCTTTGCCGACGACGTGATCGACCCGATCGCCACCGCGCCCACCCCGACGCTGCCCGTGACGGTCCAGTCGCACGACGGACGCCAGGTCACGGTCACCGACGCCTCGCGCATCATCGCGGTGGACCTGTACGGCACGCTCGGCGAGATCGTCTACAGCCTGGGACTCGGCGACAACGTCGTGGGGCGCGACCTGCCCACCGGCTTCCCCGAGGCCGCCGACGTCCCCGTGGTCACGGGCGCCGGGCACGCCCTCAACATCGAGACCATCCTCGGCCTGAACCCCAGCGTCATCCTCACGGACGCCACGCTCCTCACGGACACGGCCCGCACCCAGCTCGAGTCCTCGGGCATCCCCGTCGTCTACTTCGACGAGGCCCGCACGCTCGACGGCATCGACGACCGCATCACCGCGGTCGCGACCACGCTCGGCGTCCCCGAGGCCGGCGCGGCGCTCGTCGCCCGCACCGACCAGCAGGTCTGCGCGGCCCTCGCGGGCGTCCCCGCGGACACGGGCAGCCCGCTCGTCGCGTTCCTGTACCTGCGCGGGTCCAACATCAAGATGCTGTTCGGCCCCGGCTCGGGCGCCGACGACCTGATCCGCGAGATCGGCGGCCAGGACGCGGGCACCGCGATCGGCCTCACGCAGCAGTACGCCCCCGTGACGAGCGAGGCCATCATCTCCGCGGCCCCGGCGGCGTACCTCGTCATGACCGACGGCCTCGAGTCGAGCGGCGGCCTCGACGCCATGCTGGCGATCCCGGGCCTCGCCCAGACGCCCGCAGGCCAGAACCGGCGCGTGGTCGACATGGACGGCAGCCGACTCCTGACGTTCGGTCCCCGCACGGGTGAGACCATCGCGTCGCTCGTCGAGGCGTTCTACGGCGTGCCCGCGCCGAACCTGAGCACGGTCGGAGCGGTCGACGCCTCGGCGGCCGCAGGGTCGAGCGCCCCGTGACGCAAGGCACCCGCCCCGCCGGCCCGACGACGTCACGCACCACCCCCGGCTCCCTCACCACCGAGCAGCGCACCCCGCCCGCGACGAGCACCACCGGCGGCGAGCCGGACGGACCGGTGCGCGGCGCCGTCGGGCCGGGTTCTCCCAGCGGTGCCGGCGGTTCTCCCATCGGTGCTGGCGCGCAGGACGCGCTCCCCGGCGTCGGGAGGTCGCGGCGACGCGCCGCGACCTGGCTCATGATCGGGCTGGGCGTCGCGCTGGTCGTGCTCACCGTGCTGTCCGGCATGACCGGGCAGGTGCCCGTGTCCCCGTCGGAGGTCCTCGGCTCGCTCATGCACCACATGGGCCTGAACATCGGCCCCATGCCCTCGCACCCGCAGGGCGAGAACACGCTGTGGGTCGTGCGCTTCCCGCGCGTCGTCCTCGCGATCCTCGTCGGGGCCGCGCTCGCGTGCTCGGGCGCGCTCATGCAGGGCGTGTTCGGCAACCCGCTCGCCGAGCCCGGCGTGATCGGCGTCTCGGCGGGTGCGGCCGTGGGCGCGTGCGCCGTCATCGTGACCGCGGGCTCGCTCGTCTCGGGGACCTGGGTCGCCGCGGCCGCGTTCCTCGGCGGACTGATCACGACGTTCGTCGTCTACGCGCTCTCGCGCTCGGGAGGGCGCACCGAGGTCGTGACGCTCGTGCTCACGGGCATCGCCGTCAACGCGTTCGCGGGCGGGCTGCTCGCGTTCTTCACGTTCGTCGCCGACCCCGCCGCGCGCGAGCAGATCGTGTTCTGGCAGCTCGGATCCCTCGGCGGGGCCACGTGGGGATCGGTCGCGGTCGTCGCTCCCATCGCGATCGTCGGCGTGACCGGCGCCATGCTGCTGCGCCGCCAGATGGACCTCCTGTCCCTCGGCGAGCGCGCCGCGCACCACCTGGGCGTCGACGTCGAGCGGCTGCGCCAGATCGTCATCGTCCTCGTCGCGCTGCTCGTCTCCGCGGGCGTGGCGTTCACGGGCATCATCGCGTTCGTCGGGCTCGTCGTGCCGCACCTGGTCCGCATGGTCTGCGGGCCGAGCCACCGCTGGCTGATCCCCGCCTCGACGCTCGGTGGCGCCGTCGTGCTGCTCCTCGCGGACCTGGTCTCGCGCACTCTCGTCGACAACGTCGAGCTGCCGCTCGGCATGATCACCTCGCTCGTGGGCGGGCCGTTCTTCTTCTACCTGCTGCGCCGCACGCGCTCGCGCCAGGGAGGCTGGGCATGAGCCGCACCCTGGTCGAGCTCGACTCGCGGCACGAGGGCAGCAGCTTCTTGTCCTCGCTGCGGACCGCGGTCACGGGGCGGCGACGCTCCTCACGGCTGCCCTCCGCCGCGGTGGCGGGCGACGTCGTGACCGAGGCGCGCGGCGCGACGCTCTCGCTCGACGGCACGCCCGTGCTGCGCGACGTGTCCGTCCAGGTCCGCGCGGGCGAGGTGCGCGCGCTGCTCGGCCCCAACGGTGCGGGCAAGTCGTCGCTGCTCGGGGCACTCACGGGCGACCTGCCGCTCGACGGCGGGTCGGTGCTGGTCGACGGCGCTCCCCTGCGCTCCTGGACGCCGACCGAGCTCGCGATGCGCCGGGCCGTGCTCATGCAGCAGATCCACCTCAGCTTCCCGTTCACGTCGCTCGACGTCGTCCAGATGGGGCGCGCACCCTGGCGCGGGACGCCCCTGGAGGAGGCCGACGACGAGGTCGTGGGCGCCTCGCTCGCCGCGACCGACGTGACGCACCTCGCGGGTCGGCACTTCCCGTCGCTGTCCGGGGGCGAGAAGGCCCGCGTCGCGCTCGCCCGCGTCCTGGCGCAGCGGACCGGGCTGCTCATGCTGGACGAGCCGACCGCCGCGCTCGACCTCAAGCACCAGGAGCTCGTGCTCCAGATCGCGCGCCGGCACGCGGAGGCCGGAGGTGCGGTGGTCGTCGTCGTGCACGACCTGGGGCTCGCGTCGGCCTACGCCGACCAGGTCACGCTGCTGTCGGGCGGTCGCGTCGTGGCCGACGGCTCTCCTCGCGAGGTCCTGACGGCCGAGCTGCTGAGCGAGGTCTACGACTACCCGGTCGAGATCGTCGAGCACCCCGACGGCGGTGCGCCGATCATCCTGCCGGCGCGGTCTGCTGCTGCGGTTCCGCCGAGATAGAGGCCTGGCGTCGAGGTAGAGGGGTGCAGCCCTCTACCTCGACGCCAGCCCTCTATCTCGCGGGCCCTCCTACAGGTTCCGGTCCGCGTACACCGCCAGGGCGTCGCGGACCAGGCGCGCGCCCTCGACGCCGCCGTAGTTCGCCGCGAACCGCTCGTCGGCCACGTACATCTCACCGAGCCCGACGACGTACTCCTTGACCGGCGCCCCACCGGCACCCGGGGTTCCGGGGATGCCGCTCAGCCACTCGACGTGCCGCTGCGCGAGGGCCTGCGCATCGTCGCTCCCGGGCGCGACGCCCGCCTGCGCAGCGGCCGTCCAGTCCGCCCCGAGCCGCCGGGTCCGCTCCTGGTAGGCCGTCTTGTCCTGCGCGGACAGCCCCCGCCACCAGGTGTCACCCTGGCGGTAGGCCTCGGCGCCCCACCGCTCGGTGACCTCCGCCTCGTGCACGGTGTGGTCGAACCCGTCGAACATCTTGTCCGCCATGAGCCGCCCACCTCCTTCCATGGTCGTGATCGTGTGCTCGACCGACGCGATCTGTCGCGCCAGCCGCTGCTGCTCGGTCCGCAGGGCGTCCAGGTGGGTGCGCAGGGCTCGTGCCTGCACGGCGGGGTGCGCGTCGTCGCCCCGCCCCAGGATCTCGGCGACGGCCGGGAGGCCGACGCCGAGATCCCGCAGCAGCAGGATCCGCTGGAGCCGGACGAGCGTCGGCCCGTCGTAGTACCGGTACCCGTTGTGCCCGACCCTGCTGGGCGCGAGCAGCCCGATGTCGTCGTAGTGACGCAGCGTGCGGCTCGTGGTCCCGGCGAGGCGGGCGATCTCCTGGATGGACCAGTCGGTCGCGGGCTCCGGTGTGCGCGTGGTCATGCGCTCTCCTCCCTTCCTGGGGTGCTGGGCGCCTCGGTTGAGGCAGCACGATCGACCCTAGAAGTTGACGCTACGTCAAGGTCAACGCTTCCGGCCCGACGGCGTCACTCCCCTCGCAGCACCCGCGTCAGCTCCGCGGGGGTCGTCACGACCCGGAGGGCACCCACCTCCTCGAGCTCGCCCGGCACGGCGTAGCCCCACGAGACGCCGAGGCACCCGATGCCGTGCGCGGCGGCCCCGAGCACGTCGTGCTCCCGGTCGCCGACCATGACGATCTCCGCGCGCGGCGGCGCGTCGGCGGGCGACGTGGCCGCGAGCGCGTGCGCGATCACGTCCGCCTTGGAGCCGCGCGTCCCGTCGAGGGTCGCGCCGTAGACACCCTCGACGAGGGGGTCGATCCCGAAGTGCGCGGTGATGCGGTGCGCGTAGACCTCGGGCTTGGAGGTCGCGACCGCGAGCCGGACTCCCGCGGCGCGCACCGCCGCCAGGGCTTCGAGGATGCCGGGGTAGAGCGAGTTCTCCATCATGCGCCCGGCGGCGTAGACGTCGCGGTACGCCGCGACCGCCTCGGGGACCCGGCCCGCCGGGACGCCGTGCAGCGCGAACGTCTCGGCGAGGGGCGGTCCGACGAACAGGCGCAGGGCCTCGTCGGTCGGCGGCTCGATGTCGAGGGTCGCGTAGGCGTGACGGACCGAGGACAGGATGCCGGGGGCCGAGTCGGTCAGGGTGCCGTCGAGGTCGAGGAGGGCCAATCGGTAGGGAGGGTTCACGGTGGTCACGGGACGATTCTCCCGCGCGCCGCCGGCCGGGCGGCGCCGAGATAGAGGCCTTCCGTCGACGTAGAGGGCTGCAAGCCTCTATCTCGACGCCAGCCCTCTATCTCGACGTGCCCAGGCGCAGAGGAGCACCTGCGTGAAGCGTGTCGCGCGGAGCACCTCGGTGACGACGACGTCGACCGTCCCTGCCGGGGCCGGCCTGTCAGTCATCAGGCCCTCCTGCGGTAACGCCGTCCGCGCGGGTCGTTGCGTCCCCGCCCCGACGTCGCGCACTCACCCATCCCGCGACGAAGCCGAGGACCAGCAGCCCGGCACCGACCGCGGCCAGCCCCAAGGTGTGCGCCCATGGCCTCGGCGGCGTGAACGTCGTGTCGGAGAGCGGCGCGTAGGCGAACCAACCGACCGTGGTGGGCCTCGACGCGAACCATGCGCCCACGCCGACCAGCAGGACCCCGGCCACGAGCCCGATCAGGGCGCCCCGGCTGCGGGGACGAGGACGGGGGGCGGGTGCGAGCGGCGTCATGCCGGACATCCTGGCGTGGCAGCCGCGCAGCCGCAACGGCCCGCGCCGACCTCGCCCACCTCCTCGTCACTGCCCGACGAGTCCCCGCACCACGCGGTACGACAGGTGCGTGACGAGGTGGTTGCTGCTCACGGGCCCGGGCTCGACGCTCAGGCCGCCGAGACCGTCGAGCAGCCGCTCGCCCGCGCCGAGCAGCACGGGCGCGACGTGCAGCCCGAACTCGTCGACGAGCCCCGCGGCGAGGTACGCCCGCATGGTCGAGGCGCCGCCCGCGATCCCGACGTGCCCGTCCCGCGACGCCGCGAGCGCCTGTGACAGCGCGGACTCGATCCCGTCGGTGACGAAGAAGAACGTCGTCCCGCCCTCCATGACGAGGGGTTCGCGCGGGTGGTGCGTGAGCACGAACACCGGCGCGTGGTAGGGCGGCTCGTCGCCCCACCAGCCTCGCCAGGCCTCGTCCCACGGGCCGCGTCCGGGGGCGAACATGTTGCGTCCCATGACGAACGCGGTGGGTGCCGCGACGGACTCGAGCGCGGCCGTGTTGGCCTCGGGCTCCTCGAACATCCACCGGTGGAGCTGCTCGCCGCCCTCGCCGAGCGGGTTCTCGAGGGACTGGTGCGGTCCCGCGACGAACCCGTCGAGGGACAGCCCGACGTCGAAGGTGACCCTGCCCATGCGGCTCACACCGACTTCCGGGTCCGGCGGATGCCCACGAACAGGCCGACGGCGCACGTGATCGCGGCCGCGATCACGCCCCACAGGACCTCGGTGCTCGCGAACGTCCCGCCGAACAGGGCCCGCTCGGCGTCGACCATGTAGGTCAGGGGGTTGAACTTCGCGGCGGTCTGCATCCAGGCCGGCCCGGCTTCGAGCGGGAGCATCATGCCGGACAGGATGAGCAGCGGGAACAGGAGCGACTGCTGCACCCCCCAGAACAGCCACTCGCGGTTCTTCGCGGCGAGCGCGAGCGCGCACGACAGGGCCCCGACGCCGACCCCGAACAGCCCCAGGAGGGCGAGCCCCGCGAGAGCGTGCAGCGGGTAGAACGTGAACCCGAACGGGATGCACACGAGCGCGATGAGCAGGCCCTGGACCACGAGCGGCGCGAACTCCTTGAGCGCGCGGCCCACGAGGATCGCGGACCGGTCGAGCGGGGTCGCGAGGACCCGCTCGTACGAGCCGGTCATCATCTCGTAGAGCAGGTTCGATCCCGTCATGGAGGTCCCGAACAGGGAGATCATGACGATCACGCCGGGCACGAACCACTGGAGGGTCGCGGCCGTGGACCCGCCCGGCCCGCCCATGCCGCCGCCCACGGCGCCGGTCAGCAGCGGCCCGAACAGGCCCAGGAAGATCAGCGGCTGGAGCAGCGAGAAGATCAGGGTGAAGGGGTCGCGCAGGACCAGGAGGATCTCGCGCGTGAAGACCGCCCAGGTGTCGCCGAGGAACTTCGCCGCCCCCGAGCGCCCGACGTCGGAGCGCCGGTCGGTCGCCTGCCTCGCCGTGGCCTGTGGCGCGGCCCGGGTGTCGAGCCCGAGGTTCGTCCCGTTGCGCTGCCCGGTGGCCTGCCCGGTCGTCGCCCCGGTCGCCTGCCCGACCTCGGGCTCGGCCCCCTGGCCGGGGTTCGTCTGCTCGTCCATCACGCCGCCTCCTCGCGCAGGCTCCGACCGGTCAGGTTGAGGAACACGTCGTCGAGGCTCGCCTGCTTGAGCCCGGCCGACCGGACCGAGAGCCCTGCGACCCGCAGGGACTCGATCGCCTCGGGCAGACGGTCCGCGCCGTGCGTCGTCGAGAGGGTCACCGTGACGTCTCCACCGGCACCGACGACCACCTGCAGCCTCGCGTCGTCGACCTCTCCGACCGAACCCACGACCGGGGCGAGGGCTGCGCGGACGCGTGCGACGTCGTCGGGCACCTGGCCCTGGGAACCGGACGTGCCGGCGACGACGAGCGTCACGACGTCGTCCGCGTGGTCGCGCTTGAGCGCGGCGGGCGGGGCGTCGGCGACGATCGTGCCGTGGTCGATGACGACGACGCGCTCGGCCATGGAGTCGGCCTCGTCGAGGTAGTGCGTGGTGAGGACGATCGTCATGCCGTACCGCTCGCGCAGGACGCCGATGTGCTCCCACAGGTTCGCGCGGCTGTGCGGGTCGAGGCCCGTGGTGGGCTCGTCGAGGAACAGCAGCGGCGGGTGGTTCATGAGGCCGAGCGCCACGTCGAGGCGGCGACGCTGCCCGCCCGACAGGCTCTGGACCGTGCGCTTGCCGAGGCCGTCGAGCTCGAGCGCGGCGAGGAGGTCCGCGGCCCGGCGCTGGTACTCGGCGGCCGGCAGCCCGTAGAAGCGGCCCTGGTTGTGGAGCTCGTCGGTGACCCGGTAGGAGAACCCTCCCCCGTTGCCCTGGCCGATGTACCCGATGCGCGACCTGACCTCGGCGGGCTGGGTGCGGATGTCGAAGCCCGCGACCTCGGCCCGGCCCGACGTGGGTTCGAGGAGGCTCGTGAGCATGCGCAGGGTCGTGGACTTGCCGGCGCCGTTGGGGCCGAGGAACGCGACGAGCTCGCCCTCGTGGACGTCGACGTCGATGCCCTTGACCGCCTCGACCACTTCCTTCTTGCGATGGAACGTCTTGGTCAGCCCCTCGGTGTGGATCATGGCTCACGCCTCTCGCGTACGGTGTACTGGAATGGGTTTTCACGCTAGCATACGGTGTACGGGAATTGAAGGGCCTCCCGGTACAGCGCGGAAGTGGGAGGATCAGGCACCATGGCCAGCAACACCGTCGTCCCGGTCCCCTCCGACGGGGTGGACTCCGCCCGGACACCGGACTCATCGGCCGACGCGGCGCTCGACGCGACGCCCGCCGACTCCGAGGGCGACGCGCCTGCGGGCGACGCACCCACCCACGCACCCGAGATCGGCACGACCCCGGGCCCGACCGACCAGATCCCCCGCCCCGCCGACGTGACCCGGCGCCTCGCGCTCCTGTGGGCCCCGCCCGCCCCACCGACCCGCGGCCGCAAGGCCCGCCTGACGCTCGACGAGGTCGTGACCGCAGGGATCGCCGTCGCGCAGGAGGTCGGCCTCGACGCGCTCTCGATGCGCCGCGTCGCCGCCCGCCTGGGCATGGGCGCGATGTCCCTCTACACCTACGTCCCCGGGCGCACCGAGCTCGTCGACCTCATGATCGACCGGGCGTTCGCCGAGCTCGACCTCCCCACGGCCGACGCCCCCTGGCGCGACGGGCTGTCACGGTACGCGCGCGAGGTCTGGACGCTCTACCAGCGCCACCCCTGGATCCTCCAGACCAACATGTGGCGCCTGCCCCTCGCGCCGCACGTGCTCGACGCCCAGGAGGCCGGGCTGCGGACGCTCGTCGACACCGGGCTGCCCGCAGAGCAGGTCGTCGAGATCCTGGGCCTGGTCGACGCGTTCGTGCGCGGGCTCGCGCGGGCCGCTGTCGCCGAGTCCGTCGAGAACGACGCGAGCGGCATGAGCACCGACGAGTACTGGACGTCGATGAGCAGCTTCTGGACCGACTGGTTCGACGTCGAGCGCTACCCCGTCATGACGCGCATCTGGGAGGCGGGCGGGTTCGACGCCCCCACCGATCCGTTCGACGCGTCTCTCGACCGACTGCTCGACGGCGTCGAGATGACGATCGACCGGGCCTGACCCGGTGCCGAGAACGAGGGAGAGGTCGCCCTGACGGCCGTAGCGGCCTCTCTCCCGTTCTCGACCGCGGGGAACCTCGGGCTCGGGCTCGGGGCTCGGCGGGACCGGCCGACGGGTCTGCCGCGCGCCTCTCGCCCCCGCGCGCTACGTTCCGAGGACGAGGCCGGCGACGCCCCACGGACCCGCTGCGGGGCCGGCCGCGCGAGGACGGTGGATCCCATGACCGAGCAGGACGAGTCCCTCACCGGACGCACCACCAAGATCGCCCGCCGCCTGTGGGGTCTGGCCTACCTGCGCGGTGCCCTGTTCCTCGTGATCGGCGTCGTGCTGTTCGTCGCGCCGGACCGCGGCATCCAGTGGCTCACGTGGCTCGTCGCGGCGATGGCCGTCCTCCAGGGGATCCTCTTCCTGGTCGAGGCCGGAAGACAACGCAAGGACGGCGAGGGCGCGGTGTGGCGCTGGGTCGTGGGCGGGCTGAGCATCGTCGTGGGTCTCGTCCTCGCGTTCTGGCCGTCGGCCAGCGTGACGTTCGTGCTGCGGCTCGTCGGCGTGTGGGCGCTGGTCGCAGGGCTGATCGGTCTCGTCGGAGCTCTGCGTGCCCGCCGCACCCGTGAGCCCGGCTGGGACTGGGAGCTCGCGACCGCGGCCCTGTGGGTCGTGTTCGGCGTCCTGGTGCTCGTGAGCCCCGTCACCGGGCTGCAGACCATCACGGTGCTGCTGGGGCTCTACCTCGTGGTCACCGGGGTCGTGATCCTGGTCGCCGCGTTCGCCCAGAGCACGGCCGCGAAGGATGCCAAGGCGGCGCTCGCGGGGCCGGCGGCCCCCGGCACACGCTGAGGCCGGCACACGCTGAGGCCGGCACACGCTGGGGCCCCGGAGGCCCTGCCCCCCTGAGCAGCGGCCTCCGGACCCGTGGCCTCCTGACCCCGCGACCTCCCGCCCAGCGACCTCCCGCCCCGCGCGGTCCCGCTCCGTCCGGACCCGTCGCTGTCCTGCTCCGCTCTTCTCCCGTCAGCCGACCATCGCGGCCGCCTCGGGCCGCCGGTAGAGCCGTTGGCGCTCGCGCAGCGCGAGGGTGGTTCCTGCGGCGATCGGTCCGAGGCGCCCGACGAACATCAGCGCGACCAGCACGAGCTGATGGGGACTGGACAGGTCGGCCGTGATGCCGGTCGACAGGCCGGTCGTCGAGAACGCCGAGACCACCTCGAACAGCACGCGGTCGAGGCCGAAGGGTGACGTCGCGGTGATGATGATCGTCGGCACGATCACGATCGCGATGCTCAGCAGCGCGATGCTCACCGCCTGCCTCTGGGTGGCCGGGGAGAGGCGGTGGTCGAGGACGGTGACGTCGGGGTCTCCGCGCAGCTCCGACCAGATCACGAACGCCAGGACGGCGAACGTGACGACCTTGATGCCACCCGCGGTCCCTCCGCTCCCTCCTCCGATGAACATGAGGACGTCCGTGCCCAACCACGTCCCTTCGTTCATCCCGGCGGTGTCGACCGAGTTGAACCCTGCGGTGCGGGCCATGACGGACTGGGTGAAGGCTGCCAGCAGCTTCTCTGCGGGTCCCAGGGGGCCCAGCGTCCGCGGGTTGCCCCACTCCGACACGAGGAAGAACGAGGTCCCCAGGGTGAGGAGGACCCCGGTGGTGAGGATCATGAGGCGTGTCGTCAGGCTCCACCGGGCACGGCGCCGGAGGCCTCGCGTGACCTCGAACACGACGGGGAACCCGATTCCTCCGACGATGACGGCGGCGCAGAGCGGCAGCAGGATCCACGGGTCCGTGCCGAACCGGGTCAGCGAGTCGCTGTAGAGCCCGAACCCTGCGTTGTTGAACGCGGAGACTGCGTGGAAGGCGCCTGTCCACAGCGCCTGCCCGGCACTCTCGCCGTACCCGATCAGCATGCGTCCGGACACGAGGAGCGCGACGAGGAGCTCGACGACGACGGTGACCTTGAGGATGCCCAGGAGGACGGTTCGCACGTCTCCGAGGCCGCCGCTCCGGGTGGAGGTGGCCGCGACGAGCCGGGAGCGCAGGTCCAGCCGGCGTGCGACCAGCAGCCCGACGAGCGAGGCGAGCGTCATGATCCCGAACCCGCCGAGCTGGATCAGGACGAGGATCACGACCTGCCCGAAGGGACTCCAGAACGTCGCGGTGTCGACCACGGCAAGGCCCGTGACGCAGACGGCCGATGTCGCGGTGAAGAGCGCCTCGAGGGCGGTGGCGGGGCGGCCGGCCGCCGACACGGGCAGCGCGAGGAGGATCGCGCCGAGGAGGATCGCGCCCGCGAACCCGAGGACGACGAGCCGGCCGGGGCGCCGTCGGACGGCGCCTGCCCCGATGCCGAGGCGCCGTGCCGCGAGGGGCAGGGGGCGAGGTCCGAGGAGAGGCACGTGTCAGGTCTACCGGACGATCTGGGCCGAGAGGCCGACCTTGACGCTTCCTTGACGGGTGCTCTCGCCGCCTCGCGCGTGCCCGGGGGGGCCACGCGGCACGCGGCACGGGGCGGTGCCCTACCAGGCGTCCAGGTGCCGGTGCTCGTGGCCGGGCGGCGGCTGGTACTCGGCGTGCGGCTCGGGCTGGAGGTAGGTGCGCGCGAACGCGAGCGACGCCGCGAGGTCTTCGTAGCGTTCGGCGGCCGTGCGGGCGCGTCGCGTCGCGATCTCGACGACGACGTCCCCCTCCCAGCCGCGGCGCACGAGCTCGCCGAGCACCTTGTCGCACGGCTGGGTGCCGCGCCCGGGGACCATGTGCTCGTCCTTCATGGAGTCGGTGCCGTCGGCGAGGTGGACGTGGGCGAGCCGGTCGCCGAACACGTCGAGCAGGTCGAGGCTGTTCTGGCGCGCAACGGCGGCGTGCGAGAGGTCGAGCGTCACGGCGTCGTAGGGGTGGTCGGTGGGGTCCCAGCCGGGCAGGTAGGCCTGGACCTCGCGCTTGCGCCCGCGCCAGGGGTACATGTTCTCGACCGCGACCGTGACTCCCGTGGCGGCGTTGAGCTCGCGCACGTGGTCCGCGAAGCCGCGTGCGTACAGGCCTTGCCAACGGAACGGTGGGTGCACGACGACGGTCTGCGCCCCGAGCTCCAGGGCGAGGTCGACGGTCTGCTCGAGCTTGGGTCCGGGCAGGCGTCCCCAGACCCGCTGGCTCACGAGGAGCGTCGGGGCGTGGACGCTGCGGATGGGGATGCCGACGTCGGCCGAGAGCTTGGTGAGCGCCTTCGCGTCCTGCGTGGTCGTGTCCGACCAGACCATGACCTCCATGCCGTCGTAGCCCAGGTGGGCTGCGGCTTCGAAGGCGAACGGCGCCTTGCGCGGGTAGACGCTGGCGCTGGACAGCGTGACGTTGATCCGGGGCTCCTCGCCCCTGCCTGCTTCACCCCCTCGGGCCTCGCCCTGGACGGGCGGCTGGGCGTCGGGCGTCGTCGCTTCACGCATGTCCGACACCCTAGACCCCGCGGGTGAGCGGTGTTCACAGGGGCGTCCTGGGAACCCCTCGAACTCTGGCAGGATGCTGCTCGACCGAACCGCCCGGAGCACTGGAGTGCGCATGGATCGTCCCGACGCCGCCTCGCCCTCGACCGTCGCCGCGACGTGTCCGGGCTTCGGCCCGGGGGACGACGTCGTCCTCTCGACCGAGACGGACGACGTCCGTGCGCTGGCGGCCCTGGAGTCGCTCGTGGCGTACCTGGAGCAGGACTCGGCCTGAGCACGCCTGCGCGGCGCTGCCCCTTGTCGGTGGGCTCCTCCTGCCCGACGGCGCCGCTCCCGTCACTGTTCGGAGCGTCGCCTCGCGCGCCTGGCGTCCCGGGCGCCCCCCCTTCCGTCCTCGGGTCACGACCGGCACCCACCTCCGCTACAGTGGACTGGTCTATACCACCTCCCGGAGGAGCACGTCATGGAACGAACTGTCACCGTCGCCATCGCCGAGGGACTCCACGCACGCCCCGCAGCGCTGTTCGTGGCCGAGGCGGGCAAGCAGCCCGTCGCCGTGACCCTCACCAAGGAGGGTGCCGAGACCGTCGACGCCGCGAGCATCCTCGGCGTCATGACGCTCGGCGCGGCAGCAGGCGACCAGGTCGTGCTCGCGACCGAGACCGACGGCGCGGAGGCCGAGGCGGCCCTCGACGCGCTCGCCGAGTTCCTCGGGCGTGAGACGGTCTGACCTTCTCGTCCCGGCGCCGTCGCCGAGTGCGAGGCCCGCGCACGACAGCCCTCGGCCCGTGTCCCCGGAGGGGGGCACGGGCCGAGGGCTGCGTGGCGGGCGGTGAGGCAGCACCGCCCTGGGGGCTAGAGTCCCAGCTCCTCCAGCACGGTCAGCTGCGCACGGACCGCGTCGCGGGCGGCCGAGGCGGTCGGTGAGGCCACCGCGATCTTCGCGAGCTCCGCGCACTGCTCAGAGGTCGTCGCCGCGAGGACGGCCGCGACGTCGCCGAGCGCGCGCGGTGTCATCGACAACGACGTGACCCCGAGGCCCACGAGGACCGGTGCCAGGGCCGGGTCGGCCGCGGCCTCCCCGCAGACCCCGACCGGGCGGTCGCGCTCGGCCCCGCCCGCGCACGCGGCGCCGACGAGCGAGAGCACAGCGGGCTGCCACGGCGTCGAGAGCGCGGCGAGGTCCGCCGTCTCCCGGTCCGCGGCCATCGTGTACTGGGTCAGGTCGTTCGTGCCGATGCTCGCGAAGTCGACCTGCTCCAGGACCCAGCGCGACTGGAGGGCCGCAGCGGGGACCTCGATCATGACGCCCGCGGTCGCCAGGCCCCGCTCGCGGCAGGCTGCCGCGAACTCCTGGGCCTCGTCCGGGGTCGCGACCATGGGGGCCATGACCCACACGTCGGCCTCCTCGGCGGCGGCGGCCTGCGCGATCGCGTCGAGCTGACGTGCCAGGACCTCGGGGTGGCGCACGGCGGTGCGCAGCCCACGGACGCCGAGCGCCGGGTTGGGCTCGTCGTCGGCCGTGACGAACGGCAGTGGCTTGTCGGCGCCCGCGTCGAGCGTGCGGACGACGACCTTGCGGCCCCCGAACGCGCTCAGCACGGCGCGGTACGCCGCGACCTGCTCATCGACCGATGGCTCCTCGGTGCGTCCCAGGAAGCAGAACTCCGTCCGGAACAGACCGACCCCCTCGGCACCTGCGGCCACCGCGGCCTCGGCCCCGGCCGGGTCCGCGACGTTGGCGAGGAGCTGGACCCGCACGCCGTCGGCCGTCCTGCCCTGGCCGTCGAAGGCACGGGGACCGCGCGGGCGGTCGAGCACACGAGCGACGTCCTCGGGCGACGGGTCGCGCTCGACCGTGCCCTGCGAACCGTCGACCAGGACGGTCTCGCCGTCCGCGAGCTCGACGGCCCGGGGCGCCGCGACGACCGCCGGGATCCCGAGCGACCGGGCCAGGATCGCGGTGTGCGACGTCGGGCCTCCCCCGCTCGTGACGATCGCGAGGACCCGCGCGGGGTCGAGCGTCGCGGTGTCGGCCGGCGCGAGGTCCGCGGCGACGAGCACGAACGGGTGGTCGAGGTCCGGGACCCCCGGCGCCCGACGGCCCGTGAGGGCCGCGACGATGCGCTCACGCACGTCGCGCACGTCGTGCGCGCGCTCGGCCATCATGCCGCCGAGCGACTCGAGGCGGGCCGCGAGGTCACCGGCCGCCTCCCACACGGCCCGCTCGGGGACGGTCCGCTCGTCGCGGACCCTGCGGGCCGACTCCTTGGACAGCGTCGTGTCGGCGGCCATGGCGGCCGTGACCGTGAGGACCTCGACGGCGGTGCCGGTCGCCCTCGCGGCACGGGCCGCGAGATCTGCCTGGACGCGGCGGACCGCGTCGTCGATCGCGGCGACCGCCTCCTCGACGTCCACCTCCGGCCCGAGCGTCGCCGCGGCGGGCTCGGGCACGGGGGCCGGCATCGTCACGACGACACCGGCCCCCCGCCCGGGGCTGACGCCCACACCGTCGAGGACGGAGGTCACCTGCCGCCTCCGCCGTCGGCCTTCGACCCGGCTCCTCGGGCATCGGAGCCTCGGGCGTCGAGCTCCGCGGGAGACAGGTCGGCGTCGGCCGCCTTCTTCTCCTCGGCGACCAGGACAGGGTCGGCGGTCGGGTCGGCGCCCACCGTGGAGTCGTCGTCCTCGCGGCCCGGGGTGCGCAGGTTCCACTTGGTGATGACGAACCGGAACAGGAAGTAGTAGATCGCCGCGTACCCGAGGCCGATCACGATGATCCACAGGGGCATCGTCGCGATCCGGAAGTTCAGGACGTAGTCGATCGCACCGGCCGAGAAGCCGAAGCCGGACTTGATCCCCAGGGCGTTGACGAGGGCGAGCGAGGTGCCCGTGAGGACCGCGTGGATCGCGTACAGCGGGTAGGCGACGTACACGAACGCGAACTCGAGGGGCTCGGTCACACCGGTCACGAACGCGACGAGAGCGGCCGAGCCCATGATGCCGCCGATGAGCTTGCGGTTCTTGGGCTTGGCCGTGTGGATGATCGCGAGGGCTGCCGCCGGGAGGGCGAACATGAAGATCGGGAAGAAGCCGGTCATGAAGGTGCCGGCCGTGGGGTCACCGTGCAGGAAGCGCGCGATGTCGCCGTGCCACACCGCGCCGCTCGCGTCGGTGTACTCGCCGAACTGGAACCAGGGCAGCGAGTTGAGCAGGTGGTGCAGGCCGATCGGGACGAGCAGGCGGTTGGCCGTGCCGTAGACGAACGCACCGAGGACCGTGGAGCCCGTGACCCAGTCGCCGATGGCCGTGAAGCCCGCGTCGAACCAGGGGTAGATGAGCGCGCCGATCACGGCGATGAGGACCGCGGCACCGGCGGTGACGATCGGCACGAAGCGACGGCCGCCGAAGAAGGCGAGGTAGGGCGGCAGCTTGATGCGGCTGTACTTCTGGAACATGATCGCGGCGGTCAGACCGATGACGATGCCGCCGAGGACGCCGTAGTTGATGAGCTTCTGCTCGGGACCGCCCGTGATGGCGGCCGTGACCAGGTCGAGGAAGTTCCCGTCCTGCGCCGCGCTGACGGCGTCGGGGTCGGCCCCGGCGAGCCATGCGGCTGGCGTGTCCGGCTTGCCCAGCACGTACGGCGAGAGCGCGTCGCTCACGCCCTTGAAGACGAGGTACCCGATGACGGCGGCCAGGCCGGTCGAGCCGTCGGCCTTCTTGGCGTAGCCGACCGCGACACCGACCGCGAACAGCAGCGCGAGGTTCGCGAACAGCGCGTTGCCGGCGGACGCGAACACGTCGGCGACGGGCTGCAGCCAGGGGAAGGTGCCCGCGGCGCCGTCGGCACCGAGCATGTCGGCCTGACCGAGGCGCAGCAGCAGTGCTGCGGCGGGCAGGGAGGCGATGGGCAGCATGAGGGATCGACCGACCCTCTGCAGCTGGGCGAAGCCGGGAATCCCCTTCTTCACCTTGGGTGTTTCGGCCACGGACGTCATGTTCACTCCTCGTTGATCGGGTGCATCCGAGGCCGTCGGACCGCACCGCTTGAACTGGGAACTGCCTTGATCACGACGCCGGCCCGGACTCTGGAGCGCGTCGTTGCTGTAACCCGAGCCATCGCCACCGTCTGTGGTGGGATAGTTGTCTGGACCACTTGCGGACAGAGTGGTCTAGACATCATGATGTGTCAAGCCCCGGCACCACCGGGGCGACCGAGAGCGAGGAACACGTGGCAGCGACGACGCAGGCCAGAGCACCTAAAGGCGGGCACAAGCACCAGATCGTGCGCGCCTACCTCAGCGACCTGATCGCGAACGAGCTCACCATCGGCGACGCCGTCCCCTCCGAGCGCGTGCTCACCGAGAAGTTCGGCGTCTCCCGCATGACGGTCCGCCAGGCCCTCGAGTCCCTCGTGGCCGACGGCGTCCTCCAGCGCGAGCAGGGCCGCGGCACGTTCGTCGCCCCGCAGCACACCGACTTCGAGATGCGCCTGACGACGTTCGGCGAGGAAGCACGACGACTCGGCCTGGTGCCCAGCACCCAGGTCATCGACAGCGACACCCTCGCCGCGGGCCGGGTCGTCGCCGAGGCCCTCGGCATCGCCCCGGAGGACCGCGTGCACTACGTCGAGCGCCTGCGCTTCGCGGACGGCACGCCCATGGCCGTCGAGCGCGCATGGGTCCCGGTGACGCTCGCCCCCGACCTGCTCGACGACGGCGTCCCCGACAGCCTGTACGGCGCACTGCGTGAGCGCGGCCACTCCCCGACGTGGGGCGAGGACACGATCATGGCCGCCGAGGCCAGCACCGCCGAGCAGGCGATCCTCGCCATGACGAACGTCCGTGCCGTCCTGCGCGCGCACCGCAAGACCTACTCGGACGACGGCGCCTGCATGTACTCGCAGATGTGCTACCGGGGCGACCGGTACTCGGTCGTCGTCCCGCTCCGCGAGGCCCGGCCGACGATCGTGCCCCGGCTCGCCCCCGCGCCGGAGCTCCACGCAGAGCCCGCGCCCGGGGCCGGCACGACGGGCACGACCGGGACGGCCGAGACCGCATGACCCCCACGACCGGCACGACCGACGCCGTACCCACGACCCACGCACCAGAGAGGATGCAACGATGACTGCAGCCGATGCAGCACGGGCCGCCGCGATACTCGCCGGCCTCGGCGGGGTGAGCAACATCGAGGAGATCGACCCCTGCACCACCCGACTGCGGTCGCTCGTCAAGGACCCTGGCCTCGTCGACGTGGCTGCCCTGCGCGCCGCCGGCGCCTTCGGGGTCATGACGACGGGACGGGTGGTCCAGGTCGTCGTCGGCCCCCAGGTCGACACGATCGCCTCGGACCTCGCAGATCTCATGTGACCCCGTGCCCGCGGACCGCGGGCACCTCGACGTACGCCCGCACCAGCACACGAAGGAGCACGACATGAGCAAGGCAGAGCAGATCCTCCAGGGACTCGGCGGGGATGCGAACATCCTCGACCTCGAACCCTGCATCACGCGTCTGCGCGTGGAGGTCGACGACCCGACCCTGGTCGACGACAAGGTGCTCACGGCCGCGGGTGCGATCGCCGTGGTGCGCACGGGCAACGCGATCCAGGTGATCGTCGGCCCTGACGCGGACAACATCGCCTCCGACATCGAGGACCTCCGTTGACCGCTGCGTCCCTGACCGTCCTCGCCCCGGTCACCGGGACCGTCGTCGCCCTGTCGGACGTCGACGACCCGGTGTTCTCCGCGGGCCTCGTCGGTCCGGGTACCGCGATCGCTCCTGACTCCGCCGAGGGCGGCCTCGTGTCGGCCCCGGTCAGCGGCACGGTCGTCAAGGTCCACCCGCACGCGTTCGTCATCAAGCACGACAGCGGCCAGGCCGTGCTCGTGCACCTGGGCATCAACACGGTCCAGCTCGCGGGTGAGGGGTTCACGCTGCACGTCGCGCAGGGTGACGTGGTCCACCAGGGCGCGACCCTGGTCTCCTGGGACCCTGCTGCGATCGAGGAGGGTGGCCGCTCGGCCGTCTGCCCCGTCGTCGCGCTCGAGGGCAAGCCCGACGCCGTGACCCCGCTGGCCCCGGTCGGGACCTGGGTCGCGCGCGGCGAAGAGCTCCTGATCTGGGAGTGACCCTGTGTGTCAGAACGAGCGTGACCTCGAGGTCACGCTCGTTCTGACATGTCCGGGGCGGTGGCCCGGGACTCAGCCCCGCAGCGGCAGCGTCAGCACCCGATCCCCCTGCCCCACCGGGTCGTCAGAACCAGCGTGGCCCGGAGCGCTCGCTGGTTCTGACACGACCCGCACCGGCACGCCCCAGTCCTGCTGCGCGAGGTGGCACGCGGGGAACACGTCGGGGTCGGGTGTCCCGTCGTCGAGCAGCGGCACGACGTCGCACGACGCGGCCTGCGCCGTCACGTGCAGCACGCCCTCGCCCACCTCGGGGTTCACGACCAGTGCACGGCAGAGGTCGGTGCCGGTCCCGGCGCCGTCGAGCAGCAGCTCGGGCGGCGTCGCGCTCACGGTCAGGCGCGTCGAGGGCCCGTAGCGGTCGTCGAGCTTCTGTCCTGGCGCGGGCGAGAACGGCACGTCGAGCCGCAGCTCCCCGGCCACGACCTCGGTGACGGGTCGCTGCGTGCGGTGCGCACCGCCGTCGAGCACCTCTCCTGCGAGCGTCGCCGGGAGCGCGACTCGTGTGATGCGGTGCGCGGCCGACTCCACGACGAGCAGGTCGATGCGCGCCCCCGCATCGGTGGTCTCGCCGGGCGCCCACGGCTCGCCGTCCACGAGCACGACGACGTCGCTCGGCTCCGCGAGGCCCGTCGCCAGGGTCGTCACCTGGCCGGCGCTCGTGTCAGAACCAGCGAGGTCTGGAGCGCTCGCTCGTTCTGACACGTCGGGCGTGGCGGCGGGCGGGACGTAGCGGCGGATCGCCCCGTTGTAGGTGTCGGCGACGACCACGCTGCCGTCGGGCAGCGTCGCGACCCCGAGGGGGTGCTGGAGCAGCGCCTGGTCGGCGGCCCCGTCGCGGTGCCCGAAGTCGAACAGCCCCTGCCCGACGGCGGTGCTCACGTCCACCCCTTCCGGCACGGCGGCGACGCCACCACCGAGCCCGGTCACGCGACGGATAGCCGACGTCTCGGCGTCCGCAACCCAGACCGTGCCATCCTCACCGACCGCCAACCCGGAGGGTTGCGCGAACCATGCCTCGGCCCCCGGCCCGTCCTCCAGGCCCTCGTTCATCGTCCCGGCCAGCAGCCCGAGCTTCCAGCCGTCGACAGCCCACAGAGTGTGGTGGCCCGCCATGGCGACCACGAACCCGCCCAGAGCCTCCGACCACACGACGTCCCACGGGGACGACAGTTTCACGTCCAGCGGGTCATGGGTCAGTGCGGGGTCGAACGGGCCGAGTCGACGCTCATCCGAGTGGTCGGGGGCGGTGGTTGCGGCGGGTCGTGGGGGGTCTGGCGGGAGGTCGCGAGGGACGAGCGACCGGATGGCAGACCCGCCGCCACCACCGCCCCCGACCACCCCGAGTACGACGTTCTCGACCCCACCGACCATGAACTGGCCACCCGCCCCCGCGACCGTCGTCACCCGGCCGTCCGCGAGGCGCACGCCGCGCAGCGCGTGGTTCACGGTGTCGGCGACCAGGACGTCGTAGTCGAGGTGGGCGCGCAGCTCGGTCGGGACCAGGCACAGCCCGTTGGGCTCGCTGAACCGCGCCGCGTCCGGTCCGCCGTCGACGAGCCCGCGCTCGCCGGACCCGATGCGCCGGACGAGCGTCTCGCCGTCGGGCCCGAGCTCGGCGAGCGAGTGGTGCCCCGCGTCCGCGACCAGGAGGTTGCCTCCCGGGAGCGCGATCGCCTTGGCGGGGAAGCGCAGCGTGCCCGACGCCGGAGCGGGAGGCACGTAGACGTCGCCCTCCCCCGCGGCCACCGACCGCAGCGTTCCCTTGGCGCGGTGCTCCTCCACGAGCTCGTCGACGAGCGCGGCGAGCGCCGACGCGTGCCCCTCGCCCGCCATCTGCGCGACGACGTAGCCCTCGGGGTCGATCACGACGAGCGTCGGCCAGGCGCGGGCGGTGTACGCGGACCAGGTGACGAGCTCGGGGTCGTCGAGGACGGGGTGGCGCACCTCGTAGCGCTCGACCGCGGCGGCGAGCGCGACCGGGTCGGCCTCGTGCTCGAACTTCGGCGAGTGGACGCCGACGATGACGAGGTCGTCGCGGCGCGCCTCCTCGAGCTCGCGCAGCTCGTCGAGGACGTGCAGGCAGTTGACGCAGCAGAACGTCCAGAAGTCGAGGACGACGACCCGGCCGCGCAGGTCCGCGAGCGAGACGTCGCGGCCACCGGTGTTGAGCCAGCCGCGGCCGACGAGCTCGGAGGCGCGGACGCGGGGCAGGCGGGCGTGGGGGGTCGTGGAGCTCACCAGAGAATTCTGCCCCGTGGTGGCGGTAGCGCCTACCGGCCGGGTCGCGCGTCAGCCCGCGCCCACGTGGCCCGTGACGCGCACGACGACCGCGACGCCGTCGACCTCGTGCGGCACGTCGCGCCGGGCGTCGGTGTCGACGACGTTGACCTGGAGGCACCAGGTGTCATCGGCCCCGGAACGGTCGCGGCGAGCGTGCCCGCCGTGACGTCGACGTGCGCGATCGAGACGCCGGGGCGCAGCGCACGTGACGAGCGTCACCGTCTCGCGGAAGACCGTTCGCTTCACGAAACACACTGTCAGGAAAACTTCTTCCGGAAAGTCGCGTCATGAAGTCCGGGTTCGCCCCTCTTGAGAGGTGTACACAGCTTCTCCGCCGCGAGACCCGCGGCCCTCACCTTGAGAGTGATCATGCACCTCGACCACGCGTTCCGGCCCTCGACCGACGAGATCCGTAGCGCCATCCTGTGGGCCCTCGACCACGACCGTGCCGCCCTCGTCGAGCACAGGGCCTCTGCGCACCTGAACCTGCGCAGCCCCGTGCGCCGGGCCGCCGACGCACGCATCGTGCGCCGCTGGCTCGAGGCCTCGGCGGTGTCGTCCGTCATGACCAGCTCCCTGGCCATGGCTGCGTGACCACGTCCGTCGGCGTCCCCCGCCCCCCGCTCGCGGGCGAGCGAGCCGCCTCGAGAACGAGCTCGCGGTCGTCCTGAGCCTCTGAACGGCCGCGACCCCGTTCTCGCCCCCCAGGGCACAGACGCTCAGGCGACAGGCATCGCGCCCGACGGCGGCGTCCCCACCTCCGCGACCGGCCGCGGCACGTACGGCTCGCCCGTGAGGTCCGCGCGCTCGACGCGGTCCAGGCGGAACCAGCGGACGGCGTCCCGGGACCGGCACCACGCGATGAGGTACCAGGCGCCCTCCCTGTGCGCCAGGATCACGGGCTCGACCCGGCGGGCCGACTCGTGGCCTCTCGCGTCGCGGTACCGGATCGCCAGCACGACCGACCGGGCGAGAGACTGCTCGACGGCGCGCAAGACCTGCAGGTGCACCCGGGCGCGCGGCACGGGGTCGCCCGGCACGCCGTCGACGCCGTCCGGTGGCGCGGAGGCAGCTCCGCCGGACTCGCCCCTGTCCGGCCCCGAGGCGACGGCAGGACCGGGGCGAGCGGCGCCGTCGGGCAGGTGGCTCGCGCCGTCCGGGGCACGCCCGGGCACGGCGCCGTGGTCGATCCACACCCTCGCCGCGAGCGCCGCCGCCCGCTCGCGCGCCTGCGGTCCGAGCGCGTCCCAGACCTTGCCCTGCGCCGTGGCGGCGTCGACCGCGAACGGGCTTCCGGCTGGGAGCGCGGCGAGCGCGACCGCGACCGCGACGGCCTGCTGCGGAGTGAAGTTGACGGGGGGCAGGGACACGGACGGGTCGAGCACGTAGCCCCCGCCCGGCCCGGCCTGGGCCCAGACGGGCAGTCCGGCCTGCTGGAGCGCCGAGACGTCGCGCTTGATCGTGCGCTCGCTGACCTCGAGCAGGCGCGCGAGGCGCGGCCCCGTGGTGCCGCCGGGGCCCGCACGACGCAGCTCCTCGGTCACGGCGTAGAGCCGCTCGGTCTTGTTCACGCGCTGCCTCCGTCGGGTCCGGGCCCGCCGACGGACGTCGCGCGGAACCCCTCGAACAATGGTGACAGACAGGTGTCACCGACACCCCGTCAGGCTGGGGTCATGACCACTTCAGCGCAGCAGACACACGTCGTCCTCGTCCCGGGCTTCTGGCTCGGGGCGTGGGCGTGGGACGACGTCGTCCCCCACCTCGAGGCCTCGGGCCTCACCCCCCACCCCGTGACGCTCCCCGGGCTCGACGACGTCACGACCGACCGCAGCCGCCTCACCCGCGAGGACCACGTCCAGGCGGTCCGCGACGTGATCGCCGCCCTCGACGGGGACGTCGTGCTCGTGGGGCACAGCGGCGGGGGCCCCGTGATCCACGAGGTCGTCGACCGCGACCCCGCGCGCATCCGACGCACGGTCCACGTCGACACGGGGCCGCTCGTCGACGGCGCGTCGCTCTCCCCCGACCTCCCCGCAGGGACGGTCGAGATCCCGCTGCCCTCGTGGGACGAGCTCGCGGCCGCGGGGTCGAGCCTCGACGGGATCGACGACGCCGGGCTCGCCCGGTTCCGTGCGCGGGCCGTGCCCCATCCGGGCGGCGTCGCGGGCGGCCGGGTGCACGTGAGCGACCCGGCGCGGCTCGAGGTCCCCGCGACCGTGATCTGCACGAGCCTGCCCTCGGAGGTGCTGAAGACGATGGCGCACCCCGGGCCGCCGCTGCACACCGAGCTCGGCGAGCTCGACGTCACGTACGTCGACCTGCCGACCGGGCACTGGCCCATGTTCTCGCGGCCCGCCGACCTCGCGGCCGAGATCGTGCGGGCGGCGCGGGCGTAGGCGGTCCGGCCCGCTGTCGGCTGTCGGCTGTCGGCTGTCGGCTGTCGGGAACGAGGTCGAGGTCGCTCTGGGGTCCAGGGCGACCTCGACCTCGTTCTCGACGCGGAAGCGGCGCGGCTACGACCCGGCCGTCACGGTGACCTCGACGAGCGCCGCGTCGCCCAGCCCGCCCGGCGCCACGACCACGCCGCGCTCGCGGTAGTCGCCGCTCCGCGGGGTGGCGGGCACGACCACAAGGTCGTCCGGACCCGAGCCGGCCCGCACCTGCACGCCCGCACCGTGGTCGGGGACCGCGTCGCGGTCCCGGACACGGAACACGACGGTGCGCACCCGGCCCCCGAGCTCGAGCTCTACCGTGAGTCCGTCGGCCGTCGCGGCCAGGACCGGGTCGATCACGAGGGTGCCCGCCTGCTCTGCAAGGCCGAGGACGCCCTGGACGAGCTGGCGCAGGTAGATCCCCGGACCGCTCGAGTAGACGCGCCACCCACCACGCACTCCGACGGACCCGTCGCGGAGCCGGTCGAAGTCCCGTGCGAAGCTCGCACGGTCGGGGAAGTCCGCGTCGCTCGACGAGAAGTACGCGTTGCGCTGACGTGGAGCGGCGTGGACGATGCGGGACCCGAGGTCGAACGGGCTGATGCGGAGCAGCTCGTCGAGGGTCCGTCCGCGGCCCAGCGCGGCGAGGGCCTCGGCGTAGCGGATGTGCGCGTGCACGTACATCAGACCGACCTCACGCCCGACGTTCGCCGCCTGCTCGGCCCGCTGGAACGTGCGCGGGATCCCCTCGTCGAACGCGGCCGGGTGGTCCATGAGCCGCACGCCGTCGGGGAAGTGCAGGTGCTCGAGGATGAGGTTCTCGTGCTCCTCGGCCTCGGCCGGGGTGAGGATGCCCGCGATGATCGACTGGTTCATCGGGATGAGCCGGTAGCGCATCCCCGTGCTCGTGTCTCGCGGGTGGATGACGAGCTCGTCGCCCTGGTCGCCGTGCCGCACGTACCCCGCCATGACGCCGTCGACGAGCGCGCGCTCGCGCAGGTCGGTGCGGACCGCGGTCGCGAGGGCCTGGGCACGCTCCGAGAGCGCGAGCAGGTCGCCGCGCCCGGCCGTGGTGCGGGCCAGGAGGTCGGCAGCCTGGACGAGCAGCGCGGAGGTCCAGGTGGAGGCCAGGTTGGTGCGCATCTGCGGGTCGGCCGGCTGGAGCGTGTCGTCCCAGTCGCCCTCGCCGTACGCGGGCAGCGACGTGCCCGGCAGGAGATCGGTCTCGAGGTGGTCGAGGATCCGCAGGACGTGGTCGAGCACGGTCGCCTCGGCGTCCGCCCCTGCGGAGGCGGGGCGGCGGAGCGCGTGGTCCCAGAAGGGCACCGTCTCGTCGAGGACCGCGAGGTCGCCGCTCGCCTCGAGGTACTGGGCGAGCGCGAAGAGCGGCCAGACGACGATGTCGCCGTGCGACGAGTCGTTGTACCGCTCGGCGTACTCGTCGAACATGAACCACTGCGGGAACCCGCCCCAGGTGTGCTGGTGGGCGAGGACGCGCAGCACGATCTGCCGCGCGATGTCCTCGCGCCCGCCGGCGAACGCCAGCTCGAGGGGCCCCTGGCAGACGTCGCGGGTCCCCCACGCCGCGCCCGAGTACTGCTCGAGCCCGTGCGGGACGAGGAAGTGGACCAGCGCGTCGTGCGCGTACCACGGCACGAGGAGGTCGAGCTCCTGCGTCGCGAGCTCCGGGTGAGGCAGGACGCGCAGGCCGCGGACGAGACCCCGCACGGTCTCCAGGTGACCCGCGAGCGTGGTCTCGATGTCGTCGAGGGGTGCGTGCTCGGGAGCGAGCAGGTCGAGCGCGGCGGCGTCTCCGTGGAGCGAGCCGGAGATCGCGACGGTCAGGCCGCCCGAGCCCGTCGTGCTGGACATCCGTTGCGCCGCGGCGTCCTCGAGGGCGACCGGCGCGGTCGAGACCGGCGCGGTCGATGTGACGGCATAGCGCAGGTCGGGGTAGTGCATGTCGACGTCGCCGCCCACCACGGGGCGCAGGAGGACCGCGCCCTCGGACGTGTGCTCGGCGACCCAGCCGCCTGCCTCGTCGTCCAGCTCGAGCGTGGCGGTGACGCGCAGCGCCCGCTCGCACCGGACGCTCACGTCGAGGCGGTCGCTCCGGTGGTGGGCGACGGTCCGCACGTCGATGCGGCCGAGGGGCGTCTCGTAGACCCAGTGCACGCCGCCCACGTCGAGGACGAGGGCCGACGGCACGCCGAGCAGGTGGGCCCCCTGTCCGTCGTCGACGAGGACGCGCAGCCCGCTGCTGCGCAGCAGGTTGAGGTGGTGGCGGTGGACCGACACGAGGCGGTTGGCGGTCGTGTTGCCGAGGACCACGTGCGAGAGGAACACGCCGGGTGCGAACGCCGTCGCGGACAGCACCTCGTCGGTGGGCAGGACGGCGTCCCCGGCCTTGAGGACGTGGCCGTGCGACCGCTCGGTCACGGTCTCCTTGCGCCCGTCGACGACGTGCGACCCGCCCGGGGTGAAGAAGGACAGCAGTGCGCCGTCGGCGTCGCGCTCCGGCAGGAGGACGTCCTCGGTGGCGAGGCCGAGAGCGGCGAGCAGGTCGACCTCGTCGAGCGCGTCGCCGGACAGCAGCGGGGCGTCGCGGAGCTCCGAGCCGGTCGTGGACAGCGGGTTCGCGGCACGTTCCTGCGCGGCGGCGGCGACGGCGGCGGCGGCCCACCGGTCGATCTCGTCGACCGCGTCCGCGAGCGGCCCGCGGGCGTCCAGGTCGACGACGGTGACGGCGTGGACCTGGGCCGTGCCCGTCGAGAGGTCGAGCGGCCGGGACACGAGCGTCGGCATCGCGTACTCGTACTGCAGCACGCCCGAGGTGACGGGGCCGAGCAGGCCGTGCGGGACGCCGTCGTGACGGGCCTGCGGGGTGAAGACCTGGAGGGAGTCCGTGAGATGGGCGGCGGCGCCCTCGACGAGGAAGGTGACGGCGCGCGGCAGCAGGGGCTGCGCAGACATCGTCTGGCGACTCACGAGGACGGTGCCCGCGGCGGGGTGCTCGAGCGCTCGGTGGAGCAGGTACTGGCAGACGTAGGCCTCGCTCGACAGCGCGGCCGCTGGCGGCGCCAGGCCGAGGTCCTGGGCGTGCACGACGTCGTAGACCGTGCGGGCGTCCGTGCCCGCTCCGGCCGTGAGGTCGACGCGCCACACGAGGGTCCGGTCGTCCACGGTGAGCGCGACGCGCGACGTCAGCCCGAGCGCCGCACCGGACCACACGACGCGGTCGGCGCCGGTCTCGACGCCCGTCACCGCGGGAGCGGACCCGGTGAGCCGGGCGACCTCGACGGTTCCGTCGGTGCGGGTCGCACGCAGGAGGACGCCTCCCGGCATGCGGTCGTGCTCGCCGGGAAGGTACTGGTTGACGAGGAGCCCCCCGGCCCGGACGGCGTGCACGTCACCGCCCTGCGTGAGCTCGACGGTCATCTCGTCCGAGGCGAGCGTCGCGCCCGCGAGGGGGGCGGTCATGGCGGTGCTGGTCACGTGGACTCCTGCTCTGTCGTCTGTTCATCGATGGCGCGCGCGGCGCCCTGGTCCGGCTGCAGCAGCGCGACGAAGTGGTCGAAGAGCGCGACCATGTCGACGTTCTCCGGGTCCAGCAGCCACTGGAGCTGCAGCCCGTCCATCACTGCGGAGAAGAGCTGCCCGATCGCCTGCGGGTCGACCTCGGGGCGCAGCTCGCCGCGCTCGATGGCGTCCCGGAAGCGGGTGTCGTCCTGGTGGCGCAGCGCCCGGTACCGGTCCCGGACGACGTCGTGCGCAGGGTGGCTCGGCTCCGTCGCCTCGGCGGCGACGACGACGTGCAGACCGACGAGGCCGGGGGTCTCGGCGTTGCGCCGCACCTGGTCGCGGATCGTGGCCAGGAGGGAGGCGCCGTCGGTCTCGGCCTCGGTGCGGCGGTCGCGGTCACGCCGGTCGCGCTCCTCGATGGTCGCCGTCAGGAGCCCGGCCTTGCTCCCGAAGTGGTGCAGGAGGCCGGCCTCGGAGATCCCGACACGGGCCGCGATCTCGCGCAGCGAGCTGCCTCGGAAACCTTGCTCGCCGAACACCTCGACCGCGGTCCGCAGGATCTCCTGACGACGCTGCTCTCCGCGGACCAGGCGGCCGTCCGGGCGCTTGCCCTGAGGGCGCTCCCCGGCCGTGCCCGGCTCCTTCTCCGGGGACCGGCCCTGGGGCGGGGCGTCCGGGGTCGTCGTGTCGGCAGCTCGGGTACCAGGACCGCTGTCAGTCATCACCGTCTCCTTCGTCAGCATTTGTCGGTCTCCACCGTATGGTGCCGGACACCACTGGTGAAAAGACTAACCGAGCGCACGCTATGGTAGTTTCGCATCGGCTCAGAGATCGAGCCGAACACTCGATGAGGAGGATTGCTCATGAAGCTCGGACGCAAGGCGGTCGCCGTCGGCATCGTCGGACTCCTGGCACTGACCGCCTGTGGGCGCGCGGACGAAGGGTCGGCAGAGAAGCCCGACGCCGGCGCCACGACGACCGTGGACGACTCACCCGCGACAGGCGACATCACCGTCTGGGCCATGGGCGAGGAGGGCGAGAAGCTCCCCGACTTCGTCAAGGGCTTCACGGAAGAGAACCCCGACGCGAAGGTCCAGGTCACCACGATCCCGTGGGCCGACGTCATGACGAAGTTCCAGACAGCCGTCGCCGCGGGCACCGTGCCCGACGCGATCATGATCGGCTCGTCGTTCATGCCGACCATGGTCTCCACGGGAGGCCTCGCGCCCGTCCCCGACGGGCTCGTCGACACCGACGACTTCATCGAGGGAGCCGCCGCCTCGACCGTGGCGGACGGCGTGGACTACGGCGTGCCGTGGTACGTCGAGACCCGCGTCATGTACTACCGCTCGGACCTCGCGGAGGCTGCCGGCGTGGCCGCCCCCACGAGCTGGGAGGAGCTCACCGCGTTCGCTCAGGCGATGAAGGCGAACGGCTCCGAGTACGGACTCCAGCTGCCGATGGGCGACGCCGAGGACTCGACGCAGGTCATCCTGCCGTTCTACTCGCAGGCAGGCGGCTCGATCTTCAACGAGGCCGGCGACGCCTACGACCTGGACAACCAGGCGATGATCGACGCGCTCGACTACTACGCCTCGTTCTTCACCGAGGGCCTGTCACCCCTCGCCGGCTACGGCGACACGCAGAACAGCGCGTTCGTCGACGGTTCCGACCCGGCCTTCATCTCCGGCCCGTGGATGGTCAACGTCCTCGCCGACATGCAGGGCCAGGAATGGGTCGACCAGAACGTCGCCACCGTCCCGGTCCCCGCGGGCACCGCGAACAACGACTCCTACATCGGTGGCGCGCACCTCGGCGTCTTCGACGAGGCCAAGAACGCCGACGGCGCCTGGAAGCTGGTCCGTTGGCTCGCCGACCCCGAGACGCAGCAGGAGTGGTACGCCGCGACGAACGACCTCCCCGCCGTCACCAGCGCGTGGGACGACGAGACCCTGACGTCCAACCCGCGCACCCAGGTGCTCCAGCAGCAGCTCGAGAACACGATCGCCCCGCCGACCGTGCCCAGCTGGGACGAGCTCTCCGCCACGATCGAGACCGAGGCTGAGAAGGTCGCCAACGGCAAGGTCACGGCCGAGGACGCGGCGAAGACGATCCAGGCCAAGGCCGACGCCCTCGGGCTCGGCTGGTAAGTCCCCGCCATGACAACGACCACCGAGGGACGGCGCCGACGTTCGGTCGGCGCCGTCCACCGGCGACGTCAAGCCGTCGTCGCCTGGCTGTTCGCACTGCCGTTCGTCGCGGTCTTCTCGGTCTTCATGCTGGGACCGCTGCTCGCGTCGTTCGGCATGTCGTTCTCGGACCTCACGGTCCGTGACATCAAGACGCCGTTCGCGGTGGACTTCGTCGGGCTGGACAACTTCGCCCAGGTCTTCCAGGACGAGCTCTTCCGCAAGGCGCTCGTCAACACGTTCTTCTTCGTGGTCGTCGGCATCCCGCTGACGATGGCTCTGGGCCTCGCCCTGGCCGTCGCCCTCAACTCGGGCATCGAGAAGTTCCGCAGCGTCTTCCGCGTGGGGTTCTACACCCCCGTCGTGACCTCGATCGTCGCCGTGGCAGTCGTCTGGCGGTTCATCCTCCAGGACTCCGGCCTCGTCAACACGGTGCTCGGCTGGGTCGGCATCAACGGCCCCGACTGGCTGAACGACAGCACCTGGGCCATGCCCTCGATCATCGTCATGGCCGCCTGGCGCAACATGGGCACGCTCATGATCATCTTCCTCGCGGGTCTCCAGGCCATCCCGCGGGACGTCTACGAGGCGGCAGAGGTCGACGGTGCCGGCGCCTGGCGCCGCTTCCGCTCCATGACGGTGCCACTCATGCGTCCGACCCTGCTGCTCGGCGCGGTCCTGCTGTCCGTCGGCTTCCTCCAGGTCTTCGAGGAGCCGTTCGTGATGACCAAGGGCGGGCCGGTCAACTCCACGCTGACCATCAGCTACTACGTCTACAACCAGTTCGGCTACGGCAACTACGCGTTCGCGTCCGCAGCGGCGTACGTGCTCTTCGCCCTGATCGCCGCCCTCGCGGCCGTCCAGTTCCGCCTGCTGCGGTCGAAGGAGGATTGACATGGCCCTCACGTCCTCGAAGGTCGCACCGGCATCCACGGGCGCGAGCGCGGGCACGACGACGCGCCGCGCCCGCCGACCGATCCGCTGGTCGCGCGGCGCCACGTACACCGCGCTCGTCGTCGGGCTCCTGCTGACGCTGATGCCGTTCATCTGGATGCTGCTCGGCAGCTTCAAGACGCAGGGCGAGCTCCTGCAGCGGCCCATCACGTGGTGGCCGGAGAACCCGACGCTCGAGAACTACGAGAAGTGGCTGTCGCAGCTCAACTACGGCCAGTTCTTCACCAACTCGATCGTCGTCGCCGTCGCCGTCGTGCTCGGCAACATCGTCTTCTGCTCGATGGTCGGGTACGCGCTGGCCAAGATGCGGTTCCCGGGCAAGAAGGTGCTGTTCGGGCTCGTCATGCTGACCCTCATGGTCCCGGGCGTCGTGACGCTCGTGCCGATGTTCGTCCTGGTGTCGAACATGGGTCTGGTCAACACCTATCCGGCGCTCGTCCTGCCGTTCCTCGCGGGACCGCTCGGCGTGTTCCTCATGCGCCAGTTCATCCTCGGGATCCCCGACGCGCTGATCGAGGCCGCCCGGATCGACGGCGCGGGCGAGTTCCGCATCTTCTTCAGGATCGTCCTGCCCCAGTGCGGGCCGCCGCTCGCGACGCTGAGCATCCTCACGTTCCTCGGCTCGTGGAACAACTTCCTGTGGCCGCTCGTCGTCGCGCAGACCGAGAACATGTACACCCTCCCGGTGGCGCTCTCGCTCTACTCGGTCGGCTCCAACGGCACCTACTACGGCCTGCTCATGGCCGGCTCGGTGCTCGTCGTGACCCCGATCCTGATCCTCTTCCTGTTCCTGCAGCGCTACTTCGTGCAGGGCATCGCCATGACCGGCATCAAGTAGGAGATTCCCCCATGCCCCTCACCTTCCCCGACCCCTTCGTCTGGGGCGCCGCGACGGCCGCCCACCAGATCGAGGGCAACAACGTCAACAGCGACTGGTGGGCACGCGAGGTCGCGGCCGACTCGACCCTCTCGGAGCCGTCGCGAGACGCCGCCGACAGCTACCACCGCTACGCCGAGGACATCCGGCTCCTGGCCGAGTCGGGCCTGACGTCCTACCGCTTCTCGCTCGAGTGGGCACGCATCGAGCCGGCCGAGGGCCTGTTCTCCCGGGCCGAGCTCGACCACTACCGCCGCATGATCCAGTGCTGCCTCGACCACGGTGTCACGCCGCTCGTCACGCTGCACCACTTCACGTCCCCGCGGTGGTTCGCCGAGGACGGAGGGTGGACCGACCCGCGGTCCGTCGAGCGCTTCTCCCGCTACGTGGAGCGCGTGCTCCCGCTGCTGGACTCCGCCTCGCACGTCTTCACGATCAACGAGCCCAACATCCTGGCCATGATGATCACGGCGGCCAAGGGTGCCGAGCAGCTCCAGGCGGGCACGATGCACGCGCCCGACCCGGTCGCGACCGAGAACCTCATCGCGGCGCACCGTCGAGCGGTCGAGCTCGTCCGCACCGTGGGCGTCCCCGTGGGCTGGCCCGTCGCCCCGCAGCAGTTCTTCGCGGACCCCGGTGCCGAGGAGGTCCTGCGGGAGTACGCGTACCCGCGCGAGACCGTCTTCCTCGAAGCCGCGCGCGGCGACGACTTCATCGGCGTCCAGGCCTACACCCGCACCCGCATCACGGTCGACGGACCGCTCCCCGCGCCCGACGACGCCGAGAAGACGCTCACGGGCTGGGAGTACTACCCGCCCGCCATCGCCGAGGCGGCCCGCCTGGGCCACGAGATCACCGGGCTCCCCGTCCTCGTGTCGGAGAACGGCATCGCGACGTCGGACGACTCGCGGCGCATCGACTACACCCGGGACGCCCTGCGCGCCCTGCGCGCCGAGGTCGACGCGGGCCTGCCCCTGATCGGCTACCTCCACTGGTCGCTGCTCGACAACTACGAGTGGGGCTCCTTCGCCCCGACCTTCGGCCTCATCGGCTGGGACCCGGAGACGTTCGAGCGCCTCCCCAAGCCGAGCCTCGGCTGGCTCGGGTCCGTCGCCCGCGGCGAGGTCTCGCTCGACGACTGAGCCGCTCACCGGCCAGCCGACAGCCGATGGCCGAGAACGGGGTCGTGGTCGTGATGGCGCCCATCACGACCACGACCCCGTACTCGACACCGTCCCACCGGGTGCAGCACCGCCGAACGGGTGCATCCTGGGAGGAAGGGGTTCCGCCCCGGAGCTCCCCGCTCAGGGAGGAGTCGTCATGTCCGGTCTCATGCTCGCCAGCAGCGTGGATGCTGCGGTCTACGTGCCCACGGGGTCGGGCCCCGCGAACTGGTTCCTGCTCTTCGGCATCGTGCTCGTCGCGTCGATCATCGTGTTCATGGTCGTCGAGCTGGTCCGTGCCGCGCACGACCGGCGCCTGCCGCCGCACCGGCGCATGTCGCACTAACCCCGCCCCTTCGCGTTGAGGTCTCAGCCCAGCGTCGTCGGGAGCTGCGCCGCGCCCTCGCCCGGGGGCACGCCCAGGACGCGCTCGGCGAGGAACGCCTGCACCACCTGGTACCAGACGATCGCGTGCTGCGGTGCGAGCACCCAGTGGTTCTCGTCGGGGAAGTACAGGAAGCGGTGGTCGGTGCTCCCGTCGGCCGCGGCGGGTCGGCCCGACGCCGACAGCAGCTCGTACCAGAGGCGCAGCCCCTCGCCGATCGGGACGCGGTAGTCCTTGTCGCCGTGGATCACGAGCATGGGTGTCACGATGTCCGCGACGTGGCGGTGCGGGGAGTGCTCGGCCGCCATCTCGGGCGTCATCTCGCGCTGCCAGTAGTAGGACGAGTCGGTCGTGGGGCCGAACTGGTCCAGGGCCCACAGGCTCGCGTGCGTCACGATGGCCTTGAAGCGGTCGGTGTGTCCCGCGACCCAGTTCGCCATGTATCCGCCGAACGAGCCGCCCAGCGCGGCCGTGCGGGTCTCGTCGACCTCGGGCAGCGCCTCGGTCGCGTCGGTGATCGCGAGCAGGTCGGTGTAGGGCGCCGCGCCCCACGTCCCCCAGCCGCGCTGCACGAAGTCCTGCCCGTAGCCCGTCGACAGCGCGGGGTCCGGCAGCAGCACCGCGTAGCCCTGCGCCACGAGGATCCACGGGTTCCAGCGCCAGCTCCACGCGTTCCACGACCCGAGGGGCCCGCCGTGGATCCACAGCAGCAGCGGCGCGGGGTTCTCGGCGCTCGCACCGTGCGGCAGGGCCAGCCAGCCGCGCACCCGCACGTCGTCCGACGCCGCGGTCTCGATCTCGGTGAGGGTGCCGGGCAGGTCGGGGCTCTCGACGGGGCCGCGCAGCGCGGTCGCCGCGACGGGCGTGCGCTCGCCGGCGGGGGCCGCGAGGAAGTCCGTGAGCTCGATCCGCACGGGGTGCGAGGGCTCGAGGTAGCTCGTGCGCTGGGCGTACGCGGCCGAGGCGTCGGGCGCGACGCTGACGTCGGTGAACGTCGCGTCGTCCGAGGTCAGGCGCGACACCGTGCCGTCGGCGCCCGACCCGTCGGGCGTGAACGCGACGTGGAAGACCGGGCCGCGCCCGTCGTCGTCGGCGGTCACGAGCAGGCCGTCGCCCGTGGGGAGCCAGGTGGCCGACGTGGGCCAGCGGTCCCAGCTCGCGGCGAGCGAGCGCAGGCCGTGGTTCGCGCCGCCGTCGTCGGGGTCGCCGTCCGAGCCGTCTCCTGCACGCAGCGGGACCACCGCGAGGCTGTGCTCGGGTGCGGCCTGCGGCGTCGTGACGGTCTCGCGGACGAACACGACCCACGCGCCGTCGGGCGAGATCACGGGTGCGGAGGCCTCGGCGCCGGGCTCGTCGACGAGCGTGCGGCGCTCACCGGTCGAGGTGTCGATCGCGACGAGGATCGAGCGCTGGGACGCGCCGGGTCCCGCGACGTTCCAGGTCACCACGAGCGTGGCCCCGTCGGGGGACAGGTCCGCGGAGTGCTCGCGCAGCCCGCGCCCGACGGCGGAGGTCACGTCCCGCAGCTCGACGCGCCCCGCGGGGACGCCGGGGGTGGGGTCCGCCGCGTCGGGGTCGGCGGGCGGTGCCGGGAGCGGGCGGGCCGGCTCGTCGGTCAGGTGCGAGAGGTCGGCGACGAAGCGGTGCGGCTCGGACGGGCCCAGGTCGTGGTCCCAGTACCGCACGGGGTAGCCCGTGTGGAGGATCGCGGCGACCTTCTTGTCCTTGCGGGCCGTGCGCAGCTCGGCGTCGTGAGCCAGGTCGCGCGCGCTGGGCAGGACGTCGGCCGCGAGCGAGAGGACGGGTGCGCTGCGCGCGACGAGCGGGGCCGAGACCCCTGCCGGTGCCGACGCGACGATGCGCGCCTCGCCCCCGGCGGCGGGCAGGAGCCACAGGGCCGAGGTCGGGTCGCCCTCGGTCGACACCGAGGCGTCGCTGTCGGGGCGGGCCGAGGTGAAGAGCAGGTCGCCCTCGGCTGTGAACGCGGCCCCCGACTCGCCCTTGGTGCTCCGGGTCAGGCGGCGGGCCGGTGCCTCTCCGGTCGGGTCGACCTCCCACAGCGCCGAGACGTACGCGGTGCGCTGGGCGTCGAGCGTCGACACGCTCGTCACGAGGCGGCGCCCGTCCGGGGACATCACGAGGCCGCCCGTGCGGGGGATCGCGACGTACTGGTCGAGGTCGTGGAAGGGGGTGGAGCCCGGCTGGTGCGGGGCGTTCGCGGAGTCGGTGGTCACTGCACCGTCCTATCACGACGCCCCACCCCCGGCGCCACACCCCGGCCCGCGCCCTCCCGGTGCCGAACATGCGGTTGGTGTCGTTCCAGGCCGGATTCCGGACGACAACCGCATGCTCGGACCGCGACAACCGCATGCTCGGCGACCCCGACCCGTGCCCGTCCGACGGACCGTGCACGGAGCCTGTGCTCCGCCGTCGAGCGCATACTGGACCCGTGCCCAAGGTTCCCTTCCTCGCCCTGACCGTGAGCGCCGTCGTCGGGCTGCTCCTGACCGGGTGCGGGTCCGAGCCCGCGCAGGATCTCGACGACACCGTGCTCGCCGGGATCGTCGCCGCGGGCCGGTCGGACGGCGACCTCGACCTCATCTCCACGACCCACTTCGACTGGCAGAAGGCCGTGATCGTGTGCCCCGGCGACGACCCGACCGACGTCGCGGAGGCCGCCGGGACCGACGGCCCCGCGCAGGGCGAGCTCCCGAGCACGGTCGACGTCGGCACCGGCCACCTCGTGTTCGTCAACGACGACGAGGTCGCGCAGGTCGCGGACCTGCGCCTCGCCCAGGCCGACGTGTGCTCCGAGGACCTCTCGATCACCAACCGGGTCCTGAGCCCGGGCGCGAGCCTGCACGTCGCCCGCGGCACGGGCGACGGCTGGGTCGTGACACGGGGCTGAGCCGCCGGGCTCCCCGGGTACCGGGTGGTGGGGGTCAGGCGTTGAGGCGTGCCACGAGCTCCGGCAGGTCCGCTACCGAGTCGAGCAGGAAGTCGTGACGCTCGCGCCCGAGGTCCGCCGCGCCGAGCTTGCCCGTGAGCACCCCGACGACCGCCCCGGCCCGCGCGTTGACCCCCGACCGCAGGTCGAGCACGGTGTCGCCCGCGACGAGCACGCGCGCGGCGTCGAGCACGCCCGTGCGCTCCATGCCGCGGTGGACCATGTAGGGCGCCGGGCGGCCCAGCGGCACCTCGTCGGCGCACGTCACGGCGTCGAGCGTGACGTCGGGCGAGAGCCACTGCTCGGGGCCGGACGCGACCGTCCAGCCGAGCACGTCGAGGATCCCCCGGGTCACGTCGCGCGTGAAGCCCGTCGTGAGCGCGACCTTGACGCCTGCGGCGCGCAGGGCCGCGAGGGCCTCGGGGGCGCCGGGGATCGGGGTCGGCGGGTTCAGCCGGTACGCCTCGTGGAGCAACGCGGTGAAACGCGCGAACGCGGCGTCGACCGTCGCCTCGTCGGGCGCGGGGGCACCGTCTGTGCCGGAGGTCCTGTCAGAACCAGCGTGAGCCAGGGCGCTCGCTGGTTCTGACACACCGATCGCGAGCAGGGCGGTGATCGCCGCGCGCTTCTCGGCGCCCATCCAGTGCTGGACGTCCGACGACGTCGCGCCGCTCCCGTGCTCGAGGACCGCCGTGTGCAACGCGTCGTAGACCGCGCCGCCCTCCTCGACGGTCGTCCCCGCCACGTCGAGCGCGACGAGCTCGATCGCGAGGGGCGGTCGCGCGGCGGGCGAGGTGGGCCCGTCGGGCACGGCGGGTGCGGTGGTCGCGGCGGGTGCGGTGAGGGTGCCGGTCATTCGGAGGGCTCCTGGTTCGGGTCGGTGACGCTGTTGGCGTCGGTGAGGTCGGTGAAGGGGGCCGCGTCTGCCCGACCGACCGTGGGCGACACGAGGGACGCCGCGGCGGCCGACGCCGTCGGGAAGCGGACCATCGAGAGCGACGTGTCCTGGGTGTTGTCGATCGTGAAGGCCGCGAGCTCGGGCAGGTAGCGGTCGTCGGCGTACTCGACGGGGACGCCCACGGCGTTGCGCGTGGTGCGGCGCTCGCGCAGCAGCGGGGCGCCCGCGGGCACCTCGAGCAGGTCGGCGTCGGTCTCGTCGGCCGCGACGGCGTCGATCACGTGGCGGGCCGCGTGCAGGTCCGCGCCGCGTGAGATGAGGTGGTCGTAGATCGAGCCGGTGTCCGGGTCGAACTCGAAGATGAGGCGTCCGACGGGCTCGATGAACGTGTCACGCTCGACCATCGCCGGGACCCCGTCGAGCAGGCGCAGGCGCAGGACCTCGACCACGGGCGTGCCCTCCTCGAGGCCCAGGGCGTCGGCCGCGACACCGTGCACGCCGCGGCGCGCGACCTCGACGGTCCGCTGACCGGGCACACGCCCGACCCCTGCGGCCCACCGGCTGAACGACAGGAACGTCTCGAACGGTTGCGGGACGGCGCGCGAGCGCACGACCGGCGGGCGCCCCTGCCCCCCGCCGATGAGTCCTTCGCTGCGCAGCGTCCCGAGCGCCTGGCGGACCGTGCCGCGCGAGATCGAGAACTCGGCGCACAGCGAGGACTCCGACGGGAGCGAGTCGCCGATCGCGTACGTGCCGGACACGATCCGACGGCGCAGCTCACCCAGCACGTGCTGGTGCAGCGGGCCGTGCGAGGGCTGTGCCGCCGACGCCGCCTGGGCCGAGGGGCCCGCCGGGGACGGTGCGGTGCGGGGGGACGACGAGGACTGAGCCATGACTTGACCATACAGGCCGCTCCCTCACCGAGATCGGCGATCTGGTGACTGCCGCATGAACCCCACGGAAGAAGCGCCAACGCCAGGTGAACACTCCGGAAACTTGTCTGGACAAGTCGCGGAATCGCTTGATCCGTGCTCGATCCGCACGGCAGTGTCCGTGTCGTGAGCAGCACAGCACCTCGACGCCCGGACCCGTCCGGCCGCGCCCCCAGACTCCCGGCCGGCCCCACCGGCACGCGCACCCCGTCCGCAGGGACCGACCTCCCCGCCCGCGTCGACCTCGTGGTCGTCGGCGCCGGGATCGTCGGCCTCGCGCACGCCGTCGACGCCGTCGGGCGAGGACTGTCCGTCCTCGTGGTCGAGCGCGACGACCGCGCCGTCGGCGCCTCGGTCCGCAACTTCGGGCACGGCTGCTTCACCGCGCAGGACGGCACGGCCCTCACCTACGCCTTCGCGGCCCGCGAGCGCTGGATCCAGCTCGCCAAGGAGGCCGACTTCTGGCTGCGCGAGTCCGGGACCGTCGTCGTGGCCCGCGCCGACGACGAGCGGCAGGTCCTCGAGGACTTCGCCCACGGCCGCGACGGGCACGTCCGGCTGCTCGACCGCGACCAGGTCCTCGACCGCGTCCCGGGCGACCCCGCCGAGGTCGTCGGCGGTGCGTACCTGTCCCAGGACATCCGCGTCGACCCCCGCGAGGCGGTCCCCGCGATCGCCCGCTGGTACGCCGAGCAGCGCGGCGCCCACCTCGCCTGGTCCACGACCGTCCAGGGCTTCGAGGCCGGCAGCGGCGTGACCCTCGTGCGCACCTCCCGGGGTGACGTCGTCGCGACCAAGGTGATCCTCGCCGTCGGGCACGACGTGGACCGGTTCTTCCCCGACGCCGCCGCCGCCGCGGGCGTCCAGCGGTGCACGCTGCAGATGCTGCGCGTCGACGCCCCCGCGGGCGCAGGCAGCGGCCCCCGCGAGATCGACCCCGCGATCTTCACCGGCACCTCGCTGCTGCGCTACGACGGCTTCCGCCACTCCCCCGCGGTCGCCGCCGTCCGCGAGCGCCTGCGGGCCCAGCACCCCGCCCTGATCGACGCCGCGGTGAACCTCATGGTCACCCAGCGCCCCGACGGGACGCTCACGCTCGGCGACACGCACGCCTACGCGACCACGCCCGGGCCGTTCCACCCCGAGGCCCTCGACGAGCTCCTGCTCACCGAGGCCGCACGGCTCTTCGGCACGGGCCCCCTCACGGTCCGCGAGCGCTGGCAGGGCGTCTACGCCTCCGCGCCCGCACCGTTCCTCGACGTCACGCCCGTGCCGGGCGTGCGCACGGTGTCGGTCACGTCCGGCATCGGCATGACCACCGCGCTCGGGCTCGCCCCGCGCGTGCTCGACAGCTTCCTCTGACAGACGACCCTCTCTCGCGAAACCCCCACCCCAGGAGAAGACATGCACCGCAGCCGCACCGGCCAGGCCACCTCGGTCCTCGCCGCCGCACTGCTCCTCGGCGCACTCAGCGCCTGCTCGACCGGCACGGCCGACGCGGGGACCAGCGCCGACGGCGCCGAGTCCGCGACGTGCCCGAACGGCGTGATCCGCTTCGGTATCGAGCCCTACGAGGACCCCGCCAAGCTCGAGCCCGCCTACCAGCATCTCGCCGACGCCCTGTCGGAGAAGCTCGACTGCCCGGTCGACCTGACGATCGTCGAGGACTACTCGGCCGAGGTCCTCGCCATGGAGAACGGCAAGCTCGAGCTCGCGCAGTTCGGCCCGCTCGGGTTCGTGTTCGCGAGCGAGCGTGCCGACGCGGAGCCCCTTGCCTCGTTCGGCCTGGCCGACGGCTCGCTCTCGAGCTACACGGCCGGGATCTGGGTCCCCGCCGACTCCCCGGTCCAGAGCATCGAGGACCTGCCGGGCCACTCGCTCGCGCTCGGCTCGACCGGCTCGACGTCGGGCGACGCCCTGCCGCGCTTCGCGATCCTCGACGCGGGTCTCGCCGAGACGGACGTCGAGATCACGTACGCGGGCGGCCACCCCGAGGCGCTGCTCGCGCTGACCAACGGTCAGGTCGACGCCGCGCAGATCAACTCCCAGACGCTCGCGACCGCCGAGCGCGAGGGCACGTTCGACTCCTCGGCGTTCCGCCAGGTGTGGGAGTCCGACCCCGTCCCGAACGACCCCATCACGGTCGCCGGGTCGCAGAGCCAGGAGTTCAAGGACGCCGTGCGCGAGGCCCTCCTCACGCTCGACACGGCCGACGTCGAGGCCATCGGCGCGTTCCTCGACGTCGACCCGGCGGGCCCGCTCGTCGAGGTCGACGTCGACACGTACCAGCCGCTGTTCGACCTCGCGAAGACGCTGAAGCTGACCGCCGACGACGTCTGACCCTCACGGACGTGCGCGGGGTGGTCGCCGGGTCGCCCAGGCCCGGCGACCGCCCTGTACGTCCCGTCCGGTCGGCAGCGATCCCGACCGTCCTGTCCCCCGCGGGCTCGCGTCCCGCTCCAGCAAGGAGTTGTTCCAGATGGCTTCACACCACGGCGCGCTCGCGCCGGGCTCGCCGGGGCTGCCCGGCGGGCCGGGCGGCCCGTCCGGTCCCGGCGCGGCCGAGGGCGTGCTGCACCTGCCCGACGGCGTCCGCTCGCCCGGTCTGCACGTCCGCGACCTGCGGGTCCAGTTCAGCACGCGCTCCGAGGCCGGCGACGCCGTGCTGCGCAGCGCGGTCGACGGCATGGACCTCGACGTCGCGGCGGGCGAGCTCGTCGCGATCCTCGGCGCCAACGGCTGCGGCAAGTCGACGACGCTCAGGTCCGTGATCGGGCTCGCGCCCGTGGCGGCGGGCGAGGTGTGGGTCGACGGCGAGCAGGTCCTCCCCCACCACCGGACCTCGGCGGCGGAGCAGCACGAGGCCAGGCGTCGGGTCGCGATGATCTTCCAGCAGGTCAACCTCGTGCGACGACGCAGCGTGCTCGACAACGTGTGTGCCGGGGCGCTCGGGCGGCTGCCGCTGAGCCGGTCCCTCGTGGGGTCGCTGTTCCCCCACGACCTGCGCGCCGAGGCCATGCTCTGCCTCGACCGGGTCGGCCTCGCCGACCGTGCGCTCGACCGCGTCGGTCAGCTCTCGGGCGGGCAGCAGCAGCGCGTGGCCGTCGCGCGCGCCCTGTGCCAGCGGGCGAGCGTCCTGCTGGCCGACGAGCCCACGTCGGCGCTCGACCCGGCGGCCTCGACCCAGGTCATGGAGCTGCTCGCGACCCTCGCGCACGACGAGGGGCTCGCGGTCGTCGCCGTCCTCCACGACCCCGAGCTCGCGCGTGAGCACGCCGACCGCCTCGTCGGGATGGTCGCGGGCCGCGAGCGCCTCAACGGTGCGCCGGACGCGGTCACGCGCGACGCCGTCGAGCACCTGTACGCGGCCGAGACCGCTTCCGCGGCCGTTGCCCGGACGACCGTCGGAACGAGGATCCCCGCATGACCGCCACCGCCCCCACCCGCTCGCCCCGCTCGCCGCGCTCCTCGCGCGGCGGCTCGCCCGCCCGGGCCGAGGGGCCGTCGCCCGAGAGGCTCGCGCACGTCGTCGTGCCGACGGCGCACCGCTCGGGCCGGCAGGTCACGACCTGGGTCACCGCGGGTGCGGTGCTGCTGGGACTGCACGTCCTCGCCTGGCAGGGCACGGGCTTCTCGATCAGCGCGCTCGTGGGCGGCTGGGAGGGCATGGCCCGGTTCGTCGGCGAGGCGTTCCCGCCCGACCTCGACTGGTCGACCGTCGTGGCTCCCGGGCTCCAGGCCACGCTCGTGACGCTGTGGATCGGGCTGCTCGGGACCACGCTGTCCATCCCGCTCTCGCTGCTGCTCGCGGTGCTCGCCGCACGCGGCAGCACGCCGGGGTCGTTCTGGTACCAGGGGTCGCGCGCGATCCTGTCGTTCTTCCGCGCGGTGCCCGACGTCGTGTTCGCCCTGATCTTCGTGACCGCCGTCGGGCTCGGACCGTTCGCGGGGGTGCTCGCGCTCGTCGTCCACAACACGGGCGTCATGGGCAAGCTGTGGGCCGAGGCCATGGAGGAGATCGACCCCGGGCCCGCCGACGCGCTGCGCACCAACGGTGCAGGCCGCACCCAGGTCGTCACGCACGCCGTGCTGCCCGCGGTCGTGCCGCAGTTCCTGGGCCTGCTGCTCTACCGGTTCGACGTCAACGTGCGCTCCTCGCTCGTGCTCGGGCTCGTGGGGGCCGGCGGGATCGGGTTCCTCATCAACAAGTCGATCAAGCTGTTCCGGTTCGACGAGATGCTGACCTACATCCTCATGGTCCTCGTGCTGGTGTGGGTGGTGGACCGCTTCTCGTCCTGGGCGAGGGCAAGGATCGCGGTCTGAGGCCCCACCCGTCGGTGCCGAGCATGCGGTTGGCGTCCGAATTCGTGTGATTCCGGACGCCAACCGCATGTTCGGCCAACGCCAGCCGCATGTTCGGCACCGAACGATCAACGGCCCAGCACCGCCCGGACCGTGCGCCCCACTCCCGGCAGGTCACGAGACGTGAACCGCAGGACGTCGACCTGCCCGGTGCCGACGATGAGGTTCTGCCGGTGCCGGTCGGCATACACGGCTCTCGGCTCGCCATGCAGCTCGTGGCCGTCCATCTCCGCCACGAGCCAGCGCCCGTCCGCCCGGCGCCACGCCATGTCCGTCCGCAGAGGCGCCAGACCGTCGGGGTGCTCGATCGGCAGCTGGAGGGTCGTCGGCGGAACCCCCTCGTCGAGGCAGTCGAGCCTGCCGAACGACTCGAGCGGCGACTCCGCCCGCCCGTCGGCCACCGTCCACAGGTCATGTGTACGGGCGACCCCGCGCCGCCCCCGGGACATGTCGTGCGCGACCTCGAGGCCCCGTGGGCCGATCGCACCACGGTGCAGCGCCGAGTCGAGGACGGCGAGCGCGTTCGCACGCGGAAGCTCGGGGACCGCCTGGGCCAGCGCCCAGTCGACCGTCGCGAGACGCCGCGCCCCGACCCGGGTCGTCGTCATCCCGTCGTCGAACTGGCGCAGTCTGACGCCCTCTCGGTCGACCCGGTTCACCCCCCTGGGGAGTGCGGCCTCAGGACGGATGGCGACCGGCAGCCCCTCGATCCCGTGCAGCGCCAGGGCACATGCACCGACGGCGACCGCGCCCGGCCCGAACGCGAGCAGCGCCGCCCAGGCCGCGCGGCGCCGTCGGGCACCGAACGGCTGCTCGCGGACCGGCACGCCGGACGTGTCGTAGACCCCACGGGCGATCCGAAGCCACTCGCCACGGGCGACGAGCCCTCGGACCTGGCCGTCCGTGAGTCCTGAGGCACGGGCCTGATGGATGTCGACCAGGCCCGCCTGGTCGACGGCGTGGACGAGCAGAGCGGGCGGCACGGGTCGACGAGGCATCGGCCCACTCCAGCGGATCGGCACGACGTGCGTGGGCGGCCTGGCCCGGACCTGTGGAGGACGGATCTGGGACCACGACTGTGGACGGCTCGGTCCGCCGCCGAGCATGCGGTTGGCGTCTGCCGAGCATGCGGTTGGCGTCGAAAATCCGCCCGATCCGGGCGACAACCGCATGTTCGGCACCGGGCACCCGGGTACCCCGGCACCGGGCACCCGTGAGCACAGCTCAGTCCTTGTCCTGGTCCGCCATCTTCGCGAGCATCTTGTTGTACTCGTCCATCTCGACGTCGCCGACCTGGTCGACGCGGCGGTCGCGGCGCTTGGCGTCCTTCTCGTCGGACCGTGCCCACATGACCGCGACGACGATCGCGAGCGACAGCGTCGGCAGCTCGCCGATCCCCCACGCGACGCCGCCGCCGCGCTGCTGGTCCTCGATCGCGCTGATCCCCCAGTCGTGGCCCATGAGCCCGAACCACTCGGGCACGAGCAGCGCCGTGCCGGTCGTGAGCGACACCCCGAAGAACGCGTGGAACGCCATCGTGACGAGCAGGAGCAGGAGCCGCTGCGGCCACCCGGGCCGGTGGGGACCGGGGTCGATCCCGACGAGCGCGTTCGCGAACAGGTACCCGGCGAGCGTGAAGTGCAGGAGCATCGCGAGGTGCCCGACGTACGTCGTCATCGCGAGCTCGAACGCGGGCGTGTAGTAGAAGACGATCATCGACCCGGCGAAGTTGATCGCCGCGACGATCGGGTTGGCGAAGAACTGCCCCCACTTCGAGGTCACGAGCGCGAGGACCCACTCGCGCGGCCCGCGCGAACCGTCCTTGCGCACGGGCACGGCCCGCAGCAGCAGGGTCACGGGCGCGGCCAGCACGAGGAAGATGGGCACGACCATCGCGAGCACCATGTGCTGGACCATGTGCGCGCTGAACAGCACGTGGCCGTACACCGCGGGCCCGCCGTTGGTCACCCAGAACAGGACGACGATCCCGGCGCACCACGAGACGGTCCGGCCCAGGGGCCACCTGTCGCCGCGCTTCGCGAGGCGCCGGACCCAGCGCAGGTAGACGACGAGGGCCGCGACGCACGCGAACGCGGGCAGCAGGTCCCAGCGCCACTCGGAGAACCAGCGTCCGAGGTCGGGCTCGGGGGGCAGCGGGTGACCGGTCACGAGCTCGGCCGGGGTCGGGAGCGCGATCGGCTCGTCGGGCACGGGAGGTGCCGTCGACCCGAGCGCGACGGCCACGCCGGACACCGCGCCCATGACGAGGAGCTCGACCGCGACGAGCCGCCAGAACAGCCACGTCGCGGCCTTCTCTGCGGCGGCCTGCGGTCCGCCCTTCCCGTTCGTCTGCCCGACGGCGGAGCCTCCCGCCGTCCCCGGCTCGCCCGCGGCGACGGCACGGTCGGACGTGCCGGACGTGCCGGTCGTGCGCGGTCCGCGGGCGGGGCCACCGACGACCTGGAGCCGTCGCACGACGAGCTCGCGGTGTGCGAACCCGATGGCGCCGAGCACGACGATGAGGCCGATCTTGGTGAGGATGAGCACGCCGTAGTCGGTGTTGAGCCCGGCGAGGCCGCCGAGCCGGATCCAGGCGTTGGCGACGCCGGAGACGGCGACCGCGACGAAGGACCAGCCCGCGATCGAGGAATAGCGCGAGACCGAGGACGCGAAGGCGGTGCGGTCGAGCCCGCCGCGCAGCCGGACGATCGCGAGGACCCCGAGCCCGCCGATCCACAGGGCCGCTCCGCCGAGGTGGAGGAACATCGAGGAGATGGCGAGCTCGTGGCTCGCGGCGCCGGCGGTGTGGCCGGTGTTGGCCTGGAACGCGAGGGCCGAGAACGCGAGCAGCGCCGTCCACAGTGCGCCGGTCGCGGTGCGGACCGCGAACGCGCACGCCGAGGTCAGCGCCGCGACGACGATGACGCCCAGGAGGCTGCGGCCGAGCGAGATCTGCGTGACGAACGCCGCGAGCTGTTCGCCGAACCCGACGCTCGTGACGGGCATGCTCGACAGGACCGAGTAGCGCAGGATCATCTGGACGACGGTGAGCACGGCCCACACGGCCGAGGCGGCTCCTGCGACCCCGAGTGCCTTGCGCAGCGGTGGCCCGGCGGGCAGCACGCAGGCCGCGAGGACGAGGGACCCGATGGTCAGGGCGATCGCGAGCTCGGTCAGCGTGGTCGAGATCGGCAGCCCCCAGCGTGCGACGGCACCGGGGTCGGCGAACCCTGCGAGGGGCTGGAACGCCCCGGAGAAGGCTCCCGCGGCGACCACCGAGAGGATCGCGACGACCACGGCCGCAGGCCCGGAGAGCACGAGCCACCAGGGGTTGCGGGGTGCGTCGGCGACGCCTCGACCGGGGGACTGCGCGGCCCGGTCGGGCGCGGTTCCTGAGGTGCTGCGGGGGGCGGTGGCGGTCACCCGACCAGGGTAGGCGGCATGCGGGTGATCGCGGTATTCCCGTCGGGCCGCGGACTCCGGGGACCGGGCCGTCGAGGCGCCCCGGGGCCTCCCGGCGGGGACCTCTCCCCGTGCCTCGCCGGTGGACGAGGCGCCGCGGCGCGAGGCACCCGCTGGCATACTGGGCCGGGTTCGCACGGCGTCCCGCTCCCGGGCCGGGCCTCGTCACTCCTCCCCCGAGCACACGCGAAGGACCTCACCATGGCCACAGGTCACGGCAGCATCTCCACGACGGACCTGGACCGTGCGGGTCACCTGCTCAAGCGCGTCGAGCAGGTGTTCGACGAGCGCGTCGTCGGGCAGGAGGCCCTGCGCACGGCCCTGGTCAGCTCGCTCCTCGCGGGGGGCCACATCCTGCTGGAGTCCGTCCCGGGTCTCGCCAAGACCACGGCCGCGCAGACGCTGGCCGCGGCGATCGACGGGTCGTTCCGCCGTATCCAGTGCACGCCGGACCTCATGCCGAACGACATCGTGGGTACGCAGATCTACAACTACGCGACCGGGTCCTTCACGACGCAGCTCGGGCCCGTGCACGCGAACCTCGTCCTGCTCGACGAGATCAACCGGTCGAGCGCCAAGACGCAGTCGGCGATGCTCGAGGCGATGCAGGAGAAGCAGACGTCGATCGGCGGCGAGAACTTCCCGCTGCCGTCGCCGTTCATGGTCCTGGCGACGCAGAACCCCATCGAGGAGGAGGGCACGTACGTGCTGCCCGAGGCCCAGATGGACCGCTTCCTCATGAAGGAGGTGCTGACGTACCCGGCCCCGCAGCAGGAGCTCGAGATCCTCGACCGCATCTCGACGGGCCGCATGTCGGCGCCTCTCACGGCCGAGCCGATCAGCATCGACGACGTGGTCTTCCTCCAGCGCCTGGTCGACGACGTGTACGTGGACGAGTCGATCAAGCGGTACATCGTCGATCTCATCAACACGACGCGTCTGTCGGGTCCGCGGCCGGTGCCGGGCCTCGACCGGCACGTGCGGGTCGGCGCGAGCCCGCGTGGTGGGATCGCGCTCATGCGCGTGGGTCAGGCGCTCGCGATCCAGGCGGGTCGTGCGTACGTCGTCCCGGACGACATCAAGGCGGTCCGTTACTCGGTCCTGCGTCACCGCCTGGTCCGTACGTTCGACGCGCTCGCGACCGACGTCGCGCCCGAGCAGCTCATCGACGCCGTGTTCGACGCGGTCCCGACCCCGTAGGGCTCCCCATGACAGACGTGTCGCGACTGGCCCAGGTGCGGGCCAGGCTCGAGCTCCCGCTGGCCCGGCGGGCCTCGGGGCTGCTCGAGGGGCGGCACCGTTCGATCCTCAAGGGGCACGGGCAGGACTTCGACGACCTCCACCTGTACGCGCCGGGCGAGGACGTGGGCGACATCGACTGGAAGTCGAGCGCTCGCGCGGGCATCCCCGTGGTGCGCCGGTTCGTGCGCGAGTCCAACGTGAACCTCGTCCTGGTCGTGGACACGGGCCGCAACATGGGGGCGACGGCGGCGAGCGGGGAGCCCAAGGCCGACGTCGTGAGCTTCTGCTGCGCGCTCGTGGCGTACCTCGCGCGTGACCGTGGCGACCGGGTCGCGCTCGTCGCGGCGGATGCGGAGCGCGTGGTCCAGCTTCCTCCTCGGGCGAGCACGCGGGACCTCGAGCTCCTGCTCCGCACGGTCGAGGGGCAGCTGGGCGTCGACGCGCCCGCGAGCGACCTGAACCGCGCGCTCGACCGGGCGCTCAACGCCTTCCGGCGCCGGTCGCTCATGGTCGTCGTGACCGACGAGGCCCGCCCTGGTCCGGAGCACGAGCGCCTGCTGCGGCGTCTGCGCGTGCGCCACGAGGTCATGGTCGTCGCGGTCGCGGACCTGTCGCCCGTCGCGGGCGGCCTCGTGCCGGCGGGTGCGGACCACGCGATCGCGGCCGGTCCGACGGGCCGGGCCTCCCGGCGGGCGACGCAGGTCGCCGACGTCGACGGCACGCTCGACCTGCCGCCGTTCCTGCGTGGTCGGGCGGACGTCGCAGCGGGTGCGGCGCAGGCCGCGCAGTCCCGGCGCGAGTCGGTCGTGGCCCTGCTGCGTTCGCTCGAGACGGAGGCCGTGAGCGTGACCGGGACGCACGACGTCGTGCCGCGCTTCGTCGAGCTGCTGGGGAGGGCGAAGCGTGCCCGACGATGAGCTGTACGCCCCCGCGCTGTACAGCGGCTGGTGGGCGGCCCTCGGGGTGGTCCTCGTGCTGCTGGTCGTGGGCTGGGTCGTGTTCGCGCTGGCGTCCACGCGCGCGTCGGCCCAGGAGAAGGCTTCACGGTTCGCGCCGCCCTGGGCGGCCCCGGGGCTCCACGACCCGTTCGCGGGGCTGCGCGTCGAGTTCGCGTCGCGCCTCGACGCGGTCGAGGCGACGTATCTCGCGGGCGGGCTCGACGAGCGCGGTCTGCACCTGGCGTTGTCCAAGGAGGTCCGCGGGTTCGCGTCGGGTCGCCTGGGCGTCGACGCGTCGGTGCTGACCCTCTCGGAGATCGAGCACATGACGGGCACGCAGCACCTGACCCGCCTGATCGCCCGGTACTACCACCCGTCGTTCGCGGAGGACGAGGCGTGGGAGCACGCGCCGCCGACCGGGCGGGACCTGGCCGGCACGCCCACGGGCAGGGAGTCGATCGACCGCGCCCGTTCGGTGGTGAGGACGTGGTGACGCCGGGTCCGCAGGGCGCCTCGATCCTGTGGCCGTGGCTGCTGGCCGCGGTCGTGGTCCTCGTCCTGGCCGCGGGTGCGACGGGGTGGTGGCTCGCGCGCCGGCGTCGGGCGCGGGCGGAGAAGGCGCGGCCCGACGACGTCACGTGGGTCGCGAACTCGTCGTACCTCGCGCAGGTCCCGGCCTTCGCGGCGTGGGTGCGCCGCTACCGGGCGCTCCAGGTCGCGGGGCTCGTGGGGCTGCTCGTCGCGCTGGTCGGTGTCGGCGCGGTGGCTGCCCGGCCGGTCGAGACGGACCTGGTCGTGGACCGGCTGGGGACCCGGGACATCGTCCTGTGCCTCGACGTGTCGGGGTCCATGACGGCGTACGACGGAGAGATCCTGAAGGTCTACTCGGAGCTGGTGGACAACTTCGAGGGCGAGCGCATCGCGCTGTCGATCTTCAACTCGACGTCGCGCACCGTGTTCCCGCTGACGGACGACTACACCCTGGTCCAGGAGGAGCTCGCGGCGGGCGTCGCGGCGTTCGACAAGGACCCCAGTACGCTCGACTTCAGCAGTGCGCGCGACGAGAAGGACATCCTGGAGTTCCTCACGTACACCGCGGGGACCCTCGCGAACGAGTCCGCGGCGAGCCTGATCGGCGACGGGCTCGCGAACTGCGCGCTGCAGTTCGACGAGGGGGCGACCGACCGGTCGCGCTCGATCATCCTCGCGACCGACAACTACGTCGCGGGCGAACCCATCTACACCCTCGAGGAGGCCTCGGCGCTCGTGGCGTCGCGCGACATCACGCTGCACGGCATCTACGGCGGTTCCGACCTCTACGCGGGCACCCCCGAGGAGACGCGGTACCGCGAGGTCGTCGAGGGAGGCGGCGGGCTGTACTTCCTCGCGGGCGACCCGCAGGCCGTCGAGGGCATGGTCGAGGACGTGGTCGCGCAGCAGGCCGTCGAGCTCGACGCGAGCCCCGAGGTCGTCGTGACGGACCTGCCCACGGCCTGGTTCCTCGTGGCGACCGCCGGTGCCGCACTGCTCGTCGTCGTCGCCTGGAGGTTGCGCGAATGACCTTCCAGCCGTTGATCCCCCTGTGGGCGTGGGTCGTCGTGTTCGTCCCGCTGCTCGGTCTCGCCGGGTGGCAGCTCGTCGTCGCGCTCCGCGGCCCGTCGCGCCGCGCCGCCGGGCGGGGCACGCCCGCCGGGCCGCGCGGCGCGTGGGTCCGGCGCACCGCGCTGGTCGCGGTCCTCGCCGTGGTCGGGCTCGGGCCGTCGGTCCCCGTGACGGACCGCGACACGTCGGTCGCGAACGTCGACATGTTCTTCGTGGTCGACCGCACGGGTTCCATGGCGGCCGAGGACTTCGACGGCGCGAACGAGCGCCTCGTGGGCGTCCGGCACGACGTCGCGAGCCTCACGGCCGACATCCCGGGGGCCCGCTACTCGATCATCTCGTTCGACTCCCAGGCCAGCCGCCAGGTCCCCCTCACGACGGACGCCCGGGCCGTCACGTCCTGGGCCGACACGTTCAAGCGCGAGATCACCCTCTACTCCAAGGGGTCCCTCACCGACCGGCCGCTCGACGCGCTGCGTACCGCCCTCGAGGGGGCCGCGACGGACCGCCCGGCCAACGTCCGCCTGGTGTTCTTCCTGTCCGACGGCGAGCAGACGGCGGACGGCGAGCCCCGCTCGTTCGAGGACCTCGCACCTTTCGTCGACGGCGGCGCCGTCCTCGGCTACGGCACCCCGGAGGGCGGGCGCATGAAGGAGTACATGCCGGGCGAGGACCCGGCGACGGCCGAGTACCTGCGGGACCCGTCGGGCGCGACCCTCGACGACCCCGACTCGCCCGACGCGCTGTCGGTGATCGACGAGGACAACCTGCGGGCGATCGCCGGCCAGCTGGGGGTGCCGTACGTGCACCGCGAGACCACGGGTCCGACGGCGGAGCTCGTCGCGGGCGTCGACCCTCAGCAGGTCGCGGCGGACGGCAGGCGCCTCGTCACGGCCTACCGTCCGGTCGTGTGGCCGTTCGCGCTCGTGGGCGCCGTGCTGCTCGGGTTCGAGGCGTGGGCCGCGGGCAGGTCGGCCTCGCGTCGGGTGGGGGTGAGCGCATGAGCGGCGACGGCCTGCCTCCCCAGCCTCCTCAGCCCCCGCCCTCGTGGGGCAGCCCTGGCGCCACCGGCGACCGGCGAGCGACGCACGGAGGGACGCCGTTCCCGGCGCCCCGGGCCGGCGTGCTCTCCCCCCAGGGTGCGGCGTTGCGCACGAGGCGGCTGCGTCGTCGGGCGCTGCTGCTCCTCCTGCCTCTCCCCCTGCTGGTCGCTGTGCTCGTGCTCGGTGCCAAGCTGGTCTCCCTCCCGGTGGTCGCGTCCTCCGCGTCCGGGCGCTACGACGCAGGTGACTACACGGATGCCGCGGCGAGCTTCGGGCTCCAGAAGACGATGAACCTCGTCGACCCGTGGAAGGCGTGGTTCAACACCGGTACCGCGGCCCACAGCGCGGGCGACGACACCGCGGCGATCGCCGACCTGCACCGCGCCTACGACCTCGCCGAGGGCGAGCAGCCGATGGTCCGCTGCCAGGTCCAGGTCAACCTGTCGATCTCCTACGAGACCTCGGGCGACCACGAGACGAGCACGGGTGAGGACCTCCTGGCGCAGAAGGCCGCGCTCGAGCAGGCGCTCGCGGCACGGGCGGCGGGCGAGGACTACGACCAGTACGTGATCGACCCTTACGGCACGGGCGAGGAGCTCGCCCCCCAGGACCTCCAGGACGAGGCCACGCAGTGGTTCTCGTTCGCCGAGCGGTCCTTCGCGACGGCCGAGCAGGTCCGCGGCTGGCCGGGCTGCGAGGAGCAGCCGCCCGAGGAGAAGGAGCAGAACGAGGCGTCCGTCCAGCGTCTGCAGGACAAGCAGCAGCGGGCGAAGGACGCGCAGCCGCAGGCCCCGCAAGACCCTCAGGGCGGTGCGCAGGGCGAGGAGGTGCCACCTGAGACGGACCGGACCGACCAGAGCGAGCAGGAGCGGGCCGAGGCCGAGCGGCAGGAGAGGCTCCAGCAGCAGAACTCCGAGGCCCGTGACGACGAGGACCAGAGCCGGCAGGAGTACCAGGAGTACTTCGGTGGCGAGGACCCGGCCGGCGGCTCGGGCGACGGCGGCGGGTCCTCGAAGAACTGGTGAGGGCTCGCGCCCTCGCACCCCCGTGGCCGGGTGTGTCAGAAGGAGCGTGGTCCCCGGGCACGTCGGTTCTGACAGCCTTGCACGAGCCCTCAGTCGTCGAGGCCTTCGACGAGCCAGGTGCGCGGACCGGGGCCCTCCTCCGCGAGCACGTCGTGCGGGTTGGCCAGGACGCACTTGCGCAGGGAGAGGCACCCGCAGCCGATGCAGTCGGTGAGGTGGTCGCGCAGGCGCACGAGCTGTTCGATCCGGGCGTCGAGGTCCGCGTGCCACATCCGGGACAGCCGCCGCCAGTCCTTGGCGGTCGGGGTCCGGTTCTGCGGGAGCGTCGCGAGGGCCTCGCGGACCAGCGCGAGCGGGATCCCGACGCGCTGCGAGACGCGGATGAACGAGACGCGGCGCAAGGTCTCGCGGGGGTAGCGGCGCTGGTTGCCGGGCGTGCGGCGGGCCGTGAGCAGACCTTCGCGTTCGTAGAAGTGCAGGGCCGACACCGCGACGCCGCTGCGCCGCGCGAGCTCGCCGACCGCGTCTTCCCCGAGGCACGACGGCCCGCGGTGTTCGCGGCGTTCGCCGCGGCGTGGGTCGTGCCCTCGCTCGTCGGGCCCGTGATCTCGGGACTCATGGTCCAGCACCTCGGATGGCGCTGGGTCTTCCTCGCCGTGCCCGTGCTCGCCGTCCCGGCCGTGCTCATGATGCGCCCAGGCCTGCGGGCCGTCGAACGGGACCGCCGCGAGGCCACCCCCGACGCGACCGGGAACGCGGCCCTGTGGTGGGCCGTGGCCGCCGCGGTGGGGATCGGGCTGCTGCACTTCGCCGGGCAGCAGGAGGGAGCGCGGCTGTACGTCCCGCTGGTCGTGGCGCTCGCGCTCGTCGTCGTCGCCGTCCCGCGCCTGCTCCCGCGCGGCACCGCGCGCGCCGCCCGCGGCCTCCCGTCGGTCATCGCGATCCGCGGCCTCGTCGCGGCGGCCTTCACCGGGACCGAGGTCCTGCTCCCCCTGCTCCTCCAGTCCGAGCGTGCCCTGTCCCCGACCCTGGCCGGTGGCATCCTCACGTTCGGGGCGATCGGCTGGTCGGTGGGCGCATGGTTGCGCGGCAAGGCGCACTGGGGCTGGTCGCACGCACGGTTCGTGCTCGTCGGGTCGCTGTTCGTCGCCGGCGGGATCTCCGGCACGGTGCTGCTCGCCTGGTCCGCGGTGCCGCCGATCGTCGGCATGCTCGCCTGGACGTTCGCGGGCCTGGGCATGGGCCTGGTCCACCCGACGCTCTCGGTGCTCACGCTCGCGCTGTCCCCCGAGGACCAGCAGGGCGCGAACAGCTCGGCGCTCCAGGTGTCCGACGCCCTGTCCGCGGCCATCGCGCTCGCCGTGGCGGGATCGATGCTCGTGGTGCTGCGCGAGCCGCTGGGGCTCGGGGCGTACGTCGTGTGCTTCGGGGCCATGGTCGCGATCGCGCTGCTCGCGGCGTTCGTCTCGCCGCGTACCCGGGTCCCGGCCTGAATCCCTCGTGTCAGCGGCTCGCGAGCGCCTCGACGCCCTCGGCGTAGCGGTCGAGCACGATGGCCGTCAGGCGCGCGTCGGGTGCGAGCGGGGCCGTGACGAGGTCGGCGCCGGTCTGGAGCAGCCGGTCGTGGAAGAAGCCGGGGGCGAGCAGGTAGGCGGCGACGACGACGCGCGGAGCGGGTGCGCCCGTCCCGCGCTCGTCGCTGCCCGACGGCGTCGCGTGGGTCTCACCGGTGGGTTCGCCGTCCGCGGTGGCCACCTCGCCCGTGGCTGCGCTCGTGGCGAGCGCCTCGCGCGCCGCCGCGACGGCGTCGCGCACCGTCGGGGTGGCCATGGCGCCGAACCCGACCGTGACGGGGCCGTCGTGGCGCGCACGCAGGAGCTCGGCAACGGCCTCGACGTCGCGTGCGGCGCCCGCCTTGCTCGACCCGGCAGCGGCCAGGACCACCGAGTCGTGCGGACGGACACCGGCCTCGGCCAGGCGGTCGGCGAGGATCTCGGCGAGGCGCGGGTCGGGGCCGAGCGCGCGGGCTGCGGCCGCCGCTCCGTGCTGGGGTCCGCGGCCCTCGTGCGTGGGCGAGACGGCCTCGGTGATGTCGACGTTCACGTGGAAGCCCGTGGACAGCAGCAGGGGGACGACCACGGCTGCCGCGCCCCGACCCTCGCCCGTGGCGGGCGGTGCGACGGACTGCGTGACGACGTCGGCAACCTCCGGCTGCTGGACGTCGACGAACGCCTCGCGCACGTCGAGGTCGGGGCGGGTCGCACGGACGTCGTCGAGGATCGCGCGGATCGCGGCCTGGCCGTCCGGGTTGTCGGTGCCGTGCGAACAACCCACGAGCACAGGGCCACCACCGCCCGCGCCGCTGCCCGCGACGGCGCCGGCGCCGGACGGCACGCTCCCCTCGGTCGCGTCGGAGGGGAACCCCAGGATCTCCGTGCTCATGCCAGCTCCAGTCGATAGCCACGTTTGACGACGGTCTTGACGAGGGTGCGGTCGCCGACCGCCTCACGCAACCTGGCGACCGCGACCTCGGCGGCGTGCGGGTCGCGCGAGTCGCCGGGCAGGGCCGCGAGGACCTGGTCCCGCGTCACGACGTCCCCCGCCCGGTCGCCCGCGCGCGCGGCCAGCAGCCGCAGGACCTCGAGGCCCGACGGCGAGAGCGGCAGGACGCGGCCGTCGAGCACCGCGACGCGTGAGCGGATCTGCAGGTTGCCCGCGACGGTCACGAGCGCGAGGGTCTCGGCGTGCTCGTAGTGCCCGACGAGCGTGCGGACCAGCGCGCCGAGGCGGCCGCGGTCCGGCTGGAGCGTCGGGATGCCGCGGTGCGCGAGCGGGCGGGCCGTGATGGGGCCGACCGCCGCCGCGATCATGGCACCGCTCGCGAAGCGCGCGACGACGGCGTCCCCGACCCCCTCGGACTCGGTGGCCGCGAGCCAGGCCTCGGCACCGGGGGCCGACGTGAAGACGACCGCGTCGATCTCCCCGGCCGCGGCAGCGTGGACCGACGCGCGCAGCGCCGCCTCGTCGGGCGGCGGCCCCCAGCGGTACACGATGAGGCTCGCGACGTCGGCCCCCGCCTGCGCGAAGACCACGTCGAGGCCGTCCGCGCCGGCGCCGTGGTGCTGGACCGCGATCCGCGACCCGTCGACCCCCTCGCCGAGCAGCACGTCCGCGATCTCGCCCGACGTCTCGGACTCGGCGACCCAGTCGGCCTGGAGGCCCGCGGCCTGGATCGCACCGCGCGCCTTGGGGCCCCGCGCGACCAGGCGGGCCCGGCCCATGACGTCCAGCAGCTCGTCGGCCAGGCCGTGCGCGTCGGCGGCCTCGATCCAGCCCCGGAACCCGATGCCCGTGGTCACGACCACGACGTCCGGCGGGTGCGCGATCAGGTCCCGCGTACCCGCGAGCAGCGCCTCGTCGTCCTCGTTGGGCACCATGCTCAGGGCCGGCGCGTGCCGCACCTCGGCGCCCCGGCGGGACAGCGCCGCGGCGAGCTCGGCCGACCGGCGGTCGGCCGTGACGAGGACCGTGCAGCCTGCCATGACCTGGCCCAGCGCGGGCCGGCGCTCACCGGTGGGCTCGTCCGCGACATCGGTGACGTCCGTGGCCTGCCCCGTCACAGGGCGGGCTCCGGCACGAGGACGGACAGGGCGGGCAGAGCAGGCAGCGGCGCCGATCCGTCCGGGACGAGCAGCCCCTCGGCCGCGACGTCGCCCACGACCACGACCGCGGGCGCGCGGATCCCGACCTCGGCCGCACGACGGACGAGCGTCCCGAGCGTGGCGCGCGTGACCCGCTGGTGCTGCGTGGAACCGGACTCGACCACGGCGACGGGCGTGGCGACGTCGGCCCCGGCGGTGATCGCCTGGTCCGTGATCTCGCTCAGCATCGACACTCCCATGAGGATCACCAGGGTAGCCGTGCGGTCGCGCACCGCGGTCAGCGCGACCACGCCCAGGGGCTCGTGACCGTTGACGACCAGGAACGCGCCGACCGTCCCGCGGTGCGTGAGCGGGATGCCCGCGAGCGCCGGCACGGACAGCGCGCTGCTCACGCCGGGCACGACCTCGACCGGGACGCCCGCGGTCCGGCACGCGAGGACCTCCTCCCCGCCCCGCCCGTAGACGAACGGGTCGCCGCCCTTGAGCCGGACCACGCGTCGCCCGCGGCGGGCCTGCTCGACGAGGATCGCGTTGATCTCGTGCTGCGGGACGGGGTGGTGGCCCGGGGTCTTGCCGACGTCGATGATCTCGACGCCCGCGGGCAGGTCGGCGAGGACCTCGGTAGGCCCGAGGCGGTCGGTCACGACGACGTCGGCGCTCGCGAGCGCTCGCCAGGCGCGCACCGTGAGGAGGTCGGCGGCACCAGGTCCGCCGCCCACGAGCACGACCGAGCCGCCGGGCCCGGTGCCGCCGGCGCCGAACATGCGGTTGGCGTCCGCCGAGCATGCGGTTGGCGTCCGTTCCTGGTCCGATCCGGACGACGACCGCATGCTCGGCACCGAGGGGGGCGTCACGGGGTGGGGCCGGTCGGGGTGGGATCAGCCAATGTGGGGCCGGTCGGCACGGCGAGGTTCACGACGCCGTCACGCACCTCGACCGGCCACGTCGCCAGGTCCGGGCCTGCCGCGAGCACCGGGAGGAACCCGACGGGATCGAGGCACTCGCCCGTCTCGAGCGCGAAGACCTGCTTGTACATCGGGGACGCGACGGTCGGCACCCCGCGACGTGTCCCGACGATGCCGCGCGACATGACGTTCGCGCCGCTGAACGGGTCGAGCTGCTGGACCGCGAGCACGCGGTCGTCGGTCAGTCGGAAGAGCGCGACCTGCCTCCCGCCGACGAGTGCTGCGGCCCCGCGCTCGACCGCGAGGTCGGCGACCCCGCACACGGGCTGCCACACCAGGTCGGCCTGCCCGTGGGGATCGACCCGCCCCGCGCCACCGGGTGCCCCCGTCGGCCCCGTCAACCCCGTCATCTGCGCGTTCATGCCCGTACCTCCAACGTCGTCCCGGCGACCAGCACCGCGCCCGCTCGCTCCGCGGTCGTCGCCGGGCGCGGCTGCCCACGCTCGGCCACGTACGCGAGGTCGGGGTCCGCCGTCGTGGGCGCGTTGACGAACGACCCGAACCGTCTGAGCTTCTCGGGGTCCTCCAGGACCGCGCGCCACTCGTCCTCGTAGGTGTCCACGTGCAGCGCCATCGCGGCGTCGAGGTCCGCCGCGATGCCCAGCGAGTCGTCGAGGATCACCGCGCGGATCCCGTCGAGCCCACCCTCGACCTCGTCGACCCACACCGACGTGCGCTGGAGCCGGTCGGCGGTGCGGACGTAGTACAGGAGGAAGCGGTCGATCGTCCTGATGAGCGTCTCGTCGTCGAGGTCCTCCGCGAGGAGTCGCGCGTGCCGGGGCGTGAAGCCGCCGTTGCCGCCCACGTACACGTTCCAGCCCTTGTCGGTCGCGATGACCCCGACGTCCTTGCCCCGCGCCTCGGCACACTCGCGCGCGCAGCCCGAGACGCCGAGCTTGATCTTGTGCGGCGACCGCAAGCCGCGGTACCGCAGCTCGAGGCGCACCGCCATGCCCACCGAGTCCTGCACCCCGAACCGGCACCACGTCGACCCGACGCACGACTTCACGGTCCGCAGCGACTTGCCGTACGCCTGCCCCGACTCCATGCCCGCGTCGACCAGGCGGCGCCAGATCAGCGGGAGCTGCTCGATCCGTGCCCCGAACATGTCGATCCGCTGACCGCCCGTGATCTTGGTGTAGAGCCCGAAGTCCTTCGCGACCTGCCCGATCACGAGCAGCCCTTCGGGCGTGATCTCTCCACCCGGGATGCGCGGGACCACCGAGTACGTGCCGTCCTTCTGCATGTTCGCCATGACGTGGTCGTTGGTGTCCTGGAGCGCGGCCTGCTCACCCGACAGGATGTGACCGTTGCCCAACGACGCCAGGATCGACGCCACGACCGGCTTGCAGATGTCGCACCCCCGGCCGGGGCCGGCGGCCGGGAGCGCGGCCGGTGCGACGCCGTCGGGCATCTGGGGGGCCGTGGCCGCGACCGGCGCCGGGACGCGGCCGAACCGCGCGATGATCTCGCTGAACGTGTGCAGGTCCGCGACGCGGACCGCGTCGAAGAGCTGCGCGCGCGAGAGCTCGAAGTGTTCGCACAGCGCGTTCGAGACCTCGATGCCGGCCCTCTCGAGCTCGGTCGTCGTGATTTTCTTGACCAGCGGGAGGCACGAGCCGCAGCTCGTGCCGGCCCTGGTGCACGACTTGACCGCGGCGACGTCGGTGCACGCGTGCTCGGTCACGGCCGAGCGGATGGTGCCCGCCGTGACGTTGTTGCACGAGCAGACGGTCGCGTCGTCGGGCAGCTCGATCCCTGCTGCACCGCCGCCCGCGGCACCCTCGGGCAGGAGGAACGAGCCGGGGTCGGCCGGCAGCTCGCGCCCCAGCAGGGGCCGCAGGGCCGCGTACGGCGACGCGTCGCCCACGAACACACCACCCAGGAGGGTCCGTGCGTCGTCGGACAGGACGAGCTTCTTGTAGACGCCCGCGACCGGGTCCGCCCAGACGAGCTCCATGGCGCCTTCGGTGCGCGCGAACGCGTCGCCGAAGCTCGCGACGTCCACGCCCCGCAGCTTGAGCCTGGTCGCGGTGTCCGCGCCCGGGAACGTCGCCTCGCCGCCCAGCAGGCGGTCCGCGACGACCTCGGCCATCGCGTAGCCCGGGGCCACGAGGCCCAGGCACCGGCCCTCGATGCACGCGACCTCGCCGACCGCCCACACGTGCGGGTCCGGCGTCCGGCACGACAGGTCGACGACCGCTCCCCCGCGCTCGCCGACCGGCAGGCCGGCCGCCCGGGCCAGCTCGTCGCGCGGCCGGACGCCTGTCGCCAGGACGACCACGTCGACGTCGAGCCGCCCGCCGTCCGCGAAGTCGAGGCGGCCCACGTGACCCGTGGTGCGCGCGGGCCGCATCTGCTGGGTCGCGGTGCTCACGCGCACCGCGATGCCCCTGTCGTTGATGAGGCGACCGAGCGCCTGCCCACCGCCCAGGTCGACCTGCGCGTCCATGAGGTGCGTCCCGAACTGGACGACGGTCGCCTGCGCGCCGAGCGCCTTGAGGGCTCCCGCGGCCTCGAGCCCCAGGAGCCCGCCACCGATGACGGCGCCGCGCACCGGGCGGTCGTACGACGCCCCCGAGCGTTCCGCCCGCTTGGCCTCGACCCACCCGCGCAGGGCCGCGACGTCGTCGATCGTGCGGTACACGAACACGCCCGGCAGGTCGTTGCCCGGGATCGGCGGCCGCGCGGCGTCCGAACCCGTCGCGAGCACGAGCTCGTCGTAGTCGTGGACCCGGCCCAGCCGGTCGGTGACCTGGCGGGCCGCGCGGTCGATCGAGTCGACGCGGCAGTCGCGGACCAGGCGCACGAGCGGGTCGTCCCACAGCGCAGGGTCCCCGAGATCGAGCTCCTCGGGGTCGCGCGCCGAGAAGTACGAGGTGAGCGCGACGCGGTCGTACGGGTAGCGGGGTTCCTCGGCGAAGACGGTGACCCGCCACTCGCCGGCGGTGTCACGGGCGCGCAACGCCTCGACGAGACGCTGGGCGACCATGCCGCCGCCGACGACCACGAGGTGGCGGGGAGAGCTCGATGGTGTGGTCACGGGGGCTCCTGGGGGGTGCGGTCCGGGTGTCCGGGAAGCGGCTGCTGCTCAGACACTAGGGACGCCCCGTTTCCGTGCCGCACCCTCCCCTTTGCCCCTCCGTAACGTTCTTCTCACGCCCGCCGGGGCCCGCCCGTGAGAACGTCCCGGGCGACCCGCGAGCGCCGCCCGGGAGTCCTGTCAGCGGGGCAGGTCGGCGGGCTGGGGGGCCGTGGGATGCGCGGGCGCGGGGCTGTCCTGCTCCGGGTCCGCGCGGCGCAGCCAGTCGGCGAGCCCGCACACGACGTCCTTGCACCCGCCGCACCCGGTCGTCGCACGCGTCGTGCGCGCGATGTCCGTGGTGCTGCGGGCGCCTTCTCGCCAGCTCGCGACGATGTCGCCCTTGGTCACGCCGTTGCAGCTGCACACCGTGGTCCGGTCGGGCATGCGTGTGGGGTCCGACGCCGGTGCGGCGGCCTGCGCGACGGGTCGCAGCAGGAGGTGGGCCGGGTCCGCGGGCACGGGGACCCGGCGCGTGTAGGTCGCGGCGAGGTCGGCGCCGACCTGGGCGGCGCCGACGACGGTCGCCCCGACGAGGACCCCGCCCGCGACCACGACCTCGACGTGGCGTCCCGCGTCGGGGTCGGTCAGGCGCAGCGTGCGGTGGGTGGGGTCGTGGGGGCGCTGCGACCCGCAGACTCCCATCGCGACGACGTCGAGACCCGCGGCCTTGAGCCGCACGACGTCGGTGGGTGGTGTGGTGGACGCCCCACCGCCGCGAGGGTCTTCCCGAGTTGCGGCCAACGGGGGTTCCTGGGCGCCGTGGACCCCCGCTGGCCTCGTCTCGCGAGGGCCGCGACCCGGCGTATCCCACGCGCTCCGCCCGACGTCGAGCGCGATCCGCAGCGCCATGCTGGGTCGGTCCTCGTCGACGAACCGGACTCGGGGGCCCGGCCCGGCCTCCGTGGCGCCGGAGGCCGAGCGCCGTGGCCCCCTCACCGGTTCCGAGACGTCCGACACCCGCAGGGCGAGCCGTGCCGCGAGCCGCCGCGACTGCTCCCACCCCTGTGCGATCAGGCCCGTGCCACCCTCGGGCGGCTGCGCGCAGTCACCGATCGCGTAGACGTCCGGGTCGTCGGGGCTCACCAGCCCCTGCCCGACGACGACGCCCCGGTCCACCGTCAGTCCGGCGGTCCGGGCGAGGGTCGCCTCGGGCACCGTCCCGCACGCGAGCACGAGCAGGTCGGCCGGGATCTCGTCGGCCGGGGCGACCGGGTCCGGGGCGGTGGGCCCCCCGGTGATCCCGGTCCCCGGTGCGCCGGTCGCACGAGGCGGGCGTCCACCGTCGGGCACGAGGACGAGGCCCGAGACCACCGCGCCCTCGTCGCCGACGCCGCGCACCACGACCTCGCGCGTGCGCGTCCCGGTGCGCACCGTGATCCCGAGCGCGGTGAGCGTGCGCAGCGCGGCGAGGCCCGCGTCCGGGCCGAGCTGCCGGTCCATGGGGCTCGCGCCGCCGTGCGCCACGGTCACCGCGAGACCGCGCCGGGCCAGGCCGCACGCGACCTCGAGCCCGAGGACCCCCGCACCGATCACGACGGCGCGGCGCGCGTTGGCGGTCGCGGCGACGATCTCGCGCGCGTCGTCGAGCGTGCGCAGGGCGTGCACCCCGGCGGGCAGCGAGCCGCCGGGCCCCGAGCGCAGGCCCGGGACGTCCGGGATGCGCGCGGCCGAACCGGTCGCGAGCACCACCGCGTCGTACCCGAACGCGCCGTCGCTCGTGAGCACGGTGCGCGAGGCCCGGTCGATCGCGATCGCGGGCGCTCCCCGGTGGACCTCGACGCGTCCGTCGTCGACCGAGGGCAGGGTCAGGGCACCGATGTCGGCCCGGCCCGCGACGACGTCGCTCAGCAGGACACGGTTGTACGGCTCGTACTCCTCGTCGCCGAGCACGGTGACGTGCAGGGCACGGGCGCGGTGCTCCTGGTCCGGGTCGATCGCGGCCAGGAGGTCGGCCACGAACCGCGACCCGACCATCCCGTCACCCACGACGACGACCCGGAACGAGGTGTCAGAACCAGCGTGACCCCTGGCCCACGCTGGTTCTGACACCTCGATGGCGTGGGTCATGCGACCACCTCCTCCGGGGCCGGCTCGACCGCGACCGCGCAGACCTTGAACTCGGGCATCCCGGAGATCGGGTCTGTCGCGTCGGTCGTGATGCGGTTGACGCTCCCGGCGCCGCTCCAGTGGAAGGGCATGAACACCGTGTCGGTGCGGATGTCGTCGCTCCACCGCGCGGGGGCCCGGACGTCGCCCCGGGCAGACGTGAGCCGCACCGGGTCGCCGTCGCGGATGCCCAGGCGGAACCCGAGGACCGGGTGCATCTCGACGAACGGACCAGGCACGATCCGTTCGAGGTCGGCGACGCGGCGCGTCTGCGCACCCGACTGGTAGTGCTGCAGGACGCGGCCCGTCACGAGGTACACCGGGGCGTCGGGCCGCAGGTCGTCGCTGGGCCCGACGTGGTCGACCGCGACCATGCGCGCACGCCCGTCGGGGGTGTGGAAGCGGTCGAGGAACAGTCGCGGGGTGCCGGGGTGCGGCTCTCCCCCGACCGGGTTGTCAGAACCAGCGTGGACCATGGCACTCGCTGGTTCTGACAAGCCAGCGGGTTCCGCCGGCACCGGCCAGTACAGGCCCGGTCCGCCCGCGGCCTCGTCGGCGTCGAGCCTCGCGTGGCTGAGCCCCGAGTAGTCCGCGACGCCGCCCGCCGAGGCGCGGGCCAGCTCGTCGAAGACCTCGGCCGGGTCGAGCGGGAACGGCACGGTCGAGCCCAGGCGTCGCGCGAGCTCGGCGAAGACCCACAGCTCGGACCGGACGTCTCCCGGCGGCGTCACGACCTGCCGTCGGCGGATCACGCGTCCTTCGAGCGACGTCATGGTCCCCTCCTCCTCGGCCCACTGCGTCACGGGCAGCACGACGTCGGCGCGCAGCGCTGTCTCGGACGGCACCAGGTCGCACACCACGAGCAGGTCGAGGGCGTCGAGGCGCTCCGTGACGCGGGTCGCGTCCGGGGCGCTGACCAGCACGTTCGAGCCGTGCACGAGCAGCGCCCGGGGGCCGCCCGGTGTCCCGAGCGATCGCAGCAGCTCGACCGCCGGCCTGCCGGGCCCGGGCAGCGAGTCCGGGTGCACGCCCCACACCGCAGCGACGTGGGCGCGTGCGGCCGGGTCGTCGATCTTGCGGTAGCCGGGGAGCTGGTCGGCCTTCTGCCCGTGCTCGCGCCCGCCCTGCCCGTTGCCCTGCCCGGTGATCGCGCCGTACCCGGACCCGGTCCGGCCGGGCAGGCCCAGCGCGAGCGCGAGGTTGATCGCAGCGGTGACGGTCGCGGTCCCCTGGGTCGACTGCTCGACGCCCCGGCCCGTGAGGACGTACGCCCCGCGCCCGCCGCGCGCGGGCGAGGCCGCAGCGAGCAGCCGAGCGACGCGGCGGAGGTCGTCGGCAGGGACACCGCACACGGTCTCGGCGCGCTCGGGCCACCAGGCCGCGACCGCTCGCCGCACGTCCTCGACCCCGGACGCCCGCGCCGCGAGGTACTCGGTGTCGGCGAGGCCCTCGGCCCACACGACGTGCAGGAGCGCGAGCAGCACCACGAGGTCGGTGCCCGGCACGGGCTGCAGGTGGATTCCCTGCGGCGGGCCCTCGCGCGGCCCGGTGAGCGCGGCGGTCGCCGAGCGTCGCGGGTCCACGACCACGAGCCCGCCGCGCTCGCGCACGCCCGCGAGGTGCTGGACCGAGGGCGGCATGGTCTCGGCCGGGTTCGAGCCGAGCAGCAGCACGGCATCGGCCCCGGCGAGGTCGGCGAGCGGGAAGGGCAGACCGCGGTCGGCACCGAACGCGCGGTTGGCGCCGGCGGCCGCGCTCGCCATGCAGAAGCGCCCGTTGTAGTCGATGTTCGCGGTGCGCAGCACGGCCCGTGCGAGCTTGCCCAGCGCGTACGCCTTCTCGTTGGTGAGTCCCCCGCCGCCGAAGACCGCGACCGCGTCGCGCCCCGACGCAGCCTGGATCTCCGTGATGCCGCGGGTGACCCGCCCGAGCGCCTCGTCCCACGTCGCGGGCCGCAGCCCGCCGCGCGTCACCGCCCCCGCCGCATCGACCGTGCGGTCGCGCACGAGTGGGACCGTGAGCCGGTCGTGCGCGGTGAGCAGGCTCGCGCTGGTCCAGCCCTTCTGGCACAGCCCGCCCTTGTTGGTGGGGAACTCGCGCGGTACGACGACCACGCGGGGCGAGACTCCGCCGTCGGGCCCGGGGTCCTGTGCGGGCGTGAGCGTCATGCCGCACTGCAGCGCGCAGTAGGGGCAGTGCGTGTCCCGGCCCGACGGCGCCGCTCGCCCGGCGCGGGCTGCGGCACCCGGGGCGTGGGCCGGCCGGGCGACGGGGTCCACGCTCAGACCCCCGCCGCGGCCAGCGACGCACCCTGGCGCTGGTAGACGGCCCACGTCACGACGGCCATGACGGCGTACACGCCGATGAAGATCCACAGCGCCGGGACGAGCGACCCCGCGAGGTCGTTCGAGACCGCGAAGCCGCGCGGGATGAGGAACCCGCCGAACGCCCCCACAGCCCCTGCGATCCCGATGCACCCCGCGGCCGCCTTGCGGACCCGCAGGCGGTGGGCGGCGCGCTCGTCGTCGGGCAGTCCCTTCGCGGTCGCCTCCCCCGACGCCGCGAACACCGCGGGGATCATGCGGTAGGTCGCGCCGTTGCCGATGCCCGTCGCGACGAACAGCAGCAGGAAGGAACCGAAGAACAACCCGAAGTCGTGCGACTCGAGGGCCCGGATCGCGCCGAACGCACCGACGGCCATGACCACGAACGCCACGATCGTCACGCGCGCCCCGCCGACCCTGTCGGCGACGATCCCGCCGAGAGGTCGGGACACCGAGCCGACGAGCGCACCGAGGAACGCGATCGAGAGCGTGACCTCGGGGAACTGGTTCCCCAGCAGCGTCGGGAACGCGCCCGAGTAGCCGATGAACGACCCGAACGTCCCGATGTAGAGGAACGAGATGATCCACGTGTGCCGGTTGCGCGTCGCCGCCGCGAACGACCGCACGTCGGCCTTGGCGTGCGACAGGTTGTCCATGAAGCGCCACGCGAGGAACGCCGCGAGCAGGACGAACGGGATCATCATGAGACCCGCCCGCTCCAGGGCGATGCCCGCCCCCGTCACGATCACGAGCGGCACCGCGAGCTGGACCGCGGCCGTCCCGAGGTTGCCGCCCGCAGCGTTGAGCCCGAGCGCCCGGCCCTTCTCCTTCTCCGGGTAGAAGAACGAGATGTTGGCCATCGAGGACGCGAAGTTGCCGCCGCCGACACCCGCGAGCGCCGCGACGAGCAGCATCACGCCGAACGGCGTCCCCGGGTCCTGCACGACGACCGCGAGCGAGACCGTGGGCACCAGGAGCAGCAGCGCGGACACGACCGTCCAGTTGCGTCCCCCGAACAGCGGCACCGCGAACGTGTACGGGATGCGCAGGGTCGCGCCCACGAGGCTCGGGACGGCGATGAGCCAGAACTGCTGGTCCACCGTGAAGGCGAAGCCCGCCGCACCGAGCTGCGGCACGACGATGGACCACAGGGCCCACACCGCGAACCCGAGAAACTCGGCGAGCACCGAGATCCACAGGTTGCGGGTCGCGACCGTCCGACCGCCGTCGCGCCAGAACGTGGGGTCCTCGGGGTCCCAGTGCTCGATCCAGCGACCGCGGCGACGAGCCGGGGACGGTGCGGGAGACTGCGGCGGTGACGCCGATGACGGCCCGAGCGTGGTGGTCGTGGCCTGCGGGGTGGGGCCTGCGGGGACGGGCATGGCGCCTCCTGATGGGACCGGGCGTGGGACCGGGGGACCTGACGTGGGACCGGTTCGGCGGGCTCGTCGAGCGACGCCCGACCGGTACCAGCGACGGTAGGAAGCGCGTGTTTCTGCCGGACGCGGCGCCCGTTTCCCGTCCGTAAGGGTTTGCGCACACCGCGACCTGCCCGGCTGTGAGGGCTCGTGCCGCACGGCGGGGAGAGGCACAGTGACCAAACCGTCAGGTGATTTGCGGGCGGTGCGGCGTTTCATCCTGCCTGAGTCTCACGACGCCGGTTTAGACTCACGCCAGTCCCTTCGACGGCGGCCGGGCTGGGCGCGCTCCGACCACTGCACGACGGGGCGAACCTCCGGACCGACGTCCAGGGGTTGAATTCGAGAAAAGGATCCACGCATGCCGCGACAGAGCACCGCTGCATCCGGAGCGGTCAACCCGCTGCGCGCGCTCGCCGCGCTCGTCCGTCTGACGAGCGCGCCCGCACCGAAGGACGTCGACCACAGCGCGGCCCTGTGCCGGGTGTGCGCCTGGTACCTCGACGACGCGGGCTGGACGCTCGACGGCCCCACCCACACGATCTGCGACTGCTGCGGCGCGGAGAGCGGGATCGACGACACGACCCCCGAGCGCATCATCGCGTACCGCCGCCGCTGGACCCGCGGTGGCCACGTCTGGTTCGACCCGACGCGCAGGCCCGCGGGCTGGTCCTACGACGAAGGGCTGCCGTCGGACACGCAGGACCGTTCGAGCGCCGCACGTCACTGACGGGGGCGTCGTCGGGCCCGGCGGGAGCCGGCCGACGAACGAGCAGGGGGTGGTGAGCCGGTCCGGCTCGCCACCCCCTGCTCGTTCGGGCCCGGAGCTACTTCGTGCCTGACGTCCAGCGTCGGCGGGCGACGACCGCCGCGAGGCCGACCGCGACGAACAGCACCGACAGCCCGGCGATCATCGCGATGTCCGCTCCCGTCGTCGCGAGGTCGCCGTCGGGGGTCGTCGGGACGGACGGCGTGGGCGTCGGCGTGGGGGTCGGCACGGCGTCGGCCGTGTTGGTCACGACGACCTCGGCCGAGGCCCCTCCACCCACCACGAGCCGGTTCGTCGACTGACCGTCGACCGTGATCGTCGGTGTCCCCCAGGTGACCCCCGGGACCCCGGGCAGCGCGATCTCCTCGAACGTGACGACCGTGCCCTCGGGCAGGTCCTGCGGCCCTGCGACCGAGGTTCCGTCTGCCGGGACCTGGACGTCCTGGCTGACGGTCGTGCCGTTGAGCGCGTACGAGTAGCGCACGGTGAACACGGCGTCCGCGGGCACCTGGGCGGCGGCGTCCCCGTCGAGCGCCTTCGCGATCTCGAACCCGCCGACGGTGCTGCGGAACGTGTTGGTCACGGTGACCGCGACGATCCCCGTCTCGCCCGTGCCGATCACGACGTCCGTGGGGTCGACGTCGGAGCCCGTCCACTCGTGGGTGTCCGACGCGAAGTCCCCCGGTTCCTCGGTGAGCGGCGCCTCGGTGAAGGTGCACGTGGTCCCGACCGGGAACCACGCCTCGTCGCCGCCGACCGCGGGGCGGACCGTCGCGCCCGCCGCGACGCTCACGGTCCCGGACGTCACGGCCGGGTCGACGGCGACGCCGTCCACGTAGGCCCCGGCCGAGCACTGCCAGTCGACGTCGAACGTCCGGTCACCGACATACCCGCCCTCGGGTCCGGACACGACCTTCGTCACGTCGGCAGTGCCGAGCAGGGTGTTGTCGATGTCGATCGTGATGTTCTGACCGTCCTCGGTGATCTCGAAGGTGTCGGTCTCGACCCCGTCGACCGTGTACACCGGCTCGGCCCACTGCCTGTCCTCCACGTCCACGGGGACGAGCACCCCGTCGACGTCCTCGTAGACCCCGTCGAGGTCCTCGATGATCACGCACCTGACGTCGAGCGGGAGGCTGTCGAAGACCGTGACCTCGTCGGCCCTGACGGACCACCCGGCGATGAAGATCGAGCCGTCCGTGAGGGTGCAGCGCGCCGACCCCGTGAAGACGAGGTTCGTGAGACCCGAGCCTGGCGCGACGCTCTTGGTCACCGTGAGGGAGCCGTTCTCGGTCGGGAGGGGCGGCACGTCGTCCTCGCACGGGAACGCGTAGTTCCAGGGGTAGTTGTGGTGCTCGGTGCCCGCGCCGCCCATCGTGTAGTCGCCCCCGACGAGGAGGCGGCCGTTGGTGCTGGTCGTCGCCGTGAGGTTGATACCGGGACCCATGATCGATCCCATGAACTGGCCGTTCTGACCGATCGACACGTCGGTGTCCCCCGTGAAGTTCCACATCAGGCTCGACGCGAAGGCACCGAACCCGGGGAAGCCGAACGCGTCGACCCGCACACCGTCCGCGGTGAAGTCCTGCGGCGAGAAGTCCACCGGGCCACCGGTCACGTTGACCACGATCGAGTCGCCGTCCGGGATGCCGTTGAACTGGAGGGCGGTCGTCCCGTTCAGGCTCGCCGCGTCGATCTCGAAGACCTGGAGCCCGCTGTGGGTCGGGTCGTCGGGGCCCGCGGTGAAGATCACCGTGTCGCCCGACCGTGCGGCCGTACCGTTCGCGGCGAACGCGGCGAGCTCGGCCGAGACGTCGACCATCTCCTGCGGGAAGACGTCCGGGTCGTAGGGCAGCAGCGCGCTCGCCCCCATGTTCTCGATCGCCCCCGCGCCGTTCGTCACGAGCCGCGACTCGCCGTCGATCTCGCCGCCGACGTGCACGGCGCCCCCTCCGGTGGCCCCGGCACCGACGTCGACCGCCGACGAGGGGCCGATGGTCAGGTTCCCGCCCACGGCCAGCATGGTCGAGCCGGGGGTGGGTACCGCCCCCGAACCTGCTCCCACGATCCCGACGTTGAAGAGGCCCTCCCGCTCGAAGCTCGCGTCCCCGTGCACCACGAGCAGGCCCTCGCTCTCGGCCGCGTTCTCGTGCGCCGTGAAGTCCCCGCCGACGTACACCGAGACGGCGTTGTCGGTGAACAGCGGTGGCCCGACGGTCCCGTCCCCCTCGCCGTCGGGGCAGGTCGGGAGCTGTTCGGCGGCGGCCGGGGCGACGTACGGCCCGACCGCCGCGGCCCCGAGCGTCAGTGCGGCCGTCAGGACCAGGACCGACGTCGCGGCGACCAGCCGTCGACGCGAGGTCCGTCCTTCGGGGGAGCGGGTGATCGTCATCGGGCACGCCCTTCCTCGTCGGTTCCTGACAGTCTCCGGTGGAGGACCTGGACGAGCAACCGGTAGGGATTCGGCGTGGTGGTGCTGCGAGGGCGTCAGCCCCAGACGAGCGCCTGGGCCGGGTCCTCGAGGATCTTCGCGACGTCGGCGAGGACGTACGCGCCGAGCGCGCCGTCGACCAGGCGGTGGTCGAAGCTCAGCGCGAGCTGCGTGACCCAGCGCTTCTTGATCTTGCCCTTGTGGACCCAGGGCTGCTCGCGGATCGCGCCGAACGCGAGGATCGCGGCCTCGCCCGGGTTGAGGATCGGGGTACCGGTGTCGATCCCGAACACGCCCACGTTCGTGATGGTGATGGTGCCGTCGGACATGTCGGCGGGCGACGTGCGTCCTGCACGGGCCGTGGCCGTGAGGTCGGAGAGCCCCTGTGCGAGTCCCTTGAGGTCGAGGCGGTGCGCGTCCTTGATGCTGGGCACGACGAGCCCGCGCGGCGTCGCGGCCGCGATCCCCAGGTTCACGTAGTGCTTGTAGACGATCTCCTGCGCGGCCTCGTCCCAGCTCGCGTTGATGTCGGGGTGGCGGCGCACGGCGAGCAGCAGCGCGCGGGCCGTGATGAGCAGGGGCGTGACGCGCACGTCCTTGAACTCGCGGTCCTCGCGGAGCCTCGCGACGAGCTTCATGGTCTTGGTGACGTCGACCGTCTGGAACTCGGTCACGTGCGGGGCCGTGAACGCGCTCTGGACCATGGCCTCGGCCGTGCGCTTGCGCACCGACTTCACGGGTACGCGCGTCTGGCGTCCGTCGGGGGTCACGGTCGAGCCCGCGCCGGCGTCGTTGAGCCAGGGCGAGTCGTCGCCCGCGTAGGTCGCGAGCGTGCGCGGCTCGGAGCGTGCGTTGTAGGCGAGCACGTCCTCGCGCGTGATGATCCCGCCGGGACCGGTCGCGGGCACGGACGCGAGCTCGACGCCCAGGTCGCGCGCGAGCTTGCGCACCGGGGGCTTCGCGAGGACGGTCCGACCGGCGGTCGCGGCGGAGACCAGGGCCCGGATGGGGCCCGACGGCGCCGGTCGCGCCGGCTGCACGGGTGCGGCGGGTGCCGGGGTCACCCGAGCGGGGGGCGCGGCGACGGGAGCGGGGCGCTCCGCCGTCGGGCCGGCGGCAGGGGCTGCGGCGGCGCGGCGCGGGCGACGCGCGCTCGCCTGCTCGGCGACGCCGTAGCCGACGAGGACGGCACCGCCACCCTCTGCGGCAGGGGCCTGCGCCGCGGGGGCGGCGGGGTCCGACGCCGACGGCTGACCCGTCGGGTCGGTGTCGACCACGATGATCGGCACGCCGACCTCGACCGTGTCGCCCTCGGCGACGAGCAGCTCGGTGACGACGCCCGTGTAGGGCGACGGGAGCTCGACGAGCGACTTGGCCGTCTCGATCTCCACGATCGTCTGGTTGACCGTGACCTCGTCACCGACGGCGACGTGCCACTGCACGATCTCCGCCTCGGTGAGTCCCTCGCCGGCGTCAGGGAGCTTGAACTGCTCGAAGGTGGGCACTGCCTGCTCCTCGGGTGGTCGTGCTGCTGTGGTCAGGGGGTGGTGCGACGGGGCCGGGGCTAGAACGCCATGGCGCGGTCGACCGCGTCGAGGACCCGGTCGAGGCTCGGCAGGTACTCGTGCTCGAGCTTCGCGACGGGGTACGGCGTGTGGAAGCCGCCCACGCGCAGCACGGGCGACTCGAGCGCGTAGAAGCACTCCTCGGTCACGCGTGCGGCGATCTCGGCGCCCGAGCCGAGGAACGTCGCGGCCTCGTGCACGACGACGCAGCGACCGGTCCGGCGGACCGACGCGACGACGGTCGCGGTGTCGAGCGGCGAGATGGTGCGCAGGTCGACGACCTCGATGCTCGTGCCCTCGGCGGCGGCCGCGGCCGCGGCCTTGAGCGCGGTCGGGACCGTGGGGCCGTACGCGACGAGCGTGAGGTCCGTGCCCTCGCGCACCACGACCGCGGAGTTGAGGGTCGAGTCGCCGACGGGTCCGTCGAGCACGACGTCGCCCTTGTCCCAGTAGCGTCCCTTGGGCTCGAAGAACAGCACGGGGTCCGGGGACGCGACGGCCTCGCGAAGCATCGTGTACGCGTCCTGCGGCGTCGACGGCGAGACGACGCGCAGCCCGGGGGTGTGCGCGAACAGGGCCTCGGGGCTCTCGCTGTGGTGCTCGACCGCGCCGATCCCGCCGCCGAACGGCACCCGGATGACCACGGGCAGGTTGAGACGCCCGCGCGAGCGGTAGTGCATCTTGGCGAGCTGCGTCGTGATCTGGTCGTAGGCCGGGAAGATGAAGCCGTCGAACTGGATCTCGCACACGGGCCGGTACCCGCGCAGCGCGAGGCCGATCGCGGTCCCGACGATGCCGGACTCGGCGAGCGGGGTGTCGACCACGCGGTCCTCGCCGAAGCTCGCCTGGAGCCCGTCGGTCACGCGGAAGACGCCGCCGAGCCTCCCGATGTCCTCACCCATGAGCAGGACCTTGGGGTCGCCCGCGAGCGAGGCGCGCAGCCCCTCGTTGATGGCCTTGCCGAGCGTGAGGCGGACCGCTCCGGTCGCCGCGGCGGGTGCGGTGGTGGTCGGCGCGCTCATCGTGCTCCTCCGTGCTGGTCGTGCGTCCTCGAGGCTCCCTCGTCCGTGAAGGACGCCTCGTACTCCTCGAACCACCGGCGCTCGGCCGTGACGACCGCGTGCTCGGTCGCGTACACGTGCTCGAACATCGACTCGGTCGACGGGCGGCCCAGCCCGCGGACGAACGTCCGCAGGCGTTCGCCGAGCGCGTCGCCCTCGGCCTCGAGGTCCGCGGCCCACCGCTCGTCCCAGGCGCCCTCGACCTCCAGGAGGAGGCGCAGTCGGTCGATCGGGTCCCGACGGCGCCACAGCTCCTCCTGCTCGGAGGTGCGGTAGCGCGTGGGGTCGTCCGAGGTCGTGTGGGCGCCCATGCGGTACGTGTACGCCTCGATGAACGTGGGGCCTCCGCCCGAGCGCGCACGCTCGAGGGCCTCGGCCGTCGCGGCGTAGCACGCGAGGACGTCGTTGCCGTCGACCCGCAGGCTCGGGATGCCGAAGCCGTGGGCGCGCTGGTGGATCGGCACGCGCGACTGCTTGGTCGTGGGCTCGGAGATGGCCCACTGGTTGTTCTGGCAGAAGAACACGACCGGCGACTCGTTGACCGCGGCGAACACGAGGGCCTCGTTCACGTCGCCCTGGGACGTGGCGCCGTCGCCGAAGTACGTCACGACCGCGGTGTCCTTGGTCGCGTCGCCCGTGCCGACGAGGCCGTCGCGCTGGACGCCCATCGCGTAGCCCGTCGCGTGCAGCGTGTGCGAGCCGATCACGAGCGTGTAGAGGTGGAAGTTGTGCTCGTCCGGGTCCCAGCCGCCGTGGTCGATGCCGCGGAACTGGCGCAGGACGTCCGCGACGTCGACGCCGCGCGTCCAGGCGACCCCGTGCTCACGGTAGGACGGGAAGACGTAGTCCTGCGGGGCGAGCGCCCGGCCCGAGCCGATCTGCGCGGCCTCCTGGCCGAGCGCCTGCGGGAAGAGCCCGAGCTCGCCCTGACGCTGCAGCGAGGTCGACTCGTCGTCGAAGCGGCGGGTCAGGACCATGTCGCGGTACAGGCCGCGCAAGGCGTCGGCGTCCAGGTGGGCGACGCGCTCGCGGTAGGCCGCGTTCTCCGGGGTCACGACCCGCGCACCGGTCGGGGTCAGGAGCTGGAGGAGGTCCGCGTCGACGGGGAGCGTCGCCCCGGTGTCCGTCGCATCGGCGGTGCCGGTGTCCGTCGTGCCGGTGTCCGTCGTGCCGGGGTCGGTCGAGGCCGCCAGGGGACCGCCGGCCGGCTCGGCTGCGAGGTCGGCCGCGGGGGCCGTGTGCTGCTGCTTCACGCGTTCTCCTTCGGTGCGGCCCGGGGCGTGAGCCCGGGTCGCTCGGGGGCGGTCCTCGGCCGTTCCCGACCGAACCTACGACAACCTACGACACCGTAGCTTACGCAAGCGTAGGCTACGAGTCCGTAACCTCCATCGCCACGGGAGGACAAACGTTGCCCGCTCATCTTTAGAGGTTCCCTCCAACCCGGCGTCCACGTCACGCCACGAACCACGGCGTCACGGGCAGAACGGTTGGCGCAACCCCTCAGAAGCCGGAGGCCACCCCTGCCCCCAGGTCACGTGCCCCGCGCGCAGACACCTGTCCGCACGACGAGACACCGAGGTCAGCCCGGCGGGTACTGGCCCGTGTACCCGGCCCGCGCACGCAACGCGTCCCGCTCGCGGATCACCGGCCACGTCGAGAACGCGAACACCAGGAACATCACGACGTTCAGCAGCGGCACGAGCCCCACGAGGACCCACCACCCCGAGTAGCCGGCCTTGCGGATGATCTGGATGTAGGCGATCAGGAAGATGATCGCGACGGCCGCCCAGACGATCAGGGCCGCCGTGCCGAAGAGCCAGCCGTAGTCGTCCTGGAGCTGGTCGTACGAGGGAGTGTCCATACCGGGAGTCTCGTCCGGGCCGGACACCTCGGCAACAGGGACCGGTGCCGCTACCGCCAGCCCGCCGCGACCCTCAGGAACGCCTCGGTCGCCTCCTCCTCGCCCACGCTCACCCGGATGCCCTCACCCGCGAAAGGGCGCACCAGCAGACCCGCGGCCGACGCGCCCGCGGCGAGCTCCGCCGTCGGGCCGCCGAGCGGGAACCACACGAAGTTCGCCTGCGTCTCCGGCAGGTCCCACCCCTGGTCGCGCAGTCCCTCGACCAGGCGCTCGCGCCGCGCGACCAGGTGCTCGACGCGCTCGAGCAGCTCGTCCTTGACCGACAGCGCCGCGAGCGCCGCGCGCTGGGCCACGTGCGAGACGCCGAACGGCGTCGAGACCGCACGGATGCCTGCCGCGAGCGCCGGCTCGGCGACCGCGTAGCCGACGCGCAGCCCCGCCAGCCCGTACGCCTTGGACAGCGTGCGCAGCAGCACCACGTTGGGGTGCGCCGCGAGGACCGCGAGGCCGTCGGGCGCCTGCGTGTCGCGCACGAACTCCAGGTAGGCCTCGTCGAGGACGACCAGGACGTCGGACGGGACCGCCGCGAGGAACGCGTCGAGCTCGCCCTGGTGCACCACGGGTCCCGTGGGGTTGTTGGGCGTGCAGACCAGGACGACGCGCGTGCGGTCGCTGATCGCCGCGGCCATCGCGGGCAGGTCGAGCCGACCGTCCCGGGTCACCGGGACACGCACCGACGTGCCGCCCGCGACCGCGACCGCGATCGGGTACGCCTCGAACGAGCGCCACGGGTAGACGACCTCGTCGCCCGCCTCCACGACGGCCGACAGGACGTGCGCGAGCACCGCCACCGAGCCGTTGCCCACGACGACCTGCGCCGCGCCGACGCCCAGGTCGGCCGCGAGCGCCTCCGTCAGGTCGGTCGCGTACATGTCCGGGTAGCGGTTGGTGTCCGCGGCGGCGTCGACGATCGCCGCGACGACCGCGGCGGGCGGCGGGTACGGGTTCTCGTTGGACGACAGCTTGAACGCGCTCGACCCGGGCGCCAGGCGCGCACCCGGCACGTACGCGGGCAGCGCGGCGACGGCGGCACGGAGCGGGACGCCTGCGGCGGGGGGCGTGGGCACGGAGGGCGCGGGGCTGGTCACGCCCTCCAGGATGCCACCGCCCCTCGCTGCCCGACGGCGTCGCTCACCTCGTGAGCGGGGTGCGGCATCGCGCGGAGACCGCGTGTGCGGCACCGACCCGCGGTAGCCGGTGGCAGGATGGCACGCATGAGCTTCGTCATCCGCGTCATCGTCACCGGCATCGCGATCTGGCTCACGAGCCTGTTCATCGACGACCACTTCTCGATCGTCGGCTCCGACACCGTCGGCGGCCAGATCGTGATCGTCCTCGCCGTGGCCCTCATCTACTCGCTGGTCAACGCGATCATCAAGCCGATCGTGCAGATCATCTCGATCCCCCTCTACATCCTCACGCTGGGCCTGTTCACGCTCGTCGTGAACGCCCTCATGCTGATGCTCACGGCGTGGATCACCGAGCAGACCGACTGGGGCATCCGGATCGAGGGCGGGTTCTGGTGGGCGCTGCTCGCCGCGCTCGTCATCGGCGTCCTGAACTTCCTCATCTCCGCGGTCGTCGCGCCCAAGTCGCGGGTCTGACCCGGCCGGGCCAGGCCTCGACCAAGGGTCATGACGGGGTGACGGCTCTGCAGGGTCACGGCGGCGCGACCGGCAGCGGGACGAGGGTCCCTCGGAAGTAGCGCGCCTCGACGCGGTCACCCGAGACGGCCTTCTCGAGCGCGTCGAGGTTGTCCATGAGGCCCGGGTGCCCGACCTCCCGGGCCCGGCTCAGGACGTCGACGTGGAACGGCACGCTGTGCGGGACGCCCTCCGTCCGGGGTGCGCCCGGTGCGTCGAGGTCTGCCCGGACCGTGACCCGGTCCGGGCCGACCGGGTTGTCGGTGCCGTCGAGCTGCGAGACGCCCTCCTGCTCGTTCTCGACGTGCGTGGCGCGGACACCCGCGGGCAGGGCCGCCAGCCCGACCGGCGCACCGGCCGTCAGAACCTGCCGGACGTCGTAGCGGGGCACTGTCCCTGCCGCGCCGGAGGCACCGGACGCCGCCGCCGCGACGGCCATCGCGACCATGCCGCCCTGCGAGTGGCCGACGAGCACGACCTCCTCCCCCTCGGGGATGCCGGCCTGACGCATGGCGTCGAGCACGTGCGCGGTGCTGTCCGCTGCCTCGCCCTGCACCAGGTCGAAGTTCGACGTCATGCTGAACGGCGTCGTCGGGTTCCCGAGCTGGGTCCCGGGCACCGTCACGACCCAGGTGGCCCGCTGGTCGTCGCCGACGTACTTCTCGACCGAGACGACCGAGTCCGGGAGGTCGTTCCCCGTGCCGTAGACCACGTCGATCCCGGACAGGAGGTCCTCGGCGCTGCGCGCCACGGGCTTGTCGAACCCGTCAGGCAGTGCGTCGCCGGTCAGCTCGGTCGTCTCGACCCCCGGCTCGAACAACCGGCGGTAGGACTGCGACACGCCGCGCAGCACACCGGCCGCGTCCTGGACGGTCGCCCCACGGAACCACCCGCCGAGGGCGCTGAGCCCTCGACCGGCCGCGCCGATCCCGACGAGCGCGCTCGTACCCCGCACGACCTCGTCGTGGTACGCTCCGGACCCCGTGACCAGACGCCCCGGCTGCATCCCCTGCCCCGCCCCCATCCCCTTCCCGACGTCGAAGACCCCGGCCGCCAGCACCACACCCACACCGAGCCCGGGCACCGTCGCGAGCCACGAGACGAAGCCCTCGGCCCCCGACTCGCCCTCCTCGTAGATCCCGGCGGCCTTCCGCAGCCGGTCGAACAGCCCCAGGAGCACCTCGCGCGCCAGGACCAGGGCGTCGGTGTACGCCACGGTCTCGTCGAGCAGCACGGAGCGGGCCGCGACGACCTCGGGCGGGACGGGGGCCCACGCCGACGTCCCGGGACCGAGGGCCCCGTAGCACGCGGCCAACCCGCCGCCCCAGCGCACCGAGGACTGCGGCGCGTCCACGAGGCCGCTGACCAGCCCGTACGCACGCCGGCTCTCGTCGAGGGCGGCCTCGACGTGCAGCGCGGCCTCGAGGACGGTGGCGGCGGCCGCGATCAGATCGGCCGTCTCGACCCGGGTCACTCCGCCGGAGACGACGATCCCCGCGGTCGGGTCCGGTGAGCGGCTCATCGCAGGCTCGCCTCGGCGTTCGCGGCCTCGACCGTCCGGACGTACCGTGCCGCCGCCCCCACCGCACGGTCGGCGGCACGGTCGGTCCGGTACAGCTCGTGGACGGCCTCGACGACGAGGTCGCGGTACCCGTCCGACGCCTGCCCCTCCCACGCGACGTCCGCGGTCCGGCGGACCAACCCGATGGCCTCGGCGGCGAGGTCGGCCGCGCGGCGCAGCTCGGGTCGCGGATCGACCACGTCGAGGGCGAGGGACCAGCCGGACGTGGCGCCGGGGAGGGAGAAAGAGGTCGACATGCGCACGACCGTAGGGACCTCCGACAGGGTCCCGCTGGGCCGGCGACCGGGTCTGTGGGCACAGGCTCCGCACCCCGGTCCTGTGCACGGCCCCGTCGCCCGAGCACGCGGTGACCGTCCTCCGAGCAGGCGGTGGGCGGCGACGCGCACCCAGCGGTGGACGACCGCGAGACGCTCGCTCCGCCGTCGGGCCACCGTGGGAGAATGGCGCCATGCCTACGGACTCCGCCGACTCCGCCGCGCCTGTGACCACCCCGCAGCGCGCCACGCTCGCCGACATCACCCCTCCCATCGCCCTGGGCCCGCTCGACGGGCGCTACCGCGGTGCCGTCGCGCCCCTGGTCGACCACCTGAGCGAGGCCGCGCTCAACCGCGAGCGCCTCCACGTCGAGGTCGAGTGGCTCATCGCCCTCACCGAGGGCCCCGTGGTCCCGGGCGCGCCCACGCTGAGCGACGCCGAGAAGGCGTACCTGCGCGCGATCGTCACCGACTTCGACGCCGCGGGCATCGCCGAGCTGGGCGAGATCGAGCGCGTCACGGTGCACGACGTCAAGGCGATCGAGTACTACATCAAGCGTCGCCTCGAGGCCGCGCCGGGCGTGCTGGGCGAGGGCACGGTCCTGCCGTCGGCGGGCGAGCTGGTGCACTTCGCGTGCACGAGCGAGGACATCAACAACCTGTCGTACGCGCTCATGGTGCAGGGCGCGGTGCGCGACGTGTGGCTGCCCGCCGCGACGGCCCTCGCGGACCAGCTCGCCGAGATGGCCCGCGAGCACGCGGCCGTCCCGCTGCTGAGCCGCACCCACGGCCAGCCCGCGACGCCGTCGACGCTCGGGAAGGAGCTCGCGGTGCTCGCGCACCGCCTGCGCCGCCAGCTGCGCCGCATCGAGGGCGCCGAGTACCTCGGCAAGCTCAACGGCGCGACGGGCACCTACGGCGCGCACACGGTCGCCGTCCCGGGAGTCGACTGGCCCGCGGTCTCGAAGTCGTTCGTCACCGGGCTGGGGCTGACCTGGAACCCGCTGACGACGCAGATCGAGTCGCACGACTGGCAGGCCGAGCTCTACAGCGACATGGCCCGCTTCAACCGCATCCTCCACAACCTCAGCACCGACGTGTGGACGTACATCTCGCTCGGCTTCTTCAAGCAGATCCCGGTGCCGGGCGCGACGGGGTCCTCGACCATGCCGCACAAGGTCAACCCGATCCGCTTCGAGAACGCCGAGGCGAACCTCGAGATCTCCTGCGCGCTGCTCGACACGCTCGCCTCGACGCTCGTGACCTCGCGCCTGCAGCGCGACCTCACGGACTCGACGACGCAGCGCAACATCGGCCCGGCGTTCGGCCACTCGCTGCTCGCGGTGGACAACGTCTCGCGCGGGCTGCGCGCCCTCGCGGTCAACGCGGACCTGCTCGCCGCGGACCTCGACGCCAACTGGGAGGTGCTCGGCGAGCCCATCCAGTCGGCCATGCGCGCGGCCTCGGTCGCGGGCGTCCCCGGCATGGAGAACCCGTACGAGCGCCTCAAGGACCTCACGCGCGGACACCGCCTCACGGGCGAGGAGATGCGGGAGTTCGTCCAGGGCCTCGGCCTGCCCGACGACGTCACGCGCCGCCTCGTCGACCTCACCCCGGGCACGTACACGGGCATCGCGGAGCGCCTGGTGGGCGACTACCTGGAATGAGTCCGCTCCGAGCAGCGCTGAGACGTGAGGAGGCGCCCCCGGATCCGACTGGATCGGGGGCGCCTCCCTCACGTCTCAGCCGTCCGGCGCTCGCTACTGGAACTCGCGGTTCGCCCGCAAGAGCGTCAGGACGTCCCGTCGGGTCCACGGGCGGATCACGAACAGGGTCACGAACACCCCGAGAAGGCAGAGCACGACCAGCAGGACCGCCATGCTGAGCAAGGCCCTGACCGTGCCCGCGGTGGCACCGAACAGAAGCAACGACCCCAGCCATGCCGCCGCCGTCGCCACAAGGAACGGCGTCACCAACGACCGCGCGAGCCGTCCGGAGTAGAGCCGGCGGATCTCGTGCTCAGAGATCTGCCAGTGCTTCAGCGTCCCGATGTCCCGACGGCTCAAGGACATGTACGAGCGCCAGCTCAGGACGAAGTGCAACCCGACACCGACGATCAAGGCCAGCCCCAAGGCCAGCCCCAGGAGCCGCTGTGTAGCGAGGCCGGACTCGATCTCGTCGAAGGCCTGGAGGGCGTAGCTCACCGCGTACCCCCGCTCCTCGAGGAGCCCGGCGACCCTCCTCACGTCGTTCAGCTCCGGCACGTCGACGTAGACCGCCTCGACGAGCGGGACCATGGGCAGCTCACCCGACTGGTAGGCGCTCTCGATCGCGGTGCGATCACGGTCGAACATCGTCTCGGCAACACGCCAATAGGTGTCCGAGGTGACGTAGGTGAGAGAGTCGATCCGCCCGCCTTCCAGATACTTCACCTTGAGGGGGTCGATCGTGTGCCCGGGTTTGAGCTCCATCTCCACGAGCTCGTCGCTCACCATGCCGTCGCTGCCCTCTGCGGCGACCACGGGAATGGCCACCAAGAGAGGCCCGGACGACGGGTTGGTCGAGTAGCCGAAGCCATCCTTCATGCCGTCGATCCCGATCAGCCCTCCCGCCTCCGGGTCGATGCCGATGAGCGCGACTGGTTCGTCGGCCCCTGCGACGAGTCCTGCCCCCAGCGCCCATCGGGGAGAGACGGTCGTCGTGCCGGGGAGCCCGTCGGCTCCGACGACGACCGAGCGCACGTCCTCGACGTCTGCCGGGACGAGCGTCTGCAGCGCAGGCCCCTGGAGCCGATGCGTCACAGAGATCACGTGCAGGTTCGAGTTCGCGTCGAAGTTGGTGCGCTTGACGTCGGCCTGGTGCTGCAGCACGAGGAGGACCGCCACGCACAGGACGAGGACCGCAGAGAGCAGCATCGTCGAGACACGCAGGTACCCCCGGGCCTTGGTGACGACGGGGGTGAGCGTCGGGTCCGGGCGCTTCATGGTTCCTCGAATCGTGCGTTCTTGATGGTCAGACGACGAAACCCGCCGCGGATCGTCGACAGGTCCCGCTCGTGCGTGACCACGACGATCGTCCGTCCTGCGCGCAGGGACCAGAGCGCGTCGTAGACGTCGCGCGCGCTGTCCGGATCCAGGTGGGCCACCGGCTCGTCGAGCAGGAGGACGCGAGGATCGCTCAACAACGTCCCGGCGAGCTCGACACGGCGTCGTTCTCCCCCGGACATGAACGACACCCGATCATCCTCGCGTCCCGCGAGCCCTAGTCGTGCCAGCGCGTCGTGGACCGAGACCTGCGAGTCACGCGCTCCTGCGCGACCCGGACGCAACCCGAGGGAACGCGCACGCAGGTTCTGTCCGACAGTGAGCTCGCTGAAGAGCAGCTCGTCCTGCATCAGGTACTCCACCGGTCCTCCGGCGAGCACGCGTCCTGACGTCGGCGTGACGTAGCCCGCCGCGATGTTGAGGACAGTGGACTTGCCGGCCCCGGACGGGGCCTGGAGCACGTACGGCTCGCCGGGTTCGAACGTGAAGCAGACGTCGTCGAGCACGCGCCGGCCACCGAAGGCCATCCCGACGTGTTCCAGCGCGATCACGGGAGATTCTCCTCGGGGAGGGTGACGCTGCCCGTCCGCAGGTGGACCACCAGGCCGTCAGGTCCTGGTGCGAAATCGACGATGTCGCCTTCGACGACGGTGCGTTGCTCACCTGAGGCGAGGTCGACCGCGACGAGCACGAGGTTCTCCGCGGTGGTCTGCAGGGCGTAGAGGCGGTCGGCGGCCTCGTCGACGTAGCAGTAGAGATCGCACTCCGGTGCGTCGGGGCCTAGCCCGAAGTCGCCGTCGACGATCAGTCGCCCCTGTGTCGCGAACAGGGCGCCGTCCTCCAGTCCGGTCGAGACCACGACAGGAGAGGCGGTCTCGTCGCTCGGCAGGACGGAACTGAGCGTGAAGGAGTCGCTCGGCTCGTCGTACGAGGTGAACCACAACAGACCATCGACGAGCGCGCCTCCCGCGACGTTCCCGGTGATCTGCGGCAGCTCGCGCAGCTCAGCGTCACGGAGCACCGCCACCGTCGAGTCCTCGACCGCGCCGTCCGGGCCGTAGTCGTTGATGAGGAAGTACTCGTCGGCCCCGTCCGTCGCCAACGGGAAGACACCCCGGTCAGCGACCGTCAGCACCGATCTCAGCTCGGTGTCCGTCCGGCGAACGATCTCGAAGTCTCCGCCGAGGCTGCTGCCGACAGTCATGAGGTCGCTGTCCCTCGTCGGGAAGGCGTACCCGAAGCTCTGCTCGCGCTCGTCCTCCTCGACCACACCGAGTTCGGCGTCGAAGACGACCAGCTTGTTCTTGTATCGGTCGAGAAGGAAGACCTCTCCGTCTGTGAGCGAAGAGGGAAGATCGACCACTGCCTCTGGCTGAGGGGCGGCCTGCTCCGACGCGCTGCACCCTGCCAACAGAATCACGCCGGGAATCACCCACGCAGCGCGGAGAATTCTAGGCAACCAAGCCCCCATCCCGATGTTCTTGACCACTCGACAACCGGTCGGGCCGGGGTGCGACACCCCGGCCCGACCGATCACCCGACGATCAGGCAGCCGCCGCGATCTGCCAGTTGCGCGCGTCGCCCTTGAACTTCACGAAGGCCGTGTTCGACAGACTCACGGTCCCGAAGCGGTAGTCGGCGGCAGGCATGGCGACCATGTTGGAGCGGTACGAGGCGGTGCGCGCCCCGTTCGTGTTGGACCAGTACTTCGTCTGGCTCACGTACTGCCAGCTCGAACCGCCACCGACACCGACCGAGTCGGCGCCCGCGGAGACGGAGAAGTTCGCCGAATTGCGCATGCTCGCGCCACCGGTCCACGTGGCCTTGATCTGCGCGACGGACTGGGTTCCCGCAACCTTGGCGGTGACCTGGTAGTCCCACTTGCGAGCGCCACCGGTCGTGGCCCCTCCGTCGTACCAGACATCAGCGGTGAGTTTCCCGTAAGGCGTGTTCAACGGCTTGCTGTCCTGCCACGCCGACGCCGGGGCTGCCGTCACCAGCATTCCCCCCAGACCCAGGACGGTGGCGGTGGCGAGCACCATCAGCTTTCGCAGCATTGCGAATCCCCTCTGCCGCCTCCCCCCCTTGGAGATGTCCGGCAGATCGGAAACCTACTGGAATTCCCAAAGCGGGGCAAGCGTCGTATTTCACACCGCCCTCCTACGGCCCGCCCGGACCCGCCCGCACGGACAGGCGCCCGCCGCCGCTCGACTGTCCGGACCGCACGTGCACTCGCACTCGCACTCGCGACAGCGACAGCGACAGCGACAGCGACAGCGACAGCGACAGCGACAGCGACAGCGACAGCGACAGCGACCATGGCGGAATCCTTCACAAATGGAAAGAAGTGTGAAATTCTCTTCCATGCATCGGACCCGTACCAACGGAGGCATGGACATGACGCACCACCCGAACGACCCCACCGCGGTCGCCCCCGCTCCCACCACCCCCTCGCCCGAGACCACCGGCCTCGGTCGCCGCGGCTTCCTCACGCTCGCGACCGCCGGCATCGCGGCCAGCACGCTGAGCGTGACGATCGGCTCGCTCTCCCCCGCCGCGGCCGCGACCGCACCCGCCCCGGCGACGGGAGCGACGCCGTCGGGCCCTGCGCCGCGCAAGCGCGAGCTGCGCGCGATGTGGATCTCGAGCGTCGTCAACATCGACTGGCCCTCGGCCGCCGGGCTGAGCGCCGAGCAGCAGAAGGCCGAGTACCTGCACTGGCTCGACGTCGCCGAGCAGTACCGGCTCAACGCCGTGTTCGTGCAGGTCCGGCCCACGGCCGACGCGTTCTGGCCCAGCCCCTACGAGCCGTGGTCGCAGTACCTCACGGGCACCCAGGGCAAGGACCCCGGCTACGACCCGCTCGCGTTCGTCGTCGAGGAGTCGCACAAGCGCAACATCGAGATCCACGCCTGGTACAACCCGTACCGCGTCTCGATGCAGGCCGACCCCGCCCAGCTCGTGCCCGAGCACCCCGCCCGCCAGCACCCCGACTGGGTGTGGGCGTACGGAGGCAAGCTCTACTTCGACCCCGGCCTGCCCGAGGCGCAGGAGCACATCCAGCGCGCGATCCTGCACTCGGTCGAGAACTACGACCTCGACGGCGTGCACTTCGACGACTACTTCTACCCCTACGCGGTCGCAGGCCAGACCATCCCCGACGCACACACCTACGCGACGCACGGCGCGGGCTTCGCGACCGTCGAGGAGTGGCGCCGCCACAACGTCGACACGTTCGTGCAGTCCATCTCGCAGCGCATCAAGCAGGTCAAGCCGTGGGTCAAGTTCGGGATCAGCCCGTTCGGGATCTGGCGCAACGCCTCGACCGACCCGCGCGGCTCGGCGACCAACGGCTCGCAGTCGTACGACATGCAGTTCGCCGACACGCGCAAGTGGGTCACCGAGGGGTGGCTCGACTACATCAACCCGCAGATCTACTGGCAGATCGGGCTCGCCGTCGCGGACTACGCGAAGCTCGTGCCCTGGTGGGCCGAGGTCGCGGCCCAGTCCGGCACACAGCTCTTCATCGGCGAGGCGCTCTACAAGGTCACCTCGGGGGTCTTCACCGACCCGGCCGAGATGTCGAACCACCTGACGTTCAGCCAGCAGGTCGACGCCGAGGTCGGGCCCGTGCTCGGCAACGTCTACTTCTCGGCCAAGCACGTCCCCGCCGACCCGCAGGGCTCCATGAGCCGCGTGCTCGAGGACCACTACCGGCACCCGGCACTCGTGCCCGCCTCCCCGAAGCTGCCCGCGCAGCCGCTGCGCACCCCGGTCCTCGCGTGGGCCGGATGGCGCGACGACGGCGTCCGCGTCCACTGGACCGACGCCGGCGGACGCCGCTTCCCCGCGACGTCGTTCGCGATCTACCGCGTCGACGGCTGGGTCAAGAAGGTCGACGTCGAGAACCCCGCGCACCTCGTCGCGACGCAGCGCGCCGAGGGGCGGATCCTGCAGGACTACCTCGACGAGACCGCGCTGCGCGGCAAGAAGTACACCTACGTCGTCACCGCGCTCGACCGCCTGTGGAACGAGTCGCGACCCAGCGAGGTCCGCTGGTCGGTCTGACCCTGACGGTTCCGCTCCGCGGTGCCGAGGGAGCACGGTGCTCCCTCGGCACCGGCGGCTGGCCGGGCCGCTCAGGCCGGCAACGCGAACCTCCCGTCGGGGTCGATCTCGCGACGCACGGTCGCGAGGTGCGCCTGGTCGGCGGGCGACCACAGGTCGACCGGCGCCGCCTGGCTGATCGTGCCGGCGAAGTTGGCCTGGGTGCGACCGAGCGACCAGGGCTGCGTCGCTTCGAGGAGGCCGTTGATCGCCGCGGGCACGGCGGTCTCGAACAGCTCGGGGACGGGCAGGCCGATCGTGAAGAGCGCGAACGCGGCGTCTCGTCCCGTCACCGAGTCGGGGCCGTTCGTGCCGTCGGCGAGCGCCCCGCCGAGGTGGCGGATCTCGGTCATCATGAGCGGGGTCTGCGTCTGCGGTCCTGCGACCGCGAGCACCGCCTCGGCGGTCTGCGGCTCGAACGTGTGCAGCAGGGTCGACCCGTCGATGAACGGCATGGGCTCGGTCGGGTCGGCGTGCACTCCCCCGATCGCCGCGTAGGGGATCTCGGCGATCGTGTCCATGAGGATCGGGACCGTGGTCCGCAGGGGGGCGATGGCGCTCTCGACCTCGGCCAACGGCCGGGTCGAGGCCACGCGGACGTTCGCGACGTACTGGCCGCGCAGGGGCTCGGGCAGGAACTCGAGCGGTGGCAGGCGTAGCAGAGCGATCGAGGTCGTGATGTCGGACGGCGCGCTCGGGACCCACTCCGCGTAGGCCCGGAAGAGCGTCGCGGCGTCGTCCCCGAGGGCGAAGAAGTTCCCGCCTGTCACCTTCTCGAGGTTCAGCAGCCGGACGGTCACCGAGGTGACGACGCCCAGGCCCCACTTGCCGCCGCGCAGCGCCCGCAGGATCTCCGGGTGGTGCTCGTCGTCGACGTGGAGCAGGGTGCCGTCGCCCGTGACGACGTCGGCGGCGACGAGGTAGCTCGACCCGAAGCCGACCTCGCGCGCGAGGGGGCCGATCCCGCCGCCGAGGAGGAAGCCGACGGCTCCCACGTCGGGCGAGGACCCGGTGACGGCCGCGAGCCCGAGGGGCGTGACGACGTCGAGCACGTCCTTCCACCGGGAACCGGCGGCGATGCGGGCCGTGCGTGCGGGCTGGTCGACCTCGACGCCGGTCAGGCCGGCGGTGCTCACGGCGATTCCGCCCTCGATCCCGCGGGCGAACCCGTGTCCTGTGCTGAACACGGTGACGGGCAGCCCGAAGCGCTGGGCGGTGCGCACGGTCGCCTGGACGTCGTCGGCGGACGTGGCGTGGACGACGTAGTCGGGCCGGTGCTCGACGGCGACGTTCATGCCGGAGAGCCTGGCGTCGGGGTCGGTGCCGGCGAGGACCCGGCCGGTCACGCCCTGTGCGAGCGCGGCGAGCACGACGTCCTGCGTGGTCTCGTGGGCAGTCATGGAAGTCCCTCTCGGACGGTGGGGAGCGCGGAGCAGCGCTACCACAGAGAGAGGGTTGGGAGCGCTCCCGGTGACACGTCCGCCGAAGGTGACCGAACTGTCCGCCGACGGTGACGCCCGCAGGCACCCACGGTGACGCTCCGCCGCGCCCACGGTGACCGCACGCGCCATGATGAGCGAGGGCGCCCGCACGCCCCGGACCCGAGGAGCGACGATGCCCCAGCACGCGACGGACCAGGCCCCGACCCTGCCCCCCACCCGGCCCGACGGCCGCCCACCCCTGCGCGGGACGCCTCCCCCCGAACAGCGCAAGGAGGAGGGGCGCGCCGCACGCGCCCTCCTGCACCGCCGCGCGACCGCCTCGTGGGGTCCCGCCGCCGACCGCCGCGACCCCGTCGCGATCCTCCAGGCCCAGAACGCGAGCCGCGTCCCCGAGCTCGTCCCGCTGCGCATGGGCCGCATGGCCGCCACGCCGTTCACGTTCTACCGCGGTGCCGCGGCCGTCATGGCGGCCGACCTCGGCACCGGGCCCAGGACGGGGCTGACCGTCCAGCTCTGCGGTGACGCGCACCTCGCGAACTTCGGGGGCTTCGCGTCCCCCGAGCGCTCGCTCGTGTTCGACGTCAACGACTTCGACGAGACGCACCGCGGACCCTTCGAGTGGGACGTGCAACGCCTCGTCGCGAGCCTCGAGATCGCGGGCCGGCACCGAGGCATGTCGCACCACGAGCGCGAGCGGATCGTGCTGGGGGCGGGGCGCGCCTACCGCGAGACCCTGCGGACGTTCGCCGACCTGGGGCACCTCGACCTGTGGCACGTGCAGCTCCGCGGCGACGAGATCGTCGACAGGTGGCGCGGCTCGGTCCCGCCCGCCGTCATGGACAACCTCCGCAGGGCCCTGCGGAAGGCGCGCACGAAGGACCGGCAGAAGGCACGCCGTCGCCTCACGGTCCTCCACGACGACGGCGAGCTGCGCTTCCAGAGCAACCCGCCCCTGCTCGTGCCCGTCCGCGACCTCTTCAGCGCGGACGAGCGGGCGCGCCTCCTGGGCGTCGTGACCACGGCCCTCGCGGCGTACGGCGACTCGCTCACCGGCGCCCGCCGCATCCTGCTCGAGCGCTACCGCCTCGTCGACCTGGCGCGGCGCGTGGTCGGGGTCGGGAGCGTCGGGACGCGCTGCTGGGTCGCGCTGCTCGTGGGCCGGGACAACGACGACCCCCTGTTCCTGCAGGTCAAGGAGGCCGAGCCGTCGGTGCTCGAGCCGTACACCTCGGCGAGCCCCTACCCCGAGAACGGGCGGCGCGTGGTCGAGGGGCAGCGGCTCCTGCAGGCGACGAGCGACGCCCTGCTCGGCTGGAACACCGTGCACGGCGCCGACGACCGACGGCACGACTACTACTTCCGCCAGCTCTGGGACTGGAAGGTCTCGGCCGACCTCGAGACCATGCTCCCGGTCGCCATGGCCGCGTACGCGCAGATGTGTGCGTGGGTCCTCGCGCGCGGCCACGCCCGCTCGGGCGACGCGCTCGCGATCAGCGCGTACCTCGGCAAGGGCGACGTCGCGGACCGCTCGTTCGCCGAGTTCGCGACGCGCTACGCGGACCAGAACGCCCTGGACCACCGGGCCCTCGTGGACGCGATCGCCGCGGGGGACGTGGAGGCGGTCCGGGGCGTCTGACGCCCCGGACCGCCTCGCCCCCTGCCCGACGGCGCCGCCCACCCTGCGCGGACGTGTCCCGTCAGTCCGTGGCCGGGGCGTGTCACGCGAGGCGGGGCGGGCTCAGGCGCCCGCGGTCCGGCCCGCTGCCGACCGCGCGAGTCCCCGGCGCAGAAGGAGCGCCTGGACCACGAGGCCGCCCAGGATGACCGCCCCGAGCAGGACGGCCACGACGATCCCGCCGACGTTCGCGCCCGCGGCCTCGCACGTGGTCGTGAAGTCCCCGGTCGTCGGCGCGTGGAAACCGCCCTCACCCTCGGCCGCGAGCGCGCCCGAGGCCTCCACCGCGGACAGGGAGCTGACCGACGTGCAGGTCGTGGACGGCAGCAGCATCATGCCCGTGATCCCGAGCCAGGCGGCACCCGCGGCGAAGCCCGAGACGATCCCCCAGACCTTCTCGTTCGCGGTCCACAGCGGCGAGGATCCCAGCAGGACCGCGGCGGCCAGCCACAGGACGCCGGGGATGAGCAGCGGCGCACCGACGATGCCCGCGATCGCGAGCCCGAACACGACCGGGGCGACCCACGCGGCGGTGAGGGACGGGCGGGAGGTGGCTCCGCCGTCGGGCAGCGGGACCCCGGTGGTCCCGGACGCGACCCGCGCGACGTCCTCAGGAGCCCCCAGCGACGCCAGGATCGTCGCGACCTCCTGGTCGTTGGGCGCGTGCCCCAGCTCGGCCAGGCTCGCGTCGACGTGCTCACGCACACCGCCCAGGACGTCGGCACGCTCGGCCGGGTCGAGGTGCGTGAGCATCCGACCGAGGTCGTCGAGGTAGGTGGTGATCGCGTCGGTCGTGTCGTTCATCGGTGGCTCCCCAGGGTCGAGTCGACGGCATCGCGGAAGGGCGCCCACGTGCGGGCGAAGGTCTCGAGGGCCGCGCGTCCCTCAGGGGTCAGCGCGTAGTAGCGGCGGGGTGGTCCGGCGTCGGACTCCCGCCAGTGCGTCTCCACGAGCCCGCCCTTGCGCAGCCGCGCGAGGAGCGGGTAGAGCGTGCCCTCGCCGCTCAGGAGGACGCCGTCGCCGGACAGGCGGCGGGCGATGTCCAGCCCGTACCACTCGTCGTCGGCCAGGAGGGCGAGCACGCAGTACTCGATCGCCCCCCGCCGGAGATGGGTGAGGATCATGTCCTCGGTAGGTACCATGCGACACAAGGTAGCAGGGCCGCGTCGGGCCGGGAAGGGCTTCTCGGGTGGTGTCGTGCTCCGCGCGAGCCGGGCGGGGTCAGATCTGGTCGAGACGACGCAGGATCGCGCCCTCCCGCAAGGCCCACGGGCAGATCTCCACCTCAGCGACCTTGAGCGCCTTCATGGTCTCCTCCGCGACCACGCCACCGGCCACGATCTGATACGTCCTCTCGGCTGTGATGCCCGGCAGCTCCGTGCGGCCCGTCGCCGGGATGCGCGCGAGGCGCGGAACCCAGTCGGAGAGCTGCGAGCGCTCCATGCGCCACCGCTCCTCCGGCCCCACGACCGCGACCTTCATGCCCGCGAGCCGCGCGAGCGACCGGAAGGTCTTGGACGTCGCGACCACGTGGTCCGGGCGCGGCAGCCGCTTGACCTCGCTGAGCGCCCCCGCCAGCACCCCCCGCACGTGAGCCCGGAGCGCCGCGACCTGCCTGGCCGACGGCGGGTCGTCCGGCAGGAACTCGATCGTCATGCGTCCCGCACCGAGCGGCACCGAGACCGCGACGTCGGGCTCCTCGTCGAGACCCGACGCGATCTCGAGCGAACCACCACCGATGTCGAGCACCATGAGCCGCCCCGACGCCCACCCGTGCCAACGGCGCGCGGCGAGGAACGTCAGCCGCGCCTCCTCAGGCCCCGAGAGGACCTCGATCGGCACGCCCACGCGCTCCTCGATCGCGGCCAGCACCTCGGCGCCGTTGCTCGCCTCGCGCAGGGCCGACGTCGCGAGCGCCAACGACTCCTCGACCTCGTACTCACGGGCCAGGGCCGCCGCCTTGTCAGCCGCATCCAGGAGGGCATCGACACCCTCCGCCGAGATCGAACCGTCGGGCTGCAGGTAGCGCATGAGACGGACCACCGACCTGCCCGACGCCGCCGGGTCCGGACGCGCACCCCGCTCGGCGTCCACGACGAGCATGTGGACCGTGTTGGAACCGATGTCGAGCACTCCCAGTCTCATCGCCCCACGGTAGCGGGCGTGAGCAGGGCGGGCCCGACGCCACGCACCGGCCGTCGCCCATGGGGAGGTCTCCCCATGGGCGACGACGCACTTCTCCGTTATCGTCCACCTGGAACCTGCACCGAGGAGAGACACGTGCCTGACCTGAAGCTCGACCTCGATGCGATGGCCGACGCCGCAACCGGCCTGCGCGCCCTGCGCACCGAGTTCCTCGCTGCCGAGGAGTTCAACCGCGGGCTCGCCGACGCCGCCGGCCACCGACGCCTCGGCAGCACGATCGACGACTTCGCGAGCGCGTGGAACATCCGGCGCGAGAGGCTCAGCGAGGAGATCCAGGCCGTCGCGGACGCGACGCAAGCCGTCTGCGACACGTTCCGCGAGCTCGACGAAGCCACGGCCGCACAGCTCCGGAACGTGGAGCTCTGACATGGTGCACGCCTCCGCGGTCCCCTACCTCGAACCTCTCAGCGGCGAGCCCGACCAGCTCGAGCAGGCCGGTACCCACTACCTCTCGGTCGCGGACCAGATCAGGGAGGTCAGCCGCGGTCTCGCGGACCTCTCGAACCGCACCGAGTCCTTCGGCAGGGCGGCCGACGCCCTGCACGAACGGACGCTGGACGTGTCCGGCGCCGTCGAGGACGTGATCCCCCGCTACGAGACCACCGCGAACGCGATCAAGGTGTACGCCGTCGCGCTCGCGGACGCCCAGGCCGAGGCGCGGACCGCGCTCACCGTGGTCGACGACGAGCGCAACCAGCTCTGGTCCCTGTACACCCGGCAGGACCAGGCCGAGCAAGACGTCTACCTGGCGGCCGCGTCCGGGGCGTCGGACACCTCCATGGACGACGCGCACCACGAGCTGCGCCGGGCGGGCGCGCTCGTGCGGGACCACGAGGAGGCGCTCGACGTCGCGCTACGCCGGTTCCGGGACGCCGAGGACGCGAAGGACGCGGCTGCCCTGCGGGCGGCAGACGCGATCCGACCGGTGCTGGACCAGCTCGACGACAGCTTCGGGGACAAGGTCGGAGCGTTCTTCGCCCCCGTCGGGGACTTCCTCGCGATGGTCGACCAGTGGCTCGCGGACGTCCTGGAGCAGGTGCTCCAATGGCTCTCCGACGTCGTGGTCATCGTCCTGGCGATCGCGCTCGTCGCCTTCTCGTTCGTGGTGTACTCGATCCCCGCGCTCCTGGGGTGGGTCACCTGGGACCAGGTCCTCGACGCCGGGATCGGCGCCACGATGATCCTGCTCAAGGGGCTCGCGCCGATCCTCGTGCCGGCGCTGTGGGCCGAGGTCGCCAGCGAGACGCCCGAGATGCGGTTCACGGGCGTCACGGTCGAGTCCCCCTCGGGGGACCCGTATACCCAGGCCTTCAAGGACGCCGAGGACGTGGACCTGCTCGGCGGAGCCGACAGCACGGCCGTCCGGATCGTCCGCGTCGGCACCGGCCCCGACGGATTGCCCGTCTGGCGCGTGATCCCGCCGAGCACGCAGGACTGGGAGCTCGGCAGCGACACCGGTGCCGCCAACGACCTGGGTTCCAACCTGACCCTCATGCTCGCCCCCGACCAGCAGGCCGCGTACGAACGAATGGTCCTGCAGGCCATGGAGAAGGCAGGCATCGGACCCCAGGACCACGTCATGATGGTGGGCTTCAGCCAGGGCGGGATCCTCGCGGGCAAGTTCGCCGCCGACCCGGACCTCCCGTACAACATCGAGGCGATCGTCGTTGCCGGCGCGCCGATCGACGCGATGGACATCCCGTCGGGCGTCTCGGTCGTCTCCTACCAGCACCGGGGCGACCCGGTCCACCGTCTGGACGGCGAGGCACCACCCTCGCCGCACGACCGCTGGGTCACCGTCGAGACGGACACGTGGGACGGTCCCTCCGCACCCTCGTCCAGTCCGTTCTTCGACGCAGGGCGCCACCACGCCGGGAAGTACTCCACCACGGCCGAGCACCTCTCCGACGGTTCGCTGCACGACGGCGGCTACGTCTCAGGCTCGACCCAGGACGCCTTCGAGAAGATTCGCGCGGACCAGTCGATCTTCTTCGGCGACAGCGAGACCTACTACACCTACGAAGGAAGCGAATAGTGCGCCCTCATCCTCGACGTCGCACCACGGCCGCCATACTGCTTGCCCCGCTCCTGCTCCTGACCGCGTGCTCGGGATCCTCGGAGAAGGACGCCCAGGACGTCCGCGAGGCGATCGTCGCCAACGCCCCCGGCGTCGAGGACGCCATGGTGCGCTACCGCACGGACGTCCTCGCGAACGACCTCGACATCCGGCTCTCCATGCCCACGACCAGCGCGGAGGACGACGCGGCACTCCTGGCAGCCATCGACGTCGCCCTCGACCAGGCCTGGAACACCTCCCCGTCCGCACCGTCGAACATCAACCTCGACGTCGTCGTCGCTCCGTTCACCGACGGGGACCGCATCGGAGACTCCCGGGCCGTCGCCATGGAAGACAGGGGAATCGACGAAGCCCTCGGCCTGGAGAACGGCACCAACCGGTCCTCGGTGGCCGTCCAGTCAGATGTCCTGGCGGAGCGCTACGGCCAGCGGTCCGACACATGAGTCTCGATCCGCGAGAGCTTCTCCGCCTGCTCGGTGGTGCCCGGCGTCATCGCACGGACCCCACGGACGACGCCGTCGCCGTCGCCGCCCGTGCCTCGAACCCCTACGTCGCCGCGTCGATCGGCCGGACCCGGGTCTCGCCCTTCACCACCGATCTCGACCTGCGCATCTATCTGCCCCGGCTCGCCGCAGAACAGCCCGGCACGATCGCGGAGGTCGTCGAGGCAGCTGCCATGGCTGCGTGGAGATCGTCATCGCGCCATGTCGACGCCATCAACCTCGACATCGTCCTCGATCAGCGGCGACCCGAGGACCGCCTGGGCGACGGCCGGGCCATGCGTGTCTCACCACTGGAACACGCGTTGGGCCCTGGCGTGCTCTTCTCATGGAGACGACTGACCTTTCCCGAGGCCGAGCTGGTACGGCGCTTCGGTGCCAGACCCCAGGAGAGGAGCCGATGACCAGCGTGCCTCTCCCGTTGCGCAGCGCGGCCGACGCCCCCGACCTGATCACCTTCGACGGGCAGCGGGTCGGCACATGACCGCCGACCACCGAAGCTTCCTCGGCCCGCGCGCCAGTACCCGAGACGAGGCAGACCCACCATGAGCACCACCCCGACGCCCCCGGCCGAGCGGCAGGAGCCCGCCCCGCCGGCTCCCCTCCCGCAGCTTCGCCTGCGACTGCCAGGGAACTGGTGGCAGGTCCCGTTGCACGACCGCGCCGAGGCACGCGCCTCGGTCCGTCGGCTCGTGGCGGCGCAGGTCGGCCCGGCCGACGACCGTGCGAACGTACGGATCGAGCTCGAACGCCGCGTCCTCGGTGCGCTCGACGACGCCATCGGTGGTGACGGCCAGGCGTTCCACGTGGCCCTGTCGATCGTCCCGGGCGTGCCGCTGCCGGTCACGGCGATGGTCTCGCTCCCCGCGCAGCAGCTCACTCCCGCGATCGGCACCAGTGCCTCCGCGACCATGGCGATCCTCGAACGTGGCCTCGCGGACCTCACCGACGGCGGCGCCGACTCCCTGCACCGCTTCACCGCGGGAGCCTCGGAGGTCGCCCGACGTACACGCCGGCACGTCGTCGCCGACCCGGACAGCGACGAGAACCTCCCGACCGTGGCGGTCGAGTACTGGATGACCGTCCCGGGGACCAAGCGGTTCGTCCTGGTGGCCTTCAGCGCACCGGCGGGCGAGCTCGAGGAGCCGTTGACCGGGCTCTTCGACCAGATCGTCCGCGTCAGCTCGTGGGACTGATGCACGTATCGCGCGATCGCGGGCGGGCTCGCGTCCCTGGTCCGACGGCTACGACCGGTGGTTCGCGCCGGACATCGAGCTGTTCGTCCGACCGATGTACCGCCGCACATGAGTGTCCGCGCCACGGACGTCGCGCACGTCCGACCGGGTCTCCCTCCGGTGGTCGTGCCGCTCGCCGGCGTTGCGGTATCGCCGCCACGTCAACCAGTAGAAGAGCGGGCCGGCGAGGAGGAGCGCGCCCACGACGACGAGCTTCACGAACCCCTCCTCGCCGGACGAGGACTCCGCGACGACCGTGAGCGCATCCAGCGCGAGCGCGTGCATCAGAACCCGATCATGACGAAGAGGGCTGCCACGGCCGCCACGGCCTCGACGACGACGGACACCGCGAACAACCGGCGACGGTTGACCGGGACGGACCCCATGGTCTCCCCCGTCCTGCCGTTGACGGCGACGTAGTGCAGGAGCGAGCTCCCGTTCTTGCGGACCTCGTGGTACGAGTACAGCCACACCGGCAGGTAGGCGGCGACCCATCGCTCGCCCACGACGTCGAGCCGCTGCTGGTCCCAACGGACACCGCGGTCGTAGGCGTCGATCATGTCCAACGCCCGGTACCGGGCGATCTCCTTGGCCTGCACCAGCGCCGGACCACGCACGTCGTCGACGTCCGTGTCGCGGCGCTCGGCGGTGAAGCCCGAGAGGTAGTTCGAGTCGTAGCGCACCGCGTTCTCGACGTCGAACGGCAGGATCGCGTTGATGACGTTGTTCGTCCTCGCACCCGCGGTGTGGTCCCGCCGATCTGCGGACGACTCGATCGTCAGGTCGTCGACGTGCAGGTCGAACTCGCGCACCACGTCGTAGAGGTCGAAGTCGTAGCGCCGCTCGTCGCGCTCCTCGCCGTCGGCGCCCTTGACCTTGACCGTGTACGACCGCACCAGGCGCTCACCCTGCCCGGCCAGGCGCGCCTCGGCGTTGAGGTCCGCGACGAGGTACGGCATGTAGACGCCGACGACGGTCTCCGGGCTGAACTCCGCACGGAACGTCTGGTGGGCGTAGAACTGCCGCTTGCCGACGAACTCACGGATGTGCGCGACGGCCACGTCCTTGGGCAGCCGGAACGGCAGCACGACGTCGGGCACCGCGCCGTTCGGGACCTGCTGGTTGACCGAGAGCACGTTGCGGCACCAGTGGCATCGCGCCTGGGTGCCGTGCGCGGTGTCGACGACGACGTCCGCCCCGCACGCCGAGCACCGGAACGTGAGGACCTCGTCGGTCGACGGGACGATGTCAGCCGTGCCCGACCCACCCACGACACCGCGCAGGGCACCGATGTCGCCGTCGAGACCGAGATCGACGAGCGTGTCGGCATCCGCCCACTCGTACCGGCAGAACCCGCAGCGCAGGTTCCCCGTCGCGACGTTGAGCGAGATCTCGGTCGCCCCGCACCGCGCGCACCTGACCAGGCCGTCCTTCGCCCCGTCGTCGGTGCGGACGACGGTCGGACCGTCCGGAGTCGGTCCGTCGGTCGCAGGCGCATCGGTCGCAGGCGCATCGGTCGCAGGCGCGCCGGTCGAGACCGGTGAGGGTGGCTGCGGTGGCGCGACGGGCTCGGGCTGGTGAACGGTCATCGTCGGTCCCTCAGAACCCGAGGACCTTGGCCTTGGCGGCGTCGTAGTCCGCCTGGGTGATGAGGCCCTGGTCGAGCAGCGACTTGAACTGGGTGAGCTTCGCCACGGGGTCGTCGGCCGCCGGTGCGGGTGCGGGCGGCGCGGCGGGTGCGGGCGTCTGCTGGACCGGGACCTGCTGGACGGGTACCACGGGCTGCTGCAGCCCGGCCATGGCCCCACCTGCGGCGTTCATCCCCATGCCGAGGATCGCCATGTTCGCCCCGCCTCCCGCACCGCCCGGGTTCTCCCCCGCGGCCTGGATGCCGCGTGCGGCGGCCTGCTGGAGGAACGAGTTGCCCCGGGCACCGGCGAGCGCGTCGGCCTTCTTGACGTCGCTGAGCAGCGCACGCGTGTCCTCGTCGTACTCGATCGCCGCGAGCGCGACCTTGACAATCGACAGTCCGCGGTAGGACGTCCACTGGTAGCCCTCCTCGACGGCACCCGCCAGGGACTGCGCGAAGCCGACCGAGTCGCTCTGGATCCGGGTGATCCGGTTCCCCTTGTCGGGGTCGTTGGTGTAGCTCGAGAAGGCTGCTGCGAGCGAGCCGACGACCTCGGTGAAGAGCTGGCTCGCGGCGTCGTTGTCGAGGTCGGTGAAGTCGAAGACCTTCGCGCTCGCACCGAGGTACGTGAGCGGCACGAACTGCTTGACGAAGAGGATCGGGTCGACGATGCGCAGGGAGTAGGTGCCGCGCGTGATCGCCCCGACCTGGGCGCCGAGGTAGGCGTCGTCCCAGTAGATCTCCGACTGCGTGCCGAACCGGTTGTTCGGCAGCTCCTTGAGGTTCACGTAGAAGCCGAGCTGCTGCGACCCGGGCTGCCCGCCGAACTTGAACCGCTCCCACGACGTCGTGATCAGGGGACTCAGGATGCCGTTGCCGGCGAAGATCGACTGGGAGTTCTGGTCGTCGGACGTGTAGACGTACCCGCCCGGCTCGGCCACGAATCCCGTGAGGGCACCGTCCTGGAAGGTCAGGAGACCGTAGCCCTCGGGGACGACGAAGCGGCTCCCGTTGGTGATGATGTTCGCGGAGCCCTTGGTGTTGGCCCCACGCCCGGCGTTCTGCCCCTGCGCGACGGCCGGGAAGAGCGCGGCGGTCGGCGCGAGGTTCGTCGGCGGCGTCAGGAAGTCCTTCCACTGGTCCGCGAGCGTGCCTCCGAGGGCACCAGCAAAGGCCTTGATGAATCCCATCGAGCTCTCCGTCCGATCGGGCGGACGGCGCCGCGCGTGACCTGTGTTCGTCGCGTCGGGCCGTGTGGGTCCGTCCGCGATCGGCACAGTATCGACTTTCGTTCCGGAACGGAACTATCGGCGAGTTTCCGGCGCATCGCCTCTCACGGACCGGACGTCGAGGGTGACGACCCCACCCGCCGACGGTGACGGCCCCACCCGCCGAGGGTGACCGACCCGCCCGCCGACGGTGACCGACCCGCCCGCCGACGGTGACGCACCGGATGACAGGATGTTCCCCGTGACCTCCCCCACCCCCCTCGCAGAACCTCTGAAGACCGTCGGCTGGATCCACGTCGTGGACGGGCGGCTGCTCGTCGTCCGCAGCCGGGACAACGACCTGTTCTTCATGCCGGGCGGCAAGCTCGATCCCGGCGAGAGCGACGAGCAGGCACTGGTCCGGGAGATCGAGGAGGAGCTCGGCGTGCTGCTCGACCCGGCCACCGTGACGTCCGGGTTCGTCGCCGAGGCGCCCGGTCATGGCCTGGGCGGGCGGCTCGTGCAGATGCACTGCCTCTACGCCGAGCCGCTCCCCGGCTCCCCCGAGCCGACACCCCGTGCCGAGGTCGGCGAGCTCACCTGGCTCGGTGCGCAGGACGCGCACCGGGTGCCGCCCGCGGGCCGGATCGTGCTCGAGCGTCTGGCGGCGAGCGGCGAGCTCGCGGCCTGACCCTGCGGAACATCCGAGCGGGTCGGCGGCGAACATGCGGTTGCCGCTCGCCGAGCATGCGGTCAGCGTCCGGATCCGGCCCGATCGCGACGTCAACCGCATGTTCGGCACCGAGGGGTCGGCTCAGCGGCCGGCGCACACCTCGTCGCGGTCCGGCACGTCGGCGCTCAGGATCGCCGCCTCGGCGTCGGCCACCACTGCCGAGGCCTCCTCGCGGGCCGCAGCCAGCGCCGACGCCCGTGCCGCGACGATCGCGTCGTGCAGCTCGGCGTGCACGCGTCGCCGGACGGAACGTGCGAGCGCCTCGGTGTCGGCGTCGTCGACCTGGCCGCCCGCGGCCCGGCGCTCGGCCACGCGTTCGGCGACCTCGGCCGCGATGCGCCGGTCGGCGTCGTCGAGCAGCGCGACGACCGCGGTGTCGGCCGCGCGCCCCAGGCGGGTCTCCTCGAAGTCCTGCGTCGCACGGTCCACGATCGTCCGCGCCTGCCCGACGACGAGCGACCCCAGGGCGGGTGAGTGCGCCTTGAGGGAGGCCAGGTCGTAGAGCAGGACGCCGTCGAGGTCCGCGACCCGCGGGTCCACGTCGCGGTGGAGGGCGAGGTCGAGGACGACCATGGGCCGGTGCGGCGCCTCGTCGCCGACGGCCTCCGCGGCGCGGGACCGGGCGCGGACGACTGCGGCGGCGTCGAGCACGTGCCCCAGGGCGTCACCGCCGCCCACGAAGAAGCCACCATCGACCGGGGCGTCGTCACCCTCGACGACCAGCACGTCACCCTCGGCCGGGTTGCCGTCACCCTCGGCGAGCAGCACGTCACCCTCGGCGACCAGCACGTCGCCCTCGGCACCCCGCCCGGTCACCCTCGGCGCACCGGCACCAGCACCAGCACCAGCACCGGCACCGGCACCCGCAGCCAGCGCCCGTCCCCGCGCACCGCTGCACGACACGACGAGGTCGGCGTCCTCGAGGGCCTCCACGAGGTCGGTCACGGCCTCGACGCCGCGGTCGGCCGCGAACTGCTCGGCGCGCCCCGACCCCGAGTACACGCGCACGTCGTCGCAGCCGCGGGCCCGCAGCGCGGCGAGCGACGCCCCGGCGTACGACCCGGTGCCGATGAGCACGGCGCGGACCTGGCGCCAGGGCGGCAGCTCGGCGCTCGCGAGGTCGAGCCCGAGGGACACGACCGACCGGCCGTTGCCCCCGAGGGTCGTCTCGTTGCTGATCTTCTTGGAGGTGCGCGACGCGGTCTGGAAGAGGAGCTCGAGCGTGGAGGACGTCACGCCGCCCTCCCGGGCTTCTTCGAGGGCGCGTTTGACCTGCCCGGCGATCTCTCGCTCTCCCACGACCATCGAGTCGAGGCCGGCGGCGACCTCGAAGAGGTGGGCGGCGACGTCGGGCCCTGTGCGGGTCGAGAACGCGCGGACGGCGACGTCCTCCGTGACGCCCGACGCGGCGGCGACGAGTCGCGCGACCTCGCGCGACGCGTGCTGCACACCCCAGCCGTCGACGGGCGACTCGACGTCCAGGTACACCTCGAACCGGTTGCACGTCGCCACGACGACGGCACCGGTGATCGCTTCGCAGGTCGCGACGGCTGCCCGTCCGACCGACCCGGCTCCGGTGGACAGGAGCTCGAGGGTGGACATGTCCAGCTCGTGGTGACTTGCAGTCATCGACAGGAGAACCACAGTGCTCCGATTCAATCATCGCGTCGGGCGCAAGGCAGAATCGGTTCTTGTGACGTTCACCGCGCTTTCCGACAACCACCCTCTCGTCGACGGTCGGACGACGAATTCCTCGCTCGTGCGCGCATTGCGCGGCGAGCGCCCCGAGACCACTCCTGTGTGGTTCATGCGACAGGCCGGGAGGTCGTTGCCCGAGTACCGCGAGCTGCGCCGGGGCGTCGGCATGCTGGACTCGTGCCTGCGCCCGGACATGGCGAGCGAGATCACGCTCCAGCCGGTGCGCCGGCACGGTGTGGACGCGGGGATCTTCTTCTCGGACATCGTGATCCCGCTCAGGCTCGCGGGGGTCGAGGTCGACATCGTCCCGGGTGTGGGCCCGGTCATGGGCCAGGCGTACCGGACGCCCGCCGACGTCGCGCGCCTCGTCGAGCACGAGCTGACCCCGGAGTCGCTCGCCCCGGTGACGGAGGCGGTCTCGCTCACGGTCGCGGCGCTCGGGTCGACGCCTCTCATCGGTTTCGCGGGGGCGCCGTTCACGCTCGCGGCGTACCTGGTGGAGGGGCGGCCGTCGCGCGACCACCTCGCGGCGCGCACGCTCATGCACGCGGACCCGGAGTCGTGGGCGCGCCTGACGGCGTGGACGGCGCAGATCACGGGCGCGTTCCTGCGGGCGCAGGTGCTGGCGGGGGCCAGCGCGGCGCAGCTGTTCGACTCGTGGGCCGGGAGCCTGTCCCTGGAGGACTACCTCGCAGGTGCGAAGCCGGGCAGCACGGTGGCGTTGTCACAGGTCAGCGACCTGGGTGTGCCTGCGATCCACTTCGGGACGGGCACGGGGCACCTGCTGGGTGCGATGCGGGACGCCCTCACGGAGGCCGGCGTGACGCACCCGACCGTGGGTGTCGACTACCGCACGCCCCTCGACGAGGCCGCCGCGGCGCTCGGCGGGTACGTGCCGGTCCAGGGCAACATCGACCCGGCGCTGCTCGCGGCACCGTGGCCGGTGCTCGAGGCGCACGTGCGCGACGTCCTGCGTCGTGGGGGCGCGGCGCCGGGGCACGTGGTGAACCTCGGCCACGGGGTGCCGCCCGAGACGGACCCGACGGTCCTGACCCGGGTGGTCGAGCTGGTCCATTCCGTCCGGAACGTGTCAGAACCTGCGTGACCTCTGGGTCTCGCACGGTCTGACACACCCTCTCAGCGGGGGCACACTTGACGTGTGCACCCCGTTGCTGAACCCTCTGGCACCTCATCTCCCACGTTCGACGCCGTGGTCGTCGGCGCCGGCATCGCCGGTCTGACCGCCGCACGCACGTTGCGCCGTCGCGGTCTGCGGGTCCTGGTCCTGGAGGCGGCCGACCGCCCGGGCGGGCCCGTGCACGGCGACAAGCTGGGCTCGACGGGTCTGTCCGTCGACGTGGGTGCGGAGTCGTTCGCGGCGCGTGGCTCGGCCGTGGGTGACCTGGTGACCGACCTGGGCCTGACGGTCGTCGAGCCCGCACCGCTCGGCGCGTGGGGCTACGCCGCGAGCCGCGCGTTCCCGCTGCCGAGGGCCGGGATCATGGGCATCCCGGCGCACCCGTTCGCGGCTGACGTGCGCCGCGCGGTCGGTTGGCCCGGTGCGCTGCGCGCGGGCATGGACCGGGTCAAGCCGCGCCGCTGGGTCGACGAGGAGAACCTCGAGACGTTCGCGCGCTCGCGTCTGGGGCGACGTGTCGCGGAGCGCCTCGTGGCGCCGGTGGCTGCGGGGGTGCACTCGGCGCCGCTCGAGCGGCTCGACGTCGACGCGGTCGCCCCGGGCCTGCGCGAGGCCTATGCCCGGGAGGGTTCGCTGACGCGTGCGGTCGCGGCGATGCGCGCCCTGGCGCCGGCGGGCTCGGCGGTGCGCGGCATCGAGGGCGGCATGCACCGCCTGGTCGAGGAGCTCACGCTCGCCGTGACGAGCGAGGGGCCCGACGGCGTCGCACCGGCCGGGAGCGCCGGCCCCGCGGGGGTGCTGCTCACGCGCCACGAGGTGGTGGACCTGGGCAGGGCCGCGGACGGGGGCTGGACGGTCCAGGTCGAGACCTCGGGGGGCCCGGCGACGTTCCGGGCGCCGCGCCTGCTCGTGACGACCCCTGCGGTCGTGGACCTGGTGTCGCCGCTCGCGGGCCGCACGGCCGACCCGGTCCCGGACCCCGAGCCGGGGGCCGACATCCGGCTCGTGACGTTGCTGCTCGAGGCTCCTGCGCTCGACGCGGCCCCGCGCGGGAGCGGTCTGCTGGTCGCCCCGAAGCCGCGCACGTGGTCGACGCGCGACGAGAACCACCGGGCGGGCGCGCACGACCCGGTCCAGGCCAAGGCACTGACCCACTCGACCGCGAAGTGGCCGTGGTTGGCCGCCCGGGTGACGGACGCCGTCGGGCCGGGGAACCATGTGGTGCGCCTGAGCTACGGGCGCATCGGGGAGTCGGTCGAGCCGAGCATCGACCAGGTGGTCCGTGACGCGTCGGTGCTGCTGGGTGTGGACCTGGAGGGGAGGGTGCGCGAGCACCTGTCGACGCGGTGGAACGGGTCGCTCCCGCCGCCCACGCCTGTGTACCGGCGTGAGGTCGCGGCGTTCGTGGAGCGGGTGTCGCACGTCGAGGGCCTGGGGGTCACGGGTGGGTGGATCGCGGGGACGGGCCTCGCGGCGATCGTGGGGCACGCGCAGGTTTCTGCCGAGCAGCTCTGATTTCTCGCGTCGGCGACATTTCCTGACGTGCTGACAATTCGTCTCTTTGTCATGACTTCATGTCAGGTCGATGTCACTCGTGGACGTTTCCCGGGAATCCGCACCGGACGGGTCGGCACGCATTTCGACATCACCGCCCGGCAGAGGACACTGGAAGCGTGAGCATTCGTGTCGGAACCCGTGGCAGCGCCCTCGCGACGACCCAGACGGGTCTCGTCGCCCGGCGCATCGAGACCCTGACCGGTCAGCCGGTCGAGATCGTGCGCGTCCGCACCGAGGGCGACGTCCGCACCGGCTCGCTCGCCCAGATGGGCGGCACGGGGGTGTTCGTGACCGCGCTGCGCGAGGCGCTGCTCGACGGCCGCTGCGACGTCGCCGTCCACTCCCTCAAGGATCTCCCGACCGGCGCGGCCGAGGGCCTGACCCTCGTGACGCCCGAGCGGGAGAACCCGCGCGACGCCCTGTGCGCCCGCAACGGCTGGACCCTGGAGACCCTGCCGCGCGGGGCCAAGGTCGGCACGGGTTCGCCGCGCCGCGCGGCCCAGCTCCTCGCGGTGCGCCCCGACCTCGACGTGCTCGACATCCGCGGCAACGTCGACACGCGCCTCGCACGGGCGCTCGGCCCCGACGCCGACCTCGACGCGGTCGTCCTCGCCTACGCCGGGCTCTCGCGCCTCGGCCGCCTCGACGCGGTGTCCGAGGTCATCGACGTGCGCATCATGGCCCCGGCCCCCGGGCAAGGCGCGCTGGGCGTCGAGGTCCGCACGGCAGACCTCTCGCCGCTGTCCTCGTTCGACCTCCTGCCCGACGGCGCCACGCACCGCCCGCTCGACCTCGCCGACGTCGTCGCGGGCCTCGACCACGTCCCGACCCGCCTCGCGGTCCTCGCCGAACGCGCCCTCCTCGCACGCCTCGAAGCCGGCTGCGCGGCGCCCGTCGGCACGCACGCCGTGGTCGAGGACGACGAGATCCGGCTCTCGGCGGTCGTCGCCCGGCTCGACGGCGGGCAGGTCCTCACGCACTCGGCGCGGGTCGCGCTGCCGTCGCCCGCGGGCACGCTGGACCCGTCGGGCGTCGCACGCTCGTCCGCCGAGAGGCACGACGCCACCGACGCGCTCGCCCGCGGCCTCGGGGTCCAGGTCGCCGACGCGCTGCTGGCCGCAGGCGCCGCCGACCTCGCGCCGCTGCGCGCGACCGGCCCCGGAGGTGACTCGCTCCCCCCGTCCGAGGCACCTGCCCTCTGGGCCCCGGGCACCGCGCCCGGCGACGGCACGGGCGACGAGCCCCCTGTCGGCGGCACCGACGCCCCTGTGGGCCCGGAGCAGCGCTGATGCCCGGACGCCTGCGCGACCCGCAGCGCGGCCGCGACCTGCCACCGCTGCACCCGGCCACTGCTGCCGGGGACACCCCCTCCGAGTCCCCCGGCCGACCGGGCGCGGCGAGCGACGCCGTCGGGCAGGACGGTGCCGGGCGGCTGGCCGGGACCACCGTCCTCCTCCCGCGGTCGCCCGAGCGTGCTGCTGCCCTCGCGGCGCGGCTGCGCACCCACGGTGCGACCGTGCTCGTGAGCCCCGCGATCGAGCGCGCCCCCATCGAGGACACGTCGGCGATGGACGCCGCCGTGGCGGACCTCGCGGCGTTCGCGTGGGTCGTCGTCACGAGCGTCAACGCGATCGACGAGCTGACCGCGAGCGCCGCACGCCGCGGTGTCTCGCTCGCCGACCTGTCAGAACGAGCGAGGGCTGGAGTGCGCGCTGGTTCTGACACGAAGTGGGCGGCGGTCGGGCCCGCGACGCGACGAGCCCTGGAGTCCGCGGGTGTCCGGGTCGATCTGGAGGCGGCCGTGAACTCGGCGGTCGGGCTGCTCGCGGCGTTCGACGCTTTTCCTGCCCCCGACCCGTCGCGGCGCGGCGTGCTCGTGCCGCAGGGCGACCTCGCGAAGCCCACCATGGCCGACGGCCTGCGCGCCCGCGGCTGGGACCCGCACGTCGTGACCGCGTACCGGACCGTCTCGCACACGCTCTCCCCGGAGGTCGTGGACGCGTGGCGCACGGGCGAGGTCGACGTGGTCGTGCTCACCTCGGGCAGCGTCGCACGCGAGGTCGCGACCCAGCTCGGCGCGGACCCGCGCGTCGCGGGCGTCGCGATCGGCGAGCCGACGGCGGAGGCCGCGCACGCCGTCGGGCTGCGGATCGACGAGGTGGCCACCCAGGCGACCGACGACTCCCTGGCCGACGCGGTGCTGCACGTCGCCGCCCGCCCCGCCACCCCCACGAACCTGTCAGAACCAGCGAGCACCCCAGGTCACGCTCGTTCTGACAACACCACCACGACAGAAGGCAGGAACCACCCGTGATCCGTCCCCGCCGCCTGCGCTCGACCCCGCAGATGCGCCGGCTCGTCGCCGAGACCCGGCTGCACGCCGCCGACCTGGTCCTTCCCCTGTTCGTCAAGGAGGGCCTGACCGAGCCCAAGCCGCTCGGGTCCATGCCGGGCATCGTGCAGCACACCGAGGAGAGCCTCGCCGGCGCCGTCGCGCAGGCCGCCGCCGCCGGGCTGGGCGGCGTCATGCTGTTCGGCATCCCCGCGCACCGCGACGCGACCGGTTCCCAGGCCGACGCACCCGACGGCATCCTCAACCGCGCGATCCGCATCGCGCGCGACGCCGCCCGGGACGCCGCCGCCGGCACGGGCCGCCCCGCCCCCGTCGTCATGGCCGACCTGTGCCTCGACGAGTTCACCGACCACGGGCACTGCGGGGTGCTGACCCCTACGGGTGACGTCGACAACGACGCGACCCTCGTCCGCTACGCCTCGATGGCCCTCACCCAGGCCGAGGCGGGCGCGGAGGTCGTGGCGCCGTCGGGCATGATGGACGGCCAGGTCGCCGTGATCCGCGAGGCCCTCGACGACGCCGGGCACACGGGCGTGAGCATCCTGGCGTACAGCGCCAAGTACGCGAGCGCGTTCTACGGGCCGTTCCGCGAGGCCGTCGACTCGACGCTCCAGGGCGACCGCCGCACCTACCAGATGGACTCCGCGAACTTCCGCGAGGGCCTGCGCGAGGCCGACCTCGACCTTGCCGAGGGCGCCGACATGGTCATGGTCAAGCCCGCGGGCTCGTACCTCGACGTGCTCGCGGCCGTGGCCGAGCGCAGCGACGTCCCCGTGGTCGCCTACCAGGTGTCGGGCGAGTACGCGATGATCGAGGCGGCCGCCGCGAACGGCTGGATCGACCGGCGCGGCGCCGTCCTGGAGTCCGTGCTCGGCATCAGGCGCGCGGGCGCCGACATCGTCCTGACCTACTGGGCCCTCGAGATCGCAGATTGGATTCGGTGACACCGATGACCATCCACCCGACCGGTTCGCCGCTGCGCGCGACCACCCTCCACGACAACCACGAGGCGTTCGTGCGCGCCCAGGGCGCGATCCCGGGCGGCGTGAACTCACCCGTGCGGGCGTACGGCTCGGTCGGCGGCGACCCGCGGTTCATCGCGAGCGCGCGCGGCGCCTACGTCACGGACGTGACGGGCCGCGAGTACGTCGACCTGGTGTGCTCGTGGGGTCCCGCGCTCCTGGGGCACGCGCACCCCGCGGTCGTCGCCGCGGTCCAGGACGCCGCGGCACGCGGCCTGTCGTTCGGCGCCCCGACGCTGGGCGAGGTCGACCTCGCGGAGGAGGTCCGCCGTCGGGTCCCTGCGGCCGAGCGCGTGCGCCTCGTCTCGACCGGCACCGAGGCGACCATGACGGCGGTGCGCCTGGCGCGCGGCGTCACGGGACGCAACCTGCTCGTCAAGTTCGCGGGCTGCTACCACGGGCACGTCGACGCGCTGCTCGCCGAGGCGGGCTCGGGCGTCGCAACGCTCGCCCTGCCCGGCTCGGCCGGGGTCACCGAGGCGAGCGCGGCCGAGACCCTGGTCCTGCCGTACAACGACCTCGAGGCCGTCGAGCGCGCGTTCACCGAGCGCGGCTCGGAGATCGCTGCGGTCATCACCGAGGCGGCGCCCGCGAACATGGGCATCGTGCCGCCGGGTCCGGGCTTCAACGAGGGCCTGCGCCGCATCACGGCCGAGCACGGAGCGCTGCTCATCCTCGACGAGGTCCTCACCGGCTTCCGTGTGGGGCCGAGCGGCTGGTGGGGCCTGGAGTCGGGTGCAGCGGCGGGCGCCGTCCCGGAGTACACGCCCGACCTGTTCACGTTCGGCAAGGTCGTCGGCGGCGGCATGCCTGTCGCGGCCCTGGGCGGCCCGGCCGCGATCATGGACCAGCTCGCGCCGCTCGGCCCGGTCTACCAGGCGGGCACCCTGTCCGGGAACCCGGTCGCAGTCGCGGCGGGCCTCGCGACGCTGCGCCTGGCCGACGACGCCGTGTACGCCCGGGTCGACCACGTCGCCCAGGTCGTGGGCGACGCCGCGAGCGCGGCGCTGGCCGCAGAAGGTGTCCCGCACGCCCTGCAGCGCTCGGGGAACCTGTTCTCGATCATGTTCGGCGACTTCGCCGCCGCGGCCGGGGTCCGCACGTACGCGCAGGCCCAGGCGCAGGACGTGTTCCGCTACCGGGCGTTCTTCCACGCGATGCTCGACGCGGGGGTCAACCTGCCGCCGTCGGTGTTCGAGGCGTGGTTCGTGTCGTCCGCGCACGACGACGTCGCGGTCGAGCGCATCCTCGCAGCCCTGCCCGCAGGGGCGCGGGCCGCGGCGCGGGCTCAACGCTAGCCCCCGCACGGGGCGAGGGGTGCCCGGCGGGGTGAGCTGCGCCGTCGGGCACCTTCCTCCGTGCCCGACGGCGCCGCTCACCTCACGCCCGACCGTGCCGTGATCGACGGCTCGGCAGGCGGCTCGGGGCCGGTCAGTAGGAGATCTGCCCGAGCTTCTTGCCGAGGCTACGGATCTGGAAGCCGAACGCGATGAGCGCGACGCCCCAGACGAGGGCGACGATCGCGAGGATCCACACGATCGACACGACGCCCGCGCTCACGTTGAACAGGACCAGGGCACCGAAGACGAGCGACAGCAGACCCGCGAAGACGCCCCAGCCCCAGCCGCTGCCGGGGACCTTGCGGAGCTCGATGCTCGCGATCGTCTGGAAGATGCCCAGGACCACGGCCCACAGACCGATGATCCACACGAGGACCTCGGCGGTCTTGCCGGGCCACACGAGGAGCACGATGCCGACGGCGACGCTCACGAGACCGACCGTGACGAGGGCCGCGGTGCCGCCCGTGCCTCGGCGGCGGATGCCCTCGACGATCTCGAACAGGCCGTCGACGAGCGTGAAGATCGCGACGATCCAGATGAAGACGACGGCCGTGATCTCGGGCCACACGAGCGCGACGACGCCGAAGAGGATCGCGACGACACCGCGGACGACTGGCCAGTACCAGACCTGCTTGGCGGTGGTGGAGAAGGCGGTGAGGATCGGGTCCTGCGTGGTCATGGTGGGCTCCTGACGTCGTGTCGTGTCCCGCCAGGAACGCTGGAGCACCGTCCGTGCGGGCTGTTCGGTTCTCATCGAACACCCGAAACGGCTGCATGTCGTGGCGAACCGCGCATTCGTCGCGGAGGGACCGTGGCCCCTTGACAAGACGATACCCCGCCGGGGTACCTTGGAGGGTTGGTACCCAGTAGGGGTATCCGAGCGAGTGATCACGGAGGCCCAGCATGAGCGACACGACCACCCAGCGCCCGGTCGAGCCGGGCGCTGCCCCCGCCCACACCGGCCCCCACGGGTACGCCTCCGACAAGGAGGCCTACCTCAAGCGCATGCGCCGCATCGAGGGCCAGGTCCGTGGCATCGCCCGCATGATCGACGAGGACGTCTACTGCATCGACATCCTCACCCAGGTCTCCGCGGTGACCAAGGCCCTCCAGGCGGTGTCCATCGGACTCGTCGAGGACCACCTCGGCCACTGCGTCGTCGACGCCGCCCGGTCCTCCGAGGCCGAGGGCGCCGCCAAGGTCCGCGAGGCGTCCGACGCCATCGCCCGTCTCGTCCGCAGCTGACACCCCACCCCTCCCCAAGGAGCACCATGAGCACCGTCACCACCCTCGGCGTCACCGGCATGACCTGCGGCAACTGCGTCTCGCACGTCACCAAGGACGTGAGCGCCGTCCCCGGAGTCGAGAACATCAGCGTCGACCTGAACGTCGGCGGCGCCTCCGAGGTCACCGTCTTCTCTGACGACCCGCTCGACGAGGCCGCGCTGCGCGAGGCCGTCGACGAGGCCGGCTACGAGGTCGTGAGCTACGACGTCCAGCTCGACGCCCAGGCCGCGCAGTCGGCCGAGCAGGCCGCCGACCGCAAGGCGCACAACTGCGGCTGCGGCTGCGGCACGGACTCGGCCGCGGACGCCGCGCCGGCACAGAAGACGTACGACCTCCAGGTCCCGCAGGCCTGACCAGTCCCGGTCGGGGTTGTCAGAACCAGCGAGGCCTCGGCCCCACGCTCGCTCTGACAACCCCACCCCGCCCCACCCCCGCAGGCCGCTTGCCGACACCTCAGCCGCGCCCCTCACGCCGCTGACCCAGGCCGCCCGCGCCGCCGCCCCGCACCTCGGGGCGCGCCCACCGTCCCCGCCCGCGACGCACGGGCCGCGACGGAGCACCCCCGCCTGGCGGGAACCGCCGGACGCACCACACTGTCGAGGAGCACCGATGACCACCCCCACCGGCCTGACCGCCGGCCCGACCTTCGTCGAGGTCGACCTCGCGATCGAGGGCATGACGTGCGCGTCGTGCGTCGCACGCGTCGAGAAGAGGCTCAACCGCGTCGACGGCGTCGAAGCCACCGTCAACCTGCCGCTCGAGAGCGCGCACGTCGTGCTGCCCGAGGGAGTCACCGACGCCGAGCTCGTCGCGGCCGTCGAGAAGGCCGGCTACCAGGCACGCGTCACGGGACGTCGCGCGGCGAGCCTCGCCGTCTCGGCGAGGGTGGCGGCCCCTGGAGCCGCCGTCGTGTCAGAACCAGCGAGCACCCCGGATCACGCTGGTTCTGACAGGCCCGCCGAGCCGGTCCCGGCCCCGGCGCCCGCTCCGTCTCCGGCCTCGGCGACCCTCGCGTCGACCGACACCTCGGCACCCACGCGCGACCGCGGCGCCGACCTCGGGCGCCGCCTCAAGGTCGCCGCGGTCCTCACGCTGCCCGTCGTGCTGCTGTCGATGATCCCGGCCCTGCAGTTCCCCGGCTGGCAGTGGGTCGTCACGGCCCTCGCCCTGCCGGTCGTGACCTGGGGCGCGTGGCCGTTCCACACCGCGGCCTTCCGCGCAGCCCGCCACGGCGCCTCGACCATGGACACGCTCGTGTCGATCGGCGTATTCGCCGCGACCCTGTGGTCCCTGTGGGCGCTGCTGCTGGGCGGCGCAGGCGAGATCGGCATGCGCATGTCGGTGTCGCTGCTGCCCTCGCGCGCCCACGGCTCGATGCCCGAGCTCTACTTCGAGGTCGCAGCCGTCGTCACGACGTTCCTCCTCGCGGGCCGCTGGTCCGAGCACCGCTCGCGCCGCAAGGCCGGCGACGCACTGCGCTCGCTCCTCGCGATGGGCGCCAAGGACGCCGAGCGCGTCACGACCGGCCCCGACGGGCAGCGCGTGACCGAGCGCGTCCCCGTCGCGGCCCTGCGTGAGGGCGACCTGTTCACGGTCCGCCCCGGCGAGAAGGTCGCGACCGACGGCGTCGTGGTCGAGGGGAGCTCGGCCGTCGACACCTCGCTCCTGACCGGCGAGCCCGTCCCCGTCGACGTGACGCCGGGCGCCGACGTCACGGGCGCGACCGTCAACACCTCGGGCCACCTGCTCGTGCGTGCGACACGCGTGGGCGAGGAGACGACGCTCGCGCAGATCGGGCGCCTCGTGAGCCAGGCACAGACGGGCAAGGCCCCCGTGCAGCGCCTCGCGGACCGCATCTCGGCGGTGTTCGTGCCGATCGTCCTGGTCCTGGCCGTGCTCACCCTGGGCGGCTGGCTGCTCGCGGGAGCCAGCACGCAGTTCGCGTTCACGGCTGCCGTGGCCGTGCTGATCATCGCGTGCCCGTGCGCCCTGGGGCTCGCGACGCCGACCGCGCTGCTCGTCGGCACGGGCCGCGGCGCCCAGCTCGGCATCCTCATCAAGGGCCCCGAGGTCCTGGAGTCCACGCGCCGCGTCGAGGTGATCGTGCTCGACAAGACCGGCACCGTCACGCAGGGCCGCATGGCCCTCGAGCGCGTGGTCACGCGCGAGGGCACGCTCGACCTGTCGTCGGACGCGGCGCGGGCTGCCGCCGGCTCGTCGAGCGAGACGCCCGACGGCGCCGCTCACCACGCCCTGCGTCTCGCCGGCGCCGTGGAGGGCTTGAGCGAGCACCCGATCGCGCAGGCGATCGCAGCCGCTGCGACGCGGATCTCGGTGCCGACCGGCGCCCGCCTGTCAGAACCAGCGGGTACTGGAGGTCACGCTGGTTCTGACAACTCAGACGCGGCGGGCGTCGAGACCGGCGCCGACGGCGTCGTGATCGGCTCGGCGCAGGTCTTCGACTTCGTGAGCTCCCCCGGCGGCGGCGTGAGCGGCCTGGTCCGCACCGCGCACTCGGGCCTGTCCCCTGACGGTGGGCTCAACGCGCAGCGGGTCCTGGTCGGTCGGCCGACGTGGCTCGCCGAGCAGGGCGTCGCGTTCGACGTGTCAGAACCAGCGGGGACCATGGGTCACGCTCGTTCTGACACCACTGAGGGTGAGCTGCGCCGCGTGTTCGACGAGGCCGAGGCCACGGGCGCGACCGCCGTCGTCGTCGCCTGGAACGGCACCGCTCAGGGCGTCCTCGTCCTGCGCGACCCCGTCAAGGAGACCTCGGCCCAGGCCGTGGCCGAGCTCCGCGACCTGGGGCTGCGTCCCCTCCTCCTCACGGGGGACAACGCGGGCGCGGCCCGCGTCGCGGCCAGCCAGGTCGGGATCGCGGACGAGGACGTGATCGCGCAGGTCCTGCCGCAGGACAAGGTCGACGTCGTCGCCCGCCTGCGCGCGCAGGGCCGCGTCGTGGCGATGGTCGGGGACGGCGTGAACGACGCCGCCGCGCTCGCCGGGGCCGACCTCGGCCTGGCCATGGGTACCGGCACCGACGTCGCGATCGAGGCGAGCGACATCACGCTCGTGCGCGGCGACCTGCGCTCGACCGCGACCGCGATCCGGCTCTCACGGCAGACGCTGCGCATCATCAAGCAGAACCTGTTCTGGGCCTTCGCCTACAACGTGGCCGCGATCCCGCTCGCCGCCGCCGGGCTGCTCAACCCGATGATCGCGGGCGCGGCGATGGCCATGAGCTCGGTGCTCGTCGTGGGCAACTCGCTCCGCCTGCGCCGAGCGGGCTGAACAGGGCTGAACAGGGCTGGACCCGGCTACCCCGGGCTACCCCACCGCGGTGCCGAGCATGCGGTTGTCGCTCGGATTCGGCCGGATCTCGACGACAACCGCATGGTCGGCCGACGACAACCGCATGCTCGGCAGCGAGCGCAGGTCACTGGGCGGGCGGGCGGCCCGGGCGGCGCGGCGGGCGCACGTCTCGTGGGAGCCGGCCCTCCGCGTCGAGGGCCCGGCGCAGCACCATGTCGATCTGGGCGTTGACGCTCCGCAGCTCGTCCGACGCCCAGCGCGCGAGTGCGTCGTGCACCGCCGGGTCGAGCCGCAGCAGGACCTGCTTCCGCTCGGTCCGGGGACGTCGAGGCGCACCCTCTCGCCCGACTGACGCTCCGCCGTCGGGCCCCTGAGCGTCCTCCCCCGGCGACCCGCCGGGGGCGGGCGCCGGGACCTCGGCGGTCACGAGTAGAGCGACCCGGCGTTCACGACGGGGGTCGCGCGGCTGTCGCTGCACAGGACGACGAGGAGGTTCGAGACCATGGCGGCGCGGCGCTCGTCGTCGAGCGTGACGATCGACTCCGCCTCGAGGCGCGCCAGGGCGTCCTCGACCATCGACACGGCACCCTCGACGATCCTCGACCGGGCCGCGATGATCGCCCCGGCCTGCTGGCGCTGCAGCATGGCCTGCGCGATCTCGGGGGCGTACGCGAGGTTGGAGATGCGGGCCTCGATGACCTCGACGCCCGCCACCACGACGCGTGCGGCGACCTCGGCGGCGATCTCGGCCGACACGACCTCCGTCGCGCCGCGCAGCGACTGCTCGCCGGCCTCGGCGTCGTCGTACGGGTGGGACATCGCGACGTGGCGCAGCGCCGACTCGGCCTGGACGCGGACGAAGTCCGTGTAGTCCTCGACGGCGAAGCTCGCCTTCGCGGTGTCCGCCACCTGCCACACGACGATCGCCGCGATGTTGATCGGGTTGCCGTCGGCGTCGTTGACCTTGAGCTCGCTCGTCTCGAAGTTGCGGACGCGGACGGACACGCGCTTGCGCGTCGAGAGCGGCACGGTGGCGACGAGCCCGGTGCGGCGGATCGTCCCGAGGTACCGGCCGAAGAACTGGACGACGAGCGTCTGGCCCGGGTTGATGACCTTGACGGTCGTGAGCGCGAGGAGGCCGAGCACGATCGCGACCACGCCGAGCAGGGTGGCGCCCGGGGTGCCGGCCATGAACAGGGGGATCGACCCGCCGAGAAGGACGAGGACGAGGAGGATCGCGAGGCCGCCTCCGCCGGCGCCGAGCGACCACGCGGGCTGCTCGGTGACGTCCACGCGGGTGCCGTCGTGCCCGACGGGGCGGCCGACCGGCTCGCCGCCCACGGACTCCTGCGGTGGGGTCGTCGTCTCGGTCATGGCTGCTCCCTCTCGTCGTCGCACGGGTGCCGGACGCCCCGCATCTATCAAAGTGATATCACATTAAACGCGGCGGGCGGAAGCGAGGTGCACAGCGCCGTCGGTGCCGAGCATGCGGCTACTGCTGCGCGAGCATGCGGTTGGCGTCGCGAATCACAGGATTCACGACGCCAACCGCATGCTCGGCACCGGGAGGGGGGCCTACTTGAAGCGGCGACCCTCGTCGCGGCGGTACGCCCACACCGCGAGGACCGCGAACACCACGGTCCAGCCCAGCAGCACGAGCCACGCGAGCGCGTACGCCGGCGCGCCCGTGAGCGCCTGGACCAGCAGGTCGCGACCGGCGCGCGTCGGGGTGGCCATCGAGATCGCGTCGAGCCACGGCGGGAACAGGAACGGCGGCACGAACAGCCCGCCCGCGAACGCCAGCGGGAACAGGATGACCTGCACCACGGGCAGCGCGGCCTTGGCCGACAGCGAGTAGCCGACCGCGATGCCCAGCAGCACGAACGGCACCGACACGAGCAGCACCGTCCCCACCCCCGCGAGGAGCTGCGTCCACGTCACGGAGGCCGCGGTCAGGAGCCACCCGATGAGGATGAGCGGCACGAGCCCGAACAGCGAGAAGATGCCGCCGTTGAGGATGCGCGCGATCATGCGCGGCGCGGGCCCGGCGGGCAGCGAGCGCAGGAACGGGTCGAACGGCAGCGCCCGGTCCTCCGCGACGCCCAGCCCGTACGTGAACAGGCTCGCGGAGCAGATCGCGAACAGCCCGAGCGACGCGACGGCCGTGGTCGCCGCGACGGGATTCCCTGCGACCGCCTCCTGCGGCACGACGAAGAAGAACATCGCGAGCGCGGGGAACAGCAGGTTCCCGAGGACCGCGATGGGCACGCGCACGGTCTCGAGGAACTGGTACTTGAGGTGGATCCAGGTGAGGGTGGCGGCACCGGGCGGGCGCCCGCTCGCACCGTGGGTCGTGGTGGCTGCGTGGGTGCTCATCGCGTGCTCCCCTCCTCGGAGGTCTGCTGGTCCTGGGTGCCCGACGGCGTCGCGCCCGTCGGGCTGGCAGTGTCACCGGGGTCGGTGGTCGCGTCACGCGAGACCATCTGCTCGAACGCCTCCTCGAGGCTCGCGCCGCGGATCTCGAGCCCGTGGAACGGCAGGCCCGACGTCACGAGGGTGCGGACGAGCTCGTCGGCGTCGGCCGTGAACAGCTCGTAGCGCCAGGTGCCGGACTTCCCCGTGCCCGCGTCGGCCGCACGCTCGGACCGCACGACGCCCGGCAGGTCGGTGCCCAGGTCCGCGGTGCTGCGCACGACCACGCGCCGCAGCCCGACGCGGCGCAGGATCGCGTCGAGCGTGTCGTCGGCCTTGACCACGCCCTGGTCGATCACGACGACACGCTGCGCGAGCGCCTGCACCTCTTCGAGGTAGTGGCTCGTGAGCAGCACGGTCCCGCCGTCCGCGTGGTACTCGCGGATCGCGGCCCACAGCGCCTGGCGTGCGCTCACGTCGAGGCCCGTGGTGGGCTCGTCGAGCAGCACGACGCGGGGGCGCCCGACGAGCGAGAGCGCGACCGCGAGGCGTCGCTTCTGCCCGCCGGACATGGCTCCGGTCTGGCGCCCGGCGAGGTCGGACAGCCCGAACTGCTCGAGCAGCTCGCCCGTGGGGACGGGGTTCGCGTAGTGCTTGCCGACGAAGTCGACGACCTCGCGCACCTTGAGGGTTGCGGGCAGGCCGGTCTCCTGCGGTGTGAGGCCCAGGCCTTGCCGGGAGGAGGCGTCGCGCGGGTCGCCGCCGGCGAGGCGGACGACGCCCGAGTCGGGCTTGCGCTGCCCGCTCACGAGCGAGAGCAGCGTCGACTTCCCGGCGCCGTTGGGGCCGAGGAGCCCGACGAGCTCGCCGGCCCCGACCTCGAGGGTCACGTCGTCGAGCGCGACGACGTGACCGAAGCGGCGGGTCACGTGCTGCACGGACACGAGGGACCCGTGCGTCGCGGTCGGGCCTCCTCGTGTCGCGGCGGCGGTGCGCCCCGGACTGGCGGCGGAGTGCTGGCTGGTCACGATCCGGCTCCTCTCAGGAGCATGCTCAAGGACTCGGTGTAGACCTCGAAGGCGCGGCGCCCGCGAGGAGTGAGGGTGATGTAGGTCGCCGGCGTGCGGCCTTCGTGGGTCTTGGTGACGGTCACGTACTCGGCGTCCTCGAGCTTGCGCAGGTGCGTCGAGAGGTTGCCCGCGGTCATGTCGAGGAGCTTCTGGAGCTTGGGGAACGCGATCTGGTCGCCCGCACCCAGCGCAGAGAGCGTCGCGACGACGCGCAGCCGTGCCTGGGCGTGGATGACCGGGTCGAGCTCGACGTCAGGCACGGGCACCTCCCGCGATCCGGCGACGGGTCCGCACGCGCAGCACCTGCTCGACGAACGCCATGAGCAGGAACCCACCGCCACCCGCGACGGCCATGACGAGGTAGAGGCCGGGCAGTCCCACGATCGTGGCGGCCCCGGCGACGAGCAGGATCCACACGCCCAGGACGTACAGGCGGACCTCCTGCCACATGGCCCCGCCCGCGAGGTACATCATCCCGACGACCAGGCACGACAGCGCGTTGCTCGCGACCGCCATGACCTCGGGGTTCGCCCCGGCGCGGGCGAGCCCGGCGAGAACGAGGCTCATGGCGGCGAACGAGATGAACCAGGCCCACCCGTAGAGCGCGCCCGAGCGGGCGCTCGCCCCACGCACCCCGCTCACGCGGGTCAGGACGTGCACGATCGTGAGCGCGACGGCCCCGATCAGGAGTGTCCCGAAGAGCGCGAACGCCCAGGGCTCGGGCTGCCCGACGGCGTCGCTCGCCCCGATCTCCAGGGTCGCCGTCGCGGGCGGCGCGGCCGTGCGCAGCGAGCTGACGTAGAGCGTGGTGTAGCCCAGGAGCCAGGCCAGCCCCCAGACGCCGTAGAGGACCCGGCCGTCGGGTTCGACGTCCTTTGCCTTCTCCTGCTGGGCCGCGATGAGGCGCAGGCTCTCGGCGGGGTCGAGCGGCCGGTCGTCGTCGGGCCCCTGGGCGGGTCCGGCGGGCCGGTCGGGTGTCTGGTCGCGTGTCCGGTCGGGCACAGGTGCTCCTCCTCCACCACGACGGTCGTGGTTTGTTCTGCAAACTACTTTGTAGCCTGCCAGGAGGGGTGCGGTCCGCGCAAGCCCCCCCACGCCGAGAGGTCGGACCTGCTGCGCGTCAGGACGTCGTGGAGCCCGAGGTCCCGGTCCCCGGAGCGTTCTCAGTACCGGCACCGGCACCTGTACCGCTCCCGGACCCGCTGCCCGTTCCCGTACCGGGCAGCTGCTCGAGGTCGCTGCCTCCCGAGCCCGAGCCGGCCCCCGAGCCACCGGTCCCGCCCGTGTCCCCGCCCGTCCCAGGCGCCGGGTCCGGCTCGGGGGTGACCGGGGTGGTCGGCTCAGGCTCGGGGGCCGTGGTCGGCGGGTCGGTCGGCGCCGGGGTCGGGGCCTCGCTCGGGGCCGGGCTGGGCGTGGTGCCCGTCGCCGGGGAGTCGCCCGTCGTGTCACCCGTCGTGCCGCCGGTCGTGTCGCCCGTGTTCCCGGTCGTCGTGGGCTCACGGGACACGACGTGGCTGATCGACGTGCCCGAACCCTCCTCGCCGCGCAGGATCTCGCTCAGCGGGCGCCCGGCGACGACCTCGACGAGGGTCACGCCCACGATCAGCACCAGGAAGACCCCGACGGCCGAGAGGATCAACGTCCTGCGGCCCGGGCGGCGGGACGTCACGTCGTCGCCGACCGGGGCGTCGCCCGAGGTGCCGTCGCCCTGCGGGCCGCCCGTGCCGTCGTCGGGCCCGTCCGTGGCAGCGGTGCGCAGGCCGTCGAGGCGCGTGCCACCCACGTCGTCGGCCGAGAGGACCGCGGTGTCCGCAGCCTGCCCGTCCGCGGCGACCGCGGGCAGCACCCTGGTGTCCCCGGAGCCGTCGCCGCTCGCCGAGTGCGACCCTGCGAGCGTCGGCAGGAGGACCGTGCGGCCGCCCTTGCCCACGGGCAGCACCACGCCCGCCTTCATCGCGGCCCTCATCTGGCGACGCGTCCTGAGGATCGAGCGCGTGTAGAGGTTGTTCCCGACGATGGTCAGGACCGACGCCACGCCCGCACCGATGATGGTCCCGGCCACGCCCAGGTACGACAGCAGGACCGTCGAGCTCACGGCTGCGAGCGCGCTCGCGACGACCTGCGTGACGGAGAGGCCTGGCGGCTTCTCGTCGAGGTCGTCGTCGGCTGCGCCCGGTGCAGGGGCGTCTGGGACGGTCGGGCTGATGGAGGCGGGTCTGTGCGAAGTCACGGTCCTCCCAGGGTAGGAAGCCCGTCTGCACGCCCCCCGGACGCCTGTTGACCAACCGACGAGGATTGTGTGAAGACCGCGCAGCACTCCCCCACGGCGGGTGCTATAACGGCCAGGTGACCACTCCTCCCGGCACTCCCCCCGAGACCGGCAAGCGCTCGCGCTGGGCGCCGACGACGGCCGACCACCCCGAGACCCGCCGCCGCATCGGGGCCGAGATCTGGATCCTGCTGGGACTGAGCCTCGGCCGGTCGGGCGTGTACGCGATCGTCAACATCGTGGCGCGCCTGACCGAGGGCACCCCGCTCGCCGAGCAGAGCACGAGCCTCAACAACTCCCAGTCGCCCCGCCCGTACCTCGACCTGACCTACCAGATCCTCAGCATCGGGTTCGCGCTCATCCCGGTCGCGCTCGCGCTGTACCTGCTCTCGGCGCGCGGCCGGTCGGTCACGCGGGCGATCGGGCTCGACGGCAGCCGGCCGTGGCGCGACACCGGGTGGGGGTTCGCGCTCGCCGCGGTCATCGGCATCCCGGGCCTGGGGCTGTACGTCGCGGGGCGCGCCCTGGGGATCACGGTCGAGGTCAACCCCGCCAACCTCGCCGACTACTGGTGGACCGTGCCGATCCTGATCCTCGCGGCCCTCCAGAACGGCCTGCTCGAGGAGGTCATCGCGGTCTCCTACCTGTTCGAGCGCACCAAGGACCTGGGCTGGGGCCGCGTGAAGTTCGTCGTGTGGAGCTCGCTGCTGCGCGGTTCGTACCACCTGTACCAGGGCATCGGCCCGTTCGTCGGGAACGTGGTCATGGGTGTCGTGTTCTCGTGGTTCTACACGAGCAGGTGGGGGCGGCACCGGGTCGTGCCGCTCGTGATCGCCCACACGATCCTCGACGTGGTCGCGTTCGTGGGCTACGCGCTGCTGCCTCGCGAGTGGCTCGAGGCGCTGGGCGTCGGCTAGCCGCCGTGGCGCATCGCTGAGTGCGGGAGCTGGACCGACTCGAGCAGCTCGTCGACCCGCGGTGGCGGCGCTGTCGCACCTGCCTCACCGGCCGCCGAGCGTCCCCGGCCCGACGTCGGAACCCGGCTCGGGCGGCCAGGTCCCGTCGCCCGGGTCTCCGGTGGGGACCGGAGGGTCGCCCGGCACGTCGCCCGACCCGGCCACCTCGCCCGCGACGTCCTCGCCCGGGGCGAGCTCCGCCGTCGGGCCGGAGGGTGCCGCACCCGGCGCAGGTGCCGCCGCTGCTTCCGCGACCACCGGGGCCGACGGCCCGGCCCCCAGGACCGACCCGCCCGTGACGACCACCCCGGCCGCGACCGCCCGCGACCGCAGGTCCGCGAGCTCGCGCGCGACCGACCGCACCCCGAAGCCCGAGACCACGTGGATCGCCCCCGCCACGAACGCGTACAGCCCGAACGCGACGACCGTGAGGCTCAGGACGTCGCCCGAGCCCACGGGCCGCGTGACGAGCATCAGGCCGAACAGCGCCGACACGATGCCGACCGTGAGCATCCACGGCCACCCCAGGTCGCGGTTGCGCACCAGACCCGCCGCCCCCACGACCGCCGTGATCCCCAGGACGAGGACCCACACGACCAGGACGTAGTAGAGCGCGGTCGTGCTGAGGTCGGGCCAGAACATGATCGCGACCCCGAAGAGCAGGTCGACGACCGCCTGCGCGAGCCACCACCGCCAGCCCACCTGCTGGCGGTGGGCCAGCCCCTGGGCCGCCACGAGGGCCGCGTCCGCGACGAGGAAGATACCGAACACCCAGCGCAGCGTCTCGAGCGCCTCGAGCGGCTGGATCATGAGCAGCAGCCCCAGGACCACCAGGAGCACACCGCGCACCACCGGGAGCCACCAGACGTTCTTGAAGGCGTTGGGCGGCTCGTGCACGTCGGTGCCGTGCTCCCTGCCGCTGCTCCGGACCATGAGCCCACCACCGTTCACGTCGTGCGCCGAGCACCTGGGCGCGGAACGCCCGCGACCCTCGTCGTCGCAGGTCAGGTGGGAGCGCTACCTACGTTCATCGTGCTGGACGTTGGTCACACTCGCGCGCCGAAGCACCCCGAACACCAGGAGCAAGCGGGCAAATCACCCGACCGAGAGTGGCGTAATACCGCGCCTCCCGGGACCCTCAGCCCTAGACTCGCAAGCATGTCTGCGCGCGCTCACGACCCGGCCGGCCCTCCGGCGACGGCCGGACCGCGCCCGCAGGTGCACGAGGTCGGATCGCTCGACACGGCCCCCAGCACCGCGCCCGACCCCCGCTCGTTCCGCGCGTTCCTCACGCCCCCACGCCCCGTGGGCGACGGCACCGACCCGACCGTCATGGTCGTCGACACCCCCGAGTCGCGCGTCCGCCACCCCAGCGACCTCGTCGGGATCGTGCTGTGCGCGCTGGGTGTCGCGCTCGTCATGTTCATGTCCGTCTACGCGCACGGCACCACCGCAGGCGTCGCCGAGGACGTCCAGGGCTTCTCCGACCTCCTCGCGCGGATCCTCTTCATCCCGGTCGCGGTCCTCGAAGGTCTCGTGACGCTCGCGATCCCCACAGCGGTGCTCATCGAGCTCGGCATCCGCAAGCTCGGGCGACAGGTCGTCGAGTCGATCGCCGCGGCCGCGCTCGGCATGATCCTGGGCATCGCCGTCACCTACTCCGTGCTGACGTTCGGCTCCGACGACCTCATCCAGGGCCTCTCGGTGCGGATCCGCGGCGAGTGGCGGCTCAGCATCCCCGGCTACGTCGCCGCGATCAGCGGGCTGCTGACCGCAGCAGGTCCCCGCACCCGGCGCCGGACCGTCGCCTGGTCCTGGAACCTGCTGTTCATCGCGCTGGGCGTCGTCCTCATCACCGCCCAGGTGTCGCTGCCCGGCACGATCATCACGCTCCTGCTCGGCCGCATCGCGGGCAACACCGTGCGCTGGGTCTCGGGCGTGCGCAGCGAGCGCGCCTACGGGCCACACCTGGTCGACGGTGTCCGCCGGGCCGGCTACTCACCCACGGCCCTCGTGCGCGTCCGTGACGTCGCCCAGCCCGCCGAGCTCGCGGAGGCCGCCGAGGACCCCATCACCGAGGTCAACGCCGACGGCGAGATCACGGGCGAGGTGCACGTCGGCGTGGTCCGCGTCGCCGGGTCCGACGAGGACTCGGCCCTGACCGCCGACGCGCGGATCGCGGGCGACCACCTGTCCGGAGCGCTCGGCGAGGGCGTCCGCGAACCCGCCGAGGCGCCGTCGGACCCCGCCGCGATCGCCCTCACCCGGTCCGGCGACAACCGCGTCTACGCGATGTTCACCGAGGACGGGGTGCGCCGCGACGTCGTCGTGCTCGACGGCGACCGACAGGTCGTCGGCTTCCTCACCCGGTTCTGGCGCTCCCTCCGGCTGCGCGGCATCGAGGGCCGCGCCGCGATCTCGCTCAAAGCCGTGGCAGAACGCACCGCCCTCCTCGCCTACGCCGCCCGCGCCGCAGGCGTCCGGACGCCGCGCCTGCTCGGCGTGGCCGAGTCCGACGACTCGATGATCCTCGTCCAGGAGCACGCCGTAGGAGCCGTCTCGCTGCGCGACCTGCCCGACGACGAGGTCACCGACGCCGTCCTCACCGAGGCCTGGCACCAGATCCAGCTCGCGCACGACGCCGGGCTCTCGCACCGCGCCCTGACCTCCGACGTCATGCTCGTGAGCCGCGGCGAACCGGGAGGGGCTGCGACGCACCCCGCCGGGACGGGCCCGGGCGCCGGCCCGGACGCCGGGTCGGCGGCCGTCGACCTGAGCCCCCGAGGCGGCCCCGACGACTCCGAGGTCAAGGTGTGGCTGACCGGCTGGGAGCAGGGCGACATCGCGTCGTCCGAGCTGTCACGTCGCATGGACCTCACACAGATGGTCGCGCTGCTCGCGCTGCGCGTGGGCGCCCAGCGGGCCGTGGCCTCGGCCGTGAGCGTGCTACCGGGCGAGGACATCGCGGCGATCGGTCCGCTGCTGCAGTCGATCGCGCTGCCCGTGAGCACGCGCGAGGAGATGCGCGCCAACAAGGAGCTCTTCAAGGACCTGCGTGCCGCGCTCGTCGAGCGCCTGCCGGAGACGGACGTCGAGCCCCAGCGCATCACACGTTTCGGCGCCCGGACGATCATCACGCTGACCCTGACGATCGTCGCGGTGACCGTGGTCGTCACGACGATGAACTTCCAGCAGATCACCGAGGCCGTCTCCGAGGCGAACCCGTGGTGGGCGGTCATCTCGTTCGCGCTGGGCATCCTCACCTGGTTCGGCGCAGCACTGACCTTCGTGGCGTTCTCGCCCGTCAAGCTGCCCATGATCCGGGCGACGCTGACCCAGATGGCCGGGTCGTTCGTGGCCCTCGCGGCACCGGCCGGGATCGGTCCGGCAGCCCTCAACCTGCGCATGCTGACCAAGCGCGGCGTCTCGACGCCCATGGCCGTCGCGACCGTCGCGCTGGTGCAGGTGTCGCAGTTCGTCGTCACGATCCTGCTGCTGGTCGTCCTGTCGATGACGGCCCGCTCGGGCGGCCTCGTCAAGCTGCCCTCGACCACGGTCCTGCTGGCCATCACCGGGGTGGCCCTCGCGGTGATCGCGACGCTGCTCGTCCCCGCGATACGGCGCTGGGTGCTCGCCAAGATCAGGCCGACCGTGCAGCAGGTCTGGCCGCGCCTGTCCGAGATGCTCAGCCAGCCGGGACGCCTGGCCCTGGGCTTCGGCGGGAACATCGTCATGACGCTCGGCTACGTGCTCGCGTTCGACGCGGCCCTCGCGGCGTTCGGCCAGGAGCTCGCGCTCGTCGACGTGGCCGTGATCTACCTGGTCGGCAACGCAGCCGGTGCGGCCGTCCCGACCCCCGGCGGCCTGGGCGCGATCGAGAGCGCCCTCATCTTCGGGCTGACGGCCGCCGGGATTCCGCTCGCGCTCGCCACGTCCGCGACCTTCCTCTTCCGCCTCGCGACCTACTGGGCCCGCATCCCGATCGGCTGGGGCGCCATGCGCTACCTGCAGCGCAAGGGCGACCTGTAGCGCTGGTTCCCGGAACGGGCGCCCGCACCGCCGCAGTCGTCGGCCCCTACCCCTGCAGCACCACCGCCGACCCCTGCCCGCCGCCGCCGCACAGCGCCGCGGCGCCCACGGCGTCGTCGCCGAGGACCGCGAGCCGCCGCGCGAGGTGACCCACGATCCGCGCGCCCGACGCCCCGATGGGGTGCCCGAGCGCGATGGCCCCGCCGTTGGCGTCGACGATCGCGGGGTCGACGCCCAGCAGGTCCGTCGACGCGAGGGCCACCACCGCGAAGGCCTCGTTGATCTCGACCGCGGACAGCTCGCCGGCGTCGAGCCCGGCCCGCGCGCACGCGGCGCGGATCGCGTTCGCGGGCTGCGCGTGCAGCGAGACGTCGGGCCCGGCGACGAGCGCGTGCCCGAGGACCCGGGCGCCGGTCAGCCCGCGCCGCGCGGCCTCCTCGTCGCTCACGAGCACGAGGGCGGCGGCGCCGTCGGAGATCTGCGACGCGTTCCCGGCCGTGAGGGTGCCGTCCTCGCGGAAGGCGGGGCGGAGCCGCGCGAGGACCTCGACCGTGGTGTCGGCGCGCACGCCGTCGTCGGCCTCGACGAGGCGACCACCGCGCCCCGGCGTCTGGAAGGGCGCGATCTCTCCGCGCAGGAAGTCGGCGGCCGCGGCGGCCCGCGCGTGCGACGACGCCGCGAAAGCGTCCTGCGCCTCGCGGCTGATCGCGAGACGCTCACCGTGCCGTTCGGTGCTGAGCCCCATCGAGTCCTGCTCGAACGCGTCGCGCAGCCCGTCGTGCGCGAGCGTGTCCACGAGGGTCACGTCGCCGAGCTTCTGGCCCGCGCGCGACCCGACCCAGGCGTGCGGTGCGAGGCTCATGGACTCCTGCCCCACGGCCACGACGACCTGCGCCTCGCCCGCGGCGATCAGCCGGTGCGCCTGCACCACGGCCTCCATGCCCGACAGGCAGACCGCGTTGAGCGTCATCGCGGGCACCGAGAAGGGCACGCCCGCACCGACGGCGGCCTGCCGTGCCGGGTTCTGCCCGGCCCCGCCCTGGAGCACCTGCCCGGCGAGGACGAGCTCGACGTCGTCAGGCGTGAGCCCTGCGTCCGCGAGCGCCGCGCCCAGCGCGTGGGACCCGAGGACGGCGGCGGGCACGGTCGCGAAGGCGCCGTTGAAGCGCACGAACGGGGTGCGCGCGTACCCCACGACGACGGTCATGACTCCTCCTGGTGTCCGGTGCGTGACGGGGTGGGAACGGGTGCCCCGGCAGGGTCGCCGGGTTCGTCCAGCCCGACGACGTAGCTCGCCTCGGTCGCGGCCCGCACCTCGTCGAGGGTCACGTCGGGCGCGACGGCGCGCAGCACGAGACGCCGCCGCGGGGTGTCAGAACCAGCGTGACCTCGAGTGCCCGCTGGTTCTGACACGTCGCCGGGCAGCACGTCGAACACCGCCCGGTCCGTGATGATCCGGTCCACCACGCCTTCGCCCGTGAGCGGCAGCGCGCACTCGTGCCGGAGCTTGGGCGTCCCGTCGCGCGCCACGTGGTCCATGAGCACGACGATCCGGGGTGTGCCTGCAACGAGGTCCATGGCCCCGCCCATGCCCTTGACGAGCCTGCCGGGCACGGTCCAGTTGGCCAGGTCCCCGGTCTCGGAGACCTCCAGGGCCCCGAGGATCGCGATGTCGACGTGACCGCCGCGGATCATGGCGAACGACGTCGCGGAGTCGAAGTAGCTCGCGCCCGGCAGGGCCGTGACGGTCTGCTTGCCCGCGTTGATCAGGTCGGCGTCCTCGTCGCCCTCGACCGGGAACGGCCCGATGCCCAGCATCCCGTTCTCGCTCTGCAGCGTGATGGTCACGCCGGGCGGCAGGTGGTTCGCGACGAGCGTGGGGATGCCGATCCCGAGGTTGACGTAGTCGCCGTCGTGCAGCTCGGCCGCGGCGATCGCGGCCATCTCGTCCCGGTCCCAGGGCATGTCAGGCGTCCTTTCCTGCGTCCGTCGGCGCGCCGACCCCGACCGCGCGGGGCCGCACCGTGCGCTGCTCGACGTCCTTGACCCGTGGCCGCGCGGGCACGAGCCGGTCGACGAAGATCCCGGGCGTGACGACGACGTCGGGGTCGAGGGGCTGGTCCAGGAGGATCTCGGCCTCGACCACCGTGACGCGCCCTGCGGTCGCGACGAGCGGGTTGAAGTTGCGGGCCGTGAACCGGTAGGTGAGGTTGCCGTAGGGGTCGGCGCGGTGCGCGTGCACCAGGGCGAGGTCGGCGACGATGCTGCGTTCGAGGACGTAGCGGCGCCCGTCGAACTCTTCGACGGGCTTGCCCTCGGCGACCGGCGTCCCGACGCCCGTGGCGGTATAGAACGCGGGGATGCCGGCGCCGCCCGCGCGCAGCCGCTCGGCGAGCGTGCCCTGCGGCACGAACTCGACCTCGAGGTCGCCGTCGAGGTAGCGCTGCGCGAACAGCTTGTTCTCGCCGACGTAGGACGACAGGACCGTGGAGACCTGGTCGCTCTCGAGCAGCAGCCCGAGCCCCTTGCCGTCGACGCCCATGTTGTTGGACACCACGGTGAGCCCGCGCACGCCCGAGTCGCGGACGGCCTCGATGAGGTCGGACGGGATGCCGCACAGGCCGAACCCGCCGACGGCGATCGTCATGCCGTCGCGCAGCAGGCCGTCGAGGGCCGTGGCGGCGTCGGGGTGGTGCTGGACCGAGCTCCGTGCCCGTCCGGTCGTGTCGGTCGTCATGGCCGCTACCTGCTTCCTGTCGGGAGGGTGCTGTGCTCGTCTCGGCCGGCGGCGCGGGCCCGTCGCAGCACGGCCTCGGCGTGCCGGAGCGAGGGTCCGTCGATCATCACGCCGTCGTGCACGAACACGCCGTCGTGCCCCTGTGCGGTGGCGAGCAGCGCGCGGGCGGCCGCGACGTCACCGGGCGGGGGTGCGTACGCGGCCCGGATGACGGGGACGTGCGAGGGGTGGATGCACGCGGTCGCGGCGAAGCCGACGGCCGCGGCGTCGAGCGCCTCGTCACGCAGGCCGTCGAGGTCGTCGATCGCGAGGTGCACCGCGTCGATCGCGGCGACGCCCGCGGCCCCGGCGGCGAGCAGCACCGCGGACCGGGCGGCGCGGGCGACGTCCCGGTAGGTGCCGTCGGGGAACCGGCTCGACGTCCCGCCGAGCGACGCGACGAGGTCGTCGGCGCCCCACATCAACGCGACGACGCCGGGGCGCCGGGCCAGCCCGGGTGCGGCCAGGACGCCTGCGGCGGTCTCGCACAGCGCGATCACGCGCAGCCCGCCGAGGTCGAGCGGCAGCCGCTCGTCGGCCTTGGGCACCATGACGGTCCGGTAGGGGGTGCGTGCGAGCGCGGCCAGGTCGGTCGCGTGGTCCGGCGTCCCGACCGCGTCGACCCGCACGATCGTCCGCGCCGGATCGAGGGGTTCGGTGAGCAGCGCGTCGCGCGCCGCGGCCTTGCGGTCCGGTGCGACGGCGTCCTCGAGGTCGAGGATCACGGCGTCGGCCCGGTCCGCGGCCTTGCGGTACCGGTCGGGCCGGTCGGCGGGGCAGAAGAGGAGCGCGGGCCCCAGGTCGAAGGTCGTCACGTCGCACCCCCGTCAGGCCCGACGGCGTCGCGCGCCACCGCGTCCGGCTCACCCTGCGCGGTGGTCGTGGCACGGGCTGCCTCGTGCGCCGCGCGGGTCCACACGAGCGTCGACCGCACGGCCCGGGCCACGAGCACGCCGTCCTGGTTGTGCCCGCGGTGCTCGAGCGTCACGATCCCCTGCCCGGGCCGCGAGGCCGACGGCCGCTTCTCCAGGACGACCGTCGAGGAGTACAGGGTGTCGCCGTGGAACATCGGGTGGGGGAACGCGACCTCGCCGAACCCGAGGTTGGCGACGATCGTGCCCTGCGTGAGCTGCGCGACCGACGCCCCGACGAGCGTCGAGAGCGTGAGCATCGAGTTCACGAGGCGCTGCCCGAACGGTTGTTCCGCGGCCCACGCCGCGTCGAGGTGGAGCGACTGCGTGTTCATGGTCAGCGTCGTGAACAGCACGTTGTCGGCCTCGGTCAGCGTGCGGCCCGGGCTGTGGACGTAGCGGACCTCGGTCTCGAGCTCGTCGTAGTAGAGCCCGCGCTGCTCGATCTCCCGCATCCTGCGCTCCTTCCTGCTGGTGGTGGTCGTTCTCGACCGCGGGGAACCGGGGCCTAGGCCGTCAGGCCCAGCCCGCGCGCGATGATCATGAGCTGCACCTCGGACGTCCCCTCCCCGATCTCGAGCACCTTGGAGTCCCGGTAGTGGCGGGCCACGGGGTTCTCGTTGAGGAACCCGTAGCCGCCGAAGATCTGCGCCGCGTCGCGCGCGTTGGCCATGGCCGCCTCGCTGCCCACGAGCTTCGCGATCGATGCCTCGACCTTGAACGGGACGTCGTTCGCGAGCTTCGACGCCGCGTCGTAGTAGCAGAGCCGTGCCTGGTGGACGCGGGCCGCCATGCGCGAGAGCGTGAACGCGATGTGCTGGTTCGAGCCGATGTCGCGGCCGAACACGTTGCGCGTCCGCGCGTACCGCAGCGCCTCCTCCAGGCACCCCTGGGCGGCCCCGGTCGCGAGCGCCGCGAACGCGATGCGCCCCTCGTCGAGCGCGTGCAGGAAGTTCGCGTACCCGCGCCCCTGCTCGCCCAGGAGGTTCGCCGCGGGGACCCGGACGTCGTCGAACGTCAGGGGGTGCGTGTCGGACGTGTGCCACCCGACCTTGTCGTACGCCGGTCCGACCGTGAACCCGGCCGTCCCGGACGGCACGAGGATGCTCGACAGCTCCTTCTTCACGGTCCCGTCGGCCCGCGTCTCCTCGCCCGTGACCGCGGTGACCGTGACGACGCTCGTGATGGGCGTCCCGGAGTTGGTGATGAACTGCTTGCTGCCGTCGATGACCCACACCCCGGCGCCGCCGTCGGGCCCGGTCTCGTGCCGCGCCGTCGTGCGCGTGGCCCCGGCGTCGGAACCCGCCTCGGCCTCGGTCAGCCCGAACGCCGCGAGCGCGCGGCCCGTGACGAGGTCCGGCAGCCACCGCTCGCGCTGCTCGGGCGTGCCGTGCCGGGCGATCGGCATGATCCCGAGCCCCACACCGGCTTCCAGGGTCACCGCGATGCTCTGGTCGACGCGTGCGAGGGCTTCGACCGCGAGGCACAGCGACAGGTAGTCCTTGCCCTGCCCGCCGTACTCGGTGGGGAACGGGAGCCCGAACAGTCCCAGGTCGCCCATCTCGCGGATGATGTCGAGCGGCAGGCGGCGCTCGGTGTCGTACGTGTACGCGGCGGGCGCGACGACGGTGTCAGCGAACTCGCGCACGGTGTCGCTGAGCTTGCGCTGCTCGTCGGTGAGCTCGGTGTTCATGGCGCTCCTGGGGTGTGGGAGGGGACGGGGACGGCCGGGGTGTCGGCCTGGGGGTGGTGCAGGGTCGCGGGCTCGTCCGCCGGGGCGGGAGCGGCGTCGTCGGGCCGTGGTTCGACGCGGGCGACCACCTCGTCGCGCCGCACCAGGTCGCCCGGGCGGGCCGTGAGCCGCACGACGCCCGCGTGCGGCGCGGTGAGCGGGTGCTCCATCTTCATGGCCTCGACCACGACGAGGACCGTGCCCGCGGCGACGGTCTCGCCGTCGGTGACGGCGACCGCGACAACCGTGCCGGGCATGCCCGCGCGGACGTCGGGGCTCGTGGGTCCGTCGGTGCGCTCGGAGGCGTCGCGGCGGGCGGCCGCGCGCCGCGCGAGGCGTTCGGCGCGCGTCGGGACGGCGACCTGCACGACCCGGCCGTCGCGAGCGAGCCACACGCTCCCGTCAGGGCCGGTCGCGAGGTGCACGGTCTCGCCCACGCCGTCCACGACCAGCCGCCACGTGTGCCCGTCGACCGGTGTCAGCGAGGCCCGCCGGGACTGGCCGTCGTCCACGTGCACGACGGCGTCGCTCGCGTCTCCGGTCACGGTCACCTCGTGGGGCTCGTCGGGCGGGGCGAGCAGCACGACCCGGCGCGGACGGGGCGCGGCGTTGAGCCGCCAGCCGTCGCCCGCACCCCACGGTCCGGTCGCGTGCGGCGCGGCGCGGCGAGCGTCCGACCCCGCGAGAGAGCACAGCGCGACCGCCACGAGGTCGTCCTCGGTCGCGATCCCCGGGGGCACTCCCCCGGCCGTCACGAACCGCTCGATCAGCCCCGTGTCGAGGTCCCCGGACCGGACGTCCGGATCCGCGAGCAGGGCCCGCAGGAAGCCGATGTTGGTGTCGACGCCCAGCACGACCGTCTCCGCGAGGAGACGGTCGAGCCGGTCGAGCGCCTGGGCGCGGTCGGCGCCGTGCGCGACGGCCTTCGCGAGCAGCGGGTCGTAGTCTCCCCCGACGCGCAGCCCCTCGGTGAGGCTGGAGTCGAGACGCCACCCGGCGCCGTCGGGCTCGACGAGCGCCAGGACCTCGCCCGTCGCGGGCAGGAACCCGCGTGCCGGGGACTCGGCGTAGACCCGGGCCTCGATCGCGTGGCCGCGCAGCACGACGTCCTCCTGCGCGAAGCCCAGCGGCTCGCCCGCCGCGACGCGGAGCTGACCCTCGACCAGGTCCAGGCCCGTGACCATCTCCGTCACGGGGTGCTCGACCTGCAGGCGCGTGTTCATCTCGATGAAGAAGAACGTGGTCGGGTCGTCCGCGGGCACGAGGAACTCGACCGTCCCGGCGCCCTCGTAGTCGACGCCGCGCGCGACCTCGCACGCGGCCTCCCCGATGCGGGCGCGCGTCGCGGCGTCGAGCAGCGGCGAGGGCGCCTCCTCGACGACCTTCTGGTGGCGGCGCTGGAGCGAGCACTCGCGCTCCCCCAGGTGCACGACGGCGCCGCGCGAGTCCGCGAGCACCTGCACCTCGATGTGGCGCGGCCGGGCGACGAGGCGCTCGACGAGCAGCGTGCCGTCGCCGAACGACCGGGTCGCGACGCGGCGGGCGCTCGCGAGCGCGGCCGGCAGGTCGTCGGCCGAGGTCACGACCTGCATGCCCTTGCCGCCGCCGCCCGCCGAGGGCTTGACGAGCAGCGGGAAGCCGACGTCGCGCGCGGCCCGTGCGAGGGCCTCGTCGTCGAGCGCCCGGCCGCTGGGGTCGCGTCCCGTGCTGCCCGGCACGACCGGGACGCCGCGCGCCGCGACGATCTCCTTGGCCGTGATCTTGTCGGCCATGGCCTCGAGCGCCGCGACGCCCGGCCCGACGAACACGATGCCTGCGTCGGCGCAGGCCCGCGCGAGCCCGGGGTTCTCGGACAGGAAGCCGTAGCCGGGGTGGATCGCGTCGGCGCCCGTCGCACGGGCCGCGTCGATGATCGCGCGCACGCTCAGGTACGAGTCGGCCGCGGGGGCCGGTCCGATGCGGACCGCGACGTCGGCGAGCGACACGTGGCGCGCGCCGGCGTCGGCGTCGCTGTGGACCGCGACCGAGCGGATGCCGAGGCGGCGCAGCGTGGCGATGATGCGGCACGCGATCTCGCCACGGTTGGCCACGAGGACGGTGCCGAAGGGGCGCGCGCCCCGGTTGTCAGAACCAGCGTGACCTGGAGTGCTCGCTGGTTCTGACAGCCCGGGGGTGACGAGCGGGGCGGGGGTGCGCAGCGGGTGCATGGCCCTCACATCCTGAAGAGCCCGAACCGCGGGCCCTCGGTCGGGGCCAGCGGCGTGCGGGCGCACACGTCGAGCGCGAGTCCCAGCACGCGGCGCGTGTCGGCCGGGTCGATGACGCCGTCGTCCCAGAGCCGGGCCGTGGCGTAGTACGGGTCGCCCTGCTCCTCGTAGCGCGAGCGGATGTCCTCGCGGAAGGCGGCCTCGTCGTCGGGCGCCCACTGCTCGCCGCGCGCCGCGAGCTGGTCGGCCTTGACCGTCGCGAGCACCGACGCGGCCTGCGGGCCGCCCATGACCGAGATCCGGCTCGCGGGCCACGACCACAGGAAGCGCGGCGAGTACGCGCGCCCGCACATCGAGTAGTTGCCCGCCCCGAACGACCCGCCGACCACGACCGTCAGCCTGGGCACACGCGTCGTCGCGACGGCCGTGACCATCTTGGCGCCGTCCTTGGCGATGCCCCCGGCCTCGGCGTCGGTGCCGACCATGAACCCCGAGATGTTCTGCAGGAACACGAGCGGGATGCCGCGCTGGTCGCACAGCTCGACGAAGTGCGCGCCCTTGAGCGCCGAGGGGCTGAACAGGACCCCGTTGTTCGCGACGATCCCCACGGGGTGCCCGTGCAGGTGCGCGAACCCCGTGACCAGGGTGTCGCCGTACTCGCGCTTGAACTCGTGGAGCACGCTGCCGTCGACGAGCCGCGCGACGACCTCGCGCGCGTCGTAGGGCGCCTGGACGTCGACCGGCACCGCGCCGTACAGGCTCTCGCCCGGCCCGCCGGCCTCGTCCTGCCCGACGACGGGCGGCGCACTCTCCTGCACGGCCCACGCGGGCGCCGGGTCCGGCGGGAGCGTCGAGACGATGCGTCGCACGATCGCGAGCGCGTGCTCGTCGTCCTCCGCGAGGTGGTCCGTGACGCCCGAGCGGCGCGCGTGCAGGTCGCCGCCGCCCAGCTCCTCGGCCGTGACGACCTCGCCGATCGCGGCCTTCACGAGCGGCGGGCCGCCCAGGAAGATCGTGCCCTGGTTCCGCACGATCACCGTTTCGTCGCTCATCGCGGGCACGTACGCGCCGCCCGCGGTGCACGAGCCCAGGACCGCCGCGATCTGCGGGACGCCCGCGGCCGAGAGCCGGGCCTGGTGGTAGAAGATCCGGCCGAAGTGGTCACGGTCGGGGAAGACCTCGGCCTGGAGCGGCAGGAACGCGCCGCCCGAGTCGACCAGGTAGATGCACGGCAGCCGGTTCTCGAGCGCTATCTCCTGGGCCCGCAGGTGCTTCTTGACCGTGAGCGGGTGGTACGTGCCGCCCTTGACGGTCGCGTCGTTGCACACGACCAGGACCCGGCGCCCCTCGACGACCCCGATCCCCGCGATCACGCCCGCCCCGGGCCACTCCCCGCCCAGCATCCCCTCGGCCGCGAGCGGCGCGATCTCCAGGAACGGCCTGCCCTCGTCGAGCAGGTGCTCGACGCGTTCGCGCGGCAGCAGCTTGCCGCGCGCGACGTGCCGGGTGCGCGACGTCTCGGGCCCGCCGAGCGCGGCACGGGCCGTGCGCTCGCGCAGCCCGGCGACGAGCCCGCGCTGGGCCGCGTCGTTGGCCAGGGCCGTGGCGGAGGCCGGGTCGACCGTCGTCCCCAGGACGTCGCCGACACCCGCACGCGTCGTCGGCAGGGTCGCGGTCACGAGGCTGCCCCCGTACCGGGGTCGCCCGGGTCGCCCGGGTCACCGGGGTCGCCCGGGTCGCCCACGAGGAGCAGCGCGAGCGCCGGGTCCGCGAGCAGCGCCCCGAGCTCGGCGAGGAACCGGGCGCCCTGCTCGCCGTCGACCACTCGGTGGTCGAACGACAGGCTCAGCGTGAGCACGTCGCGCAGCGCGACCTGTCCCTCGTGCTCCCAGGGGCGCTTGCGCACGGCCCCGACGCCGAGGATCGCGGCCTCCCCCGGGACCAGGATCGGCGTCCCGGCGTCGACCCCGAACACCCCGACGTTGGTGATCGTGACGGTCCCGCCCGTGAGCCGCTCGGGCGCGGTGCGTCCGCTCCGCGCCGTCGCGGTGAGGTCCGCGAGCGCCTGCGCGAGCCCCGTGAGCCCGAACGTGTGCGCGTCGGGCACGTGCGGCACGACCAGCCCGCGCTCGGTCGCGACCGCTGTCCCCAGGTGGACGCGCGGGCTGTGGACGATCTCCGCGGTCCCGTCCGGCAGGTCCTCCCACCGGCTGTTGAGCGAGGGGTGCCGCGGCAGGACGACGCACAGCGCCCGCGCGACGAGCGCCAGGACCGTGATCCTGGTCCCGCGGGCGAGCGGATGGGTCCGCAAGCGGTCGAGGAGCTCCATCGAGGGCGAGACGTCGAGCGTGAGGAACACGGTCGCGTGGGGTGCGGTGAAGGCGCTCGCGACCATCGCGGCGGCCGTGTGCTTGCGCACGCCGCGCACGGGCGTGCGGGTCTCGCGTGCGGCCGGGGTACCCGTCGCGCCGGCGGTCCCCGTGCCCACCCGGCCCGACGACGTCGCGCCCGCCCCGGCCACCGGTGCGGCCCGGGCGGTGCGCGGCTCGGGCGGCGGGAAGCCCTCGGCCCGTCGTGCGGCGGCGCGGGCCAGCCCGGACTGACCGAGGAGGTCTCGCAGGGAGGTCGGGCCCGAGCGGGGCGAGGCGGTCTGCGGGTACTCGTCGTCCGGGGTGCCGGTGTCGTCGAGAGCGTCCGGCCCGTCGTCCGGACCGTCGTCCGGGGCTGAGGTGATGAACCCACGCGAGGCCGGGCCGGTCGATGCGGTGCTCGGGAGCCCGTGGACGCCATTGCGCTCGCGCCCTGTCCCGGTCCGTCGTCCGCTGACCGGTGCGTCCGCCGCCGCGCCCTCACGGGCCCCGGACTGTGTGCAGCTCACGGCCGCCAGGACGTCCTCGCGGGTCACGAGGCCGCGCGCGCCGGTCCCGACGATCCGTTCGAGGTGGACCCCGAGCTGCTTGGCGAGTCGGCGCACGGGTGGGGTCGAGCGGGGGCGCTCGGTCGGGGCCGGGTCGGTGCTCCCGTCCCGTGCCGCGCTCGCACCGGCCCCCACGACAGCCGGGTCGTCGTCGGAGCGCCGACCGTGCGCTGACCCCTCCGTCGAGATGCGGCTATCTGGGGCGCTTCCCCTGTCCTCGACCCCACGTGGCCGCATCTCGCCCGTGGAGCTCGCCGGCGATCGGCGTGCTCGCCGCGTGGGCCGGCCCGATCGTTCGGGCCGCGCGCCGTATCCGACGAGGTTCGGCTGGGGCGCCTCCTCGGCGGTGCCCTGCCCGCCGCCGGCCGATCGACCGTCCGGCGCGGCGCCGTCGGGCACTCCGTCCGTCGCGCCACCCGCTGCTGCGCCGCCGTCCGCCGGACGGGCGGACGCGTCCCCGTCTGCCGGACGCCCGGCCGACGCGGCGCCGCCGGGCGTGACGCCCCCCGACGCCCCCGCCTCGTCCGGGACCTCGAACGTGACGAGCGGCTCGCCGACGTTGACCGTCTGCCCGGGCTCGGCGTGCAGCACCGTGACGACCCCGGCGTAGGGCGAGGGGAGGTCGACGAGCGCCTTGGCCGTCTCGACCTCCGCGATGACCTGGTTGAGCTCGACCGTGTCGCCCGCGGCGACGTGCCAGCTCACGAGGTCGGACTCGGTGAGGCCCTCGCCGAGGTCGGGCAGGAGGAACTCGCGCGTCGCCATCACCGTGCCACCCCCTCGAACGCCGCGTACCCCGACGCCTCGTACGCCCCGCGCCCCAGGACGCGGTCCACGCCGTCGAGGATCCGGTCCAGGTCCGGGACCTGGTGCTGCTCGGCCTTGGCGGGCGGGTACGGGACGTCGTGCCCCGTGACGCGCACCGGTGCGGCCTCGAGGTGGTCGAAGCAGCGCTCGGTCGCCGCGGCCGCGACCTCGGCGCCCAGGCCCGCCTGGTGCGGGGCCTCGTGCGCGACGACCAGCCGACCTGTCTTGCGGACCGACGCCGCGACCGTCGCGTGGTCGATCGGAGAGAGCGAGCGAAGGTCCACGACCTCGATCGAGACGCCCTCGTCGGCGGCCGCGACGGCGGCGTCCCGGGCCGTCGTGACGAGCGACCCGAACGTCACCAGCGTGACGTCCGTGCCCGGCACGACGACGCGCGCCGCGTCCATGGGGACGGCCGAGCGCAGGTCCGCCGCCTCGTTGACCTCGCCCTTGAGGTGGTAGCGGCGCTTGGGCTCGAAGAACACGACCGGGTCGTCGCACGCGATGGCCTGCTGGAGCACCGTGTACGCGTCCTGGGGGTCGGAGACCGTCACGACGCGCAGACCCGCGGTGTGCGCGAAGTACGCCTCGGGCGACTCCGAGTGGTGCTCGGCCGCCCCCAGGCCACCGCCCACGGGGATGCGGATCGTGATCGGCAGGCGCACCGCGCCGCCCGTGCGGGCGTGCATCTTGGCGAGCTGGGACACGATCTGGTCGAACGCGACGTACACGAACCCGTCGAACTGGATCTCGCACACGGGACGGTAGCCGCGGTACGCGAGCCCCACGGCCGTGCCGAGGATGCCCGACTCCGCGAGCGGCGTGTCGAGCACGCGACGCGGGCCGAACTCGGTCTGGAGGCCGTCCGTCACGCGGTACACACCGCCGAGGCGGCCGACGTCCTCGCCCATGACGACGACCTTGTCGTCGTTCGCGAGCGAGCGGCGCAGGCCCGCGTTGAGGGCCTTGGCGAGCGTCAGGGTGGTCATCGGGCACCGCCCTTCGCGTCGGAGGTGCCGGCGCCCTCGGGCCCCGGGGAGTCGGCGAACCCCTCCAGGTACTGCGCGTACGCGGCACGCTCGGCCGCGAGCGCCGCGTGCGGCTCGGCGTACACGTGGTCGAAGATCGAGAGCGCGGGCGGGTCCTCGAGCCCGATGCACCCGGCACGCAGCTCGGCCGCTGCCCGGTCGGCGACACCCTGGACCCGTGTCTCCTCGGCCTCGGTCAGCAGGCCGCGGTCGGTCAGGTACGCCCGGTACCGGGAGATCGGGTCACGTCCGGCCCACGTCTCGAGCTCGGCGGGGTCGCGGTAGCGCGTGGGGTCGTCGGCCGTGGTGTGCGGGCCCATCCGGTAGGTCACGGCCTCGATGAACGTGGGACCTCCGCCCGTGCGGGCCCGGTCGAGGGCCTCGTGCACCACGGCATGCACCGCGAGGACGTCGTTGCCGTCGACGCGCACGCCCGGCAGGCCGAAGCCCGCGGCGCGGTCCACGAGGGGCACGGGCGACTGGAGCGCCACGGGCTCGGAGATCGCCCACTGGTTGTTCTGGCACAGGAACACCACGGGCGCCCGGTAGGTCGCGGCGAACACGAACGCCTCGTTGACGTCGCCCTGGCTCATGGCGCCGTCGCCCAGGTAGGCGACCGCGACGGCGTCGGCCCCGTCGTTCGCGATGCCCATCGCGTAGCCCGTCGCGTGCAGCGTCTGCGCACCGATGATGACCTGCGGCGTCGCCATGTTCACGGCGTACGGGTCCCAGCCCGACGCCGTCACGCCCCGCCACACCCGTACGAGGTCGACGAGCGCGACCCCCCGCGTGTACGCCACGGCGTGCTCGCGGTAGCTCGAGAACACGAAGTCGTCGCTCCGCAGCGCCCGGCCCGAGCCGATCTGCGCGGCCTCCTGCCCCAGGAGCGGGGGCCACAGCGCGAGCTCGCCCTGCCGCTGGAGAGCCGTGGCCTCGGCGTCGATCCGACGCACCACGACCATGTCCTCGTACAGTCGAAGGGCCGCCGCGGGGTCTGCGTCGAGTCCTTCCAGCCACCGGTCCTGCTCCGCCGATCCGTGGCGTGCACCGGCCTCGTCGAGCACCTGGACGACGTCCTGTGTCGTCCGCGGCTCGACACGGCTGTCCACCTTGCTGGGCGTCATCGCGTCACCTCGCGTCTGCTCCCGTGCTCGTCGTCGAGCACCCCGCCGCTCACCGTCGAGCACCGGATACCGCGAACGTAACCCCGCCCCGCACATGGCTCCAGTCATGACGCGACGGCTGGGCAGTGTGCTGCCCGTCACCGGGCTAGGCTGAACACTGTGCGCAGCTACGATGCCGTCGACCTCGATCTCCTCGTCGCGCTCGCGAAGGACCCGCGCGGCACGATCGTCGCGCTGGCCGAGCGCCTGCGGCTCTCGCGCAACACGGTGCACGCGCGCATGGCCCACCTCGAGGAGGCCGGGGCGTTCCTCGACTTCGACCGGCGCATCAGCCCGGAGTTCCTGGGACACCCCCTGACCGCGTTCATCGAGGTCGAGGTCAAGCAGAAGGAGCTCGGCCGCATCGTGGCGACGCTCGCGGAGATCCCCGAGGTGCTCCAGGCGCACGGGCGCAGCGGTACCTCGGACCTGCGGGTCCTGGTCGCGTGCCGCACCACGGACCACCTGTTCCGCATCGACGCGGCGATCCTCGCGATCGACGGGGTCGAGCGCACCGAGACGTCGCTCTCGATGGGCGAGCTCATCCCGTACCGGGTGCGCCCCCTGATCGAGCGGGCACGCAAGAGCCTCTGACGCCGGCCGTCCGGCCCCGCCCGGCCCCGTCCGCGGGTGTCGGTGCGGATCAGGTGAAGGGCGTGCTCCGGGCCAGGTCGTCGGCAGCCCCGGCCGCCCCCGCAGGCCCGGCAGGCTCGTCGGGCACCCTGGACGCGGCTTGCTCGCTCGGCACCGTCACGGCCGCGATGGCCGTCGTGAGCGGGATCGCGAGCACGAGCCCGATCGACCCGACGAGCGTCCGCACGACCTCCTCCGCGATCTCCCCCGACGTGAGGCTCGTGCCGAGCGCCTGGTCGGACAGCCAGACGGCCATGAGCAGGGGCAGGGCCGCCCCGACGTAGGCGAACGCGATGGTGTAGACGGTCGAGGCGATGTGGTCCCGGCCGATGCGCATGGCCCGCGTGAAGAGCTCGCGCCGCGACGCCCAGGGCGCGAGGGCGCGCAGCTCCCACACGGTCGAGGCCTGGGTGATGGTCACGTCGTTGAGCACGCCCATGCCCGCGAGGACGATGCCGCAGACCGCGATGCCCTGCAGGTCGATCCCGGGGGCGTAGGCCGGGAGCCACAGCGCCTCCTCGGACGTGAGCCCGGTGATGTGCGAGGTGGAGGCACCCCACCACGCGAGCACCGCGGTGAGGACCAGGCCCACGAGGGTCCCGACCATCGCGGTCGAGGTCCGGACCGTGAACCCGTGCGCGACGTAGAGCACCACGAACATGACGGCCGACGACGTCACGAGCGCCACGTAGAGGACGTTCTGCCCGGCGAGGAGCGCGGGCAGCGTGAACTGGGCGATCGTCACGAGCGCGACCACGAGTCCGGCGAGCGCGGCCAGCCCGCGCAGCCTGGCGACCGCGAGCACGAGCGCCGCGTACGCGATCGCGAGCACGGCGATCGGTATCCCGCGCTCGAAGTCGAGGAACGCGTAGGGCGTGCTGCCGTCGCCCTCGGCCTGGGAGATGTAGAGCATCCGGAGGCGGTCGCCGACGTCGAAGCCGTGGTGGACGTACTCGGGCGGGGCCACGACCTCGGTCTCGGTGCCGTCGTCGAGGCGGACGGGCACGAGCCCGGTCTCGATCTCGGCCTCGCCCGTGACGACTCCGCGCACCACGTGGGTTCCCTGGGCCGTGAACGGGATCTGGTCGGGCAGGTCGGCGGCGCGGGGCCAGAGCGCGACGAGCCCGACGATCGTCAGGAGCAGGGCCGGCACGAGGATGGCCGCGAGGACGATCCTGACCCGCCGCGTGGCGGGCAGCGCCGGACCACTGCCGTGGGAGTGCCCGTGGGAGTGGTGGCTCATGACGCCCTTCGGATCAGCCGGTCGGGCGCGCGCCCAGGAACCCACCCACCCTAGAGAATGAGAACGGTTCTCGCCACGAGCGACGCGCCGGGCCGACCCGCTCCGCGCCGGCCGCTACGTCGCGTGACGCCCCACTGCGGCCCGGAACGACAGAGGCCCGGGTGACCGACGTCGTCGGTCACCCGGGCCTCTGCACGGGATGCGGGGCGCGGCCCCGCGGTGCGGCACGCCTCAGCGCGCCGCGAAGATCACTTGGTGACGGCCTTCTTCAGGAGGCTGCCGGCGCTGATCTTGACACCGAAGCCAGCGGGGATCTGGATCTCCTCGCCGGTGCGGGGGTTGCGGCCCGTGCGAGCGGCGCGCTCGACACGCTCGACGGAGAGGAGGCCGGTGACCTTGACGGCCTCGCCCTTGCCGAGCGACTCGACGAGGACTTCCTGGAACGCGTTGAGGGCGTTCTCGGCCTGAGCCTTGGTGAGGTCGGACTTTGCGGCGATGGCCGAGACGAGCTCAGACTTGTTGAGCGACATGCGGATCCCTTCATCGGTTCACGCCCCACGGTGGGCACCGCGAGACGTTGAGGTCTCAGTTTGCCAGCCCTGAGGCGGGACTTCGTGGACAACACTAAGGAATCTACGGGGTTCTGCGCGCGTTTCCGCGCCGAAACGGTTCCTCTGAGCGCAGAATCTTGTCCGATCCGCGCCGAATGTGACCTACTGGGCGCCTGCTGGGGGCCTGCTGCGCGCCTCCGAGCCGTCTCTCGGGCGTGCGACGAGCCGCCCACCCCGCAGGGTGGACGGCTCGTCGGGGGCGCCGGCTCGTCGGCCGAGCGAGCGCGCTTCAGCGACCGTCGCTCTTCGCCGCGCCTCCCGTGGCGCCCTTGCCGTAGCGCTGACGGAACTTCTCGACACGTCCGGCGGTGTCGACGACGCGCGCGGTGCCCGTGTAGAACGGGTGGCTCGCGCTCGAGATGTCGACGTCGACCACCGGGTAGGTGTTGCCGTCCGTCCACACGATCGTCTTGTCCGGGCGCCCCGGACCGGACGCCGTGCTCCCGGCGAGCGTGGACCGGGTCAGGAACGCGAAGTCGGCCGAGATGTCGCGGAACACGACCGGCCCGTACTCGGGGTGGATGTCCTTCTTCATGGGTGCTCCTCTACGTGTGGCGACTACCAGCTGGACTTGGTGACGCCCGGGAGCTCGCCGCGGTGCGCCATGTCGCGCAGCCTGATGCGGGAGAGCCCGAAGCGCCGGTTGTACGCGCGCGGACGACCGTCGACGACGTCGCGGTTGCGCAGGCGGGTCGCGCTCGCGTCGCGGGGCTGCTTGCGCAGCTCGGTCGAGGCGGCGTCCTTCTCGGCGTCCGAGGCGCTGGGCGACGCGATGATCTTCTTGAGCTCGGCGCGCCGCTCGGCGTACCGGGCGACGATCACCTCGCGCTGGGCGTTGCGTGCGATCTTGGACTTCTTGGCCATGCGGTTCCCCTTACCGTTCCTCTACCGTTCCTCGCGGAACGCGACGTGTCGTCGCGCCACCGGGTCGTACTTGAGCAGGGTCAGCCGGTCCGGGTCGTTGCGGCGGTTCTTGCGGGTCACGTAGGTGTACCCGGTCCCTGCGGTCGAACGCATCCTGACCACGGGGCGCAGCTCGGTGCGCGCTGCCATCAGACCTTCTCCCCTCGAGCGATGATTCCGGCGACGACCGCGTCGATCCCTCGACGGTCGATCGTCCTGATCCCCCGGGCGCTCACTCTCAGCCTGACATGCCGGCCCAGGGACGGCACCCAGTAGCGCTTGTGCTGGATGTTGGGGTCGAACCGACGCCCCGTGCGCACGTGCGAGTGCGAGATCGAGCGGCCGAACCCTGGCGAGGTGCCGAGCACCTGGCAGACGGCGGACATGACGGACTTCCCTTCGGTCGGTCGTGGAGACCCGACACTAGTTATTGAGAACCGTTCTCGTCAAGAGGTATGCTCCCGACTGATGAGAACCGTTCTCTGTAGAGGTGGAGCGTCCGCATGCCCGCAGATATTCCCGGGACCCCCCGCACGACCGGGACCGGCGTCCCGCTCAGCGTGCTCGCCACGATCGACCCCGTGCTGCGCGACACCGCGATCTTCGGCCTCGTGACCGACTCGCCGCGGTCGGTCGCGCTGCGCCACGACATCCACGCCGAGGACGGCACGCTGCGGCGCCTGGTCGTGGACGCGACAGGCGTCGTCGAGGACACGCTCGTCGACCTCGAGCACGCGTGCCTGTCGTGCGCGGTCCGCGAGGACGCGATCCCCACGCTCCACGAGCTCGCGCACGACGGCCGCTGGGACGAGGTCCTCCTCGCGCTGCCCGTGTCCGCCGAGCCCCTGCCCGTCGTGCGCGCCCTCGCCGCCGCCTCCCGCCCCGGCGGCGGGCTCGACGGGCTGCGGCTCGCCACGGTGCTCACGGTCGTCGACCTCGCCGCGGTCGAGACCGACCTCCTCGACGACGACCTCCTCGAGGAGCGCGGCCTCGCGCTCACCCCCACCGACCACCGCTCGGTCGGCGAGGTGCTCGCCGCGCAGGTCGAGCACGCCGACCTCGTCGTCACGACCGGCGCCCCCGGGCTGCCGGTCCCACCCGCCACGCCCGACGGCGCCACGCACCCGGGAGGGCACGCGGCGGTCCGGGCCGCGTGGGACCGGCGTCGCGCGAGCGCACGCACCGGGTCTGGTCTCGTGGACCGCCTGCGCGCGGACGCCTCGACGCGGGTCGACGGCCTCGAGAGGCTCTGCTTCGCCGACCTGTCCGCAGCCTCGCACGACGCGACCGTCGCCGAACGACGCGCGCACCCGCTCGGGGTGCGCGCCGTCGTCGGGCAGGACGACGGGACCGGGACCTGGACCCTGGAACTGGTCTCCGACCTGCCCTTCGACCCCGAGCGTCTCCTGCACCAGGTCCGCCGCCTGGGCACCGGGCGCCTGCGCAGCCGCGGCGTGTTCTGGGTGCCCAACCGGCCCGACTCGATGTGCGCGTGGGACGGCGCAGGCGGTCAGCTCAGCATCGGGGCGGTCGGGACGTGGGACGACACCGCGCCCCGCACGCGACTGGTCTTCACGGGCGCGGCCGACTCGGCCGACGACCGCACGGCCCTGGTCGCCGCGTTCGACGAGATCCTCGCGACGCGCGAGGAGGTCGCCGACGGCGGCCTGCGGTGGCTCGGCCGCGAGGACGTGCTCGCGCCGTGGCTCGGGGATCGAAGCGACGCCGTGTGACGGGTGGCGCGGGACACCGGGCACGGGAACGCCCCGGGGCTCGTGAAGAGTCCCGGGGCGTCCCTGTCGACGAGTGGTCGACGAGTGGTCGACCCGAGCGGCTAGCGGCAGCTCGTGGCCTCGAACGACCTCTCGGTCGTGGTCGTGACCTCCTCGCCGTCGACCGTGGCGGTCGCGGTGAACGTCACCGTCCCCGCCTCGATCGCCTCGCTGCGGGAGTTGAACTTCTGGCTCGCGCTCTTGCCCGGCTGGACGTTGGTGAAGGTCTTGGTGCCGTACGGCGTCGTGACCAGCACGTCGACCGGGAAGTCCTCCTCGTTGACCGCGCGCGCCGTGACCTGGGCGCGAGCGCCCGTGCACTGCGAGGTGGCCGTCGTGGTGACCTCGAGCTCGGGCTCCGGCTCGGGCTCGACCGGGTCGGCGCAGGACACCTTGGCGGAGCCCCAGTCGGCGTGGTCGTTGCCGTTGCCGTCACCACCGTCCCCGACGACCAGGTCCAGGTAGCGGACCCCCGTGACGGGCACGTTCAGGTCGACGGTCTTGCCGCCACCCCTGAGCACCTCGGTCTGGGCGAGCTGCGTGCCGTCGCCGAGGACCGTGAACTGCACGGAACCCTTGGTCGCCTGGACGTCGTCGACGCCGACGGTCGCCGTGAACGCCTCGCACTGCCCGGCGAGGAAGACCCGGACGGTCGACTTCGCGTGCGTACCCAGGCCCTTCTCGTGGACGACGCCGCGCAGCGTGAGCGGCTTGCCGTCCTTCTCGCCCTGCTCACCGTTGGACAGGTCGCGCTCGACCGGTCCCCACCCGTTGGTCGTCGAGACGAAGGGCAGGTCGCTGACCCAGTTCTCGCCGCCGTTCGGCGGGACGACGACCCACACCGACTGGCCGGCCTCGACCGACCGCTTCCCGACGGGCGCGGCCGTGGTCGTGTACGAGCCTCCCGAGGTGAGCGTGTAGGCGTCGGCCGTGATCTTGCCGTGCGGGGTGACCTGCCACGTCGTGGTCAGGACGCCGCCCGCGGGGAGCGTGGCCGCGCTCGAGGCGTCGGTCGCCTCGACCTCCCAGCCCTCGGGCACGTCGAGCGTCACGGCGACGTCCGCGACGGCCACGGGTTCGTGGATGGTCAGGCGCGTCGTGACGGTGCTCGCGACGTCGGGCTCGAACGCGACCGGTCCCGGGGAGACCGTGAGCGACGCGCAGGCCGGGGTGGCCTCGGCCGGGCCCAGGTCCACGACGCGGAAGTCGTCGAGGATCAGGTCGGACTGGTTGCCGCCCGCGGTGAGCTTGCGCAGCCCCACCCAGGTGTCGCCGCAGCCGCTCGCGACGACGTCCTCGGAGAACGTCGTGGTCGTGCGCTGCTGACCCAGCGGGGTCGCGTGCGTCTCGACCGACGCCGGGGCGCCGCTCGCGACCGAGTCGTAGCCCGTGACCCACTGGTACTCGCCGCCGTTGCCCGACTGGTAGTCGAAGCTCACGCGGTACTGACGCCCCGCCTCGAGCTTCACGGTGCTGGGCACGGTGCGGTAGACGAGACCCTTGTTCTCCTCGTGCGCCTTGAGCGACCAGTCGCCGGACAGCGCGTCGTCGACGAGCTTCCCGTTCCAGCCGGCCTGCGTGTACGGGGCGTTGCGCTTGGCGATGTGGGTGCGCGGGTCGGTCACGCCGCCCGCGTCGCCCTTGACGAACGGCCCCCAGCCCTGGGTCACGTTCTCGAAGTCGTCGAACGCGACGACCGTGCCCGTCTCGCCCTCGACGGCCGGGGCCTCCGAGCGCGTGGCGCTCACGACCCGCAGGTCGTCCACCCGCACGACGGCGTCGCCCGCTGCGGCGGAGACCGTCAGCGTCGGACGGGCCGGGCCCGCGACGTCGACGAGCACCTGGACGCGCTGGTAGTAGCGGTTGTTCTTCTCGTCGGCCGCGACGAGGTTCTTCGCGGTCGAGCGCTCGACGACGGTGCTCGCGGTCTGCGCGACGCCCTCGCCCGAGACGGACAGGGTGGTCGTGCGGGACTTCCCGGGCTGGACCTCGACCCACGCGCTCACGGCGTAGGTGCCCGTCGAGAGCTCGCCGAGCTGCTGGCTGAGCGACGACGCGCCCGCGCCGAGCGTCGCGACGCGCTGCCCGTTGGACAGTGTCTCGATGCCCGTGGTGCCGACCGTCTCGTACGCGTCGAGCGTCGCGGCGTTGAAGCCGGGGTCGACGATGCCGCTCGCGGTGCCCCACGCGACGTCGTCGGCCGAGGGCGTCGTGACGCCCTGCGGGTACAGGACGTACGGCTGGCCCGCGGTCGCCTCGACCGTGACCTCGCCGCCCGTGACCGGGACGTCCGCGACCTTCTCGCGGCCCGTCGTCGTGAGCTTGTACATCGTCAGGCTCGTGGCCCCGGAGAACTCGTCCGTGAGGGTCCACGTGGTCGAGCCGCCGGCCGGGTTGTAGTGGTAGAGCTTGCCGCCCTCGGTGGCCTCTCCCTCGAGCCCGGGGGCGTCGGACGCGTTCCACGGCAGGAGGTAGGTGCCGCCCGTGGCGACGACGGCGTCCCCGACGAGGATCTGCCGGTCGGCCGCGGTCTGGCCGCGCGCCGAGACGTCACCCGTGAAGTCGATCCGGTCGGTGCCCCAGCGCACGATCTCCTCGTGCTGCAGGAACTTGGTCGGGACGTTCGTCGTCCAGATGTTCTGGTAGAACGCGTTCCAGTCGGTCTGCCCGGTCCAGCCCTCGAACTCGACGAGGCGCGCGTTGCCGAGCAGCGGGTGCGGGTTCCAGGTGTCCTTCTCGGCGTTGTCGATGAAGCGCACGATCTGGGAGTTCAGGCCCTTGTTCGAGGCGCCGCCGTAGTTCTCGTCCGCGGACCAGTGGCTCCACAGCGAGCTCGCCTCGAACTTGTCGGACCACTCGGTCGCGATCTGGAGGTCGTTGGCGCGAGCCGCGTCCGCGAGGGCGCGGGCCTGCCAGCCGAAGTTGTAGTAGACGTCGACGTAGAGCAGGTCCAGGTTGCCCCGGGTCTCGTCGGCGAGCTGGCCGATGCGCGCGGCCAGGTCCCCGCTGTTCACGTCGCGGCGCTGGTCGATGTAGTACGACTGACCGAGCCAGTTCCAGCCCTTGGCGGACGGGTCGACGAGCTCGTCGGAGAACGCGTTCGCCTCGGCGTAGGCCTCGGTCGCGTTGATGTGGACGCCGAAGTCCGCGTTCCAGTCGCCGCCCTGCTCGAGCAGCGTGTTCATGTCCTCGAGGCCGCCCGCGCGCTCGTTGTAGTTGCCGCCGTAGTCGGGGTGCGCGGAGTCGTGCCCCTCGGACCCGTAGCCCTTGAGCAGCGCCATCTGGCCCAGGCCGTCGGTCGCGAGCGAGATGCGCTTGACGTCGTCGAGCGTGCGCAGGAACGGGTGCGTGGCCTGCGAGGCGAAGTTGAACGGGATGTGGGTCACGACGCGGTCGGCGACCTGGTCGGCGCCGAGCGCCTTGGGTGCGGTCGCACGGAACGCGATCGCGCCGTCCTGCCAGTCGACCGTGTCGTCACCGTTGGCGTCGGCCGTCACGACGACGGTCGCGTACGGCAGCTCCTCGGTGACGGGCGAGCCCTGGGCCCGGTAGGTCCACGCGCCGCTCCAGACGCCCACGCGCACGCCGCCGTCGGCCGCGCGCGCCTGGCGCTGCAGGCGGTTGCCGTCCGCGGCGGCCTTGCCGCCCGCCTCGTCGTAGACGCTGTTGGTCACGATCGTGGCCGACAGCGCGCTCGTGCTCACGATCGCGTACGCGGACCCGACCGGGTTCGCGTTGACGGGCGTCTGCCCCGTGACGGTGGTGAACGTGTCGCCGACCTTGCCGCGGTCCGGGCTGATGACGGCCGAGGCGACGACGGCCGACGGGTCGGCCGACGAGACGGAGAGCAGGTCGTGGCCCGGGACCTCGATGGTCCCGACGCGGAAGTCCTCGGTGTCGGTCACGCCCGTGACGCGGAACGTCACGGCGTTGCCGTCGACCTCGAGGCGCGTGTCGAGGCTGACGCCCGCGAGGTCGGGAAACGTCAGGTGGTAGTCGCGGCTCGTCTCACCGGGCTCGCCGGCCTCGACCGCGACCGTGCGGTCGGTGCCGTTGAGGCGCACCGTCGCGACGGTCGCGGTGCTGCCCGCGAGCGAGGCGCCCGTCGCGCGGTCGGTGTAGCTCAGGACCCGCGGGAAGTCGGCGGCGACCTGGACGTCGAGCTGGGGAGAGCGCAGCGTCGCCGCGCCCTCGACGCTCGCCGCCGCGACCTGCTCGGCCGTCAGGCCGAGGGCCGAGAGCTGGGTCGTGCTGCTCGCCGGGGCGTGGCTCGCCGCGGCCGCGGCAGGCAGTGCCGCGAACGGCACCACGACCGCGGTGGCGAGCGCCACGAGCCGGCGGGCGCGGCGCGAGCCGCCGCCCGGGAGGGAACCGGCCCGGGGGCCAGGGGAATGTCGAACCATGTGCTGTCTCCTTCGATAGCAGTTCATCGGCCGTCCCCCGACCGACGGGCGTCACAGCTCTTCGACGTACTCCTCGGGCTCGCCGAGGACGGCCTCGTCCGTCAGTTCGAGGTCGGAGCCGACCTCGTGCAGCTCGAGGACCGTGACGGTGTTGCTCCCCGCGCGCAGCAGCGGCGCGGGGACGTAGAGGGTGTGCTGCGGGCCGCGTTCCCAGTAGCGGCCGAGCAGCACGTCGTTGACCCAGACGAACCCCTTGGTCCAGCCAGGCAGCGTCAGGAACGTGTCGGCGGGCTCGTCGACGTCGAGCGTCGTCCGGGCGATCACGCCCTGCGGCCCGACGGCGTCACGGGGCACGCTCGGGGCGTCCGTGGCGTCCGGCTCACCCGCCGCCCACAGCCCGTCCACGGGCAGCAGGTCGAGCGGCAGGGACCGAGAGGTCCAGCCGTGCACGATGCGCCGCTCGACCAGGACGTCGCCGAGGATGCCCTTGTGCTCGCCGAGCCGGGGCCCGTAGTTGATGCGGCCGAGGTTCTCGACGAGGATCTCGAGCCGCACGGGCACCCCGCGACCGACGACCGTGAGCCCCAGGTGGGAGGTCTCGCGCTCCAGGACGCCGACCTCGTGGCCGTCGACGTAGACCGTCGCACGGTCGTGCAGCCCGAGGATCGAGAGCGTGCTGCTGCCGGGCGGGAGCGTCGGCGTGGCCGTGTGGAGCACGAGCCCGGCGTTCTGTCCGAGCTGCTCGAACGTGAGCGGCGACGAAGCGACCGTCGCGACTCCCGACGCCCGCAGGGCGGGCAGGAGCGGGCGGGTGCTCACCGGAGGCAGGGCCTGCGCCGGGAGCCGGGCGGGGTCCTGGATCCACCGGTCGTCCTGGGTGTCCCCGACCTCGCCGCGGTACTCGGTGAGCACCTTGCGCAGCGCGAAGAACTTGGGCGTCACGGTGCCGTCCTCGGCCACCGCTGCGTCGGAGTCGTAGCTCGTGACGGTCGGCTGGAGCCGTGTCCCGTCGTGGTTGGCCCCTGCGGTCAGCCCGAAGTTCGTGCCGCCGTGCGCCATGTAGAGGCTCACCGACCCGCCGAGGTCGAGGAGCTCGCGCACGTCGGACGCCGCGCTGTCGGCGCCGCGCACGTGGTGCGGGTCGCCCCAGTGGTCGAACCAGCCGTTCCAGAACTCGGCGCACACGAAGGGCTGCTCGCCGCGGCGGCCCGTGAGCTTGTCGAGCGCCTGGCCCGGGCGGCTGCCGAACGTGGCCGCGGCCAGCACGCCGGGGAGCGTGCCGCCGTCGAGCATGAGGTCGGTGGGTCCGTCTGCCGTGAAGAGGAGCTCGTCGATGCCCCGGGCAGCGAGCGCGTCGTGGACCCATGCCATGTAGGCGTGGTCGTCGCCGTAGCTGCCGTACTCGTTCTCGACCTGGACGGCCACGACGGGTCCGCCCCGGCGCGCCTGGAGCGCCGCGAGGCGCGGGACCAGCTCGTCGAACCACGCCGCGACCGCGGCGAGGTACGTGTCGTCGCTGCACCGCAGCCGCACACCGGGCAGCGCCGTGAGCCATGCGGGCAGGCCGCCGTTGTCCCACTCGGCGCAGATGTACGGGCCGGGGCGCACCACGACGTCGAGCCCCAGGTCGCCCGCGAGGCGCACGAACCGCTCGACGTCGCGCCACCCGGTGAAGTCGAACGTGCCGCGCTCGGCCTCGTGCCAGTTCCACGGGACGTAGGTGTCGACCGTGTTGAGGCCCATGGCGCGCAGGCGCAGGAGGCGGTCCTCCCACTGGTCGGGGTGCACGCGGAAGTAGTGGATCGAGCCGGAGAGCATGCGGTGCGGCGCACCGTCCCGCAGGAGGGTCGCGCCGTCCGCGCGCAGCGTGGGCGTGGTCGCGCCGTCGGCGCGCAGGGTCGGTCCGCCGACCGGGGACGCTGTCTGGTCGGCTGGGTGCTGCTGGTTCACTTGATGGCCCCCGCTGCGAGTCCGGAGCGCCAGAAGCGCTGGAGGGAGAGGAACGCGACGATGAGCGGGACGACCGCCACGAACGCGCCGATGATGACCATGTGCCGCTCGATCTGGCCGGCCTGGACCAGGGCGTTCCAGCTCACCAGCCCGACCGTGACGGGCCGCAGGTTCTCGGAGATGAGGACCTGCGAGGGGAGCAGGAAGTTGTTCCAGATCTCGACGAACTGGAAGAGGAAGATCGTGACGAGCGCGGGGGCCATCATCTTGAGGCTGACCCCGAAGAAGATGCGGCCCTCGTTCGCGCCGTCGAGGCGCGCGGCCTCGATGACCTCGTCGGGCACCGAGCTCGCGGCGAAGATGCGCCCCAGGTAGACGCCGAACGGGCTCACGATGCTGGGCAGGAGCACCGCGAGGTAGGTGTTGACGATGCCCGTCGCGGAGAACATGAGGAACAGCGGCAGCGTGAACAGGACCTTGGGGATGAGGACCGCGCCGAGGACCACGCCGAACAGCACGCCCTTGCCGCGGAACTCGTACTTCGCCAGGGCGTAGCCGGTCGAGACCGCGATGAGCGTCCCGAGGCCTGCGCCGACGATCGAGTAGAGCGCCGAGTTCGCCATCCAGACGGCGAAGATGCCGTCCTTGTAGGCGAACAGGTCGCCGATGTTGCCGAACAGGTCGAAGTTGGAGAACCACAGGGGGCTGCCGGCGAACGTGTACCCGGCGTCCTTGGTGGCCGCGACGAACAGCCACCACAGGGGGAACAGGAAGTACACGGCGGTGAGCGCGAGGACCGCGGTGACCGCGATGCGGCTCGTGGCCGTGGTCTCGATCGAGTCGCCGCGCAGACCCGTGCTGCCCTGGCTCCCCTTCGCGTCGGTGCGCTTGCGGCGCAGGCGGTTGCCCGCGGTCTTCTCGGCCCGGGCGGGTGCGGTGCTCGTGGTCACGAGGACCTCCTGGACGTCAGACGGAAGAAGAGGACGGACAGCACGGCCACACCGACCGCGAGCAGCACCGACTGGGCTGCGGCGTACGGGTAGTTGGCCGACTGGAGCGAGGCCTGCGCGGCCATGATCGGCGTGTAGCTCGCGTCGATCGCCCCGGTGCTCTGCTTGAGCACGAACGGCTCGTTGTAGAGCTGCGCGGAGCCGATGATCGAGAAGATCGTGGTGAGGAGGATCGCGGGCCGCACGAGCGGGATCTTGATGCTCCACGCGGTGCGCCACGGTGAGGCGCCGTCGAGCTTGGCGGCCTCGAGCACCTCGCCCGGGACCCCTTGGAGCGCGGCGTAGATGATGATCATGTTGTAGCCGGTCCAGCCCCACGTCACGACGTTCGCGACGGCCCACAGGGCGAAGTCCTGGCTCAGGAAGTTGACGTCGATCCCGACCAGCCCGAGGAGCTGGTTGAACGGGTTGTTCGTGGGCGAGTAGAGGAACGACCACATGAGCGCCGAGACCACGGTCGGCACGGCGTAGGGCGCGAAGCTCGAGAGGCGGAAGAAGCCCTTGGCCCGCGCCGAGGCCGAGTCGATGAGGAGCGCGATCCCGAGCGCGAGGCCCAGCATGACGGGCACCTGCACGACGCCGAACAGGAGCACGCGGCCGATCGAGGTGATGAACGTCGAGTCGCCCAGCGCGTACGCGTAGTTGAACAGGGGGTCGAAGATCTCCTGCGTGCCGCCCAGCCCGAGCGCGTCGCGCTGGATGCGGAACATGCTCTTGTAGATCGCGAACAGGATGGGCGCGACGTACATCCCGACGAACAGCACCACGAACGGGCCGACGAACCAGATCGCGTACCGGCTGGTCCGGCTGCGAGGTCGCTGGGGCGGCGTGGTCGCCGCGCGCTTCGTCTCGACCGGCGGCGGTGCCGCCGACGTCAGGCTCGTGGTCATGGTGGGTTCCTCAGGGGGATGCGTCGTGGTGCCCGACGACGTCACGCGCCCAGGTGCACCGGTGCTCGCAGGTGCGTGGCGTCGTCGGGCCTTGTGCTGCTCGTGCGCGGTGGGACCCGCGCGGGTGGTGCTGTCAGGTCACTCGTTGACGGCGATGCCCTGCTGCTTGAGCTCGGAGACCGTGGCCTCGCGGGCGCCCGTGAGCGCGGTCGCGACGGTCGCGCCGCTCTCCTTGGCGTAGGCCTGCTTCATGCCCGTGGCGAGCGTGCCCACGAGGGTCGAGACGCCGGGGCCCCAGGCCCAGTCCTCGTTGACCTGGCCGGACGCGGTCTTGAACACGTCGCCGATGACCTGGCCGCCGAAGTACTCGTCGCCCGTGGCGAGGAGCTCGGACTCGAGGCCCGCGACCGAGGCCGGGTACACGCCGCCGCCCTTGACGAGCTCGTCGACCGACGCGGGGTCGGTGCTGATCCAGTTGGCGACGGTCCAGGCCGCCTCCGGGTCGTCGCAGCCCTTGAGGACCGCGGAGAGGCTGCCGCCGACGTTGCCGGTCTTGGCGTCGCCCGCCTCCCACTGCGGGAGCTCGGCCACGGCCCAGTCGCCGGACGAGGCCGCGGCGGAGTCCTTGAGGATGCCCGCGAACCAGGCGGCGCCCACGATCGTGGCGATCGAACCGTCGCCGAGGCCTGCGGCCCAGTCGTCGCTCCAGATGCCCGCGCCGACCACGTCGGCGTCGATGAGGCCCTGCCAGTAGCTCGCGACCTCGAGGTTGGCCGGGGAGTCGGGCGTGATGGACCAGGCGCCGTCCTTGATCTCGTACCAGGGGGCGCCGGCCTGCCAGGCGAAGCCCGAGTAGTCGTAGTCCTCGTACGTGCCGGTCAGCTTGATGCCGGCGGCCTTGAGCGTCTCGCCCGCGGCCTGGTACTCGGCCCACGTGGTGGGGACGGCGATGCCGTTCGCCTCGAACACGGTCTTGTTGTAGAAGAGCACCATGGGGCCCTGGTCCTGCGGGGCGCCGTAGGTCTTGCCGCCCACGTTGACGCCTGCCCAGCCCGCGGGGGCGTAGAGGTCCTTGTCCTTGTCGGCGAACTCGGTGACGTCCACGACGTTGCCCTCGGCGACGAAGCTGGGGAGCGTCTCGAAGCCGACCTGGGCGATGCACGGGGCGTTGCCCGCGGTGATCGAGTTGCGGATCTTGTCGTAGCCGCCCTTGTTGCCGGGCTCGATCTGCGTGTACTTGATCTTGATGTCGTCGTGCGTGTCGTTGAAGATCTTTGCCGACTCGTCGTAGCCCGCGGCCCAGGTCCAGACCTCGATCTCCTTGACCTCGCCGTCGCCGCCTGCCGAGCCACCGGACGTCGTGTCCGACGAGCAGGCGGTCAGGCCGCCCGCAGCGAGGGTGAGGATCGACGCGACCCCGACTGCCTTGACGATCGATGACTTCATGACTCTCCTTCTGACCACACTGTGCTGAGGATGGAGCGGCGACGGCGCCGCGGTCTGCGTGGAGCACACTCTGGCACACGTTGATATGGATCACAACCCGCTCACCACGGCGCGCCACGAGTTGCGCAAACCCGTCACTTTCGGCTGCATGTTCTGGCTGTTATGGTCAACACTGGTAACAGAAGGGTGACGACGATGTGAGCCCGACAGGCTCGCGTTGTTGGCGTCCACTACGCTGCGGGGCACACCCGCGGCCCGCACACCGAGGTGCCCGACGCTCCATGCCGGCCCCTCACCGCCCGAAGGAGAGCACGTGGAACGACCGTCACCGCCCGCACGGACGGAGCCGGCACAGGGGAAGACCACGGCCGTTCCCGCCCGGGGCCGCGGCCCCGCGATGGCCGACGTCGCCCGCGTCGCCGGCGTCTCCGCCCAGACCGTCTCCCGCGTCCTGTCGGGGCACCCCAACGTCAACGAGACCACCCGCAGCCGGGTGCGCGCCGCCGTCGAGCAGACCGGGTACCGCCGCAACAGCCTCGCGCGCGCGCTCGTGACGGGACGCAGCAAGACCATCGGCGTCATCACGCACGAGACCGACTTCTACTCGGGCAGCGCCATGATGCTCGGCATGCAGCGCGCGGCCCGTGACGGCGGCTACTTCGTGAGCACCGCGAGCACTGCCTCGCTCTCCCCCGCCTCGATCGCGCAGGCCGTCGACCGCCTCCTCGACCAGGGCGTCGACGGGCTCGTCATCGCCGTCCCCGTGCGCGACGACGAGTCGCTCGGCGACCTCATCCACGGCACCCCGACCGTCGTCGTGGACGGCATGCAGTCCTCGGCGACCGAGGTCGTCGCGGTCGACCAGGTCGCCGCGGGACGCGTCGCGACCGAGCACCTCCTGGCGCTGGGCCACGAGACCGTGTGGCACCTCGCCGGCCCCGCCTCGTGGAACGACGCCAACGGCCGCACGGCCGGGTGGCAGGCCGCGCTGCACGACGCCGGACGCACCGAGCCCCCCGTGCTGTACGGCGACTGGAGCCCCGAGTCCGGCTACCGCAACGGCCTGGTCCTGGGCCGCCTGCCCGAGGTCACCGCGGTGTTCGTCGCGAGCGACGAGATGGCGTTCGGGCTGATCCGGGGACTCACCGAGAGGGGGCGACGCGTCCCCGAGGACGTGTCGGTCGTGGGCATGGACGACATCGCCCTCGCCGAGTACTGCTCACCGCCGCTCACCACGGTCCGCCAGCCGTTCCACCTGACCGGCCGCCTCGCGGTCGAGCACGTGATCGCGCTCATCGCGGACCCGACGACCGTGCACGAGCCCGAGGTCGTGCTGCCCGAGCTCGCGGTGCGCCTCAGCACGGCGCCGCCGCGCTGAGCGTCCACGCGGCGGCAAGCCCCCGGCCGACCGAGCGCACACCTCAGCCTCACCGCGTGAGGTGGAGGTTGCTACTGGTCGCGGCACGCATGCTCTCCCCTACCCTGTCTCGCCGTCGTCTTCACCTTCTTTGTCATGTGCAATGTCGTCGCCATCGTCCGCACCCCCGGTCGGCAGCACGGCAGCGTCGATCTGCGCCAGCCACGCGTTGAGCTCTGCGACCGCCTCGTCGAGCCCGATGTCGATCCGCGCATCGGCCGCAGCGCGTTCGAAGTCGGTCGGCCAGTGCGGGTGGGCGACCACGACGCATGGCCACGTACGCTCAGCTCGACCAAGAGCCTGGGCGTCGCGCGCACGTGCGTCGAAGACGTCCATGACGGCTGCACGAACGCCAGCCAGGTTCTCACCGATATCGGCGAGGTCGCGAAGCAGCAGCAGGTCGACGAGGTCGCGCGCCCGGTCGTTGGTCGCATTCGGCGGGTCGTGGGGATCGGTGCAGGCGTGAATCTTCTGCGCGACCTGATAGCGCATCGCGATGCCCACCATCACAGCGGGGCCCGGCAGCCCGAGGCCTGCCAGCGTAGGCGGTGCGAACGGTTCAGGCGCGGCTCCAGCGCCACCTTCATCTGGCGCGATCTCGACCTGGACCCTTCGCCACGTCTTGCCTCTGAGCTCGACGACGACGTCGAAGCGGCGCGGCTTGATGACGCGAGTAGGGATCTGGATGACCTCGACGGCGTCTCGCCGTAGCGTCAGCGGGCCCCAGGGTTCGGTGAGCTCGTCATCGAGCTTGGCGAGGAAGTCGTCGATGTCACCGCGGATGAGCCCGTCCACGTCCTTGGTCGCACGCGTGGGCGCACTGGGGAGCCGGTGTTGCAGCAGGGTCCCACCCTTAAGCAGGAAGTGCGGCTGACCGGTGGTGTCGAGGGCTCGCTGCAGTGCAGCGATGACAACCGTAGACGCAACGAGCCATGCCAAGCGTCCGCCCCGGCTGCCCAAGCGTCTCTCGGCCTGCTGGAGCCAAGAGTTGAGCATGGCGACCGACGCCGGCTCCTTGGTCTTTTCGGGCAGGTCGGCCAGACCAAGGGGCACATCAGCGTTCGGGTGTGTCACGGTTCGTCAGCTTCCTCTGCAGGTCGGCGCTCTCGCTCGCGGTGATGCGCCCGGTCTCACGAGCCGTAGTGAGGGCCTGGCGGAGAAGATAGGTCGGGGTGCCGGTCTCGATGCACTGGACGACCGCAGTCGCGGGTTTCACTGTCGGGATCTGTTCGAACCACCCGATATGGCGGGGATCGAGGTCTTGGTGGTGGACCTCGATCCCGTCGGCGCCAGCACGTCGGATGCGGTGGCGCCGGGGAACCGTGACGTGGATCCGGTCAGGGTTGACGTCGCCGAGCCCGTAGAGAGCCAGGGCGGTCTCGTGGGACAGAGCGGCCTCGTCGACACCGGTCCACAGCACTGCCAGGTGCAGATCGTCGTACTCACTCACGGGGACGACATTCACGCGATAGACGCCGTGAGCGACCTTCTCCAGGTAGCCGCGCGCGACGAGCTGCTTGAGTGCGTGCGGACTGTGCCCTTCGCGCAGCGCGTCGGCCCGGCGGATGAACCCGTGACGGTCGAAGGCCTCTTCGAGCAGGCGATCGCGGGTGGATGGCATGTCAAAAGGGTACCGCTAGTGGCACCCTTTTGACACAGCCTGGCGCCGAGAGGTCTTGGTCAGGGATCAGAGAAAGAGCGCCGCGGACCGACCCCGGACGCGCCGGAGGCGGCCCGTCGCGTGAGCGCCCCCCTGCAGGGCTCACACCACGGGCCGCCTCCGACCCTCACACTCGTCACGACCCCCATCGACGACCGAGCGTTCACCTGAGCAGAGGAGGGTGGCGCTCGTTTGATACAGGCGGCCGACGTGACCCCTGTCACATTCTGACATCGGGTGTCACCGAGCGCAGCAGGACGGCCCGCCCCGAGCGCCGCAGCACCCCGTACGGGCCGTCCCCGGTCGGCCGCGCTCAGCCCAGCAGCGCCTGCCCCAGGAACTCGCCCTCGGCACAGCCCGGAGGCACCGCGAACACCGCCGACCCGATCGGCGTCGTCCACTCGTTGAGCAGGTCCACCTCGTCGAGCCGTCGCTGGACCGGCACGAACTGCCGGTCCACGTCCGCCTGGAACGTCACGAACACCAGGCCCGAGCTGCTGAGCGCACCCGGGTCGGCCACGACGTCGGGCGCGTCGTCGTAGCTGTACGCGCGGCGCAGGAAGCGCTCGGCAGGGTCGTCCGTCCGGGCCCGTCGGACGTGCGCGGCCGGCCCGATCACGGTCAGCCCGCGCGGCCCGACCGCGTCGAGGTCCGGCTCGTCGTGCTCCGTGGCGCCCGTGAGCGGTGCGCCGTCCGCGAGGCGGCGTCCCATGACCGCCTCGCGCGTGGAGCGGTCGACCTCGTCCCACGTGTCGAGCTCCATGCGGATGCGCCGCACGACCATCGACGTGCCGCCCGCGAGCCACCCGTCCGCGCCGTCCGACCACACGAGCGGGGCGTCCGCGACGGGGTCCACGTTCCGCGTCCCGTCGATCTGCCCCATGAGGTTGCGCATGGTCCGCCCCGGGGCCTCGCTCCCGACCGACCGCCGGAAACCCTTCTGCAGCCACCGCAACGACGCGAGGTCGCGCGCCTCGCGGAGCAGCATCCGGACCGCGTGCGAGACCGTCACCTCGTCGTCGGCGCAGACCTGGAGCACCAGGTCACCGTCGTTCCAGCGATCCTCGAGCCGGTCCACGCCGAACGCGGGCAGAGGCCGGAGCCAGGACGGTCGCCGGTCGTCCAGCCCTGCGGCGGTGAAGACCGCGGGCCCGTAGCCGACCGTGACCGTGAGGCGTGCGGGCACCTCGGCGAGCTCGGGCTCGGTGTCGGTCAGACCGGGACGCCCCTGCGTGAGGCGCGCGACGTCGTCGGTCCAGATCCGCATGAGCCGCACCAGCGCGTCCCGGTCGGTGCCCGGGGCGAGGTTCAGCGCGACGAGCGTCAGGTACGCCTGGGGAGGCGTCTCGACGCCCGCCTGCCGCAGGCCGTGGAAGGGCACGCGCAGGTCGCCGTGCCGCGAGACCTCCTCCGTGCCCGACGGCGCCGCTCCCCGCGCGGGGGCCGTCGCCCTCCCGGCCCACGCACCTCCCGCACCGGCGACGGCGACCGCCCCGGCGGCGGCCCCGCCGACCAGGAACGCGCGGCGCGAGACCCTGGCGCGGGTGGTCGGGACGGTCCGGGTGTCCGGGCCCGCCTCGGGCCAGGGGTCGACGTCAGCCATCGTGGCTCATGTCGTGGCCCTCGTCGTAGTCCTCCTTGGCCCCCGCGAACGTGCGGGCCGGGGCCGTGACGACGAGCGTCGAACCGTCGCTCAGCTCGAGCGTGACGTCGTACTCGGCCCCGGCCTGGACCGGCGCGGACAGCTCCATGAGCATGAGGTGGTCGCCGCCGGGCTCGAGCGCGTGCTCGCCGCCCGCGGGGATGGTCAGACCACCCTCCTTCTGGCGCATGACCATGGCGCCCGAGTCGTCGGTCGCCATCTCGTGGAGCTCGACGGGAGACAGGTCGGACGCGGCGCCGACGACCGTGACGTCCTGGTCGCCGTCGTTGCGCAGGACGGCGAAGGCCGCCGTCATGCCGGACTCGGCCGCCTTGATCCAGGGGTCCGTCGCGGTCAGGTGGTCGGCCGCGGTGCTCGACGAGGTGCCGGACGGCGCGCTCGACGAGCCGGAGCCGGCAGGGGTGCCGGAGCAGCCCGTGGCCACGAGGAGGGCGAGCGTGACGGTCGCGCCGAGCAGGGTCGAGCGACGGGTGGTGGTGCGTGCAGACATCATGGGTCCTTCGGTTCGTGACCCGGCGTCGGGGCGCGCGGGGGCGGTCCGCGCCGCGGGAGCCCTTGGCCCAGGGCAGGGCCAGGGGCGCCGCGGGGTCGCGGGAACGCCCGGGCGACGACGTCGCCGGGAAGGGGTGGGGAGGGGTCAGTCCTGCTGGCGGCGGCGACGGACGATCAGCAGGGCGACGACCACGGCCGCGGCCGCGAGCACCCCGATCCCGACGAGCAACGGCATGATCGAACGAGCCTCGTCGTCGGGCGCGTCGGTCTCCTCGGGCCCTGCCGACGTGGTCGCCTCGGTCGTGTCCTCGGTGGCCGACGGCGTCACGACGGCAGGCTCGTCGGTCGCCGTGGTCGGGGCAGGCTCAGGGGCTGCCGCGACCGCGAACGCGAACGTGCCCTCGATGGGGTGACCGTCCGAGGAGACGACGCGCCACGCGACCGTGTACGTGTCGCCGGTCAGCTCGGCAGGCCAGGGGAACGTCACGGACGTGCCCTCGATCGTGGGGCTGCCCTGCGCGACGACGGTGCCGGCCGTGTCTGTCACCACGACCTGCGGCTCGACCGCGAGCGGCTCGGTGTTGAACGTCATGGTCAACGCGGCGGGCGCGGCGTCGAGCTGCGCGCCGTCCACCGGGTCGGAGCTGATGATGCGGTCGTGCGCCTGCGCCGGGGCGGCCCCGCCGACGCCGAGCAGCACGGTCGCTGCCAGCGTCGCGAGGGCCGCGAGCACCGCGACCAGGAGCCGGGCCGGGCCGGTGAGGGCAGCGGGGCGCGCGAGGGCGACGGCTCGCCCGCGACGGTCGGCCACGGTGGACAGCGCGGACGGGTGGGAGTGGTGGGGCTGGCCGGTCTGGAAAGGCTGGTCTGTCGGGAAAGGCTGGTCTGTCTGGAAAGGCATGGAAGACGCTCTCGATGAGGCGCGGCACGAGCACGCGCAGGGGGTACCCGGGGGGACAGCCGGCCTCGTCGATGGTCAGCGCGCGAGCGCGGACAGGGTCAGGAAGGAAGGGCGACGGGCCGGGCGAGCAGCGGTGGTCCGCGGGTCGTCGGGGTCCGTAGGTGGACCGTCGCCGTGCGGGGCGACGCGGCGACCGGAGCGAAGGGCCGGTGCGCGACCGGCAGCGCGGGCAGGAGGTCCGCGAGCGCCGGTCGGGGCGCGAGCCACGTCAGCAGCAGACCGAGCGCGCGCTCGCCGTGCGCGACGACCAGGGCCACGACCAGTGTCGCGGCCACGTGCGCCAGGACCATCCACGCTCCCGCGGGGGTCACGTGCGGGAGGTGCGCGACGCCGTCGGGCACGGGGGTGCTCGCCGTGCAGGCCGCGAGCGTGCCCGCCACCGCGTGACCCGCGTGACCCGCCGGGTTGCCGCCGCCCGGCCCGCACGACGCGGGTGCGGAGAAGCCCAGGCCGTGGTGCAGCGCGACCTGGCCCGTGCCGAGGACCGCGACCAGCCGGCCGAACGTGAGGCGGAAGCGGGCCACGAACGTCGCGCCTGCCATCGTGAAGGAGGCCAGGGCGAGCAGGATCAGCGGGTGCGGGAGCGTGCCGCCGCCGACGCGGTGCGCGAGCGCCGCGAGGGCCAGCACCAGGGTCGCGACGAGACCGGCGCGCGCGACGCGCAACGGACCGGCGACCTGGGTGAGCACGGGGACCACCCTAGCGGGACATGACGCGGCGTCGGATCCGGGGTGCGCAGGGTGCCCGGCCTCCCGACGCCCCTCCCGCCCGGCACCCCGCTGAGAGGATGGACGCATGACCACACGCAACAGCATCGCCATCACGAACGGCTACGTCGTCCCCGTCGCGTCCGCACCCCTGGAGAACGCGACCGTCCTCGTCGAGGACGGCGTCATCACGGCCGTCGGCCAGGACGTCGTCGTCCCGGACGGGGTCCGCACGGTCGACGCCGGGGGCCGCTGGGTCCTGCCCGGCTTCGTCGAGTCCCACGGCCACATGGGCGTCATGGAGGAGGCCGAGGGCTGGGCCGGCAACGACACCAACGAGATGACCGACCCCAACGGCGCTGCGCTGCGCGCGCTGGACGCCATCAACATCGAGGACGAGGGCTTCCGGGACGCGCTCGTGGGAGGCGTGACGTCGGCCGTCATCAAGCCCGGCTCGGGCAACCCGATCGGCGGGCAGACCGTCGCGATCAAGACCTGGGGCGGTCGGACCGTCGACGAGCAGGTCATCCGCGAGGCCGTGTCCGTGAAGTCGGCGCTGGGCGAGAACCCCAAGCGCGTCTACGGCGACCAGAAGAAGCTCCCGTCCACGCGCCTGGGCGTCGCGAACGTGATTCGCAAGGCGTTCGTCGACGCGCAGAGCTACGTCGCCAAGCGCGACGCGGCCGAGGCCAAGGGCGAGCCGTTCGACCGCGACCTCGCCAAGGAGACCCTGGGCCGCGTGCTCGCGGGCGAGCTCTACTGGGACCAGCACACGCACCGCGCCGACGACATCGCGACCGCGCTGCGCCTCGCGGACGAGTTCGGCTACAAGCTCGTCATCAACCACGGGACCGACGGCGCCGCGGTCGCCGACGTCCTGGCCGAGCGCGACGTGCCGGTCATCTTCGGCCCCCTGATCACGTCGCGGTCCAAGATCGAGCTCCGCAACCGCGACATCGCCAACCTCGGGGCGCTCGCCCGCGCCGGGGTGCGCGTCGCGATCACGACGGACCACCCCGTGGTGCCCGTCAACTTCCTGGTGCACCAGGCGTCGCTCGCCGTGAAGGAGGGCCTGGACCGCGACGTCGCGATCCAGGCGCTCACGACGAACCCCGCGGCCTTCCTGGGGCTCGACGACCGCATCGGGTCGCTGCGCCCCGGGCTCGACGGCGACGTCGTGATCTGGTCGGGCGACCCGCTGGAGGTGACCTCGCGCGCCGAGAACGTGTTCGTGACCGGCACCGAGGTCTACTCGTGGGACCGTGCGGCGGCCGGTGGTCGCGGCGCTGGCACCGTCGTGGAGCGCGGGGAGCGTTTCACGGACTGACCCGCGCGGACGAGGCGGAACCCTCTGCGAAAGGTCGGACCTGCTGAGCACCACGTCGCGCAGCAGGTCCTGCCTCGCGCCTCGCGAGGGTCTCGCTTCGTCCCGCACGTCAGTGGTGGAAGCCCGGGTGCTGTCCCTCCACCGGCATGGGGCTCGACAGTGCGTCGAGGTACGCGACCTCGGCGCGCAGGTCGTCGATCAGGCTGTGCGCGAGGTCCATGCTCAGCCCGTTGCGCACCACGATGCGCTGGACCGTCAGGGCGTCGAGGTCCGCGGGCATCGGGTACGCGGGGACCAGCCAGCCCTTGAGCCGCAACCTGTCGGACAGGTGGTAGAGGTTCCAGTTCTCCCCGTGCCCCTGCGCGAGGCTCCACGCGAAGACGGGGATGTCGCTCCCGTCGTTCCACAGGTCGAACTGCGGCATCTTCGCGATCTCGCCCGAGAGGTAGAGCGCGACGTCCTGCGAGGCCTGCTGCACCTTGCGGTAGCCGTCGAACCCGAGCCGCAGGAACAGGTAGTACTGGAGCAGCACCTGTGCCCCGGGGCGCGAGAAGTTGAGGGCGAACGTGGGCATGTCGCCACCCAGGTAGCTGACCCGGAACACCAGGTCCTCGGGCAGCGACGCGACGTCCCGCCACACGACCCACCCGAGCCCGGGGTAGACGAGCCCGTACTTGTGACCCGAGGTGTTGATCGACACGACCCGCGGGACCCGGAAGTCCCACTCGAGGCCGGGCTGGACGAACGGGGCGATCATGGCCCCCGACGCCCCGTCCACGTGGATGGGGACGTCCAGCCCTGTCGAGGCCTGGATACGGTCGAGCGCCGCGGCGATCTCCGCGACCGGCTCGTACATCCCGGTGTACGTGACCCCGAGGATCGCGACCACGCCGATCGTGTTCTCGTCCACGTACTTCTCGAGATCGTGCCCGTCGAGCACCTTGTGCTCGAGCGAGATGGGGACGTAGCGCGCCTCGACGTCCCAGTAGTTGCAGAACTTCTCCCAGCACACCTGCACCGCGCTCGACAGGACCAGGTTGGGCCGGTCCGCCGGCTTCCCGGCCGCTCGGCGCGCGTGCTGCCAGCGTCGCTTGAGCGCGAGTCCGCCGAGCATCGCGGCCTCGGACGAACCGATGGTCGACGTCCCGATCGTGTCCTGCGGGTCCGGGGCGTTCCACAGGCCACCCAGCATCTTCCAGCAGCGTGTCTCGATCGCGGCCGTCGCCGGGTACTCGTCCTTGTCGATCATGTTCTTGTCGGCCGTCTCCTCGTACAGCCGCTGCGCGTACGGGTCCATCCACGTCCCGACGAACGTCGCGAGGTTGAGGCGCGCGTTGCCGTCGAGCATTGCCTCGTCGTGGACGATCTGGTACGCGGTCTCCGGGAGGGACTCCCCCGCCGGGAGGACGTTGCGGGGCAGCTCTGTCGCCTCCCCCGGTCGGGCGAAGAGCGGGTTGAGCGCGACGACGTCACGCTCCTCGGACTCGGCACCGCGGTTGGATCCGGACATGTTGGGTCCTCCGACAGGGTGGGGCGGACCGGTCGGCCCGCCCACCGGGTGGTCCGACGCGGTCGTGCCGCCGTCCCCAGCCCGCTGCGTCCACGGTAGGTCGACAGTCCGTCGAGCGCCTGGGGAGCCCGGGACTACCTCGCCGTACGGCCCGCTGACGCGCAGGCGATGCACCGGCGGGCCGTCGGGCGCACGGCCAGACGCGCCTGCCCGACCGGACCGCCGCACGTCTCGCACGTCTCGTACGTCCCGGCGTCGAGCCGGGCGAGCGCCGCCTCCGCCTCGGCGGACTGCTGCTCGGCGAGTCGCAGCAGCGCCCCGACCTGCGCCCGCTCGAACGCGATCGTCGCACCGTCGGGGTCGTGCTCGTCGTCGGCGTTCGAGTCCTTGGACGCCTCGACGATCCCGGCCACGTCGCGACGCAGCGCCTCACGCCGCACCTCGGTCTCGTCGCGCAGGGCGAGCAGCCGCGCCCGCACGACGGCGTCACGCGCCTCACGCTCACGAGGTGCGGCGGGCGCGACGGTCGTCTCCCCGGGGGTGCCGGTGTCGGCGTCGGTCATCGTCAGGTCCAACGCGGGAGGGCTGCCCACGCTTCCCGCGACGTTCCTGCCGGCGGTGCCGGCAGCGTTCCTGGCGGCTGCCCACCGTGCTGCCGATCCGGCGCCGTCCTGACGGTCGTCCTGGCGGTCGTCCGCCGCGCGCCCTGTCGGTCCCCCGTGCGACGATCGACGCGTGCCCGTCGCCGAGTCCTCCGTGGTCGTCCTCGTGGACCCCGCGAGCGTCTGCGGAGGGTCTGCGCGCACGTGTTCCTCGTCCGCACCGGGCCGTGACGTCGGACACCCCGCCCCGGCCGCGGGCGGGGCCCCACGGCACGACGGCTTCGTGTGCCGTCCCCTGCGGCTCGCGCCCGGTGCCGAGCGTGTCGGCTCGTGGCTCCTGGGGCGCGACGTCCGCCGTCGGATCGACGGTTTGGCGCGCGGTTGTGCGGCCCTCGAAGTCGTCGCAGGGGCTCGCGGTCAGGCGGGGCCGCCGTCCACGAACCCTGGCCGTGGGCCCTCCGGACGAGCCGCGCCCGCCCCTGACGACGCCCCGGACACCCACTGAACACGCAGGTCACGGACGAGGTCACGGTCCGGCAACGCGTATGACAGGAATCGGTCCGGGATGGAAGAGTGAAGGCCGGTTTCGCGCGAACCGCACAGATTCCCCCCAGCGCCCCCGCATCTCGAAGAGGTAGACCCATGAGCACCGCGATCTTCTACGACCGCCACGGCGGGGTCGACGTCCTGCGCGTCGGCGACGAGCCCGTGCCGGCCCCCGGTGAGGGCGAGCTCGTCGTCGCGAACCGCGTGGTCGGGGTCAACCCGGCGGACGTCAAGAGGCTCGCCGGGGAGTTCGGCGGCAGCGACGAGTTCCCGCAGGTGCTCGGGTTCGAGGCGGCGGGCGTGGTCGAGGCGGTCGGCGAGGGTGTCGAGGGCTTCGCGGTGGGTGACGAGGTCGTGTGGAGCGGCACGGGCGCGCAGCGCGAGCGGTCGGTCGTCGCGGCGACCAAGGCTCGGGTCAAGCCCGCGAACGTGCCGTTCGAGCAGGCTGCGGTGCTGCCGGTCGCGGCGTCCGCGGCGTTCTCGGCGCTGGTCCAGGCAGGCGTCGGGGACAAGGACGTCGTGCTGGTCCACGGTGCGTCGGGCGGGGTGGGCTCGGCCGCGGTGCAGATCGCGAAGGCGCTCGGCGCGCGCGTCGTCGGGACGGCGTCCGCGCGCAACCACGACTACGTGCAAGGTCTCGGAGCGACTGCTGTGGCGTACGGCCCGGGTCTCGTGGACGAGGTCCGCGCGCTCCCGGACGGTCTCGCGGACGTGACCGCGGTCGTCGACACCGTGGGGTCCCCGGAGACCGTCACCCAGACGGTCGACCTGTTGGGCGCCGACGGCCTGGAGCGGGACGGGAAGCCGCGCGCCGTAACCCTGGTCGAGTCGCAGGAGTCGCTCGCTGCGGGCATCGCGTCCAAGGTGTCGCAGAAGGGCGCGCTCGCCGAGGTGCTCGCGCTCGCCGAGGCCGAGCTGCTCTCGTCGGAGATCTCGGCGCGCTTCCCGCTGGCCGAGGCGGCCCGCGCCGTCGAGCAGGTCGCGGGCGGCCACGTGCGCGGCAAGGTCGTCCTGGAGGTCTGACCCTCCCTGGGGGGGCGCCCGAGGCGCGCGTGGGTGGGGCGTGGTTCGCTGGGTGTCATGCCGACCCGCCCCGCAGTGCCCGACGACGCCGGCCTCCTCGTCGAGGTGCGTCGCCTCGCGCTCGCGTTCCCCGGGGCAGAGGAACGCATGTCGCACGGGCGCGTGACGTTCCGCGCGCGGCTCATCTTCGCGGTCTTCAGCGGCATGACGAAGGCGACTGCTTCCGCGCCGGTCCGGCAGTACCCGCGCTCTGTCCTCGTCAAGGTCGACCCCGCGGAGCACGCGGCCCTGTCGCAGGACCCACGGTTCTACGTGCCCGCGTACTACGGCCCGGCGGGCTGGCTCGGCCTCGATCTCGACGCCGCCCCGGTCGACTGGCAGGAGGTCGCGGAGCTCCTCGACATGTCCTACCGCGAGGTCGCGGGCCCTCGGCTCGTGGCCCGGCTCGACGCCGAGGGGTCACCGGCCGGGCGGTAGTCGGCCAAGAACGCTGAGTGCGGAGCAGTTGTCGTCGATGCATCGCATCGACGACAACTGCTCCGCACTCAGCGGGAGGGTGGGACGTGGCGTCAGCGCGTCCCGACCAGCTCCTCGTCGGCGGCCGAGGCCGCAGGCTTGTCGGACGCGTTCGCGGTCGACGCGTCGACGTCGGACTGGGCCGCGGTCTCGTTCGTGTCGTCGTTCGAGTCGTCGTCGTCCGTGAACAGGTCCTCGACGTTCACGCCGTCGTACTGCTCGACGTCGAGGATGCCCTCGCGCTTGGCCACGACCGTCGGCACGAGCACCTGGCCCGCGACGTTGACCGCGGTGCGGCCCATGTCGAGGATCGGGTCGATCGCGAGCAGCAGGCCCACGCCCGCGAGCGGCAGGCCCAGCGTCGACAGCGTCAGCGTGAGCATGACGATCGCGCCGGTCAGGCCCGCGGTCGCCGCAGAGCCCACGACGGACACGAACGCGATGAGCAGGTAGTCCGTGAAGGACAGGTCGATCCCGAAGAGCTGGGCGATGAAGATCGCGGAGATCGCGGGGTAGATCGAGGCGCAACCGTCCATCTTGGTGGTCGCGGCCAGCGGCACGGCGAACGACGCGTACTCGCGGGGGACCCCGAGGTTCCGCTCGGTCACGCGCTGCGTCACGGGCAGCGTGCCGATCGAGGAGCGCGACACGAACGCGAGCTGGATCGCGGGCCACGCGCCCTTGAAGTAGCTCGTGACCTTCAGCCCGTTGGTCCGCAGGACCACGGGGTAGACGACGAACAGCACGAGCGCGAGGCCGATGTAGATCGCGGCGGCGAACGTCGCGAGCGGGGACAGCAGGTCCCAGCCGTACTCCGCGACGGCGTAGCCGATGAGGCCCAGCGTGCCGAGCGGCGCGAGGCGGATGATCCACCACAGAACGGTCTGGATGATGGACAGCGCCGAGCGGTTGAACGCGAGGAACGGGTCCGCCTTCTTGCCCGACTTGAGCGCCGCGATACCTACGACCAGCGAGATCACGACGATCTGCAGGACGTTGAAGGAGATCGAGGTCGAGGCTCCCTCACCCTGCAGCTGCGTGCGCGCCCCGATGCCCAGGAAGTTGCTCGGGATGAAGCCGTTGAGGAAGTCGAGCCACGAGCCGGAGCCCGAGGGCTCGCTGCCGTCGGCCGTCGACAGCGTCGTGTTGGCGCCCGGCTGGAGCACGAGGCCCAGGCCGATGCCGATCACGACGGAGATCAGCGCCGTGATGGCGAACCACAGGATCGTCTGCCCCGCGAGGCGTGCGGCGTTGGTGACGTTCCGCAGGTTCGCGATCGACGCGACGATCGCGGTGAACACGAGCGGCGGCACGATCGCCTTGAGCAGCGTCACGAACGACGAGCCGATCGTGTCGAGCGTCGTCGTCAACCAGTTCGGGACCTCGTCGGGCGTTCCCGCACCGGACGCGGGCCCCATCGACAGGGCGACCCAGCCCAGCACGACACCCAGGACGAGCGCGACGAGGATCTGGACGGTGAAGGAGGGGAGCTTGACGCGGCGCTTGGGCGCGGGGGCACCGGTCGCGGACTTCTCCGGCGCGGCGGTGGCCGCGGCCTGCGAAGAGGAGGAGGAGGGCACGGTTCTGCTTTCTTCGTCACGGGCACGAGGGGTGCCCAGGGATCGCGAGGATCGCGAGAGGGAGGGAGTGCAGTCGTCCCGGCCCGGAGGAAGGAGGATCCCGACGTCTGGGTCGCGTGGACGCGAGCCCGTACGGGTCGCGCGTCTCGTGCGCGGCGCAGCCGGGGCGGGTCCGTGCAGCACGGGCTCGCGGCGGGCACGCCGAGGTCAGGAGGGTGGGGAGGACTGCTGTGCGGGCCTGGGGCCCAGCGGTTCAGTGGGTCAACAACAGAGCGCGCTGGCGACTCGTCGCAGATCGACGTCACGGCGCGCGGTGAAGTTCCACCGGTTCAGCAAGGATTCGACTCCCGTTCGGGCCGGCCCGGGGGCCGGCGGTGCAGGCGATCGTCGCCCACGGCTACCGATGGTAGCCGAGGAGGGAACGTCGTCGGGCCACGACTCTATTCCCTGGGACGGAAACGTCTCACGGGCCCGGCCGCTACCCGTCGGTGTTCGGGGCGTCGAGGAAGGCCTTCAGGAGAGGGCCCGCGGTCACCGACCCACCGTCGCCCGTCTCGACGAACACGGCCACGGCGAGGTCGCCCTGGATCGCGATCATCCACGCGTGCGCCTGGTTGCCGTCGCCGTACTGAGCCGTCCCGGTCTTCGCCCCCACCTCGCCGGGCAGGTCCGCGAGCAGCTTCGCGCTGCCGTCCGTGACGACCGAGCGCATGAGGCTGCGCAGCGTCGCGGCCTCGTCGGCCGTGAGAGCGGACGGCGTCGGGGTCTCGGCCGCCGCGGGCGTGACCTCGGGCCGGACCAGGACGGGCGAGACCCGCTCGCCCTTCGCGACGCTCGCCGCGAGCGTCGCCATGCCCAGCGGCGAGGCCTCGACCTTGCCCTGGCCGATCAACGACGCGGCATGCTCGGTGGCCTCGGCGGTGGCCGGCACCGACCCGAAGTAGCCGGGGGCCCCCAGGTCCGCCTCGACGCCCAGACCGAGGTCGGCGGCGGCGTCGTGCAGCGCCTGCTGCGAGACCGCGTCCCGCTGCGCGATCATCGCGGTGTTGCACGAGTTGGCGAACGCCGTCCGGAACGGCACGTCCCCGATCGCCGCCGCGGGGAACCCCGGGACGTTCTGGAAGGTGCGGCCGTCGACCGTGATGTCCGGCGTGCAGGCCACGGTCGTGTCGGGCGTGATCCCCGAGCGGAGCATCGCGAGCGCCGAGGCCACCTTGAACGTGGACCCGGGGGCGTACTTCCCGGTGGTCGCGGTGGACGTCCCGTCGCCTCCCGGACCGCTCGCCGCAGCGAGCACGTTGCCCGTCGAGGGTTCGATCGCGACGATCGCGCTCGCCGACGGGACGCCGGACAGCACGCTCTCGGCCACGACCTGCATGTCGGTGCGCAGCGTCGTCGCGAGCGGCACGCCGGCGACCGGGTCGACCGTGAAGACGTCCGTGACGTCCTCGACCGGGTCGGGCTGCCCGTCGCCGTCCAGGTCCTGACCCGTGTCCTCGCCGGCGCTGCCGTCGGCGACGACGCTCACCGTGATCCCGGGCGTCCCCCGGAGCTGGACGTCGTACTGCCGCTGGAGCCCCGACAGGCCGATCGTGTCGCCCGCGACGACCTGCCCCTCGGACTCCTCGACGGCCTCGGCCGTCGCGTCGCCCACACGCCCCAGGATGGCCCGCGCGAAGGTCCTGGTCGGGGCGAGGTCGAGCTCCCCGTCGACGACCGAGGCGCCGTCGATCGCGCGCACCGCTGCGACGTCGATGCCCGCGGTGTCGTCCGTGCGGACCACGATGGCCTCGACGAACGCCTTCTCGCCCGCCCCGGCGACCTTCTGCGCGTAGGCCTCTACGTCGATCCCGACGGCGGCGCCCACCTGGCGCGCGACCGCGTCCTGGCGCGCGGGGTCGAGGTTCATCTTGTCGACGCCGATCCGGTGGACGGGACGCGGCTCGACGACGGGTCCGCCGTCGGCGCCCAGGATCTGCGCGCGCTCGGGCCGGACGCGGGTGACCGCCAGGCGGTCGCCGTCCTTGAGGTCCGGGACCAGGACGTCGGGCTCCCACGCCACGGCCCACTGCTTCGCTCCGCCGTCCGGCGCGTCCTGAAGCACGAGATCGACCGTGGTCTCGTAGGTCCACGGCGTGGTGTCCGTGACGTCCCAGGTGTACGCGAGCGTGGCCGTCGCCTGCTTGCCCTTGTTCTCACCCTCGGTGGCGACGTCGAGCTTCGCGACGGTGACCGTGCGTCCGACCGCGGCCAGCGGCTCGAGCACCGCGTCGCGGTGCGCTGAGACGTCGAGGTTCGCCTGGGTGAGCGCGACACCCTCGAAGTCACCCTCGGCGATCGCGGCGGCGAGGTCGTCGGCGGCGCCGTCGGGGCTGGGGGCGTCGTCGCTGCACGCGGTGAGCGTCAGGGCCAGCACCGCCAGGGCGGTCGGGCCGAGCGCCCGCCGCCAGGTGAGGCGTCGTGCCTCGGTGCGCCTGTCGACCTGCTGCGTGCGAACCACGTGCTCCCCCTCGATGCCCTGCGGCAGACGGTCCGCCGACGGGTCGGCGGAAAGAGTTGACCCGGGCATCCTCGCCCGCCTGCGAGGCTAGCCCACGCCCACGCGGGAGCGCGGCCACGGCGCGCACGTCTTCTCCGGAGCGTCACAGGTTCTCCGCCAACCCGGTCCACCGCGCCGGGACGCCAGGCCCTTCCTACAGTGGAGACGACCGGAGGAGGCACAGATGCCGAGGATCCGCACCGACCGGGGGCTCGACCGCCTCGTCAACTTCACCGACGCGTCGGTCGCGATCGCGATCACGCTGCTCGTGCTGCCCCTGATCGACCTCGTGACGGACGGCGAGGAGCACTCGGTGGCGTCCCTGCTCGCCGACGAGCGCGGCACCTTCCTCGCGTTCGCGATCAGCTTCGTGGTCATCGCGAACTTCTGGGTGGGTCACCACCGGGTGTTCGAGCACCTGCGGGACTACTCGAACGCGATGCTGTGGGCCAACTTCCTGTGGCTCGCGAGCATCGTGTTCATCCCCTTCACGACCCAGCTCCTGGCCGACCAGGGCACCGACGAACCAGCGGTCAACGCCCTGTACATCTCGGTGATGATCGTGACGACGGGCAGCCTGGCACTCGTCGAGTGGCTGGCGGTCCGCGACCCCGACCTCCAGCACCCCGAGGTCCGGGGAGAGCTCGAGGTGAAGGGAGCGCTCGTCGCGGTGCTCCTGCTGCTCGTGATCCTGGTGCTCGCGGTGGTCGCCCCGGGGGTCGGCATGTTCTGGCTCTTCCTGCTGTTCCTGGCCGGGCCGCTGACCCGGTGGGCCGAGCGGCGCCGGACCGGCCGACCGCGCGAGCAGGGCGGCGACGGCGAGGCCTCGTAGGACCCGCTACACGGACGTCGGACGCACCGCCTCGCCCATCCGCCGGACGGCCTCGGTCAGCACCTCCTGGCTCGTCGCGAGGTTGAGCCGCACGTGCCCGGCCCCTCCCGGCCCGAAGTGCCGACCGTCGTTCAGGGCGACCTTGGCCCGGTCGAGGAAGAACCGGTACGGGTCGTCCGACACCGAGGACATGTCGAGCCAGGCGAGATAGGTGCCCTGCGTCGGCTGGTAGCGGACCTGTGGCAGGTGCTCCTCCAGGAGGTCGACGAGGAGCAGCTTGTTGCGGCGGACCCCGCGCAGGACCGCGTCGAGCCACGGGGTGCCGTCCGTGAGGGCGGCGACGTGCGCGATCACGGAGACGTGGCCGACGCCGTGCACGACTTCCTCGGGGATGCGCCGCAGGTCGTCGACGGCCTCGGGGCCGCCGACGGCGATCGCCGCCTTGAGGCCCGCGAGGTTCCACGCCTTGGAGGCAGAGAGGACCGCGATCGCGTTCTCGGCCCCGGCGACGGTCACGATCGGTGTGCAGGCGACCCCGGGCGCCGTGAGCGGTGCGTGAATCTCGTCGGACACGATGCGCACGCCGTGGCGGCGCGCGAGGGCCGCGAGCGCCTCGAGCTCCTCGCGCGTGTGCACGGTGCCCGTGGGGTTGTGCGGGTTGCACAGCAGGTAGACGGCCCGGCGCCCGCTCCCTGGTCCGGTCCCGTTGAGGGTGGCGCCGGTCGCGTCGGCGAAGGCACGGTCGAGCGCGTCGAGGTCGAGGCGGAAGTCGGAGGTGAGCGGTGCGGTGACGATCCGGCGCCCCTCGTTCTGCGTGAACCCGAAGAACGGCGGGTAGACGGGCGGGCTGACCACGACCGCGTCCCCCGGGCCGGTGAGGACCTTGAGGATCTCCATGATCCCGAGCATCACGTCGGGCATCATGCGGGTGCTCGACGGGTCGATCGACCAGTCCCAGCGGAGCCTCGCGAAGCCGGCGAGAGCCTCGGCGTACGAGGTGCCGTAGTCGTACCCGGTGTCCCCCGAGCGCATGGCCTCGGTCACCGCCTCGACGACGGGCGGTGCGAGCTCGACGTCCATCTCGGCGACCCACAGGGGCAGCACGTCAGGGGCGTAGGCCCGCCACTTGAGGCTGGTCCGACGGCGGAGCGCGTCCAGGCTGACGGCGTCGAGCGGGTTGTCGGTCGCGAAGGGAGAGGTGGTCACGAGATCGAGCCTACGACGGGAGCACCCGGTGGACGGGACCGCTCAGTCGGTTCAGTCGGTCGAGGGCCGCCCGGCGCCGACCCCGGACCGCTCGAAGACCCCCTGGGGTAGCGCGAGCGTCGTCGTGGGCGTCTTGGTCCGCTCCGTGGCGCCCTCGCTGGGAACCTGCGCACCGTCGTCGGGCAGGGCGGGACGCGCACGACGCCCGTGCGCCGGGGGCGCGCCCGCGAGGACCGACCGGGCGACCCGCATCACCACGAAAGCGACCACCGCGAGGGCCACGGCCCCGATCACGATCTTCTGCAGGACCCCCGCATACTCCTCGACCAGGTGCCAGCTCTCCCCCAGGGCGAAACCCGCCCCGACGAAGATGCTGTTCCAGATGAGGCTGCCCGCGGTCGTCAGGAGGACGAACTTCGGCAGCGGCATGCGATCCACTCCCGCCGGGAGCGAGATCAGGCTCCGGAAGATCGGGATCATGCGCCCGAAGAAGACGGCCATGCTGCCGTGCTTGTGGAACCAGGCCTCGGTGCGGTCGACGTCCTCGAGCTTGACGAGCGGCAGCCAGCCGATGATCCGGCGCGTGCGCTCACGCCCGACCAGGGCACCCACGTAGTACAGGGCGATCGCCCCCACGAGCGACCCGACGGTCGTCGCGATCACCGCGGCGAACACGTTGAAGCTCCCGCGGCTCGCGGTGAAGCCCGCGAGCGGCAGGATGACCTCGCTCGGCAGCGGCGGGAACAGGTTCTCGAGCGCGATCGCCAGACCGGCGCCGAACACGCCCAGCGTCTCCATGAGCGACACGGCCCAGCCCGCGACGCCACCCAGTTCGGGCTCGCTCGCGGCGGCCACGTGCACGAGGTCGACAGAGAGGTTCGCGAAGGGCATGCGCAGACACTATGCGCCGGACACCGGACATTTCGAGCTCGGGCGTGTCTCCGCTGAGCACCTTCACGGGCTGTTCACTCTCTCGTGCCGGACACGCCCCACGATCGACGCCGCGGCGGCGACCCGGTCCTCGACCGTCCCGTCGAGGAGGTGCACCGGGACGCCCGTCTCCGCGGTCGTCTCCCGCGTGAGCGCCTCGGCCTCGGCCCGGAACGACTCGCTCACCGGCCGGTCCTCGGGTGGGAGCGGGAACCGGACCGGGAGGAGCAGGAAGAGGTCGTAGGTGCGCGCCGCACGGGCACAGGCCTCACGCAGGAAACCGTCCACGACGTCGCGCAGGACGCCGTCCTGCCGCGCACCGGAGAGTGCCTGACGACGCAGCCTCACCGCGGCGTACACCCATTCGTGCAGGACCGAACCGTCGGAGATCATGTCGGGCGTCGCGCTCTCCTGCTCGACGCGCTGGGCGTACCGCCGCAGGCTCAGCTGGAGCACCTCGGCCTCGGTGCACTCGAGGAGCGACCTGGGCGGCGAGCCGACCGGGTCCCTCATGGCGTCCAGCCCGGGGACCGCGAGGCCCGTCCGGCGCCCCAGCTCCCCCGACAGGGTCGACTTGCCGACCCCGTGGGCCCCAACCACCGCGACGCGCACGCCCGTCTCCTCCCGTCGTCCCTCACCACTCCACGCCGCGCAGCCCTCAGACGGCCACGAGGCCCCAGCCACGCCGGCCCCCCACGACCGCGAGGGGTGCGCCGGGGACCGCGACGACCGTCGGGTGGCCGGTCAGCCCCATGTAGCCGGCGTCGGACAGGTCGTCGCCGTACGCGGCCGAGTGCGGCAGCGAGATCCCCTCCCGCCGCGCGTGCTCGGCGACGGCACTGGCCTTCGCCTCACCGATCATCGGGACGGCCACGCACCCCGTGAACCGCCCCTCGCGCACCTCCGGGTCGGTGACCAGCAGGTGAGCACCGCCGAGCACCTTCGCGAGCGGGGCGAGCGCGGGTGCGAAGGACCCGCTCACCAGGACCACGACGTGCCCCGCGCGACGGTGCCGCTCGACGATCGAGACCACCTGCGGGCGCAGGACGCCACCTCGACCCGCCGAGGCGAACCACCGGCGACCGACCTGCACGACGTCCCCGACCGACCTCCCCGCCCACCATGTGAAGTAGTGCCGGTTGCGCTCGGTCCGGGTCACGCCCGCCTCCCGCATCGTCGCGATGTCCCTCAGGAACGCGGCGGCCTCCTGGTCCGCTCCCCGCTCGGCGGCGTCGAAGCGGAGCAGCTCGAAGAGCGTGACACCGGTCGTCAGCGTCCCGTCGACGTCGAGGTAGGCCGCGACCCGGGGAGGCTCGCTCACACGTCGCCGCCCGCCGCGATCCGGTCCCGCACGAGCCGGCTCAGGCCGTCGAGGTCGCCCAGGCTCGCGACGTCGTAGTCGCTCACCTCGATACCGTAGGCCTGGCTCACCACGGCCGCGATCTCCGCGGTCGTGAGCGAGTCGATGGCCAGGTCGTCGAAGGTCGCGCCGGCGGGGCGCAGGTCCGGCAGCCCTGGGATTGCCCGGCTGACGAGGTCGGCGATGGACTCGGAGGTCGGGTCGAAGACGGTCTCGGTCATGGTGCGCTCCTTCTCAGAGGTCCTGGACGACGAGGCGTGGCCACGTCGCCGTCGCGGCGCCCCAGGTGGTTCCTCCACCGAAGGCGGTCAGCAGGATGCGTTCGTGCGGTGCGAACGTACGGGCGTACGCGGCCAGCGCCAACGGGATCGACGCGGCCGAGGTGTTGCCGGCGCGGTCGAGGTGGATCACGACCTTCTCCGACGCGATGCCCAGCGAGTGCGCCACGAGTCGCAGGATGCGTTCGTTGGCCTGGTGCGCGACGAACCAGTCGACGTCCTCGACCGACCACCCCGAGAGGGCGAGCGCACGGCGCGACGACGACGACATCGCCGCGACGGCAGCGCCGAAGACCGACCGCCCGTCCATCCGGAAGTACGCGTCGGAGGCGTCGACGACCTCACGGTGCGGAACCCTCGAGCCGCCGGCCGGGACGGTGATGAGGTCGTGGGCGCTCCCGTCGGAGCCGAGGTGGAACGCACCGAGGCTCCCCGCTTCGTCGGGGTCGCCCCCGTCGACGACGACGGCCCCCGCGCCGTCGCCGAAGAGGATCGACGTCGCGCGGTCGCGCGGGTCGACGATCGAGGTGAACTGGTCGGCGCCGATCACGAGCGCCCGGCGGTGGAGCCCGGCGAGCACCGCCGCACTGGCCTGGGCGAGCGCGTAGACGAAGCCCGAGCACACGGCTGCCAGGTCGAAGGCCGCCGCGGCGCCGAGCCCTAGCCTGCTCGCCACCAGAGGGGCGGTGGCCGGGCACGACCGGTCGGGCGTGCTCGTCGCGACGACGACCAGGTCCACGGCCGGTTCTCCCGCGGAGGCGAGCGCCCGGCGCCCGGCCTCGACCGCGAGGTCGGACGTCGCGCACCCCTCGTCGGCGAAGCGCCGTTCCCTGATCCCGGTCCGTGTCCTGATCCACTCGTCCGAGGTGTCGACGAGCGCCGCGAGGTCGTCGTTGCTCACGACCCGAGGCGGCAGGTACCCGCCCACACCGCGCAGGACCGCTGCGCCCGGTCGGTCACGTGAGGACATGCGCGACCACCCGTTCCTTCTCGTCCCGCACGTCGAGCAGGTCGTAGTCGACCTGTGCCCGGGCCACCGCCTCCTCGATGGTCACGACGCGCGGCAGGTCGTAGTGGTCGGTGATCGCCTGGAGGCGCTCCGGGATCGAGCCGCCGATGCTCACGTTGGGGATGCCCAGCGCGGCGATCTCCCGCTGGAGCTTCTCGTCCGCGAGCCGCCGGAACTTCTCGTTGACCGGGCGGTGCCCGTCGGCGACGAGCGGGAACTCGATGGGCAGGTGCACGAACGCGTCGTAGCTCGCCGCGGCGTGCTGCTTGGCGGGGACGCCGAGTGCGTCGATGACCTCCTCGAAGAACCGGATCGCGTCGGTGCGCTCGACGGAGTCGAGGTCGATCGAGTCGTTCGGGTTGATGCCCACCAGGACGCGCACCGTGCCGTAGACCCACTCGTGCAGCGAGGAGCCGTCCGAGATGAACGTGTCGCCCAGGTGCGACTCGTTGACCGCTCGCTCGGTGTTGCGCCGGGTGATCAGCATGAGGATCTCCGCTGCGCTGCACTCCTCGAGGGTCTTGCCGGGGACGGAGATCGGGAGGAGCTCACGCATCGTCTTGGCCGCGCTCCGGGGGATCCCGGTGAGGTGCGCGAGCGCGAGGGTGGTGAAGGTCTTGCCTGACGAGTAGGTCCCGGAGATCGCGAGCCTCATGACAGTCCTCTTTCCTCGGTGGGTCGAGCGGTGGTCGGTGGGATGGTCACCGTGGTGGTGACGGGATGCGGTGGGCGACGTCGCAGCGCACGCTCGTGCCGTGCCCGACGACGGCGCGGGCCTCCGTGCAGCGCCAGGTCTCCCCGCGAAGCACGACGAGCCGTGGTCGGACCAGGGCGACCTCGATGGGGTGGGTCGTGTCGAGCCAGAGCGCTGTGCCGTCGGACTCGACGACGGTCCGTCGCATCCACAGCGTGCTGCTCTCAGCACGCGGGACGTGGTCCAGCTCGTAGAGGAGCACCTGGGCGAGCTGGAGCGTCGCGACGAACGCCTCGACGAAGGAGAGGCTCGGGCGGGCGGTCGCCCCGATGCCGAGGTCCTGGTCCGCGGTCCCGGGAAGCGTGGCCGCGACGAGCTGCGCGTGCGCCTCGTCGTGGCCGACCGTCGCGACGTCCCGCACGTCGACCGAGCGGCCGGCGTACCCCGAGCCGTGGACGCGGCGCGGCGCAGCGCCCAGCAGCTCGTCGGGCGAGGCGACGGTCAGGTCCACGCGCCCGGCGACGGCCAGGGGTCGGTGCACGGTGACCTCGACCGTCATGGTCCCGACGAACGCGTGGACGGTCACGTCCCGGTCCCGGCACGCGTCGTCGAGCCTGGCGGACACCGCGAAGTCCTGGTGGGCCCCCTCGACCGGGTCCTTCCCGGCGACGACCACGACGCGCCGCAGCACGACGTCGACCAGGAAGGCGGGCGAGAACGTGGCGGCCAGCAGGATCTCGGCGGCCTGCACACCCAGGACCAGGACGTCGGTGGTGCTCAGGTGCGGCAGCTGGTCGACGTCCCCCTTGGTGGACCAGCGCTCCGCGACGCTGATCGACCCGCGGGCGTCCAGCCGCGAGGCCGCACCGTCGTGCCGGACGGCGACGGACCGCAGCCGGGGGTCGGTCCCCCGGTAGCCGCTGCCGAAGAAGCGCGACGCCGAGGGGCCGAGGAGGTCGTCGATCGTCGGGAGCGTGGGGAGCGCCGTCGAGGTGCCGTTCTCGGTGGCCATGGTGTCCTCCTGGTTCCTCGTGAGCGTTCCGGTCGGTCGTGTCTGCTGGGTGGCGCGGGACCCGTCGTCGTGGACCGGTCCCTCTCGCGGCGGGGTCACCCCCGGCCGTGCGGGACCGGCCGGTCTGCACGTCCCGCACCGGCGTCCGCGAGGTCGGTCGCGGACCGGTCCCCGCCGGGCCGCCGCTCGGCCGGCAGGAAGACCAGGATCAGGACCGCGGTGGCGAGGATCAGCACGGCGTTCACGAGCAGACCCGCGTGGACGCCGCCGAGCACCGCCTCGCTCGAGCTCGGGTCGTCGAACCGCCCGGTGGCGAACGCGATCGCGACTGCGCTGATGAGCGGGGTCCCCACGGTGAACGCGATCTGCTGCGTCTGGCCGGCGAGCCCGGTCGCGAGTCCCTGCTCGGAGTCGGGCAGACCCGACGTCACCGTCACCGTGTAGGCCACGATGACCAGGACGTGCCCGAACCCGCCCACGGCCGTCGCGAGGAGGATGTGGACGAACCCGAGCGCCTCGCCCACCCCGAGAAGGAGGAACGTGAGGGTCGTGACGCCCTGCAGGGTCAGACCGAGCAGCAGCGTCCCCTTGGCCCCGAGACGGTCGATGATCCGCGCCGCGACGAGCCCTCCGGTGAAGGCTCCCGCGCCCAGCACCCCGAAGGCGAGCCCCGTCGCGAGCGCCGACGCCTCGAGCACGCGCTGGAGGTACAGGGTCAGGAGGAAGACCTTGCTGCTCTCCATCGCGAACGTGGTGAACCCGGCGAGGTTTCCCCAGGACACCGTGGGCCTGCGCAGGATGGTCACGGCGGCCAGCGGGTGCGACGACCTGCTCTCGACGAACCAGAAGCTCACGAACGCCGTGACGGAGAGGGCGACGAGCCCGAGGAACGCGGGCGACCCCCACCCGGAGCGCTCACCCGTCGAGATGCCGAGGACCAGGGCGAGGAGCCCTGTCGACAGGAGCGCCGCGCCGGGGACGTCGAGCTTCTGCTGCTTGCGCTCGCCGTGGTCGGTGAGGAGGAAGGGCGCGGCCGCGAGGATGAGCAGCCCCGCCGGCACGTTGATCAGGAACGTCGAGCGCCACCCGAGGACGTCGGTGACGACGCCACCCAGGACGGCACCCACGGCGAAACCGAGCGAGAGCAGGGCGCCGTTGAGCCCCAGGGCACGGTTCCGCAGCGGTCCTTCCTCGAACGACGTGGTCAGGAGGGAGAGCGCGGCCGGCATCGTGATCGCGGTCGCGAGCCCCTGCCCGGCCCTGGCCGCGAACAGCACCCAGGGCTCGGTGGCGAACCCGCCCACGGCCGACGCCACGGTCAGCACGACCATGCCGATCAGGAACATCCGCTTGCGCCCGTGCAGGTCCGCGACCCGCCCCATCACGAGGACGAGGCTCGCCGCGGTCAGCGCGAACGCCGTCACGATCCACTGCAGGTCGGCGTCGGGGATCCCCAGGTCCTCGCCGATCACGGGCAGCGCCACCGTCACGATCGAGAAGTCGAGCGCGAACATGAACTGTGCGCCGAGGAGCACGATCAGGACGAGTCGTTGACGACCGGTGAGCGCGAGGTCCTCGCTGGTTCGTGTCATGCCTCGAGGATGGGCGCGGGCGAGCACGTCATCCAGAGCGGCCTTATAGGGGTGCTGGGACCACCAGGCTGCTCGCGTCCTCGGCGGGCGACCAGGTGCGCCCGCCCTCCCTGGAGCGGCGCACCCGACCGAGCACGACGTCGGCGAAGTGGCTGCCCGCGCCGACCGTCCTGGGCTCGGCGAGCAGGTCGAGCGTCTCGGCGCGCGTCGCCCGGGACCTGACGGGGTCGGCCTCGAAGCACGAGCCGAGCGCTGGGAGCCCCACCTGGACGCTGCTGTGCATGACGTCGCCGAAGCACAGCAGGCGTTCGCCCCGCGACTCCAGGAGGTAGGAGGTGTGGCCGGCGGTGTGCCCCGGGCTGGCGAGCGCCGTGAGGCCGGGCAGGATCGACCGACCGTGCTCGGCGACCTCCCACGCACCCCGTGCGAGCGCCGGGTGCGCGTCGAGCTCGATCGACGACGCGACGTGCGGGACCGAACGCAGCGCGGCACCGACCGGATGCTCCCCGTGCGCGAGCCAGCCCGCGTGGTCCTCGTGCAGGTGCGTGAACAGGACCCGGTCGAGCCCTTCGAGGACCCCGGGGGACAAGCGGTCGAGCCCTCCCCCGCGCAGCGTGCCGAGCGCAGGGTGCGTGGCCTCCGCGGCGAGCGTCCGAGGGCCGAAGCCGGTGTCGACCAGGACCGACCAGCCGGGTGCCTCGACGAGCAGGGCACCGACCGAGCCGACGAGGTACCCGTCCTGGTCGAGCAGCCCTGGCGGCACGCTCCGGTCGTCGTCGGGGAGCGAGAACCACCGTTGCGGGTGGAGCTGGACCGTCCCGTCGGGGACGTAACGGACCCGGAGGTCTCCCACGCGCAGGACGCGGGGGCGAGCTGGTCGGTTCCAGCGGGTCACGGCGCTCACCGGAGCCTCTGGAGAGCCTCGGCGGTCCCCGTCCCGGGTCGGGGCAGGTAGAGGAACAGCCGCAGGTCCTCGCCTCCGAGCGGGTTCAGGACGGTGCACTGCCAGGTCAGGCGGCCGATCTGCGGGTGGTCGTAGGTGATGTCGACGTGCGGCTCCACCCCGACCGAGTGCGAGGTCCAGTACGCGGCGAACTCCGGGGACGCGGCCGAGACCCGGTCGGCGAGCAGGTCGAACGTCCGGTCGGACGGGTAGGCCGCAGCCTGCCGGCGGAGCTGTCCCACGATCATGCGTCCGACGAGGGCCCGCTGGGGATAGCGCTCCGCGACCCGCTCCTCGGTGAAGAAGTCGGCGAGGCAGTTGGCCCCGACCTCGCTGCCGAAGACGTGCTCGGCGAGCTCGTTGGTCGCGACGACGTTCCAGTACCGGTCGACGACGTAGGCGGGGAGCTCGGAGAACCCGTCGAGCACGCGCACGAGGTTGTCGCGCAGCTCGGTCGGGGCGCTCGACCTCGACGGGAGCCGCGTACCGGTCAGCTCGTACAGGTAGGCGAGGTCGCCGTCCGTCAGGCGCAGGGCGCGCGCGATCGACTCGACGACGACCGCGGACACCCCGATCTCGCGCCCCTGCTCGAGCCAGGTGTACCAGGTCACCCCGACGTTGGCGAGGACGGCGACCTCCTCGCGCCGCAGGCCCGGGGTCCGGCGCCGCCTGCTGGGGGGCAGCCCGACGTCCTCGGGCTGCAGGCTCTCGCGCCGGGCGCGCAGGAACAGCGCGAGCGACCGGCGCCGCGAGTCGCCGTCGGACGATCGGACCGGGGGTGCGACGACCTGCGACGGTGCGCTCATGCGCTCAGCCCCGTGCTCGCGACGGGCCCGCGTCCGTGGCGTCGCGCGCGGGTGCAGACCGGCGCGGGGGCGCCGGGCACGAGGAGCGAGCGGACGAGCCGGGCGAGCGCGGGCGCACGGTGGAAGAGGTGCCCGTCGTCGACCGCGTGCTCGCGCAGCCGCCCGTGCGTGTACTCGCCCCAGCCGCGCATGAGCTGCGCGGTGACGACCTCGTCACGTGTCCCGTGGACGAGCTCGAACGGGGTGGGCACGGGACGGACCGGCGGCGCGTAGGCGAGCGAGCGACGCACCCCGGCCGTGGTCCGCTCGGCGAGGCCCGGCGCGGGCAGGAGCCTCGCACCGGCACGGAGCAGCGCTTCGGCGCGTCCGTCCGACGGGTCGAGCGCCCCGGGGGGTGCCACGGCCGCGAGGACGAGCGAGCGAGGGAGCGACTCGCCGCGCTCGGCCCTCGTGCGGCACAGCTCGTAGGCGACCAGTCCTCCCATGCTGTGCCCGTAGAGGTGGGCGTCGCCGAGGTCGACGCCGGTGAGGCCCTGGCCGACGTCCTCGGCGATGCTCTCGATCGTCGCGGACTCGCCAGGACGTTCGAGGGCGAGCGGGACCACGTCGACCTCGGGGGCGAGCGCCGCGCGCAGGGGACGGAACCCGGCGGGGTTCCCTCCGGCGTGGTGGAAGCAGTAGAGCGTGACGGGACGCATGGGCGGTCTCCTGGCGGGGCGTCGGGTGGGGGACGATGCGCTCGTGCGCCTCCGCGAGCGCGGGCTCGCGGGGCGGCGGTCGGGTGGTCGACATCGACCCGCCCGCTCCGGACGGTCCGCCGCCCCGGTGTGTCCAGGCATGCTCGTACGTCGTGCGATGACGTCGTCCACCGCGCTCCCCCCGCTCTCCGCCCTCTTCCTCGACCCGCGGGCGGGCGGCGCCTGTGTGCCGCGCGCACCCCGGGTCCGGGACAGCAGGCCTAGCGTCCAGCCTTGCGGCGACCGCCGCAACTGCTTCCCCCGCTCCGTCTCACCTGGCGGGCAGGGGCTCGCGGGAGGTCAGTACCGCCAGCGCGACATGTCCTGCTGGTAGGTCCGGTAGACCACGGGTGACAGCAGCGTCGAGGCCTGCATGTCGACCTCGGGTCCCGGGTGGTCGCCCGCGAGCGTCGCGGTGGCCCGCAGCGAGTCGAGCGTGTGGAAGCGCAGCCCGTCCGGGAGGGGCGTGGCGCCGAAGAGGCGCGCTGCGCCGTCGGGCCCGAGGGTCCCGGGAGCCTCCGCCTCGCCCTGCCCAGCGACGGCAGGCAGGGACAGCACGAAGCCCCACTCGCCGAACGAGGGCACGTTGACCGACAGCGGGACCACGGTCCGCCCGGGCGAGCCCGCGCGCACGGTCGCGGCGACCTGCCAGAACGCGTGCGGCGTGAAGTACGACGACGTCGCCTGGGTCGCGTACACGCCCCCGGGCCGCAGGTGGTTCGCGACCATGGCGTAGAACTCGGTCGAGTACAGCTTGGCGATGCGCTCGTTGGACGGGTCGACGAGGTCGACCAGGACCGCGTCGAACGTCTTGTCGGTGGTGTCCATGAAGCGGAACGCGTCGCCGTTGACGACGCGCACTCGCGGGTCGTCGAACGCGTGCTCGTTGAGGTCGCTCACGAGGCGGTCGGTCCGGGCGAGCTCGGTCACGGCCGGGTCGAGGTCCACGACGGTGACCTCCCGGACGCTCGGGTACCGCAGGACCTCGCGCGCGAGCAGCCCGTCCCCTCCCCCGAGGATCGCGACCGACGCGGGCGCCGCGACCGACGTGAGCGTCGCGTGCGCGAGCGTCTCGTGGTACCTGGCCTCGTCGACCGACGAGAACTGGAGCTGGTCGCTCAGGTAGAGCCGGACGTCGTCGCCGAAGCTCGTCAGGACGAGCTTCTGGTAGGCCGTCGACTCGTAGTGGACCACCGGGTCCTGGTAGAGCCGCGTGTTGATCGCGCCCTCGATCGCGCTCGACGCCGCGAAGCACGCCACGAGGAGCACGACCGTGAGCCGGGCGAGCCACGTCCAGCGCGTGCGTCGTCCCATGCGCCGCAGCATGAACACCGCGACCAGCACGTTGAGCAGCGCGACCGCGTACGCCGTCCGCATGAGCCCCAGGTACGGGAGCATGACGAACGGGAAGAGCAGCGACGCGGCGAGCGCCCCGAAGTAGTCGACCGCGAGGACCTTCGACAGCAGCCCCACGGACTCGTCGCGCCCGTGCTCCTTGAGCAGCGCGACGAGCAGCGGGATCTCGACGCCGATCCCCACACCGAGCGCGAGGGACAGCAGGACGAAGACCAGCCAGTAGATCTCGGTCAGGCTGAACGCCGCGTACAGGATCAGGACCGAGCTGCCGCCCAGCAGGGCGAGCGCGACCTCGTTGCGCACGAAGTTCAGGCCCGGGTTCGTGGCCAGGCGCGTCGCGAGGAGGGATCCGATCCCCATGCCGAACAGCGTCAGGCCCGTCGCGACGGAGAACGCGACGACCGAGTCGCCGAACAGGTAGGACGCGGCCGTGCCGAGGATCAGCTCGTAGATGATCCCGCCGACCGCGACGAGCAGCGCCGCCGCGAACACGGTCGGCTTGTCCATGCCACGGCCCGACGGCGGCGCGTCCCCCGCGGGCGGCGCGTCCCCGGCGGGCGGCCCGCCTCCCGCGGACCCGGCGCCTCCTGCGGGCCGTCCGGTCTCCGTGCGCGTCTCGCCGACCACGGTCAGGAGAGGATCGTCCCCGCGATGATGATGCCGATGGCGACGGCCAGCCCGGCGATCATGATCCCGAAGGCCGTGTTGTGCTCCTCGACGAGCTCGCGGTGCAGGTTGAGCTTGAAGAGGTAGTTGACGACCACGATCGTCAGGACGAGCAGGACGATGCCCAGCACCGAGTAGACGATCGTGGACAGGAAGGCGTCGAGGCGCAGCTCGTCGATGATGCTCATGGTTGCTCCGGGTGTCGTGAGGGTGGGTGTGGTCGAGTCGTCGTGCGGTCGTGCGGGGCGCTACTTGCCGAGGCCGCCGCCACCGCCGCCGTAGACCGATCGGCGGTAGCAGGTCTGGTCGGTCGTGACCGGGTCGCCGCTCGCGTCGTACTGCTGCTCGACCGTGCGGGGCGTGCAGTCGTCGTCGACGACGTCGCGGTCCCCGCACGCGGAGAACAGGCCGATGCCCGTCGCGAGGATCAGCACGAACGCGACCACGGGGTTGACCTTGACGTCGCGCGGCGCGACACGCTTGCCGAAGTGGGCCTTCTGGCCCGCGGCGTCCAGGACGGTGCCGTGGTAGAGGTCGATCACGCGGTCGTCGAACTTCTCGAGCGACAGGACCAGGTCCTGGGTCCGGAGCTCGGCGTACGCGACGCGCTGGCCCACCGTCAGGTCGTAGGTGAAGGACCCGTCGAGCGACGCGATGGTCCCGACCCCGACCTCCGTGACCTTCGTGCGGTACTTCCGACCGCTGAGCGTCACGGTGACGACCTGGCCCTTGCGCATCCGCGTCGGGTCGAGGGCCTCCTCGGACTCCGCGGGACGGTAGAGCGTGACGGCCTTCGTGTCGTGGTCGTACTCGACCCAGAAGTCGAGGTTCTCGTACCCGAGGACCTCCCACTCCTCCCAGTAGTACGTGACGCCGTCGCTCGGGTCCTTCTCGCCGTAGACGACGACGCCCTGTGGCAGCGACCGCCAGGGCGGCACACCGATCAGGTGCTTGCCGAGCGACATGCGCGCCCTGGGGCGGCGAGCTCTCACAGGAGGGTCCGGACGGCGACGCCGGCGGCGGAGAAGGTCTCGCGCAGCAGGTTGCGCGTGTCCTCCTCGAAGCTTCCCGACGACGGTGCGCGGCAGGTCGTGAGGGTCACGTAGGCGGTGCCGTCCTCGGGCCACGTGTGGACCGCGAGGTGGGACTCGGCCAGGAGTGTCGCCATGCTGAACCCCTGCGGGACGAACCGGTGCGAGGTCTCGCCGAGCGGGGTCAGCCCCGCACGGTCGACGAGCCGGGAGAGACAGGTGCGGACGGTGGTCTCGTCGTCGAGGAGAGCGGGGTCCCCTCCTGAGATGTCGAAGACGTAGACGAGGTTGCGGTTGACCGGATCGGTCGGCACATGTTCTCCCTGAGCAGCGGCTGGCGGCGTCACGGTAGCGGATGCCCGACGTTCCGGAAAAATGCAGATGCCGGCTGGAACCAGGCTTCACCCGACCGACGCCGCGCCCGCGGCTACTCCCCGGTGATCAGGTCGTCGAGCCGCCTGATCGGGTCCCAGGCCCCGTCCTCGCTGTTGGACACGACCGCGATCGTCACGCCGGGCTCGCCGCCCCGCCCCGGGTAGTGCTTCACGATCGCGCTCGAACCCGTGTTGATCCCGTCCTTGGACAGCGACCGCACGCTCCCGTCCTCGGTGACCTCGATCTCGAGGCCGAACGCGTGGTGCAGCGCCGCCGTCTGCCCCGGGCCGGCGCCGGGCACCTCGTGGTGCAGGGCCTGCGGGCTCAGGAACGCGTCCGTGAGGTCGGGCGGCAGCAGCTCGCCCGCCCGGACGGCGTCGAGGAAGCGGACGAGGTCGGCCGCGGTGACGTGCGCGCCGCCGTCGGGCGAGCCGATGGGCGGGTAGCTGTAGATGTTCTGCCGCCATCCCACGACGGGCGCGTCGCCGTCGGCCGCCGCCGCGCGGACGGGCTCCCAGCCCTCCGCGACGTCCGGGACCGCCTCGCGCATGTCGAAGAAGCCCGACGACGTCATGCCCGCGCGCGCGAACACGTGCTCGCGGACGTAGTCGCGGTAGGTGAGACCCGTGGCGCGCTCGAGCGCCAGCCCGGCCAGGACGTACCCCACGTTGCAGTACCGGCAGCCCTCGCCCACGGGGAACGTCGGGGTCTTGTGGACGAACTGGGGCAGGAAGTCCGCGGTCCGGGTGACCGAGTAGTTCGGCTTGTCGACCCACAGCGCCTCGTAGGACTCGCCGGCCTCCTCGTCGGCGTCGTCCGCGATGCCCGAGGTGTGCGACAGCAGGTGGCGCAGCGTCGCCTCCCGCGGGATCTGGGTACCGTCGAGGTCGACGTAGTCGTGGATCGAGGCGTCCAGGTCGAGGGTCCCGGCCGCGACCTGCTGGAGGACGGCCACCGATGTGAAGAGCTTGGTCACGGACGCGACGTCGAAGCGTGTCGAGACCGTGACGGGCACACCCCAGCGTCGCGAGGCCACGCCGTAGGCCTGCTCGAACAGCGTCTCGCGCTCCCGTGAGACGAGCACGACCCCCGAGAACTCGTCGCGCGCGGCGGCACGCCGCAGGTGGTCGTCGAACGCGGCGAAGGATCCCGTGGTGAGGCTCATGCCCTCGACGGTATGCCTCGCGGGCCGAGTCGGGCCAGGGCTTTGCGGGAGTGGCAGGATCGACGGATGGACCTCGAGGACTTCTTGGAGCACGTGAACCGCGGCGACCTCATCGAGGGAGGGTCCGCGGAGCACGCCTTCATGCACGGCGCGGCCCAGGAGGCGCTGCGGGTCGTCGCCGAGCTCAACTCCGGCTATCGCACGCCCCACGAGGTGCGCGGTCTGCTGTCGCGGCTGACGGGGGTCGTCGTGGACGAGTCGGTCACGCTCTTCCCGCCGTTCCACTGCGAGTTCGGCAAGAACCTGACCCTGGGCAAGGACGTCTTCGTCAACAGTGGCTGCCGCTTCCAGGACACCGGTGGGATCGCCATCGGGGACGGGACCCTCATCGGCCACGGGACCACCTTGACGACCCTGAACCATGCGGTCGACCCCTCCCGCCGCGCGGACATGATCCCGGCACCGATCAGGATCGGACGCAAGGTCTGGTTGGGGGCATCGGTCACGGTGGTCCCAGGCGTGACCATCGGCGACGGTGCGATCGTGGGTGCCGGAGCGGTCGTGACCAAGGACGTCCCGGCCGACACGATCGTCGCAGGGGTGCCCGCGAAGGTCCTGCGCACCACCGGGTTCGACTCGTCCCTCGGCTGACCGTGCTCGCCCGCCTGCTCCGTCTCGCGAACCGTCCGAAGGAGAACCACCGTGCCCCGTCCTCGTCTCGGCGTGATCGTGCCGCGCGACCTGCCGGTCACCGACCTGCTGCCGTTCGTCTCGCGCGCCGAGGAGATAGGCCTCGACGAGGTCTGGGTCGTCGAGGACTGCTTCTTCCGGGGCGGGGTCGCGCAGGCCGCGACGATCCTCGCGCGCACCGAGTCGATCCGCGTGGGCATCGGGATCCTGCCGGCAGCGGTGCGCAGTCCCGCCATGACGGCCCTCGAGGCCGGCACGCTCGCCGAGCTCCACCCGGGGCGGCTGCTGCTGGGGATCGGGCACGGGATGCCCGCGTGGATGCGGCAGATCGGGGTGTGGCCGGCGAGCCCCCTGACCCTGCTGGAGGAGACGACGAGCGCCGTCCGCTCGCTGCTGCACGGCGAGCGCCTCACCGTCGACGGACGCTACGTACAACTCAATGACGTTGCTCTGTACAGCGCTCCGGCTGTCGCGCCACCCGTCCTCGACGGGGTACGCGGGCCCAGGTCCCTGGAAGTCTCGGGCCGCGTCGCCGACGGCACCATCCTCGACATGCCCGTGACCCCCGAGTACCTGGGAGTCGTCCGCGAGGCCGTCGAGCGCGGCCGCGCCGCAGCCGGACCGAGTGCCCCGCCCGAGCACACGCTCGTCGCGTTCGCCCTCACCGTGGTGCACGACGACGTCGCGACGGCCCGCGAGATCGTCCGACCCGCACTGGGAACGTTCGGGGCCGCCGACTGGACCGCGCAGATCGACCCGCTGCCGTTCGCGACCGCGTTCCGGGCGCTGCGCGACTCGACCGGGACCCCCGAGGCGTTCGCCCGCGCGATGCCCGACGAGTGGGTCGACCAGCTCGCGATCGTCGGGCCCCCCGACGTGGTCCGGGCGCGACTGGCCGCGCTCGACGCGCACGGGGTCACGAGCGTGGTCGCGGTCCCCACGAGCCCCGACCCCGGACGACCGGACGACCCGTTCGCAGCGCTCGACGCGCTCGCACGGGTCGTGGCGCCCGCCGGGAAGTGACCTCACGCCCCTGACTCGCGCGAGTCAGAGGCGTGAGGTCACTTCCCGGCGGAGACGGCTCGGGCGTCGTCAGACCTGCGCACCGACGCTCCGCACCACCGGCTCCCAGTCGCTGGGCTCGAGCGGCTCGACGGGCTCGGCCGCGGCCCAGCCCCGTGCCGCCTCGATGGTCGAGGACAGCAGATCGTAGAGCGCGTCGTCGGCGTCACGGGATCCCGCCTCCGAGATGCCCTGGACCGCGGCCGCCACGATGCTCGGCGCAGCGTCGCGCGCGAACCGTGCGGGACGCAGCCGTGAGCCCTTGCAGAACGACTCCGCCCAGGCCGCCGTGCGGGGCACCATGTCCAGGGCGTCCTGCGACGCCTGCGTCCGGGTACCGGGCTCACGGCCCTCGAGCTGGTCCAGCATGCGCTCGCCCGCGATGATCGCGACCGCGAGGACGTCCTGCCGGTCGCTCGGCGAGACGGGCAGCGCCGTCTGCGCCGCACGCAGCGAGATCCACACGCTCCAGCGCGGGTCGTCGGACCGCAGCCCGATCACGGACGGGATGAGGATCGCCAGGCGCGGCCGGGCTGCATCGCTCGTGAGGTCGTTGACCGCTCGCGCGAGCATCGCGACCAGCGGGTGCGTGCACTGGGGATGGTCGCTCCAGCGTTCGCCGGCCAGGTACGACGCGAGCTCCATGAAGCACGCGCCCTTCTTCGGGTTGCGGTGCTTGCCGCGTCCAAGCATCGGTAGCACGTCGTACGTCGATGTCACGAGGGCACCTCCATCAAGGGGTCCGGTCCATTCCAGTCTGCGACCGGCGACCGTTGTTGGCAACGGGTGGGAACCGACCCGTCCGCCTCACGGGCGGGCCTGGTCACGGCACGTCGCCGAGGCGCTGGTCGAACCGCGCGAGGAAGGGTCCCTCGCCCGGCGGCCTCACCCCTAAGGCACCTCAGACCACCTCAGGCGAGATGCGCCGTCGGGCCTGAGGTGGTGGCACCCCAGAACCTGCCCGCTCGACCCGTCCACGCCCCAGCCGGCGGCCGACGACATCGCGCTCCTGCAGTACACGGGGGGCACGACGGGCACGCCCAAGGGCGCGGTCCTGACGCACCGCAACCTCGTCGCGAACACCGTGCAGGGTCAGGCGTGGGCGTCGTTCCGCGAGGGCGAGGAGACCGTCTACGGCGTCCTGCCGTTCTTCCACGCGTTCGGTCTCATGTTCTGCCTGACGCTCCCGGCGCGGATCGGCGCGACGCTCGTCGCGTTCCCCAAGTTCGACGCCGAGTCGTTCCTGGCCGCGCAGAAGCGTCGCCCCGCGACCTTCCTCCCGGGCGTCGCGCCCATGTTCGACCGCATCGCCGCCGCGGCCGCCACGGCCCGCGCGGCGGGCAAGCCGGTGGACCTGCACTCGATCCGGCTCGCGTTCGCGGGGGCGATGCCCATCAGCCCGACGACGGCGCGCACCTGGGAGGAAGCGACCGGCGGTCTGCTCATCGAGGGCTACGGCATGACCGAGGCCTCCCCCGTCGCGCTCGGCAACCCCGTCTCGGTCGACCGCCGTCCCGGGACGCTGGGCCTGCCGTTCCCGAGCACCGACATCCGGGTCGTCGACCAGGACGACCCGACGAAGGACGCCGTCCCGGGCGAGGACGGCACGGTCCGCGGCGAGCTGCTCATCCACGGGCCGCAGGTCTTCCAGGGCTACTGGAACCGCCCCGAGGAGACGGCCCACCAGCTCCTCGACGGCGGGTGGCTGCGCACGGGCGACGTCGTGACCGTCGACGCCGACGGGGTGGTCACGCTCGTCGACCGCATCAAGGAGATGATCATCACCGGCGGGTTCAAGATCTACCCGTCGCAGGTCGAGGACCACCTGCGCCTCATGCCGGGGATCCGGGACGTGGCCGTCGTGGGCCTGCCCGGCGAGGGCTCGGACGAGCGCGTGGCAGCGGCCGTCGTGCTCGACGAGGACCAGGGCACCGCGAGCGGTCTCCCGATCGACCTCGCGGCCGTGCGCGAGTGGGGCGAGCAGAAGCTCGCGCGCTACGCCCTGCCCAAGCACCTGTTCGTCGTGCCGGACCTGCCGCGCTCGCAGATCGGCAAGGTGCTGCGCCGCGTCGTGCGGGAGAACGTGCTGGGCAAGCCGACCGACGGCGACGGTCCGGGGCACTCGACGGGCGGCGCGGCCCCGACCGCCTGACCCTTCTCAGGGGACCAGCAGGTCCCGCACGTGTGCCGCGATGTCGTCGCGCACGAGCCGCATGCGCTCCATGCCCTCGATCCCGCGCAGGGACGGCTCGTCGGTGTCCCAGACCACGACGGGCGTCCCGTCGTCGGTGGTCACCTGCGCCTCGCGGCCGAGGACGACCACGACGTCCGCGGCCGCGACCAGCTCCGGGGTCAGGGGCTTGGGGTGCTCGCCCGACAGGTCGACGCCGACCTCCTCGAGCGAGGCGACCGAGAGCGCGTTGAGGCTCGACCCCGGCGAGGTCCCGGCCGAGTCGACCCGGACGTCGGGGGCGATCCGCCGGGCCAGCCCGGCGGCCATCTGCGACTTCCCGCCGTTCTTGACGCACACGAACAGGACGGATCGGGGGGTGCTCATCGGGGGGTCCTCCTGGTCGTCGGCCGACCGGACGTCGGCCGACGTCCGGCCGTGCTGGTCGCAGGTCCCACGCTACCGGTGGAGCACGGAAGGACCCAAGGGTCAGTCGGTCGAGTCGGGCGAGACGACCTCCCACGTCCCGAGCTGCGTGAACCCGGCACGGGCTGCGAGGGCGCGGGACGCGGCGTTGTCGACCTGGCAGCGGTACTGCGGCTCGTAGCCCTGCGACAGGGCGTAGCGGCTGATCGCCCGGACGACCTGGCGGGCGTGTCCCTTCCCCCGTGCGTCGGGGAGCGTCAGGACGCCCGTGTCCGCCAGTCGTGATCCTCCCCAGGGGTACATGCTCGCGGCTGCCACGAGCCGCTCGCCCTCGAACGCACCGAACACGGCCCAGTGGTCCAGCTCGACGTACGCGTCGTCGAGGTCCTGCTCGGGCGCGCTCGCCCCGAACGCGGAGAAGGCCGTGGCGTCCTGGGCGGTCAGTCGGCGCACGCCGGGTGCGTCGGCGTCGGCGCGCAGCTCCGCCTCGGCCCGGGCGGTGAGGTGGAAGACGCAGTCGGCCTCGTGCAGCGCGATCCCCGCGGTCCGCAGCGCCCGGCGCACCGACCGCTCGGTGACAGCCCGCGGTCCGGCGAGGTCCAGGAGGCCCGCGACCCGCGGGGTCACCGCCACCAGGACGGCACCGTGCCCGTCGGAGGGTGCGACCGGGTCGGCAGGTCTGCCCGAGGCGTCCGCGCCACGGGTCGTCAGCACCGTGACGCGACGGTCCTCGGGCAGGCCCGCGTCGCTCACGACCGTGAGCGCCGCGTCCCGGTACAGGACGTCGCCGCCCACGAGGGGCGCGTGCCAGAAGTCGGTGATCGTCTGGGAGAACATGGCCAGGCTCCTCGGAGGTCGCGGGCAGCGACCTGCTGCGCGTTCCGCACGGTACAGGCGCCAGGGAGCGCGCTCACCCCTTTTCACGGCCCCTGACGCGCGACCCACGCCCTGCGCGCGGCGAGGCCGACGCGCGGGTCAGCGCTCGCCGTCGGGCACCTCGCCGTGGGGGCTCGCGAGAGCCGAGAGCGTGACCTGACGGATCCGGCGGTCCTCGACCGCCGTGACGGTCAGCCGGTGCCCGGGGACCTCGACCGTGTCCCCCACGGCGCCGAGGCGTCCCAGGCGCGAGATGACGAACCCGGCGACGGTCTCGTAGGGCCCGTCGTCGAGCCGGACGCCGCTCTCCTCCGCGAACGCCTCGATCGTGAGGCCCGCGTCGAAGTCGCCCTCGGCGAGGGGCGCGTGCGCCGGGTCGTACTCGTCGCGGATGTCGCCCACGAGCTCCTCGACCAGGTCCTCGAGCGTGATGATGCCGTCCGTCCCCCCGTACTCGTCGACGACGATGGCCAGGTGCACCCCGGTGCGACGCATGAGCGCGAGCGACGGCAGGAGCTGGTTGGTGCCCGGCAGCTCGAGCACGGTCCGCGCCACGTCGCGCACCGTCCGCACACGGGCAGCGGCGCCGGGGGCAGCGCCCGCACCCGCCGACGCCGCCCCGTCGTCGTCGCCCGGGGCGCCGAGCAGGTCCCGCACGTGCAGGAACCCGACGACGTCGTCGAAGTCCTCGCCCGTGACCGGGTACCGCGAGTAAGGCTGGGAGCGCACGATCGCGGCGGCCTCGGGCAGCGTCAGGTCACCCGGCAGGAAGACGACCTCGCCGCGCGGTCGCATGCTCTCGACGACCGACCGCTTGGCCGCCGAGAAGACGTCGGTGAGGATGCGGCGCTCGTCCTCGGGCAGCGCCTCGTGCGCGATGACCAGGTCACGCAGCTCCTCCTCCGTCATCTCCTCGCTGCGTGCCGTGGGGTTGCCGCCGAGCAGGCGCACCACGACGTCGGTCGACCGCGACAGCAGCCAGATCACCGGACGCATCGCCGTCGCGAACCGGTCGAGCGGAGGCCCGACGACGAGCGCGAACTGCGCCGACCGTTGCAGGGCGATGCGCTTGGGCACGAGCTCGCCCAGCACCAGGGACAGGTACGAGATCGCGAGCGTCAGCGCGACGAGCGAGACCGTCGACGCGAGACCGGTCGGCAGGCCGATCGACTCGAGCGCCGGGACGAAGTCGGGCGCGAGCGTCGACGCGCCGTACGCCGCCGACAGGAACCCGGCCACCGTGACGCCGATCTGCACCGCGGCCAGGAAGCGGTTCGGGTCGCGTGCCACCCCGGCGACCCGGGCACCCCTCGGCCCGCGGCGCTCGAGCTGGTCGATCTGCGAGTCGCGCAACGAGACGAGGGCGAACTCCGTGCCGGCGAAGACCCCTCCGACCAGCACGAACATCAGGACGAGTGCGACGTTGAGCCAGGTGCCAGAGTCCATCGGGGGCGTTCCTCCGGTCGTGGGACGGTGGAACTGGACAACGACAGGCGCGGCCGGGCGGTTCCCTGCGGTCGGCGCCGGGCGCCCCGACGGGGGCGGCGGCGCCCGCCCTCAGCCCCCGATCCCGTCGAGGAAGCGGATGGCCCGCTCGGTGAGCAGGCGCGCCGCGTGCTCGTCGTACGAGGGCAGGCTCGCGTCGGCGAACAGGTGCGCGTCCCCCGGGTAGAGGAACAGCTCGGCCTCGCCGGGCGCGGCCTCGACCAGGGCCCGGGCGGCGTCGAGGTCGCCCTCGTCGACGAAGATCGGGTCCGCGTCCATGCCGTGGATCTGCACGGGGACCCCGAGCGGCCAGCCGTCGCCGAACTCCGACGTCGGGATGCAGGAGTAGAAGAGCAGCGCGCCCTGCGCCCCCTCGCGGGTCTGGGCGAGCATCTGCGCGGGCACCACCCCGAGCGAGAACCCGGCGAAGACCAGCTCCTCGGGCAGACCGTCCGCGACCGTGGCGCCGCGGGACAGGATCGTGTCGAACCCGATCTGCTCGACGTACCCCATGCCGCTCTCGATGTCGGGGAACGTCCTGCCCTCGTAGAGGTCCGGCAGGTGCACGACGTGCCCGGCCTCGCGCAGGGTCTCCGCGAACGCACGGACCCCGGGCGTCAGCCCGAGCGAGTGGTGGAAGAGCAGTACCTCGGCCATGGGGGCTCCTTCGCGTCACGGGCGCCGGGGGCGGCGCCGCCCTCCCGATCATCGCGCAGACCGCCCACGCGCGCCGGGTGCGAGGGCACCTCCCGCCCGCCGGCACGCGAGGTCGACGCTCACCTCCCGACCGGCGCCGGCCCCAGCCGTCGCAGCAGCGTGAGGCGGCTCGCCGTGCGCTCGACGTCGAGCGCGACGCCCTCCTCGCCGTGCCTGCGGAGCGTCTCGTCGGGGTCCTGGTGGGCCAGGACGTGCAGCGGCACGTCGCGGTCGCACAGCACGTCGACGAGGTTCGCGAACCGCTGCCCCGTGTCGGGGGCCTGCGTACCCAGGGCCGGGACGCCGTCGAGCACCACGGACGCGAACCGGTCGGCGAGGTGCAGCACGTCCGAGACCGCGGTGCGACCCGCGCACCAGTGCTCGAACCCGAGCCACACCGCGGCGTCCCCGACCGCGAGGACCGGGTGCTCGCGCGACCCGATGCGCACGGTCGTCGCCTCGGCGGGCTCGGGGCGCGCGAGGCCGGCGACCGCGAGCCGGGCGTCCGTCGCGGGCCACACGAACGCACCGCCCCGGAAGCCGCGCACGTCCTCGCTGGGCGAGCGCCGGTGGTCGCGGTCCCCGCCGATCTCGACGACGTCGAGGCGCGCGGTCAGCAGGTCGATCGTCGGGACGAACAGGTGGTGGTGGGCCGGGCTCGGCATGAGGCCCGACGGCGGGTAGTTCGACGTCAGGACCACCCGCACCCCGCGCTCGTCGAGGGCACGGACGGCACGGGCGACGAGCATCGCGTCGCCCGCGTCGTGCACGTGGAACTCGTCGAAGCACACGAGCCGGGCCCCGCCGAGGATCGCGTCGAGCGCCGCGTCGATCGACCCGCGGTGGAAACGCTCGCCGTGCAGGCGGCGCAGGAAGTCGTGGAAGTGGACACGGACCGTGGTGCTGGTGGGGCCCACGAGCGGGGCGACCGCCGCGAGGAACACGTCCATGAGCCAGGTCTTGCCGCGCCCCACGGGACCCCACAGGTACAGGCCGCTCAGCGCGTCGGTTGCCGGGTCGGCGAGCCGTCCCGCCAGGACGTCGAGGGCCAGGACCGCGGGCCCCTGGCCGGGATCGACCGCGAACCCGCGCCGGGCGGCGTCCAGCCCGACGGCGTCGCGCACCACGGTCGACGGGCCCGCCGGGGCGTCGATCAGCTCCCTCGGGCGCGCCTCGTCCACGCGTCCGAGGGTACGCGACCAGCCCCGAGCGAGCCCGATCCCGCCGCACGTCCGCAGGGGCCCGGGCGTGCGCCCGGGCCCCTGCGGACGACCGACCCGTGCGCGCCGCCCGCCGGCTCACGGGGTGAGCCGGCGGGGGCGGTGAGCTCCGCCGTCGGGCCGTGGAGAACGACCAGGCTCAGGCGAGCGCCTTGGCCTTGAGCGACGCGAACTCGTCGGGCGTGATGGTGCCCGCGTCGAGGAGAGCCTTGGCCGAGGCGATCTGGTCGGTCGGGGACTGCCCGCCCGTCGCGACCTCCCGGATGTACGAGTCGGCCTGCGCCTTGGCCGCGCTGGCCGCCGCGAGGTGCCGCTCCGTCATGCCCCTGCCCCTGGCGATGATGTAGATCAGCGCCGTGAGGAACGGGATCAAGACCAGACCCACGATCCACACCGCCTTCCACCAGCCGCTGAGCGTGTGGTCGCGGAACAGGTCGGTGAGGATCTGGAAGAGCACCATCAGGTACGCGATGAAGACGAACCACCAGATCAGAAGCCAGAAGAAGTCCCAGAATTCCATGGTGAAGCCCCGTTCGACGATCTCTGGCGCTCGCGAGCGCGAGGCGCTGAGGTCAGGTTAGTGACGGGCGTCACGATGCGCGCGGCGAAACGGGCGGGTTCCGGGTGAAGCGCCCCTGATGCGCGATCCTCACACGCGCGGCGCGGCCGTGCTGCTGCGGACCATCAGGGTCGTGGGGACGAGCGTGGTGCCGGGCTCGGGAGCGCCGTCGTCGGACCGGACCTGCCGCAGGACCCCGTCCACGCACCGGCGTCCGACCTGCGCGAAGTCCTGGTGGACCGTGGTCAGGGGCGGACTGTACGACCCTGCGTCGGGCACGTCGTCGAACCCGACGACGCTCACGTCCGCCGGCACGTCGCGGCCCTTCTCGCGCAGCGCCCGCAGGATGCCGAGCGCCATCTGGTCGTTCGCGGCGAAGACGGCTGTGCACCCCGGCTCGTCCGCGAGCAGGAGGCCGGCCCGGTAGCCGGACTCGGCGCTCCAGTCGCCCCGGATGAGCGGGGGCACGTCCCGTCCGGCGTCCGCGAGCGCCCCCTGCCAGGCGTCCACGCGTCGCTGCGACGCGAACGAGTCCTCGGGGCCGGCGACGTGCCACACGGTGCGGTGCCCCAGGCCCAGGAGGTGGTCGACGGCGCTGCGCGCCCCGGCCGCCTGGTCGGTGTCGACGACGACGTACTCGGAGCCTGCGTCGGAGTCGACGACCACGACCGGGATGCCCGGCGGGAGGGCGATGTGCGAGCGGCCCAGGAGGTGCACCTCCATGACGATGATGACGGCGTCGACCGCGAGCTCCCCGAGCCTCGAGAACGCCCCCTCGACACCGCCGGGGGTGGGGACCGCGACCGGGATGAGGGTGATCGCGTACCCCTCCTCGGCGGCCGCGACCGAGATCGCGTCGAGCGTGCGCATGTTGCCGGTCGTCGAGAGGGTGAACATGATGACGCCGATGGTCCGGAACTCGCCCCACTTGAGGGCGCGGGCGGCGCCGTTGGGCCGGTAGCCGAGCTGCTTCATGGCGTCGAGGACCTGCTGACGCGTCTCCTCGACGACGCCCGCGTGACCGTTGGAGACGCGCGAGACGGTCTGCGCGGAGACTCCCGCGAGCTTCGCGACGTCTGCCATCGAGGCGCGGCGTACCCGCTTCGGGGTGTTCGTCGTCATCGGGCTGCTTCCTCCAGGGTTCCGCACCCTGCGGCCCGACGCTCGCCCGAAGCTTCTCCGCCTGCGGACTTGACGCGCCCGCCGAACGGGTGTGACGATCAGGCTAGTCGATGTTTACGCAAACATCCATCGGGGTTCGTTCGGATGTTTGCGTAAACCTCCTCGGAACAGAGTTGATCCGCACCAGGACGTCGAACAACAACGTTCGACCCGCCGAGACCAGCAAGGACTCGTCATGACAGTGACGTCACCACCGACGGCCACACCCACCGGTGCGCCCGCCGGCGCCCGACCACCCCGACCCCGCCGCACCGGACGGTCGTGGAAGGGCTGGGGCTTCATCGGCCCCTTCATGATCGTCTTCGCGCTGGTGTTCCTCGCGCCGATCGCCTACTCGATCTACCTGAGCCTGTTCCGCAAGCAGATGATCGGCGGGAACTCGTTCGTCGGGCTCGAGAACTACCAGCAGGCGTTCTCCGACCCGCAGTTCTGGTCCGCCGTGGGACGCGTGGCTCTGTTCCTCGTCGTCCAGGTCCCGATCATGCTCGCCATCGCGCTGATCGTGGCCCTCGCGGTCGACTCCGGCCGCCTCTACGGGAGCAACTTCTTCCGCATCTCGATCTTCCTGCCCTACGCCGTGCCCGCCGTCGTCGCGACCCTCATGTGGGGGTTCATGTACGGCACGCGGTTCGGGCTCGTCGGCAACATCAACGACGCGTTCGGCATCGACCTGCCCAACCCGCTCTCGCCCGACCTCGTCCTCGCGTCGATCGGCAACATCGTCACGTGGGAGTTCGTGGGCTACAACATGCTCATCTTCTACGCCGCGCTGCGCGTCATCCCGCGCGACCTGTACGAGGCCGCCGAGCTCGACGGCGCCAGCCAGCTCCGCGTCATCACCGCGATCAAGATCCCCGCGATCCGCGGCTCGCTCGTCGTCGCGACGATCTTCTCGATCATCGGCAGCTTCCAGCTCTTCAACGAGCCGAGCATCCTCAAGAGCCTCGCGCCCAACGCGATCACGACCTACTTCACCCCGAACCTCTACGCCTACAACCTGTCGTTCTCCGGGCAGCAGTTCAACTACTCCGCGACCGTCGCGATCATCATGGGCGTCCTCACCATGATCGTGGCGTACGTCGTCCAGCTGCGTGGCATGAAGAAGGAGAGCTGAACGATGTCCGCCTCCCCCGTGACCCTTCGCCCCGCGAGCCGCCGCTCGCCCTCCACGCTCCGGCCCGACCGGCGCGGCAGCGTCAAGAAGCCGCGCCGCAACGTCCTGCTGACCGTCCTCGTCGGGATCGTGCTGGTCTACAGCCTCGTCCCGCTCGTCTGGCTCGTCATCAACGCGACCAAGACCCAGTCGAGCCTCCTGAGCTCGTTCGGCCTCTGGTTCAGCGGCGACTTCAGCCTGTTCAGCAACATCGCCGACACCCTCACCTACGACGACGGCATCTTCGTCCGCTGGCTCGGGAACACCCTGCTGTACGTGGTGCTCGGCGCAGGCGGAGCGACGTTCCTCGCCGTGCTCGGCGGCTACGCGCTCGCCAAGTTCGACTTCCCCGGCAAGCGCGCGATCTTCGCCGTCGTGATCGGCGCCGTGGCCGTCCCGGGGACCGCCCTCGCGGTCCCGACGTTCCTCCTGTTCAGCCAGATGGGGCTGACCAACACCCCGTGGTCGGTCATCATCCCCTCGCTCATCTCGCCGTTCGGTCTCTACCTGATGTGGACCTTCGCGGCCGACGCCATCCCCACCGAGATGCTCGAGGCCGCGCGCATGGACGGCGCCGGGGAGTACCGGACGTTCTTCAGCGTCTCGCTGCCCCTGCTCGGCCCCGGCATCGTCACCGTCCTGCTCTTCACCATGGTCGCGACCTGGAACAACTACTTCCTGCCCCTGATCATGCTCAAGGACCCGAGCTGGTACCCCCTCACGCTCGGCCTCAACGCCTGGAACGCACAGGCCGCCACCGCAGGCGGCGAGGCGATCTTCCACCTGGTCATCACGGGCGCGCTCCTGACGATCCTGCCGCTCATCGTGGCCTTCCTCTTCCTCCAGCGCTTCTGGCAGACCGGCCTGACCGCCGGCAGCGTCAAGGCCTGACCGGCCCGGCACGAACACCCCGCACCACCCGGCCCCGGGTCCCCGGGACGGCTCCCTCGTCTCACGACGACGTGAAAGGAAACACCTCATGAAGACCCCCTCCGGGCGCGCGACGCTGCGCGCCACCGCCCTCACCGCGACCCTGGCTCTCGCCCTCACCGCCTGCGGCTCCGGCGACTCCGGCACCGGCTCGACCGACGCCTCGCCCGACGCGGTCGCGGCAGCCCTCGAGGAGGGCGGCAAGCTCACGGTCTGGGCCTGGGAGCCCACGCTCGAGGCAGTCGTCGAGGGCTTCGAGGACACGTACCCCAACGTCGACGTCGAGCTCGTCAACGCGGGGACGGGCAACGACCAGTACACCGCCCTCCAGAACGCCGTCTCGGCAGGCTCGGGCGTGCCCGACGTCGCCCAGATCGAGTACTACGCGCTGCCGCAGTTCGCCCTGTCGGAGGCCGTGGCCGACCTGAGCGCGTACGGCGCCTCCGACCTCGACGGGACGTTCACGCCCGGCCCGTGGTCCGCCGTGCACTCCGGCGACGGGATCTACGGCCTGCCCATGGACTCGGGCCCCATGGCCCTGTTCTACAACAAGGAGATCTTCGACAAGCACGGCGTCGCGGTCCCCACGACGTGGGACGAGTACCTCGCCGCGGCCCGCACCCTGCACGCCGCGGACCCGAACCTCTACATCGCCAACGACACGGGCGACGCCGGCTTCACGACGAGCCTGATCTGGCAGGCCGGCGGCCAGCCGTACCAGGTCGACGGCTCGGACGTCACGATCGACTTCACCGACGAGGGCTCGACGGCGTTCGCCACCACGTGGGACCAGCTCGTCTCCGAGGACCTCGTCGCCCCCATCAGCTCGTGGAGCGACGAGTGGTACCAGGGCCTCGGCAACGGCACCATCGCGACGCTCGCGATCGGCGCCTGGATGCCGGCCAACCTCGAGTCGGGCGTGCCCGACGGCGCGGGCAAGTGGGCGGTCGCCCCCCTGCCGCAGTGGAAGGCCGGCGAGGACGCGAGCGCCGAGAACGGCGGCAGCTCGCTCGCCGTCCCCGCCGCGAGCAAGCAGCAGGCTCTCGCCTACGCGTTCCTCGACTACGCGAACGTCGGCGAGGGCGTGCAGACGCGCGTCGACGGCGGTGCGTTCCCCGCGACGTCGGCAGAGCTGGCCTCGGACGAGTTCCTCGGCACCGAGTTCGAGTACTTCGGCGGCCAGAAGGTCAACGAGGTCTTCGCGCAGTCCGCGGAGAACGTGCGCGAGGGCTGGTCGTACCTGCCCTTCCAGGTCTACGCGAACAGCATCTTCAACGACACGGTCGGCCAGGCCTACGTCTCGGACGAGACCGTCGCGGGCGGCCTCGCGGCCTGGCAGGACGCGTCGGTCAAGTACGGCAACGAGCAGGGCTTCTCGGTCAACAAGTAGTCCCGCACGGGTGCCGGCCGAGCTCCGGCCGGCACCCGCCCCCGGGCGGCCCTGCCCGCCCCCACGCACCAGAACGAAGGAAGTGACCATGTCATCGACCCCCACGCCGCACCGTTGGTTGCGGTGGCCCGAGGACCGCGCGACGCCGCGCCTCGGCTTCGGAGCGGACTACAACCCGGAGCAGTGGCCCCGTGAGGTGTGGGCCGAGGACGTGCGGCTCATGCGGGCCGCGGGGGTCAACATCGTCTCGGTCGCGATCTTCTCGTGGGCCCGGCTCCAGCCGACGGCCGACTCCTGGGACTTCGCCTGGCTCGACGAGATCATGGACCTGCTGCACGCGAACGGCATCGCGGTGGACCTCGCGACCGCGACCGCGTCACCTCCGCCGTGGCTCACGACGGCCCACCCCGAGATCCTTCCCGTGACCGCGACGGGCGAGACCCTGTGGCCGGGCGCACGCCAGCACTGGCGTCCCACCTCCCCCGTGTTCCGCGAGCACGCCCTGCGGCTCGTGCGCACCATGGCCGAGCGCTACGGAGACCACCCGGCGCTGACCGCGTGGCACGTGTCGAACGAGCTCGGGTGCCACAACGTCTACGACTTCAGCGACGACGCGGCCGGCGCGTTCCGCGACTGGCTGCGCGAGCGCTACGGCACGCTCGACGAGCTCAACCACGCGTGGGGCACCGCGTTCTGGTCGCAGCGCTACAGCGCGTGGGACCAGGTCCTGCCGCCGCGCCTCGCGGCCTCGCACCCCAACCCCACGCAGCAGCTCGACTTCAAGCGGTTCTCGTCCGACGCGCTCACGTCCTACCTGCGCGCCGAGCGCGACGTCCTGCGCGAGCTGACCCCCGACGTCCCGGTCACCACGAACTTCATGGTCATGGGCGAGACCAAGGGCATGAACTACGTCGACTGGGCCGACGAGATCGACTTCGTGTCCAACGACCACTACGTCCTGCCGGGCGCCCAGGCGCACGACGAGCTGTCGTTCTCCGCGAACCTCACGGGACACATCGCGGGCGGCCTGCCCTGGTTCCTCATGGAGCACTCGACGAGCGCCGTGAACTGGCAGCCGATCAACGTCGCCAAGAAGCCGGGCGAGCTGGTCCGCGACTCCCTGACGCACGTCGCGCACGGCGCCGACGCCGTCTGCTTCTTCCAGTGGCGCCAGTCGCGCGCGGGTGCGGAGAAGTACCACTCGGGCATGGTCCCGCACGCGGGTGAGGACTCCGAGGTGCACCGCACGGTGCGCGAGCTCGGCGCGACGCTCGGCGCGCTCGCGGAGGTCGCGGGCTCGGAGCAGGTCCCCGCGCGCGCCGCGATCCTGTTCGACTGGGAGTCCTGGTGGACGAGCGAGCTCGACTCGCACCCGAACAACTCGTTGCGGTACCGCCAGGAGGCTCTCGACTGGTACTCGGCGTTCCTCGCCGCGGGCGTGCGCGCCGACGTCGTCCCTGCGCGCGCCGACTTCTCCGGGTACGACGTCGTCGTCGCCCCCGTGCTGCACGTCGTACCGGGCGCGCTCGCCGAGCGGCTCCAGGCGTTCGTCGAGGGCGGCGGCCACCTGGTGACGACGTACTTCTCGGGGATCGTCGACGAGCACGACCACATCCACCTGGGCGGCTACCCCGGCGCGTTCAGGGACCTCCTGGGCATCCGGGTCGAGGAGTTCGCCCCGCTGCTCGACGGCGAGACGGTCCTGCTCGACGACGGCAACGAGGGCTCGCTGTGGTCCGAGCCGATCACGGTCACCGACCCGTCGGTCGAGGTCCTCGCCTGGTACAAGACCGGCGAGCACGGTGGGCGCCCCGCCGTCACGCGCCGACCCGTCGGGTCGGGCTCGGCGACCTACGTCTCGACGCGCCTCGGCACGGGCCTCGAGCCGCTCGTGCGCTCGCTCCTCGACGACGCGCACGTCCCGGGCGAGCTTCCCGCCGCGGTGCGCGGCAAGGTCGAGCTCGCGGTCCGCGGTACGGACGAGCACGAGTTCTGGTTCCTCATCAACCGCACGGCCGAGCAGGTCGACGTCGACGGCGTCGCGGGAGACGTGCTCGTCGGCCGCCGCCCGGGTGCAGCACCGGAGGGGACGGTCGTCCTGTCGCCTCGCGGCGTCGCGGTCCTGCGGCGTCCGAAGGTCTGAGGGCCGAGGCACCGCCCAGCCGGCACGACCAGCACCACCAGCACGACCCCTCGCGTCCACGACCGGCGCCTGCCGCACCCCGGCAGGCGCCGGCCCGAGGCGTGCACGACGCCAGATCCGCAGAGTAGCGAGAGAGAGGCAGTTCAAGGATGAACGCAGGAGCATCGAGAAGGTGGGTCGCCGCACTGAGCGTCGCCGCCGTGACCCTGAGCTGTGGTGCGTTGAGCGCCGTGGCCCAGGCGGCGCCGTCGGGCGGTGCGCTCGCCGCGAGCGCGGCCACGGCGGCGGACGCGGCCGGCGTACCCGGCGTGACCGTGCGCCCCGACCCGAGCTACGCCGGCAAGGCGTTCGAGGGCTGGGGGACGAGCCTCGTCTGGTTCGCCAACGCCACGGGCGACTACCCCGACGAGGTGCGCGACAGGCTCGCGGACATGGTGTTCGGCGACGAGGGGCTCAACCTCAACATCGCGCGCTACAACGTGGGCGGCGGGCACGCGCCCGACGTCACCGACTACCTGCGCGCGGGCGGCGCGGTCGAGGGGTGGTGGAACGCGCCCGAGGGCACGACCCGCACCGACGTCGACTGGTGGGACCCCGAGGACCCGGCCGACTGGAACGAGGACGCCGACGCGACCCAGCGCTGGTGGGTCGACCGCATCAAGGACGACGTCGACACGTGGGAGACGTTCAGCAACTCCCCGCCCTACTTCATGACGCCCAACGGCTACGTCTCGGGCAGCTTCAACGCGACCGACGACCAGCTCAAGACCGAGAGCATCGACGACTTCGCGGCGTACATGGTCGGCGTGACGGAGCGGCTCGAGAAGGCGCACGGGATCGAGGTCGGCACGATCGACCCGTTCAACGAGCCCAACACCAACTACTGGCGGACCACGCTCGACTCCTCGGGCGAGCCGGTCGGCGGGCGCCAGGAAGGCGCCCACATGGGCCCCGCCCTCCAGCAGAAGGTCATCACCGCGCTCGACGCCGCGCTCGAAGGGGCCGACACGTCGGCCGGCATCGCCGCCATGGACGAGACCAACCCGGGGACGTTCACGACCAACTGGAACACGTACCCGGCCGACGTCAGGGCCAAGGTCGACCAGCTCAACGTCCACACGTACGGCACGGGCCAGCGCACCGCGGTGCGTGACATCGCCAAGGGCGAGGGCAAGCGCCTGTGGATGAGCGAGGTCGGCGGGTCCTGGAGCAGCACCGGGCAGGACTTCGAGAGCATGGAGTCGGGGCTCGGCAGCGCGCAGCACATCGCCGACGACCTGCGCGAGCTCGAGCCCTCGGCGTGGGTGTTCTGGCAGCCCGTCGAGGACTACACCAACATGGCGCCGGGCGGCGAGAGCGCCGAGGGCATGAACTGGGGCGAGATCCAGATCCCCTTCGACTGCACCGCCGACGACACGCTCGAGACGTGCCCCATCTACACCAACACCAAGTACCTGACGACGCAGAACTTCACGCACTTCATCGCCCCCGGTGACCACCTGATCGGCGTCGACGACACGCACAGCACGGCCGCCGTGGCCGCCTCGGGCGACGCCGCGACCGTGGTCCACGTCAACAGCACGACGGCGGAGCGCGCCGTCACGCTCGACCTGTCCGGCTTCGGCAGCATCGAGGCGGGCGCGACCGTGACACCGTTCGTCACGAGCACCGCGGGCGCCCTCGTCGAGGGTTCCCCGGTCGCCGTCGAGTCGGGAGCCGCCACGCTCACCGTCCCGGCCGAGTCCGTCACGACCTTCGTGGTCGACGGCGTCGCGGGGGTCGCGGACGACGCCGCCCTGGTCCAGGACGGGCACGTGTACCGCCTCCAGGGCGTCCAGTCCGGCAAGTCCCTCGCCCCCGCGGCGAGCGGCCCGGGCGTCGTGATCCGCACGGACGACGCGGCCGCCCCGGCGCAGGTGTGGGAGCTCACGCCGCTCGGCGCCCCCGAGGGCTCCGGGTCGCACACGACCCGCTACGCCGTGACGTCCGCGGCGAACGGCAAGCAGCTCGGCGCGGTCGCCGACGGGACGGCCGTCCTGGTCGACGCGGCGGCGCAGCCCGCCACGACCGCGCAGTGGATCCTGTCCACGACCGGTGACGGTACCTACACGCTCGTCAACGCCGCGAGCGGGCGCGTGCTCGAGGTCGGCGGCCAGTCCTCGGCCGACGGCGCGACGGTGTCCACGTACACCGCGAACTCGGGCCAGAACCAGCGCTGGCGCCTGACCGACGAGACCGTGGTCGGCACGACCCCGGTCGAGGCGTTCACCGTGCCCGGCACCGTGCCGACCCTGCCGACCGCGGTCGAGCCCGTCTACCGCGACGGCGCCCGCGGCACCCTGCCCGTGACGTGGGACCTCCCGACCGAGTCGGCCTGGGCCACGGCCGGGACCGTCGAGGTCCAGGGCACCGTCACGACCCCCGGCGGGCCCGTGACCGCCACGGCAGAGGTCGTCGTCGACACCCTGACCACGACGCTGCCCGCTCGCGCCAAGGCGTACGCGGGCGGCACGCCCGTCCTACCCGCCACCGTCCCCGCCGTCACCGCGGGCGGCCGCCAGGTCGAGCGCCCCGTCACCTGGGAGGCCGCGCCCACCGGCGCGTTCGCCGAGGTCGGGGTCGTCGAGCTCGCCGGGACCGCCGACTCCGGGCTGGGCGAGGTCCTGCCCGCGACGGTCCGCGTCCAGGTCACACCCGCCGTCGACGACGGGGCGACGTCCGCCCCGGGGACGACCGCCGCGGCGACCTTCACCGAGCCGGGCTACTCGGCCTCCGGGATCGTCGACGGCAGCACCACGGACAAGGCGTGGTCCAACTGGAAGTCCTCGGACAAGAACGCCACCGACACCCTCACGGTCACGCTCCCCGCGGACCGCGACGTCACGCACGTCGTCACGACGTTCTACCGTGACGGCTCGACCGCGAGCTGGGCCCAGAGCCTTCGGGTCCAGGCCCTGGTCGACGGCGCCTGGAAGGACGTCAGCGCGTCGGTCGCGGTCAGCGGCGACACGAGCCGCGCCCCCGTGGTCGACGTCCCCGTGGACGTGCGCACCTCGGCCGTGCGGGTCGTCATGACCGCGCGGCCCAACACCCACATGGTCGTGAGCGAGGTGCAGGTGCTCGCCAAGGCGCCGGGCACGTCCGTCGACGCGGCGCTCTCCGGCCTCACCGTCGACGGCGAGGCCGTCGCCGGGTTCGACCCCGCGACGACGACCTACCAGGTGCAGGCCGAGGCCGGCGCGACGCCCGTCGTGGCCGCGGTCGCGGCCGACCCGTACGCGACGGTCGCCGTGACGCAGGCGGGGGCGGTCCCGGGGACCGCCTCGGTCGACGTGACCGCCGAGGACGGGACCGTGGCGACGACGACGATCCAGCTCGTGACCGAGACCGACCCGGGGGTCGAGTCGACCGTGCGCGCACAGTGCACGGGGCGCAGCGCGACCCTCGTCGTGCGGGCCGTCAACACGGGCGACACCCCCGTCGACGTCGTGGTCGCGACCCCGCTGGGCACGAAGACCTTCCGGGACGTCGCGCCCGGGAAGTCGGCGAGCCAGACGTTCTCGGCCCGCGCCCAGACCCTGGCCGCAGGCACCGTGACCGTCACCGCGACCCGCGAGGACGGCGTGACCACGACCCAGCAGGTCGCCTACCAGTCGACCACCTGCTGACCCGTCCCGACCACCGTCACCCACAGCAGACGGCGTGCCCTCCTGCCGGGGAGGGCACGCCGTCGTCGACGGTGACGCACCCACCCGCCGAGGGTGACGCACCCACCCGCCGACGGTGACGTGCCCGTCACCCTCGGCACTCCCCACCGTCACCCTCGGCGGGCCGTCCCCTCACCAGGAGAATCGATTCACCCCACCCTTCCCGATGACGGACGCGAGCCCGCAGGCCATACTGATGCGGTGACCGAGGCCCAGGCGATCTTCGAGCTGGTCGAAGCAGGTCTCGGCACCCCGACCGCCGACGAGTCCTTCGACCGGTTCGCCCGGTTGGCCATGCGCCAGCTCGGCGTCCCGACCGCCGCGGTGTCCCTCGTCCTGTCCGACGAGCAGGTGTACCCCGGGGCCCACGGCATGCCCGAGGACATCCAGCTGAGCCGGCGCATGCCGCTCACCCACTCGTTCTGCCAGCACGTGACGAACGACCGCGAGCCGCTCGTCGTGCCGGACACCCGCAAGGACGCCCGCGTCTGGGACAACCCGTCCATCCCGGAGTTCGGGGTCCTCGCGTACGCCGGGTTCCCGATCTTCGACCAGCGCGGACGCGTCGTCGGGACGCTGTGCGCGATGGACGACGAGCCCCACGACTGGACCGACACCGACCTCGCGACCCTCGCCGACCTCACGGCCGCGTGCACGTCCGAGCTCCAGCTGCGGATCGCGCACGAGCGGGCGACCAGGATGCAGAACCTCGCCATCCAGGCGACCCGGCGCAACCGCCTCCTGCTCATGCTCAGCGAGGCCTTCGCCGACGCGACCTCGGTCCAGGACGTGGGCGAGACCCTGGCCTACGTGGCGTCCTCGGCCATCGGGGCCCGGTACGCCGGGCTCGCGGTCGTCGACCCGTCGCGCAAGAGCCTGACGTACACGAGCATGGACCACCTGGAGCCCGCGCTCTCGCCGTCGTACCGGTACGCGCGGCTCGACGACCCGGACCGTGTCCTGTCGTTCGTCGCCCGGACCCAGGAAGCCCTGTTCTTCCGGGACGAGGCCGAGATCCTCGCGGCGTTCCCGAACATCTCCGAGGCGCTCGACGGGAGCGTCGGTGCCCGCGCGCTGCTGCCCGTGCTCTCCGGCACGACCCTGCTCGCGGTCATCTTCCTCGGGTGGGAGCAGGGCAAGACGGCCGACGACGAGTCCCTGTCCCGTGCAGGCCTCGCAGGGTTCGTCGCGCACGCCCTCGAACGCGTCAAGCTGCTCGAGGAACGGCGCGACGCGGCCACGACGCTCCAGGCCGCGATGCTCACCGCCCTCCCCGACATCCCCCACCTCGAGCTGGCGTCGACGTACTCGCCCGCGACCCTCACCGACCAGGTCGGTGGCGACTGGTACGACGCGGTGGTGCACGACGAGGACGCCTCCGTCCTCATGATCGGCGACGTGACCGGCCACGACATGCGGGCCGCCGCGGAGATGGGCCAGCTCCGGTCGATGCTCCGCACGTTCGCCTGGAGCCACGACGAGTCCCCCTCGGCCCTGCTCCGCCTCCTCGACCGGGCGAACACCGGGCTCTCGCTCCACGCGAGCGGGACCGCCGTCGTCGTCCGGCTCGACAGGCGTGGCGACTTCTACGACCTGTCGTGGTCCAACGCGGGCCACCCCCCACCCCTGATCCTGCGGTCCGACGGGAAGGTCGAGCTCCTCGACACCCGGCCGGACATGATGCTCGGGTTCGTCCCCAACGCCGCCCGCAGCGACCACATGACCCACCTCGGCCCGGGGGACACCCTCCTGCTCTACACGGACGGGCTCATCGAACGACGCGGGGTCCCCCAGAGCGCGCGCCTGTCCGGGCTTGCCCAGGCCCTTGCAGCGCTGCGGCACGGCTCGACGCTCGCGCTCCCGAACGCCCTGGTCCAACGCCTGGTCGGCAGCGACCAGCGCGACGACATCGCGGTGCTCGCGGTCCGCGTCCGCGCCGCGGTCGACTCCCACCCGACGCCTGCGTGCCCCACCCGGATGACCCGCGACGTCGAGCACACGACCGCGGCGATCTCGCCGGCTCGACGCTGGGTCGACGACATCCTGGAGAGCTGCGGGATCAACCGCGACCAACGGCGGACCATCATGCTGCTCGCGAGCGAGACCCTGACGAACGCGGTGCAGCACGCGCAGGGACCGCTCGAGGCGGTCGTCGAGGTGTGGCCCGCGACCGTCCGGGTCGGCGTCCGGGACGCCTCCCCCGACGAGCCGACCCTTCACGACCCCGAACCGCACGAGACCGGGGGGCGCGGCATCCAGTTCCTCGACCGGTTCGCCGACCGGTGGTTCGTCGAGCAGAAGACGTCGGACGGTCCGGGCAAGACCGTGTGGTTCGAGCTCGCCCGGCAAGAAGCCCTCTCCCGCTGACGGTGTCGGTGGTGCGCGCTACGGTGTGAACTGGCGCACATCGCCGCGCGCCCACGAGAGGACACCATGACCGAACGTACAGCGACCGTCGCGGACGAGGACCTCGGGGAGCTGCTCGACCAGTACCGGTCACAGCTCACGGGCTACTGCTACCGCCTGCTCGGTTCCTCCTTCGAGGCGGACGACGCGGTCCAGGACACCATGGTCCGCGCCTGGCGCTCCTACGACCGCTTCGAAGGACGCTCCGCGCTGCGGTCCTGGCTCTACCGCATCGCGACGAACGTCTGCTTCGACCACATCGCCCAGCGCAAGCGCCGCGAGCGCCCCATGGGTCTCGGGGCCGCACAGACGGCCGAGGAGCGGAACCTCGGTGAACAGCTCTCGGAGGAGACGTGGGTCGAGCCCGTCCCCGACGACCGCGTGCTGCCCCGGGACGGCGACCCGGCCGACGTCGCGGTCGGGCGTGAGTCCATCCGCCTCGCGTTCGTCGCGGCCCTGCAGTACCTGCCGCCCAAGCAGCGCGCCGTCCTCATCCTGCGGGAGGTCCTGCGCTGGCAGGCCAGCGAGGTCGCCGAGCTCCTGGAGACGTCGGTGCCGTCGGTCAACAGCGCGCTCCAGCGTGCGCGGGCCACCTTGTCGGCCCAGGCGCACTACGGGTCGGCTCCAGGAGCGGACGGCGCCAACCTGCCGACCGAGCCCGTGGACGAGGACAAGTACGAGCTCCTGGAGAAGTACCTCGACGCGTTCGAGCGCTACGACATGCCCGCACTGGTGGCGCTGCTCCACGACGAGGCCACGCTCTCGATGCCGCCGTACGCGCTGTGGATGCGGGGCCCGGTCCAGATCGAGCGGTGGATGGTCGGGCCGGGCGCGGAGTGCCGGGGATCGCGCATGGTGCCGGTGCGGGCCAACGGGACGTTCGGCTTCGGCCAGTACCGCATCTCGCCCACGGGCGGGTACGACGCCTGGGCGCTCCAGGTGATCGACACCGCGGACGGCAAGGTGACCGGGATCAACGCGTTCCTCGACGTCGAGGCCTGGTACCCGCTCTTCGGCCTGCCGCTCCACCTCGACGCGTAGGACGCGGTCGAGGGCGGGCCGGAGATCCGGCCCGCCCTCGCGCACTGCGTCGAGGTGGTCGTGGTCAGTCGAAGGTCTCGAGGAGCACGCGACGCTCCTCCGCGGTGAGGTTCGTGGCGACGAGCTCACCGTGCAGACCGTGGAACCGCTCGCCCACTCGGTCCAGGTTGCCGTCCTCGGTCACGGCGAACAGCGCCGACGTTCCTTCGGTGACCTGCGCCCTGATGCGTTCGAGCTGATCCTTGTTCAGTCCCACGGCCTCCATGGACTTGTGGATCGCCCCCAGGGCCGCGCCGGCGGCGACACCGATCACGGGCACGAAGAAGAGGGCACCGAACAACAGTCCCCAGAACGCCCCCCAGCCGGTGCCGCGCCACTCGTCCTCGTGCGTGTGGTGCGTCGTGGGCTTCTTCGCCCCCTCGGGCCAGGTCACGATCGCACGGTCGACGATCTTGATCAGCCCTTCGGACGCCGCGTCCCTCAGGACGCCGGACGCGGTCTCGGCGCCTCCGGGGGTGTCGAACGACCAGACGGTGAAGGTAGCCATCGTTGTCCTCTCGGGTGGGTCCGGTGGTGCGGGAAGCCGCGCAGCGAGAGCGGCGGGTACAGCCGGCACAGCGGTCAGCCGAGCACCTTGGCCTTGGCGGCGGCGAACTCCGCGTCGCTGAGGACGCCGCTCGCACGGAGCTGGCCGAGCTGTTCGAGCTGCGCCAGGAGGTCGTTCCCGGCCGCGGCAGGGGCCGCGGGGGCGGCCTGCGCCGCCTGTGCCGCCGCGGCCTGCTGCGCAGCGAGCTGTTGCTGCGCCTGCTGCTGCGCCTCGTACTGCTGCTGCGCCTGCTGATCCGCCTTGCCCTGCTGGTGCCGGTTCACGGCTCCGGCCGTGGCGGATGCCGTCCCGGCGACGACGGCCGTGCGGGCCACCGTCCCCAGCAGACCTGGGCGTCCTACGCGTCGTAGCGGCATGGTGTGCTCCGTTCCTCGTGCGGTGTCATCGGCGTACGTGCAGTTCTCGTGCGGGGACGTCCGTGGGTCCGTCCTGTCAGGGGTGCCCTCAGCCGACCTCGATCTCGGCGAGCTCGACGATCTCGTTGACGACGTCGGCGGGGATGCGTTCCTGCGCGATCACCGCTGCCCCGGCGTCGTGCACGGCGCCGACGAACTGCCGTGCCCAGGAGTGCTCGACGATCAGGACGAGCGCGGACGTCCCGGGCTCGAGGTTCGTCGCGACGTCGTCGATGTCCTCCTGACCGGCGAGGCCCGAGCTGCCGAGCTGGGTCTCGGTGATGTCGAGCTCGTCACCGAGGTCCTCGACCTCGATCACGTCGACCTCTCCACCGACGCCCTTGCGGATCACGGTGAGGTCGAGGAGCCTGACGACGTCGGCCCCGAGGAGGTCCGCGATGGCGATCTTGACGGCGTCGGGGACCCGCTCGGACGGGAAGGCGATCGCGACGAACTCGACCGGGCCGAACTGTGTCGTGGCCATGGGTGGTGCTCCGTTCGTGGTTGCGGGTGCGGAAAGCAGGGGGCTGCGCCCGCAGAGTGCAGGCGAGCGACGTCAGGCGGTCGTCATGGCAGCGACGACTGCGACGCCCGCTGGGCCTCGTCGCCGTGGACCACGAGCGCCCACAGCACGAAGATCCCCAGGACGATCGTGACGACGGACCACCACGGGCTCGCGGGGAGCGCGACGAACTGGGTCAGCACGTTGAGCACGACGAGGACGATCGCGACGAGCCGTGCCCATCCGCGGCCTGCGAGGAGGGCGAAGCCCACGATCACGAGGAGCGCCCCGACGACCAGGTGGATCCATCCCCACGTCGACACGTCGAGCACCACGATCCCTTGTTCCCCCAGCCCGACGAGCTTCTGGGGGGAGAACGCGGCGACCATGCCGCTGATCGCGTTGAACAGTCCGAGCGTGACCAGGACGATGCCCGCGAACCACACCCATCCGACCCATCCTGTGACCTGTGCCGACCGCGCCATGGTGCCTCCTTGCACACGTTGAACGGGTGACGTCGTGCTGGTCGTGACCGGCCGGCGTCACCCCGGACGTCTCGCTCCCCTGATCGTGGCACCGGACTCCCGCGTCGGCATCCGCTGCGCGAGCGCGCGCGCACCACCACTATGGGTCCATGGAGCTGGGGTTCACGGGCGGGATAGCGCTGGTCGTCGTGCTCGGGGTCGTGGGGCAGGTCGCCGCGAAGGCGCTCAAGGTGCCCTCGATCCTGCTGCTGCTCGTGCTGGGGCTGCTGGCCGGTCCGGTGTCGGGGCTCGTCGACCCGGACGCCCTGCTGGGCGACGACCTGTTCCCGCTCGTGTCGATGGCGGTCGGTCTCCTGCTGTTCGAGGAGTCCCTCAAGCTCGACATGAAACGGCTACAGGGCGGGGCGCGGCGTCCGGTCGCGCTGCTCGTGACCCTGGGTGCGGTCCTGACGGGGATCGGGGCGACGCTGATCTGCTGGTGGGTGCTCGACCTGCCGCTGTCCCGGGCCGCGGTCGTCGGGGCCATCCTCATCGTGTCGGGTCCGACGGTCGTCGGGCCGCTGCTCGCCGTGATCCGGCCCAAGCAGCCGCTCGAGTCGGTGCTCGCGTTCGAGGGGATCTTCATCGACCCGATCGGTGCGACGGTCGCGCTCGCGATGGCGAACGTCGCGCTTCACGCGGCCCCCGAGCACCTGGGCGCGACCGCGCTCTCCGGGGTGCTCACGGGGGCGGTCGCCGCGGGTGTCTACGTCGCGGCGGTCAGGTGGGGCAGGGTGCCGGCCGCGACCGAGGTGTCGCTCGCGTTCGCCACGGCGCTCGCGACGTATGCCGTGGCCGAGGCGTTCCACGAGGAGGCGGGCCTGTTCGCGACGACGACGCTGGGCATCGTGCTCGCGAACCAGCGGTGGGCGCGCATCGAGCCGTTGCACGAGTTCGGCAGCCACGTCGGCCTGCTGCTCATCGGGACGCTCTTCATCCTGCTCTCGGCGCGGGTCGATCTCGACGCACTCGTGGCGTACGCCCTGCCGACGCTCGCGATCGTCGCGCTCCTGGTCCTGGTCCTGCGCCCGCTCGTCGCGTCGGTCGCGACGACGGGCAGCGTCCTGTCGAGCCGAGAACGGGTCATGGTCGGCTGGATGGCGCCGCGCGGGATCGTCGCGGCGTCGACCGCGTCGGTCTTCGCGCTGCGCTTCGAGGACGACGGCCAGCCGTTCGAGCAGCTCGTCCCGGTGGTCTTCGGCGTGATCCTCCTGACGGCGGTCGTCTACGGCCTCACGGGTCCGTGGGTCGCGGCTCGCCTGGGCGTGCGGTCGCCCGGCCCGGAGGACCTGGACGAGGACGGGGTGCCGGTCGCGGAGGGACGCACGTCCGGCTGAGCCCAGACGCGCAGCAGGCACCGGGAGCACGGCGCACCGAGCCCGTGCGCGCCCGGACCTTCCTGCCCGACGGCGTGGGCGCACCACGCGTGCGCGTGCGTTCGCTACGTTCGCCCCATGACGAGCGACGCGAGCACCACCCCGGAGCCGGCCCCTGGGGCGTCGGTCGCCCCGGTGACCGACCCCGACCGGCCCCGAGACTTCCTGGCGCTCTCCGCGGACGACCCGCGCAAGCCACCCCGCTGGTTGCCGCGCGCGCTGTTCATGACCGTCGTCGCGGTCTTCGTCGGGATCTTCGCCTGGTACGCGATCGGCACGCTCGAGAGCCTCGGCGTCAACATCCTCATCGCGTTCTTCATCGCCCTCGCGCTCGAGCCGATCGTGGTGTGGCTGGTGCGGCACGGGTGGCGGCGGGGTGCGGCCGCGGCGACGGCGCTGCTGGGTGGGCTGGTGCTCGTCGTGGGCATCTTCGCGCTCTTCGGCAACCTGTTCGTGCAGCAGCTCGTCCAGCTCGTCCAGTCGATCCCTGCCCTCTACACCGACATCCAGGAGTTCGTCTCGACGAGGTTCGACGTCGACATCCCGAGCTCGGACGAGCTCCTCAAGCAGGGCTTCAACGAGTTCGGCGAGGACGTCGCGTCGGGCGCGCTGGTCGTCGGGACGACGATCGTGGGCGTGATCTTCGCGTTCCTGACGATCATGCTCGTGACGTACTACCTGCTCGCGGCGGGGCCCAAGTTCCGGGTCGCGATCTGCCGCTGGCTCACGCCGAACCGTCAGCAGGAGGTCCTGCGCCTGTGGGAGATCACGCAGGTCAAGGTCTCCGACTTCATCAACTCGCGCATCGTCCTCGCCGCGCTGTCGAGCGTGTTCACGTTCGTCTTCCTGCTGATCCTCGGCACGGACTACGCCTTGCCGTTGTCGGTGTTCGTGGGCGTCGTGTCGCAGTTCGTGCCGACGATCGGCACGTACATCGGCGGCGCGCTGCCCGTGATCGTGGCGCTCACGTCGCAGGGGCTGCCGCAGGCCCTCGCGGTCCTCATCTTCATCGTCGCGTACCAGCAGCTCGAGAACCTGTACTTCTCGCCCAAGGTCTCGGCGCGGGCCCTGGAGATGAACCCTGCGGTGTCGTTCGTGGTCGTGCTCGCGTTCGGGGCGGTGTTCGGCGCGCTCGGGGCGTTCCTGTCGCTCCCGATCGCCGCGACCATCCAGGCCGTCGCGAACACGTACATCCAGCGGCACGAGCTCGTCGACTCGCACATGCTGCACGACCCGGGCCACGGCAAGGGCGACGGCAAGGGCGACGACCCGGACGAGGACCTGGACGAGAAGGACGGCGGACTGACGCGGCGCCGTCGGGCGAACCGCAAGGCCGGCCGCGACGCCGCGCGCACCGTCGACGAGCGGCACGCCGACGGCATCGAGTAGCGCCAGCACGACGCCTGCCCGGAGCGGACGCGCTCGTCGCGCAGACGACATCACCCCCGCGTGACGGTCAACGCTAGGGTGCCCGGATGACCGAGGCCCCCACCGTGACCGTCCGTCCCGCGACCCGCGGCGACCTGCCCGTGGTCGCGGAGATCGCGGCGCACTACGTCCTGCACACGGTCTCGACGTTCCAGACCGAGCCGCTTCCGCTCGCGGGCTGGGAGGAGCGGTGGGAGTCGCTGCGGGAGGCGGGCCGCCCGTTCCTCGTCGTCACCGTGCCGGGCGCCCCCGGCCTGCCCGACGACGTCGCCGGGTTCGCGTACGTGGGCGCCTGGCGCGAGCGGCCCGCCTACGCGGCGACGGGCGAGGACACCATCTACCTCGCACCCGGCAGCGAGGGGCGCGGCCTCGGTCGGGCACTCCTGACGGCGCTCCTGACCGCGGCCGCGGAAGCGGGGGTGCGCGAGCTCGTCGCGGTCGTGAGCGACGCCGACTCGCCCGCGTCCGTGGCGCTTCACGAGAAGCTGGGCTTCCGGCACGTCGGGCGCCTCGAACGGGTCGGGTTCAAGCACGGCCGGTGGCTCGACACGGTGCTGCTCCAGCGCTCGCTGGGCTGACTCCCCGGGCGAGGCTTCCCGCCCGGGGCGCGCGGCGCCGTCGGGCCTGCGTCAGAACGCCGAGACGTCCCACGGCGCACGCTGCGGCCTGCTCAGGGCGCGCAGCACGGCCGTCTGCCCGTGGCGGCGCACCGACACCGCGGTCAGGACACCGAGGACGTCCGCGACGACGTCGTCCCCGAACAGCGGGGTCGGCAGGGCCACGCTCGCCGCGAGGTCGTCGCTGTGGACCGTGAGCTCGACGAGCCGCGTGAGCAGGTAGTCCTCGGTCATCAAGGACCAGGACAACCACGCGGGCGAGACGACGGCGGGAGCATCGGGGTCAGCGAGCAGCTCGACGACCCGGTCGAGCGCGTCGCGCCCACGGCCCAGGACCGCCTCCGGACCGTCGCCGGCCAGTGCGTCACTGCGTTCCCGCACGCCGACGTTGGCCGGGGCGTCGAGGTCGGCCCCGACCCACTCGGCGCGCGCGTAGTGGTCGTGCACGCCGACGACCTCACGTCGTACCGCGGGCGACTCGAGCACGAGACCGGTGTGGACGACCTGCTGGAGCAGATGGTAGGTCAGCCCGCCGACGCTCATGCCGGCGCATGCGCTCTCGACGGACCAGGCGGCGGCGACCTCGGGCCGGGACGCGAGGTCGAGAGCGCTGCGGGCGGTCGCGACGAAGGAGGTGCGGTCCATGCCGCACAGGGTAGGCCTGCGGCAGGCCCTGCGTCCGCGCCCGTGGCACGATGGACAGATGATCCGACCTCTGCTCGTCGGAGTGCACCCGGGCCAGCACCCGGACATCGTGCAGCGCGCCGCCGGTTTCGCGCACGCCCTGGGGACGACGGTCGTGTGCGTGTGGGTCGACGTCGGGCCGGTGCCGGACGACGACTCCGCGACGCAGCGCCTGCGCGCCGAGCTCGACCGTGCGCTGCACGGCACGGGCGTCGCGTGGAGCCTCGTCGTCGCGGGCGACGGAGACGTCGCCCGTCGGCTCGACGAGGCCGCGATGAGCCACGACGCCGCGATCGTCGTGGTCGGTGCGCACCGTGCGGGCGCCGACGGCTGGCGCAACGAGGCCCTGGGCGGCTCGGTCGCGGGGAGGCTGTCGCACCTGCAGCACCGGCCCGTCGTCGTGCTGCCCGTGCTGCCCGCCCCCAGCGAGGGCGAGCCGGACGAGGACTGAGTCCTCCCGCACCGGGTGCCCGGCCGGACCGCCCGACCTCCCGGGACATCGGCCCCTGCCGCCTGGGACGCGTCCCGCCCCACGCTCGTCGTGTCAACCACCCACGGCCGCCGCCCGCCCGGGCCCGGCCCACGACACGCAGGGGTTCCACCATGACCGCTCGACCGACAACCTCCGTCACCCCCGGGACCGCACTCGCCCACGGGCACCCCGCCCGCACGTCCCGCGCCTGGGCGTGGACCGGCGTCGCGACCGGCGTCCTGGGCATCGTCTCCGTCCAGGCCTCGATGGCGCTCGGCGCGAACTGGGAGCAGACCGCAGGGGACGCCGACGCGATCGTCGCCGACCTCGCGGGCAAGACGTCCACCCTCCTCGTCTTCCACACCGCGACCGTCCTGGTCGCGGTCCTCGTCCTGGTCTTCGCGGCAGGGCTCAAGCGTCGGCTCGACGTCCAGGCCCCGGCGGGCAGCCTCCTGCCGACGGTCGCGGGCTCGGGCCTGGTCCTGACGTCGGTCGCGGCGCTCATGGGCTCGGGGCTCGACACCCAGTTCATGTTCGGCTTCACCGAGGTCGACAAGATCGTCCCCGAGTCGGGCGCGTTCTACGCCGACTGGGTCGCGACCGTCCCGTGGCTGTGGGTCGGCGCGGGCCTGACCGCGGTCGCGGTGGCCGTGGCCTCGCTGCGGCACGGTGCCGCGCCACGCTGGATCGGCGTCGTGAGCCTGCTCCTGGGCGGTCTCACGCTGCTCGTGGGCGTCTCGCCGCTGCAGTACATGGCGGGCTTCGTGGGTCCGTTGTGGCTCACGGTCGCGGCGCTCGGTTTCGCGCTGGGCGACCGTCGCTGACCTGCCCGACGGCGCAACCCCACCACCGTGGACACGCCCCCTCCGGCACCGGTCGTCCCGGGCCGCGCGACCGGTCCCGCCCCTCTCCACGGGGGCGGGACCGGTCGTTGCCGTGCCGCCCGAGGTGGGGGTGGAATCGCTCCCGACCTCTGTCGCCCGAAGGGTCGCGCCCCCTACCGTGGCGCTGTGGGCGCTGTCGCAGGGGATGAACCGCCGGAGCCGTCCGGCCGGCGGGGCGTGCCCGCCGGCCTGCCCCGGACGGCCCTCGCCATCGCCGTCGCGTCGTGGCTCCTGGGCGTCTCGGCGCTCGTCCTGCAGCTCACGTCGGGCGTGGACGTGCTGCTCGGGGACCTGCTGTTCGTCGTCGTGGACGCCATGGTGGCGCTCGTCTACGGCTCGGTGGGCGCGATCATCCTGTCGCGGAGGCGGCACGTCGTCGGGTGGTTGGTCGCGCTCGCGGGCATCGGCGGCGGTCTCGCCGCCCTGGGTGGGGGCTGGCGCAGCTTCGCGAGCACGCACCCCGGCCTGCCACCACTCGAACCGCTCGCCGCGGCGTACGGTCTCGCGTGGGTGCCGGGGACGATCGGGCTGTTCGTGCTCGTGCCGTGGTTCGTGCGCGACCACCCGTTGTCCGTGGGGGCGTGGCTCGGGGTCGCGGGCGGTGCGGGCTCGATCCTGTTCTTCCTGCTCGCGCCGGTCGACGACCCGCGCCCGGCCATCCTCGGCGTCGTCGTCATGGGGCTCGTGACCGCGGCCGCGACGTGGTGGCGCCACCGGCACGGACCGCCCGAGGAACGCCGCGGCCTCGGGCTGCTGGCCCTCGGCACGGCGATCATGGCGCTGTCGTTCCTTCCGCTGCTCGGGACGTGGGACGCACCGGACGTGATCCTCGCGCTGCCCCTGGCCCACCTCGCGTGCCAGGCGCTGTTCCCCGCGGCGCTGCTCGTCTCGGTCCTGCGCAACCGGCTGTGGGGGCTCGACCTCGCGCTGAGCCGCGCGACGATCGCCGCGCTCCTGACGCTCGCCCTCGTCGCGGTCTACGTCACGCTCGTGGTCGCGGTGACCGCACTCGTCGGCAGTCGGCCGCTCGCCCAGGTCCTCGCGGCCGTCGGGGTCGTCCTCGCAGTCCAGCCCGCGCGCACGTGGCTCCAGCGGCGGGTGCGCTCCCTGGTCTACGGCGAGACCGCCGACCCCGGACGGGCCGTGCTACGCATGGGCCGCCAGCTCGGTGTCGCGGCGACCGCCGAGGAGCTGCTGCACGGGCTCGTCGCCTCGATCGGCGAGTCGCTCAGGCTCGAGTCGGTCACGCTCACGAGCGGCGGGACGCCACCGCGCGCCCGCACCGACGTCGCGCCGGGCGCGGAGGTTGCGGCCGGCGGCGGGCCGGGTGCGCAGGGCGGGACGCCACCGACCGTCGAGGCGTCCTGGGGCCGTCCGACGGGCACGCACGTCACGCACGTGCCCGTCGAGCACGGCGGCCGGGTTCTCGGGGACCTCGCCGTCACGCCTCGCGCGGGCGAACGGCTCGACGGTCGGACCCGCGACGCGCTCGCCCAGCTCGTGCCCGTCGTCGCCGCAGGCCTCGCGCTCGCGAGCGGCGCGCGCGATCTCGAGCAGGCCAAGGACGCCGTGACCCGGGCGCGTCTCGCCGAACGGCGACTCGTCCGCCGCGAGCTGCACGACGGCGTCGGGCCGTGGTTGAGCGGGCTGCGGCTCGGGCTGCAGGGCGCGCGCAACACCCTCGCGACCGACCCGGCCGCCGCAGCCGCGGTGCTCGAGGCGCTCCAACGCGAGGTCGAGCAGCGGGTCGGAGACGTGCGCACGCTCTCGCGCAGCCTGCTCCCGCCCGCGCTCGACGAGGCCGGGCTCGAGGCCGCGCTGCACGACCTCGCCGACCACCACGACGCGAACGGCTTCGCGGTCGAGGTCCTGTGCGGGCCGTGGGACGACCTCGACACGCGCGTCGCCGCCGCGGCCTACGCGATCGCGAGCGAGGCCGTGATCAACGCGTCCCGGCACAGCGGGGCCGCGGGCTGCCGCGTCGAGGTCGCGGCCCACCCGCCGGGCCTGCCCGGGACGCTCGACGGGTGGACGCACCTGGTCGTGACGTGCGACGACGCGGGCTCCGGCGTCGGGCAGGACGCGCGCGCCGGCGTCGGGACGCGGTCCATGCGGGAGCGCGCCGAGGAGCTCGGTGGGACGCTGGACATCACCTCGCTCGCACCGCGCGGAACGCGCGTGCGGGCCGTCCTCCCCCGGAAGGTCCTGCTGTGAGCGTGATCCGCGTGGCCCTGGTCGACGACCACCCCGTGTTCCGCATCGGGATGGCGGCGCTGCTCGACTCGCTCGACGGCGTGAGCGTCGTGGCGCAGGCCGCGAGCGCCGCCGAGGCCCGCGACGTCCTGGGCGCGCCCGACGACCTGGACCTGGTCGTCATGGACCTCGACCTGGGCGACGGGTCGGGCGTCGAGCTCACGCGGGACCTGACGCATGACCGCCCGGACGTGCCCGTGCTCGTCATGACGATGCACGAGGACGACGACTCGGTCGCGGCCTGCCTGCGCGCCGGGGCGCGCGGGTACCTCGTGAAGTCGGCGTCGCCGCACGAGGTCGAGCGGGCCGTGCGGGCCGTCGCGAACGGCGAGCTGATCCTGGCGCCGGGGGTCGCGGCGCGCGCCGTGGCGAACGTGCTGGGCGGCGGGTCGCGGGCTGCGGTGCCGTTCCCGCAGCTCACCGACCGCGAGCGCGAGGTGCTCGCGCTGGTCGCCGCGGGGCTCGACAACACTGCGATCTCGCGGCGGCTGACCCTGAGCACCAAGACGGTGCGCAACTACGTCGCGGGCGTGCTCGCCAAGCTGGCGCTGCGTGACCGGGCCGCGGCGATCGTGGCGGCCCGTGAGGCGGGCCTGGTCCCTGACCGGACGACGTCGCCCCGCTGAGCGGGCGGCGCCCCGCGGAGCCGGCCGCGCCCCGCTGAGTGCGGAGTAGTTGTCGTGGATCCGGCCGATCGACGACAACTACTCCGCACTCACGGGGCCTCGACGTGCCAGAACCTGTCGGTCGTCCGGTCGTGGCGCAGGACGGGAGCAGCAGGGTCCCTCTCCGCGAACAGCCGGCCCGACGGCGGAGCGCACCTTCCGCGTCGAGGGTGCGCTCCGGCGTCGGGCCGGGGTCCGTCACGGGTGGACGAGGATCTTCACCGCGGTCTCGTTGCGGCGGACCAGGGTGTCGAAGCCCTTGCTCACGAGGTCCTCGAGCGGGATCTTCGCCGTGATGAACGGCGCGAGGTCAATCTTGCCCTCCTGGACCAGCCGGATCGTCTCGGCGTGGTCGCGCACGTAGGCGATCGTGCCGCGCAGGTCGATCTCCTTGAGGACGAGCTTGCGCATGTCCACCGCGGCGGTCTTGCCCCAGATCGACACGACCACGATCACGCCTGCGGGGCGGACCGCGTCGAAGAGCTGGTCGAGGACTGCGTTGACGCTCGTGCACTCGAAGGCCACGTCGACGCCCTTGCCGCCCGTGATCTCGCGGACGCGGGAGATCAGGTTGTCCTGCGTGGGGTCGACGACGTGGTCGGCGACGTGCGTCTCGCGTGCCGTGGTCTTCCGCGCGTCCGAGACCTCGGACATGATGACCGTGACGCCCCGGGCCTTGAGGACCGCGGCCGTGAGCAGACCGATCGGGCCCGCGCCGCCGACGAGCGCGACGTCGCCGGCCTGCGCGCCCGAGCGCACGACCGCGTGGTGCGCGACCGACAGGGGCTCGATGAGAGCCGCCTGGTCGAGCGGGATGTCGCCCACGGGGTGGACCCAGCGACGGTCGACGACGACCTTCTCCGAGAGTCCACCGCCACCGCCGGCCAGACCGATGAAGCCCATCTTGACGCACAGGTGGTAGTCGCCGGCGTCGCACTGCGCGCACTCGCCGCACACGACGTACGGCTCGACGACCACCGACTCGCCGACCGTGAGGTCGTCGACGCCCTCGCCCAGCGCGGCCACGGTGCCGGAGAACTCGTGCCCCATGGTCACGGGCATCTCTTCGCGGGTCAGCGGGTGCGGGCGCCCAGGGGCGGGGACGAAGATCGGCCCTTCGAGGTACTCGTGCAGGTCAGAGCCGCAGATCCCGCACCATGCGACGTCGATCGCGACCGCGCCGGGCCGCAGCTCGGGGGCCGGGACGTCCTCGATGCGGATGTCTCGTCGTCCGTGGAAACGTGCAGCCTTCATGTCCTCGCCACGCCTTCTCTCGTAGGTCGCTGGGTTCCTGACAGGCGGCGCGGAAGGTGCCGTCCGGGAGCCCTGGGCTCTTGTCACCATAGGTGCGTGACCTGCGGGAGAAGCCCGCCAAAGGTCCCGAACCGGATGTGACATGCCCCTCGTCCCTGTGTCAGGTCGCACGATCCGGTCGTCACGTCGGAGCAGCCCCCCGTGGGCCGCCACCGGTACGTTGGGGACCATGACGGACCCGGCGACGCCCGCTCCCCTGCGCGACACCCAGCTCCCCGGCAGCGGCGGCCTGCTGCTCCTCGACTCCGCGTCGCAGTACTTCCGCGCCTTCTTCGGCGTCCCGGACTCGGTCAAGGCCCCGGACGGCACGCCCGTGAACGCGGTGCGGGGCTTCCTCGACACCATCGCGGTGCTCGTGGCCGAGCGTCGACCCGCGCGCCTCGTGGCCTGCTGGGACGACGACTGGCGTCCCGCGTTCCGCGTCGACGCGATCCCGTCCTACAAGGCCCACCGCATCGCGACCGAGGTCCCCGGCACCACGGGCATCGAGGAGGTGCCCGAGGCCCTGACCGCACAGGTCCCGATCATCGTCGACGTCCTCGCGGCCCTCGGCGTCGCGCGGGTCGGCTGCCCCGGCTACGAGGCGGACGACGTGATCGGCACGCTCGTCGAGCGCGAGTCGGTCCGGCGGCGCGTCCTGCGCGAGGCGGGCGGAGAGCCCGGGGCGAGCGTCGCCGTCGGGCAGGCGGAGGCCGATGCCGGGCCGGTCGAGGTCGTCACGGGAGACCGCGACCTGTTCCAGCTCGTCGACGACGACGTGCCCGTGCGCGTCCTGTACACCGCGCGCGGCCTCAAGAAGCTCGACGTCGTGGACGTCGAGCGCCTCGCCGAACGCTACGGCGTGACGTCGGGCCAGGCGTACGCGGACATGGCCGCGCTGCGCGGTGACCCGAGCGACGGCCTGCCGGGTGTCGCGGGCATCGGCGAGAAGACCGCGGCGGGCATGCTGGCCAGGTACGGGGACCTCGCGGGTATCCTGCGCGCTCGCGACGAGGGCGACCCGGGCCTGAGCCCGACGCAGCGCCGCCGGCTCACCGAGGCCGCAGACTACCTGGCCGTCGCGCCGCTCGTGGTCCAGGTCGCGCGTGACGCGGCCGTCCCCCCGGTGCCCGACGACGTCCCGTCCGCTCCTGCGGACGCTGCGGCTCTCGACGAGCTCGCCACGCGATGGGGGCTGCGGTCGAGCGTGGACCGGGTCCTGGAGGCGTTCGCGTCGGTGCGGTGAACGGCCCTGGCCCTCGATGGTTGACACCGCTGTCATCAGTGCAGGATCGTACGAGGACGTCGCCCCCGACCGGCCTGGAGCCCTGATGCCCTCTCACGCCCCGCACGTCCTCGTCGTCGGCGAGGCGCTCGTCGACGAGGTCCGACGTGCCGACGGCACGACCGCCGAGCACCCCGGCGGCAGCCCCGCCAACGTCGCGCTGACCCTCGGCCGGCTCGGGCGCGACGTCCGGCTCGCGGCCCACCTCGGCCGCGACGAGCGCGGCGAGCAGATCCGCACCTGGCTCGCCGACTCGGGCGTCGCCCTCACCCCCGGGTCCGACGGCGCCGCCGCCACGAGCGTCGCACGCGCGGTCCTCGACGGGTCGGGGGCCGCGACGTACGACTTCGCGATCACGTGGGACCTGGCCCCCGGCACCGCCGCGACCGGCTCGACGCTCGCCGTCCACACCGGATCGATCGCAGCGGTCCTCGAACCTGGCGCGAGCGCCGTCCACGACCTGGTGCTCGCAGCGCGCGAGCGCTCGACCATCACCTACGACCCCAATGCCCGCCCCAGTCTCATGGGCACCCCCGAGGCCGCGCTCGCCCGGATCGAGCCGCTCGTCGCCGCTGCAGACGTCGTCAAGGTCAGCGACGAGGACGTCGAGTGGCTGTACCCGGGCGCCGAGCCCGTGGAGGTCGCGCGCACGTGGGCCAGGGCGCCCGGGGCAGAGCAGGGACCCGCGATCGTCGTCGTGACTCTCGGCGGCGAGGGAGCGGTCGCGGTGTGCGCGGCGGGCGAGGTCCGCGTCGAGGCACCGCGGGTCGACGTCGTGGACACCGTGGGCGCGGGCGACACCTTCATGGGGGCGCTCATCGACGGGCTCTGGGAGCGGGACCTCCTGGGCGGCGACCGGCGCGACGCGCTCCGATCCGTCGACCTGGACGTGCTGACCGCGGTGCTCGAACGGTGCGTGGCGGCCGCCGCGATCACGGTCTCGCGTGCAGGGGCGAACCCGCCGCGACGCGCGGAGCTCCCGAACACGCACGCCTGACCGCCGAGGGTGACGCACTCCCCCGCCGAGGGTGACGCCCCTGGCCGCCGAGGTTGACGCACCCGTCACCCTCGGCAGACGCGCCCGTCACCCTCGGCGGCCGTACCCGTCACCCTCGGCGGACGCACCCGTCACCCTCGGCGTTCGGCTCGGGCGCCCGAGATGTGCGAAGGTGCAGCGGTGACTTCGTACCGGGTGAGCCTCGTCGTCGGGATGCTGCGCCCTGGCGCGTCCCCGGAAGCCGTGCTGCCTGCGGCAGCCGCCGCGGCCCGCGAGGTGACCGAGGTCGAGTCCTACGACCTGGGGATCGTGAGCGGCGAGGCCCGGGTCACGGTGCGTTTCCTCGCCGAGGACGACGACCAGGCCGCCGAGATCGCGCGCGCGGTCCGAGCCGCGGCGGGTGCCTTCGTCGAGGTCGGCGGCGCGGTCTTCACGCGCCGCTACGGACCGAAGTGGCACCCCGTCGCGGGCGGCATCCACCGCTGACCGGCACGTCCGCCGCTGTCCACGACCGGACCGAGGCCGTACCGGGACGGGCGTTCTCACGGGCCGGACGGGTATCGTGTCGCGTCCGGGCTCGGACGCGCACCACGCCCGGAGACCGTAGGTTGGACACATGCTTGCCGCCTACGTGACGCACTTCGACCAGCAGGACCCGCTCGCAGGACTGACCGTGGGAGACCGGCCCGCGCCGGAGCCCCGGGAGAACTGGTCGGTGGTGGACGTCCGCGCTGCGAGCCTCAACCACCACGACCTGTGGTCGCTGCGCGGGGTCGGGCTGCGTGCGGAGCAGCTCCCGATGATCCTCGGCACCGACGCTGCGGGGATCGCCCCCGACGGGACCGAGGTCGTCGTCCACGGCGTGATCGGCGCCGACGGGCACGGGGTGGGGCCCGCGGAGTCGCGCACGCTCCTGTCCGAGAAGTACGCGGGGACGCTGGCCGAGCAGGTCGCCGCGCCCACGAAGAACCTGATCCCCAAGCCGCCGGAGCTCACGTTCGTCGAGGCGGCCTGCCTCCCGACGGCGTGGCTCACCGCCTACCGCATGCTCTTCAGCGTCGCGGGGCTCGGCCCGGGCGACCGCGTGCTCGTCCAGGGTGCGGGGGGCGGCGTCGCGAGCGCCGCGACGCGCCTCGCGAGCGCGGCCGGCGTCGAGGTGTTCGTGACGTCGCGTTCGTCGGCCAAGCGGGCACGGGCCCTGCAGAACGGCGCCTCGGCGGTCTTCGAACCCGGTGCCCGGCTCCCTGCGCGGGTCGACGCCGTGATCGAGACCGTCGGTCAGGCCACGTGGTCGCACTCGATGCGTTCGGTCCGCCCGGGCGGGACGGTCGTCGTCGCGGGGGCCACCTCCGGGGACGCGAGCCCGGCCGAGCTGTCCCGCGTCTTCTTCCAGGAGATCACCGTGCGGGGAGTGACGATGGGCTCGCGCGAGGATCTCGCGGCCCTGCTGCGGTTCCTCGCCCGCACCGACGTCCGCCCGGCGATCGACGAGGTCTTCCCGCTCGCCCGGGCCGCGGCCGGCCTCGCACGGCTCGACGCCGGGGAGCACTACGGGAAGATCGTGCTCACGACATGAGCAAGGACGCAGAGCCGGGGGGACCGCGTGCCGATCGGGCGCGAACGACGTCCGGGTCCGGGGCGGAGCCCCTCTCCGGTGCCGGCACCGACGCCACTGACACCGCAGGCTCCGCGCTGCCCGACGCCGGGACGCGGGCGACGGGCTCGGCCGGCCCGCTCGAGCGGACGGTGTCGCCGCGCATCGCAGGTTCCCGACGCCGCCCCCGGACTGCTGCTCCCCGGACCCTCACCCTGGGGCAGCTGCGGGCACCGCTCGCCGAGTCGTCCGCACTCGTCACGGCAGGGTCTCGCGGCCCGACCCCGCGGCCACGCGTCCGACCGCAGCGCGGGCGGTGGGAGGAGGACGTCCTCGGGCCGGACTACCGCCGTCTCACCCTCCAGCTCACGCCCGACGACGAGGGCGAGGTCGTGGCGACCCTCGTCCGCTACGACCCGCCGACCGTGGAGGCCGTCCGGCCCGCGCGCGCAGTCCTGTACGTCCACGGGTGGAGCGACTACTTCTTCCAGACCGAGCTCGCCGAGTACTGGCATGCACAAGGTGCGGCGTTCTACGCGGTGGACCTGCGCAAGTACGGACGCAGCCTCCGGTCGCACCAGACCCCGGGGTACATGGAGCACCTGCACGAGTACGACGAGGACCTCGAGACCGCGCTCGCCATGATCCACATCGAGCTCGGGGCGCACGCCTCGATCATGCTGGTCGGCCACTCGACCGGTGGCCTGACCGGGGTCCTGTGGGCGAACCGCAACCCGGGGCGGCTCCACGGGCTGGTGCTGAACAGCCCATGGCTGGAGCTGCAGGGTTCGTCGACCGTCAGGACGGTCTCCTCCCCCGCGATCCGCCAGCTCGCCCGCTTCCAGCCCAAGGCACCCTTGCCGAACATCGACGCGGGGTACTACGCGCGCACGTTGCGCGACCTCGAGAGCGGCGGTTGGGAGTTCAACCCCGAGTGGCGGCCCGTGCCGTCGTTCCCCGTCCGGGCCGGCTGGCTGCGCGGAATCATCGAAGGGCACGCGACCGTGGCGGCCGGGTTGTCGGTGACCTGCCCGATCATCGTCCTGACATCCGACCGCACCCTCATCAGCCCGCGGTGGAGCGAGGACATGCGGGCGGCGGACATCGTGCTCGACGTCGAGCTCCTCGCCCGGCGTGCACCGAACCTCGGGCCCGTGGTGACGATCGCCCGCATCCCCGGGGGGATACACGACCTCACGTTGTCCGGTCCTGGACCGCGGCGCAGGTTCTACCGCGAGATCACCCGGTGGCTGGCGGGCTACGGCTGGAGCTGACCGCGGTCGACACGGAATAAATCTGGGTATGCCAAAGGCCCACCCCGTGTGGGGTGGGCCTTTGGTGAATGGTTGTCCGGCGGCGACCTACTCTCCCACCCCGTCTCCAGGGCAGTACCATCG
>NZ_JOFV01000004.1 GCF_000718325.1 Oerskovia turbata
GAACACACAACACACACCAAACGATGCGCGCCACACGCCCACGCAGGACAATTGGCATTAACTATCAAGCACACTGTTGAGTTCTCAAGCAACCGACACACACCGACTCCAACCCACCAGGGGCCTTCACTCGGGGCAACTTCTCTACCTTACCAGTTCCGACTCTCGGTGTCTACCGAGACTCTTCTCCAGCTCCCTCACGAGTCGACAGATCCAGGACCTGAACTTCGTGTGGGTGACCTGCCCGTGAGACCAGCCACTTCGCGGCGGCTCCGAAGAGCTTCGCAGTGGTGTCTGTTCCTCCCTGTCGGGCTGACATCCAGAAGATTACGTCGAGGTGACGGGCGAGGTCAAACCCAGGCCTCGTGACCCCGGTCACCGCGCCCGCTCGCACCCCGCCGCTCCGCCGCTCCGGCCTCACGAGCGCCGCCCGGCCCTCCCGCGACGACAACGGGGCCAGGGGACGACTCCCCTGGCCCCGCCGTCATGCACGCAGGTCCGTCACGCGATCTCGGCGACCGCGAGCGTCCGCTTGCCCCGGCGCAGGACGGCGAACCGTCCGTGCAGGAGGTCGTCCGCCCCGAGGACCGCGTCCTCGGACGTCACCTTCGCGTTGTTGACGTAGGCGCCGCCCTCGGCGATCGCGCGCCGCGCCGCGCCCTTCGAACTCACGAGCCCCGACCCCACGAGAAGGTCGACGACCAGCTCGCCCGGTGCCGCCGTCGTGCGCGGGAGCTCGGCCACCGCTGCCGCCAGCGTGCCGGCGTCGAGGGCACCCAGGTCGCCTCGGCCGAAGAGCGCCTGGCTCGCCGCGACGACCGCCTCGGTCGCCGCGGCGCCGTGGACTAGCGTCGTGACGTCGGCCGCGAGCGCCTTCTGCGCCTCACGCGCCGCGGGGCGCTCGGCGACCGCGCGCTCGAGTTCGGCGATCTCCTCCGCTCTACGGAACGTGAAGATCTTGAGCCAGCCCACCACGTCGGCGTCGTCCGCGTTGACCCAGTACTGGTAGAACGCGTACGGGCTCATCATGTCGGGGTCGAGCCACACGGCACCGCCCTCGGTCTTGCCGAACTTGGTCCCGTCCGCCTTGGTGATGAGCGGGGTCGTCAGGACGTGCACCGACGCACCCTCGGCCTTGCGGATCAGCTCGACGCCCGAGAGCAGGTTGCCCCACTGGTCGTTGCCGCCCGTCTGGAGCGTGACACCCTCGCGACGGAACAGCTCGAGGTAGTCGTTGCCCTGCAGGATCTGGTAGCTGAACTCGGTGAAGCTGATCCCCTCGTCCGACTTCAGGCGGCGCGCCACGGTGTCCTTGGCGAGCATGGTGCCCAGGCGGTAGTGCTTGCCGATCTCCCGCAGGAAGTCGATCGCCGTGAGCTGACCGGTCCAGTCAAGGTTGTTCGCGATGCGCGCCGGGTTGTCGCCCTCGAAGTCGAGGAAGCGCGAGACCTGCGTCTTGAGCCGCTCGGTCCACTCGGCGACCGTGTCCTTGGTGTTGAGGATCCGCTCCCCCGACTGCCGCGGGTCACCGATCATGCCCGTTGCGCCGCCGACGAGCGCGATCGCGCGGTGCCCCGCGAGCTGCAGGTGGCGGAGCAGGATGAGCTGGACCAGGTGGCCGTGGTGCAGGCTCGGCGCGGTCGGGTCGAAGCCGCAGTAATACGTGACGGGTCCCTCGGCCAGCGCAGCACGCAGCGCGGCCTCGTCGGTGGACTGCGCCACCAGGCCTCGCCATTGCAACTCGTCGAGAACGTCGTTCACTGCATCTCCTTCGTCGTGCCCGCGCGCGGTGCGGCGCGGGCGTGGGACGGGCGCGCCGTCGTTCCGCGCGCCCGAGGTCCTAGTCTGCCGTGTCCTGCCCTCCAGCACCGACTCCGCCCGGGAGCGGACGCCTCAGCGGGTGCGGCGCGTCGCGGGGCGGTAGGCCGAGACGGTCGGGTCACCCGTGAGCCACAGCCGCCACGGGTAGACGCTCGCGTCTCCCCCGTCGCCGCTCACACCGACGCGCGGTCCGGTCGCGATCGCGGGCCGCAGGGTCCGCACGTCCCGGTGCACGACGACGTCGCCCGCCTCGTCGCTCACGTCCAGCCCGTAGTGGGCCAGGTCCAGGCCGAGCGCCACCGCGAGACGCGCCGGACCGCGCGCGATCTGGCGGTCCGAGTCGCACACGCCCGCCGCGAGCCGTCGCGCCCGGGCCAGCTCGACGCCGTCGGTCACCTCGCCCGCGCGCAGCAGGACCGCCGACGCGGATCCCACGGGGCCGCAGACCACGTTGACGCAGTGGTGCAGGCCCAGGTGACGGTAGACGTACAGGTGGCCCGGCTCGCCGAACATGGCCCGGTTGCGCTCGGAGCGTCCGCGGAAGGCGTGCGACCCCGGGTCGTGCTCGCCGGCGTACGCCTCGACCTCGGTGAGGCGGACCGTGACGCTGCCTTCGGGCGTGCGGTGCGTGATCGAAGCCCCCAGGAGGTCGCGCGCGACCTCGAGGCTCGGACGGGCGAACCACCCACGCGCGGGGACGTCCGGTGCGGGGGCGTCGAGGTCCGTGCGGGAACGGGGCTCGGTCACGTGGGCCTCCTGGCTGGGCGGGGGTCTCCCCCGCAATCTACGCCCCGCATGCCTCGACGTCCCGCCTGCCGGGGGACGATCAGGCGTCGGCCGTACGCTCGTGCGCACGAGGGCGCGGCGCGAGGGGCTCGCCGAACCCATCGAGCACCACGTCGGCCCGCTCGGCCGTGCCCTCGGCCGCGTAGACCTGTCGCTCCGAGGCCATCCACTCGAGCCAGTGCACACGAGCCTCCTGGCCGTCGCGCGCGAGGCCGCGCGCCAGGCGGACCTCGTCGTCGGCCTCGACCCAGACGAGCATCGTCGTGAGATCGGCGACCCGCCGGGCACCTGCGCCGCAGCCCTCGACCACGAGGAACGGGGCGAGCGGGACGTCGTGCCACTCGGCGAAGTCCTCGAGCGTCCAGTCGTACCGCTGGTACCGCCCGGGCCGGCCCGCGGCCAGCGGATCGAGGACCTGCTCGACGAGCCGACCGACGCCCGCCGTCATGCCCGTCCAGCCCTCGTACAGGTCGTCCATGTGGATCACCTGGGCGGGCAGGGCCGCAGCGAGCTGCGCGGCCAGGGTCGTCTTGCCGGACCCTGCCGGGCCGTCGACGACGACCAGGCGGCAGCCCGCCCCGGACGGGACGCCCGGACCAGCCGGACGTCCCTGACCGAGGCGCGCTACGCCGTCGTGCACGCGGGCCACGAGGTCCTCGAGGACCGCAGCGCTCACGCTCACGGCGACCTCAGCCCTGCACCCAGAAGCGGTACTCGGCCGAACGCACCTTGGCCTCCTCGAGCTGCTCCGCCACCCGCGCGGGAGCCGTACCGCCCACCGCGTCGCGCGAGGCGAGCGAACCCTCGACCGTGAGCACGTCCCGCACCCCCGGCGTGAGGTGCTCCGAGATCTCGGCGAGGTCCGCGTCCGTCAGGTCCCACAGCTCGATGTCGCGCTCCTCGCACACCCGCACGCACGCCCCCGCGACCTCGTGCGCCACGCGGAACGGCACGCCCTCGCGGACGAGCCACTCCGCGACGTCCGTCGCGAGCGAGAACCCCTGCGGTGCGAGCGACGCCATGCGCTCGGTGTCGAACGTCAGGGTGCGGACCATGCCCGCGTAGGCGGGGAGCAGGACCTTGAGGGTGTCGACCTGGTCGAACACCGGCTCCTTGTCCTCCTGCAGGTCGCGGTTGTACGCGAGCGGCAGGCCCTTGAGCGTCGCCAGCAGCCCCGTCAGGTCCCCGATCAGACGCCCGGCCTTGCCACGCGCGAGCTCGGCGATGTCCGGGTTCTTCTTCTGCGGCATGATGCTCGACCCCGTGGAGTAGGCGTCGTCCAGGCGGACGAAGCCGAACTCCTTGGTGTTCCAGATGATGATCTCCTCCGCGAAGCGCGAGAGGTCGACCCCCAGCATGGCCGAGACGAACGCGAACTCCGCGACGACGTCGCGCGAGGCCGTGCCGTCGATCGAGTTCTCGACCGGGCCGTCGAAGCCCAGGTCCGCCGCGACGGCCGCCGGGTCCAGACCCAGCGACGAGCCCGCGAGCGCGCCCGAGCCGTACGGCGAGCGCCCGGCCCGCACGTCCCAGTCGATGAAACGGTCCACGTCGCGCAGCAGCGGCCACGCGTGCGCCAGCAGGTGGTGCGCGAGCAGCACCGGCTGCGCGTGCTGCAGGTGCGTGCGGCCAGGCATCGGGGCGCCGGGGTGCGCCTCGGCCTGCTCGATGAGGGCGTCGACGACGTCGAGCACCAGGAGCCCGATCGCCCGGGCCTCCTCGCGCAGGTACGACCGCACGAGCGTCGCGATCTGGTCGTTGCGCGAACGCCCCGCGCGCAGCTTGCCGCCGAGGTCCGGACCCGCACGCTCGATGAGCCCGCGCTCGAGGGCCGTGTGCACGTCCTCGTCGGCCAGGACCGGGAGGAACGCCCCCGACGCGACGTCGGCCGAGAGCACGTCCAGCGCCTCGAGCATCGCGGTCAGCTCGTCGTCGTCGAGCAGACCCGCCGCCGCGAGCACCCTGGCGTGAGCCCTCGAGCCCGCGATGTCGTGCTGCGCGAGGCGCCAGTCGAAGTGCGTCGACTGCGAGAGGGCGGCCAGTGCCTCGGCAGGACCACCGGCGAACCGGCCGCCCCACAGGCTCACGGGAGCCTCCGACGCACCCTGCACCTCGGCCGCGTCGCCTGCAGCGGCGCCGGACGTGATCTCGTCACTCATGGTTCACAGGCTCCCGGTGCCGAAGTCCACGCCGTTGCCGAACTTCTCGTCACGGGCCGCGGAGAGCTTGGCCGTGAGACCGAAGATCTCGATGAAGCCCTTGGCCTGCGACTGGTCGAACGAGTCGCCCTCGTCGTAGGTCGCGAGGTTGAAGTCGTACAGGCTCGACTCGCTGCGACGACCCGTGACGGTCGCACGGCCACCGTGCAGGACGAGACGGATGTCGCCCGAGACGTAGCGCTGGGTGTCGTCGATGAAGACGTCGAGCGACTTCTTGAGCGGGCTGAACCACATGCCGTCGTAGACCAGCTCGGTCCAGCGCTGCTCGACGCCCCGCTTGAAGCGGGCCTGCTCGCGCTCGAGGGTCACGTTCTCGAGCTCCTGGTGCGCCGCGATGAGAGCGATCGCGCCCGGGGCCTCGTAGATCTCGCGGGACTTGATGCCGACCAGGCGGTCCTCGACGATGTCGATGCGGCCCACACCCTGGGCCCCGGCGCGGCGGTTCATCTCCTGGATGGCCTGCAGCGGGGTCACCGCGACGCCGTCGAGCGCGACCGGCACGCCCTGCTCGAACGTGACGATGACCTCGTCAGCGACAGGCGGGAACGTCGGGTCGTCGGTGTAGTTGTAGACGTCCTTCGTGGGGGCGTTCCAGATGTCCTCGAGGAAGCCCGTCTCGACCGCACGACCCCACACGTTCTGGTCGACCGAGAACGGGTTGTGCTTGGTCGTGGCGATCGGCAGCGAGTGCTTCTCGGCGTACGCGATGGCCTTCTCGCGCGTCAGCGCGAGGTCGCGGACCGGCGCGATCGTCTTGAGCTCGGGCGCGAGCGACGTCGTGGCGACCTCGAAGCGGACCTGGTCGTTGCCCTTGCCCGTGCAGCCGTGCGCGACGGTCGTCGCGCCGAACTGGCGGGCCGCGCGCACCAGGTGCTTGACGATCACGGGGCGTGAGATCGCGGAGACCAGCGGGTAGCGGTCGAGGTACAGGCCGTTCGCGCGCAGCGCGGGCATGCAGTACTCCTCGGCGAACTCGTCGCGGGCGTCCGCGACGTACGCCTCGACGGCGCCGCAGTCGAGGGCGCGCTGGCGGATGACCTCGAGGTCCTCGCCTCCCTGGCCGACGTCGACCGCCACGGCGACGACCTCGGCCCCGGTGGCCTCGCCGATCCAGCCGATGGCAACGGAGGTGTCCAGGCCGCCCGAGTAGGCGAGCACGACGCGTTCAGTCATGACTTGTTCTCTTCCTTGCGTGGGGTGATGGGTCCAAGTGTGGCAGCCGCCGAGGCTCGGCGGTCGCCGTGTTCGCTGCGCGGCCCGTGCGGGCCGTCGCTAGCCAGGAGGGGCTGTGGTCGTGGAGGTGGTGGGTACCACGGGGTTGGTCAGGGCCAGGAAGCGCGCAGCCAGGTCCTCGCCGCCGTCGACGTCGCGCGAGATCACCAGGACGGTGTCGTCGCCCGCGATCGTGCCCAGGACGCCGACGAACACCGAGTGGTCGATCGCCGACGCCAGGTACTGCGCGGCGCCGGGCGGTGTGCGCAGCACGACGAGGTTGCCCGACGCCTCGGCCGAGACCAGGAGCTCGGCGCACAGCCGCGCGAGCCGGGCCGCGACGTACTCGGCGTCGTTCGCGACCTGGACCGAGCGGTCGCCGCCCTCACCGGGCACCGCGTAGACCAGCGCACCCGACGCGCTGCGGACCTTCTCGGCCCGCAGCTCGATGAGGTCGCGCGAGAGTGTCGCCTGCGTGACGCTCACGCCGTCCTCGGCGAGCGCCTTGGCGAGCTCGGCCTGGGAGTGGATCTCGTGCCGGGCGACGAGCTGCGCGATGCGCGCATGGCGTGCCGCCTTGGTGGTGGGCACGCTCCCCGGGCCGAGGGCGGTCGTCACGAGCGTTCCAGCAACCAGGTCAGCAGCGCCTTCTGGGCGTGCAGGCGGTTCTCGGCCTCGTCCCAGACGGCCGACTGCGGGCCGTCGATGACCTCGGCCGTGATCTCCTTGCCGCGGTACGCGGGCAGGCAGTGGAGCACGAGCGCGTCGGCGGCGGCGACCGCCATGAGCTCGGCGTTCACCTGGTACGGGACGAACGGCAGCTCGCGCTCGGCCGCGCTGGCCTCGTCGCCCATCGAGACCCAGGTGTCGGTCGCGACGACGTCCGCACCGCGCGTGGCCTCGACCGCGTCCGTGGTCACGACGACCGATCCGCCGGTCTCGCGCGCGATGCGCTCGGCGTCCGCGACGACCGCCGGGTCCGGCAGGAAACCGGCCGGGGCGCCGATGCGCACGTGCAAGCCCGCGGTCACGCCGCCCAGGAGGTAGGAGTGCGCCATGTTGTTGGCACCGTCGCCCAGGTAGACGAGCGACGTGCCGGCGAGCGAGTCGACGCCGCCGCGCAGCTGGGCGACGGTCAACAGGTCCGCGAGGATCTGGCACGGGTGGAACTCGTCGGTCAGGGCGTTGACGACCGGGACGGTCGCGACCCGGGCCATCTCCTCGACGCGGTCCTGGCCGAACGTCCGCCACACGATCGCCGACGTCTGGCGGTCCAAGACACGAGCCGTGTCCGCGATGGGCTCGCCGCGCCCGAGCTGGCTCGACGCCGCATCGATCACGAGGGGGTAGCCGCCGAGCTCGGCGATGCCCACCGAGAACGACACGCGCGTGCGGGTCGAGGGCTTGTCGAAGATCACCGCGACGGCCTGCGGCCCGCGCAGCGGCGTGCGGATGAAGCGGTCCTCGCGGAAGCCGAGGCCCAGCTCGAGGACCTCGCGCTGCTCGGCGGGGGTCAGGTCGTCGTCGCGCAGGAAGTGTCGGACGGAGGCGGTCGAGGTCACGGTCAGCCCTTCTGTGGGGTGGCTGGGGTGGCGGGGGCGGCCTGTGCGCTGCCCGGGGCGACGAGGTCGGCGGGGAGCCCCGCGAAGAACGCGACGACCTCGTTCGCCTGGTCGCGCGTCAGGATCAAGGGCGGGGCGAGGCGGATCGCGTCGGGCTGGACCGCGTTGACGATGAACCCGGCGGCCAGGGCGCGGCGCACGACCTCGGCCGCGACGGGCGCCGAGAGCTGGACCGCGATCAGCAGGCCCAGGCCACGGGTTCCTGCGACCACGGGGTTGCCGCACGCGGCGATCCCGTCGCGCAGCGCCTCGCCGACCGTGCGCACGTTGGCCAGCAGGCCGTCGCGCTCGATCACGCCGAGCGTCGCGAGCGCGGCGGCCGCCGCGACGGGGTTGCCGCCGAACGTCGTGCCGTGCTGACCGCGCCCCAGGAGGGTCGCGGCCCGCTCGCCGAACGCCACGACGGCCCCCACGGGGAAGCCGCCGCCGAGCCCCTTGGCGAGCGTGACGACGTCGGGCGTGATGCCCCCGCCGATCTCCTGCTGCTGGAACGCGAACCACGACCCCGTGCGTCCCACGCCCGTCTGGACCTCGTCGAGGACCAGCAGGGCGCCCGACGCCGCGGTCAGCTCGCGCGCGGCCACCAGGTAGCCCGGCGGCAGCGGGCGCACGCCCGCCTCACCCTGGACCGGCTCGACGACCAGTGCCGCGACCTCGCCGCGAGCGGAGACCGCCTCGGGCGAGAAAGCCTCCTCGAGCGCGGCCACGTCACCGAACGGGACGAACTCGACACCACCTGGCAAGGGCTCGAAGGGCTCGCGGTACGCGGCCTTCGCCGTGAGCGCGAGCGCGCCCATGCTGCGGCCGTGGAAGCCTCCCTCGAGAGCGAGGATCCTGGTCCGCGTGCCCGGGCCGGCGGCGCCGTCGCGGTTGCGGCGGGCCATCTTGAACGCGGCCTCGTTGGCCTCGGTGCCCGAGTTGGTGAAGAAGACGCGCGAGCCCTCGGGGGCCTGCGTGAGGTCCAGGAGCCGCTCGGCGAGCGCGATCTGCGTGGGCGACCCGAAGAAGTTCGACACGTGCCCGAGCGTCCCGAGCTGCGCGCTGACCGCGGCCGTGAGCGTGGGGTGCGCGTGGCCCAGCGCGTTGACCGCGATGCCCGCGAGCAGGTCGAGGTAGCGCTTGCCGTCGGCGTCCCACACGTACGCGCCCTCGCCGCGGACCAGGACCTTCTGCGGTGCGCCGAACGTGTCCATGACCGCGTGCGTGTAGCGCTCGGTCCACTGCGCGACGCTGCCCGGGCCCGCCAGGGTCGTGTCCGCGGCCCCCTCGGCGCTCCGGGCAGCGTCGGTGACCTGCGTCCCGGTGGTCGTCAGCGTGATCTCTGCGGGATGCGTCGGCGAGATCTCGCCGGTCGTGCCGTTCATGACTGCTCCTGCGGGATGACGTGGGTGGCGGGGGTTGTCATGGCGCTCGAGGCGAGCGCGTCCGGGACGACCATGGTCCCGTTGCCGCGCGTCGTGAAGACCTCCAGGAGGACCGAGTGCGCGACGCGGCCGTCGATCACGGTCGCGCGCGGGACGCCCCCGGACACGGCCCGCAGGCACGCCTCCATCTTGGGCACCATGCCGGCCTCGAGCGAGGGCAGCAGGTCGGCGAGCTCGGAGCGCGTGATCTCGGCGACGAGCGAGCTCTTGTCCGGCCACGACGTGTACAGCCCCTCGACGTCGGTCAGGACGATGAGCTTCTTGGCCCCGAGCGCGACCGCGAGCGCCGCCGCGGCCGTGTCGGCGTTGACGTTGAGGACCTGGGTCGGGTCGTCGACGTCGGGCGCGATGGTCGAGACGACGGGGATGCGTCCGGCGTCGAGCAGGTCCTGGACCGCGGAGGGGTGGACTTCGACGACGTCTCCCACGAGCCCGACGTCGACGGGCTCGCCGTCGACCATGGCATGGCGGCGCCGCGCCTGGAGCAGGCCCCCGTCCTCGCCCGAGAGCCCGACCGCGTACGGGCCGTGCGCGTTGATGAGCCCGACGAGCTCTCGCGAGACCTGGCCCGTGAGGACCATGCGCACGACGTCCATCGCCTCGGGCGTGGTCACGCGCAGACCGCCGCGGAACTCGCTCTCGATGCCGAGGCGCGCGAGCATCGCGGAGATCTGCGGGCCGCCACCGTGCACCACGACGGGGTGCAGGCCGACCTGGCGCAGGAACACCATGTCGCGCGCGAACGCGGCCTTGAGCTCGTCGTCGATCATGGCGTTGCCGCCGTACTTGACGACCACGAGGGCGTCGCGGAACTCCTGCAGCCAGGGCATGGCCTCGAGCAGGACCTCGGCCTTCTGGCCGGGGGTCAGGTCGGTGCGGGTATCGAACATCGTCGACTGGGCGGTGCCCTCGGACGTCTGGGCGCTCACGACGAGTACGCGCTGTTCTCGTGGACGTAGTCGTGCGTGAGGTCGTTGGTCCAGACCGTGACCTGGGCGTCGCCCGCGTGCAGGTCGACCTCGACGTGCACCTCGCGGGCCGAGGCGAGGTCGACGAGGTCGCGGGGCTCGCCCACTCCCCCGGCACGGCAGACCTGGACGCCGTTGATCGACACGTCGAGCGCGAGCGCGTCGAAGGGCGCGACGTCCTCGGGGACGGTCCCGACGGCCGAGAGCACGCGGCCCCAGTTGGGGTCGTTGCCGAACACCGCGGCCTTGAAGAGGTTGGAGCGCGTCACGGCGCGGGCGACCGCGAGCGCCGCGGTCTCGTCGCTCGCGTTCGTGACGGTCACCGCGATGTCGTGGCTCGCGCCCTCGGCGTCCGCGACCAGGGCGCGCGCGAGGTCCGCGCACGCCTCGGTCACTGCCGCCGTCAGGTCCTCGAGGGTCACCGGCACCTGGGACGCACCGGAGGCCAGGAGGATCACCGTGTCGTTGGTCGACATGCAGCCGTCGGAGTCGACCCGGTCGAACGTGGTGGCGGTCGCGGCCCGCAGCGCGGCGTCCGCGGTCGTGGCGTCGACGACGGCGTCCGTGGTCAGGACGCAGAGCATGGTCGCGAGGCCCGGTGCGAGCATCCCGGCGCCCTTGGCCATGCCGCCCACGGACCAGCTCGTGGCGCCGTCGACGCTGTGCTCGTCGCTGACCTCGCGCGTGACGAGGACGGTCTTGGGCACGGTGTCCGTGGTCATGATCGCGAGGGCCGCGTCGGGGCCGCCCTCGGTGTCGGCCGCGCCGGCCGCAGCGTCACAGCCCGGGAGCAGCTTCTCCATGGGCAGGCGCTCGCCGATGAGGCCCGTCGAGCAGACCAGGACGTCGCCCGCCGAGACCTCGAGGAGGTCCGCGACGTACTCGGCCGTGCGGTGGGTGTCGGCGAAGCCCTCGGGTCCGGTGCACGCGTTCGCGCCACCCGAGTTGAGGACGACGGCGCGCGCGATGCCGTCCGCGACGGCCTGGCGCGACCACGCGACGGGGGCCGCGAACACGCGGTTCGACGTGAAGACGGCGGCGGCGACGTCGAGCGGGCCCTCGTTGACGACGAGCGCCACGTCCTTCTTCCCGGTGGACTTGAGCCCGGCGGCGACTCCTGCGGCCCGGAAGCCGAGCGGTCCGGTGACGGTCACGGTGCGACCCCTTCGGTGGTCAGGCCCAGGGTCTGCGGCAGTCCCAGGGCGATGTTCATGGACTGCACGGCGCCGCCGGCGGTCCCCTTGACGAGGTTGTCGATCGCGGTCACGGTCACGACGCGGCCCGCGGCGCGGTCGATCGCGACCTGGACCAGGGCCGTGTTGGCGCCCAGCGTCATGGCCGTGGTGGGCCACTGGCCCTCGGGCAGGAGCTCGACGAAGGGCTCGCCGACGTACGCCTGCTCGTAGGCCTGGCGCAGGTCGGCGACGCTCAGGTCCTCGTGGCCCGGGGCCAGGCGAGCCGTCGCGGTCGCGAGGATGCCGCGCGCCATGGGCACGAGGGTGGGCGTGAAGGAGATCGTGACCTCGTCGGCGCCGGCCGAGCGCAGGTTCTGCGCGATCTCCGGGATGTGCCGGTGCGAGCCGCCCACGGCGTAGGGCTGCGCGGAGCCGAGCGCCTCGGAGGCGAGCAGGTGCGTCTTGAGCGACTTGCCCGCGCCCGAGTACCCGTTCGCGAGGACCGCGACGACGTCGACCGGGCTGAGCAGGCCCGCGGCGACGCCGGGCTGCAGGCCCAGGGTCACGGCCGTGACGTTGCAGCCGGGGACGGCGATGCGGCGCGCGCCCGCGAGGACCTCGCGCTGCTTGGTGTATTCGACGCCCGCGCCGGTCTGCTCGGTGATCAGGAGCTCGGGCAGGCCGTAGGGCCAGGTCCCCGCGTGCTCGGAGCCGTAGAACGCGGTCCAGTCCGCGGCGGACGCGAGCCGGTGGTCCGCGCCCAGGTCGAGGACCAGGACGTCGTCGGGCAGCTGCGCGGCGATCTCACCGGACGCGCCGTGGGGCAGTGCGAGCACGACGACGTCGTGGCCCACCAGGTGCTCGACGGTCGTGGGCAGCAGCACGCGGTCTGCGAGCGAGCGCAGGTGCGGCTGGTGCAGCCCGAGGAGCGACCCCGCGGTGGAGTGCGCCGTGAGCGCGCCGATCTCGACCTCGGGGTGCCCGGCGAGCAGCCGGAGCATCTCCCCGCCCGCGTAGCCGGACGCACCGGCGACTGCCACTGTGATCGTCATATGCAGAACTATACATAGTTATGCAGTCGGGGCGGAACCGCCTCGCCCGGGTGCGGCCGTCTGCGGCCTCATGCGCCCCAGACGCCCAGCTCGTTGCCGCTCGGGTCGAGGAAGTGGAAGCGCCGGCCGCCCGGGAAGTCGTACGGCCCCTCGACGATCTCCCCGCCCGCGTCCTGGACCAGCAGCAGCGACTCGTCGAGGTCGGTCGAGAAGAGGAGGACCAGCGGGCCGCCGCGCGTCACCGAGTCCGCGAGCGCCAGCCCACCGGCCTCCGCCTCGCCCTCCTCCGCGGAGGTCCGGAAGCCCGCGTACCCCGGCCCGTAGGGGACGAACTCCCACCCGAAGGCCTCCGCGTAGAACGACTGCGCGGCCGCCATGTCCGTGACGGAGAGCTCGAGGTAGTCGATCGAGTGGTGGATGCCGTGCGCGTGGGTAGCCATGCGGGCAGCGTGCCACGCGGCACCGACACGACGCAGGTGGGCCCGGCCCACGGCCGGCGCCCCACCCCCGCCACCAGGTCGTGCTCGTCGGTCAGGCACGGTCCGCGGCAGCGACCTGCGGGTCTCGGCGCGCCGCGGCCGTCGCACGGGGCCGGCTCGCCGCCGCCCGGAGCACCGCGCGCACGCTCGCCCCGAGCACCGACTCGTCCCGCCCCACCGCCCACGCGACCGAGCCGTCCACGGCGCGGTGCTTCAGGTAGGTCACGGCCCGTGCGTCGGCGCCCGAGGTGACCGACTGCTGTGTCAGCCCCAGCACCTCGACCGGCATGCCCAGCCCGGCGAGGACCCGGGTGAGCGCGTCGACCGGCCCGGCCCCGGTGGCGGACCGCTCGACCCGTTCACCGCCCAGGGACAGCACGACGTCGATGCGCTCGCGCTCGCCGTCTGACTCGGGCTGCGCCACCGACCAGGCGAGGGGCACGACCTGGCGGGCTCCGCCGTCGGGCAGGACGTACGCCGCCTCGAAGAGGCGCCACAGCCCCTCGGCCGTGACCTCTCCCCCGCTGCGGTCCGCGTGCGCCTGGACCCGGCGTGCGAAGTCGATCTCGAGCCGCCGAGGCAGCTCCAGGCCGTACGCGGACTCGAGCAGGTACGCGATGCCGCCCTTGCCGGACTGGCTGTTGACGCGCACCACCGCGTCGTACGACCGCCCGACGTCGGCAGGGTCCACGGGCAGGTACGGCACCTTCCAGGGAGCGTCCGCGGGGTCGACGCCCGCGGCGCGCGCGTCCGTGCGGTGCCGCGCGAACCCCTTGCGGATAGCGTCCTGGTGCGTCCCGGAGTAGGCCGTGTGCACGAGGTCACCCGCGTACGGGTGGCGCCCGTGCACACCGATGCCGTTGCAGTCCACGACCGTGCGGCGGATCTCGTCGATGTCGGAGAAGTCGATCATGGGGTCCACGCCCTGCGCGTGCAGGTTGAGGCCCAGGGTCACCAGGTCGACGTTGCCCGTGCGCTCGCCGTTGCCGAACAGGCAGCCCTCGACGCGCTGCGCGCCCGCCAGGACCGCGAGCTCCGCGCACGCCACGCCCGTGCCCCGGTCGTTGTGCGGGTGGACCGACAGGATCACGGCCTCACGCCGGTCGAGGTGACGGTGCATGTACTCGATCTGGTCGGCGTACACGTTGGGCGTCGCGACCTCGACCGTCGCCGGGAGGTTGAGGATCACGGGCCGCTCCGCGGTGGCGTCCCACAGGGTCGTCATGCGCGCGCAGACCTCGAGCACGTAGTCGGGCTCGGTGAGGTTGAAGACCTCGGGCGAGAACTCGAAGCGGACGCGAGGGTCGTCCCCCGCGTGCCGCAGGACCTCGGTGCCCGCGGCGGCGATCAGGTCCGAGAGCTCGGCACGTCCCTTGCCCAGCACGACGTCGCGCCAGGTCGGCGCGGTCGCGGTGTACAGGTGCACCACGACGGGGTTGCGCAGGCCGCGGACCGACTCGAACGTCCGGGCGATCAGGTCCGCCCGGGCGGCGGTGAAGACCACGATCGTCACGTGCTCGGGCGCCAGGTCCGTCTCGGCGAGCAGGCGGACGAAGTCGAAGTCGGTCTGCGAGGCGGACGGGTAGCCGACCTCGATCTCGGTGTATCCCATCGCGACGAGCAGCTCGAAGAACCGTCGCTTGCGGGCGGGGTCCATGGGCTCGGTCAGGGCCTGGTTGCCGTCGCGCAGGTCGACGGGCACCCACTGCGGTGCCACGGTGAGGCGGCTGCCAGGCCACCGGCGGTCCGTGAGCGGGACGTCGACGCGCGAGAACACGTCCTGGTAGCGGTGCGAGGGCATGCGCGAGGCGCGCTGGCGGTTCCACCCGGGCTGGCCGGGGGCGGGTGCGCCGTCGGGGGTGCGCAGCGTGGGGAAGGGTCTGGTGGTCATGGTCGTCTGGCTCCGGGGTGCGGGCCGCGCGGTGCACGGCAAGCGGCGTCCGACCGGCGCACGGCAGACCCCCACGGCGGGGAGCCGGTCGGCTCAGGCCCCGCCGCGGCGACCAAGAAGGAGTGCGCTCCACGACATGCTGGGTACGCTAGCCGCGATCAAGTCCTCAGACAACCTGAGAGGTTAGCCCCCATGCCCACGCTCCGCCGGCTCCCCCTCGCCGACCAGGCGGCCGACCTCATGCTCGACCGCGTCCGCACCGGCACCTGGCCCCTCGACCACCGGCTCCCGGGTGAGCAGGCGCTCGCGGACGAGCTCGGCGTCGGGCGCTCGACCGTGCGCGAGGCCATCCGTCAGCTCGCGGGCAAGGGCGTGCTCGAGAGCCGCCAGGGCTCGGGCGTCTACGTCGTCCGGGCCGAGGCGAGCGAGGACTGGCAGGAGGTCCTGCGGCGCGGCGAGGTCGTCGACGTGCTCGAGGTCCGCGGCGCCCTGGAGACCGAGGCCGCCCGGCTCGCCGCGACCCGCCGCACCCCGGCCGACCTCCGCACCCTGACCACCGCCCTCGCCGGTCGCGGCAAGGTCCCGACGACCGCGAGCGCCCAGGAGTACGTCGACGCCGACCTGGTCTTCCACCGTGCGGTCGTCGACGCCGCGCACAACGCGGTGCTGACCGACCTGTTCGCCACGTTCCTCCCCCGCCTGCGCCGAGCGATGATCGACATGATCGAGCTCGACGGCGCGGGCGAGCGCCACCGGCACGACCAGGACGCCCACGAGGCGATCCTCGACGCCGTCCGCGACCGCGACGCCGACCGAGCCGCCGCGACGAGCCGCCGACACCTCGACGCCGTCCACGCGAAGGTCACCCGTGAGCACTGACACCGCCTCTCCCCGGCTCCCCGGTGCACGGGACGCCCAAGACCACCCCCGGCACCTAGGCTGACCTCATGCGCGCGATCCAGGCACTCCAGGCAGGTGGCCCCGACGTCCTCGACCTCGTCGAGCTCCCGACCCCCGTCCCGGGCCCCGGCGAGCTCCTCGTCGACGTCGCGGCGGCCGGCGTCAACTTCATCGACACCTACCGGCGGGCGGGGGTCTACCCGATGGAGTACCCGCACGTGGTCGGCACCGAGGGCGCGGGCGTCGTCGCGGCAGTCGGTCCCGGCGTCGCGGACTTCGCGCCCGGCGACCACGTCGCGTGGACCAACGCGTTCGGGTCGTACGCCGAGCAGGTGGTCGTCCCCGCGGACGTCGCGGTCCCGGTGCCCGAGCCGGTCGACCTGCGCGTCGCGGCGGCCGTCGGGTTGCAGGGGCTCACGGCCCACTACCTCGTGACGTCGACCTACCCGGTCCAGCCCGGCGACGACGTCCTGCTGCACGCGGGAGCCGGCGGCGTCGGGCTGCTCGCGACCCAGCTCGCCGTGCGCCGCGGTGCGCGCGTCATCACGACCGTCTCGACCGAGGCCAAGGCCGACCTGTCCCGGGCGGCCGGAGCCTCCGACGTCGTGAACTACGCCGAGCTCGACGACCTCACGACCGAGCTGCCCGCGATCGTGCGCGACCTCACGGGCGGGCGCGGCGTCGCCGTCGTCTACGACTCGGTCGGCAAGGACACGTTCGAGGCGTCCCTCGCGTCGTTGCGCCGACGCGGCATGCTCGTGCTGTTCGGCGGGTCCTCGGGCCAGGTGCCGCCCTTCGACCTGCAGCGCCTCAACAAGGGCGGCTCGCTGTTCACGACCCGCCCCAAGCTCGACGACTACACCGCGACGCGCGCCGAGCTCCTCGACCGGGCGAGCGAGGTGTACGCGCTCGTCGCGTCAGGAGACCTCGACGTGCGCGTGAGCGCGACGTTCCCGCTCGCGCGCGCCGCCGACGCGCACCGCGCCCTGGAGGCGCGCGCGACGACCGGCAAGGTGCTGCTCGTACCGGGCTCCGGTGTCGGTTCTGACGCCGACACCAGCACCGCCACCGGCCCGACGACGGACCCCGCCTCGTGAGCTGGGACTGGGTCCCGCCACGGCCCGGCGAGGACGAACCCGCCCGGCGCTCCGACCGCCGTCTGCGCCTGGCGCTGACGGTCCTCCTGGTCCTCTTCACCGGAGTGCTCGCGGTGTACTACCTGACCGTCGGGCTCGACCAGATGCGCACGCAGTGCCTGGCCGACCGCCCGGCCGGCGTCTCGACCAGCCAGGTCACCACGACGTGGCGCTGGTGGCCGCCGGGGTACGACTGCGGGTACCCGGACGGCGGCGCGCAGAGCGTCTGACGAGTCCTCTCCGCGCTCGGCGCGCTACCCGACCGGCGCCTGCGGCCAGGTCGGTCGCGTCAGCGCCTGCTCGAAGAACAGGTACTCGTGCATCGAGGACAGCTCGAACGCACGCAGCATGCGCTCGCGCTCGGCGGGCGAGGCCCAGCGCGCGGCCTCGTCGGCGAACGCGCACGCGGCGCGCGTCGCGTCGGCGAACGCCGGGTCGCCGTAGAGCGAGATCCACCGCGCGTAGGGGTGATCGTCGAGCACCCCCGCCTGACGCACGAGCACGTCGCCGATGTGCGAGTACAGCCAGTAGCACGGCAGCAGCGCCGCGACGGTCTCCGCGTACGACCCGTTCGAGGCCGCGTGCAGGTGGTTCGTGTAAGCGGCCGTCACGGGAGAAGGGTCGACGCTCTCGACCGCCCCGCGGTCCATCCCCGCGTGCTCGCCCAGCCAGTCGCGGTGCAGCGCCTGCTCGACCTCGAGCGACTCGACCGCCGCCCCAGCGAAGAACTGCCGCGCCTCAGGGGTCGGCGCGAGCTGGCTCGCCCGTGACAGCACACGCGAGTACTCGGCGAGGTACGCGGCGTCCTGCGCGAGGTAGAACCCGAAGTCCCCCGGGGAGAGACTCCCGTCCGCGAGCGCCCGCACGAACCCCATGCGCTCCACGGCCTCGCGCCACCCCGCGATGCGCTCCCAGGCCTCCTCGGAGAACGCCCGCAGCCCGAGCGTGGGCAGGTGCGCCAGGTGGTCGACGGGTCCGCGGCCCGTGCCCACCGCGAGCGCGCCCCCGGCCTCCAGCGCGCCGGTCAGCCAGGCCTTGGCGTCGCGCGTCGCGCTCTCCCACCCGTCGCGCCGGGGTCTCAGCGCGGCGACCGCCGCCGAGAGCGAGCACCCGGTCCCGTGGGTGTGCACGGTGTCGACGCGGGGCGCCGAGAAGGTCGTGACGCCGTCGGGACCCACCAGGGCGTCGGGCGACTCCTCCCCGGTGAGGTGACCACCCTTCAGGAGCACGACGGCGCCGCTCGCCGCGTGCAAGCGCCTCGCCTGAGCGAGAGCGTCGCGCCAGGTGGTCGCGGCCCGCTCGCCGACGAGCACGGCGAGCTCGGGGAGGTTGGGCGTCACGAGGTCGGCGAGCGCGACCAGCTCGCGCACGGCCTGCTCGGCCCCCTCGTCGAGGAGACGGTGACCGCTCGTGGCGACCATGACGGGGTCGAGCACGACGAACGGCGGCTGCACCCGCCTCAGCCACGCGGCGATCGCCCGCGCGTCGGGTTCGTCGGCGACCATGCCGATCTTCACGGCATCGATCACCACGTCGTCCGAGACCGCGTCGAGCTGCTCGGCGAGGAACTCCGCGCCAGGGACGTGGACCGTGCGGACACCGTGGGTGTTCTGCGCGACCAGGGCGGTCGTGACCGCCATGCCGTACGCGCCGTGCGCCGCGAACGCCTTGAGGTCGGCCTGGATCCCGGCTCCCCCCGTCGGGTCGGTACCGGCGATCGACAGGACGCGAGGACGGGAGGGCTTGTCCCCCGACGACGCGCCGCGCGCGGCGCACCGGACCTCCGCCGTCGGCGTCGAGGCAGGCGTCGAGGCGGCCGTGGGCAGGACATGTGTGGTGGCAGCAAGCGACATTGCCGACATCCCTTCGCTAGTGCTAGCTAGATCAGGTTCGACGGGTGTGATCTCAGCCCGGCTCGTGGGAGCGGGCACCCCGTGTCATTGCCCAGAACTGTAGCGGGCGGCGGACGCTTCGCAGGAACGGACTCGTCCACGAGCAGGTTCCGTCAGGAGCGCGTAGCCCCGGCCGTGACGACGGTGATCCGCGACGGCGACACGTGCTCCTCGAGGCACGCCACGACCCTGCGGACGTCGCCGCGGGTGGCGTCGGGGAGCAGGCCGATCGACGACCCGGCCGGCGGCAGGATCGCCGGGGTCAACGCATAGGCGACCGCCGGGTCCGAGGCACACTCGGCGTCCGCCTCCGACGGGCCGTCCACCAGGACCACCCACGGACCCTCGGGCGGTATCGTGACGGACCCGGTCGAGCCGAGCGCCGCGGCCAGCGCGAGCGAGCCGCACGCCACGGCCAGGACTCCGACGAGCAGTGCGGAACGGCGGGGCATGTCTGTCACCTCGGAGGTCGTCGTCGAACCCCGACCGTAGCGGAGCGCCTCGTGGCATGCGCGACGAGGCTCCTCCGGCACCAGGCCGAAACCGCCCCCCGGGGGCGTACCGAGCGCGAGCGACGACCCCCTGTGATGCTGGGTGCACGATCAGCACCAGGAGGCAGCATGCACGTCACGACGGCCGACATCCAGCGGATGACCACCGCGTTGTTCATCTCCGAGGGACCGACGGCGCGCTCCCGGCAGGCCACGTTCTGGACCCTGCTGATCCTCGCGGCCGTCATCGCGTCGGCGGGCGTCGCGGCTGACAGCACAGCCACCGTGATCGGCGCCATGATCGTCGCTCCCCTCATGACTCCCATCGTCGGGACGGCGCTCGCGATCGTCCTCAACGACCACCGGAACCTGACCTCGTCGGCGCTCCTGGTCGTCGCGGGCGCCGCCGGGGTGGTCGCGACCGGCTACCTCGTGGGCCTGTTCGTCCCGATCGAGATCGTCGCGGCGACCAACAGCCAGGTCGCAGGCCGTGTCACCCCGCAGCTCATCGACCTGCTCGCGGCGCTCGCGACCGGGGCCGTCGGGGCGTTCGCCCTGGTGCGGGCCGACGTGTCGGACGCGCTGCCCGGTGTCGCGATCGCGATCTCGCTCGTCCCGCCGCTCGCGGTCGTCGGCCTCACGCTCGAGTCGGGCGCTCCGGACCAGGCGCTGGGGGCTCTCCTGCTGTTCGCGACCAACGTCGCCGCGATCATCGCGACCGGCACGATCGTCTTCCTGCTGTTCCAGGTCCGCACGGCCGCGGGCGAGACCGAGAGGTTCGTGGGGCCGCTGCGCGGCGCGAGCCTCGTCACGGTCGCGGCAGCGCTGCTCGTCGTGGCGGTGCCGCTCAGCGCGATCAGCCAGCACGTCCTGCGGCAGAACGCCGACAAGACCGCGGCCGCGCCCGTCGCCGAGGCGTGGGCCGAGCAGGAGCAGTGGACGATCACCGGGATCGCCTTCAGCGGGTCAGTCCTGCAGATCGAGGCGATCGGCCCGGCGCCCGAGGCCGACCCCGGCACCCTGCGCACGGCCCTCGACGAGGCCGGCCTCGCAGACGTCGACGTCGACGTCACGCTCGTGATCGGCGGGACGAGGCGACTGCCGGCATCCGACTGACCGGGCGGTCGACGCGAGCCTCCGGTTGAGCCGGAGCGCGTCCCGGCGGATGCTGGGGGCGACCGTCCGGTCCAGCCACGAGGAGGTCGGCCATGCACCCGACGCACGACGTCTCACCCCACCGCACCGCGCGCACGGCGCTCACGTCACCACGAGCCCGACGCGTCGCCCTCTCCGCCGCACTGGTCGTCGGGGCGCTCGCGCTCGCTGCCTGCGCCCCTGGCCCCAACCCCGACGTCGGTACGCCCACCGCGGACGGCAGCCCGGCCGGGTTCTGGCTCGGCCTGTGGCAGGGCATCATCGTGCCCGTGACCTTCGTGGTCTCGTTGTTCACCGACACGGTGAACATCTACGAGGTCCACAACAACGGGAACTGGTACGACTTCGGGTTCGTGCTCGGTCTGGGGCTGTTCGTGGGCGGGCCGTTCGGCGCCTCGCGGGGGCGCCGCAACCATTGAGCGTCTTGGTGCCCCGCGAGGTAGAGGCCTGGCGCCGAGGTAGGGGGCCCGGGCCCTCTACCTCGACGCGGACCCTCTACCTCGCGGCAGTCTCACCGTGCCGGGAGCGCCCCCGGCATCGGGTCGTCGTCGCCGAAACGAGTGACCCGCAGGCGCCGTGCGTCCAGGCCGGGGACCGGGCCGGCCGCGCCGTCCGCGCGAGGCGTCCCGGCAGCCGCAGCGTGCAACGACTGCGGGCTGTCGTGCGTGACCCGCACGAAAGCCCCCGACCACGCGTCGAGCTCCCCGCGCGCGATCGCGACGATCATCTCGACCGTGCGCTCCACGGGCGTCCACTCGGTGCGCCCCGCGTGCATGTCCATCGACGCGGTCAGGTCGGTCTGCACCACGCCCGGCGCGACCTCGAACGTCCGCAGACCTCGCGCGTGGCCCGAGAGGTGCAGGTTCGAGCCCAGGCGCAGCAGCGCGGTCTTGCTCGCGTTGTACGCGGTCGCGCCGTCCATGTCGTGCGACCCTGCACCCGAGTTCAGGTCGACGACCCGTCCCCCGCCGCGGGCGAGCATCCCGGGGACGAGCGCTCGCGCGAGCAGGAAGGGACCGCGCACGTTGGTCTCCATGACGGACCACCACTCGTCCGGGTCGGCCTCCCACAGCGGGACCTCGGCGTCGATGCGCCCGGCGTTGTTGACCAGGAGGTCGATCCCGCCCAGCTCCGACTCGGCCCGCGCGACGGCCGCGTCCACCGCGGCAGGGTCGCCCACGTCCGCGACCAGGCCCACGGAGCGGCGACCCAGCGCGCGGACCTGCGCGACGACGTCGTCCACACGGGACGCGTCCCGGCCCAGGACCGCGACGTCGAGGCCCGCACCGGCGAGCCCCAGCACGACCGCGCGACCGATCCCGCGCGTACCGCCCGTGACGAGGGCGGTGCGCGCGGGGGCGACGCTCACGACGTCAGCCACGCAGCTCGGCCCCGACCTTGTCGTGCGCCGCGGCGACCGCCGCAGCCCGCACGGCCGCGGAGTCCTCCGCGGTGAGCGTGCGGTCGGTACCGCGCAGACGCAGCGAGAACGCGAGGGACTTCTTGCCCTCGCCGACCTGGGGGCCGGTGTAGACGTCGAAGAGCGCGAGCTCCTCGAGCAGGTCGCCCGCCCCGTCCTCGATCGCGGCACGCACGGCCGAGGCCGGCACGGAGGCGTCGACGACGAGCGCCAGGTCCTCCTTCGCGAGCGGGAACGACGAGACGGGCTCCGCCTGGACGGGCTGCCCCGGTGCGGCGGCGATCAGCGCGTCGAGGTCGACCTCGAACGCGACGGTCCGTGCGGGCAGGCCGAGCGTCTCGAGCACCTTGGGGTGCAGCTCTCCCGCGTGCCCGACGACGGTCCCGTCCACCAGCTCGAGCCTCGCCGTCCGGCCCGGGTGCCACGGCGCGTGGTCGCGGTCGGCGACCACGACCACCTCGGCGCCGACGCGCTCGGCCACGAGCCGGGCGGCGGCCAGGGCGTCGGTCCAGTCGGCCGCGCGCCCCGCGCCCCACCAGCCCGAGGCCACGCGCTGACCGGTCAGGACGCCCGCGACCCGACGGGGCTGGGGCGGCACCGCGGCCTGCAAGGTTGCCAGGTCCTGCTCGCTCGGGCGGGCACCACCCGGGAGCTGCGGGGCTGCCGGAGCGCCTGCCACGGGGCGCGTCACGAGGCCGATCTCGAAGATCGCGAGGTCCGTGTTCCCGCGCCCCACGTTGCGCTTGAGCGTGCCGAGCAGCGTCGTCAGCAGGTTCGTGCGCATCTCGGGGTGGTCGTCCGCGAGCGGGTTGACGAGCCGTAGCGCGCGGCGACGGTCGTCGTCCGCGGGCAGGCGCAGGTCGTCGTGCGACTGCGGGTTCACGAACGGGTAGCTGAGCGTCTCGACGAACCCGGCCTCCGCGAGGGCCCGGGCGACCGAGCGTCGGAGCTGCTGCGCGGTCGTGAGCCCGCGACCCGCCGGGGCGGGCGGCAGGATCGACGGGATCTTGTCGTAGCCGACCAGCCGGGCGATCTCCTCGACGAGCTCTGCGGCACCGGTCAGGTCGGGGCGCCACGTGGGCGGGGTGACCTCGAGTGTCGTGCCGCCGTCGAGGTCGCGGACCGTGCAGCCGATCTCGACGAGCACGCCGCGGACCTGCTCCGAGGTGTAGGCGACGCCCACGAGGCGCTCGGCCTCGTGGATCGGGAAGACGATCGGTGCGACGGGGGCGACCGTGTTGAGGTCGCTCACGGCGTCGTCCGCCGTGCCGCCACCGAGCTCGACGAGCAGGTCGACCACGCGCTGGGCCGCGACGGGCGGCAGCGCCGGGTCGGCGCCGCGCTCGAAGCGCTTGGCCGCCTCGGACGGCAGCTTGTGACGGCGTGCCGAACGGGCCACGGTGATCGGGTCGAAGTGCGCTGCCTCGACCAGGACGTCGGTCGTGGTCTCGCTGACCTCGCTCGAGGCCCCGCCCATGACGCCCGCGATCCCGAGCACACGGGAGCCGCGCGCACCCTCGGGCGAGTCGGTGATGAGGAGGTCCTCGACGTCGAGGCGACGGTCGACGTCGTCGAGCGTCGTGAGCCGCTCCCCCGGCGTCGCGCGGCGCACGACGATCGGCCCGGCGACCTTGGCGAGGTCGTAGGCGTGCAGGGGCTGACCGAGGTCGAGCATGACGTAGTTCGTGATGTCGACCGCGAGCGAGATGGGTCGCATGCCCGCCTGGGTCAGGCGGCGCTGCATCCACGCCGGGGTCGGCGCCTGCGGGTCGATGCCGCGCACGATCCGCGTGACGAACCGGTCGCACCCGGTCACGCCGTGGATCGGGGCGCTGTCCTCGACCTCGACCGGGAACCCGTCGGGTGTCACACCGGGCAGGTCGCGCGTCGCCAGCCCGCGGTCGGTGAAGGCCGCACCTGTCGAGTGCGAGAACTCGCGGGCCACGCCGCGGTAGGAGAAGCAGTACCCGCGGTCAGGGGTGACGTTGATCTCGAGGACCTCGTCGCCCAGGCCCAGGAGCTCGAGCGCGTCCGTGCCGGGCGTCGTGTCGTAGCCCGTCTCCGGGGAGTACCCGTAGCGGTCGAGCACGATGATGCCGTCGTGGTCCTGCCCCAGACCCAGTTCCTTGGCCGAGCAGATCATGCCGTCCGAGACGTGGCCGTAGGTCTTGCGGCTCGCGATGGGGAACGGTCCGGGCAGCACGGCGCCGGGCAGCGCGACGACGACACGGTCGCCCGGGCCGAAGTTGTGCGCGCCGCAGATGATGCCGCGCGGGGTCCCGCCCTCGGCGACGGGGACGCCGTCGACGTTGTGCGTCCCGACGTCGACCTGGCACCAGTTGATGACCTTGCCGTTCTTCTGCTCCTCGGGCTCGACCGAGACGACCTGGCCCACGACGAGCGGACCGGTGACGGACGACCCGTGGATCGCCTCCTCCTCCAGACCCACCTTCACGAGCGCGGCGGCCAGCGTCTCGGCCGTCAGGCCTTCCGGCAGCTCGACGTGCTCGCCGAGCCAGTCGATGACGATGTTCGGCATCAGATCCCCATTCCGAACTGGGTCGAGAAGCGGACGTCGCCCTCCACCATGTCGTGCATGTCAGCAATTCCGTGGCGCAGCATGAGCGTGCGCTCGATGCCCATGCCGAACGCGAAGCCCGAGTAGACCTCGGGGTCGATCCCTGCGGAGCGCAGGACGTTCGGGTTGACCATGCCGCAGCCGCCCCACTCGATCCAGCCGGCCCCGCCCTTCTTCTGGGGGAACCACAGGTCCATCTCGGCGCTGGGCTCGGTGAAGGGGAAGAACGACGGGCGCAGGCGCGTGCGCGCCTCGGGGCCGAACATCGCCTTCGCGAAGTGGTCCAGGGTGCCGAGCAGGTGCGCCATGGTCAGGCCCTTGTCGACCGCGAGCCCCTCGACCTGGTGGAAGACGGGCGTGTGCGTCGCGTCGAGCTCGTCGGTGCGGAACACCTTGCCGGGGCACGCGATGTACACGGGCAGCTCGCGCTCGAGGAGCGTGCGGGCCTGCACGGGCGACGTGTGGGTGCGCAGCACGAGGTTCGAGGGCTCCCCGGGCTCGCCGTCGGGTCCCGCGGGCGCCTGGAGGAAGAACGTGTCCTGCATCTGTCGGGCCGGGTGGTCCGGACCGAAGTTGAGCGCGTCGAAGTTGAACCACTCGGCCTCGATCTCCGGGCCCTCCGCGATCTCCCAGCCCATGGCCGTGAAGAAGTCGGCGGCGCGCTCCTGGAGCGTCTCGAGCGGGTGACGGGCGCCAACGGGCGCGCGGTCGACGGGGAGCGTCACGTCGACCGACTCCTCGACCAGGACGCGCTCGTCGCGCTCGGCCTCGAGGACCTGGGTGCGCGCGGCGAGAGCCTGGTTGAGACGACCGCGGATCGGGCCGAGCAGCTTGCCCGCAGCAGCCTTGTCGGCGGGCGCGAGCTGGCCGATCTGGCGGTTCGCGAGCGCGAGGGCGCTGCGGTCGCCGGTGTGCTCGAGGCGCACCGACTTGAGCTCGTCGAGGTCGCGCGCGGCCGCGACGGCGGCGAGGGCCTCGGTGAGGACGGCCTCGAGCGCGGGGCCGTCGAGCGGCGAGGGCGCGGCGGGCTGGACCGGATCAGGGGTGGACATGCGTGCCTTCCTGGCGGGATCGGGATCGGACGCGCAGAGGTCACCTCGCGTGTCCAACTGAAGATTCTAGAGCGCCCGCCGGGGCACGACCGGTCGATCAGAGGCCACCGCGCGGCGTCCTGTGGTCGACGTGCGCAGCGTCAGCCGCGCGGCCCTCGAGCGGGCCACGTAAATCGGCGATCATCGCGCTGCATGTGCTCATGGTCCCACATCGCCGCATCGCGGGCGTGGAGACGCCCGGGCATCCCGCGCGGACCGACCGGGCGGCCCGGCGGGGCGAGCGGCCGCGTCAGCGGTGCTCGCCGAGACCGAACGTCTGCACGACCTCGTACAGCGGGCCGCCGCTGCGCCCCGCCCCCGGGGTCGACTCGACGAGGCAGAGCTCGTCGGCGGTGAACCGCGGCCCCTCGTAGACGGCCAGGGCGTGCGCGAGCTCAGCCAGTCCTGGGCCGCCGGGCTGTGGGTCGGTCCTGCGACGGCCGGTCCTGCGCGGGCCCGAGGCGCGCGCCACAGTCAGGTGGGCGCGCTGGCGGGGCCTGCGGTCGAGCCGCAGCCCGACGCTGGAGGCTGCCTCCGCGGTCGCGGCGCTCAGGCGTCGCAGTGCTTCCGCGTCGCCGCCCACGCCTGCGAACAGGATGCGGTCCTCGAAGGTCCCTGCACCGCGCAGGTGCAGCGACAGCGGTTCCGTGCCCCGTGCGACCTCGTCGAGCGCTCCGGCCAGGTCGTCCGCGGCCCCGCCGGCGACCTCGCCGAAGAAGGCGACCGTGAGGTGCATGAGGTCGCGAGGGGTCCAGCGCAGCGAGGGGCGTCCGTCGTCGAGCGCGACCGCACCGAGGGCGGAGAGTGCGAGCCCCAGGTGGTCGAGGGCCTCGTCCGAGGGGTACAGGGCGGCGAACAGTCGCGCCGACCGTCCTTTCACAGGGCCGCAGCCCCTCCGCCGGTCACGTCGGCGCGGCGCGGGCGGTGTGCCCGGCTCGACGCGTACAGGCAGACCGTGGCGGCTGTCGCGAGGTTGAGCGACTCGGCCTGGCCGCGGATCGGGACGCTCACGACCGCGTCGGCGAGCTCGCGGTCCTCGGGCGGCAGGCCCCACGCCTCGTTGCCGAAGATCCAGGCGGTCGGCCGGACGAGGTCGGGCGTCTCGACAGGCGCACTGCCGGCGACGTCGAGCAGGTCGTCGAGGTCGTGGTCCCCGGCGCCGTCGGCGGCCAGGACCGCGAGCCCGGCGGCTCGCAGCGCGTCGACCGTCTCCGCGAGGCTCACGCCCGTCACGACGGGGACGTGGAACAGCGAGCCCGCCGTGGAGCGCACGACCTTGGGGTTGTGCACGTCGACGCTCTCGCCCGCGAGGACGACCAGGTCGGCGCCGGCGGCGTCAGCGGCACGGATCACCGTGCCCGCGTTGCCGGGGTCGCGGACGGTCGCGAGGACCGCGACGAGCCGCGGCGAGGCGGAGACCGCGTCGTCGAGCGTGAGGTCCTGGGCCCGGACGACCGCGAGGATGCCCTGGGCGTCCGAGCTCATGGCCTCGAACGCGTCGGGTGTCGTGAGGTGCACGTGCAGACCCTCGGCGAGCGCGTCGTCGACGATCTCCGCGTAGCGGTCGGCGGCCGACGACGTCACGTACACGTCGCGGACGAGGCGCGCGCCGTGCCGGACGGCTTCACGCACCCCCTGCGGTCCCTCGACGAGGAACTGCTGGTGGCGCGAACGCGCCGGACGCCCGGACAGTGCCCGTACCGCCTTGACCCGGTCGCTCCGAGGGTTCGAGACCTCGGGAACACGACGGAAGAACGGTACGGGGCGACCTGAGGACAGATCGTTCACTGTGCGGGCGTCCGGTGGGAAGAGTCGCTGCTCGATGATCAGGCAGCAGCCTTCGGGGCGTTCACGTCGGCAGGCAGAGCGTCCTTCGCAGCCTGGACGAGCGCGTTGAAGACGGTGACGTCGTTGACCGCGAGGTCAGCGAGGACGCGACGGTCGACCTCGATGCCAGCGGCCTTGAGGCCCTGGATGAGGCGGTTGTACGTCAGGCCCTGCGCGCGGGACGCAGCGTTGATGCGCTGGATCCACAGGCGACGGAAGTCGCCCTTGCGCGCCTTGCGGTCGCGGTAGGAGTAGACGAGGGAGTGGGTGACCTGCTCCTTCGCCTTCCGGTAGAGACGCGAACGCTGGCCGCGGTAGCCCGCAGCGCGCTCGAGAGTTGTACGGCGCTTCTTCTGGGCGTTGACCGCCCGCTTCACGCGTGCCACGTGATGCTCCTTGCAGTTCGGGGCTCAGGTAGGGACTCAGCGGTGGTCAGCACCAGGGGCGCGACCACCAGGCAGATCACTTACCGAGCAGCTTCTTGATCTTCTTGACGTCAGCGGGGGCGACGACCTGGTCAGCAGACAGGCGACGCGTGCGGGTGCTCGACTTGTGCTCGAGCAGGTGGCGCTTGTTGGCCTGCTCGCGCATGACCTTGCCGCTGCCGGTGATGCGGAACCGCTTCTTGGCGCCGGAGTGCGTCTTGTTCTTCGGCATGGCTGCCGTTTCTCCTTTGTCTGGTCGAGATCCCGGGAGGGACCCGACGTGTTCGGGCCGTGGCCGGTGGGCCTGGCTCGGTGTCAGTTGGTCAGCTGGGCTTGCCGCCGGGCTTCGGCTTGGCCGCGCTCGGCTTGGGCGCTGCCGGCCGGGGGGCCGGAGGCTTGGGCAGTGCGGCCGGCTTGGGCACCGCGACGGGCTTGGGAGCCGTCGCGGGCTTGGGCGTGGCCGCAGGTGCTGCCGGGGCAGCGGCCTTGGGCGCGGCCTTCGGGGCAGAGGCGCGGGGCGCGGCCTTGGGGGCGGCTGCCTGGGGCGCTGCTGCCGGAGCAGCGGCGGGGGCCGGCGCGGGCTCGGGAGCGGCAGCAGCCTTGGCTGCGGCAGCGGCCTCGGCCGACGCGACGAGCTCGGCGGCCTCGGCGACCTGCACCTCGAAGGGCACGTCACCGCCGTCCGCGGGCTCCTCGGAGACCTCGACCGGAGCGGACTTGGCGGCCGACTTCGTCTGGCGGGGCTCGGCCTCCTGAGCACGCTTGCGCTGCTCGCTCTTGGCCTCGGCCTTCTTCTTGACCGGGCCGAGCACCATGACCATGTTGCGCCCGTCCTGCTTGGGCATGCTCTCGATGAAACCGAGCTCGGCGACGTCGTCGGCGAGGCGCTGCAGGAGACGGACGCCCATCTCCGGGCGCGACTGCTCACGGCCACGGAACATGATCATGACCTTGACCTTGTCGCCCGCAGCGAGGAAGCGCTCGACGTGGCCCTTCTTGGTGCCGTAGTCGTGCGGGTCGATCTTCAGACGGAAACGGATCTCCTTGAGGACCGTGTTCGCCTGGTTCCGGCGCGCCTCACGGGCCTTCATGTCCGACTCGTACTTGAACTTGCCGTAGTCCATGAGCTTGCACACCGGCGGGCGTGCGTCGGGGGCGACCTCCACCAGGTCGAGGTCAGCGTCCTGGGCAAGGCTCAGGGCGACCTCAATGCGGACGACGCCGACCTGCTCCCCACCTGGGCCGACAAGTCGGACCTCGGGGACACGGATCCGATCGTTGATGCGAGGCTCGCTGATGTGATGCTCCTAGGAAGTCGTCGGTAGACCACCAGGAACGGGAAAGGCCCCCGTCCCAGAGCGCAGGGAGGAGGCCATCGATCGGGTCGTCGCGGGTGCGACGAACACACCGTCGCGCCGCCGTGAAGAACGACGACGCTCCGGACCGAGACCCGGCCTCTGTCGTGACGATCGTCAGCAGTTGAAGCTCAGGTGGGATGGAATCCACTTTGCGCACCCGTAGTCCGCTCTCCGAAGCGCCTTGCGGAGCTTCGACGAGAACCTACGGGTCGGTCAGCCACCAAGAATAGCACGCGTGTCCGGGGGCCCCGTCCGGCACCCACGGTTCACCGACACGTCACTCACTGGACATCCTCCATCATTGGAACTCTTCCAGAGAGTGTGGGTAGAGTGAGGACGTGCCCACCGAGAAGACGGTCCGCCCCGCGGACCACGAGACCGAGCTCCGCGACAGCGGACTCCGGGTGACCGCCGCCCGTCTCGCGGTCCTCGACGTGGTCACCCGACAGCAGCACGCCGACGCGGACGACGTGCTGCGGGCGACGCGCGAGGTCCTCGGCTCGGTGTCCGTCCAGGCCGTCTACGACGTCCTGAACACCCTCACCGAGCACGGCCTCCTGCGCCGCATCGAACCCGCGGGCCACCCGGCCCGCTACGAGCGGCGGCTGGGCGACAACCACCATCACGTGGTGTGCCGCTCGTGCGGTGCCGTCGCGGACATCGACTGCGCGGTGGGGCACGCACCGTGCCTGACGCCCAGCGGGAACAACGGTTTCGCGATCGACACCGCCGAGGTCACGTACTGGGGCCTGTGCCCTGACTGCGCGGACTGACACCGGTCGGCACTTCGGCACTGCGCCCGGGCACGTCCCGGCCCGCCCCCTCACCGCTCCCCCCGGAGCACCCGTCCCTACCGCCCCCTACCCACAGACAGGCCTCAGGGCCCTCGACGCCCTCACCTGAAGGAGAAGACGATGACGAACACCCCCTTCACCACGACCCAGACGGGCACCCCCGTCCCGAGCGACGCCCATTCGCTGACCGCCGGCACGAACGGCGCGACGGCGCTCCACGACCGCTACCTGGTCGAGAAGCTCGCGCAGTTCAACCGCGAGCGCATCCCGGAGCGCATCGTGCACGCCAAGGGCGGTGGCGCGTTCGGCGAGTTCGTGGTCACGGAGGACGTCTCGGCGTACACCCGTGCGGCCGTGTTCCAGCCGGGTACGCGCACCGAGACGCTGCAGCGCTTCTCGAGCGTCGCGGGCGAGCAGGGCTCCCCCGACACCTGGCGCGACGTGCGCGGGTTCTCGGTGAAGTTCTACACGACCGAGGGGAACTACGACATCGTCGGCAACAACACCCCCGTCTTCTTCATCCGCGACGGCATCAAGTTCCCCGACTTCATCCACTCGCAGAAGCGTCTGCCGGGCTCGGGCCTGCGCGACGCCGACATGCAGTGGGACTTCTGGACGCTGTCCCCCGAGTCCGCGCACCAGGTCACCTACCTCATGGGCGACCGCGGCCTGCCGCGCTCGTGGCGTGAGATGCCGGGCTTCGGCTCGCACACCTACCAGTGGATCAACGCCGCGGGCGAGCGCTTCTGGGTCAAGTACCACTTCACGTCGAACCAGGGCAACGTCGAGATGGAGGGCTCGGAGGCCGAGCTCATCGCGGGCGCCGACGCCGACTACTACCGCCGCGACCTGTACGAGGCCATCGAGGCCGGCGACTTCCCGTCGTGGGACGTGCACGTCCAGGTCATGCCGTACGAGGACGCCAAGTCGTACCGCTTCAACCCGTTCGACCTGACGAAGGTCTGGCCGCACGCGGACTACCCGCTCATCAAGGTCGGGACGCACACTCTCAACCGCAACCCGCAGAACTTCTTCGCGGAGATCGAGCAGGCGGCGTTCTCGCCGGCGAACACGGTCCCGGGCATCGACATCAGCCCCGACAAGATGCTGATGGCCCGCGTCTTCTCCTACCCGGACGCGCAGCGGTACCGCGTGGGCACCAACTACCAGCAGATCCCGGTCAACGCGCCGCACGCCGCGCCGGTCCACAACTACTCGCAGGACGGCGCGCAGCGTCACGGGTTCAACGCGCCCTCGACGCCGGTCTACGCCCCCAACAGCCTGGGCGGCCCCGTGGCCGACGAGGCCCGTGCGGGCGTCGGGTCGTGGGAGTCGGACGGGGAGCTGACGCGGGCCGCGGCGACGCTGCACGCCGAGGACGACGACTTCGGTCAGGCCGGAACGCTCTACCGCGAGGTGTTCGACGACGCGGCCAGGGCGCGCTTCCTCGAGACCATCACGGGGGCGGTCGGCGGCGTGCAGAGCCTGGCGATCCGTGAGCGTGCGATCCAGTACTGGACCAACGTGGACGCGACCCTGGGGGCCGCTCTGCGCAGCGCCCTGGAGGCCGCGCCGCTCGCGGCCGAAGAGCCCGGCGTCACGTCGGAGCCCGCGCACTCCTGACGCCTGCGCTCCTGCCCGGCGCGCCGTCGTCGGGCTGGAGGGCGCGTCGACACCCGGAGGCCGGGTCCGCTCGCTGCGGGCCCGGCCTCCGTGCGCTCGGGACCGCCGCCGGGCGTCGCACCGGGCGGCGTCGGAACCTGGCCGCTTGGCACACTATTCATCCTTCATCGCGTGCCCGACGGCGGAGCGCACCGCCGCGTACCGTCGCACCCCGCGCCAGACCCGGCCGGGCGTCCGCACAGGTCCCGAGCGCGCGCTCCCTCTGGAAGGATGAGCACATGACTACCGAGAACGACCCCATCGCCCAGGACGCCACCCGGGACATCGCCGACGTCGCAGCCGTCGAGGTCATCACCTCCGCCGCCGTCCACCTCATGAGCGCCGCCGCCGTCAAGTGCGGCCTCGCCGAGGACGCCGTCGAGAAGGAGCACCTGGACCTCGACGAGGCACGCAAGCTCATCAACGCCCTCGCCGCGCTCGTGACGGCCTCGGCCCCCGACATCGGCAACCAGCACGCACGCTCGCTCCGCGACGGCCTGCGCTCGCTCCAGCTCGCGTTCCGCGAGGCCTCGGTCTACCCCGACGCCCTGGGCGAGGGCCCGGGCGAGAAGTACACGGGCGCGGTCAGTTGAGCACCCCGCCGGGCGGGCAGCCGACGCCTCCCCCGCCGTCCAGCGCGCACGGGGGCGACGGCGTCGTGCCCCCGCCCGGCGGAACCCCGGGCCCGCCGCCCGCTCCCCCGGCGATCGTGCCGGGCGTCACGACCTCGCTCCCGCACGGGCCTGCCCCGCAGACGCAGGCCTACCTGTCCGCCGCGGACCGGACGGGACCGGAGGCCGACCCCGCACGGACCCGGCCGGGGCGCGGGAAGACCGTCGCGATCGTCGTGCTCTCCGCGGCACTCGTCGTCGCGCTGGGGCTCGCGGCGTACCTCCTCGTCACGACCCTGAGCTGGCAGGACCGCAGCGCGCAGTGGGAGCAGGAGTCCCGTGACCTCGGCCGCCAGGTCGCCCAGCTCGACGCCGACCTCGACGGCGCGAACGCCGAGCTCGAGTCCGCGCGCTCCCAGCTGACGACGGCCCAGGAACGCATCACCGCGCTCGCGAACGAGAAGGCCCAGCTGGGCGACGAGAACGTGGCCTCGCAGCAGTACCTCGACTACCAGGCGCGCATCTCCGAGGCCGCCGGCACGGTCGCCGCGGCCCTCGGCCAGTGCACCACCGCCCAGGACGAGCTCATCGGCTACCTCAACAACCGCGACGCCTACAACCCCGACGACCTCGCACGCTTCGCGACCCAGGTCGACGACCTGTGCAACGCCGCGACCGCCGCCAACACCGAGCTCCAGCAGGAGCTCGAGCAGTGAGAAGCGCACGACGCCCCGGGCGCCGCTCGTCCGCCCGACCGGCGACCGGCGCCGTGACGGCGGCCGTCACCGTGTCCCTCGTCGCCGCCCTCGCCGCAGGGTGCGGGATCCTGCCGGAGCTGCCCGAGCCCATGCCGACCTCGGTCGTGCCCAGCGTGGCGCCCCAGGCCGATCCCGTCGGGTCGGAGAACCTGTCCCCCGACGGCTTCGACGCGGTCAAGCGCATGGCGGTCCGCATCCGCAACGTCGGGTGCTCGTCGCTCTCGACCGGTTCGGGCTTCGCGCTCGACGACCGCACGCTCATCACCAACAAGCACGTGGTCGAGGGGTCGAAGTCCCTCCAGGTCCTGACGTACGACGGCCGCGACATCCAGGTCGAGACGGCGAGCGCGGCCGGGCTCGCGGACCTCGCGATCGTGCGCACGAGCGACGACCTCCCCTCGGCCCCGACCCTCGCCGCCGCCGACCCGGCCCAGGGCGACACCGTGACGGTCGTCGGCTACCCCGAGGGCGGCCAGCTCACCGTGACGCAGGGCACGGTCGTGGGGACCGCCACCGACCCCCTGCACGAGAACCTGGGCCAGGTGCTCGTGACCGACGCCCAGGTCGAACCCGGCAGCTCGGGGTCGGCGGCGCTCAACGAGGCCGGCGAGGTGATCGGCGTGGTCTACGCGAAGTCGACCGACGCGTCGCTCCTCGTGCCCGTCTCGACGCTGCGCGCGATGCTCGACGACTCGTCAGCCTTCGCGACCCTGCCGCCCTGCTCGTAGGCTGCGAGGCATGAGCAGCGACAGCAGCAAGGACGCAGCAGGTCGACCCGACCCCACCTTCGTCACCCGCGCGGCGAGCGACGCCTTCTCGGTGCGCAAGGTCTTCGGCGACGCCTACGAGCGCGACGGGACCCTCGTGATCCCCGTGGCCAAGGTGTGGGGCGGCACCGGGACGGGCTACGGGTACGGCGTGGGTGCGCTCGACGGGTCCACGGGATCCTCGGCCGAGGATGCCGGGCAGGGCGAGGGCTCGGGCGAGGGAGCCGGGGGCGGCGGGGGCTACGGCGTGCACGTGCGCCCTGTCGGCGTCTACGCCGTGGGCCCCGACGGCACGCGCTGGCATCCCGCCCTCGACCTCAACCGGGTCGTCCTGGGTGGCCAGGTCGTGGCCGTGGTCCTGGCGCTCGTGGGCGGCTGGGTCCTGGGGCGCCGTCGCCGCTGAACCACCGCGCACGTCAGCGGCGCGGCGCGAGGCGGGCGACGTCGTCGGGCCTGCACGGGCACTGCGAGGCCCCCGCACGGCGCCCGACGACGTCGCGCCGGCCGGTCAGTCCGCGCGCCCGATGCGCAGCTCGAGCGAGTCGACCCGCTCCGAGACCAGGTCGCTTCCCGCGAGGGCCGCGTTGACCTGGGCCAGCACCACGTCCAGGCCGCGCCTGTCGAGCCCCGAGTCGATCGAGAGCACGACCGCGACCTCTGCGCTGCGCCCCGTCTCGGCGCGGACCGCCGCGACGTGCTCGATCCCCGAGACCGCGTCCGCGATCTCCGCCGCGACGTCGGCCGCGACCACACCGTCCGCGACCGCGGGCGCCCACTGCTTGCCCTGTGCGAGCGCCCACACCGCAGGGCGCGGGACCAGGACCGTGACCGGCCCCGACGGGTCGAGGACCAGCAGGGACCAGTCCTCGCTCACGGCCGACAGGGCCGCGCGCGGCGCGTCGACCGGGACCGGACGTGCGTCAGGACGCCACGCGGCCATGCTCGCGACGCTCGAGAACACCGGGAGCGCCCGCCGTCCGTCGGGAGCCTCGAGCGCCACGACGCCCGCCGAGGCCTCCTTGTCGACCTTCTGCCCGTGCTCGCCGACGCCCGACGTCTCGAGCTCGGCCAGGATGGGGATGAGCAGCCGCGTGCCACCGAGCCGGGCGACGACCTCGGTGAGGCTCGCCGTCCCCGCCGAGAAGTCCGCCAGGACGCTCGTGAGCGCCGGGTCGGCCGAGCCGTCGTCGTCCGAGAAGCCCGACGACGGGGGCAGCGCCTTGCCCGTCCCCTCGCCCGCCGGGCCCTTCGAGAACGGCGACGCGCCGTGCGCGTGCCCCGCGTGCGGGTCGTCGGCAGCCGGAGCGGGCGAGCCCAACGAGGTCACGGACGGCCTGCCACGTCGAGGGCCTGGGGCAGCGTGAACGCGCCCGCGTACAGGGCCTTGCCGACGATGGCCCCCTCGACGCCCTCGCCCACGAGCGCGCGCAGCGCCTCGAGGTCCGCGAGGCTCGAGATGCCGCCCGACGCGACGACCGGGGCGTCGGTGCGCGCGGCGACCTCGCGCAGCAGGTCGATGTTCGGGCCGCGCAGCGTCCCGTCCTTGGTCACGTCGGTCACGACGTAGCGCGAGCACCCGGCCGCGTCGAGGCGCTCGAGGACCTCCCACAGGTCGCCGCCCTCCTGCGTCCAGCCGCGGGCCGCGAGCGTCGTGCCGCGCACGTCGAGCCCGACCGCGATCGCGTCGCCGTGCTCGGCGATGACCTTGGCCGTCCACTCGGGGTTCTCGAGAGCCGCGGTGCCGAGGTTCACGCGCGCGCAACCCGTCGCGAGCGCACGGGCCAGGGACTCGTCGTCCCGGATGCCACCGGAGAGCTCGACCTTGACGTCGAGGCGCGCGACGACGTCGGCCAGGAGCTCGGCGTTCGAGCCGCGACCGAAGGCCGCGTCGAGGTCCACCAGGTGCACCCACTCGGCACCGCCGGCCTGCCAGTCGAGAGCCGCCGACAGCGGGTCGCCGTACGAGGTCTCCGAGCCCGCCTCCCCCTGGACGAGGCGCACCGCCTGCCCGGCGGCGACGTCGACGGCGGGCAGCAGGACGAGACGATCGGTCATGAGGTGGTCCTTCCGAGGATTCACGAGTGGGTGGGTGCACGCGCGGAGCGCGGGCACCGGGTGACGCGATGGGACGGTCGAGCAGCGGGCAGGGCATGCGCCCAGCCCGCACGAGGAGTCAGAGCGAACGGACCCAGTTCTCCAGGAGGCGGGCACCGGCGTCGCCGGACTTCTCCGGGTGGAACTGCGTCGCGGAGAGCGGACCGTTCTCGACGGCCGCGACGAACCGGCCCCCGTGGTCGGACCACGTGACGAGCGGGGCGCGGAACGCCGCGCCCACGGGCTCGTCGACGCCGAGCGAGAAGTGGCGGGCCGCGTAGGAGTGCACGAAGTAGAACCGCTCGTCGGCGATCCCGTCGAACAGCACCGAGCCTTCGGGCACCTCGACGGTGTCCCACCCCATGTGCGGGACGACGGGCGCCTCGAGGCGGTCGACGATGCCCGGCCACTCGCCGAGCCCCTCGGTGAGGGTGCCGTGCTCGTCACCCTCGTCGAACAGGACCTGCATGCCGACGCAGATGCCGAGCACGGGACGGCCGCCCGCGAGCCGGCGCTCGACGATCTGGTCGCCGCGCACCGCCTTGAGCCCCGCCATGACGGCGGCGAAGGCCCCGACCCCAGGCACGACCAGGCCGTCGGCCTCCGACGCGCGCGCACGGTCCGCGGTCAGCTCGACGCGCGCCCCGACGCGCTCGAGCGCGCGCACCGCCGAGCGGACGTTTCCGAAGCCGTAGTCGAGGACGACGACCGAGGGCCCCTCGCTCACTTCTTGCGCGCCTTGCGGGCGGAGGCCGTGAGCAGGCGCATGGCCTTCCAGCGCGAGATGTCCGCGCTGGGCACGACGCCCTGCAGGTCCGCGACGGCCGCCTGGCCCGTCACGAGGTCCTCGAGCTCCTCGGGGGCGCCGCCGAGCACGAGGCCGGGGGCGAGCGTGTCGCCCTCGACCCCGTCCTCCCAGCGCGTCGCGGTGATCTGCTCGCCGCGCCGCGTGAGGAGGATCAGGGGCACGCCCTTGACGAGCGTCGAGATCGCGGCTGCGGCCCGCTGCGGGGCGTCGCCCGACCGGTCGCGCAGGACCGCGAGCGCACCGATGCCCGTGGGCACGGCGTCGACCTCGACCTGCGCGATCGAGCACGCGGCCGCGAGCGGCTCGGCACCCGCGATCTGCGTCACGAGGACCGCGACCTCGGGGTCGGAGGACGGGGTGAGCAGGCTCGAGATGTCGTCCGGGATCTCCAGGTCCAGCTCGGGCTCGTCGGCGGGGTTCTGCGGGGTGGTCATGTCGTCCGTCTCGGTCGTCCGCGGGTCGCGGGGGTGATCGCCGTGCTCGGGCCCGTCGGGCTGAGCGGGGGTGGTCGGCTCGGAGGTCACAGGGCACCCTTGGTCGACGGGATGCCGTCGACCCGGGCGTCGGGCGCCACGGCGAACCGCAGCGCGCGGGCGAGCGCCTTGAACTGCGCCTCCACGATGTGGTGGGGGTCGCGGCCCGAGAGCACGCGCACATGGATGCAGATGGCCGCGTGGTGCGCGATCGACTCGAGCACGTGCCGCGTGAGCGACCCCGTGAAGTGGCCACCGATCAGGTGGTACTCCTGTCCTGCGGGCTCGCCCTCGTGCACGAGGTACGGGCGGCCCGACACGTCCACGACCGCGAGCGCGAGCGCCTCGTCGAGCGGGACCATGGCGTCGCCGAAGCGCGAGATGCCCGCCTTGTCGCCGAGCGCGATCTTGAGCGCCTCGCCGATCGTGATCGCGACGTCCTCGACCGTGTGGTGGGCGTCGATGTGCGTGTCACCCGTGGCTTTGACCGTGAGGTCGATGAGCGAGTGCTTGCCGAGAGCCGTCAGCATGTGGTCGTAGAACGGGACGGTCGTCGAGATGTCCGTCTTGCCGGTCCCGTCGAGGTCCAGCTCGACGAGGACGCTCGACTCCGACGTCGCGCGCTCGATGCGCGCGGTGCGCTTCACAGTCCTGCCACCTCCACCAGGGCGTCCTTGAACGCCGTCATCTCGTGCGGTGTGCCGATCGACACCCGCAGCCATCCGTCCGGTCCAGTCTCCCGGATGAGGACGCCTCGATCCAACAGGCCCTGCCAGATCGCGTGGCGGTCCGGGAAGGTGCCGAACAGGACGAAGTTCGCGTCGGAGTCGGCGACCCGCAGGGGTTCGCCGTCCAGGGCGGCCGGGCGCTGGGCCCGCAGCCAGGTGACCGTGGCGTCGCGCTCGGCCCGCAGGTCGTCGACCCGGGCCAGCAGGGACGCCGAGTGCTTGAGCGCCGCGCGCGCGACGGCCTGCGTCGCGGCCGACAGGTGGTACGGCAGGCGGACGACGCGCAGCGCGTCCACGAGCGGTCGCGCGGCGGCGAGGTATCCCACGCGGGCCCCGGCCAGCGCGAACGCCTTGGACATGGTGCGCGTGACCGCGAGGTTGGGGTAGCGCTCGAGCAGCTCGAGGGCCGAGGGGACACCTGCGCGACGGAACTCGCCGTACGCCTCGTCGACCACGACGACCGCGGACGTTCCCGGCTCGGCGCCGTGCGGCGTGACCGCGAGCGCCGCCTCGCACACGGCCTCGACGACCTCGCGTGACAGGGCCGTGCCGGTCGGGTTGTTGGGGCTGGCCAGGAGGATCACCGAGGGGGCGTGCGCGACGATCGCGGCGCGCGCCGCGTCGGCGTCGAGCGTGAAGTCCTCCTCACGGCGCCCGGCGACCCAGGTGGTCGAGGTGTCGCGCGCGTACTCGGGGTACATCGAGTAGGTGGGCGCGAAGGACAACGCGGTGCGCCCTGGGCCGCCGAAGGCCTGTAGCAGGTGCAGCATGATCTCGTTCGAGCCGTTCGCGGCCCAGACCTGCTCGGGCGCCACGCGCACGCCCGACTCCCCCGCGAGATAGTCGGCGAGGTCCTGCCGAAGCCCCAGGAAGTCGCGGTCCGGGTAGCGGTTGAGGGTCGCGGCGGCAGCGGCGACGTCGGCGGCGATGGTCGCGACGACCTCGGCCGAGGGCGCGTAGGGGTTCTCGTTGACGTTGAGCAGGACGGGGACGTCGAGCTGGGGCGCCCCGTACGGCTCGATCCCCGCGTGCTCGGCCCGCACCGGCAGGTGCACCTCGGACGCGGCGTGCGCGCGGGGCTGCGAGAAGGAGGCACCCGCCTGGGGTGCGCCGTCCGGGGACTCGAGGAGTGGAGTGGTCACCAGGACAGTCTACGAAGCCGTTCGTGCCCGAGCGGTGGACGTCCGGCAGGCGGGCGGTGAGCCTGCCCGCGGTCGGCGGCCGGCGGCCTGCACGACGGGCGGCGGTCGAGTGACGGCTGGCGCGGTCGGGGCCGGCAGGGTGTCAGGCGGTGACGACGTCGGTCCCGCTGACCGTGACGGCGAGCCGTGGCAGCGGTGAGGGCGCCGGGCCGGCGAGCACGTCGCCCGTGCTGAGGTCGAACCGGGACCCGTGGCACGGGCAGTCGAGCTCGCCGTCGCCCGGCGCGACCGTGCAGCCCTGGTGCGTGCAGATCGCGCTGAAGGCCTCGAACGTCCCTTCCTCGGGCTGGGTCACGAGGTAGGGCGCGCCGTCGACCTGGACCGACACCGCACCGCCCACGGGCACGTCGCCCGTGGCGGTCACCACCGTGCCCGACGGCGCCGCGGACGTCGCGCTCGTCGCCCCGCCCTCCCCCGTGGTCCCGTCCGCACCACCGCCTCCCCCGCCGCCCGAGCAGGCCGCGAGGACCAGCGCACCGGCACCCGTGCCCGCGGAGACGAGGAGCGAGCGCCGCGAGACGAGGTCGCACGCGGGTGCGACCGCCCGTGTGGGGGGCACGGCCTGCGTGAGGGGCGGGGGCGCCTGGGTCGGGGGCACCTGGGTGGGGGCCGGGGCCACCGGCGTGGTCGAGGTCCTCATGGTCACCCTCCGCCGTGCGTCCCGGGTCGATCGGTCCTTCAATTGAAGCATCGGGCAACGTGCCGCGCGCGAGCGCGGCGCCGCCCGCCCGGCACGCGCCCCTGCTCGCGCCGGAGCACGCAGCCCGCCTGCCCCCGAGCACTCGGAGCACCTCATGGACGCGTCCGGACCTCCTCCCACCGGCGACTCGACCAGCTCGACCGGCTCGACCGCAAGGCGCTCCCCGGCGTCGGGCACCCCGCCCACACCTCCGCCGCTCCCGCGCGGTGCGTGGCTGCTGCGCGGCGTGACGGCCGCGGGGCTGCTGCTGTCGGCCGACGTGCACCTGTTCCTCTACGTCCAGGGCTACCAGGACATCGAGGTCGTGGGTCCGTTGTTCCTGCTCAACGCGGTCGCGGGGTTCGCGCTCGGGCTCCTGGTCCTGGTGTGGCGGCACTGGCTGCCGCTCCTGGGGGCGATCGGCTTCTCGGTCGCGACCCTGGGCGCGTTCTACCTCTCGACGACCGTCGGGTTCTTCGGCGTGAACGAGACGGTCGGCGGGGTCCAGCAGGTCACGGCCGCGGTCGCCGAGTGGGTCGCGCTCGTCGGCGCGCTGCTGGCGCTCGTGGTCGAACGCCGTCGGGCGCCGGGCCGCTCGCGGAAGGACGTGTGACCTGGGCGGACACCGCACGTGACGCTCCTCGTCGCCGTGCCGCGCGTTCCCCGGCACTCGCCGGGCACCCGACGGCACGCTCGGATACGGTCGAGGAGCCGGACATCTTCGGACGCGCAGCGCGTCCCGTCGCGCCTGCCGCGCCCGTCGACGGCTCGAACCACCCCCCGGTGTCCGCTCCTGGAGGAGAGTCATGAGCACCATGAAGGCAGCCGTCGTCCACACGTTCGCCGCGCCGCTCACGATCGACGACGTCGAGGTCCCCACCCCTGGACCCCACGAAGCGCTCGTCAAGGTCGACTACACCGGCGTGTGTCACACCGACCTGCACGCCGCCCACGGCGACTGGCCGGTCAAGCCGTCCCCGCCGTTCGTGCCCGGCCACGAGGGCGTCGGCACCGTCGTGGCCGTCGGCGACCAGGTCACGCGCGTCGCGGTGGGCGACAAGGTCGGCAACGCCTGGCTCTGGAGCGCGTGCGGCGAGTGCGAGTACTGCGAGACCGGCTGGGAGACCCTCTGCCCGCACCAGAAGAACGGCGGCTACTCGGTCGACGGCTCGTTCGGCCAGTACATGCTCGTCGACTCCCGCTACGCCCCGATCATCCCCGACGGCGTCGAGGACTCCGCGGTCGGCCCCATCCTGTGCGCAGGCGTCACGGTCTACAAGGGCCTCAAGCAGACCGACACCCAGCCCGGCGAGTGGGTCCTGATCTCGGGGATCGGCGGTCTGGGGCACATCGCCGTGCAGTACGCCGTGGCGATGGGGCGCCGCGTCGCCGCGGTCGACGTCGACGACGACAAGCTCGCCCTCGCCCGAAGGCACGGCGCCGAGGTCACGGTCAACGCCGCCACCTCGGCCGACGCCGCGGCCGAGATCCAGGAGAAGACCGGTGGCGGCGTGCACGGCGCGCTCGTGACGGCCGTCAACGCGCACGCCTTCCCGCAGGCGGTCGGCGCGCTGCGCCGCGGCGGCACGGTGTCCCTCGTGGGCCTGCCCCCCGAGAAGTTCCCGCTCGACATCTTCACGACGGTCCTGTTCGGCCTCACGGTCCGCGGCTCGATCGTGGGGACCCGCAAGGACATGGCCGAGGCCCTGGACTTCTTCGCGCGCGGCAAGGTCTCCCCGACCTACACCGTGCGACCGCTCAGCGACGTCAACGACATCTTCAGCGAGATGGAGAGGGGCGCGATCGACGGGCGCGTCGTCATGGACATGCGCTCCTGAGGACCCCCGGAGGGGGCCGTTGCCCGTCCCCGCCCGTCGTCGAGGGGCCGGTGCGACCGACCGGATCGCGTCGGACGCACCGGGCCTCGCCTGTGTACGACCGCGCGCTGTCCCACCCAACGCCTACGATCGCTGGGTGACCTCGTTCCCCCGTGACCAGCACGACCCGTACGCCGACCTCCCTCCCGACTTCGCGTCGGAGCCCCCCGCCGACCTCTACGACGAGCCTCCGGTCCCCGACGACGCGGGGGCCGCCCCGGTGCGCCGTGCCGCTGCTCCTGGCACGACCCCGGCCCCTTCCGCCGGCCAGGTGGACGCGCCGGCAGAGGCGGCCGACTCGGCGTCGTCCGACCCTGCCGCCGACGCCGCAGATGCCGCGCGGCTCGCCAAGGTCGCCATGCTGCGCGGGCTCCTCGAGGGCAAGGACCTGCGCGAGGAGGCCGAGGCCGCGCTCCGCACGCTCGTGGGCCGCGAGGACGCGGCGCTCCGCGACGACCAGTGGCTCGCGATCGAGGCCCTGGTCGCGTTCCGCCGTCGGGCCCTGGTGGTCCAGCGCACCGGCTGGGGGAAGTCCGCGGTCTACTTCGTCGCGACCTCGCTGCTGCGCTCGCGCGGCGCGGGCCCCACGGTCATCGTCTCGCCGCTGCTCGCCCTGATGCGCGACCAGATCTCGGCCGCGGCCCGCGCCGGGATCCGCGCCGTGACGATCAACTCCTCGAACATGACGGAGTGGGACGAGGTGCACGCAGCGATCGCCGCGGGCGAGGTCGACGTGCTCCTCTGCTCACCCGAGCGGCTCAACAACCCGGGCTTCCGCGACGAGGTGCTCCCCCGGCTCGCAGCGGACGCGGGCCTCGTCGTGATCGACGAGGCGCACTGCATCTCCGACTGGGGCCACGACTTCCGCCCCGACTACCGGCGCATCCGCACCCTGCTCGCGGACCTGCCCCCGGGCATCCCCGTGCTCGCGACGACCGCGACCGCGAACGAGCGCGTCACCGCGGACGTCGCCGAGCAGCTCGGAGTCACGGGGGCGTCGGTCGGTGCGGGAGCCACGGGTGCCGCAACCGGTGCCCTCGGCGGGCCCCGCGAGGACGTGCTCGTGCTGCGCGGCGGCCTCGACCGCGAGTCGCTGCACCTGGCCGTCCTGAACCTGCCGGACCAGCCGAGCCGCATCGCGTGGCTCGCCGAGACCCTCCAGGACGTCGACGGCTCGGGGATCGTCTACTGCCTCACGGTCTCGGCCGCCGAGCAGGTCGCGAGCCAGCTCCGCGCGACCGGGCTGGCCGTTGCCGCGTACACGGGACAGACCGACACGACCGAGCGCGAACAGCTCGAGGCCGACCTCAAGGAGAACCGGGTCAAGGCGCTCATCGCGACCTCGGCACTCGGCATGGGCTTCGACAAGCCGGACCTCGCGTTCGTCGTGCACCTCGGCGCGCCCTCGTCCCCCATCGCGTACTACCAGCAGGTCGGTCGCGCCGGACGTGGCGTCGACAGCGCGGTCGTGGTGCTGCTGCCCGGCGAGGAGGACCGGCGCATCTGGGAGTACTTCGGCTCGCTCGCGTTCCCCGCCGAGCGTCAGGTCCGCGAGACGCTCGCGGCCCTCGAGGCGGGTGGAGGCACGCAGTCGGTCGCGGCCCTCGAGACGCAGGTCGACCTCAAGCGCTCGCGCCTGGAGACCATGCTCAAGGTCCTCGACGTCGACGGCGCGGTGCGCCGCGTCAAGGGCGGCTGGGTCTCGACCGGGCAGCCGTGGGTCTACGACGCCGACCGGTACGCACGCGTCGAGCAGACCCGGCTCGCGGAGCAGCGCTCCATGATCGACTACGAGGCCACGACCGGCTGCCGCATGGCGTTCCTGCGCGCGACGCTCGACGACCCCGAGCTCGAACCCGGCTGGACGTGCGGCCGGTGCGACCGCTGCGGCGGCGTCGACCTGCCTGCGGCCCCCGACGCCGAGGCCGTGTCCGCAGCGCGCGCCGACATGGACCGACCGGGCGTCGAGGTCGTCGCACGACGCCAGTGGCCCACGGGCCTCGACCGCATGGGGCTCGACCTCAAGGGCCGCCTGTCCCCCGAGGAGCTCGCGTCCCCGGGGCGCGCGGTCGCGCGCCTCGACGGGCTGGGCTGGTCGGGTCCGCTGCGTGAGCTCTTCGCGCCCGGCGTGCCCGACGGCGAGACGCCCGTCGCGCTGCGGCGCGCGGCCGCACGCGTGCTCGACGAGTGGGACGCGCTGTACGCGGCCGCACCCACCACCGGCGGCGCCGACGTGGCAGCCGGGGCGCCCGCCGGCGGCGCCGCGACCGCGGAGGGGACGGCCGACGAGTCGGCTCCCGCACGCCGTCTCCTGCTCGACGGCGTCGTGTCCGTCCGGTCGGCCACGCGCCCCCACCTCGTCCAGCACCTGGCGGGCGGGCTCGCACGCTACCTCGACCGTCCGCTCGTCGGGTCGGTCGGTCCGGTGCCGGGCCGCGAGCAGCCCGGTCGCCACGACGTGAACTCGGCCATGCGGCTGGCAGGGGTCGTCGAACGGCTGCAGCTCGAGCTGTCCGGGCCCGCTCGGGCCGGTCTCGCGGGGCGCCGGATCCTCCTGGTCGACGACTACACCGACTCGGGCTGGACCCTCACGGTCGCCGCGCGCCTGCTGCGCCAGGCAGGTGCCGCCGCGGTCCACCCGTTCGTGCTCGGGGTGCGCTGACGGCACTCACGGCGCTGACGAGATCGGCCGCGCTGCCCACGGCGCACGAGAGCGGGGCGCGGACCGGAGACCATCTCTCCGGTCCGCGCCCCGCTGTCGTGAGGTGCGGGGCGACTACTGGAAGCGCGCCTTGATCGCCTCGCCGTGCGCGGGCAGGTCCTCGTCGTTCGCGACGGCCACGATGCGGTCGGCCAGATCCTGGAGAGCATCGGCCGAGTACTCGACGACCTGGACCGCGCGCACGAAGCTGTGCACCCCGAGCCCGCTCGAGTAGTGCGCGCAGCCACCGGTCGGCAGGACGTGGTTGGACCCCGCCATGTAGTCGCCCAGCGGGACGGGCGAGTACGGGCCGACGAAGATCGCGCCCGCGCTCTGCACCCGTTCGGCCACGGCGGCGGCGTCCGACGTCTGGATCTCGAGGTGCTCGGCCCCGTAGGAGTCGACGACGTCGAGGCCCTGCTCCAGGTCGTCGACCACGATGATCGCGGACTGCGGCCCGGACAGGGCCTGCGCCACGCGCGCCGCGTGCTTGGTCTCGGGGACGAGGGCCACGAGGCGGGCGTCCACGGCGGCCGCGAGCTCGACCGACGGCGTCACGAGGACCGCCGCGGCGTCGGGCGTGTGCTCGCCCTGGCTGATGAGGTCGAGCGCGACGTGCGTCGGGTCCGCGCCGCCGTCCGCGAGGATCGCGATCTCGGTGGGGCCGGCCTCGGAGTCGATCCCGACGACACCGCGCACGAGGCGCTTGGCGGCCGCGACGTAGATGTTCCCCGGACCCGTGATGACGTCGACCGGCTCGCACAGGTAGTCGCCGTCCTGCGGCTCGCTGCCTGCGGCGCCGTACGCGAACATGCCGATCGCCTGTGCACCGCCGACCGCGTAGACCTCCTCGACACCCAGCAGCGCGCAGGCCGCGAGGATCGTGGGGTGCGGCAGTCCGTCGTTCTCGCGCTGCGGAGGCGAGGCCACCGCGAGCTCGCGCACACCGGCCTCCTGCGCCGCGACGACGCTCATGATGACCGACGACGGGTAGACGGCGATCCCGCCGGGCACGTAGAGACCGACACGACGCACCGGGATCCAACGCTGGCGGACCTGCGCCCCAGGGGCCAGGTCGACGGAGAACGGCTGCGGACGCTGCGCGGCGTGCACCGTGCGGACACGGCGGATCGCCTCCTCGAGACCGTCTCGCACGAGGGGGTCGAGCGTCTCGAGCGCGGCCGACAGACGCTCGGCCGGGACCCGCAGGTGGACCGGTCGCACGCCGTCGAACCGCTCCGAGAGGTCCCGCAGCGCCGAGGCGCCGTGCAGACGGACGTCGTGCAGGATCGGGGCGACCTTCTCCGCGGCGTCCTCGACGCCGATCTCCGGACGAGGCAGGATCTCCGTGAGCTCACGGGGAGACAGGGAACGACCACGCAGGTCGATGCGATTGATCACCGGTCCATCGTAGGCCGGGCCGCGAACCGACCTCCAGGCCATTCAGCAGGTGGGCAGTTCACCGGCACGCCCCGGACGCGAGAGAATGGCACTCATGACCACGACACCCACGGTGGAGATCACCGACGACGTCATCCGCCTCGGCCAGTTCCTCAAGCTCGCGAGCCTCGTCGAGTCCGGCGCCCACGCGCGTGACCTCATCTCCGAGGGAGAGGTCAAGGTCAACGGGGAGGTCGACACGCGTCGCGGCCGCCAGCTGCACAAGGGTGACGTCGTGACGGTCGACGTCCCGACCGGCCAGATCGGCGCGATCGTCGGGTAGCCGCGATCGTCGGGGAGGTCCGGGAACGGTCCCCGGCCGCTTCGGGCAGGTCAGAACGCCATGTAGCTCGAGCTCATGACCTTGTCCGCGACGATCCGCAGGACGACCCGACGCGGGTTGACGCGCGGCTCCTTGTAGCGCCGCGTGTAGCGGCGCACGGCTTCGGCGACCTCGTCGGGGTCGCGCGAGACCGAGATGGTTCCCTCGAGCGTGATCCAGCGCCCGCCCTCGACCTGGCACACAGCGGCCCGGGGGTGGGCGCCGTCGGGGGTGAGGCGCTCGGCGTTGAGGGCCTTGACCGACGTGTCGTTGGTCGTGACGCGCACGACGCCTGCCTCGGCGTCCCAGGTGAAGCCCACGGGGACGACGTGCGGGCTGCCGTCCCCCCTCAGGGTGGTCAGGGTCGCCAGGTGGCGCTCGGTGACGAAGACGCGCTGCTCGGGGGTCAGGTGGATCACGACGGCGAGTCTACGTCGGCTCGCTCGACGCGCCGTCCGTGCGGCCCGTCACACCGTGAGGCAGGACGGGCCGAGCAGCGCCTTGAGGTCCCCGTAGAGCGCGGGGCTCTTCGTCACGCGCAACGTGTCCTCGAGCCGCATGACCTTGGTCCGGCCCGGGCTCGTGAGCTTGAGGTGGACCTCGGTCACGCCCGGGTGCGTCGAGAGGATCTCCCGCAGCTTCTCGACCACGGGCTGGGTGCAGCGCGACTCGGGCAGGCTCACGAGGACGGGCGTGTCGGCGACCGCCGAGACGTCAGGGAGCGAGACCTCCATGGCCTGGAGCTGCATGGTCTCGTCGCGGCGGCGCACCCGTCCGCGCAGCACCACGACCTGATCCTCCGCGAGGATCGTCGAGTACGCGAGGTAGGTCTCGCCGAAGAACATGACCTCGACGCCGCCCTCGAGGTCCTCGATCGTCACGGCGGCCCACGGGTTGCCGTTCTTGCTCATCTTGCGCTGGAGCGAGGTGATGAGCCCGGCGATCACGACGGTCGACCCGTCCGGGCGGGTCTCGTCGGCCATGAGCGCCGCGATCGAGGTGTCGGCCGCCCGGGTCAGGACGTGCTCGAGCCCCGACAACGGGTGGTCGGAGACGTACAGGCCGAGCATCTCGCGCTCGAACGCGAGGCGTTGCTTCTTGTCCCAGTCGGGGATGTCGGGCACGTCGACGCTGAAGGACATGGCGGGGTCCTCGCCCCCCAGGTCCGCGAAGAGGTCGAACTGCCCCTTGGCCTCCTCGCGCTTGACGCTGATGACCGAGTCCACCGCCTGCTCGTGCACCACGAGCAGCGCACGCCGCGCGTGGTCGAGCGAGTCGAACGCCCCCGCCTTGATGAGCGACTCGATGGTCCGCTTGTTGCAGACCACGGCGGGGACCTTGTCGAGGAAGTCGGTGAACGACCCGAACGTCCCCTTGTCCTCGCGCGTCGCGACGATCGCGTCCACGACGTTCGCGCCGACGTTGCGCACCGCGGTCAGGCCGAAGCGGATGTCCTTGCCGACGGCCGTGAAGTTGGCCGATGACGAGTTCACGTCGGGTGGCAGGACCGTGATCCCCATGCGACGGCACTCGTTGAGGTAGAGGGCCGACTTGTCCTTGTCGTCGCGCACGCTCGTGAGCAGCGCGGCCATGTACTCGGTCGGGTAGTTGGCCTTGAGGAACGCGGTCCAGTAGGAGACGACGCCGTAGGCCGCGGAGTGCGCCTTGTTGAACGCGTAGTCCGAGAACGGCAGCAGGATGTCCCACAGCGTCTTGACCGCGGCCATGGAGAAGCCGCGCTCCTTCATGCCGTTGGAGAACCCCTCGAACTGCTTGTCCAGCTCGGACTTCTTCTTCTTGCCCATCGCACGGCGCAGGATGTCGGCCTGGCCGAGCGAGTAGCCGGCGACCTTCTGCGCGATGGCCATGACCTGCTCCTGGTACACGATCAGGCCGTACGTGGTCCCCAGGATGTCCTCGAGGGCTTCCTCGAGCTCGGGGTGGATCGGAGTGACCTCCTGCATCCCGTTCTTGCGCAGCGCGTAGTTGGTGTGCGAGTTGGCGCCCATCGGTCCAGGGCGGTACAGCGCGCCCACGGCCGAGATGTCCTCGAAGTTGTCGGGGCGCATGAGCTTGAGCAGGGTCCGCATGCCGCCGCCGTCGAGCTGGAACACGCCCAGGGTGTCGCCGCGCCCCAGGAGCTCGTACGTCTTGGGGTCGTCGAGCGTCAGGGCCTCGAGCTCGACGGGGTCCTTGCCGTTCATCACGATGTTCTCGAGCGCGTCGTCGAGGATCGTGAGGTTGCGCAGACCCAGGAAGTCCATCTTGATCAGGCCGAGGCCCTCGCACGTGGGGTAGTCGAACTGCGTGATGACCGCGCCGTCCTGGAGGCGGCGCATGATCGGGATGATGTCGATGAGCGGCTCGCTCGACATGATGACACCGGCCGCGTGCACGCCCCACTGGCGCTTCAGGCCCTCGATGCCCTTGGCGAGCTCGACGACGCGCTGGGCGTCGGGGTCCGCCGAGTGGATCTGGCGGAACTCGTCGGCCTCGTTGTACCGCTTGTCGTCGGGGTTGAAGATGCCCGTGAGCGAGATGTCCTTGCCCATGATCGCGGGCGGCATGGCCTTGGTGAGCTTCTCCCCCATCGCGAAGGGGAAGCCCAGGAGGCGCGAGGAGTCCTTGAGGGCCTGCTTGGCCTTGATGGTGCCGTAGGTGACGATCTGGGCGACGCGGTCCTCGCCGTACTTCTCCGTGACGTAGCGGATGACCTCACCACGACGACGCTCGTCGAAGTCGACGTCGAAGTCGGGCATGGACACACGGTCCGGGTTGAGGAAGCGCTCGAAGATCAGGCCGTGCTGCAACGGGTCGAGGTCCGTGATGCGCATCGCGTACGCAGCCATGGAGCCCGCACCCGAGCCGCGCCCCGGCCCCACGCGGATGCCGTTGTCCTTGGCCCAGTTGATGAAGTCGGCGACGACGAGGAAGTAGCCCGGGAAGCCCATCTGCACGATGACCTGGGTCTCGTACTCGGCCTGCTTGCGCACGGCGTCCGAGATCCCGTCCGGGTAGCGGTAGTGCAGACCCTTCTCGACCTCCTTGATGAACCAGGAGGTCTCGTCCTCGCCCGGAGGGCAGGGGAAGTTCGGCATGTAGTTCGCGGACGTGTCGAAGCTGACCTCGCACTGCTCGGCGATGAGCAACGTGTTGTCGCAGGCCTCGGGCAGCTCTCGCCAGATGTGGCGCATCTCGGCGGCGGACTTCACGTAGTAGCCGTCGCCGTCGAACTTGAAGCGGTCCGGGTCCGCGAGCGTGGAGCCGGAGTTGATGCACAGCAGCGCCTCCTGGGAGTGGCTGTCCTCCTTCTTCACGTAGTGCAGGTCGTTCGTCGCGACGAGCGGGGCCCCGATGGTCTCCGAGAGGCGCAGCAGGTCCTTGATGACGCGGCGTTCGATGTCGAGCCCGTGGTCCATGAGCTCGACGTAGAAGTTCTCCTTGCCGAACACGTCCTGGAGCTCGCCGGCGGCCTGCACGGCCGCGTCCCACTGGCCGAGCCGCAGCTTGGTCTGGATCTCGCCCGACGGGCAGCCCGAGGACGCGATCATGCCCTTGCCGTAACGCTCGAGCAGGTCACGGTCCATGCGGGGCCACTTGCCCATCTGCCCGTCGAGCGAGGCGAGCGAGCTGGCACGGAAGAGGTTGTGCAGCCCCTCGTTGTTGCGGGCCCACATCGTCAGGTGCGTGTACGCGCCGCGGGCCGAGACGTCGTCGGACTCCTGGCCCTTCTCACCGAACCGCACGCGCGTCTGGTCGAACCTGCTGGTGCCGGGCGTGACGTACGCCTCGACGCCGATGATGGGCTTGATGCCCGCCTGGGTCGCCTTGGACCAGAAGTCGAACGCCCCGAAGATGTAGCCGTGGTCCGTGGTCGCGATGGCCTTCTGCCCCAGGCGCGCGGTCTCCTCGAAGAGGTCCCCGAGCCGTGCGGCGCCGTCCAGCATCGAGTACTCGGTGTGGACGTGGAGGTGGACGAAGTCGTCGGACTTCTGGGTGCTTCCGGGGGCGACGGCAGACGGCATGCGACGAGTCTAGATCGCCCCACCGACGCTCCTGGCGTGTCGCCGTCGGGCACCGGCGTGTGCCTCGTCTCATGCTGCGGGTCGACGCTCGTCCCCCTGCCCGACGGCGCCGCTCACCCCCGCGGCGCACCGCACCGAGCCCGTGGCGCGTCAGCACGCCACACGCCCGGGGAACCTGTCAGTCGTGCGAGCACAACGTCTTCGCGGCGTCGCGGTGCTCGATCCCGGCGTCGAGGTAGACCGGCCCGTACACCTCGTACCCGAGGCGTTCGTAGAAGCCCGTGGCCTGCGTCTGCGCACTGAGCTCGATCCGGACCCGGCCTTCCGGCGCGTGCTCGGCGAGCGCGATCTCCTCGAGCGCGCGCACGACCGCAGCGCCCGCACCGGTGCCACGTGCGGCGCGGGCCACCGCGACGCGCCCGACGTGCACCTCGCCCGGGTGGGCGGGGTCGGTCAGCAGGCGCCCGGTCCCCACGACGCTGCCCGCCGTGTCCCGGACCACGACGTGCGTCGTGGTCGGCGCGAAGTCGGCGTCGTCGATCTCCTCGGCGAGCGGCACGTGCTGCTCGTCCACGAAGACCGCCAGGCGCAGCGCGTGCGCCTCGGTGAGCTGCTCGGGCGTCCGCACCCGTTCGGTCGTCAGCATCGTCGTCCTTCCGTGGGCGGACCCGCCCGCCCTGCCGGCACCGGTCAGGAGTAGGCCCCGCGAACGACCTCGAGCGCACGCGCCAGGTCATCGGGGTACTCGCTCGTGACCTGCGTCCACTGCCCCGTCGCCGGGTGCTCGAAGCCGAGCTGCACCGCGTGCAGCCACTGCCGCGTGAGCCCGACCTTCTTGGCCAGCACCGGGTCCGCACCGTACGTCAGGTCACCCACGCAGGGGTGGCGCAGCGCCGAGAAGTGCACGCGGATCTGGTGCGTGCGGCCGGTCTCCAGGTGCACCTCGACGAGCGAGGCCGCCGGCAGCATCTCGAGGACCTCGTAGTGCGTGACCGAGGGCTTGCCCTCGGCCGTGACCGCGAACTTGTAGTCGGCCGACGGGTGGCGCCCGATGGGAGCGTCGATCGTGCCGGTCGTCGGCTCGGGGTGTCCCTGGACGAGCGCGTGGTAGACCTTCTCGACCGTGCGCTCCTTGAACGCGCGCTTGAGCACCGAGTACGCGAGCTCGCTCTTGGCCACGACCATGAGGCCGGACGTCCCGACGTCGAGCCGGTGCACGATGCCCTGGCGTTCCGCGGCCCCCGACGTCGAGATGCGGTACCCCGCGGCGACCAGGGCGCCGACGACGGTCGGCCCCGTCCAGCCCGGCGAAGGGTGCGCCGCGACGCCGACGGGCTTGTCGATGACCACCACGTCGTCGTCGTCGTACACGATCTTCATGCCCGGCACGGGCTCGGCGACGATCTGCGGCGCCCGGGCCGCGGGCTCGTCGGGGATCTCGACCTCGAGCCAGGCCCCGGCGACCAGGCGGTCGGACTTGCCGACCTCGCGGCCGTCGACGCGCACGCCCCCCGCGGCCGCGACCTCGGCGGCGCGCGTCCGGGACAGGCCGAGCAGGCGCGCCAGGGCGGCGTCGACCCGTTCGCCGGCCAGCCCGTCCGGGACCGGGAGCGAGCGCACCTGGCCCATCAGGACTCCGTCCCGTCCGCCGGGCTGCTGGTCGGGCCGGACGCCGGGCTGCTGGTCGGGCCGGTCGCCGGGCCGGATGCCGTCGCCTCGTCCTCCTCGACGTGCCGCTGCCCGTCGATGCCGATCCCCTGGATCGAGAGGACCGCGATCATCGCCGCGGCCGCCACGACCGCGATGTCCGCGACGTTCCCGATGAACAGGTCCCCGTACCCGATGAAGTCGACCACGTGGCCCTGCGCGAAGCCCGGCTCGCGGAAGATCCGGTCGATGAGGTTGCCCAGCGCTCCACCGAGCAGCAGCCCGAGGGCGACGGCCCAGCCACGCGACCCGATCTTGCGCATGCTGCGCAGGATGAACACGATCACGACCGTCACGACGATCGTGAGGATCCAGGTGTAACCCGAGCCGATCCCGAGCGCCGCCCCTTCGTTGCGGATGAACGTCAGGTGGAGCCACTCGCCGAGGATCTCGATGGTCTCGCTACCCTCGAGCTGCGCGACGGCCCAGATCTTGGTCACCTGGTCGACCAGGATCACGAGGGCGGCGAGCACCACGACCCATGCGACGAGGCGTCGCGGTGCGACCGTCGCGCGCGGCGAGACGTCCGTGGAAGGGGCCGCGGGCACGGCCTCGGCGCCGTCCTCGGACGGGTCGGAGGGCACGGGCTGCTGGGGAGAGGGAGTCGATGGCATCGGCGGCAAGTCTGCCATGTCCAGCCGCTGGTCAACGATCCGGGACGACGAAGGCCACCGTCCCCCTGGGGACGGCGGCCTTCGCGCGTGCGCCGGTCGCGTCAGCGACGTTCCTCGCGCTGCTTCGCCTCGACGGACAGGTTCGCCCGCGGGTAGGCCTGCAGTCGCGCCTTGCCGATCGGGAGCCCGGTCGCCTCGCACGTCGCGTAGGTCCCGGCCGCGAGGCGGTCGAGCGCGTGCTTGGTCTGCTCGAGCAGGTCCCTCATGTTGTTGACGAGGGTGAGCTCCTGCTCGCGTTCGAGCGCGCTGGAGCCGGAGTCGGCCTGGTCGTCGCCCGCACCGTCCCCCGAGTTGCGCAGGAGCTCCGAGAGCTCCTGGTCGGCCTCGGTGAGCTCGCGCTCGAGGCGCTCGCGCTCCTCCAGCAGGGTTCCTGCCTGCTCCTCCGCCTCCTTGAGCGTCCACGGCTCCTCGCCGTCGCGCACGGGGAAGGACTTGACGTCGCGAGCTAGGTTCGGGAACTGCTGTCGTACGACCGCGCGCGTCGCGGTGCTGAGCTTGGTCATGTCGCCCCTCCGGTTCGAGTTGCGGTGAGAGTAGACGCCGTCTGCCGGTACGCACAACGCACCACGCCGGATGGACCGGTGTGGTGCGTCGTCACGGACCGACCGACGGCGAACCCTGTGGTCCGCACGCCTGGTGTGATCGTCTGCCAGGTGGCAGGTGGACTAGATGCCCGCGCTGAGGTCGCTCGAGCGACCCGCGCCGGAGCCGCTGCGGGGCGGGAGAGCGCTGCCGCGGTTGTCGAGGTCGCCCATGAGGTTCTGCAGGTAGCTCTTGAGGCGCGTGCGGTAGTCCCGCTCGAAGAGCCGGAGCTCGTCGATCTTGCGCTCGAGGAGCGAACGCTCCTGCTCGAGCTGGGAGAGCGTGCGGTGCGAGGTCTCCTCGGCCTCCTGCACGATCCGGGTCCCCTCCTCCTTCGCTTCCGCGATGAGGCGGTCCCCCTCCTGCTGACCCGAGCGCACGTAGTCGTCGTGCAGCTTCTGGGCGAGCTGGAGCATGCCGGTGGCGGACTCCGGCTCGGCGGTCGGCTTGCCCAGGGCGGGCGCGACGCTCGCCGCCACGGGTGCGGGCTCCGGCGCGGACGGGGTCTCGACCACGGCCGGCTTGGACGGCGCCGAGGCGTCGGCCCGGCTGAGCTCGGCGACGCGTCGCTCCGCTGCGGCCAGCTTGGTCTTGAGGTCGTCGTTCTCCTCCTGCACGGAGTTGAGCGTCCTCACCACCTCGTCCAGGAAGTCATCGACCTCTTCGACGTCGTATCCCTCGCGGAACTTCGTCGCGGAGAACTTCTTGTTCAGGATGTCCTCTGCTGTCAGCAGTGCCATCGTCTCACCTCAATGCGTTTGCGCCGTCAGTCCGGGCGATCTCGAGATCGCCACAGTCCAAAGTAGCGGAGATTGTCAGCGGAGGCGGACTCCGGCCGGGGCCCTCCAGGGGGCTCCGGCCGCAAGAACGCCGTGATGTCAGATTTCTACATGTTTACAGGGCACTCAAGATCTGTGCAGCGAACGACACTGCGAGGAAGAGCACGATGAAGCCCAGGTCGATCCGCACCTGACCGAGGGTCAGGGGCGGGATGACCTTGCGCAGTGCGCGCAGCGGCGGGTCGGTCAAGGTGTAGATGGCCTCGGCCAGCACGAGCATGACGCCGCGCGGGCGCCAGTCCCGGGCGAAGACCTGCACCCAGTCGAAGACCACCCGTCCGATGAGCACCACGAGGTAGAGGCCGAGGACGAATGCCAGCAGATCGAAGACGAAATTCACAGGGTCAACTGTGCCAGAGTCCGCGGTCAGCTCTGGTTGAAGAAGCCGGCCCGGCTCACCGGAGGCTCGGGAGCCTGCTCCTCACCGGTGATCTCGACGTGCTCGGGAGAGAGCAGGAAGACCTTGTTGGTCACTCGCTCGATGGCTCCGTGCAGCCCGAAGATCAGGCCTGCGGAGAAGTCGACGAGCCGCTTGGCGTCAGCGTCGTCCATGTCGGAGAGGTTCATGATGACGGGGGTGCCGCCACGGAACGCCTCCCCGATGACGCGGGCGTCGTTGTAGGAGCGCGGGTGCACGGTGGTGATCCGGCGGAGCTCGGCTGCTGACATGCTCGTCTGGGGTACCTCTCGTGGGGCGACCGTCCGGTGCAGCGGGGTCACCTGAGCCTGGTAGTCGGTCGGCACGTCGGCCCCCAAGTCGTCGTACTCGTCGATGAACTCTTCCTGGTCGCCCTCGCCTCGATCATCAGCGAGGCCCAGGTAAAGCATGGTCTTGCGAAGTGCTCCGGCCATCGCCCTCTCTCCGTCCTCATGTCGACTGCTGGTTCCGTGCTTTGCACGCTAACCCAGCCCCGACACGCGCGTGATGCGACACGCCCAGCGACCGACGACGGGCCGTGGGGTGAGAAACGGCACGCCGGGACCCGGCGTCCGGTCACTCGAGGGCGACGACACCCGCGAACCGTCCCGTGGTGGTGCCGTGACGGGTCGCGAGTCGGTGGGAGTAGTAGCGCTCGTCCTCGAGGGTGCAGATCCCGGTCTCGACGACGGCGCGCACGCCTGCGGCACGCAGCTCCGCGACGACCCCTGCGGGCAGGTCGAGCGCCGGGGTGCCCCAACGCGTGGTCGACGACGTGCCGGGGCGGGCCGCGGCGACCTCGGCGCGCATCTGCTCGGGGACCTCGTAGCACCGCCCGCAGGCGGCGGGCCCGACGACGGCGCGCACCTGGTCGGCGCGTGCGCCCTGGGCGACGAGCGCCTCGAGAGCGGCACCGACGACGCCTTCGAGCAGCCCCTGGCGCCCTGCGTGGGCGACCCCGACGACCCGGGCGGACGGGTCCGCGAGCAGGACCGGGACGCAGTCCGCGACCAGGACCCCGAGGCCGAGCCCCGGCCGGGCCGTCACGAGTGCGTCCTGCTCGCCGCACGTGGCGGCACCACGGCCCGTCTCGACCCGCGCCACACGGTCGGCCTCCTCGAGCACGCGGACCTGCGCGCCGTGCACCTGCGTGCCGAAGACCAGCGGCGCGCCGAGCCGGCGACCGACCGCGTCGCGGTGGGCGAGGACGCGCTCGGCGTCGTCCCCGACCCCCAGCCCGAGGTTGAGCCCGGACCAGGGCGCGGGTGAGACGCCACCGGCCCGTCCCGTGAACGCAGCACGCACCCCCGGTCCGAGGTCGACCTCGAGAACCGGGGGTGCGGGGAGTGCAGGATCGGGCACGGGCTACTTCAGGAAGTCGGGGACGTCGAGGTCCTCGACCTTGCGCCGGACGGGCTCCTCGTCGTACAGGCGGGGAACCTCGACCTGGGCGGACCGCTCGGCCGCCGGCTGCTCGGCGTTCACGTTCTCCTCGGTCGGGACGACGCTGAACGTCGGGATCGGCGCGTAGCCGGCCGAGACCGTGGCCGCGCCTCCCCCGAAGGTCACGGGGACGTCGTCGGGCTCGGAGGCGATCGGGACCACCGGACGCGGGAGCGTGTGGCTGCCCGTGACCGTCGGCACGGCCGCGGGCGCCGGTGCCGGTGCGGGCGGGGCCGCGGGCGCGCCGGTGACCTGACCCAGCCCTCGGGCGTCCTTGCGGATCTGGGGCGTGCCGCCGTCGAACCCGGCCGCGATGACCGTCACGCGGACCTCGTCGCCGAGGGCGTCGTCGATCACGGCTCCGAAGATGATGTTCGCCTCGGTGTGCGCCGCCTCGTGGACCAGTCGCGCGGCCTCGTTGATCTCGAAGAGCCCGAGGTCGGACCCGCCCTGGATCGAGAGCAGCACGCCGTGCGCGCCGTCGATGCTGGCCTCGAGCAGCGGCGAGGAGATCGCGAGCTCGGCCGCCTGGACGGCCCGGTCCTCACCCCGTGCGGAACCGATGCCCATGAGGGCGCTGCCGGCACCCTGCATGACGGACTTCACGTCGGCGAAGTCGAGGTTGATCAGGCCCGGGGTCGTGATGAGGTCCGTGATGCCCTGGACGCCCGAGAGCAGGACCTGGTCGGCCGAGTGGAACGCGTCGAGCGCCGAGACGTTGCGGTCCGACATCGACAGGAGCCGGTCGTTCGGGATGACGATGAGGGTGTCGACCTCGTTGCGCAGCGCCTCGATCCCCTGGTCCGCCTGGACGGACCGACGGCGTCCCTCGAACGTGAAGGGTCGCGTGACGACACCGACGGTCAGGGCGCCGAGCGAACGGGCGATGCGCGCGACGACAGGGGCGCCACCGGTCCCGGTGCCGCCACCCTCACCCGCCGTGACGAAGACCATGTCGGCGCCCCGCAGGACGTCCTCGATCTCCTCGGCGTGGTCCTCGGCCGCCTTCTTGCCCACCTCCGGGTCGGCCCCCGCTCCGAGGCCGCGCGTGAGCTCGCGCCCGACGTCGAGCTTGACGTCCGCGTCGGACATCAGCAGCGCCTGGGCGTCAGTGTTGATGGCGATGAACTCGACGCCCTTGAGGCCGACCTCGATCATCCGGTTGACGGCGTTCACGCCACCACCGCCGATGCCGACCACCTTGATCACTGCTAGGTAGTTCTGCGGAGTTGCCACGTCAATGCCTCTCGATCCTGTAGCCCTCAACCTTCACCCTCAACTAGAGGGTTATAGTTATGTCAGGTTGTGCTGTGTCGACGGTAGGTGCCCGTCCCTGCCGTATCAACGACCCGCCCGCGCGTGTCGGCGAAAACCTGCGCGATGGTCCATGTCACACCACCCCGCACGGTCGCACCGACCCGCTCACCGGCTGATCGGCATCGTGGGGGCCGACACGTCGAAGAGCGTGACCCCCTGGTTCTCCGGCAACGCCCGCAGCGCCTGGAGCACGCGGACCTTGAGCGCCGCGTCCTCCTCGTTGCCCCACTCGACGACCGCGCCGTCGCGCAGCCTCATCGTGACCGCGTCCTGCGTCGGCGCCGTGACCTCGGCGACCTCGGCCCTCAGCTCGGGAGGGAGCGCGTTGAGCACGATACGCGCCGCACGCAACGAGCGCGCTCCCTGCTCGTCGAGCGTCACCCCGATCTCCGGCAGGCCCTCCGGCACCGCGTCCACCGTACCGACCTGGACCCCGTCACGGTCCAGCAGTGCGAAGGCGCCCTCGTGAGGGACAGCCGCCACCGGCTCCCTCGACTCCAGGGTCACGCTCAGCCCGTCGGGCCACACCCGCAGGATCCGCACGTCGCGCACGCCGTTGAGGTCGAGGATCGCGTCCCGCAGGCCGATCGTGTCCACCCGGGGCAACGGGACCTCCGACACCCCCGCCACGACCTGCTGGACCTGGGCGACGTCGATCACCGTCCCCTCCCCCGAGATCTCGACCTTGGCCGGGTCCGTGCCGAGCAGGGGCGAGAAGAGCACGACCCACACCCCTGCCGTGACCGCGAGCACCGCCCCGGCCCAGCCCAGGACCCGGTTCCTGCGCCGGTGCCGACGCATCGCGGCCTTCTCGGCCAGACGGTCCGCCATCCCCGTCGAGACCACCCGGTCGACCCGTCGCCCGTGCCCACCGGTCGCCTCTCTGACGAACGGCACAGGGCCAGACGCCGGACGCGCCCTGCCCGCGGCCCGCCCCGCGGGCTCGGTCCGTGCGAGCTCGCTGCCGCGGAGCACGAGCGGCTGCGTCGCGACGTCGTCGCCCCACCCCTGCGCCTCGGGCGCCTCCGCGGGCCGTGCGGGTCCGTCCGGACCGGGACCGCCCCGGGGAGACCGTGCCGGCTGCGCCTGCTGCGGCTGCGCAGGACGAGAGGCCGGGCGAGGCGCGGCGGGCCGGGGACGGGACGGAGGCCGCATCAGTCTCCGCCCTCCCCCGCGGGCGCGACGGGCTCCCGCCCCGAGAGCGCGTCGAGGACCACCGCACCGAGCTCGGTCACGTCCCCCGCCCCCACCGTGAGCAGCAGGTCACCGGGACGCGCCGAGTCGGCGATCGCACGCGCCGCCTCGAACCGGTCCTCGACCCCCCGGGCCACCCCACCGGCCATGAGCTCCGTGATGGTCCACGAGCCCGTGGTCGGGTCGGGGTCCTCCCGTGCCGCGTACACGCCCGTGACCACGACCTCGTCGGCCAGCGACAGCGCGTCGGCGAACTCCCGCGCGAACGTGCGAGTGCGGGAGAACAGGTGCGGCTGGAACAGCACGAGCACCCGACCTCCGGCCGCCACGGGCCGCGCCGCGGCCAGGAGCGCCGCGACCTCGGTCGGGTGGTGAGCGTAGTCGTCGACCACCCGCACGCCTCCGGCCTCGCCCCGCGCCTCGAAGCGCCGACCCGTCCCCAGGAACTCGCCGACACCCGCCACAGCCTGCTCGGCGCTCACGCCCAGCAGGATCGCTGTCGCGACCGCCGCGGCCGCGTTGAGCGCGTTGTGCGCGCCGGGCACCTGCAGGCGCAGGTCGAGGCTCGGGCTCACGTCCTCGGCCGGCGCACCGGCGAGTGTCCCGGCGCCCCCGCCCTCTGCGCCAGCGGCGACGGTGAGCCGCGCGGCCACCCCCGCGGCGCCGTCGGGCCGGACGTCCGAGAGCCGCACGTCGCTGCCCGACGACGTGCCGTACGTGACGACCCGGCCGCCCGCCCCGCGGTGCACGTCGGCCAGGGCGCGCGCACCCGGGTCGTCCGCGCACGCGACGAGGAACCCGCCCGGCGCGATGCGCTGCGCGAAGTCGACGAACGCCTGCTCGAACGCCTCGCGCGAACCGTAGTGGTCCAGGTGGTCGGGCTCGACGTTCAGCACGACCGCGATCGTCGGGGAGTAGTTGAGGAACGAGCCGTCCGACTCGTCCGCCTCCGCGACCACGACGTCGCCCGACCCCAGGTGCCCGCCGGGCACAGCGCCGTCGCTCGTGATGACCGAGCCCCCGATCGCGAACGACGGGTCGAGCCCCGCCGACCGCAAGGTCGTCGCGACCATCGCCGACGTCGTGGTCTTGCCGTGCGCACCCGCGACCGCCACGGAGCGCCCCAGCGCCATGAGCGCGGCGAGTGCCTGGGAACGGTGCAGCACCCGCAGACCCGCAGTGTGCGCCGCGACCAGCTCGGGGTTGTCGGGGCGCACCGCGCTCGACAGCACGAGCGTGTCGGCCCCGACGACGTTGCCCGCCTCGTGCCCCACGTGGACGGTCACCCCGTCCGCGCGCAGCGCCTCGACCACGGCACTGTCCCTCGCGTCCGAGCCCTGGACCCGCACACCCCGCGCGACGAGCAGACGCGCCACGACCGACATGCCCGCACCGCCGATACCGACGAGGTGGACGGACCCCAGGTCGCCGAGCGTCAGGGGCGCCTCCGCGGGCACGCCGCCGTCCGGGCCCGTCATCGGGAGCCCCCCGCTGCCTTCACGACCAGGTCGGCGACCCGTGCCGTCGCGTCCTGGACCCCGGCGCGCGAGGCGAGCGAGGCCATCGTGCGCAGCCGGTCGCCGTCGGTGACCAGCGCCGGGACGTTCACCGCGACCCACGGCGCCGTGAACGCCTCGTCCTCGACGAGGACGCCGCCCCCGGCCCGCACGAGCGGACCGGCGTTGAGCCGCTGCTCGCCGTTCCCGACGGGCAGCGGCACGTAGACCGCAGGGATGCCCAGGGCGGCGAGCTCGCTGACGGTCCCCGCCCCCGAGCGGCAGACCACGAGGTCCGCGACCGCGTACGCGAGATGCATCTCCGCGAGGTACTCGCGCACGTCGTAGCCCCCCAGTCCCGCCACCGCGGCACGCACCGCGTCCGCCTTGCCCCGACCCGTCAGGTGCAGGACCTGCGCCCCCGTCGCGAGGATCTCGCGCGCCGCACCCGACACCGCCTCGTTGAGACTCTGCGCGCCGAGCGAACCGCCCGTGACGACCACGGTGGGGCGCGCCGGGTCCAGGCCCAGCGCCGCCGCGGCGTTCGCCCGGACCGTCGGGGCGTCGACCCCACGGTCACGGATCAGGTCGGCGATCTCCCAGCGCAGCGGGAGCCCCGTGACGACGCCGCCCTTGAGCGGGGTCCCCTCGAACGTGAGCGCGACCGACATCGCCCAGCGGGCCCCCGCACGGTTCGCGAGGCCCGGACGCGCGTTCTGCTCGTGGATCACGATCGGCACGCCGCGGCGGTGCGCCGCGATGTACGCCGGGGTCGAGACGTAGCCGCCGAAGCCCACCACGACCTCGGCGCGCGTCTCGTCGATCACGGCCCCCGCGGCCTCGACCGCGGCCTTGAGCCGGCCAGGCAGCGCGACCCACTCGCCGCTGGGACGGCGCGGCATCGGCACCTTGGGCACGAAGCGCAGCGGATACCCGCGCGCCGGCACCAGGTCCGCCTCGAGCCCGCTCTCCGTGCCGAGCACGGTCAGGACCGCCTCCGGGTTGCGTGCGCGCAGCTCGTCCGCGACCGCGAGCAGCGGGTTGACGTGCCCCGCCGTCCCGCCGCCTGCGAGCACCACCGAGCCGACTGAAGAGCTCACCACGTACCTGTCACCTGTCCTTGCTGTCGCTGCTGATGTCCGTCCCGGGAAGGCCCGGAGTCCTGAGAGTAGCCGTGCGCGTCGGCCCAGGGCCCCGGCGCCCGGGCTCCGCGCCCGCGCCGGGCCGCGGTCATCGCTTCTGGGGGCGTCGGTGCGGAAGGGCGCGACGCCCGGCGTGCCCGACGACGGCGAGCGACCTGCGCACGACGCTCCCCCGCGCGCTGAGCGCCTCGCGCGCCCCCGGCTCGTCGCGCGCGAACGAGATGACGACGCCGAGCGCGGCCATGGTCGTGATGAGCGCCGAGCCGCCCGACGAGACCAGCGGCAGCGGGACACCGATCACGGGCACGATGCCGATCACGACCCCGATGTTGATGAACGCCTGCCCGACGATCCAGCACGCGATGCCCGCGGTCGTGATCTTCACGAACGGGTCCGGGTGCCGGCGGATCACACGGCTCATCGCGAGCCCGAGCACCGCGAAGAGCGCGAGGACGAGGAGCGTGCCGAGCAGGCCCAGCTCCTCGCCGATCACGCCGAAGATGAAGTCGTTGTGCGCCTCGGGGAGATAGCTCCACTTCTCGCGGCTCGCCCCCAGGCCCACACCGCCGAACCCGCCGGTCCCGAGAGCCCACAGCCCGTGGACCGACTGGTAGCACCCCGTGCCCACGTTCGCGTCGGTCGTGTCGCAGACGCCCGCGTAGGTCGCGAGGAAGCGGCTCATGCGGTTGGAGCTCTCCTGCATGGCGACGAACCCGACACCGACCACCACCGCGGCGACACCTCCCGCCGTCGCCAGAAGCCTCCAGTCGACGCCGGCGACGAAGAACGCGCCCGCGACGAGCACCAGGATCACGAGCATGGTGCCCAGGTCGTGGCCCGCCAGGACGAGCCCCATGACCAGGAGCGCGCCGGGCACCGCCGGGACGATCGCGTGCTTCCACGAGCCGAGCAGCCGCTGCTTGCGGCCCAGCACCACCCCGAGCCACACCGCGAGCGCGAGCTTGGCCGGCTCCGAGGGCTGGACCATGAACGACCCGAGGTTCAACCAGTTCAGGTTGCCGTTCACCTCGTACCCGAGGGGACTGAAGATCAGCGCCTGGAGGAGCACGCTCACCCCGAGGAGCGGCCACGCGGCGTGCCGGTAGAAGCTCGTGGGCAGCCTCGTCGCGACGAGCAGCACCGGCAGGCCCATGAGGGCGAACCGGGCCTGGGTGAAGAACGCCTCGTACGGCGAACGACCCGCGGCGATCTCCGTGATCGCCGAGCTCGACAGCACCATGACCAGGCCGATGATCGCGAGCAGGGTCGTCGCCCCGACCAGCAGGTAGTAGCTCGTCACCGCGCTGTCCCACTGACCGAGCCAGGCGCGCTCCTGGACGGTCGACCTCCGGGTCGCCCGCGACCGCCTCGTGGTGGTGCCCGTCGGCTTCCCGGTGCTGGCGGCCCGGGGCATCCGGGGAGCGGCGGAGCCTGTCTGCGTGCGGTTCCGCCCGGTCCCGGCGGCCTCGCTCCCCGTCGCACGGACCGGGTTCGAAGGTGCCGGCTTCCCGGTCTGGCGAGCGGTCGCCGGTCGGGCGTCGCCCGAGGCCTTCGGCGTGGAGCGGCCCGCGGCCGAGCGGGACGCAGGCCCGCGCCCACTCGTCGTCTGGGCCACTGGGCTACCCCTCCAGCTCGGACTCGGAACCTGTCAGGTCGTGGACGGCGCGCACGAACGCGTCGCCGCGGGCCGCGTAGGACGCGAACTGGTCCATCGACGCGCACGCGGGCGCGAGCAGGACCGCGTCCCCGGGGACGGCGAGTCCACGGGCGCTGGACACCGCGCGCTGCATCACCGTCCCAGTGTCACCGGGATCGACGCGGACCACGGGGACATCGGGTGCGTGTCGGGCCAGTGCACCCGCCAGCGGCTCGGGATCGGCCCCGATCAGCACGACCGCGCGCAGCCTCGACAGGCGGGCGCGCACCAGCTCGTCGAACGTCGCCCCCTTGGCCAGGCCGCCCGCGACCCAGACCACGGACCCGGGGGCGAACGCACCGAGCGCCGCGGCCGCGGCGTGCGCGTTCGTCGCCTTCGAGTCGTCGACGTACGCGACGCCGTCGACCGTCGCCACGTGCGCGATCCGGTGGGCACCCGGGCTGAACGCGCGCAGGCCGTCCCGGACGGCACGCGCGTCGACCCCGTGCGCCCGGGCGAGCGCTGCGGCGGCGAGAGCGTTGGCGACGACGTGGACGGGCACCACGCCGTCGGCGCCGGCGAGGTGCGCCAGGTCCGCGAACGTCGCGAGCTCCTGCGCGCTGCGGTGCCGCGCCGGGTCGTCGGGAGCCGTATGGAACGCGCGGTCCACCAGGACGTCCTCGATCACGCCGAGCTGTGCCCGCGCGGGTGCCCCGACGGTGAACCCGATCGCCCGGGCCCCCTCCTCGACGTCGGCCTCCCGGACGAGGTGCTCGGTCCGGGGGTCCGCCACGTTGTACACGCAGGCCACCTGGGCGCGCTCGTAGATGCGGCCCTTGTCGCCCGCGTAGGCATCGAGCGAGCCGTGCCAGTCGAGGTGGTCGGGCGCGACGTTGAGCACGGCCGCGGCCTGGGCCGACATGCTGTGCGTGAAGTGGAGCTGGAAGCTCGAGAGCTCGACCGCGAGCACGTCGAGGTCGGGGTCGAGCGCGGCGGTCACGACGGGCGTCCCGACGTTGCCGACCGCTGCGGCGCGCAGCCCCGCGGCGGACAGGATCGAGGTGAGCATCTCGACCGTCGTCGTCTTGCCGTTGGTCCCCGTGACCGCGAGCCACGGCGCGTACGACCCGTCGGCGCGCGGGGTGCGCAGCCGCCACGCGAGCTCGACCTCGCTCCAGACGGGCACACGGGCGTCCCGGGCGGCGACCAGCAGGTCCGACGACGGCGCCCACCCGGGCGACGCGACCACCAGGTCGATCGTCGACAGGTCGACCTGCGCGGCGTCCTGCACGTCGGCGTCGGGCGCAGCGCGGTCCACCGTGACGACCGAGGCCGCACGGGGCGTCAGTGCGGCGACGGCGGCGCGTCCCGAGACGCCGAGCCCGGCGACCAGGACGCGAGCCCGCTCCCACGGGACCCGCAGCGCACGGGCGGTGTCGGACACTAGCTGACCACCCACTCGGCGTAGAAGATCCCGAGCCCCAGGCCTGCGAACAGCCCGGCGATCAGCCAGAACCGGATGACGATCGTCACCTCTCCCCAGCCGGACAGCTCGAAGTGGTGGTGCAGGGGCGCCATCTTGAAGACACGCTTGCCCGTCATCTTGAAGTACCCGATCTGGATGACGTCGGAGAGCACGATGATGACGAACAGGCCACCGATGATGACCGCGAGCACCTCGGTGCGGGACAGGATCGTCAGGCCCGCCAGGGCGCCGCCGAGAGCGAGCGACCCCGTGTCCCCCATGAAGATCTTCGCGGGGCTCGCGTTCCACCACAGGAAGCCCACGCAGGCGCCCATGATCGCGGCCGCGACGATCGCCAGGTCCTGCGGGTCGCGGACCTCGTAGCAGCGCGGACCGGCCGCGTCGAGGATCTGACAGCTCTGGTTGAGCTGCCAGATGCTCACGAGGATGTAGCTGCCGAACACGATCACGGACACGCCCGTGGCCAGGCCGTCGAGCCCGTCCGTCAGGTTCACCGCGTTCGACCACGCCGTGATGAGGAAGTTGGCCCACAGGACGAACAGGATCAGGCCGACCGTGGCTCCTGCGAACGCGAGGTCGAGGTTCGTGTCGCGCAGGAACGAGATGTGCGTCGAGGCCGGGGTCCGGAAGTTCTCGTTGGGGAACTGGAGCGCCAGGACCGCGAACGTGATGCCCACGACCCCCTGGCCGACGATCTTGGCCCGCGGCGACAGGCCCAGGCTGCGCTGCTTGCGGATCTTCGTGAAGTCGTCGAAGAAGCCGACCAGTCCCAGTCCTGTCATGAGGAACAGCACGAGGAGCGAGGACACGCTCGGCGTCCTCGGCGTGTCCGAGACGATCGACGACACGACGTAGGACATCGCCCAGCCGATCAGGGCCGCCCCGATGATGACGACCCCGCCCATGGTGGGCGTGCCGCGCTTGGTGAAGTGCGCCGTCGGGCCGTCCTGGCGGACGAACTGACCGTAGTTGCGGTGGATCAGGAACCTGATGAACAGCGGGGTGCCCAGGAGGGCCACGAGCAGCGAGACGCACGCGGAGACGAGGATCGCGATCATGCGCGCACCTCACCCGCGAGCTCGTCGCCCAGTCGCCACAGTCCCGAGCCGTTCGAGGACTTCACCAGGACCACGTCGCCCGGCAGGAGCTCGTCGCGCAGCAGCGCGGACGCCGCCTCGACGTCAGGCACGAACCGAGTCTCATCGCCCCAGGACCCCTCTTGGGTGGCGCCGTCGTGGATGCCGCCGGCACCGTCACCGACCACGACGAGCAGCTTGATGTTCAATCGGACCACGAGACGGCCGATCTCGTCGTGAGCGGCGCGCGAGTCGGGCCCGAGTTCTCGCATCTCGCCCAGGACCGCGACCGACCGACGCTCGCGCCCCGCCATGACCGCCAGGGCCTTGAGGGCAGCGCGCATCGAGTCGGGGTTCGCGTTGTACGAGTCGTCGATCACCGTGATGCCGTCCGCGCGCTGCGTCACGGCCATGCGGTGCGGGCTGATCGCGGCCGCCTCGGCCAAGCCCGCGGCCACGACGCGCGGCTCGAGACCGAGCCGGACCGCCGCCGCGGCGGCCGCGAGCGCGTTGGCGACGTGGTGCTCGCCCACGAGCCGGAGCTGGACCGGGAACGTCTCCTCGGCGCCGCGCACGCGCAGGTCGAACGACGCGCACCCGGCACGGTCCATCCCGATGTTCTCGGCACGCACGTCGGCCGCAGGGATGGTCCCGAACGTCACGACGGGACCGGGCGCGACGTCCGCCATCGCGACGACGCGCAGGTCGTCCGCGTTGAGCACCGCCGTCCCCCCCGGGGCGAGGCCCGTGACGATCTCGGCCTTGGCCGTCGCCACGGCCTCGATCCCGCCGAACTCGCCCAGGTGGGCGCTGCCCACCGCCAGGACCACGGACACGTCCGGGGGCGCGATCCGCGTCAGGTAGGTCAGGTGACCCAGACCGCTCGCACCCATCTCCAGGACCAGGTACCGGGTCGAGGCGTCGGCCTCGAGCACCGTCAGCGGCAGACCGATCTCGTTGTTGAACGAGCCCCTCGGCACGACCGTGCGACCGTGGGGCGTCAGGAGCTGGCCCAGCAGGTCCTTCGTGGTCGTCTTGCCCACCGACCCGGTGATCCCGACGACCTGGAGGTCGCCCGCGGCACGCAGGCGCCGCAGGACCTCGCGCGCCAGGGCACCGAGCGCAGCCTGCACGTCCTCGACCACGACCGCGGGCGCGTCCACGTCCCGGGCGGCCAGGACCAGCGCCGCCCCCTGGTCGACCGCGACCGGCACGAAGTCGTGCCCGTCGACGTGCTCACCGCCGAGCGCCACGAAGAGCGCACCCTTGCGTACCAGGCGGGAGTCGACGACGACCGAGCCGGTCACCCTCACGTCCGGGTCGGCGGCCAGCCGCCCACCGGTCGCTGCGGCGACCTCCGCCGCAGTCAGCTCGATCATTCTCCGTGCTCCTTCGTCGTCTCGTGGCGCGCGGCCAGTGCGGCACGCGCCTCCACCCTGTCGTCCAGGGCGTGGTCCACCCCGGCGATCTCCTGCCAGACCTCGTGGCCCCGGCCCGCGACCAGGATCGTGTCCTGGGGGGCGGCCTCCCGGATCGTGTCACGGATCGCGGTGGCTCGCGGCGCGACCTCGACCACGGTGTGCGCGCGAGGCGCAGCCCCGTGCCCGACGGCGTCACGCACCCCCGCGTCCCGGCCCTCCTCCGCGGCCTGCTGCGCCGCCCTCGCCCCGGCGAGCACCTCGGCGCGGATCGCGGCCGGGTCCTCGCCGTGCGGGTCGTCGTCCGTGACCACGACCACGTCGGCGCCCTCGACCGCGACGGCCCCCATGCTGGGGCGCTTGCCCTTGTCCCGGTCGCCGGTCGCACCGAAGACCACGACGAGACGTCCCGCCGTCGTCGGGCGCAGGGCGGCCAGGGCGAGCGAGAGAGCGTCCGTGTTGTGCGCGAAGTCGACCACGACGCGCGGCGCGGTGCCCACGACCTCCATGCGCCCGGGGACCTGGGCGCTCACGCCACCCGCCGCCTCGAGCGCCGCGGCGACGTCGCGGGGGTCCGCGCCCGCCTCGAGGACCATGGCCAGCGCGAGCGCCGCGTTGGCCACGTTGAACCCGCCGGGCAGCGAGGTCGAGGTCCGCAGCTCGCGGCCGTCGCGGTGGCGCAGCACGAACGTGCTGCCCGTGCCTGCGGCCGCGTCGACGGTGCGCACGTCGGACACCGTCCAGTCCGCGTCGACCACCGCACCGTCGGGGCCGTCGGTGCTCCCGGAACTGCCTGCCCCGGCGGCGACCGCGAGCGTCGAGACGGGGATCGTCGCGACCTCGGCCAGGCGCCGGCCCCACGCGTCGTCGACCACGACCACGCCGCGACGGGCGTGCTGCGGGGTGAAGAGCGCGGCCTTGGCCTCGAAGTACTCCTGAAGGTCACCGTGGAAGTCGAGGTGGTCCTGGCTCAGGTTCGTGAACCCCGCCACGTCGAACACGACGCCGTCCACGCGGTGCAGCGACAGAGCGTGCGAGGAGACCTCCATCGCGAGGGTCCCGACCCCGTCCTCGCGCATCGTGGCGAGCAGGGCCTGCAGGTCGGCTGCCTCGGGCGTCGTCAGGCGGCTCGGAAGGACGCGGTCGCCCGAGCGCATCTCGACCGTGCCGATCAGGCCGCCCTTCCAGCCGAGGGTACGCAGGACGTGGTCCAGCAGGTAGGTCGTGGTCGTCTTGCCGTTGGTGCCCGTCACGGCGAACGTCGTCAGCCGCGTCGCGGGCTCCCCGTACACCCAGGCCGCGACCCGCCCCAGGACGGCGCGCGGGTCCTCGGTCACGAGGACGGGCACGCGCTCCTCCCCTGCGTCGGCGAGCATCCGCGCGCCCTGCGGGTCCGTCAGGACGACCCGTGCGCCACGAGAGATCGCGTCGCTCGCGAACCTCGCACCGTGCGTGCCCGCACCGGGCAGGGCGACGAACAGGTCGCCGTCGGCGACGACCCGGTTGTCCGAGGCCACGGACCAGATCTCGGCAGTGCCGAGGGCGTCCAGCCCCTGGTCCGTCGCCGTCCCCCCGGCGGCGGCGGCAAGGCCGAAGGTGGTCGCGAGCTCCCGGGCCGTGCGGTGCACGGACGTGGCGGGACGAAGGCGGTCGATCGGGGATGTCACGAGTAGAACCTACCGTGCGTCGGAGTCTCGCCCGGTCGGCCAGGACGCCCGGACCGGGTACTTCACGGGACCTTCACGCGCGCCCGGCATCCTCGGCGCGCGCCGGGGGCTCCCGTGTGGGAACCCCCACAGGGCGGTCCCTCGCGACCCGACGACGGACCACGACGAGTGGTGCGCGGCCAGCGGCTCACCACCGCTCACCACCGCTCACCACTCGGTCGCGTAGGGCTCCTCGACCTTCGAGCTCGGCGGGACGTTCATGTGCTGGAGCGTGAAGCCCATCACGTCCTTGAACACCGGGGCCGCGACCAGCCCACCGTAGATCGTCGTGCGCGGGTTCTTGAGGAAGACCGCGACCGTGTACTGCGGGTCGTCCGCGGGGGCGACGCCGATGAACGACGCCATGATCTCCGTGAGCCGACCGTTCGCACCGACCTCCTCCGCCGTGCCCGTCTTGCCCGCGACCCGGTAGCCGTCGATCGCCGCCGCAGCACCCGAGCCGTCCTGGACCACGGCCTCCATCATGTGCAGGACCTGGTTCGCGGTCGACTCCGAGACCACCTGGGTCGACTCCCGGGCCGGGGCCGGGGTGAAGACCCCGTCCGGACCGGTCGTGCCCTTGAGGAGGGTCGGGGACACACGCGTGCCGCCGTTCGCGATCGTCGAGAAGACGCTCGTGGCCTGGACCGCGTTGACCGCCAGTCCCTGACCGAACAGGACCGCGTACTCGGTGCGCGGGTCCCACGACTCGGCCGGTGCGAGCAGGCCCGCGGACTCGCCCGGGAGACCGAGACCGGTCTTCGACCCGAACCCGAACCCCCGCAGATAGTCCTCGCGGACCTGCTTCGACAGGTCCTGGCCGACCATCACGGTGCCCGTGTTCGACGACTGGGCGAGGATCCCCGCGAGCGTCAGCTTCTCCACGCCGTGCGGGTGGGAGTCCCTGAAGGTCTCACCGTTCGCCGTCGTGTAGGTGTAGCCGACCTCGTACTGGCTGGCAGGGGTCGCCAGCCCCTCCTCGATCACGGCCGCCATCGTGACGACCTTGCCCGTCGACCCCGGGGCGAAGACGTCCTTGACGGCACGGCTGCCGTCCGCGACCCGTGAGCTGGACCGATCGTTCGGGTCGATCGCCCCCGAGTCCGCCAGGGCGAGGATCTCCTGGGTCCGGACGTCCTGGACGACCGCGATCCCGTAGTCGGCCCCTGTCTCGGCGACCGCCTTGTCGATCGAGTCCTGCGCCTTCCACCCGATGTCGCGGACGAGCGTCAGGGCCACCGACTGCCCGGGCACGGCCTCGACGCGCTCCCGGGTGCTGCCCGGGATGCGCACGCCACCCGCACCGCCCGCCCGCTGGAAGCTCTCGGTGCCCGGGGTGCCCGTGAGGAGGTCGTCGTAGGTCGCCTCGACCCCACCGAGCCCCACGACCTGCTCGCTCGTACCGTCCTCCGACGGCTTCGCCCCGACGTAGCCGACGATGTTCCCCGCGGTCGTGCCCGCCGGGTAGGTCCGCTCCGTGGTGAGCTTCGTGCTGATGTAAGCAGAGACGCCGAGCGCGACGATCTGGCGCTGCACCTCCGGGACCACGTCCTTCTTGAGGATCACGTTGCGGTTGATCCGACCGTTCGTCCCGCTGAGCTGGGCCGCGAGCTCCGGGGCGGGCCGGTCGAGGATGGGGGCGAGCAGCCTGGCGAGAGCCACGGCACCTTCGCCCTCGACCTTCTTCCCGTCGATCGTGTGCCGCGCCGAGGGCTTGAAGTCCGGGATCGTCTTCTGGTCCGCCGAGACCGTGTACCGGTCGATCGACGTGGCGAGCACGACGCCGTCGGCGTCCGTGATGTCCCCCCGGTGCGCCATCGTCACGTACGACTGCGTGCGCTGGTTCTCCGCGGCCTGGGCGAGGCTCGGACCGATCACGACCTGGACGTACACCAGCCGGACCGTGAACACCAGCAGGACCGCTAGGGCGATACCCATGATCCAGCGCTGGCGGTGCTCCGGACGGCCCGGTGCCGGCACGGCTGCGACGGCGGGGCGACCGAGCCCCGTACCGCGTCCCGTGCCGCTGCGCCCCACGGCCGATCCCTGCGCGCCGGCCGCCCCGCGCGCGGGCGACGCCTTGCGCGCCGCCTGCCCGGGGACCTCGCCCGACGACGAGGGTCGCGTGGCGCTGCCTCGGCCCGTCGCCGCACCCGACGAACGCGCGGTACCGCTCGTGCGGGACGGACCGACCCGGCGCGGCTGACCGCCACGACCCTGCCGGTCCGCCCCACGGGTCACGGGGTGCTCCCTGCCTCCGGCGCTCCCACGATCGCGCCGTCGGACAGGCGCAGCATCGTCGGCGCGTCGGACTCGACCATGCCGAGCGCGGTGGCGCGGGCATGGAGCGAGGTCGCGGCGGCCTGCAGCTGCGAGTGCAGCGACTGCGTGTCCTGCTCGAGCACGCCCGCCCTGGTCCGCAGGTCCGAGATCTGGTAGGACCCCTTGGCCATGGTCGTGTTGAGCAGCAGCGCACCCAGGAGCGCAGCCCCCAGGATCGACATGCACAGGACCAGGAAGGGGACCCGGGACCGCACCTGCAGCGGGGCGCGCACGGCTTCGAGCCGAGGACGGTGGGACCGTCCCGCGGCACCCCCCGGCAGGGCGGTGAGCGACGGCCTGCGGGCAGGGGCCGGGCTGGTCGACGTCAGAGGCCGAGCGGCGGCCTGTCGTGGGCTCATGGCTTGTTCTCCCCTCGCGGGCGGTGGCGTAGGTGGTCAGGCGTGGGACGCAGCCTCTCGGCGGCGCGCAGTCGGACAGAGGCTGAGCGCGGGTTGCGCTCGAGCTCCTCCGCAGGGGCCTCCTCGGCACCACGGACGAGCAGCTTGAGGTAGGGCTTGTGGGTCTCGGGCTCGACGGGCAGCCCGGCAGGCGCGCTCGACGTCGCACCGCGAGCGAGCTCCCGCTTGACGATGCGGTCCTCGAGCGACTGGTAGGACTCGACCACGATCCGGCCACCGACGGCGAGCACGTCGACGGCCGCCGGGACCGCACGCTCCAGCACCTCGAGCTCGCCGTTGACCTCGATCCGCAGCGCCTGGAAGGTGCGCTTGGCGGGGTTTCCCCCGGTCTTGCGGGTGGCGGCGGGGATGTTGGCGCGCACGAGGTCGACGAGCGCGGCGCTGCGCGTCCACGGCTCGACCTCACGGCGCCGGACGACGGCCCGCGCGATGCGCTGGGCGAACCGCTCCTCCCCGTACTCCCGCAGGATCCTCGTCAGGTCGCGCTCGTCGTAGGTGTTGAGGACGTCCGCCGCGGTCAGGCCCGACGTCGTGTCCATGCGCATGTCGAGCGGCGCGTCCTGGGCGTAGGAGAACCCGCGATCCGTCTCGTCGATCTGCAGCGACGAGACGCCGAGGTCCATCAGGACGCCCTGGACGGCGGTCAGGCCCAGGTGCGCGACGACCTCCCCGATCTCGTCGTACACGGCGTGCACGGCCTGGAAGCGGTCCCCGAACCGGGCGAGCCGCTCGGAGGCGAGCGCGATCGCCTGCGGGTCGCGGTCGATCCCCACCACGCGCGCGGTGGGGACCTGCTCGAGCACCGCCTCGGTGTGCCCGCCCATCCCGAGGGTGCAGTCGACGAGCACGGAGCCCGGCTCGGCGAGGGCAGGGGCGAGGAGGTCCACGCACCGCTGCAGGAGGACCGGGACGTGCCGGTCCTCCGCTCCTGATCCTGACGTGCTGCGAGGTGTGGTCATGACGCCTCCTTCCTGGTGAGTCCTCGTCGGGTCGATGAGGGGTCGAGCATGTGGTGCGGTGCCTGTCTGTCCGTCTGTCGTGCGGTGCTGCCGGCAGAGCGCCGTCCTGCTGCGTCGCGGCCCCGCCCGATCAGGTCTCCCTCCGCGTCCGTTCTGGCGCCGGGGAAGTGCGCCAGACCGGGCGGGAGGAGGCCTCATCGTGCGGAGCCTCTTCACCTGCTGCCCGTACCGCTCGTGCCGCTCGTGCTCGGTCTCTCGTGCCGGGCGGACCCGGGGACCGTGCGATCAGAAGCGCAACGCTGGAAGCACCTCCTCGGCCGTCGCCGCGTACTCGGCCTCCTGGTCGGCCAGGTACGCCTCCCAGGCCCCGGCGTCCCAGATCTCGACGCGGGTGCCGGCGCCGATCACGGCGACGTCGCGATCGAGCCCTGCGTACGTCCGCAGCGCGGCAGGGATCGAGATCCTGCCCTGCTTGTCCGGGATCTCGTCGCTGGCACCCGAGAGGAAGACGCGAAGGTAGTCCCTCGCCTGCTTGCTGGTGACGGGGGCCTGACGGATCTGGTCGTACATCCGGCGGAACTCGTCCATCGGCAGGAGGAACAGGCAGCGTTCCTGCCCCCTGGTCATGACCAGCCCGGACGCGAGCTGGCCACGGAACTTCGCAGGCAGGATGAGCCGCCCCTTGTCGTCGAGGCGGGGCGTGTAGGTCCCGAGGAGCAGGCTCGGAGAACCGCCGAACGACTCGTTCACCAGACTCCACCTCCCCTCCCGCTCCCTCGTCCTCCACAGTACTCCACAAGCCTCCACCCAGCCCGGGATATGGCGACCATTTCACCCCTCTTCGCAGAATCTCCGCAGGTCAGAGCACGTGGACCGGCGTGGGGCGCGATGCGCGCCCGGTCGCGGAGCAGCGGGCGCTTCGCGCAGTACGTCCGGCTCGCGCACCCGTCGCACCCCCACGCCGGGGGTTCCGGGATCCGGACGTGGAGGGAAGTGGGGAGAATGGTCAACTAGGCTCGACCTTCCAGACGCCGGCGTGACCAACGGAGGTTCTCGTGCTCACCGACTACTCCACCGCGCCGCGGCGCGACGGGATCGATCCACTCGGGGAGCTCGTCGAGGCCACGGGGCGGATCCGGACCCGGATCGAGTCGGTGATCTCCGGGCGACCCGAGCTCGTCCACCTCACCGTGGCCGTCCTCCTGGCCGAGGGTCACCTTCTCCTCGAGGACGTGCCCGGCGTCGGCAAGACGACCCTGGCCAAGGCCCTCGCCAGGACCATCGACTGCCAGGTCGGGCGCATCCAGTTCACCCCGGACCTCCTCCCGAGCGATCTCACCGGCGTCAACATCTTCCGCACGGAGACCCACGACTTCGAGTTCCGCCGCGGCCCGGTGTTCTCCAACATCGTCATCGGTGACGAGATCAACCGGGCGTCGCCCAAGACCCAGTCCGCCCTGCTCGAGTGCATGGAGGAGGGGCAGACGACCGTGGACGGCACCACCCACCGCCTCCCTCGCCCGTTCCTCGTCGTCGCCACGCAGAACCCGGTCGAGATGGAGGGCACGTACCCTCTTCCCGAGGCACAGCGCGACCGCTTCATGGCACGGCTCACGGTCGGCTACCCGGACGTCGACGCCGAGCTCGAGATGCTCGACCGTCAGGAGTCGGACACGCCCCTCCGGCACGTCGAGCCGGTGGTCGACGGCGCGACGATCCTGCGCTTCGCCCAGGTCGCACGGTCGATCTACGCCTCGCTCGCCGTCAAGCGCTACGTGCTGGACCTGGTGACCCAGACCAGGGAGCACTCGGGCCTCAAGCTCGGCGCGTCGCCACGCACCTCGCTCCAGCTGCTGCGCGCCGCGAAGTCGGTCGCAGCGATGGCGGGGCGCGACCACGTCCTGCCCGACGACGTCCAGCTGCTGGCACAGCCCGTGCTCGCGCACCGCCTGATCCTGTCGACCGAGTCCCGGCTCGCGGGACGCACGACCGAGCAGGTCGTCCGGGGGATCGTCGAGACGACACCGATCCCTGCCCACGCGGCGACGGAACGTCGCTGACGTGTCCGGCTCGCGTCGCAGGCTGCCGCGCGGAGTGAGCGTCGCGCAGGTCCGTCCCACCGCCCGAGGGTCCGCCGTCCTCGTGGCGGGCCTCGTGCTGGTCGGCACGGGTACGGCGCTCGGCCTGACCGACGTCGTCGGGCTCGGAGCATCGGGGCTGCTCGTGGTCGCCGCGGCATGGGGCTGGATGATCGTGCGCCGGATCGATCGCGGCCGTGGCGCGCTGCGCGTCTCGCGGCGGATCGAGCCGGACCCTGCGGTCCGCGGCAACCAGGTCACGACCCGGCTCCTCGTCACCCCCGTCTCGCCGAACGCGACCGCGCTCGGGCGGCTCGCCCGGCTGCGCATCAGCGAACAGGCTGCTGCCGAGCTCTGCGAGCACGACGCCCTGCGCGCACAGGTCGTCTCGCACCCCGACCGGATCGCCGTCCGCTACAGGCTCCGTCCCGAGCACCGGGGCCGCTGGCCGCTCGGCCCCGTGCTCACCAGCAGGGTGGACGTCTTCGGACTCGTCCGTGCGCGCCAGCCCCTCGGGGAGGCGAGCAACGTCTCGGTCCGCCCTCGCACGACCGAGCTGGCGGTACGGGGATCGCGAGCCTTCGGCGACCTCGCCCGGTCCCGGAACGGCGCACGGACCTCGTCGAGCGACGACAGCGTCCTGCGCGAGTACGTCGCGGGCGACGACCCGCGCCGCGTCCACTGGGCCACGGCAGCCCGGCGCGGACAGCTCATGGTGCGTACCGACGAGAACGCGGGCATGGCGTCGGTCACCGTGCTCCTCGACCGCGGCATCCTCCCGCCGCCGGGCACGGACCGCTCCTCGACGGCAGCCAGGGACGGCGAGTGGGCGGTCGAGGCGGCGGCGTCCGTCGCCGTCACCCTCCTGGGGGCCGGGCATCCGGTCCGCCTCGTCGCGTCCTCCGCAGCCCCGGCCCTCGACGCCTACCCCTACTCCACCGGACGCACGAGCGACGGTGCTGCCCAGATCCTCGACGACACGATCGACCTCGGTGGCCACACGAACCCCCGCGACGCCGAGCGTGCTCTCGCCGCGACCGCCGACGCCCTGCGCGCCTCCCGTCGCCCCGGCGAGCTCACGGTCGCCGTCCTGGGTCCCCTCGGGGCGGTGTCCGGACCGTCCGTCGCGCCGCTGGCAGGCGACGGCAACCACTGGGCGTTCGTCGTCGCGCCGGACGGGGACAGCCTGGGCGGCGCGGTCACGGAGACGCTGTCCATGCTGCGGGCCATCGGCTGGCTCGCGGTCGCCGTCGACCCGCGGGAGCACACCGTCAGCGCAGCATGGAACCGACTCCTGGAGGAGCACCGGTGAGCGCCACACCCACCCGAGCGCCTCGAGGGGTCTCCCACGAGGTCGTCCTGAGGATCGTCGCCACCTCTGTGCTGGTCGCCGTCGCGACGCTCGCCTCGTTCCGCGCGTTGACCGTGCTCATCGGACCAGGGCAGTGGACTCTCACGGGCACGCTGTTCGTGCTCGTGCTCGCTCTCGTGACCGGGGGCACACGCCTCCTGCTGGAACGCGGTCACGACGTGGGACCCGGACGCCACGACGTCGGGTTCCGCGGCGTCGTCCCCACCCTCGTGGGACTCGTCGTCGGAGCCTGGGGGCTCCTGGCCGTGTTCGGCGGACCCACCTCGCGCGGCATCGACCTGGCGATCAGCGGCGCGAGCATCGACCGCCTGCTCGCACGCCTCGGCGCAGGACAACGCCTGATCGCCGAGGAGGTCGCCCCGATCGACCCCTCGTTCCCGCTCGCCCTGATCGCGGTGGCCGGGACGATCCTGGTCCTCCTCGCCACCGACCTGGTCGTGGCAGGACTCCGGTTCCCGGCGGCGGCCGCGCTGCCGCTCCTGGCGCTGTGGATCCCTCCGCTCGTCATCGAGGGCTCGATCCCGCCCCCGGTGTTCGTCGTGACGGTCGTCGCCCTGCTCCTGCTGGTCGCGGTCGACAACCCGCACCGCGTGGTCCGTCGTCGAGGCGCCACGCCCGCTCCCGTCGGGCCCGCCGCGCGGTCCCTGCGCGCGGGCGGACTCCTGGGTGCCACCGCTGCGATCGCCGTGCTGGCACTCGTCGCAGGCACCGCGGCCGGTGCGATCCCCCAGATCCTCAGCTCGCCGTGGTCGTCCTTCTTCACCAGCGCCGGTCCGACCGTGCGCCTGGCGAGCGACCTCGACATGGAGGAGAACCTCGGCGCGCGCTCCGAGGAGGTCGCGCTGACGTACGAGTTCCCGCAGGAGATCGACCAGGGGGGCACGAGCACGGGCATCGGTCCCCTGCGCATGTTCACGCTCACCGGCTTCGACGGGAAGAGCTGGCGACGTGGCGACTCGCGCCAGGGCCCTCCGGTCGACGCCGGACAGGTCCTGTGGCCCGACGCCTCCGGGGCCGGGTCCGCCGGGCCGAGAACCGTCGCCGTCACGCTCAGGACCCTGCGCGACGAGAGGCTGGTCCTTCCGACCGAGCCCCGGTCCGTCGACGTCGACGGCGAGTGGTTCTACGACGACTCGCGTGACGAGGTGACGGGGACCTCCGCCACGACCCCAGGGATGACCTACTCGTTCGAGGTCTTCGCGCGCGACCTGACCGCCGATGCCCTGCGGGCGACCGCCGGCGACGACATCGACGACCCGAACGTGCTCGAGGTGCCCGAGAGCGCGCACCGGGACGACGTCCGCGCCCTCGCCGAGGAGATCGTGGCGGGCACGACGTCCCGCTACGACGCCGCGGTCGCCCTGCAGTCCTACTTCCGCGACGGGAGCAACTTCACCTACTCCACAGAGGTACCCGAGGGCTCGACCGACGACACGGTCTGGAACTTCCTCCAGGACCGGGAGGGGTACTGCGTCCAGTTCGCCACGTCCATGACGATGATGGCGCGCGCCGTCGGGATCCCGGCCCGCCTGGCCGTGGGCTTCCTGCCCGGCGAGCGGGCGAGCGACAACGTGTTCCAGGTGACCGGCAAGGACTCGCACGCGTGGCCCGAGCTCTACTTCCCGGGTCAGGGGTGGGTCAGGTTCGAGCCGACACCAGCAGTGCAGGCCGGGCCGGTGCCCGCGTGGGCAGACCCGTTGCTCGGGCCCTCGAGCGACGACTCGACGGCAGTTCCGGGCGACACGGCGACGAACCAGGTCGGGCCGAACGCGACCACCGGGCCCGCCCAGTCCACGGCCCCGGCTCCGGGGTCGGGCTCCGGCTCGCTCGGCGACGCCGCGTCCTCAGGCCGCGGCTGGGGCATGGGCCTGATCGCGCTCGTGGTCGTCCTCGTCCTGTCGGCGCTGGGATGGCTCATGGCGCGCCGCCGCGGCGGGCCTTCTGCGGAGCCCGATGTCGAGTCGACCTGGACCGACCTCGTCCGGCAGCTCGGCGAGATGGGCATCACCTGGCACGACTCCGTGACGCTCCGCCGGGTTCCGGCCGTCGTGGGGGCTCGCGTCGCGGAGAGGACCGGCCGACACCTACCGGACGCGACGACCGACGCCCTCGTCGCCTTGGCCACCGAGGTGGAGCTGGAACGCTACGCGCGCACCTGGACTCCTCCGCAGCCCGGCGACCTCGCCGCACTGCGGGACATCGTGGTCGCGGGGGTCCGGGACGAGCTCAACGACCGCCCTGCTCACGTCGACGGTCCCAACGCTCTTCCAGTCGGGTGAGGAAGCCCTGACGGGGCGCCCCACTCTTCCCGCTCTTCGCGGAGGCCTTCGGCGGCGTGACCTTGCCGTGCTCGTCCACGACCCCGACCGGTCCGGTCGTCGACCTGCGCGGTGCGGAGAAGGCGAACGCGACTCCTGCGAACATCACCACGAACCCGACCACGCCCAGCACAGGCGAGGCGGACGCCGCTCCGAAGACCAGGAGCAGCAGTCCCCCGACCACGCCGATGCCTGCTGCGACGTAGCGCAGGCCCGACTTGCGGGGGCTCGACTGAAGCGTCGTCGCCAACCGCGGATCATCCGAGGTCAGCGCTCTTTCCATCTGTTCCAGTACGCGCTGCTCGTACTCTGACAGAGGCATGGGCACCCCCGGTTCTCAGCGGTTGATATGTGTCTCCCTCAGGATAGTTCGACATCTGCCCGCGTGGTAGTCGAGCGCCGACGGGTGGACGCCGGCCCGATCGAATTCACCCCAAAACGGTCGCGGATCCGATCGAGGGCCCTCTCTGCCTCACGTCGAGCACCGGACTCCTCCTGGACCGATTCCTCGAGGGTCGGCTGCTCGACGGAGGCCCCCCGACGCTCCAGGTTCTCCGCGCGCACCCCCACGAGACGGACGGGCAGGCCTCGTCGGTCGACCCCGCGGGAGAGCTCGAGCGCCACCGCGTGGATCTCCTGAGCGACATCGGTGGGCGAAGAGAGCGTCCGCGAACGCGTCAGGGTCCGGAAGTCCGACGTCCTGACCTTGACCGAGACGGTTCGTGCCACGAACCCCTGGCTGCGCAGACGCGTGGCGCACCGGTCCGCGAGCCCCAGCAGAGCCGATCCGATGATCGCGAAGTCGTAGAGGTCCTGCGCGAAGGTCGTCTCGGCGCCGATGCTCTGCTCGGTGCGACCCGGTTCGACGGGCCGGGGGTCCCGACCCCAGGCGAGGTCGTGCAGGTGCGCACCGGCCGCCTTGCCGACCGCAGCCTGCAGCGTCGCGACGTCCGTGTCCGCAAGCTCCGCGACGGTCGTGATCCCCCACCCGGCGAGGGTCTTCTCCGTCCGCTCCCCGACTCCCCACAGGGCACCGGCGGGCAACGTGCGCAGGAACGGCACGGTCGAGGCGGCCGGGACCAGGAGGACGCCGTCCGGCTTGGCGTGCGTCGACGCGAGCTTGGCCACGAACTTGGTCGATGCGATCCCCACCGAGCAGGTGATGCCGACCTCTTCCCGGACCCGCGCTCGCAGGTCCCGGGCGATGAGCGTGGGCGCTCCGAGCCGGCGCCGGGCACCGCTCACGTCCAGGAACGCCTCGTCGATGCTGATCTGCTCGACCAGCGCCGTGATCTCGCGGACGATCTCCATGACCGCCCGCGAGGCGTCCTGGTAGGCACGGTGGTCGGGTGGCACGACGACGGCCTGGGGGCACAGCCTGCGGGCGAGCGCCATGGGCATGGCCGAGTGCACGCCGAACGAGCGGGCCTCGTACGTCGCGGCGAGGACGACGCTGCGCTCGGCTCCGCCGACGATGACGGGACGCCCCACGAGCTCCGGTCTCCGCGTCAGCTCGACCGAGGCGAAGAACGCATCCATGTCCACGTGCATGATCGAGCAGCCCGACTCGTCGTGCCCCCAGTCGCGGCGGGCGAGAACGGCCCGCGGGCCCCGGCTCACCGCGCACCCCACCAGGAGCTCATGAGGCCGCGACCCGCAGCGAGGGGTGGCGCACGAAACCGACCCCGGGGTCGATCAGCATGGCGACCTCGTCGCGGAAGTCCTCGGCACAGGCCATGATCTCGTCGGCCTGCCGCGCCTCGACCGCGTCGAAGCGCCCGGCGTCGACGGCCGCCCGGATCCGCGCACCGCCGGCGAAGTAGACCGACCAGGCGGACAGCCCCGGCTCGACGAGCGCGAGCATGTCCCAGACGGACCGGGCGCGCGATCGCGGGGACGGCCTGCCTCGGAGAGCGACGACGGCGGCCGCGGAACGCAGCGCGCCCAGGTGCGAGTGCACGAACCGTTCGGCCGGGTCGGCGGTGAGCCCGGCGGCGACGAGCTCGGCGTCGGCACGGGCCAGGAGACGCACGACCTCGGGGGCCACGAACCCCGCCCCAGGGAGCGCACTGTGCTGCGTGGTCATCGGAACACCTCCATGCCAACTATCGAACACCTGTTCGATCCTGTCAATCCCGAGGGCGATCGCCCGCGCCGTCACGGACGGCACGGCACGACCCCTCGGTCACGGACCACCTACGGTTGACCCCATGGGCCGCAAGACCACCGGGCGCTCGTCCCGCCGTTCCTCAGCATCCACCTCACCACCCACAGAGTCCGTCCCGCCGTCACGGCGCGGCCGAGCGGGTGCCCGGCCCCCCGGGACGACCCGCGACCTGCCCACCGAGGAGGTACGCACCTCGACCGGCACCGCCCGGCTGGTGCCGGACCCCGACGGCAGCACGGGCGTCACCCTCCTCGTCAACGGGGTGCCGAGCTCGCACCTGGACCTCGCCGACCCGGGACTGCTCACGTTCGAGTACATGCAGCAGATGGCCGCGGTCGTGGCCGCGCTGCCCTCCGGGCCGCTGCGGGTCGTGCACCTGGGCGCCGCCGGGTGCGCGTTCGCCCGGTACGTCGAGCACGAGCGCCCCGACTCCCGGCAGGTCGCGGTCGACCTCGACGCCGACCTCGTCGCGCGCGTGCGCGAGTGGTTCGCCCTCCCGCGCGCGCCGCGCCTGCGGCTGCGGGCGGGCGACGCTCGCGCGGAGCTCGCGACCCTGCCCGATGCGAGCGCCGACGTCGTCGTGCGCGACGTCTTCGCGGGCGACACCACCCCGGAGCACGTCACGACGGTCGGCTTCGTGCACGAGGTCCTGCGCGTGCTGCGCCCCGGTGGCGTCTACCTCGCGAACTGCGCCGACCGCCCACCGCTCGCGCTCGTGCGGGCCGAGGTAGCGACGGCGGTCTCGGCCCTCGTCGCGAACGGCGCCACCGACCGGGGCGTCTGGGACGACGTGGGGCTGATCGCCGAGCCAGGACAGCTCAAGGGACGCCGCTACGGGAACCTGGTCCTGGTCGCGGTCCGCCCGTCGAGCACGGTCTCGACCGGCCCGTCCGACGACCCGGCACCGACCGGGCTCGACCTGCGCGACGCGGCGCTCGCACGCGCGCTGAGGAGCCTGCCGGTCCCGGCCACGCTGCTCACGGGCGAGGAGGTACGCCGGTTCGCCGGCGCCGCGGCGCCGCTCGAGGACCCTCCGGCGCCCGTCCCGCCGGCCGGTCCCGTCCCGTCCGCGCCGCCCGACGACGCCACGCGCCCGGGTGCGCCGGCGACGCAGGGGCGCGACGCCGTCGGGCAGGGGAAGGGCTGACGCAGCACGGAGGCCGCACCCCGTGCCGGGGTGCGGCCTCCGTCACCGACCCGCGAGAGTCGGCACACGATCAGGGAGATCAGAGCGGGCGGACGTTCTCCGCCTGCGGGCCCTTGGGACCCTGGGTGATCTCGAACTCGACCCGCTGAGCCTCTTCGAGCGACCGGTAGCCCTGGGCCTCGATCGCGGAGTAGTGGACGAAGACGTCGGCGCCGCCGCCGTCCTGGGCGATGAACCCGTAGCCCTTCTCAGCGTTGAACCACTTCACAGAACCCTGCGCCATGCTGTTCCTCGTACCTTCTGTCCATGCGGGGACATCCGCGAACGGACCCTTCGCCCGTTCATCGAGCCGCAGCCACGCGGACCCGCGACGCGCTCCGCGAGGTCCGGTCGTGGCGACCGCCGGTTGGACTGGCACGACCTCGGCGGACCGGGATCCTGCTGCGCCGATACCGGTTCACGCGAAGGCATGTCTCGAGCACGTCACTGCAACGAGACTTAGTTTTGCACGGTGAAGGTGAAGTTCGCCACGTCAGGCGCCGAGGAAATACCGTGATTCGTCCGCACAACCTCCGCAGAACCTCCGCGAGCGGTCGTCACTCCCCCGTCTGCTGGGCAAGGAAGCGTTCGAACTCGGCCCCGAGCTCGTCAGCAGTCGGAATGGGCGCCGACTCCGCGAGCAGGCTCGTGCGACCCACCGAGCGGGCGAACGCGTCGTACTGCTCCTCGAGCGCACGCACGACCGCAGCGACCTCCTCCGACTCCGCCATCTGACGCTCGACCTCGGCCACGGCCTCCTGGGCCCCCGCCGCGAGCGCCGCGACCCGCAGGTCCAGCCCCGTCGAACGCTGGACGTTCTCGAGCGCCACCACGGCGGCGGGCGGGAACGGGGACTGTGCCAGGTAGTGCGGCACGTGCACCGTGAAGCCCATCGCGTCGTACCCCGACTCCCCCAGGCGCAGCTCGAGCAACGACGCCAGCGAGCCCGGGACCTTGACCGTGCCGAACCACGACGTGTGGTCCTCGATCAGCGCGCGCCGTGTCGCGTGCGCCGTCACCGACAGCGGGCGCGTGTGCGGGATGCCCATGGGGATGCCGTGGAAGCCCACGACGAGGGACACGTCGAAACGGCTCACGAGCTCGCGCAGCGCGGCGATCACCCGCTCCCACTGCAGGTCCGGCTCCATGCCGTGCAGGAGCAGGAAGCCCGTGCCCTCGGCGTCGCGCACGTGGTCGATCGCGAGGAACGGCTCGTCGTACGACGCCCACCGGTCCGCGTCGAACACCATCGTCACACGCTTCGAGCGGTAGTCCAGGAGCTGGTCCACGTCGAACGTGACCAGCCGCGTGACCTCGAACTCCTCGAGCAGGTGCTCGACCGCGAGCTCGCCCGCCGTCCCCGCGTCCACGAACCCGCGCACCGAGTGCAGCATGACCGGGCCCGTCGCACGGACGGCAGCCTCTCCCTGCGTCCCCGTCGCCGCCGGCAGGACGCGCGCCACAGCGGCCTCGTCCACCTCGTAGATCTCTCGTGGGTCCAGCACCAGATGCTCCTCCGTCGTCGTCCTCGTCCGCCCAGGTCGGCGGCCGGGCGGTGCCGGCACGGTTCTCGGGCGGTTCGATCACGACAACACCGAGGAGCGCCCGATGCTTCCCGCCCGGAGGGCGGGCCGGGTCGTCCCCGCCCGACGAGCGCGCAGGGCCGGGCCGCGCGCGCAGTCCCGGCCACGCTCACGGGCCGGGCCGCGGCGGGCCCGCAGGCCCGCGGGTGTCTCAGCGGGCGGGCAGCCTGACGACCGTGACGAAGAAGTCGTCGATCTGACGCACCACGTCGATGAACCGGTCGAAGTCGACCGGCTTGGTCACGTAGGCGTTCGCGTGCAGCGAGTACGACCGCACGACGTCCTCCTCGGCCTCCGAGGTCGTCAGCACGACCACGGGGATCTGGCGCAGCGCCGGGTCGGACTTGAGCTCGCCCAGCACCTCCCGACCGTCCATGCGGGGCAGGTTCAGGTCGAGCAGGATCAGGTCGGGCGTCGGGGCGTCGGCGTACTCGCCCTCCTTGCGCAGGAAGGCCATCGCGCTGACGCCGTCGCTGACCACCGAGAGGCGGTTGGTGACCTTGTGGTCCTCGAAGGCCTCACGCGTCATGAGCACGTCACCGGGGTCGTCCTCGACCAGCAGGACGTCGATCACCTTGTGCCCGTTGCTCATCTCGTCCACCACGCCGTTCCTCGTCGTCGGGCCCCGGTCCTCCGGAGCCACGCCGCGAGCCTAGTCGACGTGGACAGGCCGGGCGCGGCTGCGCGCGCCGTGAGAGCCGATCAAGGCTCCGGGACACCCGGACGTCGGCCCGGGTGGTTCCCGGTGCGCAGCGCCGCGAGAGCCGGCGCGCCTCACCGGGCCGACGGCGTCGGCGCGCTCCCGACCGGGTCGTACTGGTGCGCGATCGTGAACCGTACGGTCGTACCGCCACCGGCGGTCGGTTCGATCCAGATCCTGCCCCCGTGGTACTCGACGATCCGCTTGCACAGCGCGAGCCCGATCCCGGTCCCCTCGTAGACGTCCTTGGGGTGCAACCGCTGGAAGATCACGAAGACCCGCTCCGCGTACTGGGCGTCGATCCCGATCCCGTTGTCGGAGACGGCGAACTCCCAGCCGCCGTCGAGCGAGCGGACCCCGACGTGCACCACGGGCGGGCGGTCAGGGTCCCGGAACTTGACGGCGTTCCCGACGAGGTTGACGAAGAGCTGCTCGAGCAGCCCCCTCTCCCCGCGCACCGTGGGCAGGGGGTCGTGCGTCACGGTCGTGCCCGTCGTCGAGATCTTCTCCTCGAGGTCGCTGAGCGCCACCCCGAAGGCCTTCTCGAGGTCCACCGGCCCCCTCTCGTTGCCGGTACGCCCCACGCGCGAGAATCCCAGCAGGTCCTGGATGAGGCGCTGCATCCGCTTCGCGCCGTCCACGGCGAAATCGATGTACTGGTCGGCACGGTCGTCGAGCTGTCCGCCGTAGCGCTTCTGCAAGAGCTGGGTGAACGACGCGACCTTCCGCAGCGGCTCCTGCAGGTCGTGGGACGCCACGTAGGCGAACTGCTCCAGGTCCCGGTTCGAGCGTGCGAGCTCCTGCGCCTGCGCCGCGAGGAGCTCGTGCGAGTGCTCGACCTCCTCGTGCGACGTCCGGATCTCCGCGACCTGGCTCACGAGCTCTCGGCGCATGTGCTCGACGTCGACCGCGAGCGCCCCGATCTCCCCCGGGGCGCTGACCGCGACCGGCTGGCGGAGGTTCCCGTCGCTGACGACCCGCACCTGGTGGGCGAGCGTGGTCACCGGATCCGTGATCCAGCGCTTGAGCACGTTCCAGAGGAAGCCGCCGACGAGGACTGCCGCGACCACGAGGACGACGACCGAGCCGAACAGCACCTGTGTCCACAGCTCGAGCGAGCGGACCTTCTCCGCCCGGACGTCACGGAGCACGGCGATGTACTCGCCCGTCGCCGTCCGGGCCTCGGCGAAGAGCCGGGCACCCTCGAGCCGGTCGTCCGTCGTCACGGCGTCCGGGCCGCCCTGCCGTACCTTCTCGACCGCGGGCTGCGCATAGAGGACCGACCACGCGTGGACGGCGCGCGTCGCGTCGTCGAGCGCCGTGGCGACCGGTGACGACGTGGTGATGAGCTCGGCGGTGGCGTCGTCGTGGATCGCGCTGCCCTGTTCGTTCGCGAACGACCGGTCGAACGCCTCGAGGTTCAGGGGGCTCCCGGTGGCCAGGTAGCCGCGCACCGACGACTCGGCGTCGACCAGGGTCACGTACGCGCTGTCGGCCTGCGTGACGGCCGTGAAGTAGGGGTTGGTGACCTCGTCCTGGTAGCGCACCACGTTGACGAGAGCGACCACGGAGACGCAGACCACCACGAGGAGGATCGTGGCGGCGAGGACCAGCAGGCCGCCGAGCCGTCGCCGCAGCGACGGTCCGGGCGGTGGTGCGTCAGGAGCCTCGGGAGCCTCGACGTCCTGCGGCTCGTCGTCCTGACCGGAGGGCGGCGCACCGTCCGGGGACGGCCCCGTCACTGCGACCACCCGTCCGAGTCGGCGAGCGTCGCGGTCCGTTCTCCCCGGGTGTCCTGGTCCGGGCCGCCCCACCCGATCACGAGCACCGCGGCGTCGTCCGCGAGGGGGCCGCCGTGCAGGGTGCGCACGCGACGGAAGAGCCTCTCGACGAGTCCCTCCCCACCGTGGGCCAGCTCGGTGTCGACTGCCGCGACCAGCCCCTGGACGCCGAGGCGTTCGCGCCGGCCGGGCGTCCCGCCGAGGGGCGGCGCGTCGGTCGGGGGGGTCTCGGCGAGCGTCGCCTCGATCAGCCCGTCGGTGTAGAGCATGAGCGCCCAAGGCGGGTCGAGCGGCACGCGCTCGGGCCGCCAGCCGCCCGTGACCGGGATGCCCAGCGCCCGACCACGTGAGGTCGTCGGGAGCTCGGTGCACGAGCCCCTCAGGAGCAGCGGGGGCATGTGGCCCGCGAGGTAGAGATCGACGTTCGCCCGGTCCGGGGCGATGACGACCTGGCAGAGGGTCACGAAGACCTCGGGCCGGGCACGCTCGGGGACCAGGACCCGTTCGACGAGGGGCAGGATCTCGGCCGGCTCGACGTCCGACAGGACGAGGGTGCGCCACGCGGTGCGCAGGGTCGCGCCGAGCGCCGCCTCGTCCGGGCCGTGCCCGGCCACGTCGCCGATCAGGCACAGGACGCTGCCGTCGGGTCGCTCGACGGCGTCGTAGAAGTCCCCGCCCAGCAGACCGTTGCCGCCGGGGATGTAGCCCACCATCACGGCGATCGTCTCGTCCGTCACGAGCGGCTTGGGCAGCAGTGCGTGCTCGAGCCGGGCGGTCTCGGCCGCGCGCACCTCGCTGCGGTACAGGGCGCGCTGCTGCTCCTTGGAGCGGCGACGCTGCACGGAGTAGCGGACCGAGCGTCCCAGGAGGTCTCCGTCGACCTCGCCCTTGACGAGGTAGTCGTCGGCGCCCGCGGCCACCGCCTGGACCCCGAGGTCGATGCCGGTGTGCCCGGTGAGCACGACCAGCGCGGGCGGGTCCTGCCGGGACTGGAGTCTCTCGACCGCGCTCAGTCCCACGGCGTCCGGGAGGCCGAGGTCGAGCAGCACGCAGTGCACGTCGTGCAGCCGCAGCATCTCGAGGGCGACGTCGAGGCTCCTCGCCCGGTGCAGCTCGACCTTGACCCGTGCGTCGTCGAGGAGCTCCTCCACGAGGACCGCGTCTCCGTCGTCGTCCTCGACCAGCAGGACGCGCAGGAGGTCCTCCGGGGACAGGACGCCGGGAGTCTCGTTCTCCGGGCGGGGCGACGAGGGCGACAAGGGCTCAGTCACCACGACGCGCGCCTCCGGTCAGTCGCCATGGTTCCCGATCGTAGAGGAAGAGGGCGTCTCGTGCTGGGGGACCTGGCCCGCACAGGGCGGTCCCCGCACCGCCCGCAGCGCGCGTCCACGCCCGCGGCAGGTGGCGCCCGGCATGTGCAGGATCGGCAATAATGGACGGCTGCGTCGCGGGGTGCGCGAGCGGACCGCGAGGGACCAGACGACAGGACGGAACAGCGTGCGCGAGACGAGCGACCGGACGAGCGGGACGTCGACCACGGGCGAGAAGGTCCGGCCGGGGGACGTCCCGACGTCGAACCGCCAGCACGAGATCGGCGTCGAGCAGGAGGTCGTCGACACGCTCTACGCGCGTCTCGACGAGCTGCGGGCCTCGACCCGGTCGCGACTCGCGGGGGTGCGCCGGTCCGGCCCCTCCGGGTCTCCCCAGAACCGCAGCGAGCGCGACGCCTTCGCGACCCTCTACGAGGACCGGCTGGCCCAGCTCGAGGCGGTCGAGGACCGGCTCGCGTTCGGCCGCCTCGACCTGGAGGACGGCGCGACCCGCTACGTCGGGCGCATCGGGCTGTCGGACGAGGAGCACACGTCGATCCTCACCGACTGGCGTGCTCCGGCGGCGCAGTCGTTCTACCGCGCGACCGCGGCGCACCCGGACGGGGTGCGGCGCCGCCGTCACCTGGTGACCCAGGGTCGTTCGGTCACGGGTGTCGAGGACGAGGTCCTCGACCTCACCTCGGGGGCCGTCGCCGAGTCGTCGCTGTCGGGCGAAGGGGCCCTGCTCGCGGCGATGGCGGCAGGCCGCACGAGCCGCATGGGCGACATCGTCGCGACGATCCAGGCCGAGCAGGACGCGATCATCCGCTCCGAGCTCACCGGGGCGCTCGTGGTGCAGGGCGGGCCGGGCACGGGCAAGACCGCCGTCGCGCTGCACCGTGCCGCCTACCTGCTGTACGCGCACCGGCGCCTGCTCGAGCGTTCGGGCGTGCTGCTCGTCGGTCCGAGCCTGTCCTTCCTGCACTACATCGACCAGGTCCTGCCCTCGCTCGGGGAGACGGGCGTCGTGAGCACGACGGTCGCCGAGCTGCTGCCCGGCCTCGTCGCGGACGGCGAGGAGGCGCCCGAGGTGGCGCGCATCAAGGGTCGCTCGTCCTGGACCCGGACCGTCCAGCGGGCGGTGCGTGCGCGCCAGCGGGTGCCTGCCGAGGACCAGCACCTGCGCATCGACGGGCACGACCTCGTGATCCGGCGCTCGGACGTGCGCGAGGCGATCGCCAAGGCCCACCGCACGCACAAGCCGCACAACCTCGCCCGGGTCCCCTTCGTCCGGGAGATGCTGGGCCGCCTCGCCGACCAGTACGTGGCGCAGCTCGGCGGCCCGGTCGCCCCCGAGGAGCGGGCAGAGGTGATCGACGACCTGCGGCACCAGCGCGAGATCCGGATCGCGCTCAACCTCGCGTGGATGCCGCTGACTCCCGAGAGGCTGATCGAGGACCTGTTCGTCAAGCCGCACCGGCTCGCGGAGGCCGCCCCCGACATGTCGAGCGCGGACCGTGCCGCGCTCGTGCGCCCCAAGGGCTCGCCGTGGACCCCTGCGGACGTCCCGCTACTGGACGAGGCCGCCGAGCTCCTGGGCGAGGACGACCAGGCCGCGCGCGCCCAGGCCAAGGCCGAGGCCGCGGAACGGGCGGCCAGCCTGGACTACGCGCGTCAGGTCCTCGAGTCGTCCGGTGCCGGCGGCGGGATCGTGGGCGCCGAGGTCCTCGCCGACCGGTTCGCCGGTGGCGGTTCTCGCCTGACGACGGCCGAGCGTGCCGCGCAGGACCGCACGTGGACCTACGCGCACGTCGTGGTCGACGAGGCCCAGGAGCTGTCCGCGATGGCGTGGCGGGCCCTGGTCCGCCGCTGCCCGACGCGGTCCATGACGATCGTCGGCGACGTCGCCCAGACGTCGTCGCTCGCGGGGGCGCGCTCGTGGTCGAGCATGCTCGACCCGTTGCTGCGCAGCTCGTGGCGTCTGGCGACGCTCACGGTCAACTACCGCACGCCCACGCAGATCGCGGACACCGCGCAGCGGTTCGCCGCAGCCCACCGCCTCCCGACGTCGTCGCTCACCTCGGCGCGCGACGTGCCGGGAGCGCTCGTCCTGGCCCCGGTCCCGGACGGCGAGGACCTGCTGGCCGAGGTGACGGTCCGGGTCCGGTCGGCCCTCGCGGAGTTCGTCGGGCCCGACGGCGCGGGCAGGGTCGCGGTCGTCGCACCGGCCGAGCGCGTGGCCGGCGTGCGCGAGCACCTGACCCGTGCGCACGCCGTCGACCCGCTCCTGACCGGCCCCGGGGCCCAGGTCGAGGGTGCCCTGGGCGCGGCGCTCACGGTCCTGAGCCCGACCCAGGCCAAGGGGCTCGAGTTCGACGCGGTCGTCCTCCTGGAGCCGGCCGACGTCCTCGCGGCGACCTCCGGGGCGTCCGAGCTCTACGTCGCGATGACCCGCCCGACGCAGCGGCTCGTGGTCGTGCACTCCCGGCCCCTCCCCCGAGGTCTCGCCGACTGACCGGCGGGGATCACGTCGTCCGAGGGACAAGACTCGTTTGGCGCTTCCAGCAACTCGGCGCACCATAGACGGGTGCTACGTGCCCTCCTCCTTGAAAACCTGCACCCTCTCGCCACCTCGATCCTCGAGTCCGCCGGTATCGACGTGACCGTGCGCACCGGGGCCATGGACGAGTCCGAGCTGATCGACGCCCTCGAGGGTGTGCACCTCCTCGGGATCCGGTCCAAGACCAACGTCACCGCCCGCGTGATCGAGTCCGCCCCGGACCTGATCGCGATCGGTGCGTTCTGCATCGGGACCAACCAGATCGACCTCAAGGCGGCGGCCTCCCACGGCGTCGCGACCTTCAACGCACCGTTCTCCAACACGCGCTCGGTCGTCGAGATCGCGCTCGCCGAGATCATCGCGCTGACCCGACGCCTGACGGAGCGCGACCGTGCGCTGCACGACGGTGTCTGGGACAAGTCCGCCGAGGGCGCCCACGAGGTCCGCGGTCGCACGCTGGGCATCATCGGCTACGGCAACATCGGCACGCAGCTCTCGGTCGTCGCCGAGGCCCTGGGGATGTCGGTCGTCTTCTACGACACGGCCGAGAAGCTCGCCCTGGGCAACGCTCGCCGCATGGACAGCCTCGACGAGCTCCTCGAGACGGCCGACGTCGTCACGCTCCACGTCGACGGGCGCGGCGGCAACGCGGGCCTGTTCGGCGAGAAGCAGCTCTCGCGCATGCGCCAGGGCTCGATCCTGCTGAACCTCTCGCGCGGCTTCGTCGTGGACACGGTGGCCCTGCGCGAGGCGATCCTCTCCGGGCACCTGGCGGGGGCTGCCATCGACGTGTTCCCCGAGGAGCCCAAGAAGCGCGGCGACCACTTCGAGTCGGAGCTGCGTGGCCTGCCCAACGTCATCCTCACCCCGCACATCGGCGGCTCGACCGAGGAGGCGCAGGAGTCGATCGGCCAGTTCGTCGCCGGCAAGCTCCGCGACTACCTGGCGACCGGGTCGACGACCCTGAGCGTCAACATGCCGAACCTCGCGCTCGAGCAGAGCACCGGCGTGAGCCGGATCGCCCACCTGCACCGCAACACGCCGGGCGTGCTCGCGGCCGTCAACGCGGTCCTGGCCGAGCACGGGACCAACATCGAGGGCCAGATGCTCGCGACGCGCGGCGAGCTCGGCTACGTGGTGACCGACGTCGGTGCGGAGCTCCTGCCTGCTGCCGTCGCAGAGCTGCAGGCCATGGACGCGACGGTCAAGCTGCGCGTGCTGTCCTGATCTCGACCGCCTGAGCACGAGGAAGGGGACCGGCCCGTCGGGCTGGTCCCCTTCCTCGTGTCGTGCAGGTGCGGGGGAACCTCCTGGTTCCCGGCCGACACTCAGCCGGACTTGCGGCGGAACGTGCGCTGCACGGGTCCGACGGTCTCCGACCCGTGGACCGAGCCGGTGTTCGACCCTCCGTCCGCGGTGCGGTGGCTCGCTGCGTTCTTGCGGTCCAACGCCTCGCGGAACTTCGCCTTGGCGTCCTCGCTGGGCGTGGTCCCGGGTGTCTCGTCCTTCGACGTCGTCATCGGCGGGCCTCCTTCTCTCGGTGGAACAGGTACGCCGTCGGGCGCTCCCGTGCCCCAGCCTGTCGCACGCGGCGGGGTAACGCCAGCGAATACGACGGGGTACGGTCGAGACATGTCGCACAAAGCGCCGGAGCCGGGCTCCGGGATGCCGTTCGCCCGCGCCGGACGTTCCGGCCTGGTCCTCCCCCGGCTGTCTCTCGGACTCTGGCAGAACTTCGGCGAGTCGAGCCCGTTCACGGCGCAGCGCGACCTGGTCCTGCACGCGTACGAGCGCGGGATCGTGCACTTCGACCTCGCGAACAACTACGGCCCGCCTGCGGGTTCGGCGGAGGCCACGTTCGGGCGACTCCTGGCGACGGACCTCCGAGGGCATCGTGACGAGCTCCTGGTCTCGACCAAGGCGGGCTACCGCATGGGCCCCGGGCCGTACGGTGAGGGCGGGTCGCGCAAGTACCTGCTGTCGTCGCTCGACGCGTCGCTGCGCCGCCTCGGCACCGACCACGTGGACGTCTTCTACTCCCACCGCTTCGACCCGACGACCCCGCTCCGCGAGACGATCGGCGCGCTCGCGACGGCCGTCTCCTCGGGCAGGGCCACCTACGCGGCCATCTCGTCGTACTCGGCCGAGCGCACGACCGAGGCCCTCGCGGTCGCCGACGACCTCGGCCTGCCGCTCGTCCTGCACCAGCCGTCGTACTCGATGCTGAACCGGTGGATCGAGGCGCCGGGCCCGGGGGCCCGCAGCCTGCTCGACGTCGCAGGCGACTCGGGGACCGGCCTGATCGTCTTCTCGCCCCTTGCCCAGGGCATGCTCTCCGACCGGTACCTCGACGGGGTGCCACCGGACTCGCGCGCTGCCCGCTCGATCTCGCTGCGTCCTGAGCACCTCGCCCCCGAGAACCTCGCGAGGATCCGAGCGCTGCGGGAGGTCGCGAGCGGTCGGGGGGAGCCTCTCGCCCGGACGGCGATCGCCTGGACGCTGCGCGACCCGCGCGTCACGTCGGTCCTCGTGGGGGCACGCACAACGGCTCAGGTGGACGAGAACCTCGCAGCCCTCGACGCGCCGCCGTTCACGACCGACGAGCTCGCGGCGATCGACGCCGTGACGACCGAGACCGCGCCCGACGGGAGCCGCCGGCCCCTCGACACGGGTATCAACATCTGGGCCGCACGTTCGAGCGACCTCTAGTCGAGCGGCCGACCTCGCCGAGCCGTCGACCGGTCGCGCCCGACGGCTCAGACCTGGTCGGGCACCACGTCGCCGGACGGCTCGTCGTCCGCCGTGCGAGCGTCGGCCTCGCCGAAGCTCGCCGCACGCTCCTCGCGCTCGGCGCGGAGCGAGTTGATCGCCGTCTCGAAGTCCTCGAGCGAGTCGAAGGCCTGGTAGACGCTCGCGAAACGCAGGTAGGCGACCTCGTCGAGCTCGCGGAGAGGACCGAGGATCGCCAGCCCGATCTCGTAGGCGTCCAGCTCCGCGCTCCCCCCGGCCCGGAGCGACTCCTCGACCTTCTGAGCGAGCACCGCGAGGTCGTCCTCGTTCACGGGGCGCCCTTGGCACGCCTTGCGCACACCGGTGACGATCTTCTCCCTGCTGAAGGGCTCGGTCACGCCCGAGCGCTTGACGACCGACAGGCTCGCCGTCTCGATCGTGGTGAAGCGGCGGTTGCACGCCGGGCACTGCCTACGACGACGGATGGACGCGCCATCGTCGGAGGTCCGTGAGTCGACGACCCGTGAGTCCGCGTGCCGGCAGAACGGACAGTGCATGAGGCGGTACTCCTGTAGGTCTGCGCGAAGGGTCCAGGGCGGGCGCCGCGGACGCTGCGTCCTGAACCTATGTCTCGACCTCGACAGGGCGCAAGGCGCCCCGCCAGGCGGGACGGTCACGATGGGTCCTCGCACATGAGAACGGAGGTGGCCGATACCGGCCACCTCCGTCGGGACGCCCCCGTCCCCATCTCACGTCCGCGACTCGCCTCGCTGACGTCGACGCAACTGCGGAGATGCGCGTGGCGCGTCTCCCCCTCACCGACCGACCCCCCAGCCGGGTTGGTGAGGCAGTACTAACTTAGGGGAACCTAATGCTCTCGCGCAAGCCCTGACGGGTCAGCGTCCGAAGTCCGGGTCGACGGGGAGCAGGAGCTTCTGGCCGACCTGCAGACCCGTCGAGGACAGGTTGTTGAGCTCGGCGAGGTCCGCCATGACGTCACGGACGTCCCGCCCCCCGGAGGCCACCGCGGACGCATGCTGCCACAGCGTCTCCCCTGCCTCGACGACGTGGATCCGCACCTCGACCGGCTCACCCGGTCCGGACGCGACCGCACGCACGCCCCACAGGGCCCCGAGCGCGACGACCGTCGCGACGAGCAGCACGAGGACGACGCGACCCCGCGTCGTCAGCCTCAACGGCGCCTCGACCCGGGCGCCGCCGCGCCGCTCGTCACGCCGTCCGTCATACCGCTCGATGCGCCATCCGTCGGAAGCACCCGTCGCAGTGATCGCACTCATACCCGCTCCTTCGCCCGTGGCGCCCGAACCGCCTTCCCCGGTCGGTTCGAACACCTGTACGTCGAACATCTGTACGATTTCTATCACCGTCGGGCGCGGATGTCGAGACATGCTCGAACATGTGTTTGATTCGTGTCGTCGTGTGACCTACGCTGTGGGAGTACTGGTCGTCCGATATGTCGGACGCTCGTCGCGGGTCCTCCCCGCGCGGGCTGACGAGAGCCCGGTCGGCCACGCTCAGGAGCCGGTGCCGCTCACGGCGCCGCTCGCAGGACAGGGACCGAGACGGCCGAGCAGGGCGGAGACGACGATGGCGGGACGGGTGGCCGACACCACGGGCAGGCTCGCGAAGGTGCACGAGCTGCCCGACGGCACGACGGGCGGCGACGGCCTCACGCCACGTCAGCGCCTCGTGCTCGAGACGATCCGCGCGTCGGTCGACCAGCGCGGCTATCCGCCGAGCATGCGCGAGATCGGCGAAGCCGTGGGGCTGACGAGCCCCTCGAGCGTCAAGCACCAGCTCACGACGCTCGAGCGCAAGGGCTACCTGCGTCGCGACCCCAACCGTCCGCGCGCCATCGAGGTCGTCCAGCACGACGACGCTCGCGCCATCACCGCGCTCCCCGGGAGCGCTTTCCCGCGCGTGGAGGGCATCGACACGTCGGAGGACTCCCCCGAGCGTCCCACGCCGTCGTACGTCCCCGTCGTGGGACGCATCGCTGCCGGTGGCCCCATCCTGGCCGAGCAGGTGGTCGAGGACGTGTTCCCGCTCCCCCGGCAGCTCGTGGGTGACGGCGAGCTCTTCCTGCTCCGCGTGGCGGGCGACTCGATGATCGACGCCGCGATCTGCGACGGGGACTGGGTCGTGGTGCGCCGGCAGCCGGTCGCCGAGAACGGGGAGATCGTCGCGGCGATGATCGACGGCGAGGCGACCGTCAAGACGTTCAAGCGCATCGACAAGCACGTGTGGCTCATGCCGCACAACGAGGCGTACCGGCCCATCTCGGGGGACGACGCCCAGATCCTGGGCCGCGTCGTCTCGGTCCTGCGGAGCCTGTGAGCCCACCCGCACGGTGACCGTCCTGCGGCGACCGCGGGTACGACGAAGGGGACGGCCCGGTGGGTCGTCCCCTTCGTCGCACCCGCAGCCCTCGTGGGCAGCGGGAGGGCTACAGCCCGAACCTCTTGGCCACGGCCCGGACCGAGTCCGCGGACGCCCGGAGCCCTGCGAGCTCGTGGTCGGACAAGGGGACCTCGATCCGCTCGCCGCACCCTCGCCGATCGAGCAACGACGGGACGGAGAGGCACACGTCGCTGATCCCGTGGAAGTCCTCGAGCAGCGAGGAGACCGGCAGGACCCGGTGCTCGTCGTCGAGGACGGCCTCGATGATGCGCGTCGCGGCGAGCGCGACCGCATAGTTCGTCGCCCCCTTGCCCTCGATGATGCGGTAGGCCGACTGCACGACCTCGTGCGCGATGTCCTCGCGCACCTCGGCCGTGAGCGGGCCCCGGCCCTTGAGCCCCTGCCACTCGAGCAGCGGGACCCCGCTGATCGTCGCCGAGCTCCAGAGCGGGATCTCGCTGTCGCCGTGCTCCCCCGCGATGTACGCGTGCACGTTCTGCACCGCGACGCCGCAGTGCTGCGCGACGAGGAAGCGGAGCCGGGACGAGTCCAGGACCGTGCCGCTCCCGAAGAGCTGGTTCGGTGGCAGGCCCGAGTACTTGAGGGCCGCGTACGTGACCACGTCGACCGGGTTGGTCACCATGATGTAGACGGCGTTGGGCGCGACCTCGACGAGCCCGGGCAGGATCGTGCGCACCAGCGAGATCGTCGCCTCGGCGAGGTCCAGGCGCGTCTGTCCGGGCTTCTGCTTGGCACCTGCGGTGAAGACCACGACGTCGGCGTCGGCGCACACCGCGACGTCGTCGGAGCCCTCGACCTTGGCCATGGGCATGAACTGGATGCCGTGCTGCAGGTCGAGGACCTCGGCCTCGACCTTGGTCCTGTTGACGTCGAGCAGGCTCACGGTGTGAGCGGCCCCACGCATGAGCGCCGCGTAGGCGAGGGTCGATCCGACGGAACCTGCGCCGACGATCGCGAGCTTGGTGGTACGGGCGGGCACTGTGCCTCCTGGACGTTGAGCGCCGGTCGTCGGTCGCTGCACGAGCGTCACGACGTCCGTCGCGTGGACTGCCAGGTCTCAGCCTAGGGCGGACAGGCGCTCGAGCGCAGAGAGGACGACCCGGCGGTCGGTCGTGGTCCAGAAGTCCGGCATCGACTTCGTGAGGTAGGAGCCGTAGCGGGCGGTCGCGAGGCGCGGGTCGAGGACCGCGACGACCCCGCGGTCGGCGGTCGAGCGGATGAGGCGTCCTGCGCCCTGCGCGAGCAGGAGCGCGGCATGGTTCGCGGAGACCTGCATGAACCCGTTGCCGCCCGCGGCCTCGACCGCACGGGCGCGGGCGGACTTCACGGGGTCGTCGGGACGCGGGAAGGGGATCCGGTCGATCAGGACGAGCTGACAGCTGGGACCAGGGACGTCCACGCCCTGCCACAGCGAGAGCGTGCCGAACAGGCACGTCGCGGGGTCCGCGGCGAACTCCTTGACGAGCGTCGGCAGCTGGTCCTCCCCCTGGCACAGGATCGGGACGTCGAGGCGCTCACGCATGGCCTCGGCGACCGCGAGCGCCGCCCGCCGTGAGGAGAAGAGCCCGAGGGTCCGGCCCCCGGCCGCGGCGATGAGGTCGGCGATCTCGTCGAGCTGGCCGTCCGTCGCGGCCTCGCGGCCGGGCTGGGGCAGGTGCTTGGCGATGTAGAGGATGCCCTGCTGGGGGTAGTCGAACGGGCTGCCGACGTCCACGCCCGTCCAGGTGGCACCGTCGTCGTCGAGGCCCAGCGACCGGGCCACGGGGTCGAACGTGCCACCGAGGGCGAGCGTCGCCGAGGTGAAGACGCCTGTGCGCTCGGTCAGGAGGTGCGTGCGGATGAGGCCCGCGACCGCGAGCGGCGCGGCGTGCAGCTTGCTCACGCCGTCCCCGCTCCACCGGCCGTCGTCGCCCGCGCGTGAGCACCACAGGACGTCATGACCGGTGGGGTCCTGGGCCATGCGCTCGGCGATCTCGAAGACCTGGAGCATGGTCGCCTGGGCCATCTTCATGCCGGTGTCCGGCTGTGCCTGCGGGCCGCCCGAGGTGTCGGGCTTGAGCGCGCTCAGCACGGTGCGCGCGGCGTCGCGGACGGCGGCCACGGCTGAGCGTGCGTCGTCGGGCAGGCCGTCGGGGAATCGCTCCGCGGGCAGGGACGCGACGACGGTCCCGAACGCGCCGGTCGCGAGGTCGAGGTCCGTCGTCTGGACTCCACCGTGGCGGCGTGCGAGGCGCGCCGCGTGCTCGATGATCGGCACGGAGAGGTCCGCGGTCGCGGCGGCCGTGACGCGGTCGCTGAGCTCGTGCGCCTCGTCGACGACCACGACGCCGTGCTCGGGCAGCACACCGGGCGAGCCCGACGCCGCGATGCCCAGCATCGCGTGGTTGGTCACGACGACGTCGGCCTCCCGGGCGCTCGTGCGCGCCTGGTCGGGGAAGCAGTCGTCGATGAGGGGGCACTTGGCGCCCAGGCACTCGAGCGCCGTGACCGAGACCTGCCGCCAGGCCTTGTCGGAGACGCCCGGCACGAGGTCGTCCCGGTCCCCTGTCGTGGTCTCCTGGGCCCACTCGCGCAGCCGCACGACCTGCTCCCCCAGGGCCGCGGCCCCCGAGGCCGCGCCGGGCGCAGGGTGCTCGGCGACGCCCGCACGCTCGCCGCCCGTGGGCAGGTCGAACAGCGTGGGCTCGTCGGCCGGGTAGCCGCCCTCGATCTTGTGCTGGCACAGGTAGTTGTGCCAGCCCTTGAGGAGCGCGATCCGCGGAGGGCGCGGCAGGCGGTCGGCGACGGCCTCGGCGACGAGCGGCAGGTCGCGCGTGATGATCTGGCGCTGGAGGGCGAGGGTCGCGGTCGAGACGATGACTCGCTCGTCCTCGCACACCGCGTGCCGCACCGCCGGCACGAGGTATCCGAGGGACTTTCCGGTGCCCGTCCCGGCCTGGACCAGCAGGTGGTCGGGGCCGCCCGAGCCGTCGATCGTCCGCGCGACGTTCACGGCCATCTGGTGCTGCCCGGCGCGGCGTCCGCCTCCGAGGGCGCCGACGGCGAGGTCGAGCAGCTCCTCGACGTCAGGGGTCGCGGGGCCCGTGGTCAGGGTGGTGGTGGTCTCCTCGGGCACCCCGGAAGTCTACGGGGGGCCACCGACACGGCTGGGCGCTCCCCCGGGGTTCCGCCGGACCGGGCGCGTACCCGGTCCGGCGGAAGCGACCTCAGGCCCGGACCGCGACCGCGTGGAGCTCGAGCGCGAGCCCCTCGTCGACGCGACCCAGCAGCCGCGTCCCGGTCTCGACGTGCTCCTCGAGGTCGATCTCGCCCGTGAGGTGCACACGGTTGACCAGGTCGCCGCGGTGGTAGGGCACCACGACGTCGATCGAGACGTCGGGACGCGGCAGCTCGTCGGAGATGAGCTGGAGCAGGTCGTCGATCCCCTGCCCGGTGTGCGCCGAGACGAGGATCGTGCGGCGCTCGCGCCCGCGGATGCGTGCGACGACGTCGGGGTCGGCGACGTCGACCTTGTTGAGCACGACGACCTCGAGCACCTGGTCGATGCCCGGGATGTCGGCGAGCACGTGGCGGACCGCCGCGATCTGCCCCTCGGGGTCGGGGTGCGACGCGTCGACGACGTGGAGCAGCAGGTCGGCCTGGCCGACCTCCTCGAGCGTCGAGCGGAACGCCTCGACGAGCTGGTGCGGCAGGGACCGCACGAACCCGACCGTGTCGGCGAGCGTGTACACGCGCCCGTCCTCGGTCTGCGCGCGCCGGACGGTGGGGTCCAGGGTCGCGAACAGGGCGTTCTCGACGAGCACGCCCGCGCCCGTGAGGGCGTTGAGCAGGCTCGACTTGCCCGCGTTCGTGTACCCCGCGATCGCGACCGACGGGATCGCGTGGCGCTTGCGCGAGGACCGCTTGGTCTCGCGGCCCGGCGCCATCGCGGCGATCTCACGGCGCAGCTTGGTCATGCGGTCGCGGATGCGGCGCCGGTCGAGCTCGATCTTGGTCTCACCGGGTCCGCGCGAGCCCATGCCCGCGCCGGCGCCGCCCACCTGACCACCGGCCTGCCGGGACATCGACTCGCCCCAGCCTCGCAGGCGCGGGAGCAGGTACTCGAGCTGCGCGAGCTCGACCTGCGCCTTGCCCTCCCGGGACTTGGCGTGCTGGGCGAAGATGTCGAGGATGAGCGCGGTCCGGTCGACGACCTTGACCTTGACGATGTCCTCGAGCGCGCGGCGCTGCGAGGGCGCGAGCTCGCCGTCGATCACGACGGTGTCCGCGCCGCTCACGGCCACGACGGACGCGAGCTCCTCGGCCTTGCCCGACCCGAGGTAGGTCCCGGGGTCCGGCTTCTGGCGGCGCTGGAGCACGCCGTCGAGCACCTGGGAGCCCGCCGTCTCGGCGAGGGCCGCGAGCTCGCGCAACGAGACCTCGGCCTCGGTCGCCGCGGCCTCGCCGCTGCCGCTGTACAGGCCGACGAGCACGACCTTCTCCAGTCGCAGCTGCCGGTACTCGACCTCGGTGACGTCCTCGAGCTCGGTCGAGAGGTTCGCGACCCGTCGCAGCGCGGTGCGCTCGGCGAGCTCGAGCTGTTCGCCGTCGTGGACGGAGTGCTGGGTGCCTCCCTCGGCGCGCGCGGTCCCCGCCCGTGCGAGCACCCGTGCCACGACGTCACCGGCGATGTCGCGCTCGGGGCGCACGGTCTCCGGTTCGGTCTCAGGGGTGGGGTTCGCGGGGGTCTGGGTCATGGGCCGCCTTTCAGCTGAGGGTCCGGGCGCCGGATCGAGGTGACCTGGGCCGGTCGTTTCCGTCCGGAGACGCTCCGGTCGGCATGTCGTACAACAAGCGTGGCACGCCGGATCGTCCCGGCGCGAACCAATTCGCCCTGCGGGGCCGCGGTTCATCCCAGGGCGCAGCGGGGACCGGCCCGTCCGGCGCGCCCAGGGCCACCGCGGCGGGTCGTGCGCCGGCCGATAGGATCGGTCCTCGTGACCACACCTCCCGACGCGGCGCCCGAGCCCTCCCCCGACCACTACTTCACGGCGCAGCCCGCCTCCGCCGAGGAGCGCCGGGAGCTCACGGTCCGGCTCGCGGGCCGCGAGGTCACGGTCGAGGTCGCGTCGGGCATCTTCTCCCCCGGGCGCCTGGACCTGGGCACGCAGGTCCTCCTGCGCTCGGTCCCGGACCTGCCGCCCGTGGCGCCCGGGCCCGACGGCGCAGCGAACCTTCTGGACCTCGGCTGCGGCTGGGGCCCGGTCGCGCTGACCATGGCGCTCGAGTCGCCCGCCGCGACCGTGTGGGCGGTCGACGTCAACGAGCGTGCGCTCGACCTCGCGCGCCGCAACGCGGCACGGCTGGGGCTCGAGAACGTGCGCGCGGTGCGCCCCGAGGACGTCCCGGCCGACGTCCGGTTCGCGGCGATCTGGTCGAACCCGCCCATCCGGGTCGGCAAGGACGTGCTGCACGACATGCTGCTGCACTGGTTGCCGCGCCTGGAGCCCGGCACCGAGGCGTACCTCGTGGTGCAGCGCAACCTGGGCGCGGACTCGCTCATGGCCTGGCTGAACGAGCACCTGGACGACGAGCTGTCGGTCAGCAGGCGTGCGAGCGCCAAGGGGTTCCGGGTGCTCGAGGTCGCGCGCGCGGGCTGAGCGCCCGCCGCCCCCACCCGGCCGCACCGACCCGCCGCCTCGCCCGAGGCGACCACGGGTCGTCGCGCGCCGAGCGCGCCGGTGCGCGCCGCCGTCGGGCACCTGGGTGCGCCCGCGGTGCCGTGGTCAGCGGGTGAACGCCGCCAGGTCGATCTCCGCCCCGAAGACGATCTCGGCCGGTCCGGCGAGCTCGACGCGGCCGCCCTCCAGGGCGGTCACGCGCACCGTGCCGCCGGGCACGTCGACGAGCCACACGTCGGGCGACGACGGGCCACCCCACGCCCGGACCGCGAGCGCCGCGGCGCACGCCCCCGTCCCGCAGGACTCGGTCTCGCCCACGCCGCGCTCGTGCACGCGCATGCGCAGCCGTCCGACGACGGTCCCGTCGACCGAGACCTCCTCGCCGAGCGGGACGACGAGCTCGACGTTGGTGCCGTGCGGGGGCTCGGGCGAGACGGTCGGGGCCTGCGTGAGGTCGGCGGCCTCGAGCTCGTCCTCCTGCGGCAGCGCGAGGACCGTGTGCGGGTTGCCCAGGTCGACGCTCAGCGCGGGACGTGGGACCTCCCAGCCCGAGATCGCGACCGCCGCGTCGAAGCCCTCGTCGAGCGCCTCGCGTCCGCCGGGCAGGAACCACGGGCCCATGTCCACGGCGTACCAGCCGTTCGCCTCCTTGCGCACGTGCTTGACGCCTGCGCGGGTGCCGACCGCCAGGCCCCGGGGAGCCGCGGGCGCCTCGTGCGCGTCGTCGGCGCCGGACCGGTCCTCGGTGGTGCCGAGGTCGACGAGCCCGAGCCGCTCGGCGAAGGCCGCGAAGACGCGCACCCCGTTGCCGCACATCTCGGCGATCGAGCCGTCGGCGTTGCGGTAGTCCATGAACCAGATCGCGTCGGGGTCCTCCGCGAGGACCTGCGCCGACTCGGGCATGTACGCGGTGGGCACGAGCCGGATCACGCCGTCGCCGCCGATCCCGGAGCGGCGGTCCGCGAGCGCCCGGACCTGGGCGGCGTCGAGGTCGCGGCTGCCCTCGAGGTCGGCGATCAGGACGAAGTCGTTGCGGGTCCCGTGGCCCTTGGCGAAGCGGGTCGTCGAACGGGGCGGCGTGGGGCTCATGAGCCCAGACTACGGCGCGTCGGGCGGTCGTCCGTGCGTGCGTCCAGGGTGCCGTCGTCGGCCGCCCGGACGACCTCGAGCACGTCGGCGAGGAGCGTGGGCGACTGCGCGTCGAGCCAGTGCACACGGGGGTCGCGGCCGAACCAGCCCATCTGCTTGCGGGCGAGCCGGCGCGTGTTCGCGGTGATCTGCTCGCGTGCCTGGTCGGTCGTGATCTCACCGCGCAGGTGCGCGAGGACCTCGGCGTAGCCGACGGCTCGTTCCGCGGTGCGTCCGAGGCTCGGGGCGAGCGCCCGGACCTCGTCGAGGAGCCCGTGGTCCCACATCCGCTCGACGCGGCCGGCGACGCGCGCGTCGAGCGTCTCGCGGTCGCAGTCGAGCCCGATCTGCACGGCGGGGCGGACGTACTCCTGGCGCGGGAGGTTCGCCGTGAAGGGCTCGCCCGTGATCTCGATGACCTCCAGGGCCCGGACGATCCGTCGGGTGTTGGCGGGGCCGATCGAGATCGCCGCCGCGGGGTCGAGCCGGGACAGCTCGGTGTGCAGGGCCCGCGTGCCCTCGCGCTCGGCGCGCTCCTCGAGGCGGGAACGGACCGCGGGGTCCGTGCCGGGGAAGTTCATCTCGTCGAGCAGCGCGCGCACGTAGAGCCCCGAGCCGCCGACGACGACGGGGCGGGCGCCGCGCGCGGCGATCGCGTCGAGGTCGGCGCGCGCCGCGGCCTGGTAGTCGGCGACCGAGGCGTCGGCGGCGGGGTCGAGCACGTCGAGCTGGTGGTGGGCGATCCCCCGCCGCTCGTCGACGGGCACCTTCGCGGTCCCCACGTCCATGCCCCGGTAGAGCTGGTAGGCGTCGGCGTTGACGATCTCTGCGGGGGCCAGGGCCTGGGCGAGGTCGAGGGCGAGGTCGGACTTCCCGGTCGCGGTGGGGCCGACGACGGCGACGATGAGCATCCGAGAACCGTACCCGGCCCCAGCGCCGAGGACCTGGTCGGACAAATCCACCCTGTCCCGGTGTGGGTGGTCGTGCGTAGGCTCCTCAGGGTGGGTGGACAGGGGCAGGCGCCCGCCCGCACGGCCTTCGCCGCACGGCAGCGGCAACCGACGACGAGGAACGAGACATGAGCTACTTCACCAAGCCCGGCGACACGGACCGGACCCCCAACGCACCGCTGTCGCGCGACCGGGTCGAGGCCTTCCTGGCGGGCAAGGGCTGGAACTACGGGATCGACGACGACGGCGACCTCGGCGGCGGCTGGGACGGGAACATCTTCTACTTCTTCGTCCAGGGCTCCAAGCAGGAGATCCTGCAGGTCCGCGGGCGCTGGCACCGCACGCTGCCCGCCGAGGAGCACGTGGGCCTGGTCATGCTCGCCAACGACTTCAACCAGCGCAAGGTGTGGCCCAAGGTCTTCTGCCGGGTCGAGGGCGAGCGCGTCGCGATCTACACCGAGGTCGCGACCGACCTGGAGTTCGGCGTCGCGGACGACCAGCTCGGCCAGCTCGTCGAGTGCGGCCTGTACTCAGGGCTCCAGTTCTTCGAGCAGCTCGACGAGCAGTTCCCCGCCTCCGACGCGGACTCCTCCGACGCGAACACCTTCGTCGAGGACCGGCCGCTTTGACGAGCACGTTCCAGGTCGACCTTCACGGCGTCGTCGACCTGCTCGCGCGCCACCTGTACTCGAGCCCGCGCGTGTACCTGCGCGAGCTCCTGCAGAACGGCGTGGACGCCATCACCGCGCGCCGGGACCTGCCCGCCGCGCAGCCGGGCGACGTCGCGCCCGCGGCCATCCGGCTGCGCCCCTTGCCCGACGGGTCGCTCGAGGTCGCCGACACGGGCGTGGGCCTGACGCTCGCGGAGGCGGCCGAGCTGCTCGCCACGATCGGTCGCAGCTCCAAGCGCGACGTCGAGCTCGGCACGGGCCGCGAGGAGTTCCTGGGTCAGTTCGGCATCGGTCTGCTGTCCGCGTTCATGGTCGCCGACGAGATCGAGCTCACGTCCCGCTCGGCGCGCTCCCTGCCCGACGGCGCGGCTCCCGCCCCGGTGCGCTGGCGCGGGTTCGCGGACGGCAGCTACGAGCTGACCGAGGTGCCGCACGAGGACCCGACGGTCCCGGCCGAGCCCGGCAGCGTCGTCCGCCTGCGTCCGCGTAGCGACATGGAGCACTGGCTCGCCCCGGAGACCGTCACGGCGCTCGCGCAGGACTTCGGGTCGCTGCTCCCCGTCGACCTCCAGGTCGAGGTCCGGCTCGACCTGACCGACGGCGACGTCGCCACGGGAACGGACGGCGCCTCACCCACGGTCTGGCGCCGGCTCAGCGGCACGGACCTCCCGTGGAAGGAGCGGCACGCGACACCTGCCGACCGCGACGCGGCCCTGACGCGGTACGCCGAGCAGACGCTCGGCTTCACGCCGCTGGCCCGCATCGACCTCGACCTCCCGCTCGCAGGCCTGACGGGCGTCGCGTACGTGCTGCCCGCGGCGGTCTCGCCCACGACCCCGTCGAGCCACCGCGTGTACCTCAAGCGCATGCTCCTGGGCACCCGGGTCGACGACCTCCTGCCGCCGTGGGCGTTCTTCGTCCGCTGCGTCCTGGACGCCTCGGCGCTGCGCCCCACCGCGTCGCGCGAGGGCCTCTACGAGGACGAGGTCCTGCTCGCGACGCGCGAGGCCCTCGGGGCTCGGGTCCGGGAGTGGGCGCTCGCCACCCTCGCCGAGAGCTCGCCCACGAGCCGCGCGTTCCTGCGCGTGCACCACCTCGCCGTGCGAGCCCTGGCCCTGCAGGACGACGACATGCTCGACCTCGCGGCCCGGGTCCTGCCGTTCGAGACCACCGAGGGGACCGGCACGCTCACGGACCTCGCCGCGACCCTGCCGGAAGGGTCCCGGATGCTGTGGACCCCGAGCGTCGAGGAGTTCCGGCGCGTCGCGCCCGTCGCGGCGGCCCAGGGTCTCGGCCTCGTCAACGGCGGGTACGTCTACGACGCGGACCTGCTCGAACGCATCTCCCGCCGCTTCCCGCAGTGGCGGCTGGCACCGGTGACGTCGGACGACGTCTCCCAGGCGCTCCTGGAGGTCGACCCGCTGCGCGAGCTCGAGGTCGCGGACGCCGTCCAGGCCGTCGACGACGCGCTCGCACCGCACGACTGCGAGGCGGTCGTGCGTGCCTTCGAGCCCGCGGCGCTGCCCGCGATGCTCCTGCACGACCGGGACGGCGACCACCAGCGCGAGGCCCGGGCCACGGCCGACGCGGCGGACGACGTCTGGGGCCAGGTGCTCGCCGAGCTCTCCGGTCCCGCCCGTTCCCGACGGCTCGTCCTCAACGACACGAACGAGACCGTCCGGTCGCTGCTCGCGACGACGGACCCTCAGGTGCTGGAGGCGGGTGCCCAGTCCCTGTACGTCACCGCCCTGCTGCTGTCCGGCCGGCCCCTGCGGGCCTCGGAGGCCACGCTCATGAACGGCTCGCTCGGCGTCCTGCTCGACCGCGCGCTGCGCCCCGGCACGACCCCCCTGGAGGAGAACCGATGACCCGCACGGTCCACGAGGCCAACGAAGCGCTGTTCCGCGTCCGCGAGATGCCTTACGGCGTCGCCCGGAGCACCGCGGCCGAGGCCGAGCTCGCACGCATCACGGCCGACGGCCCCGTCGAGGCCAGGGCGTACGCGCTGTTCGTGCTGGTCGAGTCCTACGTGTGGGGCAACGAGGTCACCAAGGCCTACCTGCCGTTCACGCAGCTCCTGCGGTGGTGGGACGAGCACCCCGAGCACTTCGACGAGCAGGACACGCACTCGCTGTTCTGGTCGTTCAAGTGGATGGTCGGCAACCTCATGGACTTCCCTGCGGTCCCGGCCGCGCAGATCGAGCGGACGCTCGACGACATGGAGCGCCGGTACGCCGTCGCGGGCAACGGGATGAACGCCGTGACGATGTCCCGCTTCCAGTGGGCCCGCGCCCGGGGGACGCAGGACACTGCGGCGGCGTACGAGGCCTGGGTCGCGACACCTCGGGACGACTTCTCGCAGTGCGAGGCGTGCGAACCAGGCGACCGTGCCGCCTACCTGTTCGACACCGGGCGCCTGGAGGAGGGCATCCGTCTCCTGGAGCAGGTCCTCGCGGGCTCCCCCGAGTGCGCGACCGAGCCCGGCGACATGCTCTCCCGGCTCCAGCTCGCCTACCTCGAGACCGGGGACGCGGACAAGGCGGCCGCCACCCACCGCCGGGGCCTGCGGCACCTCGACAACGGGGTCGCGATGGAGGGGCCGCAGGGCCGGCACATCGAGTTCCTCGCACGGACCGGCAACGTCGAGCGTGCTCTGACCCGGATCGTCGAGCACCAGGACCACCTCGTGACCGCAGACTCCCCCCGCGACCGCTGGGCGTTCCTCCTCAGCGTCGGGACGGCGACGTCGCTGCTCGCGGCCGAGCACGGTGAGCGCCCGATCGCGCTGCGCGAGGTCCCGGCGTCCACGGTCGCCGAGCTCGACACCTGGGTGCGCGCCCAGGCCCGCGAGATCGCCGCAGCCTTCGACGCGCGCAACGGCACCGACGCGACGACGCGACGCACCGAGAAGGTGTGGGCGGGCACGCCGACGCTCCTGCCCGTGAGCCTGGGGGTGCTCGGAGCGACGGACGCCGACGTCTCGGCCCTCGTCCGGGACACCGCGGTCGTGGTCCCGGACCCCGTGGCCGAGCCCGCGACCGACGGAGCTCAGGTCGGCGGTGTCGCGGCACTCGTGGCCCACGCCGAGACGCTCAGCACCGACGATCCCGCAGGCGCCGCCGGCGCGTACCAGCGGGCGGCCGCGCTGTTCGAGGCCGAAGGTGCTCTGGACCAGGCGGGCTTCGCCCTGGCCGAGGCCGCGCAGCTCGCGGCGGGCGAGCAGGACGTCGAGGGGGCCCTCGCGGCTTTCCCCCGTGCTGTGGCGCTCCTGCGGGCCGGCGGCGTGGACCCCGCGTTCCGGGGCCCGGTCGTGCGCGCCTACGCCCGGCTGACCGCGCGAGCGGGAACCGCGGCGGCGGGGCTCGCGGCGGTCGACAAGGCTCTGACGGAGACCGGGTCCGCCCCGGCGGAGGGAAGCGTCGGCGCCGAGGACGAGCGGGCGGCGCGCGAGCGCCGTGAGCTCCTCGACACGCGCGCCCGGCTCCTGGCGACGCTCGGCGAGCACGAGCGGGCGTCCTCGTCCGCCGAGGCCGCCGCCGAGGAGTTCGCTCGTGCAGGCGACCTGGACGGCGCCGCGCACGCGTTCTGGCTGGCCGGGACCACGCGCGCCGATGCGGGGGACCACGAGGGCGCGGTCCTCGCGCTCGAGGCGGCTCTCGACGGTTTCCGGCTCGCGCACGACCAGGCCTCGCGGGCGCTCGTGGGCAACGAGCTCGTCACCGTCCTGCGCCGCCTGGGCCGCGACGACGACGCCGGTCAGGTCGCGGAGTCGGTCAGCCGCCGCTGATCACCGGCGCCGGTGTGGGACCGGCCCGGACCTCCCGGGCCGGTCGCGCACCGGCGCGTCCCGTGCGTTCCCGGCCCGCGCCCCGCAGTCACGTCACGTCGGCGCGCGACGCAGCGACGCGACGAGCTCCGGCAGCCGCGGCAGCCTGCACACGTCCCAGCCGTGCGTCCCGCACCGCGGACCGGATCGTCGCCACCTCGGCAGCGTCGGCCGTCGCGGGCGAGCCCGCGTCGAACGGCGGTCGGGGGTCGTACTCGAGCAAGAGCTGCAGCCGACGGGCGACGTCGTCCCCGAGGTCACGGGCCGCGAGCACGAAGGCGAAGTCGATCCCGGAGGTCACCCCGGCGCCCGTGACCCGGTTGCGGTCGACGACGACCCGCTCGGCGACGGGTTCGACCCCGAGCTCGGCGAGCAGGGGCAAGGACGCCCAGTGGGTCGTGGCCCGGTAACCGTCGAGCAGGCCCGCGGCAGCCAGCAGGAACGACCCGGTGCACACCGAGGTCACCCACCGGGCACCGGCCGCCTGCCGTCGCAGGAACGCGAGCACGTCCTCGTCCTCGAGCAGCTCGAACGTCCCGTCCCCGCCCGGGACGAAGAGCACGTCGGCCGGCGGCGCGTCGGCGAGCGTCGTGGTCGGGACGATCGACCACCCGCAGTCCGTGGCGACCGGCGCGGTGTCACGCCACGCCAGGTCCACCTGCGCGCCGGGAAAGCGCGCGAAGACCTGGGCGGGACCGGTCAGGTCGAGCTGGGTGCAACCGGGAAAGAGCAGGGCGACGATGCGCAACGGTGCGGTCACCGGGGCACGGTAGCAGCGCGCTCGTCCGCGGGGACCCCGTATCTCACGACCTCGTAGAGACGTTCCTCGTACTCGCCGGTCGCGTGCAGGGCAGCGCTGTCCCACGCCTCGCCGAGCGCGCGGAGCACCGTGTCCTCGGCCGGGCTGCGGCCCACCTCCGGGCTCACGGCCGTGCCGCCCGCCGCACCCGCGCTCGCGGGGTGAGCGGCGCCGTCGGGAAGCGGGGGGCGCGCACCGGTGACGACGACCAGTCCCGTGCCGGGCTCCGCCAGGACCTCCCGCACGAGCCCGACCGCGGCGGCCGGGACGGTCGCGCTCCCGAGCTCGACGACCTCGACCGGGCCCTGCCAGCCTGCCGCGTCCAGGGCGAGGAGAGCGACCGACGCGGCGACGCCCGCGGCGGGCAGCCCGTCGGCCGACGCTCGCGGGGCCCAGCCCCACCAGCGCCGATCCACCCCGGCAGCCTCGAGGGCCGGACGCATCGCGCCCCGCCGCTCCCCCGCCCGGCGAGCCCCGCAGTCCAGGACGACGACGCGCCGCGCGTCCCGCGACAGCTCTCCCAGCGCGTCGAGGACCTGGGCGCGAGTCCCCGCGAGGACCTCGGCCCTGCCTGCGACGCCCGGGACGAGCAACGGGGTACCGGGCATGGCGACGGCGCGAACGATCACGCGCGCCACGCTACCCCGCGAGCAGGACGATCCCCAGCGGGCGCAGGTAGGGTGGGCGCATGAGGTTCTTCGGCGGCAGACGGGGACACCAGGCAGGACGAGACGACTCGGGCGACCAGGGCAGGAAGGACGCTCCCGACGAGCACGCCACGGACGAGGTCGGCGGGGCCCCCGGCACGCACCTCGACGACGCCGCGCTGCACGCCTCGGTCGAGAGCCTGCTGCTCCGCGAGCTCGGTGGCACCATGATCGCCGACATCGAGCACGACAAGATCCCGACCCCCCTGCACCGCGCCCGGGTCCTCGAGTGGATCGCCGACGCCGGCTACAGCTACTTCCTCGACGCCGAGGGCGACGTGGGCGGGTTGTGGCACGGGCGGCTGTTCTACTTCCTGCTGTTCGGCTCCCACCACGAGATCCTGCAGGTCCGCGGCCAGTGGAACCGGGACATCACGATCGAGCGCCTCGAGGAGATCCTCGAGTTCTGCAACGAGTGGAACGCGGACCGCATCTGGCCCAAGGCCTACACGCGCGTGCGGGACAACGGCATGGTCCACGTGTTCACCGAGGTCACGGTCGACCTCGAGCACGGTGTGAACGACGACCAGCTCGACCAGCTCCTGCAGTGCGGCCTGTCCACGGGCTCGATGTTCTTCGACGCCCTCGACGAGCTCTACCCGGACCCTGCGAGGTCCGCACCATGAGCCCCGCCCCCCGGACGAGCTGGCTCGCGCGCCTGTTCGGCAACCACCGGCCCAAGCCCGTCGAGGACGTGCACGTCGACGTCGAGGTGCCCTCGCCGCTGTCGACCCGCCGCATCGGCGACCACCTCACGCGGCGCGGCTACCACTTCCGCCTCGACGACGACGGCGACGTCACGGGCACGTGGGACGGGAACCGGTTCTGGTTCCTGCTCCTGGGCGACCACGAGGAGATCCTCCAGGTCCGCGGCCGCTGGTCGACGACCGTGCCCGTGGCGGCCCGGCTCGTGCTCCTGCAGACCGTCAACGACTGGAACCGCGAGCGCATCTGGCCCAAGGTCTACGTCCGCGAGGAGAGCCAGGGCCTCGCGGTGTACGCCGAGGTGTCGGTCGACCTCGAGCAGGGGGTGACCGACGACCAGCTCGGCCAGATCGTCTCGTGCGGGCTGGGCACCGCGGTCCAGCTCTTCAGCACGATCGGCGGCCAGCTCCCTCCCACCTGAGTCCTGGGTGCGCCACCTGGTGCACCCGCCACGATCTCAGGGGCGGCGCAGGCTCGGCAGACCGAGGCTCACGGGACCGCCCGCCGACGGTGCACCGTGCGAGTGACCGTGGTCGTCACCGCCACCCAGTCGCGTCTTCTCGCGCGCGACCCAGGCATCGCCCGAACGCGTGCGGCGCACCGCGTAGGTGCCGCCGTCGAGCACCGAGTCCGCGACGAGGTGGTACGGCGCGGAACGCGTGACCTCGACCGTGACCATGTCGCCGGGGCGGGGCAGCCGCGGGTCCGGTGCGTCGGCGAGGCGCGGGTCGTCGGCCGTGACGTCCGCGTCGGAGCGTCCGGCCATCAGCGCGACGACCTCGTCCGGCACCGCGAGGTGGACCAGACGGTTGTCCGCGGCCCGGCCCGTCAGGCGGTGCGTCGCCCCGTCCTTGCGCCCTGACCCCTCGGTCACGAGGACCTCGACCGTGCGACCGACCTGGCGGGCCGACTCCTCGGCGCTGATCCGGTCCTGGAGCGCCTGGAGGCGTTCGTAGCGCTCCTGCACGACCTCCTTGGGCAGCTGGTCCGGGAGCGTGGCCGCGGGGGTCCCCGGGCGCTGCGAGTACTGGAACGTGAACGCCGAGGAGAAGCGTGAGGCCTCGACGACGCGCAACGTCTCGGCGAAGTCCTCCTCGGTCTCCCCGGGGAAGCCCACGATGAGGTCGGTGGTGATCGACGCGTCGGGCATGGCAGCCCGCACCCGGTCGAGGATCCCCAGGAACTTCTCGGACCGGTAGGAGCGGCGCATGGCCCGCAGCACGCGGTCCGACCCGGCCTGGAGCGGCATGTGGAGCTGGGGCATGACGTTGGGCGTCTCGGCCATGGCGGCGATCACGTCGTCCGTGAAGGCGGCCGGGTGCGGGGACGTGAAGCGCACGCGCTCGAGCCCCTCGATCTCGCCGCACGCACGCAGGAGCTTGGCGAACGCTCCGCGGTCGCCGAACTCGACGCCGTAGCTGTTGACGTTCTGCCCGAGCAGGGTCACCTCGATCGCACCCTGGTCGACGAGCGCCTGGACCTCGGCCAGGACCTGGCCCGGTCGCCGGTCGCGCTCCTTGCCGCGCAGGTGCGGCACGATGCAGAACGTGCACGTGTTGTTGCAGCCGACGCTGATCGAGACCCAGCCCGCGTACACGGACTCGCGCTTGGTCGGCAGGGTCGAGGGGAAGACCTGGAGCGACTCGGCGATCTCGACCTGTGCGGCCTCGTTGTGCCGGGCACGCTCCAGGAGCACGGGCAGCGCGTCGAGGTTGTGCGTGCCGAACACGACGTCGACCCACGGGGCCTTGTCGACGATGCCCGACCGGTCCTTCTGCGCGAGGCATCCGCCGACCGCGATCTGCATGCCCGGCCGCCTGGCCTTGATCGACGCGAGCTGGCCGAGGTTGCCGTACAGGCGGGTGGCAGCGTTCTCCCGGACCGCGCACGTGTTGATGACGACGACGTCGGCACGGTGCGCGGCCTCGTCGGCCGCCTCCGCGCGGGTGTACCCCGCCTGCTCGAGCATGCCCGCCATGTGCTCGGAGTCGTGGACGTTCATCTGGCACCCGAGCGTGCGGACCATGTAGGTGCGCTGCGCCGCTGCCGGCACCGCTCCGGCGTGACCGGCGGAAACGGGCTGGGGGGCCCCCGGCGGGTCGGCCGCAGATACGTCGGCGGAACCCGCGGCGGGGCTGTCTTCGGGGCGCAGGGCGGTGGAGAACATCACCGTCAAGGGTACGGCGCGCCGGGCGCCGGACCGAAACGCCCTGACAGGACCAGCCGGGCATCTGTTGCCCGTCCGTTGCCGAACTGTTGCCGGAAACAGTGGCGTGCGCAACAAAACCCCCCTAGGTTCAGAAAATGGACGCGCAACCGACCACCCCGAGCGACGCTCCCGACGCGTCGCCCACCACCCCCTCGTCGTCACCCGACGCGCCGTCGCGTGACGACGAGCTCGGACCTCCGCTCGTCGAGCTCCACGGGGTCAACAAGCACTTCGGGGACCTCCACGTCCTGCAGGACATCGACCTCACGGTCCGGCGCGGCGAGGTGCTCGTCGTGATCGGCCCCTCGGGCTCGGGGAAGTCCACGTTGTGCCGCGCCATCAACCGGCTCGAGACCATCGACACGGGCACGATCGTGATCGACGGCGAGCCCCTGCCGGAGGAGGGAAAGGAGCTCGCCAGGCTCCGTGCCGACGTCGGCATGGTGTTCCAGTCGTTCAACCTCTTCGCCCACAAGACGATCCTCGACAACGTGACGCTCGGTCCCGTCAAGGTCCGTCGGACCAGGTCCGCCGAGGCCAAGAAGGAGGCCCTGGCACTGCTCGACCGTGTCGGGATCGGGAACCAGGCCGACAAGATGCCGGCCCAGCTCTCGGGCGGCCAGCAGCAGCGCGTGGCCATCGCCCGAGCCCTGGCCATGCACCCCAAGGTCATGCTCTTCGACGAGCCGACCTCTGCACTGGACCCCGAGATGATCAACGAGGTCCTGGACGTCATGGTCGCCCTCGCCAAGGAAGGCATGACCATGATCGTCGTGACCCACGAGATGGGCTTCGCCCGCAAGGCGGCCCACCGCGTGGTCTTCATGGCCGACGGCCAGATCGTCGAGGAGGCCCCACCCGAGGAGTTCTTCACGAACCCCCAGAGCCACCGCGCCCAGGACTTCCTGTCCAAGATCCTCACCCACTGACCCCTCTCGGACGCACCGGCGCGTCCGCCCCGACCACTCCTACGACCCGGTCTCGCGACCAGCACTCCCCCAGCAGACCAGCACTCCCCAGCACAAGGCACGCCCCACGGTCCCCGGGCTCACCGACGAGCCCGGCCCACCTGTAGCAACCGAACAGCTCGACCGGCAACGACCGCCGGGCGCAGCGGGTGACCACCAGGACTCCCGTGACGGCTCGGCACCGACGAAGGGGAAGACACCATGCGCACACGCACCCGTACCGGAGGACTCGTCGCACTCGCCGCGACCGCCGCACTCGCCCTGAGCGCGTGCGGGGGCAGCGACGACGGCGGCGGCTCGGCCGACGACTCGACCGCGACGTCCGGCGGAGAGAAGATCACGATCGGCATCAAGTTCGACCAGCCCGGTCTCGGCTTCAAGGAGGGCGACACGTACACCGGGTTCGACACCGACGTCGCCCGGTACGTCGCCGAGAAGCTCGGCTACTCCGAGGACCAGATCGAGTGGAAGGAGGCGCCGTCCGCCCAGCGTGAGACGCTCCTGAGCACCGACCAGGTCGACATGATCTTCGCGACGTACTCGATCACCGACAAGCGCAAGGAGACCGTCGCGTTCGCCGGCCCGTACTTCGTCGCCGGGCAGGACCTGCTCGTCGCGGAGGACAACACCGACATCACGGGGCCCGGGGACCTCGAGGGCAAGAACCTCTGCTCGGTCACGGGCTCGACGTCGGCCCAGCGCATCAAGGACGAGTACGCCGCGGGCGTCAACCTTCTCGAGCAGCCGGGCTACGCCGAGTGCGTGACCGCACTGCTCTCGGGTCAGGTCGACGCGGTCACCACGGACGACATCATCCTGGCCGGTCTCGCGGCGCAGCCCGCCAACAAGGGCAAGGTCAAGGTCGTCGGGGCGCCGTTCTCGACCGAGCGCTACGGCGTCGGGATCCCGCAGAGCAGCGACAGGTGCGAGGACATCAACGCCGCGATCACCGAGATGATCGACGACGGCTCGTGGGAGGAGGCCATCACGGCCAACACCGAGGGCACCGGGTACACCCCGAACGCCTCGGAGAACCCGCCGACGCCGGACGCCTGCGCCTGACAGGTCCGCTGCCGGGCCGGGGTCACGTCTCAGCGTGGGCCCGGCCCGGCACCCGTCCCTGTCCGGTCTCGTGCGGCGTCCGCGCCGCACCTCGCGAAGGGTGACCCGTCGTGGGTGACTACCTCTCTCAGTTCCTGCGTCTCTTCGAGTCCTACGACGTCCTGGGTGCGTTCTGGGTCAACATCCAGCTCACGTTCTGGGCGGCGATCCTCGCGCTGGTCATCGGCACGGTGCTCGCGCTCATGCGGATCTCCCCGATCCCGAGCCTGCAGTGGGCCGGCGCCACCTACGTGACGCTGTTCCGCAACACGCCGCTGACGATCATCATGGTCTTCCTGACCCTGGGGGTCTGGGGTCAGCTCAAGATCCAGCTCGCCGACGACTTCCCGTCGAACTTCTTCCGGTTCGCGGTCCTCGGGCTCGCGGTGTACCACGCGGCGTTCGTGTGCGAGGCGATCCGTTCCGGGGTCAACACCGTGCCGATCGGTCAGGCCGAGGCTGCTCGCGCGATCGGTCTGTCGTTCCTGCCCGCCGCGCGGATCGTCATCCTGCCGCAGGCGTTCCGCGGGTCGGTCGCCCCGCTCGGCAACGTGCTCATCGCCCTCATCAAGAACTCGACCGTGGCCGCCGCGGCCGGTGTCGCGACGGAGACCTCCAGCCTCATGAAGACCATGATCGAGTTCGACTCCGACGTCATCATCGCGATCTTCCTGACGTTCGCGATCGGCTACGTGATCCTCGTGATCCCGGTGGGCCTCGCGACGACGGCGCTGTCCCGCCGCCTGGCGGTGAAGCGATGAGCGCGCCGCAGCAGACGGTCCTGTTCGACGCACCGGGTCCCCGGGGACGTCGGACCATCGTGGTCGGCAACGTCGTGGGTGTGGTCGTGGTGGCGGGCATCGCCGCCTACGCGCTGGTGCTGCTGGGTCGCGAGGGTCAGCTGTCCGCCGAGAAGTGGCAGCCGATCTTCACGGCCGACGCGTGGGACAACTTCTACCTGCCGGGTCTCGTCGACACCCTGCGCGCCGCGGGCGTGGCGATCGTGGGAGCGATCGTGTTCGGCCTGCTGTTCGGCGTGGGGCGCCTCTCCTCGGTCCGACCGGTCCGTTGGCTCTCGGGGCTGGTCGTCGAGTTCTTCCGGGCTGTCCCGGTGCTGCTCATGATGATCTTCTTCTGGTTGTTCCTGGCCCAGCTCAAGGTGCCGGACGCCCCGTTCATGGCGGTCGTGATCGCTCTGATCCTCTACAACGGGTCGGTCGTCGCGGAGCTGGTCCGCTCGGGTGTGTACGGGCTGCCCACGGGGCAGCGCGAGGCGGCTCTGGCGGTCGGTCTGACGCGGGGCCAGTCGCTCCGGTCGGTCGAGGTGCCGCAGGCGCTCATCGCGATGCTCCCGGCGCTCGTCTCCCAGCTCGTGGTGGTCCTCAAGGACACCGCGCTGGGCTACATCATCACGTACACCGAGCTGCTCCAGGAGTCGCGCCGCCTGGGGTCGGCGTACGGCAACATCCTGCAGTCGCTGCTGGTCGCGGCGATCCTGTTCATCGCGATCAACTACGTCCTGTCGAGGGTCGCGGAGATCCTCGCGCGTCGCCTCAAGGGCCGGACGGCGGGGCCCGTGCGTGCGGCCACGCCCGGTCTCGCGGTCGGGGCACGCGGTGCTGCCCCGGCGGGCACGGTTCCCGTCGTCCCGCCGGCGCCGAAGTAGGCGCCCGCCACGGTGCGGGCACGGCACCCGGTGGTCCCGGTCCGCCATGGACCGGGACCGCCGGGTGCACCGAGGGTCTCGCCGGCACCGAGGGTCCCGCCTGCGCTGAGCGGCCCGACGGCGTCGCTCGCCCTCAGAGGTCGTCGAACCCGCCGAAGGGCTCGTCGTCGTCCGGCTGCTCCCCCTCGCGGGCGATCTCCTCGCGGACCAGGGTGAGCGCGAGGGACGGGCTGTAGCCCTTGCGTGCGAGCATCCCGACGATGCGTCGGGTGCGGACCTCGCGGTCGAGACCTGTCGTGCGGGCGAGGCGCCGTCGGACCAGGTCGCGGGCGGCCTCGGCCTCGTCGTCCTCGTCGACCTGGTCGAGGGCGCCGGTCGCGGTGTCGTCGTCGATCCCCTTGCGCCGCAGCTCCTGCGCGATGGCGCGGCGTGAGAGCCCACGCTCACCGTGGCGGGTGCGGACGATCATCCCGGCGTACTCGGCGTCGTCGACGAGGCCGACCTCCTCGAATCGGTCGAGGATCGGTTCGAGGACCTCGGGCGGGTAGCCCTTGCGGGTCATGGCGTCCATGAGCTGGCGCCTGCTCTTGGGGGCTGCGGTCAGGGTCCGCAGGATCGCCTCGCGTGCGTGCTCGGTGAGCTCGGCACCGGCGAGTGCGTCCGACTCGACGCGGTCGGCGACCGTGGGGCGGGGCGTGCGCTCCTTGCGCTCCCCCGAGTACTCCTTGCGGCGCGACCCGCCCGCGCGCCGCTTCGAGGGCGTCGAGCCGAACCCGCCGCTCAGCCCGCTGCTGCCGAACCCGGACGAGCTGCGCTGCCCGAACCCGCCGCGCCCCGACGACCCGTTGCTCCCGTCGCGCGACCGCGAGGACCCGCGCGCGAGCGACGAGCTTCCCCCGGTGGCCCGCCCCCCTGCGGCGGCGGCCGTCGGCCTGGCCGTCCGTCCGGTCCTGGGGGCGGCCCCGGACCCCGCGACGGGAGTGCCGGCGGCGCCGGGCGTGCCAGCGGAGCCGGATGTGCCGGTCGTGCCGCCGGCACCGGAAGCACCCGCGGGCGCGTCCCCCTCCTCACCGGGAAGGGGACGCGCCCACTCGGGCATGCGGTCCAGCGGGTCGTCGACGATCAGAGGACGGCCTTCTTGCCCTTACCAGCGGGGGCCGCCACGGGGGCGACCGGCTCGGCGAGCGCTGCGGCATCCGCCGGTGCGTCGACCTGGGGCCCGACACCGAGCTTCTCCTTGATCTTCTTCTCGAGCTCGTTGGCGAGGTCCGGGTTGTCGCGCAGGAACGAGCGCGCGTTCTCCTTGCCCTGCCCGAGCTGGTCGCCGCCGTACGTGAACCAGGACCCGGACTTGCGGACGAAACCGTGCTCGACGCCCATGTCGATGAGCCCGCCCTCGCGGGAGATCCCGACGCCGTACAGGATGTCGAACTCGGCCTGCTTGAAGGGCGGGGCCATCTTGTTCTTGACGACCTTGACGCGCGTGCGGTTGCCGACCGCGTCCGTGCCCTCCTTGAGCGTCTCGATGCGGCGGATGTCCAGGCGGACCGACGCGTAGAACTTCAGGGCCTTGCCACCGGTCGTGGTCTCGGGCGTGCCGAAGAACACGCCGATCTTCTCGCGGAGCTGGTTGATGAAGATCGCGGTGGTGCCCGACTGGCTCAGGGCACCCGTGAGCTTGCGCAGCGCCTGCGACATGAGACGAGCCTGGAGACCGACGTGGCTGTCGCCCATCTCGCCCTCGATCTCGGCCTTGGGCACGAGGGCCGCGACCGAGTCGATGACGATGATGTCGATCGCACCCGAGCGGATCAGCATGTCCGTGATCTCGAGGGCCTGCTCACCGGTGTCCGGCTGCGAGACGAGCAGCGCGTCGGTGTCGACGCCCAGCTTCTTCGCGTACTCGGGGTCGAGCGCGTGCTCGGCGTCGATGAACGCCGCGATGCCGCCCGCGCGCTGTGCGCTCGCGACGGCGTGCAGGGCGACGGTCGTCTTGCCGCTCGACTCGGGGCCGTAGATCTCCACGACCCGACCACGCGGGAGGCCGCCGATGCCGAGCGCGATGTCCAGGGCGATCGACCCGGTGGGGATGACCTCGATGGGCGCACGCCCCTCCTCGCCGAGGCGCATCACCGAGCCCTTGCCGAAGTTGCGGTCGATCTGGGCGAGGGCGGCTTCGAGCGCCTTCTCGCGGTCTGCGGGTGCGGGCATGTCGGTCACCTTTGCGTGCGGGGCACGGAACCGTGCCGAGAGTGTGTTCAGGAAGCCTGTGTCGTGTCCCGACGGTACGTGCCGCCACTGACACCCGCCGCCCCCCCTGGTCCTGCCTGTGGACGACGGACGGTCAGCTCGTGCTGTGCACAACTCTACCCGAACACCTGTTCGAGAGAGCCCTCGCGGTGCGGCGTGTCCCCGCCCCGCCCCTGCGCACCCGCGCCTCTCACGCCCCGTCCCACGACTCCCCCGGCCGCAGCACGACCGCCCGCGTCCCGGGGGCCCACCGGCGCACCGCCGCGGCGAACGCCGCCCCCGCGTGGTCCATCCACCCGCGCGGCAGGTTCTGCCCGCCCGGCGTGTGCAGCGTGCCCCAGTGCACCGGGATCGCGACCCGCACCCCGACGGTCGCGCACACGTGCGCCGCCTCGACCGGTCCCAGGTGACCGCCCGAGAGCCGCGGCCCCCAGCCCGCGACGGGCACGAGCGCGACGTCGACCGGCCCGCCCGCGAGCGCCGGCAGGTGCGCCATGCCCGGGTAGGCCTCGGTGTCGCCCACGGCCCACAGCGTCCAGCGGTCCGTGCGCACCAGGTGCCCCACCGCGGCGTTGGGCCGGTGCGGCATGGGCCGGTGCCCGTGCACCGCGGGCGTGAGGTGCACGCGGACGTGCGCACCGACGTCGTGCCACGCACCGTGCCCGCTCCCCGCAGAGGCGGGCAGCGGGCCGCGCGGGCGACCCGGCACCGGACCCACGAGGGGCCGGTCGTCGTGCTCGGGCCCCGCACCGAGACCGACGCCCGGGAGTCCCTTCGCACGCAGCCAGCGCGCGTTCGCCGGCGCCGTGAGGACCGGGGCGTCACCCAGGAGGCGCAGCGAGCCGAGCTCGGCGTGGTCGTGGTGCAGGTGAGAGAGGAGCACCGCGTCGGCGCCGCGCCACACCTCGGCGGGCCGCACGCCGCGTCGGCGCAGCAGCCCGGCGTGGCGCCTGAGCAGGGGGTCGGTCACGAGGCGCACGTCCCCGTCGGGCGTCGCGACGTCGAGCACGACGCTCGAGTGCCCCAGCCACGTCACCCGCAGCCCGGGCGCCGCCCCGGTCACGTCCTGACCCCCAGCTCCCGCAGCCACCCGACGAGCACGCCGTGCACGGCCTCGGCGCCCACGAGCATGCGGGTCCCGCCCACGTCCTCGCGCGCCCCGTCCGTGACGCGCAGGCTCGCGGGGTACAGCAGCATGGCCTCGTTCTGGGCGCCGCCCAGTCCGCCGTGCGAGCCGACCAGCCCCTCGAACGCGTGCACCAGCCCCGCGTCGTCGACGCTCGAGACCAGCAGCAGGTCCCCCGCGTGCTCGAGCGAGGCGGCGCGCAGCAGGTCGGGCGCGGCCCGCGGCCCGTACGGGGCGAGCGGGTCCTGCCCGTGGACCTCGCCCGTGACCAGGTGGCGGCTGCCCGCCGGGCCGTACGCGACGACGTCGGGCACCTCGCCCTGCGCGGGCCTGCTCTCCTGCACGACGACGACCCCCACGGCCGGGTTCGCGACCAGGCCCGGCACGAGCGCGGGCCAGCGCGCCCGGATCTCGTCGCCCACGAGCCTCACCGGGGAGCGCGGGAACCACACGAGACCCAGGTTCCCCGAGCCGACGACCGCGACCTCGGGCAGGTCGCCCGGGCTCACGGGTCCCGGCTCGCGGTCGGGTCCTACGAGCACGCGGCCGCCCCTCGCGTCCTGGGCGCCACCACGCCCGAGCGCGTTGAGCGCGGTGTTGACCGCTCCCCAGGCCTCGGAGTCCGCCGACCCGGGCGACCGCACCCCGGACGCCCGACGGCGCCGCTCGCCCGGGGCGGGTCGGGCCGCCATGAGGCGGCGCACCTCGTCGAGGAACGACCGACCCACGACCTGCTCGAACGTCGCACCGAGCGACTGGCCGTGGTCGGACAGCACGACGATCTCGTAGCGCCGCGGCGCGACCTGGGCCACCTGCTCCCACAGCCCCACGACCCGGTCGAGCCCCTCGAGCGCCCGCATCGCCTCGGGGCGCAACGGCCCCGCGTGGTGCGCGATCTCGTCGTAGTCCACGAGGTCCACGAACACCACGGGCGCCCCGCGCACGAGCTGCTCGGCGACGAGCGACGTGCTCAGGTCACGCAGCACCACGTTCGAGACCGCCCGCAGGACCGGGTAGGCCCCCAGGCGCGAGACCCGCGGCACGACGTCCCGCACGGCCTGCTGCCATCCCTGGTAGAGCTCCTTGAAGAACTCCCCCACGGTCGCCACGAGCGCCCGCACCAGGACGAACGGGCTCGAGAAGAAGTGCACGAAGAGCTGCCCCGGCCCCAGACCCGCACCCGCACGGCTCATGACGAGCAGGTTCGTCGAGGCGTCGCCCGAGAACATCGTCGAGACCGCGACCCCGCCGTCCGCGAGCAGACCGCGCCCGTCGCTCGTCAGGGCCTCGACCTGCGCCGCGTCAGGCGGCCGGTTCGTCACGACCAGGCGCCCCTGCGCGCGGTCCCACCACCGGAACGCCGGCACGTGCTCGCTCGTCCCGTGCAGCAGCCCCGCCTGGCTCGCCGGGGTCGTCGACGGCACGCGCGCCCACCACGACTCGAGCCGGTGGGAGCCGGACCCGAGCCAGCGCGCGAGGTTCGGGGCCAGCCCTGCCTGGACCGCGTGGTCGAACGTCTCGCGCGCCACGCCGTCCAGCTGGACGACCAGGAGGCCCGCGCGCGCAGGGCCATCTTCCGGCCTGTCCGGCCCGTCCGGCCCGTCCGGCCCGTCCGGCCCGGCGGCGCGCCGCTCGCCCGGACCCGCCGCCCCGGACCGCGCCCGGCGCGCCTGCGCACGCTGCGCCCGGCGCGCACGCCGGAGCAGGTGGTCGATCACGTACTCGTTGTCGCTCGCGCCGATCGCCCACCGGCCGATCGCCATGAAGAACGCCGCCAGCACCAGCACCGCCACGACGCTGCCCCAGTCGTCGGTCTCGAAACCCGGCAGGTACGTCAGGGCAAGCCACGCCACGAGCACCTGCCCCGCCAACCCCGAGACCAGAGCACCGAGCACACCCGCACGACCCGCGACGACCCGCCACACAGGACGCAGCAACGCGTCACCGACACCGACCACGAGCGCCGCGAGGACCACCGACCACCACGACGTGATCCGCACCCCGGGAACGATCCAGATCGCGAGCGCCAGGCCCGCCGTCGTCGACACGAGCGACCAGAGGGCCCCCGTCAGGTCGTGCACGGAGAACGGGAGGTGCCTCATGCCGCCATGATGCCGCGCCGAGGGACCTACCGCGCGGGCGGCGCCTGCCGGTGCCTGTCGGTACCCCACCGCTGCGAGTCCGGCACCTCCAGCGCGTCGCACAGCGCGTGCCACACGTGCCGGGGCTCGACGCCGTCCTCGATCGCCTGGACCGCGGTGCGGTCGCCCAGGGCGTTCAGCACCTGGTCCCGGGTCAGGGCGCGACCGTAGGCCGATCCGAAGACCTCGTCCACCAGCTGCCAGAACTCTCGATACCGCACGGGGACAGCCTGCCACGTCCCGGGGGCTCCCCCGTCATCGTGGCACCTCCGCACCTGGCTCGAACTCCGCGCGCCCCGGGCGGGGAGCGGTTGTGGGTGGCAGCGCCCACAATGGCGAGGTGACGTCCTCCGATCCTCTCGCCGGTCTCAGCGCTCCGACCCGCGCCTGGTTCGAGGGCGCGTTCGAGCGTCCGACGGCCGCGCAGGCGGGCGCGTGGGAGGCGATCGGGAGCGACCGGCACGCGCTCGTCGTCGCCCCCACGGGGTCGGGAAAGACCCTCGCGGCCTTCCTGTGGTCGCTCGACAGGCTGCTCTCCCCTCCTGCGGACGAGGCGCCCACGGACCCCGAGCACCGCTGCAAGATCCTGTACGTGTCCCCGCTCAAGGCGCTGGCCGCCGACGTCGAGCGCAACCTGCGGTCCCCGCTCGCGGGCATCCGGCAGGCCGCGGTGCGGCTCGGCACCACGGTCCCGGACGTCGTGGTGGGCACGCGCACGGGTGACACGCCCGCGAACGAACGGCGCCGTTTCGGGGTCGCTCCCCCGGACATCCTCATCACGACGCCCGAGTCGCTGTTCCTCGTCCTGACGTCCCAGGCGCGTGCAGGGCTGGCGGGCGTGCAGACCGTCATCATCGACGAGATCCACGCCGTGGCAGGGACCAAGCGCGGGGCGCACCTCGCGGTCTCGCTCGAACGCCTCGACGCGCTGCTCCCCGTGCCCGCGCAGCGCGTGGGCCTGTCCGCGACGGTCAGGCCGGTCGAGGCCGTCGCGACGTTCCTCGCGGGGCACCGCCGCCCGGAGGACCAGGGGCGGGAGGTCGTCGTCGTGCAGCCTCCCTCGGAGAAGAAGATCGAGGTCGACATCGTCGTCCCCGTCCCGGACCTGGCCGACCTGCGCAGCGCGCCGGGTCCCAGCAGGGCCACCGGGGCCGAGGACCTTGCGCCCCTGCCCGACGGCGAGCCCGACCTCTCGGGTCCCGCCACGGCCCGTCCGCCGCGCCCGTCGGTGTGGCCGCACGTCGAGGAGCGCGTGGTCGACCTCGTGGCCGAGCACCGCTCGACCCTGGTCTTCACGAACTCCCGGCGCGGGGCCGAGCGCCTCACGGCGCGCATGAACGAGGTCTGGGCCGAGCGCCAGGGCGAGGACGTGCCGGACGTCGGGACGCTCCAGCCCGCGCAGGTGCTGGCCCAGTCGGGGGCCAGCGCGGGCACGGACCCCGTGATCGCCCGCGCGCACCACGGCTCGATGAGCCGGGCCGAGCGCACGCGCACCGAGACCGAGCTCAAGGACGGGCGCCTGCCCGCGGTCGTCGCGACGTCGTCCCTCGAGCTGGGCATCGACATGGGCGCGGTGGACCTCGTGGTCCAGGTCGGGGCACCGCCGTCGGTCGCGAGCGGTCTCCAGCGCATCGGGCGCGCAGGACACCAGGTGGGCGCGGTGTCGCACGGCGTCGTGTTCCCGACCTTCCGGGGCGACCTGGTGCCCTCCGCAGTCATCGCGGACCGCATGCGGACCGGGCAGATCGAGCACCTGCACGTGCTGTCCAACCCGCTCGACGTGCTCGCGCAGCAGGTCGTGGCCATGGTCGCGCTCGACGACTGGACCGTCGCGGACCTCGCGGCCCTCGTGCGGCGCAGCGCGCCCTACGGGGCGCTGGGCGACGCGACGCTGCACGCCGTGCTGGACATGCTCGCGGGCCGCTACCCCAGCGAGGACTTCGGCGAGCTGCGCGCGCGGATCGTCTGGGACCGGACGACGGGGCTCCTCAGCGGGCGGCCCGGAGCGCTGCGGCTCGCCGTCACGAGCGGTGGCACCATCCCCGACCGGGGGCTGTACGGGGTGTTCCTCGCGACGGACCCCGCCACGACCGCGGGCCCCGAGGACACCGCCGGGGTGCTCGGCGACGCGCCGGGCGGCGCCGCGACGGGTGCGCGGGCGCGGGGTGGTCGGCGGGTGGGCGAGCTCGACGAGGAGATGGTCTACGAGTCGCGCGTGGGCGACACGTTCACGCTCGGGTCGAGCACGTGGCGCATCGAGGACATCACCCCGGACCGCGTGCTCGTGACCCCGGCCCCGGGCGCACCCGGACGGCTCCCGTTCTGGAAGGGCGACTCGCCCGGTCGGCCCGCCGAGCTCGGCCGAGCCGTGGGCGCCTGGGTGCGCGAGCTCGAGACCCTCGCCGCGTCGGACGGGCCGCTCGCCGAACGCCTGCGCGACGCGGGTCTCGACGCCTGGGCGACCGACAACCTCATGGCCTATCTGGGTGACCAGCGCGAGGCCACGGGGCGCGTGCCCGACGACCGGACGGTCGTCGTCGAACGCTTCCGCGACGAGCTGGGCGACTGGCGCGTCGTCATCCACTCGCCCTACGGGGCCAAGGTCCACGCGCCGTGGGCGCTCGTCCTGGGAGCGCGGCTGCGCGACCGCTACGGCCTGGACGCGGCAGCCATGCACTCGGACGACGGGATCGTGCTGCGCCTGCCGGACCTGGGCGACGGCGGCTGGGACGACGACTCCCCCACGGGCGCCGGCTCCCCCGTCGTGACGGCCGAGGACCTGCTGCTCGCGCCCGAGGAGGTCCTCGACGAGGTCAGGGCCGAGCTCGGCGGCTCGATCATGTTCGCCGCGCGCTTCCGCGAGGCAGCAGCCCGTGCGCTCCTGCTCCCCCGACGACGCCCCGACAAGCGGCAGCCGCTGTGGCAGCAGCGCCAGCGCTCGGCCCAGCTCCTGTCGGTCGCGAGCGAGTACCCCGAGTTCCCGATCGTGCTGGAGGCCGCGCGCGAGTGCCTCCAGGACGACTTCGACGTCGCTGCCCTGACCGACCTCATGCGGGACCTGGCCGCGGGCCGGGTCCGGCTGGTCGACGTCACGACCCCGACCCCGTCCCCCTTCGCGCAGTCGCTCCTGTTCGGGTACACGGCCCAGTTCCTGTACGACGGCGACGCTCCCCTCGCCGAGCGTCGGGCGGCCGCGCTGTCGCTCGACCCGACGCTGCTCGCCGAGCTGCTCGGCACCGAGGGCGGGGCGTCGCAGCTCGCCGACCTGCTCGACCCGGAGTCGGTCGAGCGCACCGAGGCCGAGCTCGGCGCCCTGGTGCCGAACCGTCGAGCCCGTCACGCGGAGGACGTGTGGGACCTGCTGCGTCGCCTGGGTCCGCTGCCCGTGGCGGAGGTCGTCCGACGCACGCGCGAGGAGGTGCGCGACGAGGCAACCGCATGGCTCGCCACCCTGGAGGGGGCGCGCCGGGTGATCCGGGTGCGCCTGGCCGGGGTGCCCGACGACGTCGCGCAGCAGTGGGCCGTGGTCGAGGACGCCGGGCGGCTCCGGGACGCGCTGGGAGTCGCCCTGCCCACTGGCATCCCCGAGGTGTTCACCGAGCCAGTCCCCGACCCGCTGGGCGACCTCGTGCGACGCCACGCCCGCACCCACGGCCCGTTCTCGGCGCACGAGGTCGCGGCCCGGTTCGGGATCGGGGTCGCCGTGGCCACCGGGGTGCTGCGCCGGCTCGAGGCCGCGCGCGTGCTCGTGTGCGGGCGGCTCCGCCCCGAGTCGCTGGGCGGCACGGGCGAGGAATGGTGCGACGCCGAGGTCCTGCGGACCCTGCGGCGCCGGTCGCTCGCTGCGCTGCGTGCCGAGGTCGAACCCGTCGCCCCCGAGGCACTCGGTGTCTTCCTGCCCCGCTGGCACGGTATCGGCACGCTGCGAGGGGTCGACGGGCTGCTGCGCGTCGTCGAGCAGCTCTCCGGCGCCGCGGTCCCCGCCTCGGCCCTCGAGACGCTCGTGCTGCCCTCACGCGTCACGGACTACTCGCCCGCGCTGCTCGACGAGCTGACCACCACGGGCGAGGTCCTGTGGTGCGGCCACTCGTCGCTGCCCGGGGGGAAGGACGGGCTCGTGAGCCTGCACCTCGCGGACGCCGCTCCCCTCACGCTCCCCGACGCGACCCCGCTCGAGGAGGACGGGCCGCTCGACAGCGACCTGCACCGGGTCGTCGCGGACCTGCTGACCGGCTCGGGCGGGTTCTTCCTACCGCGGATCGCCGAGCTCGCGGGCGCGTCCCAGGCCGCGACGCTCGAGGCCCTGTGGGACCTGGTGTGGGCGGGCTGGGTCACGAACGACGGCCTGGGTGCCCTGCGCAGCCGCCTCGGTCCCGGGGGCGGGGCGCACCGCGCTCCCCGCGCCCCCGTCCGCGCCCGCCCGTTGGCCCGGGGACGCTTCGCCTCGCTCGGCGCGGGCGCGTCGGGCTCCGCCCGCGGCGAGAGCGACCTGCGCGGCGGCTCGGGGCGCTGGTCCGCGCTGCCGGCCCGCGAGCTCGACCCCACGCGCCGCACGCACGCCCTCACCAGGGTCCTGCTCGACCGTCACGGCGTCCTGACACGGGGCGCAGCCCCGTCGGAGGGGGTCACGAACTACTTCCGCGGCGTCTACCGCGTGCTGTCGGAGCTCGAGACCACGGGCACCGTCCGGCGCGGCTACTTCGTCGAGCACCTCGGCGGTTCGCAGTTCGCGCTCCCGGGAGCCGTCGACCAGCTCCGCACGGACGCGCAGGACCGCGAGCATGCCGAGGAGTCGCCGGGACGCCGCGAGCTCGCCGCGCTGCTGCTCGCCGCGACCGACCCGGCCAACCCCTACGGCGCAGCCCTGACGTGGCCCGAACCTCGGGTGCCGCACGAGCCGGGGGGCGGCGCCCCGATCGGGTTCGCGGCACCCGGCTCGGCGAGGGCGGCGACGGACGCTGCGACGGGATCATCGAGCGCGTCGACCTCGACCGCCCTGCTGACCACCCGCGCGGTGGCCGCCCGACCCACGCCCCGCGCGACGCACCGCCCGGGGCGCAAGGTGGGCTCCGTCGTCGTGCTCGTGGGCGGCGACCTGGTGCTGTACGTCGAGCGCGGCGGGCGGTCGCTGATCTCGTTCGGGGACGACTCGTCGTCCGCTGCCCGCCGCCTCGCGACGGCGTGCACCGAGCTCGCGCGGGCCTCCCGGGCCGGGCTGCTCGGCAAGATGGTGATCGGGCGGATCGACGGGATCGACGCCCTGGCCGGTGCGGGCAGCACCGCGTCGCGCGCGTTCGGCGTCACGGCCGCGCTCCTGGAGGCCGGGTTCCGGCCCACGCCGCGAGGCCTGCGCGCATGAGCAGCGCCCGGGGTGCGCGCGGGACGGGAGCGCACCGTGCCTGAGGGCGACGTCGTCCGGGTCACCGCACAGCGTCTCGACGCCGCGCTGAGCGGGCGCGCGCTGGGACGCGCCGAGCTGCGCTGGGCCGAGGCGGGCGGGACCGACCTCACCGGGCGGACCGTGACCGAGGTGCTGGCGTTCGCCAAGCACCTCCTGACCCGTCTCGACGACGGCACGACCCTGCACACGCACCTGCGGATGGAAGGGCAGTGGCGCATCGCCCGGACCGGGTCGGCCGCTGCCGCGGCCCGGGGAAGCGACGTGCGCGCGGTCCTCGCGAACGAGACCTGGACGTGCGTCGGCGAGCGGCTCGGGATGCTCGACGTGGTCCGCACGCGCGACGAGCACCTGCTCCTCGGGCACCTGGGACCGGACATCCTCGCGGCGGACTTCCTCACGGATCCCGAGACCGGCGTGGGGCTCGCGGTAACCCGCCTGCGCGCTGCCGCCGCCGAGGGCGGGTTCCCCGCGCAGGTCACGGTCGGCGGGAGTGCGACCCCGGCCCCACGGGGCACGCGACTGCCGATCGCCGACGCGCTGCTCGACCAGCGCGGGGTCTCGGGCCTCGGCACCATCTACACGGCCGAAGGCCTGTTCGCCCAGCGGCTGTGGCCGTGGACGCCCGTCGACGACGTGTCCGACCACGACCTGGAGGCCCTGCTGCGCACGACGCGCGGGCTCATGCTCCGCAGCGTCGCGGAGGGCGTCGGCACGGTGCGCCGGCACGTCCACGGCAGAGCACGACGGGCGTGCCACCGATGTGGCACGCCCGTCGCTGTCGCTCCGGCGAACCAAGCGCCGTTCGAGCGACCGATCTTCTGGTGTCCGACCTGTCAGAGGGCCTGAGCCTCAGCCGACCGGCTGGAGGTCCTCCCGCATGCGCCGCGCGCTCTCGGCCGCAGCACCGCGACCCATGAGGCTCGTGGCGAAGTCCGCGGGGATCGTGTCCGGGATCATGAGCCCCTCGGCCACGGCGACCCGGTCGCTGACCTCGCGGAGCACGACCGACATGGGGATGTCGAGCGCCTCGCAGATCGAGCCCAGGAGCTCGGACGACGCTTCCTTCTGACCACGCTCGACCTCGCTGAGGTATCCCAGGGAGACGCGTGCGGCCGAGGACACCTCTCGCAGGGTGCGGCCCTGTCGCTGGCGAGCGTCTCGCAGCACGTCCCCGATCTCTCGTCGAAGAACAATCATCTGGCGGCCCCCTTCCGTGTCCCGTGCGATCGACGGAGCCTGCCTGGCTCCTGTGGTGTTTCGCTGACCTGTCGTTCCCCGTGCTCCTCGCGCGGGGATCGTCCTACCGTACCCCGCACCCGGGGTTGTCTCATGCGCTGATCTGTTGAATGGCCTCTTGGCGATCACGTGCTGTTCAACGCGCTTCCTCCCAGGGTTGTTCCCGTACCGGGGAGACGTCCACGACGTTGCCGGGAGTTCACGAACTCTCCACGCACTCCCCAGTGCTTGCCCTCGTGCAGACCAGCCCATGGCACGTCCGGCCCTCGTCGGAACGCCGCAGAGATCACCCGGTGACGACGGCACGCGCGAGCGTCAGGAGGTGTCCGACCGTGGCCTCGCGCACCGCGGCCCGGTCACCGTCGAGGTGCAGCTCGGCGACCTCGGTCCGCCCGGGCGAGGCCACTGCCACATGGACGAGCCCCGGGGCCTTGCCGTCCTGAGGTGCCGGGCCGGCGACCCCGGTCGTCGCGAGCCCGACGTCCGCACCCAGGAGGCGCCGCACCCCCTGCGCCATCTGCCGCGCGACCTCGGGGTCGACCGCGCCGCGTTCGGCGAGCAGCTCGGCATCGACCCCCAGCACGCTCGCCTTGACGTCGGTCGCGTACGCCGTGACGCCGCCCCGCAGCACCGCGGAGGCGCCCGGGACGGCGACGAGACGGGCCGTGACGAGCCCACCCGTCAGCGACTCGGCGACCGCGAGCGTCCAGCCCCGCGACGCGAGCGAGGCCAGGAGGTCCGCTGCGCCCGTCGCAGGTGCCAGGTCCGCGCTCGTCATCGGAACCGGCTCAGTCCTGACCGGCCGTCTTCGCGGCACGCAGCGCGTCCCGTCGCAGCCGCCAGCCCTGGTAGGCGTACTCGACCCCTGTGACCACCGTGACGACCAGCGCTGCGCCGAGGACGACCCAGCCGACGACCGTGATCCAGCCGGGCATCTGGTCGAGCGGGAGCAGGAAGATCGAGATCGCGACGGACTGCAGGACGGTCTTGAGCTTGCCACCGCGCGAGGCCGGCATGACCGTGTACTTGAGCACCGCGAACCGCATGAGCGTGATGCCGAGCTCACGAGCCAGGATGACGATCGTGACCCACCACGGCAGGTCGCCGAGCGCCGAGAGCAGGACCAGCGCGGCCCCGATCAGCAGCTTGTCGGCGATGGGGTCGAGGAGCTTGCCGAGGTCCGTGACCAGGTCGTACTTCCGGGCCAGGTACCCGTCGACGCGGTCCGTCGCGGCAGCGAGGACGAACAGCGCCGTCGCGACCAGGCGCCAGGTGACCGTGTGCCCGCCGTCGGCGAGCAGCGCCCACGCGAAGAAGGGGACCACGGCGATCCGGGCGATAGTGACCGCGTTCGCGGAGTTCCAGGGGGACGGGACGGCTGTGACCACACGACAAGCGTAGGCGGTGCTCGGGCAGTCCCGGGACCACGGCCCGATCGGGGGCGGCCGTGGCGGCTCGTCGGACCGACGTCCGACGTCCCCGCCCGGGGCGAGGCGCGCACCCGGGCGCGCACCCGGGCGGGCGGCCGCGCGGGCGGCCGACGGCCTGATGAGCGGACACCCCCGGTCGCTCAGCGGGTCAGCGCTCGCGCCAGTCCGCCTCGTCGCCCGCGTCGTCGTGGTACTCCTGGGCGACAGGAGGCATGTGCCCGTCGGCGCCGTCGGAGTAGTCGCGGCCGTTGCCCCCGGCCGGCTCACCTCCTCCGGCCTCCCCGTCGTACACCTCGGCCCCGGGCTCGCCACGCAGCATCGCGAGCGTCGCGGGCAGGTCCTCGGCCGTGAGCATGACCTCGCGAGCCTTGGACCCCTCGGAGGGACCGACGATCTCTCGCGACTCGAGCAGGTCCATGAGGCGCCCGGCCTTGGCGAAGCCGACGCGCAGCTTGCGCTGCAGCATCGACGTCGAACCGAACTGCGTGGTGATGACGAGCTCGGCGGCCTGCAGCAGCAGGTCGAGGTCGTCTCCGATGTCCTCGTCGACCTGCTTCTTGGTCGCGGCCGAGGCCGCGACGTCGGTCCGGTAGGACGGCTTGAGCTGCGACTTGACGTGCTCGACGACGGCGTGCACCTCGCTCTCGGCAACCCATGCCCCCTGCACGCGCATGGGCTTGGCGGCCCCCATCGGCAGGAAGAGCGCGTCGCCCTGCCCGATGAGCTTCTCGGCGCCGGGCTGGTCGAGAACGACGCGCGAGTCCGCGAGGGACGACGTCGCGAACGCTAGGCGTGAGGGCACGTTGGCCTTGATGAGGCCCGTGACGACGTCGACCGACGGACGCTGGGTCGCGAGCACCAGGTGGATGCCCGCAGCACGCGCGAGCTGGGTGATGCGCTGGATCGAGGCCTCGACGTCGCGCGGGGCGACCATCATGAGGTCCGCGAGCTCGTCGACGACCACGAGCAGGTACGGGTACGTCGCGATCTTGCGCTCCGAGCCCGGCAGCGGCTTGACCTTCCCGGCCCGGACCGCGGTGTTGAAGTCGTCGATGTGCTTGTACCCGAACATCGCGAGGTCGTCGTAGCGCGCGTCCATCTCGCGCACGACCCACTCGAGGGCCTCCGCGGCCTTCTTGGGGCTCGTGATGATGGGCGTGATGAGGTGCGGGATGCCCTCGTAGATCGTGAGCTCGACACGCTTGGGGTCCACGAGGACCATGCGCACCTCTTCGGGCGTGGCCCGCATGAGGATCGAGACGATCATGGAGTTGATGAAGCTCGACTTGCCGGCGCCGGTGGCGCCCGCGACGAGGATGTGCGGCATCTTCGCGAGGTTCGCGACGACGTACCCGCCCTCGACGTCCTTGCCGACGCCCATGACCATGGGGTGCTCGGTGCGCCGCGCCACGGACGAGCGCAGCACGTCGCCCAGGACCACGGTCTCACGGTCGGTGTTGGGGATCTCGATGCCGATCGCGGACTTGCCGGGGATGGGCGAGAGGATGCGCACGTCGGCCGACGCCACGGCGTAGGCGATGTTCTTGGACAGGTTCGTGATGCGCTCGACCTTGACGGCCGGGCCGACCTCGACCTCGTAGCGGGTCACGGTGGGTCCGCGCGTGAAGCCCGTGACCTTCGCGTCGATCTCGAACTGCTCGAAGACACGCGTGAGGGACTCGACCACGCGGTCGTTCGCCGCGGAGCGCACCTTGTGGGGCGCACCCTTGACGAGGTCGTCCTCGGAGGGCAGCACGTAGACCGTGTCGCCCTCGAGCATGGGCTGGACGCCACGCGGTACGGGGTTGTTGGGCGGCGGCGGGGGCGCGCTGGGCGAGGGGCTCGTCCTGTCGAGCGACGGGACGACCTGCGTGGGCAGGTCGGCCGCGTCCTCGTGCGCGTCGGGTGCCGGCGGGGGGCCGACCGGTCCGGGGCGGCGCCCGCGGGCGCTCTTGCGGGCCGCTTCCTCCTCGGCCTCGAGCATCGCGGCGCGCTCGAAGGCCTCGTCGCCGACGTATCCGCCGTCGAGCCGTTCGCGCTCGGCCGCCTCGGCCTCCCGTTCTGCCTTGGTCTTGCGGGCACGCCCGACGCGGCGCTTGCGCGGCGCCTCGTCGGTGCCGTCGTGGCGAGAGACGCCGTCGGCGAGCTGCAGGCCGTCGTCGTCGTGGGGGCCGCGGCCGTCCTCGCCGTCGCGGTGGTTGCCGGTCAACCGGTCGTAGATGCCCTGCAGGCGGCTCGGGATGGCGTGGACGGGCGTCGCGGTGACCACGAGGATCCCGAAGAAGCCCAGCAGCAGGAACAGGGGAACGGCGAACCACTCGGTGAGTCCCGTGTGGACCGGGGTCGCGAAGAGGTAGCCGATCACGCCACCCGCGTCCTGGACGGCCGCGAAGCCGTCACGCGGGGCGGGCAGGTCCTCGGCGACGTGCACCAGGGAGCAGACCGACACGACGATGAACGAGAGCCCGATCGTGACGCGCGAGTTCGCCTGCGTCCGCTCGGGGTGCCTCATGATCCGGACGGCCAGCCAGATGAGCAGGACGGGCAGGGCGACCGCGGCGACGCCGAAGACGCCTGCCGAGACCGCGTGGACAGCCGTGCCGAACGCGCCAGAGATCCCCCACCACTCGCGGGCCGCGACGATCACGGCGAGTGCCAGGAGGAGGAACGCGACGCCGTCGCGCCGATGTGAGGGGTCCAGCTCTCTTGCTCCCTTGCCGATGCTGCGGGTCACCGCGCCGACCGCGTGCGCGCACCCCAGCCACAGGCCGCGCACCGCGCGGACGGGCCAGGGCGCAGGCCGGGTGGCCGGTCTGCGTGCCGACGAGCCCCGCGGGGCGCGGGACGCGCTCGAAGGTCCCCCCGATCTGCCCGTCGCACCACGCGAGGTGGTCTTGCGGGAGGTCGCGGGCCGTTTCGTCGAAGACGTCCGGGTCGCCATAGTACGCACCACGGTACCCGTGCCCGCCAGGTCGGCCCTGCACCCCGAGGGTGCGTGTCCTGTGACGAATCCGGCAACGTTCCGGGCCGCGCCCGGGCCCCGCCGTGGGGGCGTGTCCTGCCCGAGCGGTCGCGACGGGTGGCGGAACCGGGGCAGGATCGGGGTATGAGCACCCCTGGCCCGCTGCGCGAGCTGCACGAGATCGCCGACGGCGTGCACGTCGCGACGGCCGAGATCTGGACGAGCCTCACGACGGTCGTCGTGGCCCCGGACGGACGCGCCATGGTCGTCGACCCGGGCATCACCGTCGCCGAGGTCGAGTCCCTCGCGGCCGCGATCGCCCACCGCGGCTGGCGCGTCACCGCCGGGTTCTCGACCCACCCGCACTGGGACCACGTCCTGTGGTCGCGTGCGCTGGGCGACGTCCCGCGCTGGGCCTGCCCGACGGCGGTGCGCGCCCAGGAGCGGAGCCTCGCCGAGGACCTCGTGAAGGTCGAGCGCGAGGCGCCCGGGCACGACCTCACCCTGTTCGGCCGCCTCACGCCGGTTCCCGAGTCGGGGGCGGGCGACCCCTCAGGGGCCGGCCACCCGGACGCGCTGCACCTGCCGTGGCCCGCCGGGCCGGGGCGCGCGACGCCGTCGGGCGCTGGGGCGATGCCCGCCGCGATGCCGGGGGCGGGGGGCGAACCGGTCGTGCTCGTGGTCGAGCACCAGGCGCACGCGCCCGGCCACGGCGCGCTCGTCCTGCCGGGCGCCGGGGTGATCGTGGTCGGAGACATGCTCTCGGACGTCGAGGTGCCGCTCCTGGACCTCGAGTCCCCCGACCCCGTGGGCGAGTACCGCGCGGGACTCGACGCGCTCGAGCACGCGGTCTCCGAGCACGGCGTGCACACCCTCGTCCCCGGCCACGGGCACGTGGCCACGGGCAGCGACGCGATCTGGGAGCGCTTCGGCGCCGACCGGGCCTACCTGGACGCCCTGGAGGCGGCCGCCGACGGCGACGCGGACGGCCCTGACGCCTCGGACGACCCCCGCGTCACGGGCGAGTGGGTCGTGGGCGAGCACCGCAAGCAGCTCGACCACCTGCGGCGCACCCGCTCCTAGTCGTCGAGGCCGAGCTCGACCGACCGCGCGAGGGCGGCGTCCAGGGCGGCGTCGTCGACGATGATCCGCGACAGGTGCCGGGCCGCGACCAGGAGTGCGTCGAGGTCCGTGCCGTAGACGCTCAGCATCCCGCCCTCGGGGTCGAACCCGACGGCGTCGAGAGTCGCGGGCGACTCGTCGGTGAGCACCGCCTGGAGGGCTCCCGCGAAGTCGTAGCCCGAGCCCTCGACGCCGTGACGCTCGAGTGCGTCCTTGTGCTGGAGGTACTCGGGCCCACCGGGCGAGTAGATGATGCTCGAGCTCGCGTCGTGGGTCACGAGCAGGACCGGGGCGAGGTCGGCGAAGTCTGCTGAGGTTGCCATGGCCGCGATGCTAGCGGCCCGCACCGACATGAGGCCGCGCGTCGCGTCCTCGCCGCCGATGCGAGCCGCCGTCTCGTCCGCCGCCCCCCGACGAGGAAGGCCCGCCCTCGCGCAGAGCGGGAGGACGGGCCTTCGGACGATCGGACGCCTACGCCTCGACGACGACCGGGACGATCATCGGGCGGCGACGCAGGCGGTTGGACACCCAGCGCCCGACCACACGGCGCATGACCTGCTGGAGCTGGTGCACGTCCGTGGCGCCTCCCGCGATCGAGTCCTCGAGCGCCTGGACGACCTGCGGGCGGACGTCCTCGAACACGGCGTCGTCCTCGGCGAAGCCGCGCGCGAGGATGTGCGGGCCGGCGATGACCTTGCCCGTCGCGGAGTCGACCACGGCGAACAGCGAGATGAAGCCCTCCTCGCCGAGGATCTGACGGTCCTTGAGCTCGGCGTCCGTGAGCTCGCCGACGCTCGACCCGTCCACGTACACGTAGCCGCACGGCACCGCACCCACGACCGAGGCCTTGCCGTCGACGAGGTCGACGACCACACCGTCCTCGGCGAGGACCACGCGGTCGGCGGGCACGCCCGTCTTGACCGCGAGCGCCCCGTTGGCCACGAGGTGACGGACCTCGCCGTGCACCGGCATGACGTTCTTGGGCCGCAGGATGTTGTAGCAGTAGATGAGCTCGCCCGCGCTCGCGTGGCCCGAGACGTGCACCTTGGCGTTGCCGCCGTGCACGACGCGCGCGCCGAGGCGCGTGAGGCCGTTGATGATGCGGAAGACCGCGTTCTCGTTGCCCGGGATGAGCGAGGAGGCGAGGATCACGGTGTCGCCGTGGCCGACCGAGACCTTGTGGTCGCCGTTGGCCATGCGCGAGAGAGCTGCCATGGGCTCGCCCTGGGAGCCCGTGCACATGAGCACGATCTCGTCGTCGCGCAGCGAGTCGACCTTCTTGAGGTCGATGAGGACGCCGTCCGGCACCTTGAGGTAGCCGAGCTCGGCCGCGATGCCCATGTTGCGGACCATCGAGCGCCCGACGAGCGCGACGCGGCGCCCGTGGTTGTGCGCGGCGTTGAGGACCTGCTGGACGCGGTGCACGTGCGAGGAGAACGACGCGACGATGATCCGCTTGTCCGACGCGCCGAAGACGGAGTCCAGCACGGGGCCGATCTCGACCTCGGGGGTCACGAAGCCCGGGACCTCGGCGTTCGTCGAGTCGACCATGAACAGGTCGACGCCCTTCTCGCCCAGGCGCGCGAACGCGCGCAGGTCCGTGACGCGGCCGTCGAGCGGCAGCTGGTCCATCTTGAAGTCGCCCGTGTGCAGGACCGTGCCGGCCCCCGTGGTGACCGCGACCGCGAGCGCGTCCGGGATGGAGTGGTTGACCGCGACGAACTCGCACGCGAAGGGCCCGAACGTGACCGTCTCGTCCTCCTTGACCACGCGGGTCACGGGGGCGATGCGGTGCTCCTTGAGCTTGGCCGAGATGAACGCGAGCGTGAGCTGCGAGCCCACCAGGGGGATGTCGCGGCGCAGGCGCAGCAGGTACGGGACGGCACCGATGTGGTCCTCGTGGCCGTGCGTCAGGATGATCGCCTCGATGTCGTCGAGACGGTCCTTGATGTAGTCGAAGTCCGGCAGGATCAGGTCCACGCCGGGCTGGTTGTCCTCGGGGAAGAGGACGCCGCAGTCGATGACGAGCAGGCGCCCGTCGTACTCGAGGACGGCCATGTTGCGTCCCACCTCGCCGAGCCCGCCGAGGGCGACGATGCGCAGGGCACCTGCCTGGAGCGCGGGGGGAAGGGACAGTTCGGGGTGAGGGTGGCTCACGGGGCCTCCTGGCCTGTTGTTCAGCTGTTCTGCATGTTCAGCGTGGCCGCAGGGGTCGCCGGGTCCAGCAGGCCGGAGGCCTCCAGACCGGCGCGGACGACGGCGACCTCGTCGTCCGTGGCTGCGACGTACGGCAGCCTGAGGTATCGGTTCTCGGTGACTCCGAGGATCTGGAGCGCGGCCTTGGCCATGACGGCCTGGAAGCCCGCTCCGTTGATGGCGTCGATCGTGGGGATCGCGGTGCGGAAGGCCGCGAGCGCACCCGCGTGGTCACCGGCGTCGAACGCCGAGACGACCTGGGCGAAGCGCGAGCCGACCGCGTGCGCGGCCACGGAGACGATGCCGACCGCGCCGTGCGCGAGGAACGGCAGCAGCATGGCGTCGTCCCCGCAGTACCAGGCGAGGCCGGTCGACTCGATGAGCTTGGCCGCGGTGTAGACGTCGCCCGTCGCGTCCTTGTTCGCGACGATGCGCTCGTGCGCGGCGAGGCGCTCGATGGTGGCCGGGGCGATGCGGACGCCCGAGCGACCGGGCACGTCGTAGATCATGACGGGCAGCGGCGTGGCGTCGGCCACGGCCGTGATGTGGCGGTACAGCCCCTCCTGGGAGGGGCGCGAGTAGTAGGGGCTCACGACGAGGAGACCGTGCGCACCGGCCTCCGCGGCCTGCTCGGCCATGCGGACGGCGTGCTGGGTGTCGTTCGAGCCGGCACCCGCGATCACGTGCGCGCGGTCCCCGACGGCGTCGACCACCGCGCGGACCAGCTCCGCCTTCTCCGGTGCGTGCGTCGTGGGCGACTCCCCCGTGGTCCCGCTCAGGACGATCCCGTCGTTCCCGTTGTCCACGAGGTGCTTCGCTACCTTGACCGCCGCGTCGAGGTCGATCTCTCCGGCGAGGGTCATCGGGGTGACCATCGCGGTCAGGACGGCGCCGAACGGTCGGGCCTGCGTGGGGGGAAGTGCCATGTGCACAAACTACCGCGCGCGCGACCGAAACGGCGGGTCGGTCCACGGGGACGGGCGCCGCGTGCGCGAGGTTCGGCGGCGTTCGAGGCGCAGGTCACCTCGGCGGGTCGCAGGTGAGTGAGGACGCGTCGATGCGAACCCGCGTCGGTCGCGTGATACTCGAAGCATGTCGCCCGCCACGAACGCCCTGTCCCCCGCCCTGGTCTCGCACCTGCCGACCGGGCTGCTGATCGGTGGCCAGTGGGGCCCGGCCGAGGAGGGTCGGACGTTCGAGGTCGCCGACCCGGCGACCGAGGAGGTCCTGTTCGACGTCTCGGACGCGAGCCCCGCGGACGGTCTGCGCGCGCTCGAGGCCGCGCACGCCGCGGCCCCGGCCTGGCGTGCCGTCGCGCCACGCGAGCGTTCCGAGCTGCTGCGCGCGGTCTTCGCGACGCTCACGGCGCGCGCGGACGACATCGCCGCGCTCATCACGGCCGAGTGCGGCAAGCCGCTCGCCGAGGCGCGCGCCGAGGTCGTGTACGGGGCCGAGTTCCTGCGGTGGTATGCCGAGCAGGCGGTGCGCACCGACGGCCTGATCCGCACGGCCCCGGGCGGGGCGAACAGGCAGCTCGTCTCGCGCCGCCCCGTGGGTCCGGCGCTGCTCATCACGCCGTGGAACTTCCCGATCGCGATGGCCACACGCAAGATCGGCCCCGCGCTCGCCGCGGGCTGCACGGTCGTGATCAAGCCCGCGCACCTGACCCCGCTCACGACGTCGCTGGTCGCCGAGATCATCCGCGGGCACCTGGAGGACCGCGGCCTCCCGACGGGCGTGGTCAACGTCGTGCCGACGTCGTCGGCCGCGGACGTGACGAACCCGCTGCTCGCGGACCGCCGCCTGCGCAAGCTCTCCTTCACGGGGTCCACGGGCGTCGGGCGCACGCTCCTCAAGGGGGCTGCTGACCATGTCCTGCGGACCTCGATGGAGCTCGGTGGCAACGCACCGTTCCTCGTCTTCGCGGACGCCGACCTCGACGCCGCGGTCGAGGGCGCGCTCGTCGCCAAGCTCCGCAACACGGGTCAGAGCTGTGTCGCGGCCAACCGCTTCCTGGTGCACGACGCCGTCGCGCGCGACTTCGGCCAGCGCCTCGCCCGGGCGTTCGGGGAGCTGCGCGTGGGGCCGGGCAGCGAGGAGGGCGTGCAGGTGGGCCCGCTCATCGAGGCGAAGGCCGTCGAGCACGTGGACGAGTTGGTGGCGGTCGCGTCCGACGAGGGCGCCCAGGTCCTCACGGGCGGCGACCGTCCGCGCTCGCGCGGCCACTTCTACTCCCCCACGGTCCTGACCGGGGTCGATGCCGGCTCGCGCGTGGTGACCGAGGAGATCTTCGGCCCGGTCGCCCCGATCGTCGCGTTCGCCGACGACGACGAGGGCATCGCCCTGGCGAACGACACCGAGTACGGCCTCGCGGCCTACGCGTACACGCGGGACCTGGCGCGCGCGATGCGCGTCGGGGAAGAGATCGACGCGGGGATGATCGGCATCAACCGGGGGCTCGTGTCCGACGCGAGCGCGCCGTTCGGCGGCATGAAGCAGTCCGGGCTCGGCCGCGAGGGCGGCGAGGCGGGCCTCGAGGAGTACCTCGAGACCGTGTACGTCGCGCTCTGACCCCACCGTGAGGACGAGTTCCGGGGCTGTCTCGCCACTGCCCGCCGAGCCCCCGGCGAGCCCCGCCGAGCGCACCGAGGTGCGCGCCGCCGTCCGGCAGGCCGTGTCCGTCTCGGTCGCCACGGGCCTGTACGGCATCTCGTTCGGTGCGCTGTCCGTGGTGGCCGGGCTGAACCTGCCGCAGACCCTGGTCCTGAGCCTGCTCATGTTCTCGGGCGGGTCGCAGTTCGCGCTCCTCGGGGTCGTGGCCTCGGGCGGGACGTCGGCCGCCGCGGTCACGACCGCGGGCCTGCTCGGCCTGCGCAACACCCTGTACGGCGCGCAGCTCTCGCCGCTGCTCGCCCTGCACGGGTGGCGGCGCGTGCTCGCGGCCCACGTCACGATCGACGAGTCGACGGCCGTCGCGACCGCTCAGCGCAGCAAGGCGGCCTTCCGGGCAGGCTTCTGGTGGACCGGGATCGGGATCTTCGTCGTGTGGAACCTACTCACGCTCGTCGGCGCTCTCGCCGGGGACGCGATGGGCGACCCCAAGGCGTGGGGCCTCGACGCCGCCGCGGGCGCGGCGTTCCTCGCGCTCCTGTGGCCCCGTCTCGCGAGCCGCGTCATGCAGCTCACCGCGGCGCTCGCGGTGGTCGTGGCGGTCGCGCTGCTCCCGTTCGTGCCGCCCGGGGTCCCCGTGCTCGCGGCGGCCGCCGTGGCCATCGTGGTCGGGCAGGTCGCCCGGCTGCCGCGGCAGCCCGTGACCGCCACGGAGTACGTGCCCGACGGCGCCGCGCACCACCCGTCCGACCGGCCCTCCGAGGGCCCGACCCACCGCACCGAGGAGCCCTGATGTCCGACGCCGCCCTGTGGGCCACCGTGGTCGCGGCCTCGCTCGTGTGCCTCGCGCTCAAGCTCTCGGGGCACCTGATCCCCGAGCACTGGCTCGCGTCCGACCGCGTCGCGCGCACCGCTGCCCTCGTCACGGCCTCGCTGCTCGCCGCGCTCGTCGCGGTCCAGACCGTCGGGGACGGTCAGGGGATCACGCTCGACGCGCGACTCCCGGCGCTCGGCGTCGCGGCGGTCGCGCTCGCCCTGCGGGCGCCGTTCCTCGTCGTCGTGATCCTCGCGGCGGCGACCGCGGCGGGCCTGCGCGCGCTGGGGCTCCCGTGACGCCCTTCGCCCTGGACCGCGGCGAGCACCGCCTCGGGTAGGGTCTGGCGAATGGCCCTCTTCAGCGAGTCGGCGGACGTGTCCGTCCGTCCGGCAGTCCCCGGCGACGAGGTCGCGATGACCGCGATCCAGATCGAGTCCTGGCGGTCCGCGCACGGCGACGTCCTGGGCGCCACGGTGATCGACGCGCTCGACGTCCCCCGGATGCAGGAGCAGTGGGCGAGCGCCGTCTCGTCCCCGCCCGGGCCGGGGTTCGCGGTGCTCGTGGCCCTCGCCGCGGACCGTGTCGTGGGCTTCGCGGCCGTGGCCCCGGGCCAGCTCGTCGCGCTCGAGGTGCTGCCGGCTCACCAGCGCGGCGGGCACGGCTCCCGGCTGCTGTCCGCGGCCGTCGACCGGCTGCGTCAGGACGGCTCCGAGGAGGTCGTGGCGTGGATCCTGGACGGCGACACCGCGCGCGAGCAGTTCCTGGGCGGCGCGGGCCTCGGCCCCGACCAGCGGACCCGGACGCTGGCGACCGGGGTGCGCGACGTCGTCGAGCACCGGTGGAGCGCCACGATCTGAGGCGCGCACGTCCCGTCCTAGCGGGACGCCTTGCGCTGCGCCCGGTACATCCCCGCGGCCTTGCGCAGCATGGCGCGCGCCCGCTTGCGGTCCCCCGACGCGTCGTACGCGAACGCCACGTGGTACCAGGACCGCCAGTCGTCGGGGTGCTCCTCCGCATGGGCCCGGTGCTCCTCGAACGCCGCGTCGGCCGCGGCGCGGTCGATGCGTCCGCCCGGTGAGCGCGGCAGGTCGTCGACGGGCAGCTCGCCCGCGGCCGCGAGGGTGTCGGCCATCTTCTGGACCGTGACCGCGAGCCAGAACTCCCACGCGACGAGCCCGATCACGAGGAGCGGGATGAGCAGGACCCCGATCCCGATCACGATCCCCACGGGCTCGCCCGTCCCCACGAGCGCCTGCGCGCGGCCCAGGATCGCCCACACGTAGATCGCGAGCAGGGCCGTGACGACCACGGCCCCGATCAAGCCCTTGCGGTTCCTCACGAGAGGTCCATGACGTTCTCGAGCCCGACCGTCAGACCAGGGCGCGAGACGACCTCACGGATGCCGAGGAGCACGCCGGGCATGAACGACACGCGGTCGAACGAGTCCTGGCGGATGACGAGCTGCTCGCCCTCGTTGCCGAAGAGGATCTCCTCGTGCGCGACCAGGCCACGCAGGCGCACCGCGTGCACCCGCACCCCGTCGACGTCGGCGCCGCGCGCCTCCCAGCCGGTCTCGGTCGCGTCGGGGCTCGCCGCCAGGCCAGCTTCGGCGCGCGACCGGGCGATGGCGTGCGCCGTGTGCGTCGCGGTGCCGCTGGGTGCGTCGACCTTGTTCGGGTGGTGCAGCTCGATGACCTCGGCCGACTCGAAGTAGCGCGCGGCCTTGGCCGCGAACGTCATGGCGAGCACGGCCGACAGGCCGAAGTTCGGGGCGATCAGGACACCGACGCTCGTGCCCTCGGCCGCCGTGCGCCCCAGGTGCGCGACGAGACGCCCACGGCTCTCCTCGGTCCAGCCCGTGGTGCCCACGACCGCGTGGACCCCGAGGTCGATGAGCGCATGCACGTTGTCCTCGGTGACCGCGGGGACCGTGAAGTCGACCGCGACCTGGGCGCCCGCGGCGGCGACCTGCGCGAGGTCGTCCCCCGCGTCGATCCGGGCGACGAGCTCCATGTCCGGCGCGGCCTCGACCGCCGCGCACACCGTGGCGCCCATGCGCCCGGCCGCGCCGAGGACGGCGACCTTGATCGGCGTCGGGGCGGCGGTCTCGCCGGGGTGCTGCGGGGTGCTCTGGCCAGGGGTCACGTCGTTCGAGGTCACACGACAACCCTAGCCGCAACGCAAGGAGGGCCGGTGCGCGTGGTGCGCACCGGCCCTCCTCGTTCACACGCTGTGAGACTCAGTCCCCGAAAGGACCCACGCGTACGGTCGAGCGCGGACGGGAGGCGAGCTCCTCCGCGAGCTTGCGCACGTCGTCGGACGTCACCGAACGGATGCGTTCGAGCGACTCGGCGACACTCAGCAGCTCGCCGAACACGAGCTCCGACTTGCCCAGGCGGCTCATGCGCGAGCCCGAGTCCTCCAGGCCCAGCACCAGCCCGCCGGAGAGCTGACCGATGCTCCGGTCCAGCTCGGCCTGCGTGATGCCCGACTCGGCGAGCTTCTCGAGCTCGCTCGTCATGAGCTCGGTGACCTGGTCGACCTTCGAGGGCGCGCAGCCCGCGTACAGGCCGAACGTCCCGATACCGCCGTGACCCGACGCGAACGAGTACGTCGAGTACGCCAGGCCCCGCTTCTCGCGGATCTCCTGGAAGAGCCGCGAGCTCATGCCGCCGCCGAGGACGGCGCTGAGCACCGAGAGCACGAAGCGGCGGTCGTCCGTCGCGGACAGGCCCGTGCCGCCGATGATGACGTTGGCCTGCTCGACGGTGCGGCGGATCGTGAGCTCGACGCCCTCGATCCCCACGCCCTGCACGTCCGCGTTGTCGCGGCGGACGCGAGGCGTGCCCGCAGGGTCGAGGTCCCAGCCACCGGTCGCGAGAGCGGTCGCGACCTGCTCGCACAGCGTGTCGTGATCGACCCCACCGGCCGCGGCGACGACGAGCGTCTCCGGGCGGTAGTGCCACTGGTAGTGCTCCCAGACGGCGCTGCGCGGCACGGCGTTGATGGTGTCGGGCGTGCCGCCGATCGGGCGCCCCAGCGGGTGCCCGGCCAGGACGGCCTGCGCGAACTCCTCGTGCACGACGTCCGACGGGTCGTCGTCGTTCATGGCGAGCTCTTCGAGGATCACGCCGCGCTCGGTCTCGAGCTCGTCCTCGTCGAGGCGCGCCGAGGTCACCATGTCGGTGATGACGTCGACCGCCATGGGCAGGTCGGAGTCGAGCACGCGAGCGTAGTAGCAGGTGTGCTCCTTGCCGGTCGCGGCGTTGGCCTCACCGCCGACGGCGTCGAACGCCTCGGCGATGTCCATCGCGGACCGGCGGGCAGTTCCCTTGAAGAGCAGGTGCTCCAGGAAGTGCGTGGAACCGAAGTGACCGTCGGTCTCGTCGCGCGAGCCGACGCCGACCCACGCCCCGACGGTCGCCGAGCGCAGGCCCGGCATCGACTCGGTGAGGACCCGAACCCCGCCGGGCAGGACCGAGCGACGAATCGTCGCCCCGTCCTGCCCGGCGGTCAGCTCACCCTCGGGCGAGCCCGAGGGGACGAGCGGAAGGTTCCAGGGCACGTCAGGCGTCGTCCCCGGCAGGTGCCTCGGCGTCGGCCGGAGCGTCGTCCGAACCCTCGACGACCGCGTGCAGCGACAGCTTGCCGCGCGGGTCGATCTCGCCGATCTCGACCTGGACCTTCTGGCCGATCGACAGGACGTCCTCGACGTTCTCGACACGCTTGCCACCGACGAGCTTGCGGATCTGGCTGATGTGCAGCAGACCGTCCTTGCCCGGGGACAGCGAGACGAAGGCGCCGAACGACGTGGTCTTGACGACCGTGCCGACGAAACGCTCGCCGATCTCGGGGACGTGCGGGTTGGCGATCGCGTTGATCGCCGCGCGGGCGGCCTCTGCGGAGGGGCCGTCGGTGGCACCGATGTACACGGTGCCGTCGTCCTCGATGGAGATGTCCGCGCCCGTCTCCTCCTGGATCTGGTTGATCATCTTGCCCTTGGGGCCGATGACCTCGCCGATCTTGTCCACGGGGACCTTGACCGCGATGACGCGAGGAGCGTTGGGGCTCATCTCGTCCGGCACGTCGATGGCCTCGTTGAGGACGTCCAGGATGGTCAGGCGCGCGTCGCGGGCCTGGGTCAGCGCGCCGGCCAGGACCGACGCGGGGATGCCGTCGAGCTTGGTGTCGAGCTGGATGGCGGTGATGAACTCACGCGTGCCGGCGACCTTGAAGTCCATGTCACCGAACGCGTCCTCGGCACCGAGGATGTCGGTCAGCGCTGCGTAGCGCGTCTCACCATCGACGGTGTCGGAGACGAGGCCCATCGCGATGCCGGCGACCGCTGCGCGCAGCGGCACACCGGCGTTGAGGAGCGAGAGCGTCGAGGCGCACACGGAGCCCATCGAGGTCGAGCCGTTGGACCCGAGGGCCTCGGAGACCTGACGGATCGCGTAGGGGAACTCCTCGCGGCTCGGCAGCACCGGCACGATCGCGCGCTCGGCGAGGGCGCCGTGCCCGATCTCGCGACGCTTCGGGCTGCCCACCCGGCCGGTCTCACCGGTCGAGTAGGGCGGGAAGTTGTAGTTGTGCATGTAGCGCTTGCGCGTCTCCGGGGAGAGCGTGTCGAGCTGCTGCTCCATGCGGAGCATGTTGAGCGTGGTGACACCCAGGATCTGGGTCTCGCCGCGCTCGAAGATCGCCGAGCCGTGGACGCGGGGCAGGACCTCGACCTCGGCCGACAGGGTGCGGATGTCCGCGAGCCCACGGCCGTCGATGCGGAAGCCGTCCGTGAGGATGCGCGCACGGATGAGCTTCTTCTGCACCGAGCGGTAGGCGGCGGAGATCTCCTTCTCGCGGCCCGCGAAGTCACCGGCGAGCTCGGCCTGGATCTCGGCCTTGATCTCGTCGAGACGGTTCTCGCGGTCCTGCTTGTCGGCGATGCTCAGGGCCTCGCCCAGGCGGGCCGTCGCGGCGGCCTCGACCGCGGCGTAGACGTCGTCCTGGTAGTCCGGGAACGTCGGGAAGTCCTGCACGGGCTTGGCGGCCTTTGCCGCGAGCTCCTGCTGGGCCTCGACGAGCGTGCGGATGAAGGGCTTGGCGGCCTCGAGACCCTCGGCGACGACCTCTTCGGTCGGGGCGCCGACGCCCTCGTTCTTGATGAGGTTCCAGGAACCCTCGGTGGCCTCTGCCTCGACCATGGTGATCGCGACGTCGTCACCCACGACACGACCGGCGACGACCATGTCGAAGACGGCGCGCTCCTTGTCGGAGTACTTGGGGAACGCGACCCACTGGCCGTCGATCAGGGCGACGCGGACGGCGCCGATCGGGCCGGAGAACGGCAGGCCGGACAGCTGCGTCGAGATCGACGCGGCGTTGATGGCCAGGGTGTCGTACGCGTCGTCCGGGTGGATCGCGAGCACGGTGATGACGACCTGGACCTCGTTGCGCAGGCCCTTGACGAACAGGGGGCGCAGCGGGCGGTCGATCAGGCGGCAGGCCAGGATCGCCTCGGTCGAGGGGCGGCCCTCACGACGGAAGAACGAACCGGGGATCTTGCCGGCGGCGTACTGCCGCTCCTCGACGTCCACCGTCAGGGGGAAGAAGTCGAAGTGGTCCTTGGGGTGCTTGCCGGCCGTCGTGGTCGACAGCAGCATGGTCTCGCCGTCCAGGTAGGCGGCGGCTGCGCCACCGGCCTGACGTGCGAGGCGTCCGGTCTCGAACCGGACGGTACGGGTTCCGAAGCGACCGTTGTCGATCGTTGCTTCGGTGAATTCGATCTCGGGACCCTCCACGGGTGCCCTCCTCACTCTCGAAGTGCCGCCTTCGGTGCCTGTCGAGGGTGCATCCACTCGACGCTCGGCGGTCTTCGATCGAGGCCCACGGTCTTCCCGCTCGAGGCGGGTTCCGGGAGCCACTACCGAGGACCGAACGAAAAGGCTGGCGGCGTGGGTTTCTTACGGGTACTTCACACCGGACCAGCCCGGTCCCGTCCGGGACCGGGCTGAGTCAGGGGGTGTCAGCGACGCAGACCGAGGCGCTCGATGAGGCTGCGGTAGCGGTTGATGTCGACCTTCTGCAGGTAGCCGAGGAGACGGCGACGCTGGCCGACGAGGAGCAGCAGGCCACGACGGCTGTGGTGGTCGTGCTTGTGCTCCTTGAGGTGCTCGGTCAGGTCCTTGATGCGCTGCGTCAGCATCGCGATCTGGACCTCGGGCGAACCGGTGTCGCCCTCGCTCGTGGCGTACTCGGTCATGATGCGCTGCTTGGTGGCAGTGTCGAGGGGCACGGCTCTCCTTGTGTGTTCGTTGCGCGGCGCTCCAGGGCTTCATCCCTGGGCTCTTCGGCAGGCTTGACCAGCCTCCGCGGCCGTTCTGACGGCGCCCATAGTCTAGCAGGGTTGCCCGGAGCCCCGGCCTGACCTCGCGGGACGGCGAGCCCGGTCCCCTCGACGAGCGTACGACGACGCTGCCTGGGCGTGCGATCTCACTCCCCCAGCAGCCCCTGCCGCCTGGCCTCGGCGACCGCGGCCGTGCGCGAGTCCACGCCGAGCTTCTCGTACACGTGGACCAGGTGGGACTTCACCGTCGCCTTCGACAGGAACAGCCTGCGCGCGACCTCGTCGTTCGAGCAGCCCTGCGCCACGAGCCCCAGGACCTCGAGCTCGCGCAGCGTCAGCGAGACGCCCGGTGCCCGCATGCGCCCGAGCAGGCGCCGCTGGACGCTCGGCCCGAGCGCGACCTGCCCGGCGGCCGCCGCCCGGATCGCGGCGGTCAGCTCGTCGGTCGGCGCGTCCTTGAGCAGGTAGCCCGTGGCGCCGGCCTCGATCGCGGCGAGGATCTCCTGGTCGGAGTCGTAGGTCGTGAGGATCAGGACGGGCGGCCCGCCCAGGCGCACGACCTCGCGCGCAGCCTGCGCACCGCCCATGCGCCCTTCGCCGAAGCGCAGGTCGAGCAGCACGACGTCGGCGTCGAGCCCTACCCCGACCCGGCGGACGAGCTCCTCGGCCGTGGCCAGCTCGTCGACCACCTCCATGTCGCCCTCGGCGTCGACGACGGCCCGCAGGCCCGCGCGGACCACGGGATGGTCGTCGGTCAGGACGACGCGGATGGTCGTCGGTCCTTGTGTCACCGAGTCTCCTGGGGGTCGAGCGGGAGGTGGACCGCGAGCGCCGTGCCCTCGCCGGGCGAGCTCTCGAGCGAGAACGTCCCGCCGAGCTCGGCGACGCGCGAGCGCATCGCGGTCAGGCCGAACCCTGAGCGGGGCGGGGGCGTCGCCGCTCCTGTCGCGCCGTCGCCACGCTCCACCTGCCCGACGGCGGAGCCGCCCTCCGGGGTCGGGTGCGGCGCGCGGAGCGCGAGCGGGTCGAACCCGCGACCGTCGTCGACCACGTCGAGCGCCACGGCGTCCCCGAGGAAGCTGAGCGTGACCGCGGCCCGCGTGGCCCCCGCGTGCTGGACGACGTTGGCGAGCGCGGACTGCGCGATGCGCAGGAGCGCGGTCTCGACCGTCGCCGGGAGGGGGTGAGGCTGCCCCGAGGCCTCGACGGTCACGGCCAGCCCTCCCCCGGCCGCGAGCGCGGTGCGGTCGGCGACCCGTTCGAGCGCGCCCACGAGGGTCGCCGACTCGAGGTCCGCGGGCGCGAGGTCGCGCACGAAGCGCCGGGCCTCGGCGAGGTTCTGCTGCGCGGCGAGCCGCGACCGGGTGACGTAGCCGCGAGCGGTGCGTGCCGCCGTCGGGCCGGGGGCGCCCTCGGCGAACGCTCCCGGTGCCTCGACCTCCGCCAGGGCCGTGTCCGCGGCGCGCAGCAGGAGCTCGATCGACGAGAAGCCTTGCGCGAGCGTGTCGTGGATCTCGCGCGCGAGGCGCTCGCGCTCGGTCGCGACCGCGGCCTCGCGCTCGGACGCCGCGAGGTCGGCCCGGGTGCGGACCAGGTCGTCGATGAGCTCCTGGCGGCCCTGCGACTCGCGCACGATCGTCTCGAAGCCGAGGACGACGGCGATCGCGACGAGGCCGCCGAACGTCGGGCCGAGGATCGAGCCCACGAGCTGCTGCCCGCCCAGGATCGCTCCGCCGATCGCGCACGCCGTCGTCGCGGCCACGGCCACGATCCCGCGGCGCGGACCGAGGACGTGCATCTCGAGGAACATGAGCGGGAACGCGATCCACAGCGCGACCGGGGTCAGGAGCAGCAGGAGGGCCCACCCCGCGATCAGCGCCGCGACCCACGCCCCGACGGGCCACCAGGCGCCGCGCGGGGCGTCGACCGCGGTGTCGCGCACGTTGATCCGCGAGCGCCCCACGCCGTAGACGAGCAGGAGACCCAGGCCGCACGCGAGCGCGCCCCACGCCCCGGCGTCCAGGCCACCGGCGCTCAGGGCCTCGGCCCAGCGGGAACCGACCGCGAGCCCGACGAGGGCCACCAGGAGCACGTCGAGCGCGATCTGGAGCCCGAGGGCGGCGGAGATCACGGCGCGTGGCTTCACATCGCCACCCTAGCCACGCGGCAGGCGCGACGTGCCGCGCGCGATCCATCGAAAGGTTGATCCTCGGCCCCACCCTGCGGCCACCGGAGAGCATCCACGGGCCCGATCCGCCCGAGGCCCTCCGGCGGGAGGCTGGACACAGATCGATTCCACGCCGACCACCGGAGGCTCTTGATGTTCGTCGCGCTGCGCGACCTGCGCTTCGCCCGGGGACGCTTCGTCCTCATGTCCACCGTCATCGTCCTCATCACGTTCCTCGTCGGGTTCCTCGCGTCGCTGACCGCGGGCCTGGCCCGCGCGAGCACGTCCGGCGTCACCGACCTCCCGGTCGACAGCCTCGCGTTCACCGTGACCGGTGACGCCAAGCCGTCGTTCACCGAGTCCCAGGTCGACGCCGCGCAGTGGGACGCGTTCGCCGCCGTGGACGGTGTCTCCTCGGCCGAGCCTCTCGGGATCGCGACGACGCGCGCCTCGGTCACCGCGGGCGCGGACGGCGAGGCCGGCACCACCGCGGCCGTCACCGCGTTCGGCTCACGGCCGGGCTCGGGCCTCGTGCCCGACGACGCCGAGGCCGCCCCCGGGACCGTGCTGCTGTCGAGTGGCGCGGCAGACGACCTGGGCGCCCAGAAGGGTGACGAGGTCGCGCTGGGCTCCCTGACCCTGACCGTCGCGGGCGTGCTCGACACCCAGGCCGACTTCTCGCACACGCCCGTCGTCTGGATGGACCTGTCGGACTGGCAGACCGTCGGCGCACGAGGCGGCGGAGCGTCCGGTGACGAGGTCGCGACCGTCGTCGCGATCACCGGGGACCCGAGCGACTCCGCGCTCGCCGCGGCGGCGGACGAGACCGGCACCGCGACCCTCACGCCCATGGGGGCGCGCGCCGCCGTCAGCTCGTTCTCGGCCGAGAACATGTCGCTCACCATGATGCAGGGATTCCTGCTCGCGATCTCGGCCCTCGTCGTGGGCGCGTTCTTCACCGTGTGGACCATCAACCGGGCCGGCGACGTCGCGGTGCTCAAGGCGCTCGGCGCCTCGACCTCCTACCTCCTGCGCGACGCGATCGGCCAGGCGCTCGTCCTGCTCGTGCTCGGCGTCGGTGTCGGGACCGCGCTCGCCGCCGGGGCCGGGGCGCTCGCCGCCCAGGTCATGCCCGTCGTCGTCTCCCCCGCCACGACGCTCCTGCCCGCGCTCATCCTCGTGGTCCTCGGCACGGTCGGTGCCGTCGCGGCGATCCTGCGGATCACGCGCATCGACCCGCACGCTGCGCTCGCGGCTCGCTGAGGCGCCCGCCCGCTCGCCGCTCCTGCGGCGGGGTTGGCGCTCGCGACCGCTCCCCCTTGCTCCTGAAAGCTGCTCCTGAAAGGCACACCATGGACCTCACCCTCGACCACGTCACCCTCGTCTACCCCGACGGCGAGTCGACCGTCACCGCGGTCGACGACGTCTCCCTGACCGTCCCCGCCGGGACCACGACCGCGATCCTCGGCCCGTCCGGCTCGGGCAAGTCCTCGCTCCTCGCGGTCGCCGCGACGCTCACGACCCCGACCGCGGGCGAGGTCCGCATCGGGGACGACGTCGTCAACGCGCCGACGTCGTCGGCCGGTTCGGCCGTGTCCGCAGACGCAGCGCGGCTGCGGCGCGACCGAATCGGGATCGTCTTCCAGCAGCCGCAGCTCATCGCGTCGCTCACGGCGCTCGAGAACCTCGAGCTCATGAGCCACCTGCGCGGCGAGCGCCCCTCGACCCACCGGGACCGGGCGCTCGAGCTGCTCGACGCCGTCGGGCTCCGCGACGTGGCCGCCAAGCGGCCCGGCCAGCTCTCGGGCGGTCAGCGTCAGCGCGTCGCGATCGCCCGCGCCCTCATGAACCACCCCGAGGTCCTGCTCGTCGACGAGCCCACGTCGGCGCTCGACCACACGCGCGGCATCCAGATCATCGAGCTCGTCACGCGACTGACGCGTGAGACCGGCGCCGCAACACTTGTGGTGACCCACGACGAAGCCACGCTCGACACGGTCGACGCGCGGGTACACCTGGCCGACGGGCGGCTCGTGGAGGCGGAGCAGATGGCACTGGGCTCGGGGACCACTGAGTCAGCCGGCTCGAACCCTGTCTACCGATAGCATAGCGATCCGCCGTAGCGGGCGAATAGTGGGCCAACTAGATCTGTCGACCCTGCATGAACCAGAGACTCAAAGTCGCCGCCTGGCGATCGCGATCGCCCATTCGACAAAATCAGCTGGCACGCCACTCATCTTCGGGCTAGTGCTCACATATACTTCTGAGCAACCCTCCCCGCTGTACACCGCAAGAATGGCTTCACCTGTTTCTGGATCTGCAAACTCGATCACATGCTCTCCTGTCACATCGTCAAGATCGATGATCTGAAAACGGCGGCCGCGAAACAGTTCATACCTCATGGAGACCCTACCTAATCCAAGAATCCCGAGAAGGCTCCGTCCAAGTCAAACCGCGCCCCTAGTCCCGAGGGAAGGCGCACATCCAACGTTTCCTGCCACACTCCGCCTACCCGCCCGTATCCAAGATGTGCAATCGTGTCAGGGCTAGTAAGGATATCATCAAGCATACTCTGGCCACGCACATTCCATCCCGTCGGGTTCTCTTTCCCCAACGGTCGCGGCCAGTTGGGACCGGTCTCGGCACGATCCGCGTGCTTCTGTAGCGCTCGACCGGCCATTGAGTACGGCCCTTTGTCTGCCGCGCCTCCAGATCGGGAAGCACGGTCGAGGTCAATTAGCCCATCTGGGCCGACCCCGCAGTTGTGCACGAGCACCGGAGCACGTTCGGCGAGGACGTAGTAGGTGTGGAGGTCGTCGACGGTGAGGTTGTAGGCCGAGTCTACGGTGCTCGATCCGGCGTCGATGCCGCTGGTGGGGATCTGGAACCCGTCAGCGGTGAGGACGTTGTCGCCGAAGTTGAAGTCCTGGGCGTCCTGCCACTGCTTGTCCGTGGCGTTCCAGAACGGGTGGTCCTCGGTCGTCGTCAGAGCCTTGCCGCCCACGGTGAACGTGACCAGAGTGTCCTGGTGCACCCACGTCGCGGTGACAGTCCTCGGTCCCTGCTTCCCCGACTTCGGGTCTGCCGCGAGGACCTTGTCCCCCGGCTTGACGTTCTTGATCGCCTTGACCGACCCGTCCCCCATGAGCACCTTCGTGCCACCAGAGAAGCTACGAGGCGCCGGACACGACGACGGCGCGGGGCCGTCTTGCCGAGCAGGCTTCGCCCCACCCGCAGGCTTCGAGGCGCTCGCCGGCCTCGCAGCACCCGCCGGCCGCGGCGCAGGCTTGCCCGACGTGAACGAACGCTGCACCGCCGAACGCAGGATGGTCGAGGCCTTGCCGAGCACCGGACGGAGCAGAGGTCCTGCCGCTCCACCGAGATACCCCAGCGCCCCACCGATGAGCGTGTCGCGCGCGAGTCCCCCCCACGAGAACTTCTGCGTCTTCTGAACCTTGCTCTTCCACAGGTTCGTCGCCGCACCCGCGGCCGCTCCCCCGAGAGCCATACACCCCAGGCTCCCCGCGCCGGCCGTCACCGCCAGGCACCCGGACGTCACCACGACGCCCACGACTGCGCCGACGATCTCGCCCTGGTACTTCTTGACGAACCCGCTCGTCGACTTCCAGGCGGACTTCGCCTTGTTCTTGACCCACTTCCCGAAGCCCTTCCACAACCCGGTCGGGTCGGAGTACGTCACCGGGTTGTTCTCCGCGTAGGCGTACGCCGACCACTGCTGGGGATCGGTGAGGTCCATGATCGGGTCCACCGAGACGAATCTGCCGAGCTGCGAGTCGTAGTACCGTGCGCCGATGCTGGTCAGCCCGGTCGAGTCCAACGGCTTGCCGAGGAAGCCCTTGTCGTCCACCCACGTCGTCGGCGACGCACCACGCGGGTTCCCGTACGGATCGTGGTACCGGCGAGTGACCTGCTGCGTGGCGTTGTTGACCGTCATCTCGGCGGTGCCGTGATGGTCCGCGACGAGCGTGTCCACGCCCGCCGCACCCGGGCCGGTGCGCACCGCGACCGTCTGCCCACCCAGGGAGTAGTACCGGCTCCCCTTGAGGTCCCCGCCCTTGGTCAGGGTGAGCTCCTGCCCACCAGGAAGGTAGACCGTGGTCGCCCCGTCCTGACGACGGAGCAGACGGTCGCCTTCAGGGGTGTACAGGTAGTCGTCAGTGACCTTGCCAGCCTCCGTGACCGTGTCGAGCTTGCCCTCCGCGTCCCACGCGAGCGTCTGGACGGGCTGCCCCGCGACAGCACGCGTCGTCGTGTTGCCAGCCTGGTCGTACGCGTAGGTGTTGGTCCCGGTCGCAGCCCCCGTCGTCGCGACCTGGGTCACGGCGTGCGGACGGGGCGAACCCGGCGCCGGGTAGGCGTAGACGCTCGTCGCGTCTCCGGCCGTCCCGTGCTGCGTCGTGCTGGTGCGGTTGCCGACCGGGTCGAACGTGTAGCTCGTCCAGTACGGCGCGGCACCACCGAGCGATGCGGCCGTGCGAGGTTTCGCGCAGTCGTTGCTCGCCGGGGTCCACGCCTCGGTCAGTCGCCGCAACCCGTCGTAGGTGAAGCACTGGGTGTCTGCGGCGGACCCCACGGGCTTGTTCGAGATCGACGTGATGTTCCCCGCGTGGTCGTACCCGTAGCTCACGTCGAGGTCCAGGTTCACGATGCCCTCACGCTCGACCTTCGAGTTCAGCGGTCGCCGCGTACCGTGCTCGAACGTGTTGTGCTGGATCGTGGAGTAGACGTCGCCGAGGTCCTGGACCAGGACCTCGCCGTAGGCGGAGTACTTGGTGCTCGCCGCGTAGACGCCACCGTTGCCCGACACCAGGCCTGTCGCCAAGGAACGCGTGTCGAACAGGGTGCCCACCGTCTCTGCCGGGAGGTTCCCCACCGCCGGCAGCGAGACCGTCTTGACCTGCCCGTCGGCCGTGTAGGTCACGCCCGTGGTGTAGGTCCCGGCCAGCGCACCCTCGGACGTCGGGAGAGTCACCGACTGGCCCAGGGGACGGTTCAGCGCGTCGTAGGACGTCACGGCCATGACGTACGCGTGGCCCTTGTCGTAGCGGGTCATCGAAGAGAGCTGGCCCTTGGCGACGCTGTCGTAGGTCCAGGTCGAGCGCAGCGGCCCGGTCGCCGAACCCTCGCGCGTCTCCGTCGGGCGCCCCAGCAGGTCGTACTTGCTCGCCAGGACGACACCGCGAGCGTCGGTCGTGGTGAGAACCTGACCGGCGTCGTCGTACGTGGTGGTCGTCGAGCCCTTGTCAGGGTCGGTGCTGGAGACGACCCGCCCCAGACGGTCGTACGTGCTCGACCAGACGTTGCCCGCGACGTCCTGCGTCGTCGCGAGCCGACCGCCACTGTCGTAGGTGTAGGTCGTCGCATGGAACGGGCCTGTGACGGAACCTTGCGTGTACTGGCGCAGCTCGACGAGGTTCCCTCGCGCATCGCTGATCGACGTCTGCGGGGTCCCGCCCGCCGGGGGCACGACCGTCACACGATCGCCGCCGTGCGTCACCGTCGTGCGCCACTTCTCCTGCTCGGCAACCTGCACGATCTGCGCGGTCGCACGGCCCGCTCCGTCGTACTCGGTCACCATGCGCCCAGGGACAGCAGAGGTCGGGACGACCGTCGTGGTGGCCGGGTCCCCCGTCGTGAACCACGGGCTGTTGGTCCGCACCACGAGCCCGCGCGAGTCGTAGATCTGGTCGCTCACGATCCGCCCCGGAGTGTCCTTGTCGGCAGACGGAGCCTGCGTCTGGCGGGGGCGCAGCAGGCCGTCGTAGAGCGTGACCGAGGTCAGGTACGTCTGCGCCGAGGTCAACGTCTTCGTGGTGACGGTGTTCGACCCGTTGGCGCGCACGAGGTACTCGTACGCGATGCTGGCCGACTTGGAGGCTTGCGGACGGTCCGGCATCCACACGTTCGTCAGACGTCCGAGGGCGTCGTAGGTCGCGGTGGTCACCTTGCCGTTGGGGTCGACGGACTTCACCGGCGCCCCCCAGGCCGGGTCGATGTCCATGCTCGCGACCAACGCAGATGCCGGGCCGCTCCCGTCGGGGTCTGGGGAGGTCGTGACGAGCTTCGTCACCGCTCCGGCGCCGGCCGGCGTGTAGGCCAGCGTCGTCTTGCGTCCCAGAGCGTCGGTCTCGCTCACCGCGCGCCCCAGCGCGTCGAAGGTGCTCGACGACGTGGTCACATACTGCGGCGTCGCTCCGGAGAACGACTTGACCTGCTGCGTCGCGGTCACGCGCCCCTTCGTCGGAGCCGCGCCGTAGGCGCCCCCGTCGTAGAGCGCTCGTTCGTCGTTGACCACGTCACCGGGGCGCGACGGCGTGACACCGCACGCCACGGACACGGACTCCGAGCGCTTGACCGTGGACAGGATGTTCGCCGTCGTGTTGCGCGCGTACTCGAGTCGCGTGCACTTGTCGTCGACTGCGGTCGAGATGTCACCCAGGTCCTCGACCTGGACCGGGGACCCGTAGGTGTCGTCGAAGGTGGTGACTGTGCGGGTGGTTCGCACCCCTCCAGGCAGGTGAGGGGTGGTCGTCCGTGTCTCGGTGACCGCCTCACCCGTCAGATAGGACTTGGTCCCGTCCGCGCCGGACGCCGTCGCCGGAGAGCGCCACGGCGTCGAGAGCGTGGTCGAGACGACCGCGGCCCCGTCGTACGTGGTCTCCTCGCGCATCATGCCGCTGAAACGGTCGTGGTCGGTGATGCCGTCGACGTTGACGCTCCTGACACCGCCGGACGGGGCAGCCCTGTCCCCGTCCATCCCGCGGAAGTACCGGTAGCGCGTCTTGAGTTGGTTCGTGGTCGTCGAGCCGGTGACCACGTCGACCGTCCCGTAACCGCGGAACTGGCTCCAGGTGCGCTGCTTGGGCGGCGTGAGCTCGCTGTCGTCGTAGTGCCACGCTGGAGCGCCCACATAGGTGTACCGGGTCTCCGTCGCCTCCGACTGCGTGTCGCGGCCGTCGGAGACCACCGAGGACACCACGTACTTGTGGAAGTACTCCATGACCGGTGTCGGACGTCCCTCAGGTGTCCAGAAGACGGGGAAGCACCGGCGGGTGTTGGTCTCCGGCGACGCGGGAAGATCTGCGCTCGTGCAGTCCGCCGGCGAGTAGTTCACCGAGGTCGTCCCGCCGGACTCGCTGTTGATCGCGATCACGCGCCATCGGTTCATGGGCGGACCGTGGTCGCCGATCTTGTCGACCCGGTTGGCCATCTGCTGGCCGAGGAACTCGACGCGCGGCAGCGTGATCGCTGTTCCCGCGAGGCCCTTGTGCTGGACCGATGCCAGCCACAGCACCGGGTCGCTCCCGTCGCCGGGGGACGGGAACTGGTGCCCCAAGGTCCAGGAGTCCACCGAGCGGTACGTCGCCCCGTTGAGCACCTTGGTCGTCACCGTCGTCAGCCGCTTGCGGGTGAAGAACGACGGAGAGGTCTGCGTGGGGCACGAGGTTCCGGACGTGCACACCAGGTCGAAGGGGACGTCCGGCCACTTCGACGCGTTGGCAGCGGTCAGCTGCGCCGGGTCGCAGGTGATGGCCCCCGAGGGCAGGCAACGCTCAGCGACCGTGAAGTCGACCCGCATGGGCGGGTTGGCCCCCGCTTCCGCGCCGGATCTCGTGCCGTACTCGACCGACTTGAGGAAGCCGCCACGGTCGTACGTCGAGACCGCGGTGTTGAGGTTGCGCCCGTACTTGTTGGGCTCCTTGCCGTAGGTGTACGTCAAGGAGTTGCCGAACGGGTCCACGACATAGTCGAGGTTCCACTTCCAGCCCTGAGTGCAGGACGACGCCGCGAACATGGCCTGGTAGCACGGCCCGGGTGGTTGCCGTACACGGGAACGGTCCAGGCCGAGGCCAGCGCCAGCGGATCCGTCGCAGACCGCTTGTCCCGGCCGAAGAAGTACTGCGTGCCGTCAGGGGGCGTGACCTTCCAGTGCTCGGTGTCGTTGTCGCCGTTCCACGCACCGGTGAGGCGCTCGACCTTGGTCCCGTCGTCCGTCTCGGGCTTCCAGGTCCCCGTGGCCGTGTCCTTGACGAGCTCGGTCGACATCCCGTTGAACACGAGGGTCGCGTTGTCAGACTTCCAGCACAGGTCGCCGGTCTTGCGGGAGAGATTGTTCGCGTTCCCGTCCGCGTCCTCGCTGCACGAGACGTACTTTCGCTCGACATACCCGGACCACAGGTCCCACCCGTCGCCCACCCAGCCGGACTGGTTGTTCGTCGAGGCGACTCGCCCGTCCAGGCTTCCCGACGAGTAGGACAGCGCGAGCTCCGGCTGCAGGCCCCCCGGTGCCGGGACGACCCGCATGGGGTACGACCAGGAGAAGTTCCCGCTCGGCCCACCTGCCTGCCAGGTCGCCGAGGTCGACAGCGGCGTCGCCGACCAGTTGCCGGACCCTCCGGAAGTGCCTGCGGTGAGGGCCATGGCACCGAACGACGCAGGCTCGACGAGCGCCGTCACCGTGGAGGTCTCGACGTCGTTCGTCGAGTCGAGCGGCACGCTCTCCTGGCACTCGGGAGCGTCTGGCGTGGACAGCGCGCACTCTGGGAGCCCGACCAGACGAAGCCGCGAGGCCCAGTCACCGCCGTACCTGCCAGCGAAGCCGGAGTAGTCCACGGTCATCTCGACCGGTCCTGCAGGTTCAGCGGAGCCATCGGCGACCTCGAGGACCACGCCGTCGACTCCGGAGGCCTCGGCAACCTTCTGGTCGAAGACCTCCACGCTCACCGTCCCGCTACCGGTCGGGCCATCGTCGTTCAGCGACGTCACGGAGACGGGCAGACCGCCCGCAGTGCCTTCCGCCGGGCTGCCTTGGGGTGCGAGGTGGAGGTCCACCGCCCCTGCCCGGGGCCACGCGGTACCAGCGTCCGCCTCGTCGCGACGGGCCGCCGCACCCGCAGCAGGTCGTTGCTCTCCTTCGGTCACCGCGACCGGCTTGTCCACGTCGAGCTCGGGGTACAGCGCCAGGCCATGAGCGATGCGCTCCTCCTGCGTCCATCCCTCTCGCTCGCTGAGGTCGTCCCGTGCCGACGCGGTCGGCGCGACGACCAGCAAGCTCGCGACGAGAGTCACCCCGACCGTCAGACCCACGCTCGCGCGGAAACGTGCGTGGTCGAGACCCCTGGTACGGGCGGCAGCGTGCGACATCGAGTACCCCTTCGAAGAACGCATGGCGGAGGACAGAGACCGTCTGGTCATGAGGCTTGGGTGTAGCAGTCGTTGCTGGACATCGATGCGCTCGGCACGACGGTGTGGACTCGTACCGTCGAGACCACACCTCTCCAGTGCTGAGCAGCGGCGCCCGCGAGTTGACCGCGACCGATCTGCAAGGCACCGGAGGTGAACGGTGGCGAAGCGAACGACACCGACGCTCCGGCTTCCGGGGTGTCGAACTCCGACGGCCGACAGACCATGACCGTCAGCGTGTCTGCGCTGGCGTCATAGATCCCGGTCAACGACACCCACTGCCCCTGCTCGACCGGGATCGAAGAAGTCGAGATCAGCGGTGCCGGTGCCGCGGAGTCGCTGGCGTTCATCCAGAACGCCCAGCACGGCGACTGCCCAGCCGGGCAACCAGCCCCCGTCTGCACCCCTAGACCGAAACCGCTCGCAACAGACCCGTCCTGACTGACCGCGGCCCGCGGCTGCCCGTCCACCACGTCGGCGCGCACCATCGCGTTGACCGCGAAGGTACCGTCGGTACGGACAACGGGGACTGCGCTAGACGCCCAGTCACCGGCGGAGTCGAACAGCAGCCCCTTGTCCACTCCGCCCAGTCGACCAGTGGTCCACATGTCCGCAGCAGCCACGCTCAGATGGTTCAGGGGGCGCGCGGGCTCGCTACCGACCAAGCTGTCCTTGGCAACGAGTCCTGGCGCGTCGTTCAGCAACCAGGAACCGGCCGACGCCGGAAAGCCCACGCGGAAGAAGTAGGTGCGGGTCGGGCTGGTGTTGCCCGCGCGATCCACCGACCTGACATAGAGAGTCACGCCGCCCACCGTGTTCGGCGTGTAGGTGATGGTCGCGGCGTTCGAGGCCCCGGCGGCGACTGTCTGGTTCAGTGCGTCGGAGTTGAAGGAGTACTTGTAGGACACGACGTCGCTGGCCCCGGCCGCGCCGAGGCTGAATTTCCCGGCCTGGCCGATGCCGCCGGAGATCTGGTTCTCCGGGTACTGCGCCGTGCCGCCGGCCGCGGGCAGGACCTGCGGTGTCGGGGGCGCGGAGGTGTCGACGGTGAACTCGCAGGTCCCCGCTCCCCCCTGCAGTCCACGCGTGTCGGCCCCGATGACTCGCCAACGGTAGGTCCCGCCGTGGGCGAGGACGCCTGCGGGCACGGTGAGGGCATGCTGTGAGCCAGAGGCCTTTGCGCTGGTCCAGGACGGCCCCCAGATCACCGCGCCGTCCGAGACGCGGAAGATGTCCCACCGTCCCTGGACGTTGTCCGCCTCCGGGTCGCTCAGTGTCGCGCGAAGCGTCGGCGTCACGGAGCGGATGAAGGGGCGCCCAGCGCCCGAGACGCAAGCGGTCTCCGGGTTGGTCGTCGTCAGCGCTGTCGGCGTGTTCGGTTGCCGGTTGTACACGATCGAGAGCTTGGCGTCGTTGCGGTACCTCTTCCACCCGCCAGCCATGGACCCCTCGTCCGTGGCCTTGAGGCCGATCGACGCGCTCGAGTACCCCCCGTCCGCGGTCGCCTTGAGCTGACCGGTCACGTCGAACTCGACCCACCGTTGAGGCGCGCCAGAGCACGAGGGCTTGTGCGCGATCGAGACCTGGTCCTGCATCGAGCCCCACGAACCGGTGTGCGAGCTCCACGTCGTGGCAGCGGCCACACCCGAGACCCAGTACGCCTGGACCCCGGTCGCCGTGCAGCTCCACGAGTGCGTGCCGTACGCAGAGAACGTCGCCGAGACGACCTCAGCGCTACGCAGCGACGCGACCGTCCCGAACGTGAAGGACCACGCCAGACGCTGCACGCTCGCCCGCGAGCACTCCGCCGACGAGGACGGCGAGCACAGCCCGATACCCTGGTCACCGGTGAACCGGTACCCACCAGCACTGGTGGGCCACCCGGACTGGATCATCGTCCACTGCGCAAGGTGCCCGTCGATGCTTGGGTCGATGTAGATCGGCCAGACCGTCTCAGGGTCCTCGATCATCACCGGGTCCGGGGTGATCGTGACCGCATCAGCCTCGACGACCGCGGGCATCGCCGCGATCTCGTCGCCCACGCGCGGAGCCCGCACCGGGTCCGCCGTCCCAGCCCCCGCCCCCGCGCTCACCCCGGCAGGGACGCTCGACCGCGAGAACAAGCTCGCCGCCCCGTACGAACCGACCCCACCCGTGCCCGACGACCCCGGCGCCAGCACCCCCGCACCCACCACCGGGCCCGTTCCGCCCGCCGGTGCAGCCACCTCGTCCGCCGAGGAGTCCCACATCAACGGCACCGGCGAGGTGAACACCTCTTCACCCGTCCCGTCGACCGCGACGAACCCACCCTCGTCCGAGACCACGCTGAGCCCATCGCTTGTCTGCACGGGGAACGACAGCTGCGCCAACGCGGGGTTCGCCGCCGCCGCAGACGACTCCACCCGCAACACCTCCGAGAACCCCGTCCCGTCCTCGTGCACCGACACCACCAGGTCCACTCCGTCGAACACCCCCGGGTAGGTCACCTGCGCCCCCTCGACCACCGGTGCGGTCAGCCCGAACGGCACATCGAAGACCAGCTCATGCCCATCACGCACGATCCGCGCCAACGGCTCACCCACAGAACCATCCGAGAACGACATCGCCAACGCCGGCGCCACCACCCCCAGACGCCCACCCGCATCAACCACGCTGGTATCGATGGCCTCCCACGCACCATTGACATCCGTACGCACCGCCACCGCAGACGTCTCGACCCGCGTCCGACCCTCCGGCGTCGCGAACACCGTCTCCCACGCCGAACGCTCCGAAACCACCTCGACCTCGCGATCACACGCCGCCGCCACCACGGACGCCTGCACCGCAGAATCCACCGCACCCACACAGGGCACGGCGGAGGGCGACCCCTCGGGGGTAGGCTGCGCCACCGCGCCCACTGCCGGCGCCAACGTCACCGCGAGAACGACGGCCATGCCCGTCGCCACACCACGACGAACCAAAGCACCCCTGACGAGCCCCGACGAGACCACTGGCCACCACTCCGTAAGCCACACGCCCGTCGACCACGACGAACGCATCCAACCCTCACCCCCCGCGGGCGGGCCCCAAGCCGACTCACAGACAACACACAGCCAGCAATGGTAGACGGACACTAGAGGCAAAACCATCCACCCGCCAACCCCCACCCGCAGCGATGTGCAATTCAGGACGCTGGTCGTCACGACACACCGCGCGAGCGCTCCGCGCGGAACGCCTAGGTCCACAGCGCCCCGCCCCGGCATGCCCCGGCCCGGCACCGCGCCGCCGGGCGCCGCACCGCCCGCCACCACGAGCCCCGCCCGGCCCGCCCTCCTCAGCCGAGCAGCGGCTTGGCCCCGACGTCGCGCACGTGCGTGGCGACGGCGAGCGCCGCCCACACGGCGAGCCCCTGGACGACGACGAGCGCGACCGTTGGTGCCCCGACGAGCAGGGCGATGCCGAGCGGGATCATCCCGAGGACGGCGACGTCAGGGCCTTGCGCGACCATCGACATGGCCCCGGTGGGCAGGGCACCGCTGGGGGTGGCGAGCAGCGGGCCGGACCAGTTGGGCGGCTTGCGGTAGGCGCCGCGCACGGCGGCCGCCCCCATGCCGACGGCGGCCAGGACCAGCAGCGTGAACCAGAGGGAGTCGCCGGTGCTGTGCGCGAGCGGCACGATCCCGGCGAGCAGCGGAAGGAGCGCGGTGAGCGTGGGCGCGACGGCCCGGGCGAGGCGGGTGCGGCGGGCGGACAGCGGCAGCAGGGCGTCGAGCACGGGCGCAATCTCCGCGGTGCGGGCGCCCTCTGCGCCGAGCTGGGCGCCGCGGAACCCTGCGGCGACGAGCAGCACGAAGAGCCCGAACCCGCCCGCGAGCGTGGGGACCTGCTGGGCGACGACGACCAGGGCGGTCAGGCCGACGAGCTGGGCGAGCACGCTGGGGCTGCGGCGCAGGAGGGTGAGGTCGGCAGCGACGAGCGCTGTGGCCGGTCCGCGCACGAGGGCGAAGCGCGAGGGGGTGCGGGTGCGGCGCCGGGTGGCGGTGGCACGGTGCAGCGCCCGGCCGAGCTCGCGGGTGTCGAGGGACAGCAGGGCTCCGCCTGCCTGGTCGGCGACCGAGCTCTGCGACCGCAGGGCCTGCGCCCCGAGGGCTCCGAGGCGTCGCCACCACACCGCGGTAAGGGCTACGGCGACGAGGGCGGTCGCGAGGGTGGCGAGGTGCGGCACGGTGAGGTCGCGGGCGTCGGACCACCCGGCCAGGACGAGCCCGACCCCGGCGACGGGGACGGCCGCCACGGCGACGTCGCTGACCGTGGCGAGGAGGGCCGCCCGACGAGGCCGGGCCTGCGCGAGTCCTGCGGCGGCGACGACCAGCAGGCCGAGGGCCGCGCCGAGGCCCGCGCTGCGTGCTGCCGCACCGCCGTCGGCTCCGGCGGCGAGCGCGACCACGCCGCACCCGACACCCCCGCCGAGCACGGCCAGCACCACGATGCGCCAGTACGACGGGGTGAGCAGCCCGCGCCGGTCGACGGGCAGGGGGATCCACCACCGCACGCCCGCGCTGCCGGTGCCCAGCGGGCCGAGCCGGACGGCCGTGCCCATCAGGAGGGCGAGCAGCGCGACCGACGCGAGCGCCTGGATGGTGGCGGGGGTGAGGACGGGCGCCGCTCCCCCGCCGGGCTCGACCAGGAGCGTCTCGCGCAGCACATTCGCCGCACCGACGACGAACAGCACCGAGATCGCGGCGGACACGATCGCGTAGGCGATGTCGGTGAGGAGCTCGCCCGGCCCGGCGTCGGCGCGCGAGGCGGTGACGCGGGCGGTCAGGCGCCGGATCTCGCGTCCGGTGAACGCCTCGTCGGGGTTGGCGACGAGGCGGGGCAACGGCGGGTGCACGCCGTCGCTCACCGGACGTGCGCGAGCGCGTCGAGGGTGTCCTTGTGCCCTAGGCGCACGCACTGGTCGTCGCCGACGAGCAGGCCCTGCGCCCGGGTGCGCTCGACCAGGTCGGGGTCGTGCGTCGCGAAGACGACCGCGGCTCCGCGCCCGGCCTCCTCGACGAGGATCCGCGCGAGGTCGGCGCGCATGCCGGGGTCGAGCCGCTGCTCGGGCTCGTCGAGGACCAGGACTTCGCGCGGGCGGGCGAACCCGGCTGCGAGCAGGAGGCGTCGCCGCTGGCCCGAGGACAGCTCGGTCGGCATGGCGCCCGACTGGTCGGCGAGACCGAAGCGGTCGAGGAGCTCGTCGACGACCTCACCCGCCCCGGCGACGCCGTGACCGCGCGCGGTCAGTACCAGGTGCTCACGGGCCGTGAGCCCCGGGAAGTAGGCATCGTCGTCGAGGATGCCGACGACCTTGGCGCGGAAGTCGCGCTCGCGCTCGTCCACGTCCCGGCCGAACGCCAGGACCTTGCCCGACAACGGGGCGAGCACTCCCAGCAGCGCACGCAGGAGCGTCGACTTGCCGCTGCCGTTGGGCCCGATGATCGCCCACAGCTCACCGGGGCGCACCGCCAGGTCGACGGGCGCGCACACGGGCGCCTCGGCGTACCCGACGCGCAGGGCTCGGGTCTCCAGGACGGGCTGCTTCGTGACCGACACGGCTACTCCCCCGCCGCGGCCGGCGACACGTCCGGGCCGGGTCCGGCCGACCCAGCACCGGAGGCGAGAATCACGCGGGCGCACGCGACGTCGTCGTGCATGGTCTCCACGAGCGCCTCGATGCCGTCGAAGCGCAACGTGGGGCGCAGGTGCTCGACGAACTCGAGCACGACCTCCTCGTCGTACAGGTCGAGGTCGGTGCGGTCCAGGACGTAGGCCTCGACGCGGCGTTCGACGCCGTCGAACGTCGGGTTGGTGCCGATCGAGATGGCTGCGGGCAGGACGCCGTCGCAGTTCCCCGGGTCCGCCGCGAGGAGCTGGGGGCGGCGCAGCCAGCCCGCGTACACGCCGTCGGCCGGGACCATGCCGCTGATCGCGCCCAGGTTCGCGGTGGGGAACCCGAGCTCGCGCCCGCGCGCGTCGCCGTGGATCACGACGCCGCGCACGCGGTGGTGGCGTCCGAGCAGCGCCGCGGCCTCGCGGACCTTGCCGTCGGTGAGCAGGCCGCGGATCTCGGTCGAGGACCAGCGTCCGCTGGGCGTACCGGTGTCCACGGCGACCGACGTGACCGTCCCGACGTCGTCGATCGCCCGGACCTCGAAACCGTACGTGCGGCCCAGCTCGATCATGGTGTCGAGGTTGCCCGCGTTGTCACGCCCGAAGCGCACGTCGTGCCCCACGACGACCGTCCGTGCGCCCAGTCCCTCGACGAGGTAGGTCCGCACGAACTCCTCGGGGCTCTGCCGCGCGAAGTCGAGCGTGTACTCGACGAGCAGCACGGCGTCGAGGCCCGTGGCCTCCAGCAGCTCCATGCGGTCCGCGATCCCGGTCAGGAGCTCGGGCGCCTGCTCGGGCCGGTGCACCATCGCGGGGTGCGGGTGGAACGTGACCGCGACGGCCTGCGAACCCGACTCGCGGGCGAGGGACACGATGCTGCCGAGCACCTCGGCATGGCCGCGGTGGACGCCGTCGAAGTTGCCGATCGTCACGACCGACGGTCCGAATCCCGGCGGAACCTGGTCCAGGTCCGTCCACAGGTGCACGCGTACTCCTCGAGATGTGTGTGAGGCGGGCCCGCTCACCAGGCCCGACGACGGCGCGCACCCACGGCGCGCCTGGTCAAGATTGCCACGACTCGGCCCCGCGTTCCCCATCGAACCGGCCCGCGGTCGTCCGCCGGGCGGCCCGCCGCTCACGCCGGGGCGAACACGATCACGGGCTTGGCCTTGTGCTTGCCCTCGCGCACCACGTTCTCGAGCAGCGCGACGAGGGAGCCGTCGTCGCCGATCGCGGCCGTCGTGGCGTCCTGCACGGACGGGTCGATCCACTTGCCGTAGGACAGCGCGGTGCGCTCCTCGGGCGTCAGGTCGCGCGCCGGGAACGTCGCGCGGGCCGCGTCGGCGAGCGGGAGCGTCGCGAGGACACCGTCACGCTCGACCTGCGCCTCGAGCTCGTCGAGCGTCGAGGCGCCGCCGATCCCGTAGCCTCCCACGCGCGTGCGGCGCAGGGCCGTGAGGTGCCCCCCGACACCGAGGCCGGCACCGAGGTCGCGCGCGAGGGCACGGATGTACGTGCCGGACGAGCACACGACCGTGACGTCGACGTCGAGCGCAGGGACGTCGCCGGGCTCCACGGCGGGGACCGGGCGCACGTCGTGCACGTCGAAGCGCGAGATCGTCACAGGGCGTGCCTTGAGCTCGACCTGCTCGCCCGAGCGCACGAGCGCGTAGGCGCGCTGCCCGTCGACCTTGATCGCGGACACCGAGCTCGGCACCTGCTCGATGGGGCCGGTCAGGAGCGCGACGCCCGCGTCGATCGCCTCGCGTGTGACGGCCGAGGCGTCCGTCCGCGACGTGGTCTCCCCCTCGGCGTCGTCCGTGGCCGTGGCCGCGCCCAGCCGGATCGTCGCGGTGTACTCCTTGTCCGCACCCACGACGTACGTCAGGAGCTTGGTCGCACGCCCGATCCCCAGGACCAGGACGCCCGTCGCCATGGGGTCGAGCGTGCCCGCGTGGCCCACCTTGCGGGTCCCCGCGAGCCGGCGCAGACGGCTCACCACGTCGTGGCTCGTGAGGCCCTGGGGCTTGTCGACGACCACGAGGCCGTCGGGTGCGGTGGGGCGGCGCTCGCGCACCGGCTTGGGGTCGTGCGTCATCGTGGTCCTCGTGCTCGGCGGCTGGATGGTCGGGGGCGAAGGCTCAGCGTCCGGAGACGGCTGAAGGCCCGGACGACGGAACGACCGACCCCCAGCGGGGACCGGCCGTTCCGTGTGCTCGTGGTGCGGGACCCACCCGATCGCTCGGCGGGGTCCGAGCCCTCGCTGTCAGGCGGGCGCGACCTCGTCGGAGTCCGCGGACCCGTCGACCTCGGCCGCGTCGTCGGCAGGCTTCTTGTACGGGTCGGCGTCGCCGGCGTACGTGGCCTTCTCGCGCAGCGCGGCGAGCTCGGCGTCGCGACGTGCCGCCTCGTGGAGGGCGACGTCGAGGTGCGCCGCGGTCTCCGGCACCGAGTCGAGGTGGAACTCGAGCGTGGGCGTGAGCCGGATGCCGGTCTGCTTGCCGACCTCGGAGCGGATGATCCCCTTGGCGCTCTCGAGCGCCGCCGCGGTCCCTGCCCGCTCCTCGTCGTTGCCGTAGACCGTGTAGAACACCGAGGCGTTCTGCAGGTCACCGGTCACGCGCACGTCGGTGATGGTCACGAACCCGAGACGAGGGTCCTTGATCCGGGTGTCGAGCATCTGCGCCACGATGACCTTGATGCGGTCAGCGAGCTTCCGAGCCCTGGGCTTGTCGACCATGGTCCAGTCCTTTCGTCAGGGTGAGCCCCCGGGGTTGCAGCCCACGGTGGGCCCCTTCAGGCACCGTGCGTGAACGAAGAGCTCCGCCGACGCCGGACCGTGGGGTGTGGCGGGTCGTGGTGGGTCTGGCACGGGCCGTCAGGCCCGCGGTGGACCCGCCACACCTCACGGATGGGCGTCAGCGGAGAGGTACGTCAGCTACGCGGCTTCTCCCGCATCTCGAACGTCTCGATCGTGTCACCGATCTGCAGGTCGTTGAACGACCCGAGGCCGATACCGCACTCGAAGCCCTCACGGACCTCCGTGGCGTCGTCCTTGAACCGCTTGAGCGACTCGACCGTGAGGTTGTCGCCGACGACGGCTCCCCCACGCAGGACACGGGCCTTGGAGTTCCGTCGGATCTCGCCCGAGCGGACGATCGACCCGGCGATGTTCCCGAACTTGGAGGAACGGAAGACCTCGCGGATCTCGGCGGTGCCGAGCTGTGCCTCTTCGTACTCGGGCTTGAGCATGCCCTTGAGCGCAGCCTCGACGTCGTCGATCGCCTGGTAGATGATCGAGTAGAAACGGACGTCGACGCCTTCGCGCTCCGCCAGGGCCTCGACGCGCTCGCCGTACTTGACGTTGAACCCGATGATGATCGCGTTGTCCACGGTCGCCAGGTTGACGTCGTTCTGGGTGATCGCACCGACGCCGCGGTGGATGATGCGCAGCTGGACCTCGTCGCCGACGTCGATCTGCAGCAGCGCGTCCTCGAGTGCCTCGACGGCACCGGACACGTCGCCCTTGAGGACCAGGTTGAGGGTCTCGACCTTGCCCTGCTCGAGCGCCTGGGCGAAGTCCTCGAGGCTGACGCGCTTGCGGCGCTTGGCCAGGAGGGCTGCACGCTCGGCGGCTTCGCGCTTCTCGGCGATCTGACGGGCGGTGCGCTCGTCGGGTGCCACGAGGAACGTGTCGCCGGCGCTGGGCACGGACGCGAGTCCGAGCACCATGACGGGGCGGGCGGGGCCTGCCTCGGTGACGTTGTTGCCGTGCTCGTCGAACATCGCACGGACGCGGCCGTGGGCGGTGCCCGCGACGATCGCGTCTCCGACGTGGAGCGTGCCGGACTGGACCAGGACGGTCGCGACCGCGCCGCGGCCCTTGTCGAGGTTCGCCTCGATGGCGACGCCTCGTGCGTCCTTGTCCGGGTTGGCGCGCAGGTCGAGCGAGGCGTCCGCCGTGAGCAGGACGGCCTCGAGCAGCGCGTCGATGCCCATGTTCTGCTTCGCGGACACGTCGACGAACATGGTGTCGCCGCCGTACTCCTCGGCCACCAGGTTGTACTCGGTGAGCTGCTGGCGGATCTTGGCCGGGTTCGCCGACTCCTTGTCCACCTTGTTCACCGCGACGACGATCGGCACGCCGGCCGACTGCGCGTGGTTCAGCGCCTCGACCGTCTGGGGCATGACGCCGTCGTCGGCCGCGACCACGAGGATCGCGATGTCGGTGACCTGTGCACCACGGGCACGCATGGCGGTGAACGCCTCGTGACCCGGGGTGTCGATGAACGTGATGGGACGCTCGACGCCCTCGTGCTCGTGACGGACCTGGTAGGCACCGATGTGCTGCGTGATGCCGCCGGCCTCGCCCGAGATGACGTCGGTCTGACGGATCGCGTCGAGCAGTCGCGTCTTACCGTGGTCGACGTGACCCATGACGGTGACGACGGGCGGGCGAGCCTGGAGCTCGTCGTCGCTCTCGCCCTCGAGCTCGGCGTCCAGGTCGATGTCGAAAGCCCCGAGCAGCTCGCGGTCCTCCTCCTCGGCCGAGACCATCTCGATGACGTAGCCGAGCTCCGCCGCGAGCGAACCGAACGTGTCCTCGTCGAGCGACTGCGTGGCGGTCGCCATCTCACCGAGGTGGAACAGCACCGTCACGAGGCTCGCGGGGTTCGCGTCGATCTTGTCGGCGAAGTCGTTGAGCGAGGAGCCGTGGCGCAGACGCACGACGGTCGAGCCGTTCCCGCGGGGAACCTGCACGCCACCCAGCGAGGGCGCCTGCATCTGCTCGAACTCCTGGCGCTTCGCCCGCTTGGACTTGCGCCCACGGACGGGGCGCCCTCCTGCACGACCGAAAGCACCCTGCGTGCTGCCACGACCGGCACCACCACGGCCACCGCCACCGGGGCGACCGGCGAAGCCGCCGCCACCACCGGGAGCGCCGCCGCCGCCGGGGCCGCCACCTGCGCCGCCGGGGCGACCGGCGAAGCCGCCGCGACCGCCGCCTGCGCCGCCGCCACCGCCCGGACGACCGCCGGGAGCGGGGCGGTCACCGGGGCGACCGATCGAGGTACGACCCGGCATCATGCCCGGGTTGGGGCGAGGTGCACCAGGACGCGGGGCGGGACGAGGACCACCGGGACGGGGTCCGCCGGAACGCTCCGTGCTGCCTGCTGCGGGGTTCGCGTTGGCCGCGGGGTCCGCGGCGCGCTCCGGACGCGCACCGGGCCGGGGCATGCCCTGGCTCGAGGCGAACGGGTTGTTGCCCGGGCGCGGGGAGCCCGAACGCGGCATGCCCTGGCTCGAGGCGAACGGGTTGTTGCCCGGGCGCGGGGCGCCAGGACGCGCGCCACCAGCGGACCCGCCGGGGCGGGCTGCTGCGGGGCGCGGGCCGGGCGCGGGGGCGTTGCCGCCACCGGCCGGCTTGGGCGATGCCGACGGCTTGCGCTCCGCGGCCGGCGCCGGCGCGGGGGCCGGTGCTGCGGGCTTCTTGGCCTCGGCAGCGGGCTCGACGAACGCAGGGCTCGCCGCGGCCTCCTTGGCAGGGGCCGGTGCGGGAGCCTTGGGCGCGGCGGGCGCCGGGGCTGCGGGGGCAGCCGGGGCCGGAGCAGCGGGCGCCGGGGCGGCCTCTGCTGCGGGCGCAGGCTTGGGTGCTGCCGGACGTGCCGGCGCGGGCTTGGCGGGAGCGCTTGCGCTCTCCGTGCCACCGGCCGGGAAGGTGTCGCGCAGCTTGCGGACGACCGGCGGTTCGATGGTCGAGGATGCCGAGCGGACGAACTCACCGAGTTCCGTCAGCTTGGTCATGATGGTCTTGCTCTCCACCCCGAGCTCCTTAGCGAGCTCGTAGACGCGGACCTTTGCCACAACTCTCCTGTCTCGGCCCACCCGAAACAGGGAGGACCGTCTTTAGTGCTGGGTGCTCATCGCTGGGTACTCATCGGGTGCCCATCGGCTTCTAACCCGCTTCCTTGTCGACGATTCGTGCGGTGTTCGTGCGGTACTGGCGCGGTTCGGCTCTCGCGACGCGTGGTGCGCCGCGGACCGGGACCGCCGACTGACGATGACTGGCGATGACTGACGACGGGTCAGCCTTCCCTGTCGAGATGGGCCCGGGCCTCGGCGAGATCCACAGGACCTGCGAGACGCAGGGCCCGGGGGAAGGCTCGTCGACGCTCGGCCAGCTCGAGGCAACGCCGAGCATCGTGGAGCCAGGCGCCGCGCCCCGGGAGCGACCGGCCGACGTCGACGAGGAGCCGAGGCTCCGGGACGTCGGGCTGGTCCACCACGAGGCGGAGAAGAACAGACCGCAGGTCACGTTCCCGGCAACCGACGCACGTTCGAACGGGCGCGTGAGCGCCTGAAGGGTCGTGTGACGGCGTCCGGACCCGTGGCCCAGTCAAGGACAGTCTAGCGCGCCCGCTCACCTGGTGTTACCCGTTTCCGTCACCGGTGCCCGACTCCTCCCCCTCGCCCGAGGCCTGCGCGGCACGAGCGCTCGTCGCTCCGGGGTGGTCGACCTCGTCCGAGCGGATGTCGATGCGCCAGCCGGTCAGCTTCGCGGCGAGCCGGGCGTTCTGCCCTTCCTTGCCGATCGCGAGGGAGAGCTGGAAGTCCGGCACGACGACGCGGGCGGCGCGCGCCTCGGCGTCCACGACGGTGACTGACGTCACACGCGCCGGAGACAGTGCGCTGGCCACGAACGCGGCCGGGTCGTCGCTGAAGTCGACGATGTCGATCTTCTCGCCGTGCAGCTCGGCCATGACGGCACGGACGCGTGCGCCCATGGGGCCGATGCAGGCACCCTTGGCGTTGAGCCCCGCGACGCGCGAGCGGACCGCGACCTTGGACCGGTGGCCGGCCTCACGGGCGATCGCCATGATCTCGACCGAGCCGTCCGCGACCTCCGGGACCTCGAGCTCGAAGAGCTTGCGCACGAGGTGGGGGTGGGTCCGGCTGAGCGTGATCTGGGGGCCCTTCATGCCGCGCGCCACGTCCAGGACGTAGGCGCGCAGGCGCTCGCCGTGCACGTAGTCCTCGGTCGGGACCTGCTCGTGCGGAGGCAGGAGCGCCTCGGTGCCCCCCACGTCCACGAGGACCATGCGCGGGTCGTTGCCCTGCTGGATGACGCCTGCCAGGACCTCACCCTCCTTGCCGCGGAACGTGCCGAGGATCTGGTCGTCCTCGGCGTCACGCAGGCGCTGCACGATCACCTGGCGGGCGGTCGCGGTCGCGATGCGACCGAAGTCCTTGGGCGTGTGGTCGAACTCGGGCCCGAACACCGGGGCCTTGTAGCGCCGGACCGGCTGGCCGTCCTCGTCGAGCTCGGGCTCCTCGTCCTCCTCGGCCGGGAGCTCCTCGCGAGCCCAGACCGTGACGTGGCCCGTGCGGCGCTCGAGCTCGACCCGTGCCCGCGCATAGGCGTCGGGGGTCCGGTGGTAGGCGGAGAGCAGCGCCTGCTCGATCGCCGCCACCAGGATGTCGAGGCTGATGTCCTTCTCGCGCTCCAGCAGGCGCAGCGCGCTCATGTCGATGTCCATCGATCAGACCTCCTCGTCGTGCGGGGCGTCGGCCCCGGGGTTCGCGTCAACAGCCATCTCCGGGCCGAGGTCCACCTCGAGCGCGCGCTTGAGCTCGACCTGGACCGCGCCGCGGGCCACGTCGTCGAGCGCGACGGACTCCACGGGGGCGTCGGTGAGCAGCAGCTTCCCGTCCTCGACGTCCGCGAGACGTCCCTCGACGGTCCCGCCGTCGTGCAGCGCGAGCCGCACGATACGCCCGCGGGCACGCTTGAAGTGGCGCAGCTCGGTCAGCGGGCGAGAGGTGCCAGGGGTCGAGATCTCGAGCGTGTAGGCGCCGGGGAAGGCGTTCGACGTGTCGAGCACGGCGTTGATGTCGCGCGAGACCTCGGCGACACGGTCCAGGCCGAGGTTGCCCAGGGCGTCCTCGGGGAGATCCAGCGTGATGCGGACGACCGAGCGGCTTCCGGCCAGGGTGACGGTCACGTCCTCCAGGTACAGGTCCGCGTCCTGCACGACCGGTTCCACGACCCGGCGGACCCTGTCCGCCCCGGCCTGCTTCGCCTTGTTCATCTCTCGGTCTCCCGTCGGCTCCCACTGCCCACCGGGCAAGGATTCGACCGGTGTGTTGTTGTACGGGATCAGCCTAACGACTCACCCACGCCGAACGTGACATCATCACCCTCGATGACTGCCGAACCCGCTCCGCACCCGCACCGTCCGCACCACCCGGACACCGCCCCAGCGTCCGCTTCGTCACGTTTTCCGCGGCGGAACACCCCATGGCGCCCTGTCGTGCGCCGTGGCGTGGTGGCGATCGTCACGTCGCTCGCGCTGCTCGTGGTCGCCGGATGCGGCCTACGGCTCGAGACCCCGCCCCCGACCGAGCCCGTCCCGGACGCCCAGGAGACCCTTCGCCGTGTCGCCGTCGAGGGCGCGCTGCTCGTGGGCGACCTCGCCGACGCGGCGGCAGCGACGCCGTCGGGCCTGGAGCAGGGAGCCCTCGACGCCCTGACGAGCACGAGCACCCAGGCCGACGAGCACGTGACGCAGCTGGGAGGCGTGTACGACTCGGGGCTCCCCGAGCCCGACCAGGACGGTGACGCACCGACGTCGGGCGCGACGGACGAGCCGACGGGCCCCGCGAGCGCGACCCCCGCGGAGGTCGTCGAAGCGCTCGCGACGTCCGCGGTCGCGCTGCGCGGGGCGGCCGACGAGACCGAGGACGGACCGTTCGCGCGCCTCGTCACGTCGATCGCGGCGTCCCAGGACGCCTCGGCACGCCAGGTGGCCGCGACGACCGGCACTCCCCTGCCCGACTCGCTCCCCACGCCCACGGGCCTGCTCGTCCCCGAGGCCGCGCCGTCGGGCCTGAGCGCGACCGCCCTGTCCACCATCGTCGAGGCCGAGGACGCCGCGGGGTACGCCTACGAGGTCCGGGCGGCGCTCGCCGACGGCGAGCTGCGCGACGCCGCGCTCGGACGCGCCGTGCTGCACCGCGCGCGAGCCGAGGCGTGGGCCCAGGCCGCGGGCACGGCGGGCGGGCCGCAGGACCCCCGCCGGGTCGCGTACACGGTCCCGTCCGACGTCCCGACGCCGGAGCTCGCCGCGCAGCTCGAGACCTCGCTCACGCAGTCCTACGCCGCGCTCACGGGTGAAGCCGGCACCGGGACGCGGCTCCCGCTCGCCGACCTGGTGATCGAGGCGAACCTCGCCGCGATCGGCTGGGGCGCCCCGGTGAGCGCGTTCCCGGGCCTGCCCGAGCAGGCGGCGCAGGCTCCCGCCGCCGGGTGACGGTCGGCGGCGCCGAGACACCGCACCACGCAGCACCAGACGGGCCGGGCCCGGGAGCGACGAACGCTCCCGGGCCCGGCCCGTCCCTGTCTGCCGCGCGCTACGCGAGCAGCTCGGCGACCTGGTCGGTCACGAGGTCGACCACGTCGGCGACGGGGACCTGCACGGCGTCGCCGCCCTGGCGCGGACGCACCTCGACGACACCGTCCGCGAGGCCGCGGCCCACGACCACGACGAGCGGCGCACCGAGGAGCTCGGCGTCCTTGAACTTGACCCCGGGCGAGACCTTGGGACGGTCGTCGTACAGGACCTCGACACCGCGCGCCGAGAGCTCGGCCGTGAGCGACGCCGCGGCCTCGAAGACCGCCTGGTCCTTGCCCGTGGCCACGACCTGGACGTGCATCGGGGCCACGTGCGCGGGCCACGCGAGGCCCGCCTCGTCGTGGTTCGCCTCGGCCAGCGCAGCGAGCGCGCGCGTCACGCCGATCCCGTACGAGCCCATGGTCACGACGACCTGCTTGCCGTTCTCGTCGAGGACCGTCAGGCCCAGGGCCTGCGCGTACTTGCGCCCCAGCGCGAAGATGTGGCCGATCTCGATGCCGCGCGCGAGCTCGAGCGGACCCGAGCCGTCGGGCGCAGGATCGCCCGCCCGGACCTCGGCGGCCTCGATCGTGCCGTCGGACGTGAAGTCGCGCCCGGCGACCAGGTCGAACACGTGCTTGCCGTGCTGGTTCGCGCCCGTGATCCAGCGCGTGCCCTCGACGACGCGCGGGTCCAGGAGGTAGCGCACGGCCGAGCGGGACGACGCGGGGGTCTTGCCCTCGGCCGGCACGGTCACCTGGGGACCCTGCGGGCCGAGCACCTCGGGGCCGATGTAGCCCTTGACGAGCCCCGGGTGCGCGGCGAAGTCCGCCTCGCCCGCGGGCTCGACCTCGGCGGGCTCGACCGCTGCCTCGAGGCGCTTGAGGTCGACCTCGCGGTCACCGGGCAGACCGACGACGAGCACCTCGCGGCGCCCGTCGGGGTGCGTGAGCGCGAGGACCACGTTCTTGAGCGTGTCGGCAGCGGTCCACTCGCGGTCGGGGCGCGGGAACCGCGCGTTGGCGAGCGCGACCAGCGACTCGATCGTCGGGGTGTCCGGGGTGTCCTCGACGTGCGCCGCGGGTGCGTCGTCGTAGGGCAGGGCCTCGGGCACGGGCGTGACGACGGCCTCGACGTTCGCCGCGTAGCCACCGGGCGAGCGCACGAACGTGTCCTCGCCGATCGCGGTCGGGTTGAGGAACTCCTCGCTGCGCGAGCCACCCATGGCCCCGGACGTCGCGGCCACGATCACGTACTCGAGGCCCAGGCGCGTGAAGATCCGCTGGTAGGCGGCGCGCTGGTTCTGGTACGAGGCCTCGAGCCCCTCCTCGGTCACGTCGAACGAGTACGCGTCCTTCATGATGAACTCGCGGCCACGGATGAGGCCCGCACGCGGGCGCGCCTCGTCGCGGTACTTCGTCTGGATCTGGAACAGCGTCAGCGGCAGCTCCTTGTAGGACGAGTACATGTCCTTGACGAGGAGCGTGAACATCTCCTCGTGCGTGGGGGCCAGCAGGTAGTCGCCGTCCTTGCGGTCCCTGAGGCGGAACAGGTTCGCGCCGTACTCGTCCCAGCGGCCCGTGGCCTCGTAGGGCTCGCGCGGCAGCAGCGCCGGGAAGTGCACCTCCTGGCCGCCGGCGTCCTCCATCTCCTCGCGCACGATCGCCTCGACCTTGGCGAGCACGCGCAGGCCCAGCGGGAGCCAGGTGTAGATGCCGGGAGCGGCACGACGGATGTAGCCGGCGCGCACGAGGAGCTTGTGGCTCGCGACCTCGGCGTCGACCGGGTCCTCACGCAGCGTCCGCAGGAACAGGGAGGTCATCTTGAGGGGCTTGACGGGGGGACCGACCACCCGGCTGGAGGCTGAAGACATGGGCCCGATCCTACCGTCGCGGGCACCGCTCCCCCGCAGGGTTCGGGGGCGTACGCCGGCTCGCCGCTCGCGACGGTGCACACCGGCGCGCGAGCGGGCACCATGGAACCGTGCCCGAGCTGCCCGAGGTCGAGGCGCTCGTCCGGTTCCTCGACGAGCGTGCGACCGGTCGCGTCGTCGTCGCGGTGGACCTGGCCTCGATCGCGGCCCTCAAGACGTTCTCTCCCCCGCTGTCCGCACTGGTGGGAGGCACGGTCACGGGGGCCGCACGCCACGGCAAGTGGCTCGACCTGTCGGTCCGCCCGGGTGCCGGCGCCGGCGCGAGCAACGTGCCCGACGGCGACCTCCACCTGGTCTTCCACCTCGCCCGGGCGGGCTGGTTGCGCTGGTCCGAGGACGCACCGACGACGCCCGTGCGGCCCACGTCGAGCCGCGGCGGTGTGCGTGCCGTGCTCGCGCTGCGGGTCCGGTTCGACGACGGCTCGGGGTTCGACCTCACCGAGGCCGGCACGCGCAAGCGCCTCGCGGTCCACCTGGTCCACGACCCCGACGAGGTGCCCGCGATCGCGACGCTGGGCGTCGAGCCACTGGGTGCGGACCTCACGCGCGAACGGCTCGCCGAGCTGCTCGGCGCGCGCAACCAGCAGATCAAGGGGCTGCTGCGCGACCAGCGCCTGATCGCCGGGATCGGCAACGCCTACTCCGACGAGATCCTGCACGCAGCCCGGACCAGCCCCTTCCGACTGACCCGCAGCCTCGACGCCGACGACGTGGCCCACCTGCACGACGCGATCCGGGACGTGCTCACCGAGGCCGTCGCGACGTCGTCGGGCAGGCCCGCGGCCGAGCTCAAGGACGCCAAACGCCGCGGGATGCGCGTCCACGGGCGCACGGGCGAGGCCTGCCCGGTGTGCGGCGACGTCGTGCGCGAGGTGTCGTTCGCCGACCGCAGCCTGCAGTACTGCGCCACGTGCCAGACCGGCGGCCAGGTCCTCGCGGACCGGCGCATGTCCAAGCTCCTGAAGTAGGTCTCAGAACAGGACGGTCGCGAACGTCCCGACCTGCTCGAAGCCCACACGGCGGTACGCCGCGAGCGCCCGCTCGTTGTACGCGTTGACGTACAGCGAGACGATCGGCGCGATCTCCCGGCGCGTGATCTCCACGACCGCGGCCATGCCGGACTCGGACAGGCGCCGTCCCCGGAACCGCGGGTCCACCCACACGCCCTGCACCTGCGCGACCGCGGGCGTGACCGCACCGAGCTCGGCCTTGAACACCACGACGCGCTCGGGCGCGAGACCGTCCAGGGCGTCGCCCGCGAGAGGGGCCCCCGTCCCGGGCGGCAGCGGGGCCGGCGCCGCGCCACCGGCGACCCGCACGAACGAGCGCCCCGACGTGATGAGCCCACGCACGCGGTCCGCGTAGGCGTTGCCGCCCGCGGCGACCGGCGAGTAGCCGACCTCCTCGACGAACATGCGCACGCACGCGGGCAGGACCAGCGGCAGCTCGGCCGGCACCGACCGGCGGACCGACCGGTCCGGCTCGACGTCCGGTGCCCGGTCGATCATGAGCGACGGCTGGTCGTCGCGGACGTCCCGGGCCGCAGGCCAGTGCTCGGACAGCCGGTCCCACAGCCCCAGCGCCGCCGAGCGCTCGCCCACGATCGACGACGCCCTGCGGCCGAACCTGCGCGCCAGGGCGGCGAACGCGTCGAGCGCCTCCGCGCGGTCGGCGCCCTGCGACGGGACGACCGGCACCAGGTTGGCCCCCGCCCAGCAGATCGCCACGAGAGGCCCCTGCGCGGGAAAGCCCCACACCTGCCCGCCGCTGTGCGAGAGCCGGGTCGCCTCCACGATGCGCGAGGCGGCGAGCACCGACCCCACCGGGTCCAGCGAGCACACACCCAACGCCTCGGCGACGTCCCCGTCGCCCAGGACCCGGGCGCCCTGCGGCCGGGACCACGGCCCCGGAGGGTGCCAGCGCGCCATGGCCGTCGACTCAGCCGACGGTGACGACGGGCGGACCGGCCTGTGCGTCGTTCTCCGGCGTCATGGTCTCGGCGATCCGCATCGCCTCCTCGATGAGCGTCTCGACGATCATCGACTCCGGTACGGTCTTGACGACCTCGCCCTTGACGAAGATCTGCCCCTTGCCGTTGCCCGACGCGACACCGAGGTCCGCCTCGCGCGCCTCGCCCGGCCCGTTCACGACGCAGCCCATGACCGCGACGCGCAGCGGTACCTCCATGCCCTCGAGCCCGGCCGTGACCTTCTCCGCGAGCGTGTACACGTCCACCTGCGCACGCCCGCACGACGGGCACGAGACGATCTCGAGCTTGCGCGGGCGCAGGTTGAGCGACTGCAGGATCTGGATGCCGACCTTGACCTCCTCGACCGGCGGGGCCGACAGCGACACGCGGATGGTGTCGCCGATGCCCTTGCTCAGCAGCGCGCCGAACGCCGTGGCCGACTTGATGGTGCCCTGGAACGCCGGACCGGCCTCGGTCACACCGAGGTGCAGGGGCCAGTCGCCCCGCTCGGACAGCAGCTCGTACGCCCGCACCATGACGACCGGGTCGTTGTGCTTGACCGAGATCTTGAAGTCGTGGAAGCCGTGCTCCTCGAACAGCGACGCCTCCCAGACGGCCGACTCGACGAGCGCCTCCGGGGTGGCCTTGCCGTACTTCGCGAGCAGGCGCGGGTCGAGCGAGCCAGCGTTGACGCCGATGCGGATCGAGGTGCCCGCGTCCGCTGCGGCGCGGGCGATCTCCTTGACCTGGTCGTCGAACTTGCGGATGTTGCCCGGGTTCACGCGCACCGCTGCACAGCCTGCGTCGATCGCCGCGAACACGTACTTCGGCTGGAAGTGGATGTCCGCGATCACGGGGATCTGGGACTTCCTCGCGATCGCCGGCAGCGCGAGCGCGTCGTCCTGGCTGGGCACCGCGACACGCACGATGTCGCAGCCGGACGCGGTCAGCTCGGCGATCTGCTGGAGAGTCGCGTTGATGTCAGTGGTCGGGGTCGTGGTCATGGACTGGACGCTCACGGGGGCGTCACCGCCGACGTCGACCTTGCCGACCTTGATCTTGCGGGTCTTGCGGCGTGGTGCGAGGACAGGCGGAGGTGCTGCTGGCATGCCGAGGCTGATGGGTACGCTCACGGACCCAGTATCCCCCGTCCGACACCTCGGTCGCGCCCGACGCCGTTCCCCGCCCCGCACCGCACACGACTCTTCGCGAGATCTTCACGGGACCGGACGTGCAGGTCAGGTGAGGCGGATCGGGTTGACGATGTCCGCGTAGATCAGCAGCACGCCCATCCCGAGCAGGACGACCCACATCGCGAGCCCGAGCGGGACGAGCTTGGCGACGTCCGCGTGCGCCGGGCGCGGGCGGCCGCGGACCTTGGCGACCTGCCGCTTGGCCCCCTCGTACAGCGCTCCCGCGATGTGCCCGCCGTCGAGCGGCGGCAGCGGGATGAGGTTGAACGCGAACAGCGCGATGTTGAGCGAGGCCAGCAGGCTCAGCATGACCGCCACCCGGTCGACCACGTCGACCTGGTCCGCCCCCACGACGTCGACCGCGATCCGCCCCACACCCACCGGCCCCATGACCGAGGCCGGGTCGCGCTCCTCACCGCCGAACGTGGACTGCACCACGTCCACCAGCTTGGCGGGCAGCGCGACGATGACCTCGGCCGTCCCGCTGACCTGGGCCCAGATGGCCTCCGGCACCGCGCTCAACGGCTCGGAGACCCGCTCCTGGGTCGGGGCGATCCCGACGTACCCTGCGGGCTTGAGCACCAGCTCGCCGTCGTCGTCGGTCACGTACTGCCCGTCGTCGCCGACGACGGGCCGGTCGACCTCGGTCGGGGTGATCTCGAGCGTGACCTGCTCGCCCGCGCGCTCGACCACGACCGGGACGGTCTGGCCCGCGGCGCCCGTGATCTTGCCGACCAGCGAGTCCCAGGACGTGACCGGCTCGCCGTCGAACGACACGACCGTGTCCCCGGGCTCGATCCCCGCCTCGGCGGCAGGGGTCGCAGGGTCGCTCGCCGTGCACTCGTAGTCCGCCGGGGCCGAGGCGGGCGTCACGCACGCGGGCACCGTCGCGACCGTCGTGGTCGCCTGCGGCGAACCGATGCCGACCAGCACCACGGTCATGAGCACGAACGCGATCACGAGGTTCATGAACGGCCCGCCGAACATCACGACGACCTTCTTCGGCACCGAGAGGTTGTAGAACGCGCGCGGCTCCTGACCCGGCAGGATCTCCTCGGCGCTCATCTCCCGCGCGTCCTGCACCATGCGGCCGAAGAAGCCGTTCGACTGCTTCTTGCCCGCCGGGGCCGGCGGGTACATCCCCACGAGCCGCACGTAGCCGCCCAGCGGGATCGCCTTGAGCCCGTACTCGGTCTCCCCCCTGGTGCGCGACCACAGCGTGGGGCCGAACCCCACGAAGTAGTGGCTCACACGCACGCCGAACCTCTTGGCCGGGACCATGTGCCCGACCTCGTGCAGGGCGATCGACACCAGGATGCCGACCAGCACGACGAGGATGCCGATCACCGCGGTCATGAGAGCTCCGTTCGGGGGTGCTGCGAGGAGACGAGGACGACCAGTGCTGAAGGAGGACTCAGCGGCGGGTGAGGATCTCGTGGGCCCTGGCCCGGGCCCACCCCTCGGCGCCCGTCACGTCGTCCAACGTGACCACCGCCCGTGAGGTTCCCGTGTGCTCGCCCAGGACCCGCTGCACGGTCTCGACGATGTCCAGGAACCCGATGCGCCCCTCCAGGAACGCTGCGACACACTCCTCGTTGGCCGCGTTGTACACCGCGGGATGCGTCGCCGACGCCGACGCCGCCGCGCGCGCGAGCCCTACTGCCGGGAAGAGCTCCTCGTCGAGCGGCTCGAACGTCCACGCGGTCGCGCCCGACCAGTCGCAGCCGGCCGCAACCTCACCCAACCGGTCCGGCCAGCTCAGGCCGAGCGCGATCGGCAGGCGCATGTCCGGGGGCGAGGCCTGCGCGATCGTCGAACCGTCCACGAACTCGACCATCGAGTGCACGACCGACTGCGGGTGCACCACGACCGTGATCTCGTCCGTCGGCACGTCGAACAGCAGGTGCGCCTCGATGAGCTCGAGACCCTTGTTCATGAGCGTCGCCGAGTTGATCGTCACGACCGGGCCCATGGCCCACGTCGGGTGCGCGAGCGCCTGCTGCGGGGAGACCGCCTTGACGTCGTCACGCGCCCACCCTCGGAAGGGCCCGCCCGACGCCGTCAGCACGAGACGGCGCACCTCCTCGCGACGCCCCGACCGCAGGGCCTGCGCGATCGCCGAGTGCTCCGAGTCGACCGGGACGATCTGGTCGGGGCGCTGCTTCGCGTCCTGGACCAGCACGCCGCCCACGACGAGCGACTCCTTGTTGGCCAGCGCGAGCGTCGACCCCGCAGCGAGCGCGGCGAGCGTGGGGCCGAGCCCCACCGAGCCCGTGATGCCGTTGAGCACGACGTCGGAGCCCGCCCCCGCGAGCTCGGTCGCCGCGTCCGGGCCGACGACCACCTCGACCGGCCGCGCACCCGCGCGAGGGGCCTGCGCCGCCAGAGCCGCCTCGACCTCCGCAGCCCGTCCCGGGTCCGCGACACCGACCCTCGCCACACCCAGCTCGACCGCCTGGCGCGCCAGCAGGCCCGCGTTCGCGCCACCCGCCGAGATCGCGTCCACGCGGAAACGGTCGGGATGGCGGGAGATCACGTCGATCGCCTGGGTGCCGATGGATCCGGTCGACCCGAGAAGGGTCACGCTGCGCACACTCATGAGGACATCCTCCCAGGTGCGAGGACCGCCCGACGTGCGCTGCGGCGTCGGGCAGGGATCGCGCGCGACGTCACTCGACGCCGAGCAGCACCTCGATGGCACGGGCGAAGAACGCGTCCACGGGACCCTCCGCATAGCCGTCCTTGCCGCGACGACGCGCGAAGGTCGAGCTGCGGATCTCGGCAGCCGTGATGGGCTCCTGACGGTCGAAGTACGCCACGAGACGGTCGCACAGGTCGTCGACGTCGTCCATGTCGTAGCCCCACTCGCCACGCCCCGCCGGCGCGAACCGCTCACCGTCCGGACGCCCCAGGCGGCCGTACAGGCTGCGAGCCCGCTCGGCGAGCGCGTTCATCCACGCCTGCTGCCCGTTGACCGCGACGTACTCGGCACGCTGGCGGGCGATGAAGGCCCCCTCCAGCCGGTCGAGAGCCGCATCGACCTCGTGGGTGTCGTACCCACCACGGACCAGGTCGAACATCGAGACCTGGATGTCCGTGCTCGTCAGGCGCTCAGGCTTCCTGCCCTCGTAGACCTGACGGGCGTGGTCGAAGAACTCGTCCACCTCTTCCGGGTCGTACCCGTTGCGCACCTTCGAGACGGTGCTGAACAACGCACTCACGCTTCCTCCTCAGCTGCCAGCTGCCCGCACGCACCATCGATGTCGCTGCCGCGTGTGTCACGAATAGTGGTCGGAATCCCGTGCCCACGCAAGCGAGCCACGAACTCGTCCTCCACCTCACGCTCGCTCGCCGTCCAGATCGAACCCGGGGTCGGGTTGAGCGGGATGGGGTTCACGTGCACCCAGCCCGAACCCCGAGCCGTGAGCTTCTCGCCCAGGAGGTCCGCGCGCCAGGCGTGGTCGTTCATGTCCTTGATGAGCGCGTACTCGATGCTCACGCGTCGGCCCGTGACCTCGAAGTAGTTGCGCGCCGCGTCGAGCGTCTCGTCGACCGACCACCGGGTGTTGATCGGGACGAGCTCGCTGCGCAGGTCGTCGTCGGGCGCGTGGAGCGAGAGCGCGAGCGTGACCGGGATGCCCTCGGCCGAGAGCTTGTTCATGGCCGGCACCAGGCCCACGGTCGAGACCGTGATGTTGCGGGCCGACATGCCCAGGCCCTCAGGGGCCGGCGCGACGAGCTGGCGGATCGTCCCCATGACGGCCTTGTAGTTCGCCATGGGCTCGCCCATGCCCATGAAGACCAGGTTGTTCAGACGCGCGGACCCGCCCGGGATGTCGCCGTCCGCGAGCGACTTGGCGGCCGAACGCACCTGCTCGACGATCTCCGCGGTCGACAGGTTCCGCGTCAGACCCAGCTGGCCCGTCGCGCAGAACGGGCAGGCCATGCCGCAGCCCGCCTGGCTCGAGACGCACAGCGTCGACCGGTTCGGGTAGCGCATGAGCACCGACTCGACCTTGGCCGCGTCGAAGAGCTTCCAGAGCGTCTTGACGGTCGTCCCGCCGTCGGCCTGCATGACGCGCGCGGGGGTCAGCAGCGGCGGCATCAGGTTCTCGACGAGCAGCTCGCGCGAGGCCTGGGGGAGGTCGGTCATGTCCTGCGCGTCGTTCGTGAAGTGCGCGTAGTAGTGCGTCGCGAGCTGCTTGGCGCGGAACGGCTTCTCCCCCAGCTCGACGACCGCGGCCGTGCGCTCCTCCGGGGAGAGGTCGGCGAAGTGGCGCGGAGGCTTCCCTCGGCGGGGCGCCGACATGACGAGCGGCAGCGGCTTCGATTCGACGGACGGGCGAACAGACATGGAGGATCCAGAGGTTGGAGCGGGTGGAGCAGGTCAGCGCACCGCGTCGACGCACGACGCGTGCACTCGTGCGAGCACGCCGGTGCGTCGAGCGACACACCGGCACGCGCGCGTGCGTCCGTGCCTGCGCCCACCCTCACGGGCCCGCCTCAGAGCGAGACGGAGAGCAGCAGGTACACGAACGGAGCGGTCAGGAGCATGGAGTCCAGGCGGTCGAGGACGCCGCCGTGCCCCGGCAGGAGCGACCCCATGTCCTTCAATTCTAGGTCGCGCTTGATCATCGACTCGGCCAGGTCCCCCACGGTCGCCGTGAGCGGCACCATGATGCCGAGCAGGACACCGACGACGGGGCTCACGCCGAGCCCGTAGACGGCACCCACGACGCCGATCGCCGTCGCCAGGACGAACGAGCCGGCCAGCCCCTCCCAGCTCTTCTTGGGACTGATCGACGGCGCCAGCGGGTGACGTCCGAACAGGACCCCCGCCACGTACCCCCCGACGTCGTTCGAGACCGCCAGCAGGATGAACAGGAGGACCTGGATCCGCCCGTTGTCCGGGTTCGCCAGCATCATCATGACGAACCCCGCCATGAACGGCAGGTACGCCGTCGCGAAGGTTCCCGCGGCGGCATCACGCACCGCCGCCGTCCCCGAGCCGTCGATCACCCGCCAGACCACGACCCCGGCCACCGTCAGGACGAACGAGACCATGAGGGCCTCGGGGCCCGAGTAGTACGACGAGATCAGGATCCCCGCCGCACCGACCAGGAGCGGCAGGAGCGGCAGGTGGATGTCACGGCGGAGGAAGGCCTGCTTCAGCTCCCACAGCGCCGCCCCGACCGCAGCGGTCGCCAGCAGCACGAACGGCTCCGGACGGAAGGCCAAGGAGGCCCCCACGAGCACGAGGAGCCCGACCCCGACGGAGATCGCCTTGGGCAGGTCGCGCCCGGCCTTCGGCGTGCGCCGGGGCCTGGACGCGACCGCATCACTTGTCATCGGTGCGCACGGACTTCTGCATCAGACCTCGAGGAGCTCGCTCTCCTTGCCGGCGAGCAGCGCGTCGATCGTGTCGACGTGGCTCTTGGTGAGCGCCTCGAGCTCCTTCTCGGCGCGCGTGCCCTCGTCCTCGCCGGCCTCGCCGTCCTTGACGATGCGGTCGAGCTGCTCCTTGGCGCGGCGACGCACGTTGCGCACCGAGACACGGGCGTCCTCCGCCTTGCCCTTCGCGAGCTTCACGTAGTCGCGGCGACGCTCCTCGGTCAGGACGGGGAGCACGACACGGATGATGTTGCCGTCGTTGCTGGGGTTCACCCCGAGGTCCGAGTCACGGATGGCCTTCTCGATCGCGCTCAGCGCGGTCTTGTCGAAGGGCGAGATCACGATCGTGCGGGCCTCGGGCGTGTTGAACGAGGCGAGCTGCTGCAGGGGCGTCGGAGCACCGTAGTACTCGACCGTGATCTTGTTGAACATCGCGCCGCTCGCACGTCCCGTGCGAATGTTCGCGAAGTCCTCCTTGGCGACCTCGATCGCCTTGTCCATCTTCTCTTCGGCCTCGAGGAGGGTCTCGTCGATCACCAGTGCTCCTTCGTCGTGCGTTGCTGGGCTAGCCGTCCTGCGCCGCACGAGGCGGCGCACCCGGGGACGCGGCGCGACCCGGGTCGTTCGTCGGTCGTCCGGTCAGCTCGTCGTGACCAGTGTCCCGATATTGTCCCCCAGCAGCGCGCGGGTCACGTTGCCCGGCTCGCCCATGCCGAAGACCCGCATGGTCACGTCGTTGTCGCGGCACAGGCTCAGGGCCGTGGCGTCCATGACGGCCAGGTCGTTCACGAGCGCGTCGGTGTACGTCAGGTGGTCGAGCTTGACGGCGTCCGGGTTGGTGCGCGGGTCCGCGGAGTAGACCCCGTCGACGCCGTTCTTGCCCATGAGGACCTCCTGGCAGTGCGTCTCGAGGGCGCGCTGGACGGAGACGGTGTCGGTCGAGAAGTACGGCATCCCGGCGCCGGCGCCGAAGATCACGACACGGCCCTTCTCCATGTGACGGATGGCGCGCAGCGGGATGTACGGCTCGGCGACCTGGCCCATGGTGATGGCGGTCTGCACGCGCGTGTCGACGCCGGACTGCTCGAGGAAGTCCTGGAGCGCGAGGCAGTTCATGACCGTGCCCAGCATGCCCATGTAGTCGGCGCGAGCGCGGTCGAGGCCCCGCTGGGACAGCTCGGCACCACGGAAGAAGTTGCCGCCGCCCACGACGATCGCGACCTGCACGCCCTGACGCACCGCCTGCGCGATCTCGCCCGCGACGCGCTGGACGACGTCCGGCGCCAGGCCGATCTGTCCGCCTCCGAAGGTCTCACCGGAGAGCTTCAGCAGAACTCGTCGTGCCGGGGTCGTGGTCTCGATGTTGTCGCCCATGTGCAGCGCCACCTGTTCTTCGTCGTTCCGAGCTCCCGAGGTCTGCCCCAGGACGTTCCGGGGACGGTCCTACGAGGGGTCCCCGGGGTGTTGCGTGGTGCGCCAGGACCTGGCCGGGTCCCGGTGCGCGGTGGCCCGGTCCGCGCGAGCGCGGACCGGGCCACCGGAGGAAGGCGTCAGGCGCCGACGCGGTACCGCACGAACTCGGTGACCGTGCCGCCGACCTCGGCGAGGACCTGGCCGACGGTCTTCTTCGGGTCCTTGGCGAGCGGCTGGTCGAGCAGCACGACGTCCTTGAAGAAGCCGTTCAGTCGGCCCTCGATGATCTTCGGCAGCGCGGCCTCGGGCTTGCCCTCGTTGCGCGAGGTCTCCTCGGCGATGCGGCGCTCGCTCGCGACGATCTCCTCCGGGACGTCCTCACGGGTCAGGTACGTCGGCGACATCGCGGCGACGTGCTGCGCGATCTCCTTGGCGACGGCCTCACCGGCAGCGTCCGTGGCGACGACGACGCCGATCGACGGCGGCAGGTCCTTGGCGGTGCGGTGCAGGTACGCGGTGACGCGCTCACCGGCGACACGCGTGGTGCGGCGCAGGACGACCTTCTCGCCCAGCGACGCGGCCGTGTTGTCGATGACGAGCTGGACGGACTCACCGTCGGCGTCCGCGGCGAGCGCCGCGTCGACGTCGGCCGCACCCGAGGCGGCGACGGCCGTCAGGACACGGGCCGCGAGGTTGAGGAAGTTCTCGTTCTTCGCGACGAAGTCGGTCTCGGAGTTGAGCTCGATGAGCGTGGCGACCTGGCCACCCTCGATCTCGGAGACGTCGACGGCCACGAGGCCCTCGGAGGTCGAACGGCCCTCGCGCTTGGCGACGCCCTTCAACCCCTTGACACGGATGATCTCGAGCGCCTTCTCGGAGTCGCCGTCGGCCTCGTCGAGCGCCTTCTTGACGTCGAGCATGCCGGCGCCGGTGCGCTCGCGCAGCGCCTTGATGTCGGCTGCGGTGTAGTTCGCCATGGTGGTGTCCTTACCTGTCTGGGGTCCCGGGGCTCCCCGGGGAGAACGTGGAGCGGGCGGTGCGGCGGGTGCGCGCCCCTCGTGCGAGGGGCGCGCACCACGTCGTCACTTGGACTCGTCGGCCTCTTCGGCGGCGGCCTCGACGGCAGCCTCAGCCTCGACCTCGGCCTCGACGGCGACCTCGGCAGCAGCCTCGGCCACGACCTCGGCCTCGACGGCCGTCTCGGCAGCGGCCTCGGCCACGACCTCAGCAGCGGCTGCGGTCTCCACGGCGGCCTCGGCCTCGGCACCGGCGAGGAGCTCGCGCTCCCACTCGGCGAGGGGCTCTGCCTCGGTGGCGGAGCCGGCCTCGGCACCGGTCTTGCCCGAGTGGCGCTGGAGCAGGCCCTCGGCCGCGGCGTCGGCGATCACGCGGGTCAGCAGCGTGACGGCGCGGATCGCGTCGTCGTTGCCCGGGATCTTGTAGTCGACGACGTCGGGGTCGCAGTTGGTGTCGAGGATCGCGACGATCGGGATGTGCAGCTTGCGCGCCTCGTCGACGGCCAGGTGCTCCTTGTTGGTGTCGACGATCCACACGGCGGAGGGGACCTTCGCCATGTCACGGATGCCGCCCAGGGTGCGGGTCAGCTTGTCCTTCTCGCGGCGCAGGACGAGCAGCTCCTTCTTGGTGAGCCCGGAGCCTGCGACGTCGTCGAAGTCGATCTCCTCGAGCTCCTTCATACGCTGCAGACGCTTGTGCACCGTGGTGAAGTTGGTGAGCATGCCACCGAGCCAGCGGTGGTTCACGTAGGGCATGCCGACACGAGCGGCCTGCTCGGCGACGGGCTCCTGCGCCTGCTTCTTCGTGCCGACGAAGAGGATCGTGCCACCGTGGGCGACGGTCTCCTTGACGAACTCGTAGGCGCGGTCGATGTAGGACAGCGACTGCTGCAGGTCGACGATGTAGATGCCGTTGCGCTCCGTGAAGATGAAGCGCTTCATCTTCGGGTTCCAGCGGCGGGTCTGGTGTCCGAAGTGGACTCCGCTGTCGAGGAGCTGGCGCATGGTCACGACGGCCATGGCACTTCCTTTCAGGCGTGACGCGGGATCCTCCCGCTGCTCACGCTCGTTCGTCCGACCGGTCGCAGTGCGTCCGGTCGGTGCATTCCGGTTGTCGGTGCCGGCCGGGATTGGCCCTGCACCCCTGGCGCCACACCATGGACCGACGCCGGGCCCTGGCGAACGAGGGTCCGGACCGTTGTCGGGATGGCCCCTGACGGCGACCTCGAGAGGTCGGGAGTCGGAGACGTGACGCGCGAAGTCGACGGCGCGCAGCGGGGGGTTCGCGGCGTCCTGCCGGTGACCTCTGGGGTGACCGTCGGGGGTGCCGTGAGCCCGTCCGAGTGAACGTGCCGATCGCGGCGTTAAGTCTACCTGATCGCAGGCCGCAGCCCGACCCGTGCACAGGCCGGGCGGACGGGGTCTCGTCCACAGGTCCGGGAAGGGAGCGCCCACACTGCGGCCGGTCTGCGCGAGGCTCGGTCGGTGCTCACCTCCCGCTCGTCCTCGCCTCGGTCCGTCTCGCCCTCTCCCCGCGCCCGACGCCGCCACGTGGGTGCCGCGGTCGTGCTCACCAGCCTGGTGATCCCCCTGCTCGCCGGGCCACCTGCCCGGGGCACCGAGGACGACGCTCCGGGCGAGACGGGATGGACGTCACCCGTCCCCGGCGATCTCGTGGTGCTCCGCGAGTTCCTCCCGCCCGACAAGGACTGGCTGGCCGGTCACCGTGGGGTCGACCTCGGGGTGCCGCCCGGGGGCGCCGTCGTGGCACCCGAGGACGGGGTCGTGACGTTCGCCGGGACCGTCGTGGACCGTGGTGTCCTGGTCGTCCTGCACGACGGCGGGCTGCGCAGCTCGCTGGAACCGGTCGACGGCTCGGTCGCGGCAGGGACGAGGGTCGGCCGGGGGCAGGTCGTGGGGACGGTCCAGGTCGCGGGCGACGGGGCCGACGAGCCCGCGGAGAGTGGTTCCGCCGGGGCCGGTCCTGCGGGGGCCGGGCACTGTCTGCCCGCGTCGTGCCTGCACTGGGGCGTGCGCCGCGGCGACATGTACGTCGACCCCCTCGCGCTGCTGGGCCCGCCCGAGCCGATCGTGCTGCTGCCGTTGCGCTGACCGGCGCCCCCGGGGCAACGGCAGAGCCTTGCTCACCGCGAGATGCGGCCATCGGGGGTTCGCGCGTCGTCCCGACCCCCGTTGGCCACATCTCGACGGCCCGAAGCCCCGCGGAGCGCACGGGTCACCGACTCGACCCGACGTTCCCGGGTCCGGCAGCCGAGCACGTCACGCCCGCGGGAAGGCCTGCTCGAACGAGGCCCTCAGACGGTCGGCGCTGACGTGCGTGTAGCGCTGGGTCGTGGAGAGCGTGGCGTGGCCGAGCACCTCCTGGACGCTGCGCAGGTCGGAGCCGCCCTGGAGCAGGTGGGTTGCCGCGCTGTGCCGCAGGTCGTGCGGCGCGACGTCGTCGACGCCGGCCAGGGCTGCGAGACGGTGCACCGTCTCGCGTGCCTGTCGCTGCCCCCAGCGGCGGCCGCGATCGCCGAGGAGCAGCGCGGGGCCGGAGTCCGCGACGACCAGCGCGGGCCGCCCCACGTCGAGCCAGCGGCGGAGCGCACGCCCCGCGGGGACGCCGAACGGCACGACCCGTTCCTTGTCGCCCTTGCCGACCACGCGCAGCGTCCGCTCCCCCAGGTCCACGTCGTCGACGTCGGCACCGACGAGCTCGGCGACGCGCAGGCCAGAGGCGTAGAGGACCTCGACCGCGACCCACTCACGCAGGCGCGCGGGATCGCCGTCCGCGGCCGCGTCGCGTGCGGTCTCCATGAGGTGGGTGGCGGCGTCGACGGCGAGGACGGTCGGCAGGTGACGGGCCACCTTGGGGCTCGCGAGGCGCAGCGCCGGGTTGTGCGCCGTGCGCCCGGTGCTCGTCGTCCAGGCGAAGAAGGCACGGGCCGCCGCGCCTCTCCGGGCCATCGTGGTGCGGGCGAGGTCACGTGCACCGAGGTCGGCGAGCCAGTCACGCAGGACCGCGATGTCGACGTCGTCCAGGCTGCGCACGCCCGTCGCCACGGCGCGCGCCAGCAGCGACCGGACGTCGCCCGTGTAGGCACGCACCGTGTGTGCCGACAGCCCTCGCTGGACGTCGAGGTACAGCTCGAACTCCGCGACGGGCACCGCCAGCGCGGGCGGAAGGGGTGCCTCCTTCGGGGTCGAGCCGGTGCCCGTTCCAGTGCCGGGCCCGTGCCGCTCGGTGTCGCTCATCGTCCCAGTGTCGCCGCTCACCCCCTCCGCACGGTGGACCCCACGCCCCGCGGTGGCCGGGCCGTCCGGCGCCATCTGCCCCCGGACTGCTCGGCGAGGCCCGCGAGCTCGAGGTGGCCGAGGCCCCCGAACGTCTCGTCGAGCCCGAGCCCCGCTGCGCGGGCCACCGAGTCCACGGCGGCGTACGCACGCAGCGGCAGGGCGTCCCACAGCCTCTTGCCCGGCTCGTCGAGGTCGTCCTGAGGCGCGGGGCGCCCTGCTCGCGGGGTCGGCGCGTCCGCCCCGACGTCCCCCGCCAGCTCTGCGGCCTCGTCGGTGTCGGTCACGCACACGGCCTTCCCGTCACGCAGGAGCTGGTGGCACCCTCCGGAGGCCATCGAGGTCACGGGTCCGGGGACCGCCCCGACAGGGCGCAGCAGCGCGGTCGCGTGCGTCGCTGTGCTCAGGGCTCCCGAGCGCCAGGCCGCCTCGACGACGACCGTCGCCCGGGAGAAGGCTGCGATGAGACGGTTGCGCTGCAGGAAGCGGACCCTGCTGGGGACGGAGCCCGGCGGTACCTCGCTGACGACGCTCCCCTCGTCGAGGACCGCCCGCAGGAGATCGGTGTTTCCGGCCGGGTACAGACGGTCGACGCCTCCCGCGAGGAACGCGACCGTTCGCCCGCGTGCTGCGATCGCGCCGCGGTGCGCCGCGGCATCGATGCCGTACGCGCCGCCGGAGACGATCGTGAAGCGACGGTCGGCCAACCCTGAGGCAAGGTCTGCCGCGACGTGACGCCCGTACTCGGTGCACGCGCGAGCGCCCACGAGCGCGACCGATCGCCGGGCGAGGCCCGCGAGGTCGCTCTCGCCTCGGACCCACAGCGCGAAGGGTGCCGCGACGCCCAGGTCGTCGAGCGCCGTCGGCCATCGCGGGTCCCCGGGCACCAGGAGCGCACCACCGAGCTGGTCGAGGGCGCGGAGCTCCCGACCGGGATCGAGGGTCGCGAGACGGGCACGCCAGCGTTCCACGGCCCGCTGCACGCGGTCGATCGCCGGTCGTTCCGGGTGCTGTCCGAGCAGGCTCGGTGTCAGGGAGGTCGCGCCCGACGCGGCGTCGTAGAGCCACGCGAGGGCGTCCCCGGCGCCGAGGTGCATGACGAGCGCGCCGGCGACCTGGTCCCCCGGTTCGGCGATCCGGCTCCAGGCCGCGCGCGCGAGCAGGGGCTCATGGACGTCGAACGTCGGACCGGCCTCAGCCATGGTGCCCTCGGGTCCGCAGCGCGAGGCCCTGTCCCACGTCTCCTGCGTTCGGTGCGGCTCGACCGGCCAGGTCGGCCACGGTCCAGGCGAGCCGGAGGACCCGGTCGGCACCGCGCAGCGAGAGGGTGCCGCGGTCGAGTGCGGTGTCGATACCTGCGAGCAGCCTGGGGTCCGGCCCGAGCCGTTCGCGCAGCCATGTACCGGGCACCTCGGCGTTCGTGCCCCACGGGGTCCCGGCGAGCCTGGTCCTCGCGGCGGCACGAGCGGCCGCGACGCGCGCCGCGACGGTCGCGCTCGACTCCACGTCGGCACCTCCTGCCCGGTCGACGCGCGACACCGGGCGCACCTCGACCTGGACGTCGACGCGGTCGAGCAGCGGGCCCGACAGCCGGGCGAAGTACCGCCGCCGGACCAGCGGGCTGCACGAGCACTCGAGCCCCTTGCCGATCCCGAGACCGCACGGGCACGGGTTGGCGGCCAGGACGAGCTGGAAGCGGGCCGGGTAGCGCGCGGACCCGGCCGCACGGTGGATCACGAGCTCGCCGTGCTCGAGCGGCTGGCGCAGGGTCTGCAGGACCCGCGACCCGAACTCGGGCGCCTCGTCGAGGAACAGCACGCCACGGTGCGCGCGGGACGCGGCGCCGGGCCGTGGCAGCCCGCTGCCGCCGCCGACGATCGACGCCGCCGTCGCGGTGTGGTGCGGGTCCTCGTAGGGCGGGCGTCGGATCAGCCCCTGCTCGGGGTCGAAGACCCCTGCGATCGAGTGCACCGCCGTGACCTCGACGGCCTCGGACTCGTCGAGGTCAGGCAGGATGCCCGTGATCCGGGAGGCGAGCATGGTCTTGCCCGCTCCCGGCGGGCCGACGAGGAGCAGGTGGTGACCGCCTGCGGCCGCGACCTCGAGCGCACGGCGCGCCTGCTCCTGCCCCAGGACGTCGCGCAGGTCCCCCGCGGCCCGCCGTGGCCCGACGGTGCGGGTCGGGCGCGCCGCGGACGTCGGCGTCATGATGCCCGGCACCTCGGCGCCGTACAGCGCGGCGATCTCGGCCAGGCTCGCGACACCGACGACCCGCGCCCCGGGGACGAGCCGGGCCTCGTCCGCGTCCTGCACGGGCACGACGACGTCGCGCAGCCCGGCCGCGACGGCGGCGGCGACCGCAGGGAGCACCCCGCGCACGGACTGGAGCCGTCCGTCGAGCCCGAGCTCGCCGATGTGCACGACGTGCTCGGGGTCCGCGACGGAGATCTTGCGGGCCCCGGCGAGCATCGCAACCGCGATGGCGAGGTCGAAGCCCGATCCCGCCTTGGGCAGCGACGCCGGGGACAGGTTGACCGTGATCTTGCGCTGGGGCCACTCGATGCCCGACGAGGCGATCGCGGCGCGGACACGGTCCTTCGACTCGGAGAGCGCCGCGTCGGGAAGCCCGACGAGCGTGAAGCCCGGGACCGATGCGGCCAGGTGGGCCTGCACCTCCACGACATGACCCGAGAGACCGACGAGCGAGACCGCGAACGTCGTCCCGAGCGACATCAGCTGACCCCGACGAGGTGCTCGACCTGCGCGGCACCGGCCGCGGGCAGGACCACGGCCACGACGTCGATCCGTATCGACGCGGGGCGGACCGGGTGCGTCGCGACCCACTCCCCGGTCAGGCGACGCAGCCGGGCGAGCTTGTCGGGGGTCACGGCCTCGGCGGGGTGCCCGAAGCCGGTGCCTCGCCGGGTCTTGACCTCGACCGCGACCAGCACGTCACCGTCTCGGGCGACCAGGTCGAGCTCGCCCCGGGTGCCCCGCCAGTTGCGGTCGAGGACCACCCATCCGGCCTCGACCAGGTATGTCGCCGCGACCTTCTCCCCGTACCGCCCGACAGCGTCCTTCGCTCTCATGTCCCACCTCCGGCTCACACCCTGGCCTGGTCGGGGCGGTGGTGGGCGCGCACGGGTCCCGGTTGTGGAGAGGAGACCCACGAACGGGTCCTGTGCACGGCTCGGCCGGGCGGAAGCACGACAGTCCTGCGACCCGTCCGGTGCGGGGGGTCGCAGGACTGCTGCTGGAGCGAGGGTCAGAGCTGGAGCTCGGCCTTGGCCAGCTCCTCGACGTTGACGTCCTTGAACGTGACCACCCGCACCGACTTCACGAAGCGCGCGGAGCGGTACACGTCCCACACCCAGGCGTCGGCGAGCCGCAGCTCGAAGTACACCTCGCCTGCGGCCGACCTGACCTGGAGGTCCACCTGGTTCGCCAGGTAGAAACGTCGCTCTGTCTCGACCACGTAGGAGAACAGGCCCACCACATCGCGATACTCGCGGTAGAGGGCCAGTTCCATCTCGGTCTCATAGTTCTCGAGGTCTTCGGCGCTCACTGCACCATCATGGACCATCGAGTGCCACAACCCCGGATCGCCGGTCCCGTCGCGCGCCGCGGTGCCGCCGCGCGGGGCCGTTCAGGTCCCGGCCGCGCTCACGCCTGCCGCACGCCGTGCCCGGCTCCCGCTGCGCGCAGGCCGCTCAGGCCTCGTCGCGTTCGGGGAGACGCCAGCTCCGCCGGTGCTGCGGCGTCGGGCCGTGGGCCTTGAGCGCCTCGACGTGCACCGCGGAGCCGTACCCCTTGTTGCCGTCCCACCCGTACGCCGGGTACTGGCGGGCGAGGCCCGTCATGAGGCCGTCGCGCTCGCACTTGGCCAGGACGCTCGCGGCCGCGACCGACGCGCACTGGAGGTCGGCCTTGACGAGCGTGCGCACGGCCGGGTCCGGCAGGGCGGGGTCGTCGTCGGGGTCGAGGTCGAACGCCTCGAAGAGGTCCACGCTCGGACGGGTCAGCCAGTCGTGCTTGCCGTCGAGCAGGACCGCGTCGACCGGGCCGAGCGAGCGTCGCACCTGTGCCAGCGCACGGCGCCCCGCGAGCCGCAGCGCGACGACGATGCCGTGCGCGTCGATCTCCGCGGGCCCGGCGTGGCCCACGGCCCACGCGAGCCCCCAGTCACGGACCGCGGGCAGCATGGCCTCGCGCGCCGTGGGGGTGAGCATCTTGGAGTCGGTCAGCCCCTTCGGGAACGTGCCCGTGCTCAGGTCCACCACGACGACGCCCACGCTCACCGGACCCGCCAGGGCTCCCCGCCCCACCTCGTCCATGCCCGCGACGAACCGCGCGCCCGAGTCGAGGATCGCCCGCTCGTGGCGCAGCGTCGGCGGTTTGGGCCCGGTCGATCGCCTGACCGGCGCCTTGCGCGGAGCGCGCCGGGCCGCGGTGGTCTCCGGCTCGCCCGCGACGAGCGGCGCACCGAGGTCGGTCGTCATGGTTCCGGCACCTCCGCGAACACGTCACCCGGGTTGCGCATCAGCGTGAGGTCGCTGAGCGGCCACACCTTGACGAAGGCCGTCCCGACGACGTTGCTGATCGGCACGAACCCGCCGCCCGGCTTGCCGGTGTTGTACCGCGAGTCGGCCGAGTGCTGCCGGTTGTCGCCCATGACGAACAGCATGCCCTCGGGGACGACCACGTCGAAAGGGTCCTGGCTCGGGAGAGATCCCGGCTTGATGTAGGTCTCGTCGATCGGCTGGCCGTTGACGCTCACGCGCCCCTGCGCGTCGCAGCACACGACCCGGTCGCCCGGTGTCCCGATCACCCGCTTGATGAGGTGCTCCCCGGTGTCCTGCGGGAGCAGCCCGACGAACGTCATGGCGGACGTGACGGCGTTGCCGACGGGCCCACGGTCGGGCGCGACGTACGGCGGGAGCCAGCTCCCCGGGTCCTTGAAGACGACGACGTCGCCGCGGTGCACGTCGAACGCGTCGGGGACGAGGCGCGAGACCATCACGCGGTCCCCCTCGACGAGCGTGTCCTCCATCGAGGCGCTCGGGATGAAGAACGCCTGCACCAGGAAGGTCTTGATCAGCCAGGACAGCACCAGTGCGCTGAGCAGGATGATGACGGTCTCGCGCAGCAGCGAGCCGCGCCGGGGTGCCGGCCGCGCTCGGGAAGAGCCCGCTTCCATCTGGCTCCTCGTGTCCGTCTCCGTCGTGGGGACCGCACCGAGCGCGGGGTCGGGGCGGGGTGCTGCCTGTGCGGCGCTGTCTGTCACGCGCTCACTGTGCCACTGCGCGGGCCCTCGGGTGAAACCGGGAGCGGCCGCCGCGGACCGGGCGGCAGGTGCGGGAACGCCGACGGGCGGCCACCCGGAGGTGGCCGCCCGCGGACGCGTGACGAGCCTGACGCGGGGTCAGGATCGGATCACTTCGAGGGGAGCGCGTCGCGCTTCTCCTTGATCTTCGCCTTCTTGCCGCGCAGCTTGCGCAGGTAGTACAGCTTGGCGCGGCGGACGTCACCGCGCGTGACGAGCTCGATCGACTCGAGGGTCGGGGAGTGCACCGGGAAGGTACGCTCCACGCCGACGCTGAAGCTGATCTTGCGGACCGTGAAGGTCTCGCGGATGCCGCCACCCTGGCGACCGATGACGACGCCCTGGAACGCCTGGACACGAGAGCGGTTGCCCTCGACGACCTTGACGTTGACCTTGACGGTGTCCCCGGCCCGGAAGACCGGGATGTCGCTACGCAGCGATGCTGCGTCGACGCTGTCCAGCGTGTGCATTGATCTCTCCCCGCCCTGCCACAGGTCAGACGCGTTCTCGTGGCCCACCGCGAGGCGGGTCCGGTTCAGTACGTGGGTGGTGCTCGCATGTGATCGGTCGCGCACGCTGACGTGCGGTGGGCTTCCCCTGTGGCAGAGGCCCGACCGGCGCACACCAAGGGTCTATTCTGCCACACCACCGGTGGTGGCTCCGGGGGCGGGTTCGGCACTGCCCGGGGCCCGGTGCAGGGCACCCCCGCGCACCTCCCAGCCGAGCGAGGCGAGGAACGCCCGGTCGTGCTTGTCGAGGGTGCTCGCGTCGAGCGCCGCGATCAGGTCGGGCCGGCGGGCGGAAGTCTTCTCGAGCGCCCGGTCGCGGCGCCAGCGACGGATCTTCGCGTGGTGCCCGGAGAGCAGCACGTCGGGCACCTCGAGGTCCGACCAGACGGGCGGTTTGGTGTACACGGGGTACTCCAGGAGGCCGGCCGCGCCGTGGGACTCCTCGACGAGCGACTCCGGGTTGCCGATCACCCCGGGCAGCAGGCGGGCGACGGCCTCGACCATGACGAGCGAGGCGACCTCTCCCCCGTTGAGCACGTAGTCGCCGATCGAGAGCTCGCTCACGCGGTGCCCGGCGGCGCGGTAGTGCTCGGCGACGCGCGCGTCGATCCCCTCGTAGCGTCCGCACGCGAAGACGAGCTGGTCCTCGGTCGCCAGGGCTTCCGCGGTGCGCTGGGTGAACGTCGTGCCCGACGGCGTCGGCACCACCAGGTGCGCGGGTCCGGTCGCGGTCAGCTCGTCGATGGCCTGCCCCCAGACGTCGGGGCGCATGACCATTCCCGCTCCCCCGCCGAAGGGCGTGTCGTCGACCGTCCGGTGGCGGTCGGTGGTCCAGTCGCGCAGGTCGTGGACGCGCAGGTCGAGCAGGCCGGCGACGCGCGCCTTGCCGACGAGCGAGAGGTCCAGGGCCGCGAGGTACTCGGGGAAGATCGAGACGATGTCGATGCGCACGTCAGTCGTTCGTCCCGTCGGTCGCGTCGTCGGTCGCGTCGTCGCCGGAGCCCGGCGTCGGCTCGACGACCTCGAGCAGGTCGGCGTCACGTGCCAGGAGGCCCCCCGGCGGATCGAGCACGACCCGTCCGCCCGGCACGTCCACGACGGGCACGATCGCGTGCACGAACGGCACGAGCGTGCGCGTGCCGTCAGTCTCCTCGATCACGAGCAGGTCGTGCGCCGGGAGGTGCTCGAGTCCCAGGACCTTACCCACGACGGTGCCGTCCTCGAGCTCGGCGCGCAGTCCCACGAGCTCGTGCGGGTACCAGGCGTCCTCCTCGTCGGAGACGTCGGCCTCGACGACGAGCGTGATGCCGCGCATGCGCTCGGCCGCCGAGCGGTCGGACACGCCCGCGAACGTCACGAGCCACTTGCCCTGGTGCAGTCGCGCGCGCTCGATCGTCAGCGGTCCCGCCTCGGCGGGCTCGGTGTCGATCGTGGACCCGACGACGAGTCGCGCCTCGGGGTTGTCGGTACGCGTGTCGAGCGCGACCTCGCCACGCAGTCCGTGGGCGCGGCCGATTCGGGCCACCGTGAGCTGCATCGTGTGCTCCTTCTCGTCGTGTTCGTGCTCGTCGTGCGTGGGCCGTGCCGGAGCCCGTGGCCGGGAGCCCCCACGGTGTCACCCGCGGGGCGAGGACGCACGTCCTATCCACGGGCATCGACAGGTACTGACCCGCATCGACCGGGGTGGGCAGACGACAAGGCCCGGTCCACCCTGAAGGGGACCGGGCCTCGTCGGCGTGCGGTCGGCGGACCGACCCTCACGTTCGTGCTGTGTTCGGCTTGCGCTCAGCCGTCGTCAGCGGCGGTCGACGTCGACGACGTCGACACGCACCGGACCGTCGACCGACAGGGCTCCGATCACCGTGCGCAGGGCACGGGCCGTCCGCCCGCCGCGGCCGATGACGCGACCGAGGTCCTCGGGGTGGACCCGGACCTCGAGCAGCTCGCCCCGACGCAGCGGCTTCGCGTTGACCCGGACGGCGTCCGGGTTGTCCACGATCCCGCGCACCAGGTGCTCGAGCGCCTCGCCGAGCATCAGGCCTGCTCTTCGGCTGCCTCAGCCGCGTCAGCGGACTCGGTCTCGACCGGCGCAGCAGCCTTCTTCTCGGCGGCCTTGGCCTTGACCTTCTCGGCGTCCTTGGCGGCGGCCTCGATGGCGGCGGCCGGGTCGACCTTCTCGCCCTTGACGCGCAGGGTGCCCTCGGCACCCGGCAGGCCCTTGAACTTCTGCCAGTCACCCGTGATCTTGAGGAGCACGAGAACCTGCTCGGTCGGCTGCGCGCCGACGCTCAGCCAGTACTGCGCACGCTCGGAGGAGATGTCGATCAGCGACGGCTCCTCGGTCGGGTGGTACTTGCCGATCTCCTCGATGACGCGACCGTCACGCTTGGTGCGCGAGTCCGCGACGACGACACGGTAGTACGGCGCACGGATCTTGCCGAGGCGCTTCAAACGAATCTTGGTGGCCACTGTGGTGGTCTCTCCTGGTTCTGGGTGAGGTGACCCGTGCATCCTCCCGGTGGGGACCGGGTGAGCACGGTGTCGGGACACGGCGTTGCGCGGAGAGAGGGGCCGGGCACGCCGAGTACCCGGCTATTGTGCCAGATCCGGCACGCCCCGACCAACATCGCGCGCCACAAGCCCTCCGCGACCAGACCCGCCGCACGTCGACAAGGGCGACGCACGTCTCAGACCGGCGCCACGAGCCCTCCGCGACCAGACCCGCCGCACGTCGACAAGGGCGACACACGTCTCAGACCGGCGCCACGAGCCCTCCGCGACCAGACCCGCCGCACGTCGACAAGGGCGACACACGTCTCAGACCGGCGCCACGATCTCCCCGCGCAAGATCACCGCCGTCGGGTGCCGCAGCACCTCGATGTTCTCCCGCGGGTCCGCCGGGTACACGACCAGGTCCGCGCTCGACCCCTCGACGAGTCCCCCGTACCCGAGGAACTCGCGTCCCTGCCAGCTCGCGGCAGCGACCACGTCGGCGACCGGGACCCCGGCGGCGACCATCTCGGCGCACTCGTCGGCGATCCGGCCGTGGCCGATGGTCCCGCCCGCGTCGGTGCCGACGAGGAGCTGGATACCCGCTTCGTGGAGCTGGCGGACCTGCTCGTAGCGGCGCTCGTGCAGGTCACGCAGGCGCGCCGCGAAGAGCGGGTACTTCGCGTCGGCCTGGCGGGCGATGTTCTCGAACTCGTTGATCTGCAGGAGCGTGGGCGTCACCGCGATGCCGCGCTCGGACAACGTGTACATGTCGTCGGGGTGGATCCCCGTGCCGTGCTCGATGCAGTCGACCCCGGCGGCGAGCAGCGACGGGACGACCTCGCTCGAGAAGGCGTGCACCGTGACGCGCGCGGCCTCGGCGTGCGCGACGGCGACGGCCTCGGTCAGCACGTCCTGGGGCCACAGGGGTCGCAGGTCGCCGTCGGCGCCCAGGTCGCGGTCGATCCAGTCGCCCACGAGCTTGACCCAGCCGTCGCCGGCCCGCGCCTCCTGCCGGACGACGTCCGGGAGCTGCGCGACGTCGTCGAGCTCGAGGCCGTAACCACGCAGGTAGCGCTTGGGCCGCGCGATGTGCCGTCCGGCGCGCACGAGACGGGGCAGGTCGCGCCGCGACCGCACCCACCGCGTGTCGAGGGGCGAGCCGGCGTCGCGCAGGAGGAGCGCACCGCTGTCGCGGTCCGCGATCGCCTGCGCCTGCGCGGTCGCGTTGTCGACCGCACCGTCCTTGCCGAGGCCCACGTGGCAGTGGACGTCGACGAGGCCGGGCAGGACCCACCCCTCGAGAGCCAGCATGTTGGTGCCCTGCGCCGAGGGCCGCGTCAGCGTGACATGACCGTCCTTGACCCAGAGGTCGGACACCTCACGGTCGTCTCCGAGGAGGATGTGCCCCCGGAGGTGCAGCGAGGGGCCTTCGAGCGCGGACATCGGACTCCCAGTTCTCGGGCGGTCGGGCTCGCCCGACCCCTGACGGACCGGGGTGGGACGGACGGAGGGAGGTCACGGCGAGGGCCACCGTGACCTGCAGGACATAACCTAGCGCGCTAGCGCCCCAGGAACTTCTCCAGGTCGGGCGGGAGCTGGAGATCGGCCGGGTCGGGCGACTTCTGTGCGCTCTTGGCACCGCCCAGGGCGCCGAACGCCGCACCGGGCGCGGCCGGGGGCGCCACGGGACCACCGAGGGCACGGGCCTGACGGGCCGCCTCCTCCGCGGCGCGCTTGGCGGGGTTGCCCGACTTGGCCTTGCGCCCCTTGGGCGGCGGTGCCACGCGACCGCGGGCCTTCTTGCCGCCCATGCCGGGCAGGTTCCCCATGCCGGGCATGCCGGGCATGCCGCCGCCGCGGCTCATCTGACGCATCATCTTCTGCGCGCCCGCGAACCGGTCGAGGAGCTGGTTGACGTCGCTCGTGGTGACGCCGGACCCTCGCGCGATGCGCGCCCGGCGCGACCCGTTGATGATCTTGGGGTTGTCGCGCTCGCCCGGGGTCATCGAGCGGATGATCGCCTCGATGCGGTCGACCTCGCGCTCGTCGAAGTTGTCGAGCGCCTCACGCATCTGCCCCATGCCCGGCAGCATGCCGAGCATCTTCTTCATGGAGCCCATGTTCTTCATCTGCTGCATCTGGACGAGGAAGTCCGCGAGCGTGAAGTCCTGTCCGCTGGCGACCTTCTCGGCCATCTTCGCGGCCTCGTCGGCGTCGAACGCCTTCTCGGCCTGCTCGATGAGCGTGAGCACGTCACCCATGTCGAGGATGCGCGACGCCATGCGGTCGGGGTGGAACGCCTCGAAGTCGGTGAGCTTCTCACCGGTCGACGCGAAGAGGATCGGACGACCCGTGACGCGCGCGACCGACAGTGCGGCACCACCGCGGGCGTCGCCGTCGAGCTTCGACAGGACGACGCCCGTGAAGTCGACGCCCTCCTCGAAGGCCTTGGCCGTCGCGACCGCGTCCTGGCCGATCATCGCGTCGATGACGAACAGGATCTCGTCGGGGTTCACGGCGTCGCGGATGTCCGCGGCCTGGCGCATGAGCTCGGCGTCCACGCCGAGGCGGCCCGCGGTGTCGACGATCACGACGTCGTGCTGGCGCTGGCGCGCGGTCTCCACACCGTCGCGCGCGACCTGGACCGGGTCGCCGACGCTCGTGCCCGACTCGCCCTCCGACCCCTGGTTGCCCGGCAGCGGCGCGTAGACCGGCACGCCGGCACGCTCACCCACGACCGAGAGCTGGTTGACCGCGTTGGGGCGCTGGAGGTCGGCCGCGACGAGCAGCGGTGTGTGCCCCTGCTCGCGCAGGTGCAGCGCGAGCTTGCCCGCGAGGGTCGTCTTGCCGGCGCCCTGGAGGCCCGCGAGCATGATGACGGTCGGCGGGTTCTTCGCCAGGCGCAGGCCACGGCTGTCGCCGCCGAGGATCGCGACGAGCTCCTCGTTGACGATCTTGACGACCTGCTGGGCAGGGTTGAGCGCACCGGAGACCTCGGCCGACAGGGCTCGACCCCGGATGGCACCGGTGAAGTCCTTGACGACCGGCACAGCGACGTCCGCGTCGAGGAGCGCGCGCCGGATCTCACGGATCGTGGCGTCGATGTCCGCCTCGGAGAGACGGCCCTTGCTCCGCAGGTTCTTGAAGGTCGACGTCAATCGATCTGACAGCGTGGCGAACACCGCGTCATCCTTACCGCTCGTGAATCAGGGAAGTCCCCAGCCTACCGGTCGGGGACGGCGCTTCGGGCAGGGTGGCCCGGGTCGCGGCCGTCAGGTCGTCCACGAGGCGCGCGCGCCACGCGGTCCAGCCCGCCGGTCCGAGCGAGGAGGAGTCGGCCTCGGTCAGCGCACGCAGCACGTCGAGCAGGTCACGGCGGTGCCCGACGGCGGCGGCGAGCTCCGCGACCGTCGCCGGGTCGTCCGGGTCCGCCGAGACGGCGAGCCGCGACAGGGTGAGGTGATGACGCACGAGGCGCGCGACGTCGTCGGGCACACCGTCCCCGAAGCCCATGCGGCGCAGGATGCCCGGGACGAGGCGCGCGCCCTCCTCCGAGTGGTCCTGCGCGCCGCGGCGCTTGCCGATGTCGTGGAAGAGCGCCGAGAGCAGGAGCAGGTCGCCCCGCTCGACGGTTCTGCGGTCCCGAGCGGCGCGCGCGACCGTCTCGACCAGGTGACGGTCGACCGTGTGCCGGTGGATCGCCGCGCGCTGCGGGCGGTTGCGGACCCCGGCCCACTCCGGGATCCACGTCGTGACGACCCCCACGAGGTCGAGCGCCTCCCACACGGCGACCTGCGCGGGCCCGCTGCCGAGGAGCGAGAGGAACGCAGACCGCGCCAGGGCCGGCCACGGCTCGGGCAGCGGCGGGCAGTGCGCGAGGCTGCTGACCGAGACCGGCGAGAGGGTCAGGCCCGTGCGTGCCGCGGTGGCCGCCGCACGCAGAGCGAGCAGGGGGTCGGTCTCGGGGTGCGCGTCGACCGCGAGCACCAGCTCGCCGTCGTGCTCGACGAGCCCGTCGCCGACCGACCGCAGCCGGGGCGCCGTACGCCGTCCCCGCACCAGGACCGGACGCCGTGCGACGCTCGGCCGCTGGAGCGCCTGGCGCGCCCGCCGGACCGTGGTGTCGAGCGCGTAGGAGATCTCCCGGCCCGCCTCCGCGAGGCTCGCCAGGAGCTCGTCGGGGTCGTCGTAGCCGCTCGTGGCAGCGACCTCGTCGAGGTCCGCGAGCACGAGCCGGTTCGTGTGCCGACCCGTGACGACCTGGACGGCGTCGCGCACGTCGAGCAGGTGCGCGTACGCGCGGTCGACCGTCCCGTGCGGACGGTCCGTGAGCCACGTCGCCGCGAGCGCCGACAGGACCACGGCGTCGCGGATGCCGCCGCGCGCGTCCTTGAGGTCGGGCTCGATGAGGTACGCGAGCTCCCCCGACCGCTCGGCCCGGTCCTTGATCGAGGACAGCAGCTCGGGCAACCGGCGCCGTGAGGCCGACCGCCAGTCCGTCAGGACGGCCGACGCGGCCCGGTGGACCACGAGCGCGTCCCCTGCGACCGCTCGCACGTCGAGCCACCCCACGGCCGCGGGCACGTCCTTGGACGCGACCTGGCGGCACTGCGACAACGAGCGCACCGCGTGGTCGAGGTCCACCCCGGCGTCCCACAACGGGTACCAGAGCCGTTCGGCGACCGCCGCGACCTGCTCGGCCGAGCGGCTGCGCCCGTCGTGCACGAGCACGAGATCCAGGTCGCTCACCGGACCCATGTCCGCACGGCCGAGGCTCCCGACCGCGGCGAGCGCGATCCCCTCGACGCTCTCCCCCGCGGTCGCCTCGTCCCACAGCGTCCGCAGTCGGTCGGTCACCAGGGTGCAGACCGCCGACCGTCGTGCCACGCCCGAGCTTCCCGGTCCGCTGAGCCCGCGGGCCACCTCGAGCATCTCGGCCCGGAGGCCCCGCACCCCTGGGGGGTGCGGGGCCTCCGTCGGTACGTCGGTGTCGCGAGCGCTTCCTGCATCTGCCGTACCGGTCATCTCGGCTCTGCCTCCGTCACACGCGTCGCACCGTCTCCACCGTTCGTGCCGCCCGCCCTTGCGGCCCGTGCGGACCGCCCTAGAGGGCGCCCGCGCCGTGCTCGCCCGTCCGGACCCGGGCGACGTCGTCGACCGTGATGGTCCACACCTTGCCGTCGCCGATCCGGCCCGTCTGGGCCGCCTTGACGACGACCTCGGTGATCGTCGCCGCGTCCTCGTCGTCCACGAGGATCTCGACGCGGACCTTCGGGACGAGGTCCACGGTGTACTCGGCACCGCGGTAGACCTCGGTGTGGCCCTTCTGCCGGCCGTAGCCGCTGGCCTCGCTGACCGTCATGCCGCGGACCCCTGCGGCCTCGAGCGCCGACTTCACGTCGTCGAGACGGTGCGGCTGGATGATTCCTGTGACGAGCTTCATGCCCTGACCTCCTGGATGACACGACCCTGCGCGATGGTCTCGTATGCGGTCTCTCCGTGCTCTGCCAGGTCGATCCCGCCGACCTCGGCCTCCTCGCTGATGCGCCAGCCCATCGTCACCTTGATGACGAACCCGATGACGAACGTGAGCGCACCGGAGAAGATCACGGCGGCCAGCGCGATGACGACCTGGACCACCAGCTGGTCGATCCCGCCACCGTAGAGCAGGCCCGTGTCCGTGCCCAGCAGCCCGATCAGGACGGTGCCGACCAGGCCACCGACGAGGTGGACCCCGACGACGTCGAGCGAGTCGTCGTAGCCGAAGCGGTACTTGAGGCCGACCGCGAGGGCGCACAGGACGCCGGCGACGGCGCCCAGGGCGATCGCGCCGATCGGGTTGACCGCGGCGGCCGCCGGCGTGATGGCGACCAGACCCGCGACGACCCCCGACGCGGCCCCCAGGCTGGTGGCGTGACCGTCGCGCAGACGCTCGGTCAGCAGCCAGGCTCCCATCGCGGCGCAGGTCGCGACCGTGGTGTTGATCCAGGCCAGGCCGGCGACCTCGTTCGCGGCGCCGGCCGAGCCAGCGTTGAACCCGAACCAGCCGAACCACAGCAGGGCCGCGCCGAGCATCACGAACGGGAGGTTGTGGGGGCGCATGGGCTCCTTGCCGAAGCCCTTGCGCTTGCCGATGATCAGCGCGAGCACCAGGCCGGCCACACCGGCGTTGATGTGGACGACGGTGCCGCCCGCGAAGTCGACGGGCGCGACGTTCGCGATCCCGTCGGTCACGCCGTAGATCGCCGCCGCGATGCCGTTCTCACCGGCGCCGAGGATGCCTCCGCCCCACACCATGTGGGCGAGCGGGAAGTAGACCAGCGTGACCCAGACGCCTGCGAAGACGAGCCAGGCGCCGAAGCGCGCACGGTCGGCGATCGCGCCGCTGATCAGGGCGACCGTGATGATCGCGAAGGTGGCCTGGAACCCTGCCGCCACGAGGGCCGGGACACCACTGCCTGCCAGGAGGCTGTTCGCGTCGTCGGTCAGGGGGGCCAGACCGAAGAACTCCGTCGGGTTGCCGAAGATGCCGGCCACGTCGGACCCGAAGGTCATCGAGTAGCCCCACAGGACCCAGATGATCCCGACGACGGCGATCGCGCCGAAGCTCATCATCATCATGTTCAGGACGCTCTTGCCGCGGACCATGCCGCCGTAGAAGAACGCCAGGGCCGGGGTCATCAGCAGCACCAGGGCGGCCGACGTCAGGAGCCAGGCCGTGTTTCCAGTGTCAAGTTCGAATGGCATGCGCTGTCGCCTCTCACCTCGCCAGCCGGGCGGCCGGACAGGTCAAGAGTCGGCCAGCGGGATTTCTCCCGGGCGCTCGCGGGGTGACGGAGGTGTAACGGGGGGCGCTCGTGTGTAAACGTTGCGTTTCCCGGTCGGGTGCCACGTGTCAGAACGAGCGTGACCTTGAGGTCACGCTCGTTCTGACACGTCAGGGCGCGGGGGCGCGAGTGCCGGCGGGCCTCAGTCGCCCAGGAGCCCGTCGACGAACTCCTGCGGGTCGAACGGCGCCAGGTCGTCAGGCCCCTCGCCCAGGCCCACGAGCTTGACCGGGACGCCCAGCTCACGCTGGACCGCGACGACGATCCCGCCCTTGGCGGTGCCGTCGAGCTTGGTCAGCACGATGCCCGTGACCCCCGCGATCTCGCCGAAGACCCGCGCCTGGTTGAGGCCGTTCTGCCCCGTCGTGGCGTCGAGGACCAGGAGCACCTCCGAGAGCGGCGCCTCCTTGGTGATGACGCGCCGGATCTTGCCCAGCTCGTCCATGAGGCCCGCCTTGTTCTGGAGCCGGCCGGCCGTGTCGACGAGCACCACGTCGACGCCCTCCGCGCGGCCCGTGCGGACGGCGTCGAACGCGACCGCCGCCGGGTCGGCGCCGTCACGGTCGGAGCGCACCGTGCGCACGCCGACGCGGGCGCCCCAGGTCTCGAGCTGGTCGGCCGCGGCGGCCCGGAACGTGTCGGCCGCGCCGAGCACGACGGTGCGGTCCTGCGCGACCAGGACGCGCGCGAGCTTGCCCACGGTCGTCGTCTTGCCCGTGCCGTTGACCCCGACGACGAGCACGACGGCGGGGAGCCGGCTCCCGTCCTCGGCCGTCTGCGGGTCCGTGGCGAGCGAGCGGTCGAGGCTCGGGTCGACGAGCGCGACGAGCTCCTCACGGAGCAGCTCGCGCACGCTCGCCGGGTCACGGACGCCCAGGACCCGCACGCGGGTGCGGAGCGACTCGATGAGCTCGCCCGCGGGGCCGGCCCCGACGTCGGCGAGGAGCAGCGTCTCCTCGAGCTCGTCCCAGTCGTCCTCGGTCAGGTGGTCGCGCGAGAGGACCGCGAGCAGCTTGGAACCCAGCGGCGATCCCGACCGCGCCAGGCGGCCGCGCAGCCGGGCGAGGCGGCCGCCGACCGCCTCGGGCACCTCGACCGCGGGCGGGGCTTCGAGGTCCGTCGGCGCCTCTGCCGTGGCAACGGCCCCCCGCTCCGGCACCTGGGCAGGCTCCTCCACGGAGTCCGTGCTCGCGCCCGTGGTGGGCGGTGGGAGGGTCGCGCGCGACCCGGAGCGACGGCGGAAGCCGACGAGGCCGACCGAGACGACGACGAGGACGGCGAGGGTGATCCAGAGCCAGAGGAGATCGTTCACCGTCGAAGTCTCTCAAATCCCGGCGCGACGTGCGGGCGGCGAGACCGTCTCAGTCCTGGGCGGTCGTCCCCGGCGGCGGGGTCACCGGGACCGAGGGCACGGCTCCGGTGTGCGGGCGCCGCACGGTGGCGCCGTGCAGCGTGTGCGCGGCGCGCTCCCGGGCGCGGTGCAGGACGTCGGTGATCTCGTCGGCGTCGATGTACGCGGGGTCGGCGACCTCCGTCGCCGCGAAGAACTCCTCCATGCCGGTGTCGACCGGGGTCGCGGACGCAGCGGCGGCCCGGTCGTCGTCCGACCGGCGGCGCCAGCTCGACAGACCGGAGCGGAAGTCGCGCCAGAACCCCCGGAGACCGACAGGAGGTCCTTGCTGCTCGTTGCGGTCGTCGATGCGCGTGACGACGCTCGCGAACAGGAAGACCACGACGGCCGCCACGAGCGCGATCCCGAGGAACACGAACATCCAGAGCATCCGTCAAGTATCACCGGGACGACCGGGCGAGCCCTGGACGAGACCGGCGAGTCCGAGGATCGATACAGCATCTTCACACCGTGCGACCCGCAGGATCGTGCGGATCGTCGGGTCCTGCCGGTCCCCGGCCGAGGGAGCGGCCGTGCGCCGCACCACTCGAGAGGTCCGTCACACACCGACCTCGTCACGCAGCCGCTGGCTGATGACGGTGGTCACCCCGTCCCCGCGCATCGTGACGCCGTACAGCGCGTCCGCGATCTCCATCGTCCGCTTCTGGTGCGTGATGACGATGAGCTGCGAGTCCTCCTGGAGCTCGCGGAAGATCTCGAGCAGGCGTCCCAGGTTCACGTCGTCGAGCGCGGCCTCGACCTCGTCCATGACGTAGAACGGGCTCGGGCGGGCCTTGAAGATCGCGACCAGGAGCGCGACCGCGGTCAGCGAGCGCTCGCCGCCGGACAGCAGCGACAACCGCTTGACCTTCTTGCCCGCCGGGCGGGCCTCGACCTCGATGCCGGTCGTGAGCATGTTCTCCGGGTCGGTCAGCACCAGGCGCCCCTCGCCCCCCGGGAACATCCGTCCGAACACGTGCACGAACTGTTCTGCGGTGTCGTGGTACGCCTCGGTGAAGACCTGCTCGACGCGCTCGTCGATCTCGCGGACGATCTCCAGGAGGTCGGCCCGCGACTTCTTGAGGTCGGCGAGCTGGGTCGTGAGGAACGTGTGCCGCTCCTCGAGCGCGGCGAACTCCTCGAGCGCGAGCGGGTTGACCTTCCCGAGCTGTCCCAGAGCGCGCTCGGCCGACCGCAGCCGCTTCTCCTGCGCCGCCCGCACGTAGGGCTCGGTCACGGGCCCGCCGTCCTCGTCCTCGCGGACCGTGCCGTCCTCGGCGAGCACGGGGACCGGCCGGTCGGGACCGAACTCGTCGAGCAGGACCTCCGGGTCCAGCCCGAGCTCGGTGACGCTGCGCTCCTGGAGCTGCTCGATCCGCAGCTGCTGCTGGGTCCGGGCGACCTCGTCGCGGTGCGCCACGTCGGTCAGCTCGCGCAGCTGACCGGCGAGCGCGTCCACCTCGGCCCGGCGAGCGGTCACCGCGGCGTCCAGCTCGCCACGTGCCGCCTCGGCCGCGGCCCGCTCGTCACCTGCCCGTCCGAGCGACCGGTCGATCGCCGCCAGCGCCGCCTCGGCCCCGTCCCGCACGGCCTCGGCACGGCCCGCCTGGCGCACACGGGCGGCCTCACGAGCCGCGGCCCGCTCGCGCGCCGCGCGCTCGGTCGCGGCAGCCCGGGCCAGCGACTGCGCGCGTCCGGTCAGGGCGCGTGCCCGTTCCTCGCTCGTCCGCAGCGCGAGACGGGCCTCGGTCTCGGCCGCGCGGGTCGCCGTCGCGAGGGCGTTCGCCTCGTCGCGCGCGGCGGTGGCCGCCGCGACGGACTCCTCGGTCTGCTCCGGGGCCGCCTCGGCCTCGTCGTGCCGCACGACCAGCCCCGCGAGCTCGGCCTGCTCGGCGACCAGCGTGGCCTGCGCCCGCTCCAGGTTGGCCCGGACGCGGGCCGACTCCGCCGCCGCCGCGCGGGCCGTGGCCCCCAGGTGCCCGAGCTGCTCGGCGACCGCGGCCAGCGCAGCGTCGGACTCGTTGAGCCGCTCCAGGGTCGCGTCGTAGCGCTGCTGCGCCTCCTCGGCCTCCTCGAGCGCACCGACGAGCGCGAACCGGGTCCGCTCGCCGCGAGCGATCGCGTCGTCCCGGGCGGCCTGGGCCTCGTCCAGGGCCGCCTGCAGGTGCAGGACGCTCGGAGCGGTCGCCGAGCCGCCCCACGCGCCGTGCGTGCCGAGCAGGTCTCCGCCCTTGGTCACGGCGGTGACCCGTGGCGAGGCGGCCACGAGCGCACGCGCCTGCGCGAGGTCCTCGACCACGACGACGCCGCCGAGCAGGAACTCGACCGCCGAGGCGACCGAGCGCGCGGGCGTGACGACCCGCACGGCCCACGCGGCGCCGTCGGGCAGGGATGTGGTCTCCTCCACGCCCGACGACGGACGTGTGCCGCCGCCGACCACGAGGCTCGCCCGCCCCGCGTCCTCCTGCCGCAGGTGACGCAGCGCGTCGACCGCGGCCTCGAGGCTCTCGACCGCGACGGCGTCCGCGGCCGGACCGAGGGCCGCCGCGATCGCGTCCTCGTACCCCGCGTCGATGCTCAGCAGCGCCGCCAACGACCCGAGCGCGGCCACGCCGTCGGCCGCCAGCAGCGCGCCCGCGCCGTCCTTGCGGACCAGGCTCATCTCGAGCGCCTCGACCCGCGCGCTCCACGTCGCCCGGTCGCGGTCGGCGGTCTGCTCCTCGGCGCGCAGCCCGGTGACGACCGCCCCTGTCCGCTCGACGGCGTCGGCCGCCTCCTCGTGCTCGGCGTCCAGGCCCTCCTCGCCCTCCTCGACGCCCACGACCTGCGTCTCGAGGGACGCGAACTCGACGTTCGCCTGGTTCCCGCGCCGCTCGGTCTCCGCGAGGCTCTCGCGCAGCCGCCCGATCTCGGCCTCGGTGGCCTCGACGCGCGAGCGCCGCGCCGCGACCTGCCCGGCGAGCCGCGCGAGCCCTTCGCGGCGGTCCGCGGCCCCGCGCAGCAGCGTCGCGAGCGCCCGTTCCGCCGTCTGCGCCTGCGCCTCGACCGCGGTCCGCTCCGCCACGGCGGACTCGAGCGTCGCCCGTGCGACCGCGACCTCCGACTCGAGCTCCTGCTCGGCGGCGCGGGCCCGGGCCGCCTGCGCGTCGAGGTCGTTCGGGTCCTGGCCCCGCTGGACCGTCTCCGGGCGTCCCAGCAGGCGCAGGCGCTCCGCGGCCAGCGTGCGGGTCCCGCCCAGGCGTTCCTTGAGCGACGACAAGCGGTACCAGACGTCGCTCGCCTGGGTCAGGGCCGGGGCAGCCTCTGCGGCCTGCGCCTCCAACGACCCCAGTGCGTCGCGGGCCGCGGCGAGCGACCGCCCGACCTCGGCCTGACGTGCCCGCAGCGCCGACTCGTCCGCGATCTCCTGCGCGAGCGTCGCCGTGAGCTGCGCGAGGTCGTCCGCGAGCAGGCGCGCCCGCGCGTCGCGCAGGTCGCGCTGCACGACCTGAGCCTTGCGTGCGATCTGCGCCTGACGGCCGAGCGGGCCGAGCTGTCGCCGGATCTCCGCCGTCAGGTCCCCGAGCCGCGTGAGGTTCGCCTGCATCGCGTCGAGCTTGCGCAGCGCCTTCTCCTTGCGCTTGCGGTGCTTGAGGACCCCCGCGGCCTCCTCGATGAAGCCGCGCCGCTCCTCGGGCGTCGCCCGCAGCACCGCGTCGAGCTGCCCCTGCCCGACGATCACGTGCATCTCGCGCCCGATGCCCGAGTCCGAGAGCAGCTCCTGGATGTCCAGCAGCCGGCACGACGACCCGTTGATCGCGTACTCCGACCCGCCGTTGCGGAACAGCGTCCGGGAGATCGTCACCTCGGAGTAGTCGATCGGCAGCGCGCCGTCCGTGTTGTCGATCGTCAACGACACCTCGGCTCTGCCGAGCGGCGGGCGCCCCGCCGTGCCCGCGAAGATGACGTCCTCCATCTTGCCGCCGCGCAACGACTTGGCACCCTGCTCGCCCATGACCCAGGACAGGGCGTCGACCACGTTCGACTTGCCCGAACCGTTCGGCCCGACGACGCACGTCACCCCGGGCTCGAAGCGCAGGGTCGTCGCCGACGCGAACGACTTGAACCCGCGGAGGGTCAGGGTCTTGAGGTGCACGGGTCAGAGCCTAGTGCGGATCTGCGGGTGAGACGGGGAGGCGGTGGGGATGAGGGGAGGGACGAGGGTGGGGGGCGCCCCCGTCCGTCGACGGGGGCGCCTGCAGGTGGTGCGGGTGGTGCTCAGAGCCCGGGGAACCAGAGCGCGATCTCGCGGGCCGCGGACTCCGGGGAGTCCGAGCCGTGGACCAGGTTCTGCTGGACCTTCAGGCCCCAGTCGCGGCCCAGGTCACCGCGGATGGTGCCGGGGGCGGCTGCCGTCGGGTCGGTCGCGCCGGCCAGCGAGCGGAAGCCCGGGATGACGCCCTGCCCCTCGGCCACGACCGCGAGGATCGGGCCCGAGAGCATGAAGTCGACGAGCGGGGCGAAGAACGGCTTGCCCTCGTGCTCGGCGTAGTGCGCCGCGAGGAGCTCGGGGGTGGCGTCCAGGAGCTGGACGGCGGCCAGGGTGTACCCCTTGGCCTCGACGCGGCGGAGGATCTCGCCCGACAGGCCGCGGCGGACGCCGTCGGGCTTGACGAGGACGAGGGTGCGCTCGATGGTCTCGGAGAGCGCGTCGGCCACTGCGGGGGCTGCAACATCAGTCATGCGCACGACCCTACCGGCCGCGCTCACATGTTCGGTGCGGTCTCCGGGTGCTCGGCGTCGTACGCGGCGCGCTCGCGGTCGATGCGTCCGCCGAGCCGCAGCGACACGAACCACAGGACCACGAAGATGCCTCCGACCAGGAACATCAGCGGGACCGCGAAGCCGCACGCGATCACGGGCAGCTGGACGACCGAGCCCGCGACGTACCCGCCGGGCCCGCCGACCATGCGGCTGAGGAGGATCAGCACGACCATGAGCGTCCCGCCCACGATCCAGATCGCGGGGCCCGAGGGCACCTGCATCCGGTCGGGCCACGCGTAGGGCACGGTCCGCAGCCCGTACGCGACGAGGGTCGCGAACAGGACGAGGAAGGCCTCGAGCAGCAGCGTCGTCGACGTGAACTGGATCTTCGCGGACTTCTTGGCCTTGATGCGGGCCGGGCCTGCTCTGCCGGCTTGTCGGCCGGTTCGATGGTGGAGCTCACGCGGCTCAGTTTACCGGCGCGCCCTGCCGGGCGGGGGCGCCCGTCGGGCCGTCCTCAGCGGGGACGCTCGCCCCGTCCGGCCCGACGGCGTCGCGCACCGGGGCGTCCTGCGTGCCCTCGCCGAGCTCACCCTTCGGGTCGGCGATCGCCTCGCCGCGAGCGACCATGCCGGCCTCGCCCGAGAGCTTGACCTCCTTGAGGAACAGCGCGAGCACGAAGCCGACGACGACGAGCGGCACGAGGTACCAGAACGCCGGGGCGAGAGCGTCCGTGAAGGCGTCGATCACGCCGGTCTTGACGGGCTCCGGGAGGGCCTGGACCGCGGCGGGGGTCAGGCTCGACGCCTCTCCCCCACCCGTGGCCGCGCCGCCGGGGATGACCTCGGCGAGGTTGGCCGACAGCCGCGTCGTGAAGATCGTGCTGAAGAGCGCGGTGCCCACCGCCGCACCGATCTCGCGGAAGAAGTTGTTCGCGCTCGTCGCGGTCCCGATCTCGTGGGGGTCCACGGAGTTCTGGACGGCCAGCACGATGGTCTGCATGACGAGCCCCATGCCTGCACCCATCACGAAGATCATGGCGCCGAACAGGACCATGGACATGTCGCCCGTGATCGTCGTGAGCCAGACGATACCCGCGGTCGTGATCGCGAGGCCCGCGACGGGGTAGATCTTGTAACGGCCCGTCTTGGTGATCGCGAACCCGGACCCGATCGCCGTGAGCATGACACCGACCATCATGGGCAGCATGAGGAAGCCGGACTCGGTCACGCCCGCACCGGTCGACATCTGCAGGAACGTCGGCAGGAACGCCAGCGCGGAGAACATGCCCATGCCGAGCACGAGACCGATGAGCGTCGCGATGGTGAAGGTGCGGTTCGTGAAGAGGTGCAGCGGCAGGATGGGCTCCTGCGCACGCCGCTCGACCACGATGAACAGCGCGATCGACGCGAGGGTCGCGGCGACCATGCCCAGGAGCTGGGGGTCGGACCAGTCGTAGCCCCGGCTCGAGGTCAACGACTCCCAGCTCGTGAGCAGGACGATCCCGGACGTCCCGACGACGAGGAAGAAGATGCCCGCGACGTCGATCTTGCGCCCCGAACGGTGGCTCGGGAGCTTGAGCGTGAACCACGCGACGAGGAACGCCGCGATGCCGATCGGCACGTTGATCCAGAAGGCCCAGCGCCAGCCCGGCCCCTCGGTGAACCAGCCGCCGAGCAGCGGGCCGATCACGGCGGCGATGCCGAACAGTGCGCCCATGGGGCCCATGTACTTGCCGCGGTCCTTGGCCGGGACGATGTCCGCGATGATGGCCTGCGACAGGATCATGAGGCCACCACCGCCGAGGCCCTGGACGGCGCGCCACGCGACGAGCTCGGGGAACGTCTGGGCGAAGCCCGCACCTGCGGAGGCGATGGTGAACAGGCCGATCGCGACGAGGAACGGCCAGCGACGACCCCACAGGTCGCCGAACTTGCCGTAGAGGGGCATGACGATCGCGATCGCCAGGATGTAGGCCGTGATGACCCACCCCTGGTGCTCGACCCCGTGGAGCTCACCGACGATGGTCGGCATCGCGGTGCCGACGATCGACTGGTCGAGCGAGGACAGGAACATCGAGGCCATGAGCGCGCCGAAGATCAGCCAGACGGTGCGCTGCGTCAGCACGATGAGCGGCTTGCCGCTCTCCGCGGGAGACGCGTCGGCCCCGGCCGGCGGCGCCGACGTCGTGGAGCGGGAGGTGGGCATGGGGAATCCGTTCAGGTCGGTGAGTACTCACCCGGCGGACGCGGGCCGCGGGTGCGAAGGGGTGGGAGCGAGAGGGGTGGTGCGAGGTGGGGCGGTCAGTCCGGCGCGGACCCCGGACGGACGAGTGCCCGGAGCTGGGCGACGACCGAGCCGAGGTGGTCGACCGGCTCGCCGGTGCGCCCGAGACGCTCCCACTCGAGGGTCGTCGTGCGCAGGAGGCTCATCACGACCATGGCCAGCAGCTCGGGCTCGGGGACGAACGGGTGGTCGGCGCGACGGCGGTCGAACACGTCGATGAGCCCTGTGCGCAGGTTCTCGATCCACCACATGTGGCGGGCGAGGAGCCGGGGCTCGCGCTCGACGAGCTCGATCGCCCGGTGCACGCGGTCGAGGGACATCACCTGGTGGGCGAGCAGGTCGGTGACGAGCGCCTGGAGGTCGTCCAGGAGGTCCCCCGTGGGGCCGCCACCGACGAAGACGGCGACGGCGTCCGGGGACGGGGAGAAGTCCTCGACCCCGAGCACCGCGTCGTCCTTCGACGCGAAGTAGTTGAAGAACGTCCGTGTCGAGACGCCGATCGAGGTGCAGACGTCCTCGACCGTGACGTCGTCCAGGCCCCGCTCGAGCACGAGGGTCTGTGCGGCGTCGATGAGCGCCTCGCGGCGCTCTCGCTTCTTGCGCTCGCGCAGACCCGTGGGGGCTGCGGAGGGCTCGACGTTGTTCTGCACAGCACGCAACATTACGCGTCGTGCAACTTTGCAGGCAATGCAGTATTCACGTGACGCCTGTCACGGGAGCGCGTCAGACCTCGCCGAAACCACCCTCGACCGCGGCGAGGGCCGCGTCACGGGCCTCGTTCGCCTGCGGCCCCTCGGCCGCGATCACGAGCTCTCGCCCGCCGGTCGCGCCGAGCTTCATCATCTCGAGCACGCTCGCGGCGTTGACCCCGTTGATGGTGACCTTCGCGTCGTAGCCCGCGACGAGCCGGGCGAGGATCGCCGCCGGACGGGCGTGCAGGCCGAGAGGGTTGCGCAGCGTGACCGCCCGCGGGGCGCCGGGCGAGTCGTCCTCGATGCCCGCGGCACCGGCGAGCTGGTCGGCCGGCCCGGCGGCGGGGACGAACTCTCCCCCGGCTCCGGCTCCGGCCGCGCTCTGCGCGAACGTGCCACCGGCGGCCTCGGCCGAGGCGAGCACCTCGGCGAGGGCGCCCCCGCCGTGCGCCGTGACGGCCGCCGCGACGGCCCCCTCGACGAACGGGGCGTCCGCGAGGACGACCCGGCCCTCGAGCGAGTCGTCGAGCTCGATGACCGACTCGATCGTCATGACCGCCGACCCCAGGTCGGCGAGCACCACGACCCCCTCGGTCCCCACGAGGCCTTCGTCGACCGCAGCCGCCACCACGTCGTAGCTCGTCCCCAGGCTGCCGTCGTCCGTGCCGCCCGCGGGCAGCAGCAGCACGCCGGGCGCCATCTGCGCGGCGAGCTCGGCGGCCCCCTGCGCGAGACGGGCCGAGTGGGACACGAGCACCAGGGCGATCCGCGCGCGATCGCCGACCTGTGGGGTAGTCATCGGGCCATCATTCACCGGGAGCGGTGGCCGCCGCGACCGCAGCCCGCAGGATCACGACGGTCGACGTCGCCCCCGGGTCCTGGTGCCCGATGCTCCGTTCGCCCAGGTAGCTCGCGCGCCCCTTGGTCGCGAGCAGGGGGACCGTCGCGAGCGCGCCGGCCTCGGCCGCGGCGAGCGCCGCCTCGAGGACACCCACGGGGTCGGCGCCGGAGTCCGCCGCCGCGACCGCGGCGTCGACCGCGGGCTGCCAGGCGTCGACCATGGTCTTCTCCCCCGGCGCGGCCTTGCCGCGCGCGGTGATGCCCTCGAGCGCCCCCTCGAGCAGCGCGACCACGGCCGAGGAGTCGAGCTCCGCCAGTCCCGTGACCTTGGCCGCTCGCAGGAACGCGGTGCCGTAGAGCGGCCCCGACGCGCCTCCGACCGAGGACATGAGCGTGGTCGCCACGAGCTTGAGCACGTCGCCGATCTGAGCGGGCTCGGCCTCCAGCCCGTCCAGCTTGGCGACGACCGCCTGGAACCCCCGGTTCAGGTTCTCGCCGTGGTCACCGTCACCGATCTGACGGTCCAGCTCGGTGAGCTCGTCCCGCGCCGACACGATCATCGTCGCCGTGTCCCTCATCCAGCGCACAGCCCACGCAACGTCCAGCGTCATCAATCGCCCTTTCCCTACGGGTCGGGGCGGTTCGCGAGAACCGCCCCGGTTGCGCCGTCCCCCGGCTCTCGGGGGTCGGCCGGAGTCACCACCGCAGAGCGGCGGTGTGCACGGGCGCGTCCCAGAGCGCGGTCAGCTCGTCGTCCAGCCGGAGCACGGTGACCGAGGCCCCTTGCATCTCCAGCGAGGTGACGTAGTTGCCCACGAGCGAGCGGGTGACCGCCACGCCGCGCGCCTCGAGCAGCCTCCTCGCCTGACGATAGACGACGTAGAGCTCGGACTGGGGCGTACCGCCCATACCGTTAACGAACAGCAACACTCGCTCGCCGTCCTCGAGCCCAAGGTCCTCCGCCACGGCGTCGACGAGCATGCCCGTGATCTCGTCCGCGGGGGCCAGGGGGATGCGGTGACGACCCGGCTCGCCGTGGATGCCGATGCCGATCTCGATCTCGTCGTCGCCGAGGTCGAAGCTGGGCTTGCCCACGTGCGGCACGGTGCACGCGCTCAGCGCCACCCCCATCGAGCGGACGTTGGCGACGACCCGGCCGGCGATCTCGGTGACCTTGCCCAGGTCGTCACCGCGGTCCGCGGCGGCCCCGGCGATCTTCTCGACCGCGACGGTCCCGGCCACCCCGCGCCGCCCGGCCGTGTAGAGCGAGTCCTCGACCGCGACGTCGTCGTTGACGAGGATGCTCGCGGCCTGCGTGCCCTCCGCCTCGACGAGCTCGAGCGCGGTCTCGAAGTTGAGCACGTCGCCCGTGTAGTTCTTGACGATCGCGAGCACGCCCGCGCCCGAGTCGGCGCCGAGGATCGCGGGCACGATCTGGTCCGGAGTGGGCGAGGTGAACACCGCGCCGGGCACGGCGGCGTCGAGCATCCCGGCCCCCACGAAGCCGGCATGCAGGGGTTCGTGCCCTGCGCCGCCCCCGCTGACGAGCCCGACCTTTCCCGGCACCGCACCGCCCGCGCGCGAGACGTACAGCGGCGCGCGATGGACCTCGACCAGGTCGGCGTGAGCCAGCTCGAACCCGTCGAGCGACTCGGTCACCGCGTCCTGCGGGTCGTTGAGCAGCTTCTTCATGGCGCATCCCTTCGTCGGACTGCTGCGGCACCGGGCGGCCGCGTGCACTGCTCGCGCACCGGTGACGCGTGCCCCCGGTGCCCGTCCCCCCATCAAACACCCCCGCGCGGCACCCGGCACGCAGGGAGCCGGACCGTCACCGGATGGGCGGCCTCGGCGCCGGGAGAGCCGCCCGCCCGACGACGCAGGGCGCCCCTCGTCCGAAGGGCGCCCTGCGTCGTGGTCGTGCGGGAGGTGTCAGCCGCGGCCGAGCAGGATCCGCACGTCGGCCGCGGTGATCACGGACCCGGTCACGAGGACGCCGGTCCCGACGCCGACGCCGACCGAGTCGTCACGCTCGGCCAGGTCGACCGCGATCGCGAGCGCCTCGTCGAGCCGCTCGGCGGAGTGGACCCGGTCCTCCCCGAACACGTCGATCGCGATCTCCGCGAGATCCGTGGGGTCGGCCGAGCGTTCGGCCGAGTTGCGCGTCACGACGATCTCGGCGAGCACGGGCTCGAGCACCGAGAGGATCTGCTCGGAGTCCTTGTCGCCCATGATCGCGACGACCCCGATGAGGCGCTCGAACTCGAACGCCTCGTCGAGCGCCGCGACGAGCGCCTCGGCGCCCGCGGGGTTGTGGGCTGCGTCGACGATCACGGTCGGGCTCGACCGCAGGACCTCGAGACGACCGGGCGAGGACACGTCGCCGAACGCGGCCTCGACGACCCCGCCGTCGAGCGCGCGACCGCCCGAGAGCAGCGCCTCGGTCGCCGAGAGGGCGAGCAGGGCGTTGTGCGCCTGGTGCTCGCCGATCACGGGCAGGAAGATCTGCGTGTACAGGCCTGCCGGGGTGCGCAGGTCGACGACCTGTCCCCCGACCGCGGGCGTGCGTCCCGCGACCGCGATGTCCTGGCCCTCGCGCAGCACGCGGGCGTCCTTGGCGGCGGCCGCCTCGATCACGATGGCCTCGGCCACGTCGCTCTGCTCGGCGAGCACGACGACCGCGCCGTCCTTGACGATCCCGGCCTTCTCGGTCGCGATCTCCTCGATCGTGTGGCCGAGCCAGCGCGTGTGGTCGATCGAGATGGGCGTCACGATCGCGACGTCACCGTCCACGACGTTGGTCGAGTCCCAGCGCCCGCCCATGCCGACCTCGACGATCGCGACGTCCACGGGGGCGTCGGCGAACGCGGCGAAGGCCATGACCGTGAGCACCTCGAAGAAGCTCAGCCGCGGGCCGCCTGCCTCCTGCGACTCACGGTCGACGACGCCGACGTACGGCGCGACGTCCTCCCAGGTCTCGACGAAGCGCGCCGGGGTCAGGGGCTCGCCGTCGATCGCGATGCGCTCGGTGACCGACGTCAGGTGCGGGCTCGTGAAGCGTCCGGTGCGCAGGCCGTGCTCGCGCACGAGCCGCTCGACCATGCGCGAGGTCGACGTCTTCCCGTTGGTCCCCGTGATGTGGATGCTCCGGTACGCCTTCTGGGGGTCGCCCAGGAGCTCGAGGACCCGCTGCACGCGGTCGAGCGTCGGGTCGATGTCGTGCTCGGGGGCCCGGTCCATGATGTGCGCGTACACCGTGGCCAGGTCCTCGAGCGCTGCGGTCTCCTCGGCCGTGCGCTGGTGCGCGGCGCCGCCGGGCCGCCGCGCGTCCTTGTCGCCAGGACGCTCGCCGGCGCCCCGACCCAGGCGGATGCCGCTCACGCCTGCACCTCCGTCGTCCCGGACACCGCGGCGTCGGAGGCTGCCTTGGTCACGAGGACCTGGCGCTCGTCGGTCGGCGACAGGTCGATCGTGACGCTCATGGCGAGGGTCTCGCCCGCGATGAGCTCGCGGTGGTCCTCGACCGCGCCCTGCCAGGGGCCGGGCACGGAGAGCGACAGGTCGATCCGGTCGGAGACGTCGAGACCGGCGGCCTTGCGGGCGTCCTGGACCTCGCGCACGATGTCGCGCGCGTACCCCTCGGCCAGCAGCGCGTCGTTCAGCTCGAGGTCGAGGACCACGAACCCACCCGTGGGCAGCACGGCCGCGGCGATCGACGGCGCCGACGGGTCGACCTCGTCGTGGCCCTGCTCGGCGAGCACCACGGTCGTCAGCTCGTACTCCGACCCGAGGAGGGGGACCTCGCCGTCGGGCGTCTCGACGACGACGAACCCGTCGTCGCCCACGCGCCACGCACCCGCCTTGGCGGCCTTGATGACCGCCTGGACGCCGCGGCCCAGGCGCGGACCGGCGGCCCGCGCGTTGACCGTGAGCTTCTGCGAGACGCCGAACTCGTCGGCCGCACCGGACTCGAGGTCGAGGAAGCGCACGGACTTGACGTTGAGCTCACGGGCCAGCAGGTCGGCGTAGGGCGCGAGCGCGGCCGGGTCCTCGGTCACGACCGTCAGCGTGCTCAGGGGCTGGCGCACGCGCAGCGAGTGCGCCTTGCGCAGACCGAGCGAGAGGGAGGCCACCGACCGGACGAGGTCCATCGAGGAGACGAGCGCGTCGTCGGCGACCAGGACGCCCGCGAGCGAGTCGGCGGAGGTCTCGGCGGGCCCCTGCGCCGCCACGCTCGGCCAGTCCGTCAGGTGCACGCTGCGCCCGCCCGTGAGCCCACGCCAGACCTCCTCCGCGAGCAGAGGGGCGAGCGGCGCCATGACGCGCGTGAGGACCTCGAGAGCCGTCCACAGCGTGTCGAACGCGTCCGCGTCCTCGTCCCAGAAGCGGTCGCGCTGCGTGCGGACGTACCAGTTGGTCAGCACGTCGAGGTGCTCGCGGACCGCCTCGCACGCCCCCGCGATGTCGTACGTGTCGAGCTGGGTCGTCACGGTCTCGACCAGGTCGTGCGTGCGGGCCAGCAGGTAGCGGTCGAGGGCCGGGAGGTCCGCGACGCGCTCGGGGGCGACGCGCTGCGCGGTGTACCCCGCGCCGTCGGCGGCGTTGTTCGAGTAGAGCGTGAAGAAGTAGTACGTGCTCCACAGCGGCAGCAGCACCTGGCGCACCGAGTCGCGGATGCCCTCCTCGGTGACGATGAGGTTCCCGCCGCGCAGGATGGGCGAGCTCATGAGGAACCATCGCATCGCGTCGGAGCCGTCGCGGTCCAGGACCTCGGAGACGTCCGGGTAGTTGCGCAGCGACTTGCTCATCTTGCGGCCGTCGGAGCCGAGCACGATCCCGTGCGAGACGGCCGAGCGGAACGCCGGGCGGTCGAACAGGGCCGTGGCCAGGACGTGCAGCGTGTAGAACCAGCCGCGGGTCTGGCCGATGTACTCGACGATGAAGTCGCCCGGGTAGTGGTGCTCGAACCAGTCGGCGTTCTCGAACGGGTAGTGCACCTGCGCGAACGGCATGGAGCCCGAGTCGAACCACACGTCCAGGACGTCGGGGATGCGGCGCATGACGGACTTCCCGGTCGGGTCGTCCGGGTTGGGGCGCGTCAGGTCGTCGATGAAGGGGCGGTGCAGGTCCGTGACGGGCACGCCGAAGTCCGCCTCGAGCTCGGCGATCGAGCCGTAGACGTCGATGCGCGGGTGGTTCGCGTCGTCCGAGACCCACACGGGGATGGGCGTTCCCCAGTAGCGGTTGCGCGAGATCGACCAGTCGCGCGCGCCCGCGAGCCACTTGCCGAACTGGCCGTCGCGGATGTGCTCGGGCGTCCAGGTGATGTCCTGGTTGAGCTCGACCATGCGGTCGCGGAACTCGGTCACGCGCACGAACCAGCTCGAGACCGCCTTGTAGATCAGGGGGTTCCGGCAGCGCCAGCAGTGCGGGTAGGAGTGCTGGTAGGTCTCGTGGCGCAGCACGACGGCGCGCGAGGCGGCCTCGACGCGTGCGAGCGGGCCGGTGCCCTCCTTGAGGTCCTTGATGACCTTGGGGTTGGCGTCGAAGACCTGCTCGCCCGCGTAGTCGGGGACCGCGTTGGTGAATCGCCCCCGGGCGTCGACGGGCACGACGGGCACGATCCCCGCGGCGTCGCACACGGCCATGTCGTCCTCGCCGAAGGCGGGGGCCAGGTGGACGATGCCCGTGCCGTCCTCGGTCGTCACGAAGTCGGCCACGAGCACCTGGTGGGCGTTGGGCCAGCCCGCCGCCGAGCGGTCCGTGAAGTAGTCGAAGGCCGGGGTGTAGCGCAGGCCCGCGAGGTCGGCGCCCTTGACCGTCGCCAGGACCTCCGCGTCCTCGCCGAGCTCCTTGACGTAGGCGCCCAGCCGGGCGGCCGCGAGCACGACCGTGTCGCCCGCCACGGCCGAGTCGGCACCGGCGCGCACCACGACGTAGTCCACGTCCGGCCCGACGGCGACCGCCAGGTTCGAGGGCAGCGTCCAGGGGGTCGTGGTCCACACGAGGACGAGGGCACCGGCTGCGGCTGCGGCGACGCCGTCCGTGACGTCGGCGGAGAGCCGGAACCCGACCGTGAGCGCCGGGTCCTGGCGCGACTGGTACACGTCGTCGTCCATGCGCAGCTCGTGGTTCGACAGCGGCGTCTCGTCACGCCAGCAGTACGGCAGCACGCGGTAGCCCTCGTACGCGAGCCCCTTGTCGTACAGGCGCTTGAACGCCCAGATGACCGACTCCATGAAGGTGATGTCGAGCGTCTTGTAGTCGTTCGCGAAGTCGACCCAGCGCGCCTGGCGCGTCACGTACTCCTTCCACTCGTCCGTGTACTTGAGCACGGACTCCCGGCAGGCCTCGTTGAACGCGGCGATGCCCATGGCCTCGATCTGGGACTTGTCGGTGATGCCCAGCACGCGCTCGGCCTCGAGCTCGGCCGGAAGGCCGTGCGTGTCCCAGCCGAAGCGGCGCTCGACGCGCTTGCCCCGCATGGTCATGTAGCGCGGCACGACGTCCTTGGCGTAGCCCGTCAGGAGGTGGCCGTAGTGCGGCAGGCCGTTCGCGAACGGAGGGCCGTCGTAGAAGACGAACTCGTTGTCGCCGTCCTGGCCCGCCTCGCGGTGCTCGATCGACGCACGGAACGTGTCGTCCTGGGACCAGTACGACAGCACGCCACGCTCGAGCGCGGGCAGGTTCGGGCTGGCGGGGATCTGGTGGCCCTGACCGTCAGGGGCGGTGTCGTCGGTGCGGTGCAGAGGGTAGGCCATGGCTCAGTGGCTCCATCGTGAGTGGCAGGCGGTGGTCCGGGACGTGCTCGTGCGAGGACGACCACCCTTCCCTGGTTCCCGAGGGAGAAGGCGAGCCGCGGTACCACCCCGCTTGCCGTCGTCGGGCACCGTGAGCACCCGAGCGGCGACCGCTCGACACGGCTGTGACGGGCCTACCCGTCCGGTTCTACTGGGGTCCCGCGCGGCGGGACCTGTTCTTCCGGAGGCTCACCGGTGATGGCCGGGTCGATGCCTGTGGCCCCATGATAACGCGCCGCCCGACGAGCGCGCCGAGGCCGGTCGGCCCGCGAAGGGGCTCCCGGGCAACGCGCGTGGTCCGACACCCCAGGTGCCAGGCGCGTCTTCGGCACCGGACCGGTCGTACGCGGGGCGGGGGCGGGCCGCCGAGCTTTCGGGGGACTTCCCCCTGTCGCCGGGGTCGCGCGGGACGGGACGCTGGAGGCGAAGGGCGACGGCACGCTCGCCCGTCCTCCTGCCCCACCCCGACCCGAGAACGAGGCGACGATGCCCACTCCCTCCGAGGCGACGTCCTCCACCACCGCCACCACCACAGCGACGGGCCGCCCGAGCACCCCCCGTCCCGACCGTCCCCCGCACCCGGCCGATCCCGAGCGACCAGCCGGACGCACCCGTCGCTTCCGGCCGGGCCTCGTCTGGGTCGCGCTCAGCTCGATCGCGATGGCCGCGGTCCTGCTCACCTCCTACACGGGCGCGACGCTCGACGAGCTCGCACAGGACGACAAGGGCCTCGCGTCGACGTTCGCGAACCGCCCGCCCGCGATCCAGCTCGCGTTCTACCTGCACATCGCGTTCGCCGGGATCGCGCTCCTGGTGGGCCCGCTGCAGTTCGTCTCCCGCTGGCGCCGCCGCGCCCCGCGCCTGCACCGCGTGCTGGGCAGGGTCTACCTGGTCGGGGTCGGCGTGGGTGCGCTCACCGGCCTCGTCATCTCGACCGCGAGCTCGGTGGCCTTCCTCGGCTTCTTCGGGTTCGGGACGCTCGCGGCGCTGTGGGCGTGGACGGGCTGGAAGGCCTACCGCGCGATCCGTGCGGGGCGCGTCGCCGAGCACCAGGCGTGGATGATCCGCTGCTTCGCCCTCACCTACGCCGCCGTGACGCTGCGCCTGTGGATCGGGGTCCTCATGGTCGTCCAGGTGCCGTTCGCGGGCCCCGACGCCGACCCGGGAGTGCTGTTCGAGACCGCGTACGCGCCCGTCGCGTTCCTGTGCTGGCTGCCGAACATCGTGCTCGCCGAGTGGCTGATCGCGCGGCGGAACCTGCCCGGGCTGCGCATGAGCGCAGGTACGGTCGGTGCACGCGCCGCGGCCTGAGGCGCCTACCTGCTCCGCGAGGAGTCCCGGCGCCGTGCCCGGTAGGTGTCGATGTCGCGCGCGACGAGCCACTCGATGGTGAGCGGGCTGCCCGGGCCGGGCTGCGCCGTCGGGCCGGGGGACGCCGACGGCGCGACGACGCGCGAGGCCGCGGCGAACCACGGGTCCTGGGCGACGAGGCGGCCGAGGGGGTCGACGTCCCCGGTCACGGCGAACGGGTGGGCGATCAGAGCGAGGTTCATGGGAGGTCCTGGAGTCGAGGCGGGTGCTCACGAGGGCAGACCGACCAGTCCCGGAGAACTGATCGGTGACCATCACGCCCTCTCTTCAGAGGGAGGGGCGTGGCACTGCTCGCTGACACCAGGTCGCGCGCTGCTGGAGCGTCAGCGAGCCCTCAACAACAGCTCGACGCGCGGACCGCCCACGGGCGCACCAGGAGCACTCGGGTGCTCAGGGGGTGCGCGGCGGGGATCACGGGCGTCATCATGCCAGCCGGGCTGCGGCCCGACAAGCGGGTCTCGGCCCGGGCGAGATCACCTGTCCGTGCGCGTCACGAGCGGACCGCGCGCCAGCAGCGTCGTCGACGACTGCGCGACGGGACGCAGCACGAGCGTGTCGATCGCGACGTGCTGGGGCCGTGTCACGGCGAACGTCACGACGTCGGCCACGTCGTCGGCGGTCAGCGGCGCCTCGACGCCGTCGTAGACCGCGTCGGCCCGGGCCTGGTCGCCGTCGAACCGGGTCAGGGAGAACCCCTCGGTGCGCACCATGCCCGGCGCGATCTCCAGGACCCGGATCGGTTCACCGTTGAGCTCGAGCCGCAGGGTCTCGGCGACCGCGGCCTGGGCGTGCTTGGTCGCGACGTAGCCGGACCCGCCGGCGTACGCGTCGTGCCCCGCGGTCGACGTCAGCACGAGGACCGTCCCGAAGCCCGCGCGACGGATCGCGGGCAGGAACGCCTTGGTCACGCGTACGGTGCCCAGCACGTTCGTCTCGAACATCGCGCGCCAACGGTCCAGGTCGCTCGCGTCGATCGGGTCCGTGCCGCTCGCGAAGCCCGCGATGTTGAGCACCGCGTGGACCGGGCCGCGGGCCTCGGCCTCGCGCACGAGGTGTGCGACGTCGTCGTCGCTCGTGACGTCCCCGACCACGGGGTGGGCGCCCGTCTCGACAGCGAGAGCGTCGAGCAGGGCCGCGCGGCGCGCGAACGCGACGACGTCCCACCCTGCGGCACGCAGGTGGCGCACCGTCGCCGCACCGATGCCCGACGAGGCGCCGGTCACGACCGCGCGCAACCGTTCGGTCCCGGTGGCCGACGAGGTGGACAAGGGCGTGGTCTGCGAGGTCGTCACGTGACTACCTTGCCACGCCTCGCGTTGCATCCGACCCCGCCCCGGTGGTCGCTCGCCTCCTGGTCGGCTCCGCTCAGGTCACGGTCACGCCGATCGAGTAGATGCCGCTCGACCCGTCCGGCGCGGGCGGCGCCTTGACGGACGTCTGGACGGTCCCGTCCGCGGCGGTCGCTCGCACCGCGAGGTCGTGGCTACCCTTCTCGGGCGAGGACCATCTCCAGGACCACTGCCGCCAGGTGTCGGCCGAGACCGTCTCCGCGAGCTCCGCCTGCTCCCACTCCCCCTCGTCGACCCGCACCTCGACGCCCGCGATCCCCGTGTGCTGCGACCAGGCAACGCCCGCGACCACCACGTCCCCGTCGGCCCCCGGGGTGACCGAGGCACCGGAGCCCGGCACGTCGATGCGCGAGGACATCTTGATCGGCCCGCGCTGCGACCAGCCGCGCGTCGACCAGTACGCGACGTCGTCGGCGAAGCGCGTGACCTTGAGCTCGACGACCCACTTGGTCGCCGACACGTACCCGTACAGCCCCGGCACGACCATGCGCACGGGGAAGCCGTGCGCGAGCGGCAGCGGCTCGCCGTTCATGCCGACCGCGAGCAGCGACTCCCGGCCGGGGTCCGTCAGCACGTCGAGCGGCGTGCTCGCAGTCCAGCCGTCGGCGCTGCGCGAGAGGACCATGTCGGCGTCGGCGTGCGGCCTGGCCCTCGCGAGCAGGTCGCGCAGCGGGTACCCGAGCCACACCGCGTTGCCGACGAGGTCCCCACCTACCTGGTTGGACACGCACGTCAGGGTCGTCGCGTGCTCGACGAGGGGCAGCGCGAGCAGCTCGTCGTACGAGATCTCGACCTCCTCCTCGACGAGCCCGACGACGCGCAGCCGCCAGTCGTCGGGGTTCACCTCGGGCACGCGCAGGGCCGTGTCGATGCGGTAGAACTCGTCGTTGGGCGTCACGTACGGCGTGAGGCCGGGCACGTCGAGGCTCGCACCCGCAGGCACGACGACGGCCGGGCCGACCGGCGCCGGGAGGCGGATCGCGTCCCGCACCGCGGTCAGTGCCCGCGACCCCGCCGACAGCACGCGCGAGACGCCGCCGACCACGAGCGCGGTCGCCGCGGTCAGGCCCGCGAAGACCAGGAAGGACCGGCGGTCGAGCGCCGCGCGCCGATGCGCCGCGGTGAGCGGGGTCTCGGGCTCGCCGCCGGGTGCGCTCGAGACCGCGAGCGCCGAGCCTCGCCACGCTCGCAGGCGCGCCGCTCCCGTCCGCAGGAGCATGATCCCGACGCCGACCCCGACGACGGTCGGCAGGGCCCACAGGGGCGTCGCGTCGGGTCGGGTGACGGCCGCCAGGACCCCCACGGCACCGACCACGACGAGCAGGACGGTCCCCCACGGCGGTCGCCGCGTCTCGAGGATCCCCGCCGCGACGGCCGCGACCGCCAGCACGACGACGATCCCGAGGAGGAGCACGGTCTTGTCCGCGGTCCCGAACGTCTCGACCGCGAAGTCCTTGAGCCACGGCGGGACCCGGTCGACGACCCCGGCGCCCACGACGAGCACGGGGCTCGACCCTGACCCCACGACGAGCGCGACGACCTCGGCCACGGCGAACGCCCCGAGCGCCGAGGCGATCCCCAGCAGCGGCGCCCACAGGCGCGTCGGGTCGGTACGCCCGCCCCGCCCCCGGGACGCGCGACCGGACGTGCCGGGAGAGGCGGGCTCCGCCGTCGGGCTCATGTGAACACTGTAGGACCGCCCGGAGAAAGCGGGTGGGCGGCTCGACCTACTAGGCTGGGACACGGATCGCGAGCCGCGCTTGGCTCGCCGCAGCGGCCCGTGCTTGGACCGCGGATCCTCGTCGCGGATTGTGGCGCCCTCCCCTCTCGCTTCTCGCCGCGCCGCCGTGTCCTGCACCGGCAGGCGACCTCCCGACCTGGAGTACCGTGCCCACGCTGCGCCCCGTCCGACCGTCCGCCCGACCCTCCCGCCGCGCGCTGCGCGCAGGCCCGACGGCGGCGCTCGTCCTCGTCTCCTCGCTCGCCCTCGCGGGGTGCGCGGGCGGTCAGGAGCTCGCGTCCGGCGAGCCGAGCGAGGGCCCGTCCGGTGCGGCGGAGGCCTCGTCCACCACCTACCCGCTGACGCTCGACAACTGCGGCTTCGACGTCACGTTCGACGCGGCCCCGCGCCAGGTCGTGACGATCAAGTCGAGCACGACCGAGATGATGCTCGCGCTCGGGCTGGGCGACCGGCTCGTGGGGACCGCGTTCCCCGACGGTCCCGTCGCGGAGCAGTGGGCCGGCGCCGCGACCGACCTCCCGGCCGTCGCGACGCCGCTCTCCGACAAGGTCCCGGGTGCCGAGGCCGTGCTGACGCTCGCACCGGACCTCGTGTACGCGGGCTGGGAGTCGAACCTCACGGCCGAGGGCGCGGGCGACCGTACGACCCTCCAACAGCTCGGCGTCCAGACCTACGTCTCGCCCTCGGCCTGCAAGGCCGAGGCGTACAAGCCGAACCCCCTGACGTTCGACGACGTGTTCGCCGAGATCACCGCGGCGGGAGAGATCTTCGACGTCGCCGGGACGGCGCAGGACCTCGTCGCGGCCCAGCGCGCCGAGCTCGACGCGGTGGAGGCCGACGACCGCGGGCTCACGGCCCTGTGGTACTCCTCGGGCTCGGACGTCCCGTACGTCGGGGCCGGGATCGGCGCCCCGCAGATGATCATGGACGCCGTCGGTCTCGAGAACATCGCCGCCTCGGTCCAGGATACGTGGACGCCGTTCTCGTTCGAGGAGATCATCGCCGCCGACCCTGACGTGATCGTGCTCGTCGACTCCGCGTGGAACACGGCGCAGTCGAAGATCGACGCGCTCCAGGCCAACCCCGCGACCGCCCACCTCACGGCCGTGCAGGGCGACCGCTTCCTGACCGTGCCGTTCCCCGCGACCGAGGCGGGCGTCCGCAACGTCGACGCCGTCAAGGACCTCGGCGCGCAGCTCGCGGCGATCACCGTCCCCTGAGGAGCCCCCTGTGCGAACCGCCGTGCCCGTGAGGAGCGCCGAACCGTCGGCGACCCACGCACCCGTCGGGCCGCGGGCGGACCGTCGGCGAGCCACCCCGTGGTGGCTCGCCGGGGCGTCGGTCGCGCTCGTCGTGAGCGTCGTGGTCGCCGTGACGATCGGCCCCGCCGACCTCACGTGGAGCGACGTGTGGCGCTCGGTCGCGACGCACGTCGGGCTCGGCGGGCTGCTCGGCCTCGAACCGCTGCCGCTCCTGCAGGACGGCATGGTGTGGCAGCTGCGCCTGCCGCGCGTCCTGACCGCAGCGGCAGTGGGAGCCGGTCTCGCGATCTGCGGGGGCGTCATGCAGTCCCTCACGCGCAACCCGCTCGCCGACCCGTACCTGCTGGGACTCTCGTCGGGCGCGTCGCTCGGCGCGGTCCTGGTCCTGGTCCTCGGCGTGAGCGTCCTGCTGCCCGTCGCGGCGTTCGGCGGCGCGGTCCTGGCCCTCGTCGCGGCGCTCGCGCTCGCGGGGTCGCTCGGGGCCATCACCCCGACCCGCACCGTCCTCGCCGGCCTCGCGGTGAGCCAGCTCGCAGCCGCAGCGACGTCGTTCATCATCTTCTGGTCCGCGACCGGCGACTCCTACCGCGAGATCCTGTCCTGGCTCATGGGCTCGGTCGCGGGCGCCACGTGGACGTCCGTGGCGATCGCGGGCGGGGCCGTGCTGGTCCTCGGGACGCTGCTCGCGTCGACCGGGTCCGTGCTCGACGCGTTCACGTTCGGCGACACCGCGGCCGCAGGCCTCGGCATCGCGGTGAACCGGACGCGCTGGCTGCTGCTCGTGGGGGTCGCGCTGCTCACGGGAGCCCTCGTGTCGGTGTCCGGGGCGATCGGGTTCGTCGGGCTGATCCTGCCGCACGCCGTCCGGCTCCTGACCGGGGCGCGCCACCGCGTCCTGCTGCCGCTCGCGGCCCTGCTCGGCGGCTCGTTCCTGGTGTGGGCCGACACGCTGGCCCGCACGATCTTCGCCCCGCGCGAGCTGCCTGTGGGCATCCTGACGGCGGCGATCGGCGCGCCCGTCTTCGCGATCATCCTGTGGCGAGGGAGGCGGGCGCTGTGAACACAGCGAGCACGACGAACGCTGCGGATGCTGCGGATGCTGCGGATGCTGCGGATGCTGCGGTCGCCGCCGATGCCACGGCCCCCGGCGCGGACGGCTCTCGTGGGCTGGACGCGGCGCGCGTCTCGTGGTCGGCCGGGTCGCGGCTCGTCCTCGACGGCGTCGACGTGACCGCCCCTCCGGGGGCCGTGAGCGGCCTGCTGGGACCGAACGGGTCCGGGAAGTCGACGCTGCTGCGTGCGATCGCGGCCACGCAGGTCCCCGACGCGGGCGAGATCCGCTTCGACGGTGAGGACCTGCTGGGCATGGGGCGCCGACGCCGCGCACGCCGCCTCGCGCTCGTCGAGCAGGACGCGTCGACCGACCTGCCGATCTCGGTGCTCGACGCCGTGCTGCTCGGTCGCATCCCGCACCGCTCGCTCCTCGCGGGCGACACCGACGCGGACCGCGCGGCCGCCCGCGAGGCGCTCGTCCGCGCCGGGGTCGAGGACCTCGCCGACCGGTCGCTCGCGACGCTGTCGGGCGGCGAGCGCCAGCGCGTGCACATGGCCCGCGCGCTCGCCCAGGCCCCGGCGCTGCTGCTGCTCGACGAACCCACCAACCACCTCGACATCGCGGCCCAGCTCGCGGCCATGACGGTGCTGCGCAAGCTCGCGGCCGACGGCGTCACGGTCCTCGCGGCGCTGCACGACCTCAACCTCGCGGCGGCCGCGTGCGACCACGTCGTGGTGCTGGCGGAGGGGCGCGTCGTCGCCGCGGGCTCGGTGCGGGACGTGCTGGTGCCCGAGGTCGTCGAGCCGGTCTACGGAGTCCGCTGCGACGTGCTGCCCCACCCGCGCACGGGTCGCCCGGTGCTGATGTTCGGCGACTGACCCCGCTGTGCCACCCGTGTCCGCCCCGGTGGCTCCACCCCGGCGGCTCCACCCCGGTGGCGAACATGCGGTTGGCGTCCGTCTCCGGCCCGTTGTCGACGCCAACCGCATGTTCGCGTGACGCCAACCGCATGTTCGAGCCCGGACCCGCGCGAGAGCCCGGACGGCCCTGGGGGCGTGCAGGATGTCGACGAGCCTCAGAACCCGCGCAAGCGTTCGGGCGTGAAACGGAGGACCGCAGAGTACGCCGCGTGGAACTGCGAAGGGCTCATCCCGAGGTCGGCCATGGACCGGGAGTACTTCGCGTCGTAGCGCGATCGTTCGTCGTCGCTCAGGCCCCCCGGGTCCAGGACAAGCCGCCCAGTGAGCACCTGCACGTCCCACCCGGTGGCGGTCGCGTTGAAGTGCAGGGCAGCACGCGGGTTCGCGGAGGCGTTGCGCAGCTTGGCCTTGCGCGGCTCGCTGACGATCACCACGTCGTCGCCGCTGCGCAGCTGCCATACCGGTGTCGGCTGCGGCGTGCCGGTCGGGTCGACCGTCGTGAGCCACACGACGAGGTCCTCGTCGAGTCGCTCGGTCGCTCGTGCCCCCAGCGGGGTGGCGGCGTCGATCGCGGTCACGTCGGCCTTCAGCCCTGGGCCGGGACGCTCGGGCCCAGGCGCGGCCACTCGATCGCGGGGCAGCGGTCCATGACCATGTCCAGGCCGGCCCCCCGCACGCGGGCGAACGCGTCCTCGTCGACCACGCCGAGCTGGAACCAGACGGCCCGGGCGCCGACCTGCACTGCCTGGTCCGCCACCTCGCCCGCGAGGTCGGAGCGCACGAACACGTCCACGACGTCGACAGGGAAGGGGATGTCGGCGAGCGAGGCGTACCCCTGCTCACCGTGCACCGTCTCGGCCGCCGGGTGGACGGGCACGATCCGCTTGCCCTGTCGCTGGAGCAGCCGCGCGACCCCGTACGCCGCGCGGGCCGAGTTGTTCGACAGGCCCACCACGGCCCAGGTCTCGGTGTCCGCGAGGACGCGGCGGATCGTGGCGTCGTCGCCCCAGCTCTGTTCGCTCATACCGGGCCAAACCCCGGCGCGGGAGAGGGTATTCCTGCCCGTCCCCCGGCCCCGTTCCACGACCGGGCCCGACGGCGCCGCTCACCCCACGAGACGCGTCACCAGTCCCAGGGTCAGGAGCAGCGCGGCCACCGCGCACGCGCACGTCCGCACGTGGTTCCAGGCGACCCAGCGCCCGAGGAAGACCTGCCAGACCTGGTCGCGCTCCGCCGTCGGGCTCGTGTGGCGAACCCTCACCCCACCCGACCCTCGACCTGAGGGGGAGGCTTCGCCCGCCCGTGAACCCGAGGTCGAGACCGCCACGTCTGCGGCCTCGAGGCGGTCGTTGAGCGGGACGTTGACGGCCGCGGTCACACCGATCCCGCCCACGAGGTAGACCACCGACGCGGCGAGGACGAGCGGCATCCCCGCGCCGCCGAGCCGCGCCGCGGCGACGACGCCCAGGACCGTCACGAGGCCGGTCGTGACGAGCAGGAGCGCACCGAAGGGCGTCCTGGTCGCGTGCCGGTTGATCGAGGCCATCGCGGCCGCACCGATCTCCGGGGCGACCGACCGCAGCCCCGCCATGACGAAGGTCGAGAACGCGAAGAGCACTCCCCCGACCAGCGCGCAGCCGACGGCCGCGACGACCACGGCCCACCCGAGGGCACCGAGCGTGTCCATCAGTGCACCTCGGAGAACGTCGGCGTGGCCGCGGCGCCGGACGGCGCCGACCAGGCGGCGGCCTCGCGGCGGACGAACTCGGCGAAGTCCCCCGGCTCGCGCCCGAGCGCCTCACGGACCCCGGGGGCCAGGTGCGCGTTGCGTCCGTCGAGGACCTCCTCGAAGAGGTAGCGCACGAGGTCGACGGCGTCGTCCGGGAGTCCCGCCGTGGTCAGGCCGGCCGCGAACTCGTCGCCCGTGACTGTCTTGAGCCGGACGTCCCGGCCGCTCGCCGTACCGATCTCCGCGAGCGCTTCGCCGAAGGTCAGCAGCCGCGGACCTGTGAGCTCGTAGACGCGCCCCTCGTGGCCCGGCTCGGTCAGCGCGGCCACGGCGACCTCGGCCACGTCCTCGACGTCGACGAACGGCTCGACGACGTCCGACACCGGGAGGGAGGCCACGCCGTCGAGCACGGGGCCCAGGAGGAAGCTCTCGCTGAAGTTCTGCGCGAACCACGCGCAGCGCACGACGGTCCGCGCAGGAAAGACGTCGGCGACGAGCCGCTCGGCGCGCTGCGCCTCGGGCTCGCCGCGTCCCGAGAGGAGGACGAACCTCTGGACCCCCTCGAGGGCGGCGACGCGCGCGAAGTCGGCGACGACCTCCGGGATCCCAGGGGCTGCCAGGTCGGGGGCGACGGCGACGTACACGGCGCCGGTGCCGGCGACCGCGGGAACCCAGGTCGTCGGGTCGTCCCAGTCGAGACGCACCTCGGAGCTGCGCGAGACGGGCCGGACGGGGATGCCCGCCGCGGTCAGGCGGGCCGCGACCCGGCGACCCGACTTGCCCGTCGCGCCGACGACGGCGACGAGAGGCGCAGCGGTGGGGACCGCGGGCGAGGGGTGGCGCTGGTGCGTGGTCACGTCGGTCTCCAGTGATCGATGTGGTGCGGTGGACGATGCGGTGCGGTGGTTCGAGTCAACCGGCTCCGGGCGAGACGTTCCATGGCCGAACCGCTCGTCCACATGTCCTTTCGTCTTCCCTCACGCGAGCGGGCGGAGTACCGTCGAGGCATGGACGCTGTCGCCGGACTCCTCGACGGGCCCCGCGCGCGGGGCGCCTTCCTGCTCCGCTCGCTCCTCGCCCCGCCGTGGTCGATGCGCATCGAGGACGAGGCGCCGCTCACGCTCGTACCGGTCGTGCGCGGCTCGGCGTGGATCGGGATGGACGCCGGGCGAGGCCCCGACGAGCCCCAGCTCGAGGCGCACCTCGACGAGGGCGACGTCGCGCTCGTGCGGGGGCCGCGCCCCTACACCGTGGCCGACTCCCCCGGGACGCCGCCCCAGATGGTGAGCGACGCCGTCGGGGTCTGCCGGCCCGTCGGCGACGGCCCGTCCCCGCTCGTGGACCTCGGCGTGCGGACCTGGGGCAACGACCCCGACGGGCCGACCGTGCTGCTGACCGGTACCTACCCGCTCGACGGCGAGGTGGGCGGGCGGCTGCTGAGCGTGCTGCCACCACTGCTCGTGCTGCGCCGAGGCGACCTCGACGCCGACCTCGTGTCGCTGCTCGCACGCGAGGTCTCGCAGGACCGGCCCGGCCAGAAGGCTGTGCTCGACCGGCTCCTCGACATCCTGCTCATCGGCGCGCTACGCGCCTGGCTCGACCGCGGCGACGCCCCCGGGTGGTACCGCGCCGACGCCGACGCCGTGGTCGGGCACGCGCTGCGGCTCATGCACCACGACCCGGCCCGGCCCTGGACGGTCGAGTCGCTCGCGCGGACGGTCGGGCTGTCACGGGCCGCGTTCTCCCGCCGCTTCACCGAGCTCGTCGGTGAGCCGCCCATAAGCTACCTGACCGGGTGGCGACTGACCCTCGCGGCCGACCTGCTGCTGGAACCTGGCGCGACGGTCGGCTCCGTGGCCCGACAGGTCGGGTACGGGACGCCGTTCGCGCTGAGCGCCGCGTTCACGCGGGTGCGCGGCATGAGCCCGACGGCGCACAGGGAGCGTGCAGGGGCGGCGTGACCCGACGCCGGACGGCTCCTCTCCTCCTCTCATCCTCTCATCCTCGCCTCCTCGCCTCCTCGGCGCCGAGCATGCGGTTGGCGTCGTGATACGGGCCCAGGCCGACGACAACCGCATGCTCGTGGGACGACAACCGCATGGTCGGCACGGCAATGCGCCCGCCGACGCATGCGGTGGCCGCACCTCGCCCACGCGCGCACCATGGCTGACATGCCCATCCCGCACGTGATCGCCCGGACCAACCGGCGGTTCCTCAACCCGTTCGTGCTGCGCGTGTCGTCGCGCGTGCCACCGTTCGCGACCGTCCACCACCACGGGCGGCGCAGCGGTCGCCCCTTCGCGACGCCCGTCATGGCGTTCCGCGAACCGCCCTCGCCCGACGCCCCGCGCGAGGTCCGCGTGATCATCGCCCTGACGTACGGCGCCGACGTCGACTGGCTCAAGAACGTCGAGGCCGTCGGGCTGTTCGGGCTCACGCGGGGTGGCCGCGGCTACGTCGTCGACGACCTGCGGCGGTTGCACGGGGACGACGGGCTGCGGCTCGTGCCCGCCGTGATCCGGGTCGCGCTGCGGGGGCTGCGCGTGGACGAGTTCCTCGACGGGCGGGTGGGGCCACCGCGCTGAGGGGTCCGGGCCGCTCCGGCCCCCTGGCCGCCCCGGCGCCCGGAGCACACGGCACCCGCCCAGCTCGGCTGCCATGATGGGGGGCATGGCACACGACCTGTGGTTCACCGGTGACCCGGAAGCCGACACGCTGCTGTCCACCGACCCGTTCGCCCTGCTCATCGGGATGCTCCTCGACCAGCAGGTCACCATGGAGTCGGCGTTCGCCGGGCCGCTCAAGATCTCCCAGCGCATGGGCGGGTTCGACGTGCACCGCATCGCCTCCGCCGAACCCGAGGCGTTCGCCGCGATGGCCGCCACTCCCCCGGCGATCCACCGCTACCCGGGGTCCATGGCGGGCCGCGTGCAGGCCGTGGCGCAGGTCGTCGACGAGCAGTACGACGGCGACGTCACACGGATCTGGACCGACCCCGGGCCCGACGGCGGCACGCCCGACGGCCCGCTCGTCCTCACGCGGCTCAAGGCCCTGCCGGGGTTCGGCGAGCAGAAGGCGAAGATCTTCCTCGCGCTCCTCGGCAAGCAGTACGGCGTCCAGCCCGCGGGGTGGCGCGAGGCTGCGGGCGCGTACGGCGAGGAGGGCGCGCGACGCTCGATCGCCGACGTCGTCGACCAGCACTCGCTCGACCAGGTGCGCGAGACGAAGAAGGCGGCCAAGGCCGCGGCGAAGGCAGAGCGGGCCGCCAAGGGCTGAGCCCCCGTCGCCGAGGGATCCGCCTCTGCCCGACGGCGTCTCCGGCGCACGGTCAGGCAGGTGCGCACCACGATCCGCATTCCAAGCGTTCCGCGGCAGTCGACGGTCGCACCGTGACGCCGTTCGGCGGAGGCGTCACGTGACACCTACGTCGCTACGGCACCCCAACCGTGGCGGTCGGTCGTGGCAGCGATGGGAGACGCGCATGCGGGACGTCGCCCGCTTCGGGGGCTCGCGGGCGGCAGACGCGGTTCAGAGGGGTCGCGCGCCCAACAGGGCCGCACGGGCGAGCACGACGCCGTCGGGCAGGGGTAGGCTGCCCCGTGCACCGCGAGTGGATCGCCCCAGAGCACTGGCCCGGTCGAGGACGGTTCGCGTCAGCTCGGCGGCGAGAGCGATCGCATGGTGGTCGAGCGTTCGGCCGTCTCGGTGCGCCCACCCGAGCGAGGCCATCGCGGCTTCACGTCGCCGCTGAGCGGCATACACGATGCCCGACGGCGACTCGCCCCTTGCATCGTCGCCCTCCGTCGCAGCGGGGCCGGGTGAGTCGGGGTCCCGCAAGCCAGTTGGCTTCCCTCCGGCGGGTGTGGAGACGTTCGTGGGCAGGCCCGCGATCTCCAGCAGCATGACGAGCCCGGCGTCGTGCCTGGCGACGGCTTTCTCCAGCGGGAGACGGTCGGCGATGTGCGCGAACAGTCCTTCGGGGTCGGCTGCGAGCGCACGGGCCGCACGGGTCGTGGTCAGGCGGCCCTTGACCTTGCGAACCAGGCCGAGCGCCTGTGCGCACTCACGGAATGCGAGGACGGGATAGGTCGTGGCCTCGCGGTTCCTGGTGCCGATCCACTCACCGGCGAGGTTCAGCTCAGCAGCGACGGCTTCCACGTCAGTCGGGCGCAGGTAACCCGCGGAGGTCAGGGCCACGCCATCGACGCCGACGTGGCGGATGAACCAGGCGTAGGGCGCGGTGATACGCGAGGCCGTGGCCCTGTCCGGCCACTCGAACGACGCAGACTCGGGCAGGTTCGCCAACGCGATGAGTGCCTGCAGCGGGCGGCGGTCCCACGCACGGTTGACCATCTCCTCGAGAGGGGCCGACAGCGTGGGCCTCGCACGCCCTAGCGACGCGACGATGCGTGCCGAGGAAGAGAGGTCGAACCGATCCATGGCGGCGAGCACCTGTCCAGGCGCGAGGCCCGGGTAGTGCCAGTCGAGGCTCTCGCGCGCGTCGGGGTCCTGAGTCGCGAGTCCCCTGTTGAGACGCGACGCGTCAGCGCGCAACCCTTCGTAGCCGGGGACGCCACCGCAGTCCTCGGGCGGGCCGGCTCGGGCGCCGTCGACGAGGCGAAAAGGCGTCCCGATCGCCGGGTCTGCTGGTGGCGGACCGACCGCCTCGAGGCGCAGGGTGTGCTCCCAGCCGTCGCCGTAGTCGTAGAGGTAGACGAGCGAGTCGCCAAGCTCCTTCATCAGATCGCCCACCTGAACGGACGACTCCCGACGTCCCTCCTCTCCCGCGTCGACGCTGTCGTCGGGCAGGAACCGGCGGGCAGGACCATCGGCCCAGAAGTCGGTGCGCGCAAACCCGTGCAGGTGCACGTCCGCCCACCCCATCGCCGCTTGAAGGGCAGCATGCAGCTGCGCAAGGGTCGCCGAGGCCGGGACGTCGAGAGCGCGCCACACGGGAGGCACGACGTCGACCAGCTCGACGCGGATGCGGAGCCTCTTCGCGGTGGCGAACGACGAGTGGGCGGGCCAGGTCGGGGATGCGGTTGGCACGGAATCAAGGCTAGCGGGTGGGGCGGACACGGCAGGCGGCGGGACCGATGAGGCGGCGGGCGACCCGATCAGTGGCGGCCGTCGTACTCGACCTCAGGTAGGCCAGAGCGCCCAGGGACAACGTCGGTCAGCAGGTCTGGGACCGTGCTGTCCAGGGCGATGGCGATGTCGACAAGCGTGGACAGGCGCGGGTTCGAGGGCGTCTTCTTGGCCCGGTCGGACAGTCCGGCCTCGAGCAGCTGGTAGTGGTTCCGGCTCAGCCCGGCCCGCTCGGCAGCCCGCTCCTGGGTGAGTCCCACGGTTTCACGCCGACGGCGCAGCTGCATGGCGAGGGCCATCGCCAGCTGAGACTCCAGAGGGCGTTCACGGGGCACCTCACCAACGGTGTCGGTGAGCTCCGATAGTGTCAGCCATGTACACATGGCCTTGTGGACATGGCCGCGTTGTGCGGCCGGTTCGCAGCGAACGACACCTGGAGATCCGCCCTGATGCCCGACCCGGACCGTGCTGAGAATCCCGTGCTCGGTCATCTCCGCACCACGGCCAGCCACACCATCGGGATCCCGCACCTCACGGAGCTGCTCCGGGCGGTCCCTGCTGAGGACTCGTTCGAGCGGTACCGGTCAGCCGTCGTCGAGGAGAACGCGCTGGGTCGTCCCACCCATGCGGGGCGACTGCGCACTTTTCGACACCTTCGCGAGCTGTACCTGCTTGACGTGACCGACCCCCGGTTCGCGGCGCTGCGGCGTCTCTGGGACCTGGACGCCGACGCCCAGCCGCTCCTGGCCGGGCTCCTCGCCTTCACCCGGGACGAGCTCCTGCGTGCCTCGTGGCCGGCCGTGGCGCGGGTGGTTCCCGGGGGCAGGGTCATGTCCGACGACCTCTCGAACGTGGTTGCCGAACGCTACGCAGGCGCCCTGAGCTCGGCGACGCTCGGCAAGATCGGGCGGAACACCGGGGCGTGCTGGACGCAGACCGGCCATCTCGAGGGCCACGCACGCAAGGTGCGTGCCACCGTCGAGGCCCGTCCGGCCGCTGTCGCGCTCGCGGCGTACCTCGGGTACCTCGACGGCGGGCGTGCGCTCCACGTGCTCGACAACCCGTGGTCGGCACTGCTGGGCGTCGATGCCGGTGACCGGCTCGACGCGCTGCGCCGAGCGCACGACGCGGGCCTGCTCGACCTCCAGGTCGCGGGCCAGGTCGTCGAGGTCGGCTTCTCGTTGCTCGAGCGCGGCCCCCGATGAGCCGCGTCTCGGACCTCGAGGACGCGTACGTGGGCGAGCTCGGCCTGCTCTGGCGCGGTGGCATCTCCGGCGCGGAACGCGTCTGGATGCTCGTCTACCCGCCGGATCTCGAACGCCAGGTGCGCGCGCGCGTCCCGGCGCTGGAGGTCCGCACGCAGCAGGCGGGCCGGCGCTGGGAGAGCGTCGACCTCTCCGACGCGCTCGGCCGGTGGGTCGCTGAGCACGAGTACGCCGAGGCCTTCTTCGAGGACCCCGGCGACTTCACGTCCTCGGTCGTCGACCTGTTCACCGACGACGTCGTGAGCATGCTCCGCGCGCGCCTCGCTGCCGCGGACGACCAGACCGTCGTCGCGCTGGTCGGGGTGGCCTCGTTGTTCCCGTTCGTCCGCGCCTCGGCACTGATCCAGGCCGTCGACGACGCCGTGCGCGGCCGCCTCCTCGTCCTGTTCCCCGGGCGCCATGACCCGGACACCCATTCCTTCCGCCTGCTCGATGCCCGAGACGGCTTCAACTACCGCGCCCGCGTGATCACCCCGGAGAAGACCGCCCGATGACTCTCAACAACGACCTCTTCGTCCGCCCACCGGCCGAACACCCGATCCCGAACGAGGGCGTCTCTCAGGTCGGCATGCCCGCGCAGGGTGACGCCCAGCAGTGGGACGTGCTCCGGTACGAGCTGGCGAACTTCGTCTGCGAGGGCGAGTACGCCGACGGCATGGTGCGCATCCTCGACTCGTACCTGGCGAACCAGGGCCGCGCCACGCAGCCGGCCGTCTGGGTGTCGGGGTTCTACGGATCGGGCAAGTCGCACATGGTGCGGGTGCTCGAGCACCTGTGGGCCGACACGAGGTTGCCGAACGGCGCCTCGGCCCGCGGGCTCGTGACCCTGCCGTCCGAGGTCGAGAGCCAGCTCCTGGAGCTCTCGAGCCTGGGCCGACGACTCCAGACGTCGCCGTGGTCGGTCGCGGGCTCGTTGGACCGCGGCGCGGCGGGCAGCCTCAATACCGCGTTCCTCGCGCTCGTGCTGGGGGCCGCCGGGCTGCCGACGCGCATTGCGCCGGCCCAGGTGGCGCTGTGGCTGATCTCCGAGGGGATCTACGACGACGTCGCCGCGCACGTCGCTGCGGCCGGCAAGGTCGCGCAGCACGAGCTGAGCATCTACAACCTCAGCCGGCCGTTGTCGGAGGGGATCCTGGCGGCTCTCCCAGGGTTCGCAGCCGACGCCGCGGGCGTGCGGGCCCAGCTCAAGAACCAGTTCCCCGACGTCGCCACGGTGACCATCGACGAGACCCTCACGATCCTCGACCAGGTGCTTCGCCGCGTCGGTGGCGGGCAAGTTCCACCCACCCTCGTGATCCTCGACGAGGTCCAGCAGTACATCGGTGAGGACGGCGGTCGCGCGCTGGACGTGCAGCACCTCGTCGAGGCCGTGTCCAAGGGGACCGCCAACCGCGTGCTCCTGGTCGCCACAGGCCAGCAGGAGATGACGGCCGACCCCACTCTGCAGCGCATCCGGGACCGGTTCACCGTCAAGGTCACCCTGAAGAACCAGGACGTCGACGCCGTCGTGCGGCGCGTGCTCTTGGACAAGGAGCCGGCTCGCAAGGCCGAGCTCGAGCGGGTCCTCGACGGTTCGTCCGCCGAGATCTCGCGCGAGCTGTCGGACACCAAGATCCCGCACACCCGGGCCGACGACGACACCCTGGTCGCGGACTACCCGTTGCTGCCGAGCCGTCGCCGGTTCTGGGAACACGTGCTGCGCGCGGCGGACGCCGGCCGCGCCGGTCAGCTGCGGTCGCAGCTGCGGATCGTGCACGACGCGACGGCCAAGGTGTCGAGGCAGCCCGTGGGCACCATCATCGGCGCCGACTACCTGTACGACGCGAAGAACGAGGACCTCAACCAGACCGCACAGCTGTCCAAGGGTATCCAGCGGCTCATCGCGGACCAGCGCGACAAGGACGAGCTGCGCGGACGCATCCTCGGCCTGATCCACCTGATCAACCTGCTGCCCACCACGGGAGTCAACGACACGGGCGTACGTGCGACGGCCCCGCACCTCGCGGACCTGCTCGTCGAGGACCTCGCGCACGACGGCGCCCGCTTGCGCGCCGAGGTCCCTCGGCTGCTCACCGAGATGGCCGACGAGGGTGTGCTCCAGGAGGACGGCGGCGAGTACCGGCTCCAGACCGAGGCCGGGCAGGCGTGGGAAGAGGCCTTCCGCAACCAGCGGGCCAACGTGTCGACGCACGACGTCGTGGCGAAGCGCGAGGACCTGCTGCGGCGTGAGCTCGAGAAGCACCTACCGCCGCGCATCCGGCAGGGTTCGGCCAAGGTCTCGCGCACGGTGCGCCCGCACCGCGCCGACGAGCCGCCCGCACCGGGCGACGACATCGCGGTGTGGATCCGCTCCGAGTGGGACGGCGTCGCGCCCCAGCAGGTCGAGTCCCTGGCACGCGAGCTCGGCCCGGACTCCCCCGTGGTGCTGCTGCACCTGCCGCGCCTCCATGCCGACGACCTGGCGCAGGAGCTGCGGACACAGCTCGCCGCAGAGCATGTGCTGAGTCAGAAGGGACGCCCGCAGGACGAGGAAGGCCAGCACGCCTTCGCCTCGATGACGTCACGGGTCGACCGCGCGCAACGGCGCACGCAGCAGATCGTCAGCGAGACGGTCGCCCAGGCCCGCGTGCTCAACGGCGGGGGCAGCACGCCGTCGGGGGTCACGCTGCCCGAGCGGGTCACGGCCGCTGCGGAGAGCGCGGCGACGCGCCGCTTCCCCCGGTTCGGTGATGCCGACGACAGCCGCTGGGAGCGTGTGCTGGCCAAGCTCAAGGCGGGCACCGGCTCGGATGCACTCGCCGTCGTGGGGCACACCGGAGACCCCACGCAGCATCGCGTCGTCAAGGAGGTGCTCAACCGGGTCTCCTCGGCCGGGACACCAGCCACGGACCTCGTCTCCGAGCTCAAGGCTGCGCCCTTCGGCTGGCCCGACGACGCGGTCAAGGCCGCGTTCGCAGTCCTGGTCGAGGGCGGGCACGCGCACGTGACGTTCAACAGTGTCGACGGCGACGTGCAGCAGGTGCTCTCCGCGACCCGATGGGGAGGCGTGTACCTGCGGCGTGAGGCCGTGGTGCTCAACGCAGCCCAAAAGATCCAGGCCCGCAAGCTGCTGGGCGACCTTCTCACGGGGGCGCCCGGCGAGCCGCCGACCAACGAAAACCTGGTCCCCAAGGCCGGGGAGGCCATGGACCGGCTCCAGCAGCGCACGGGCGCGCTCTCCGGCCCCGCGCCCCTGCCGCAGGTCGAGCTGCCGGCCACCGTCGCGGCGGTGCGCGGCGCGTCGGGGAACGACCGGGTCGTCACGCTGCTCGCCGCCCGCGAGGAGCTGACCGCGTTCGCTGATGCACTGTCCGCCATGGAGTCGCGGCGGGAGTCGCGCGCCGGCATCCTCTCCGACGCCCGGGCGCTCGCGGCCGCTGCCTCCGATCTCGAGGCGGCGCGTCCCGCTCGGGAGCGGTTGGCTGCGTTCGAGCAGGGACGTGATCTGCTCGGCGCCTCTGACGGCGTCTCGCCGATCGTCGCCGACCTGACGTCTGCTCTGCGGGACGCCATCAACACGTCGGTGCGCCAGCTCGACGAGGCCCGCACCCAGGCTCGGCAGCGTCTCGACGCGCAGGATGCGTGGCACTCACTCGAGGAGGCGCACCGCGCCGAGCTGGCCGCCTCGGCAGGGCTCGACCCCGAGCCGCCACCGGACCTCCGCGACACGGCGGCGGTCCTGCGCGCGGTGCGGAACCGGCCGCTGGCGTCGTGGTCGGACGCGATCGACGCCGTCGACGCGCGTGCTGCCAAGGCACTCGACGAGGCGGTCCGACGCACCACGCCGCAGGCCGTGCGCGTGGCTCTGCCCGGCCGCACGGTCTGCACGGTCGACGAGGTCGATACGTATCTCGCGGAACTGCGCGCTACGCTCACCGCTGCCCTCGACGGCGCCCCTGCTGTGGTGGTGAAGGGCTCATGAGCACCATCCTGACGGCCGAGCAGCGCCGGTCGCTCGACAGCACCGTCCAGAAGGCGCGCACCGCCGCCGAGGCCGCCGCCGCCGAGGCCCTGCATGCCCTCGCGGTCGGCGACACGCACCGGCCGGGCTTCCTCACCGACGAGCAGAACGAGTTGCGCCTCGCTCTGCGAGCCAAGGCGAAGCAGCTCGGCGACCTGGGGACCTACCTGCCCCAGGACCTCACGCTCCTGGAGCGAGACGTGGCCTACGAGCAGTGGCACCGGCTCCTCTTCGCACGGTTCCTGGAGCGCAACGGGCTGCTCATGCACCCCGAGTACCCCGACACCCCCGTGTCGTTGCAGGACTGCGAGGAGCTCGCGGTCGGCGAAGGCGAGCCTGACGGCTGGTCACTGGCAGCCCGGTTCGCGGCCCAGATCCTGCCCGGGGTGTTCCGCCTCGACGACCCGGCCATGCGGGTCAGGCTGTCCACCGAGCGGCGCGTCGAGCTGGAGCGTCTGCTCATGTCCATCCCGGCCGACGTCTTCGAAGCCGAGGACGCGCTGGGCTGGGTCTACCAGTTCTGGCAGACGGCGGAGAAGAAGCGCGTCAACGATCAGGGCGACAAGGTCGGCGGCGCCGACCTGTCGCCCGTGACACAGCTCTTCACCGAGAACTACATGGTGCGGTTCTTGATCGAGAACTCGCTCGGGGCGTGGTGGGCCGGGCGGCACCCGGACTCGCCGCTCGTCGGCGAGTGGGAGTATCTGCGGCGGCTCGACGACGGCACCCCGGCAGCAGGCACGTTCGACGAGTGGCCACAGACCGCAGCAAAGGTCACCGTCATGGACCCGTGCTGTGGGTCGGGACACTTCCTCGTCGCGATGTTCGGCATGCTGTGGCGGATGCGCGCCGAGGAGGAAGGGCTCTCCCCCGCCGCGGCGCAGGACGCCGTGCTGCGCGACAACCTGTTCGGGCTCGAGCTCGACCCGCGCTGCACACAGATCGCGACCTTCAACGTCGCGCTCGAGGCGTGGAAGCAGGGCGGATATCGGGAACTCCCCGCGCCGCAGGTCGCCTGCTCGGGCGTGCCCGTGCGGCAGACGCGCGAGGAATGGCTCGACGGCGTCCCGGACCACCTGCGCGAGTCGATGGGGACGCTGCACACGCAGTTCCGCGACGCGGACACGCTGGGGTCCCTCATCGACCCTCGGCCGGCTGACGAGGTCGATGGCGAGCTCTTCGGTCGCGACATGGTGGTCAACGTCACCTGGGACGAGCTCCGCCCGTACCTCGCGGCAAAGTTCGCACAGGAGGGGGCGGCAGGGTCGGTGCTGGGGCACGCGACCGAGGATGTCGTCCAGGCAGCCAGGTTGCTGGCCGGTCGGTACACGCTGGTCGCGACGAATCCGCCCTACCTCAAGCGCGCAAGCATGGACTGGACGCTCCAGCAGTACATCGACCACCACCATGCCCAGGCGAAGAGTGACATCGCGACTGCGTTCGTCGAACGGTGCCTCGCTCTTGCCGGGAGTAACGGCACGATCGCCCTCGTCTCACCACAGAACTGGCTTCTCCTCAAGACCTATACCGAGCTCCGTCAGCATCTGCTCGACGAGTATCGGTTCGACGGCGTCGCTCGTCTAGGGTCGGGCGCCTTCCGGCAGATCACGGGCGAGGTGGTCAAGGTCGCGCTGTCCATCGTGAGCACGCGCTCCGCCACGCGGAACCATGAGATCGCTGGCCTGCTTGCCCACCGCGTGACGGGGGCCGATGCCAAAGCACAGCACTTGAGGCACGACAAGGTGGTCCGCCCGACACAGGCGAGCCAGCGCCAGAATCCGGATATGCGGATCACGCTCACCCGGATCGAACCCGGTCAGCTTCTCGAGCGTTTCGCGGACGGTCTCCAGGGAATCAAGACCGGAGATGACCCGCGGTTCCGTCGCTACTTCTGGGAGATTCTCGACCGTGAGGAGCGAACGTGGAGCCCCTTCACCTCTTCGGTTCCAGTCACGACTCCATACTCGGGACGCAGCTACGTCGTCGCATGGAATGAGGGCGACGGTGACATGACGCGAAGCCCCAGTGCCCGTATCGTCGGACGTAAGGGATGGGGGAAACACGGAGTTCTTGTGAGCCTCATGAGCCGCACTCTTCCCGTGACAATCTATACAGGGGAACTTTTTGACACGAATGCAGCCCCAGTTGTTCCTCGTGACCCCGAAGACCTCCCAGCAATCTGGGCATACTGCTCGAGCCCGGAGTTCCACGAGGACGTCCGGGAGCTCGACGACAAGCTCAACGTCACCAACGCCACCCTCGTCAAGGTCGCCTTCGACCGCGAACGCTGGCAGAAGGTCGCCGACGAGATGGGCCCGCTCCCCGAGCCCCACTCCGACGACCCCACACAGTGGCTCTTCACGGGCGACATCCCCACTTCGACCCACCCCCTCCAGGTCGCCGTCGCGCGCCTGCTCGGCTACCGCTGGCCCGATCAGGAGCCGGACGACCTCGACCGGTTCACGGACGGGGACGGGATCGTGACCCTGCCGAACCTCGGCGAGGGTGACGCCGCCGGGCGGATTCGCGAGCTGCTCGCCGCCGCCTACGGCGACACGTGGACCGCCACGCTCGAGCACACGCTCGTCACCGAGGCGGGTGGCAAGACCGGCCGGCTCGAGGACTGGCTCCGCGACACGTTCTTCGCGCAGCACTGCAAGGTCTTCGACAACCGCCCGTTCGTCTGGCACGTGTGGGACGGTCGCAAGGACGGCTTCTCCGCGCTGCTCGACTACCACCGCCTCGACCGGCCCACCCTGGAGAAACTCACCTACACCACGCTCGGCACCTGGATCCGTCAGCAGCAGCACGCCGTGACCGCCGGGACCGCCGGCGCCGAGGCCCGGCTCGCCGCGGCCGAGGAGCTCAAGCGCACGCTCGAGCACATCATCGAGGGCGAGGGCCCGTTCGACGTGTTCGTCCGATGGAAGCCGCTGCACGAGCAGCCCATCGGCTGGGACCCCGACCTCGACGACGGCGTCCGCCTGAACATCCGCCCCTTCGTCACCGCGGGCATCCTGCGCTCCAAGGTCAATGTCCACTGGAAGAAGGACCGCGGCAAGAACCCCGACGGCAGCGAGCGCCACAACGACCTCCACCCCACCCTCGCCGAGCGGCGCGCAGCCCGCGCCCAGCACGAGGCAGACACCGCATGAGCCTGACCCGCGGCACGACCGTGCGTGCCGTCGTCGCCGAGTCGCTCCGTGCCGCCGCCCACTCGGGTGACGCACAGGAGCGCCCGGTCGCGGTCCTCTGGCCCGACCCGGACCGCACCTGGGAGCCGGCGATCCGCTCGCTCCAGGAGGCAGTCCCGATCCTCGTGCTCGGCGACCGGACCGACGACCCCGAGCAGGCTCAGGGACCGGCGCTGTGGATCCGAGCCGTCCTCGCCGCCCCCGAGGCCGTCCCATTGCCGACGCACCTGGCCGCCCACGACCCTGCCGCCACGACCGCCAACCCCTGGGTGCTCCACCTTCCCGGCATCCACCGCCACGAGCTCACCGACCTCACGCAGATCCCCGACCGCTTGGCCCCGCTCGCGGACATCGCGCTGCGCTCGACGTGGTGGGGACCGCCGTCGGGCCAGAACCCGTGGACGCCGCACGCGTTCCTCACCTCCCCGCACGGCGCGCGCCTCGACCTCGCGAGCGACGCCGCGACCCGGACCGCCCTGGCGGACGTCCTACCCCGGCTCCTCGACGAGGACGTCGACGCGCTCCGCCACCAGGGCCGCCTCGACGCCCACCGCCTGCACGCCCGGGTCATGCCCGACGCCGTCCGCACCCTCCTCAGCTGGATCAGCGACCCCGCCGGTGCCCGCGAGCGCGTCACAGGCACCGAATGGGCGGCGTTCGCCCACACCTGCCAGGAGACGTACGGGATCGATCCAGCGAAAGATACGCACCTCACCGCAGCAGCCCGGCTCGGCGCCCGGGACGGCGAGTGGGACACCGTCTGGCAGCGGTTCGCCGACGCCCCCCAGCGCTTCCCCGGGATCCCGGCCGCGCTCGACCAGGCACGCCCCGCGTCCACGCCCGCCGACGACTCCCCCCACCCCGAGTCATGGCCCTCGTGGAACCGCGAGCAGGAGGACCTGCTCCGTGCCGCACTCACCGCGCTGCCGGACACCCCAGACGAGCCCACCGCACGGGCACGGCTCACCGCCCTCGCCGCGGAGCACGCCCCGCGGGCGACCACGGTGTGGGCCGAGCTCGGGCAGGCGCCGCTCGCCCACGCCGTCAGACTGCTCGGCCGCATCGCGCACGCGACGTCCACGGACGTCACGGCACCCGACGTCCCCGCGTGCGTCTCCTGGTACGCGGACTCGGGGCACACCGCGGACCGGCTCGCGCTCGAAGCCCGTGCCACCGTGACCGACGGTCAGGACCGGGCCGCCGTGCTCGCAGCCCTGCACGCCGTCCACGACCCCTGGGTCGACCGGAACGCCCGCGAGCTCCAGCGCATCGTCGCAGCGGACGGCTACCCGGGACAGATCGGTCTCGACGTCGAGCCGGGCACGTGCGTCGTGTACGTCGACGCGCTCCGCCTCGACCTGGCGCACCGGCTCGCCGACCTCCTCGCTCCGCGCACCGTGACCGTCGAGCACCGGCTTGCGGCCTTCCCGACGGTCACGCCGACCGGACAGCCCGCTGTGGTGCCCGTGACTGCGGGCACCCGAGAACGTTGGGGCGCGGGCCCGGGCTTCGACGCCGGCGACCCGCTCGGACGTTCGCTCAAGGGAGCCCTCCTCCGCAAGACCATGACCGACGACGGTGTCCAGCTCCTCGCCTGGGACGGCAGCGACGACCACACTGGCGACCCGGCGGGGATCGCCTGGACACAGTCGAACGACATCGACTCCGCCGGGCACGCGCCCAAGGGCCCGCACTTCGACACGGTGCTCGACGGCCTGCTCGGCCAGGTCGCCGCGCGGGTCGACGCGCTGCTGCGCGCCGGGTGGCTCCGGATCGTCGTCGTGACGGACCACGGCTTCCTCCTGCCCGCGCGCCCGGCACGCAAAGCCGACCTGCCCCTCGCCGTGACCGACGGCGGCGGCACCCGCAAACCGCGCGTTGCCCGCCTGCGCGAGGGCGCACCGCCTCAACCATTCCCGACAGTGCCATGGACCTGGGACCCCGCCGTCACCATGGTCAGCGCGCCTGGCGCCGCCGCGTTCGAGGAGGGCGTCACGTACGACCACGGAGGACTGAGCTTCCAGGAATGCGTCATCCCCGTGCTCACCGTCGCCGACGATCCGGCGTCCACGGTCGAGAAGCTCTTCGCCGCACAGATCCACGCGATCCGCTGGACGGGGCAACGGTGCCGGATCGACGTCGTCCCGCCGGGCGCCCCCGTCCACGGCGCGGTGCGCATCTCCCCCGGGGACGCGACCTCGACCGTCGGCGGCCCCAAGGCACCGAACGACGACGGAGAGGTCAAGGTGCTCGTCTCCGAGGAGGACGCCCCCGAAGGGACCTCTGCCTACGTCGTCCTCCTCGAGCCTGACGGAACCGTCGTCGCCCAGCAGCAAACCACCATCGGAGGCGACCAGTGACCGACGCGATCATCCTCGACACGATCGACGAGCTCGCCGCCGACGCGTTCGACGGCTACGTCGTCCGCAAGGACCTCGCACTGCAGTTCAAGGGCTCCTACCCGGTCCCCACGTACGTCGGTGAGTTCCTCCTGGGGCGCTACTGCGCCACGACCGACCCCGAGGAGATCGAGGAAGGCCTGCAGGTCGTCCGCCGGCTCCTCGCCGACCGCACGGTCCGCGCAGGCGAGGAGGAACTCTTCAAGTCCCGCGCCCGTGAACGCATGACGGTCAAGCTCATCGACCTGGTCAAGGCGCGGCTCGACGCCAAGTCGAACGCGTACCTCGCCGAGCTCCCCAGCCTCGGCCTGCGCGACGTCCGCATCGGCGACCAGATCGTCCGCGACAACGAGCGCATCCTCACCGGCGGCTTCTACGCGGAGATCGACCTCGACTACGACGCGATCATCGCCGAGGAGTCCGGGGGACGGCCGTTCGGTATCGCCTCGCTGCGCCCCATCCAGCTCTCGACCCGCGACTCCCTCGCACGCCTCGCCGAAGGTCGATCCCGGTTCAGCACCGAGCAGTGGAGGCACCTCCTGCTGCGTTCGGTCGGGTTCGAGCCCGCCAGGCTCACCAACCGTCAGCAGGACGTCCTGCTGCTGCGCATGATCCCGTTCGTCCAACGCAACTTCAACATGGTCGAACTCGGACCCCGCGGGACCGGCAAGTCACACCTCTTCCAGCAGGTCTCGCCGTACGCGCACCTGATCTCCGGCGGCAAGGCGACCGTGGCGCGCATGTTCGTCAACAACGCCACGGGCCAGCGCGGGCTCGTGGCGCAGTACGACGTCGTCTGCTTCGACGAGGTCTCCGGCGTGTCCTTCGACCAGAAGGACGGCGTCAACATCATGAAGGGGTACATGGAGTCCGGGGAGTTCTCCCGGGGCCGCGAGTCCATCCGCGCCGACGGGTCGATCGTCCTCGTCGGGAACTTCGACGTCGACGTCGCCCACCAGCAACGGATCGGGCACCTGCTCTCGCCCCTGCCGCCGGAGATGCGCGACGACACCGCTTTCATGGATCGCCTCCACGCCTACCTGCCCGGCTGGGACGTCCCCAAGCTCGACCCCTCCTTCTTCACCCAGCACTTCGGCCTCGTGAGCGACTTCCTCTCCGAGTGCTGGTCACGCCTGCGCGACCAGTCCCGCCTGGCCTCCGTCCAGGGCAGGGTCAACTACTCGGACTCGCTGTCAGGACGCGACCTGTCCGCCGTGAACAAGACCGTCGACGGGCTGCTCAAGCTCCTCCATCCCGACGTCGATGCCGCCATCCCCGACGAGGACCTCGAGTGGGCAGTGCGCATCGCCCTCGAGTGCCGCCGCCGGGTCAAGGAACAACAACGCCGGATCGGTGCGGCGGAGTTCCGCAGCACGCAGTTCGGCTACCGGATCGGGGAGGGGGTCGAACAGTTCGTCTCCACGCCCGAGCTCGCGAGCCCCGACACGATCGGCCTCGATCCTCTACCCCCCGGCCAGGTCTGGGCGATCGCCGAAGGAGGGGGCGACGTCGGGCCTGGTCTGTACCGCCTTGAGGTGACCGACACTCCCGGCGGAGGGACGCGCCGACTGCTCAATCAAGCCGCCCCTGCCCCGCTCCGCGAGAGCTTCAAGGTCGCCGAGCAGAACCTCGTGACCCAGGCCCGCGACCTCGTCGGCGACCGCGACCCGCGGGAGCACGACCTGACGGCCCAGGTCCGGGCGCTCGATGCCGCCAAGACAGGGGCCGGACTCGGGCTCCCGCTGCTCCTCGCCCTCGCGTCAGCCATGCTGCAACGCTCGGTCCGCGGCGGGCTCATCGCGGTGGGGAACCTGAGCCTCGGCGGAGGCGTGGAGACCGTCCTCAACGCGGCCCAGCTCGCCGAGCACGCCATGGAGAAGGGCGCCACCACCCTGCTGCTCCCGGTCTCCGCACGACGCCAGCTCCTCGACGTGAGCGACGAGGTGGCCACCAAGGTCTCGTTCCTCTTCTACGCCGACGCCAAGGACGCGCTCCTCAAGGCGCTCGACGAGTAGGGGAAGCATGCTCATCTCACGCCCGTTCGACAAACTCATCGTCCAGCACAGCGAGTTCGACTGCGGCGAGCCCGTACTGGACGACTGGCTCAAGAACTACGCGAGCCAGAACGAGAAGCGCGACGCCACACGTACCTTTCTCCTGCTCGACGAGAAGGAGAGCTGCGTCGCCGGCTACGCGACGACCGTGACGCATCGTCTCGATCCGCACGAGGCGAGCGCTGCACTCGGCCGGGTCCGCCGCTACCCGTTGCCCGCAGTCCTCGTGGCTCGTCTCGCCGTCGATCGCCGGTACCAAGGCTCAGGAGTAGGACGCCTCCTGCTGATCGACACACTGCAACGTCTCGAGCGAGCCTCACACGACATCGGGTTCGAGCTCGTCGTCGTGGATGCCCTGCACGAGGATGCGGCGTGCTTCTACCTGAAGCACGGGTTCCAGCGTTTCCAGTCTCATCCCCTCCGGCTCTTCATGGCGACCAGAACCCTGCGGGCGACGTTCGCCGATCCAGATTGACCCGTACGCACCTCGTACGTACAGTAGATGGACGAGAGACCACCCAGCCCGACTCACCACCGGGCAACGTCCGGCTCACCACCGGCCTGTGAGGAACTACCATGACGTCCCCTGCCCAGAGCCCGAACACCACCGACCGCACCGCGCGTCTGAACATGCGCATCTCCCCCGAGGCGCTCGCGACCCTCCGCGAGGCGGCTGGCGCACAGCAGCAAGACCTGACGTCCTTCGTGCTCGGAGCGGCGCTGGAGCGCGCACGCGACGTCCTGATGAGCGACCGGGTCATGCGGCTCACCCCGGCCGAGATGGACCAGATCGAGGCGGCTCTCGACGAAGAACCTCGCGTCATTCCTGAGCTGGCAGCGGCCATCCGCAAGGTACGCGAGCAGTTCGGCGACCGCGGGGCACCCACCCTCGCGGCGCGCTGACCCGCAGCACGTCGGCGCCCTCAGTCAGACCAGTCCTCACACGCCCCGGGAAGACAATGCCCGTAGTCCACACCCTCAAGGGTAAGGAGATCGTCTTCACCGGGCGATCCCCCGAAGGCCGCGCAGAGCTCAGCAGACTGGCCCTGGCCGCCGGCGCCCAGCGCGTCTCCGCCGACGTCAACCAGACGACGAGCATCTTCGTCCGAGGCGAACACAACCCTGCGTGGAGTCACGGCAACTTCGGGAAGCGCGAAGAACTGGTTGCCGATCTCCAACGACGAGGCTTCGGCATCAGAATCATCAGCCTCGACGGCTTTCGCGCCCTCGTCCGAGGCGAGAGCGCACCGACGCTTCCCCCGCACACCGCGACACCCTCGTCGGACTGACTGTGACCTGACACGGGGGATCACGACGCCACGCGCGTAACGTGGTCCTCAGGCAGGCACAACTCGTCTGCCCCAGCCTGCCCGACGGTCGAGGAGGACCTCATGGCTCATGGCGACATCACGCACATCGACATCCCCGTCGGCGACACCGACGCGGCCCGCACCTTCTACAGCGGACTGTTCGGCTGGGACATCGCCGAGGCCCCCGGCTTCGAGGGGTACCCCATGTGGCAGGCGCCCAACCAGATCAGCGGGGGCGGTCTCGCGCCGCGCGAGGAGGGATTCACGAGCCCTCGCAGCTACGTCGAGGTCGACTCGATCGACGACACGCTCGCGCAGGTCGGCTCGCTCGGCGGCAAGGTGCTCCTGGCCAAGACACCGATCAGCCCGACGAGCTGGTGGGCGGTGTTCGAGGACCTCGACGGCAACCAGCTCGGCCTCTACGAGGGCGTCACGACCATGGACTGACGCGTGCGCCGGGCTGGCGTGTGCGCGGCAGCATGCGTCGGGGCGCTCGACACGCCTCGTCAGGCCGGGCCGAAGACCACCCGTCCATCGGGGTCCTCGGCGCGTCGCGGTCGCAGTCGCGCAGGAGCCGGCCACGGCAGCTCGTACCGGATGACGTGGGCGTCGATCGCACCGAAGTCGTCGGTCTGGACGACGACGTGCTCCGGGGTGACCTCGACGAGGCGGACGCGCAGTGCTTCGCCACCCTCGGCCTCGAGCATCCAGACGTCGGCGAGCCAGGACAGTCCCGCGCTGTCGAGCGCCTCCTCGGCGTCGAGCCAGTCGACCGGGCCGGTGAGGTCATGCCCCAGGAGCGACACGGCGACCCAGGTGTCTCCCTCGGGGCGGATCCAGCCGACGTGCTCACGGTCGTCGGGTCGGCGGTGCGGTATCCAGTCGCTGGGGAGCATCCCGGAACGATAGCGGCGCCAGGTCTGGCGTGCCCAGAGAATTGGCGGCCGCGTTCAGTCGAGGGGTTCGGTGACGAGGCGGGTGCGGGCTTCGTGGATGGTCAGGGGTGGGGCGGTGGTGGTGGTCGTGGCGGTGCCGGTGATGGGGGT